>CAVVYF010000001.1:0-215356 GCA_963752375.1 Terriglobia bacterium
AGGGCACCACCGGCTACGGCTTTCTCAACCTGCTCAACGGCCTTTTCGTGGACGCTTCCAAGGCAAATTTCTTCCAGCGGCTGTACCGTAAGTTTACCGGGTGGTCGCAGAGTTACTCCGACCTGATTTACGAGAGCAAGCGGCTGGTCATGCAGGTTTCGATGTCCAGCGAACTTAACGTGCTTTCGCGCCGCCTGGATCGCATTTCCGAGCAGCATCGCCGCTCTCGTGACTTCACTCTGGAGAGTTTGCGCGACGCACTGCGCGAAGTCATCGCCTGTTTCCCCGTGTACCGCACCTATATTCGCAGCGACACCCAGCATCCCGACGAGCAGGATGAGCGCTATATCCGCAATGCCATCAAGAGCGCGAAGCGTCGTAACCCGGCGACCAGTGGGTCGGTCTTCGATTTCATACAGGACTTGCTCCTGCTCAACGATCCGGACAGCATCAGCGACCCTGATCGTGCCGAGCGCCGCCTGTTCGTGATGCGCTTCCAGCAGCTCACCGGCCCGGTGATGGCCAAGGGCCTGGAGGACACGGCGTTTTATCGTTACTGTCCCCTGCTTTCGCTCAACGAGGTTGGCGGATCGCCGGACCGCTTCGGGGTTGCCCTGGCTCACTTCCATGCGAAGAACCTGGCCCGCCGCCAGTCCTGGCGAAATGCCATGCTGGCCAGCTCTACTCACGACACCAAGCGCAGCGAAGACGTGCGGGCGCGAATCAATGTGCTTTCGGAAATTCCGGCGGAGTGGTACCGGGCCATCAGCACCTGGCGGCGGTTGAACGAGGAAAAGAAAATCCAGGTGTCCGGCGAGAACGTGCCCAGCGCGAACGAGGAGTATTTCCTGTATCAGACTCTCCTGGGCGCATGGCCCCTGGCCTCCATGGACAGCGCGGCACGTGCGGACTTTCTCGCCAGGATCCAAACCTACATGGAAAAAGCCCTGCGCGAAGCCAAAGTCAACACCAGCTGGATCAATCCAAATGCCGAATACGAAGCCGCGGTCCGCAGCTTTCTTGACAGCATCCTGGATAGCTCTGCCGGCAAGCCTTTCCTCGACCAGTTTGCCCCCTTCCAGGCCCGGATCGCGAGAGCGGGAATGTTCAATTCGCTTTCGCAGACCCTGCTGAAGATAACGGCTCCCGGTCTGCCCGATTTCTACCAGGGAACGGAAGTGTGGAACTTCAGCCTGGCGGACCCCGACAATCGCCGCCTGGTGGATTACGACCATCTGCAGGCGCTGCTGGCGCAGCTTCATTCCGCTGAGTCCGGGGGCCCTGCCGCGCTGGTCGATCGCTTGCTGGCCAACCCTGTGGATGGCAGCCTGAAGCTTTACGTAACCCGCTGCGCCCTGCGCTTTCGCCGCGAGCAACGCTCCCTTTTCGCCCAGGGAGGCTACCTGCCCTTGCGTGCAGTGGGAGAAAAAAACCGGCACCTGGTTGCCTTCGCCCGTTCCTTCCGTGGAACCACGGTCCTGGTGCTGGCCGGAAGGTTCTTCGCTCAACTTGAGGCGGATGCCCGCCTTCCCATCGGTGCTGAAATCTGGGGAGATACGGAAGTCGTCCTGCGCAAGCAGCTTCCTGCGGGCCAGTATCGCGACGTATTCACCGGTAAAAGCGTGGCTTCGGTCCCGCGTGATGGGGACTTCGCTCTTTCGGTCGCTACCGCCTTTGCGCACCTGCCGATTGCCATGCTGGTGCATGTTGAGGACAAGGTCGAGGGCCCTTCGGATGTCGGATAGGTCAACTCACAAACCATGGGAGCTTCGCTTCGGCGCCTCGGTGCGTGAAGGCAACAGTGCTGAGTTCCGGGTATGGGCGCCGAAGCTGACGAACCTGTCAGTTCGCATCATGGGAGAAACCGCAGGAGAACACCCGCGTACGATTCCTATGAAGCAGTCGTCCGGCTCGGAATTTACGGCAACAGTTTCGCAGGTCAGCGAGGGCGCGGATTATATCTACCTGCTCGAGGGCGAGCGCGAACGTCCTGACCCGGTTTCGCGCTGGCAGCCGGGCGGCGTGCACGGCCCTTCCCGAATTGTCGATCCCGCAGCGTTCCGCTGGTCCGACCAGAGTTGGTCTGGAATCCCTCTGAAAGATTTCATCATCTACGAACTTCACACCGGCACCTTTACCCGCGAAGGGACCTTTGAAAGCGTGATTCCGCGCCTCCCCTACCTGCGCGATCTCGGCATCACCGCGATTGAAATCATGCCGGTCGCAGAGGTTCCGGGAACGCGGAATTGGGGATACGACGGCGCCAGCCTCTACGCGCCCCAGTCTTCTTACGGTGGTCCCACCGGTCTCAAGAAGCTTGTGGATGCCTGCCACCAGCACGGGCTGGCAGTCGTGCTGGACGTGGTTTACAACCACCTCGGTCCGGAAGGGAATTACCTTCCCGAGTTTGCTCCCTGCTTCACCGATGCTCATCACACGCCGTGGGGAAAGGCCATCAACGATGACGGGCCGGAGAGCGACGGCGTCCGCCGCTTCATCATCGACAACGCCCTGTACTGGCTCACGGAATACCATGTGGACGCGCTTCGCCTGGACGCCGTCCACGGCATCTACGACTTCGGCGCTCGCCACATTCTCGACGAACTGTCGAGGGCATTCCAGGACCAGGCGCGCTGCCTCCAGCGTCAGGCCTGGCTGATTGCCGAGAGCGATCTCGAAGATGTCCGCATTCTCAATCCCCGGTCAGCCGGAGGGTACGCGCTCGATGCGCAGTGGCACGACGATTTTCACCACGCGCTTTATGCTCTGCTCACCGGCCAGAGGGAAGGCTTCCTGATGGATTTTGGCGCCATCGCCGATCTCTCGAAATCCGTCACGAACGGTTTTGTTTTCGACTGGAAATATTCCCGCTATCGCGGCCGCCACTTCGGCAGCTCCTCGAAGGACCGGCCGGGTGAGCAATTCGTGGCCTTCATTCAGAACCACGATCAGATCGCCAACACCAGCCGCGGCAAACGCCTCTCAACCCTGGTTTCCGTCGGAGAACAGAAGCTGGCGGCGGTGCTTACCTTGTGCTCGCCCTTTCTGCCGCTGCTGTTCATGGGAGAGGAGTACGGAGAGACGGCGCCCTTTCTCTACTTCACCAGTTTCGACGATCCCGGCCTGGCCGCCGCGGTTACTGAAGGACGAAAAAAGGAACTGGGGACACACTACTCCGCCAGCGAGTTCGCCGATCCCCAGTCCCCGGACACCTTCGAGCGCTGCAAATTGGACTGGTCGAAGACCGCAATTTCTCCGCACCGGGAAATTCTGTGTCTCTACCGCGATCTGATCTCCTTGCGCAAGCAGCATCCCTCTCTGGCCAACTGCCGTAAGGACCTCACCGAGATCAAGTTTGATGAGCAGGCCAAGTGGCTGGTGATGAAGCGATCCGATCCTTCGGGCAGCGAGGCCCTTCTGTTTTTTAATTTTTCCTCCGAAGCGCAGAGCATTCCAGCCGCAGTCGGCGCCCACTCCTGGAGGCTGGCATTGTGGACCGGTGACGCGGTGTACGGAGGCAGTCGCGATCCCACTCCGGTCGACCATCTCGCCCCGGATTCGCCGGCCCGGCTGTCACTGGCGGGATTTACCGCCGCCATCTTTGTTGGTTGATGCCTGGGTTGATGCCGAGGGAAATATCGAGCCTCGACATTCTCGCCGATGGGTATCTCATCTGGCTCACCCTGTTCCATGGAGTAGCGAAGGCCCGGCGCACTCCGGCATGGCATGTGATAGATTTTAGAAATGGGCCCAAAAGTCTTTGTTTTCTCACTCCGACGGGTTCTGGATGTCCTCACCTGTCTCTGAACGGCTGGCCCCGCAACTCTATTCAAGGAGGTCGGTAAACGCGAATGACGGCTGAAGGCAGCAACGTCATCAAACCGGCCTTTCCTCGCCGCGTGGTCATCGAAAATGTCCAGCCGCAGGTCGATTGCGGCCGCTTTCCCATCAAGCGCATCGTGGGCGATCGCGTAAAAGTGACCGCCGACATCTTCACCGATGGACACGAAATCCTGCACGCTGTTTTGCGCCACAAACCCGCCGCCCATCCGGATTGGGAAGAACTTCCCATGGAGCCACAGCCCAATGATCTTTGGCAGGGAGAGTTCAGTGTGACGACTGAGGGCCGTCATCTTTATACCCTGCAAGCCTGGACTGACCGCTTCCAGTCCTGGAGCCGCGACTTGGCAAAAAAGTTCGAAGCCGCGCAAGACATATCCGTGGACATCCTGACTGGAGTTCAACTGATCGAAGCAACCGCCGCCCGGGCTGCGGGAAAAGACCAGATTGCGCTCGCCGCGGCCGCGGCCGAGCTACGCAAGTTGTCCGCGGGGAACATTCCCGCTGCCGTGGAAAAATCATCGAGCCCGGAGTTGAAAGCTCTGATGCTCCGGCACGCGGACCGCCGCCGCGCCACTACCTATGGCAGGGAACTGGCGGTGGTGGTCGATCGCGACCGGGCCCGTTTCAGCTCCTGGTATGAGATGTTCCCGCGTTCATCCTCCCCTCAACCTGGGCGCCACGGAACTCTGCGCGACTGCACCAACCGGCTCGACTACGTTGCCGGCATGGGCTTCGACGTTCTCTACCTCCCTCCGATTCACCCCATCGGCCGGGTGAATCGCAAGGGAAAAAACAACGCCGAGAAGGCCCTGCCCGAAGATGTAGGCAGCCCATGGGCCATCGGGGCCAGGGAAGGCGGTCACAAGGCGATCGATCCGCGGTTAGGGACGCTCCAGGATTTCAAAGAGCTGCTGTCGCGGGCCAGGCAGTTGGGCCTGGAAGTCGCTCTCGACCTGGCCTATCAATGCGCGCCGGACCATCCTTACGTACAGGCGCACCAGGAATGGTTTCGGATGCGTCCCGATGGCACCGTGCAATACGCTGAAAATCCTCCCAAGAAATATCAGGACATTTACCCCATCGATTTTGAGACCGGTAAAAGCCAGGAGCTGTGGGAAGAACTGGAAAGCGTGGTGCTCTTCTGGATCGGTCAGGGCGTCCGCATTTTCCGTGTCGATAACCCGCACACCAAGCCCTTCGATTTCTGGGAATGGATGATCACCGACATCAAGAACCGGTATCCCGATGTCCTGTTTCTCGCGGAAGCTTTTACTCGTCCCAAGGTAATGTATGAATTGGCCAAGCTCGGGTTCACCCAGTCTTACACTTATTTCTCCTGGCGCAATGCCCGGCAGGAGCTTACGGAATACTTTACGGAACTCACGCAGACCAGTGTTCGCGAGTATTTCCGCCCCAACCTGTGGCCCAATACTCCCGACATCCTTACCGAGTTTCTGCAGCAGGGCGGACGTCCGGCCTTCATGGCTCGCCTGGTGCTGGCTGCGACTCTCGGCGCCAACTATGGAATTTACGGGCCCGCTTTTGAGCTGGGCGAGCACCTCCCGGTGCGTGAGGGGAGCGAAGAGTACCTCGACTCGGAAAAGTACCAGGTCCGCCACTGGAATCTGGACGACCCGTCAAGCCTGGCGGAACTGATTACCAGGGTGAACCAGATTCGCCGCGAAAACCCGGCCCTGCACCGCGACTTGAGTCTGCGTTTTCACCCCTTGGACAACCCCCAGATCATCGCTTACAGCAAGACGAGTGAAGACCTGCTGAACATCATCGTCGCTGTCGTCAACCTGGATCCCTACCACATGCAGGCCGGCATGGTCGATTTACCCCTGGACGCCTTTCATCTCGACCCGGGCCAGCCTTATCAGATGCATGATCTGCTGACCGACGCCAAATATGTGTGGCGCGGCCCGCGTAATTATGTCGAACTCAATCCGCAGCGCCTGCCCGCCCATATCTTTTGCATCAGGCGGCGTGTGCGCACCGAAAACGGCGTCGATTATTTTGTTTAACTGGCATTGAAGCGCAGGAGAGAATCGCCTTGCCCATGTCTCAGGACCCGCTCTGGTACAAAGACGCGATCATCTACCAGGTCCACGTGCGCACATTTTTCGACACCAATGCAGACGGCATCGGCGATTTCCGGGGTCTGGCGCAGAAGCTCGATTACCTGCAGGAATTGGGCGTCAACGCCATCTGGCTGATGCCGTTCTTTCCCTCGCCCCTGCGCGACGACGGCTATGACATCGCGGAATACAGGTCCGTCCACTCCAGTTACGGCAATCTGGACGATTTCAAAGCTTTTCTTCAGGCCGCCCACGAGCGCAGCATCCGTGTCATCGTCGAACTGGTCCTGAACCACACTTCCGATCAGCATCCCTGGTTCCAGGAGTCGCGGAAATCCAGGGACAATCCCAAAAGGGACTGGTACGTATGGAGCGATACGGACGCCAAGTATCAGGGCGTTCGTATCATTTTCGTGGATACGGAACTCTCGAACTGGGCCTGGGATCCGGTGTCCAAGGAATATTACTGGCACCGCTTCTTCAGTCATCAGCCCGATCTCAACTATGACAACCCGGCTGTCCGCGAGGAAATGTGGAACGTGATGAAGTTCTGGGTGGAACTGGGAGTGGACGGCTTCCGGCTGGATGCGGTCCCCTACCTGGTCGAACGCGAAGGCACTTCGTGCGAGAACCTGCCCGAAACCCACGCGGTCATGAAAGAATTACGCGCCAAACTTGACCTCCACTATCCCGGCAAGATGCTGCTGGCCGAGGCCAACCAGTGGCCGGCTGACTTGCGCGCCTACTTCGGCGAGGGCGACGAGTTTCACATGGCATTTCACTTCCCGCTGATGCCCAGGATGTTCATGGGCCTGAAGCTGGAGGACCGTAAGCCCATCACCGAAATTCTCAAGCAGACCCCGCAGATTCCCGGGCCCTGCCAGTGGTGCCTGTTCCTGCGCAACCACGACGAACTGACTCTGGAAATGGTCACCGACGTGGAGCGCGATTACATGTACGACCAGTATGCCCGCGACAAACACATGCGGATCAACGTCGGCATCCGCCGCCGGCTCGCGCCCCTGCTGGACAATGATCGCCGCCGCATTGAGTTGATGAATGGCCTGCTGCTGTCGCTGCCCGGCACTCCTATCATTTATTACGGCGACGAGATCGGCATGGGCGACAACATCTATCTGGGCGACCGCAACGGCGTCCGCACTCCCATGCAGTGGGAAGGCGGCTGGAACGGCGGTTTTTCCTCGGCGGATCCGGAAAGCCTTTACTCGCCCCTCATGCTCAATCCGGTCTATGGCTATCAGGCGGTGAACGTTCAGTCCCAGAAGCGTTTTGACCACTCGCTCCTCTCCTGGATGAAACGCATCATTAAAATACGAAAGTCCACACCGGTATTTGGCCGGGGCTCGATCGAGTTTCTCTATCCCGCAAACCACCGAATTCTGGCCTACGTGCGACAATTGGACAAAGAGTCCATCCTGGTAGTCAACAATCTTTCCAGCACCGCCCAGGCGGTGGAACTCGATCTGCGCCAGTTCAAAGGGAATATCCTGATCGAGATGTCTGGCCGAAACATTTTTCCCCGGGTCGGGGAGTTGCCTTATCTGCTGACCCTGGGCCCATACCAGTTTTACTGGTTCCGTCTGCGCAAGATCTGAAGATCGTCAGGCAGGAATTCTAACGGAGGCGCGAGTTGGCCGAGGAAAGCATTCTGACGGATGAGTTTCTTCGCCAGTTGATCGATGTCGGTGAGGCTGACGTGCTTGTAGGAGTGCCCACCTACAACAATGCCGCCACCGTCGGTCAGGTGGTGCAAACCATCCGCGCCGGCCTGCTGAAGTATTTTCCCCGGGAACGCGCGGTCATTGTGAATGCCGATGGCGGCTCGCGGGACCAGACCCCGAATCTGGTCCGCGGAGCTTCGATCAACGATATGCAGCACTCCACCGACCTGAACGCCTTACGCACCTTGCACAGCATCAGCGCGGAATATGCGGGAGGTCCCGCCACTGGCACCGCCCTGCGCACCATTCTGGCGTCGGCGGAACTGCTGCGCGTTTCGGCTTGCGCCGTCGTCTCTCCCGAATCCACCACCATCGAGCCGGAGTGGATCGAGCGCCTGCTGCGCCCGGTGTACCAGGGGAATGCCGATTTTGTGACCCCGCTCTACCGCCGTCACAAGTTTGACGGATTGCTGATGACAAACCTGGTCTATCCCATGACCCGCGCCTTTTATGGCAAACGCGTGCGCGAGCCTTATGCCTCGGAGTTCAGCTTCTCCGGCCCGCTGGCCAGTCATTTTCTCACCCAGGAAATCTGGGTCCACGAAGTCGGTCACACCGGTACCGAAATCGCATTGACGATTTCCGCCATCACCGGGGGATTCCGCATGGCGCAATCCTTTCTCGGCGTCAAACCCCGTCTGGATACCCGCTCCGCCGACCTGGTGGACGCCATGCGCCAGACGGTGGGCGCTCTGTTCTGGTCGCTCGAAAGCAACTTCCCGCTGTGGAGCGGTAAAAATGATTCACAACCTGTTCCCACCCTGGGCGGAGAACAGGAAGTGACTTTGGAGCCGCTGCGCGTAAATCGCAAGCGGCTGCTGGACATGTTCCGCTCCGGAGTGGCTGAACTGGAGCCCGTGCTCAAGTCGATTCTTTCCCCGCCCACGCTGGCCGAGCTGCAAAGGATCGCCACTCTCGAGGAAGACGACTTTGCTTATGGAGACGAGCTCTGGGCCGTCACCATCTACGAATTCGCCGCGTCGTATCACAAGGCTGTCATCAGCCGCGACCACATCGTCCAGGCGCTGGCCCCGCTTTACCGCGGCCGGGCATTCACCTTTCTGGTCGAAAACCGGGAAGCATCAGGAGAGCAGGTCGAGCAGAACATCGAGAATTTCTGCCTGACTTGCGAACGTTTGAAGCCGTCCCTGCTGGACTTGTGGAACGGAAAAAAGTGAGGTCACCATGCGCGAAATGATTGTTCATGAATTGACTCAAGCCACGCAGGAGCTGGTCCGCGAATTCGCCCGCTTCCTGCCGCGACTGATGGTGATGCTGATCGTCGTCCTCGTGGGCTGGATGATTGCCTACCTGGTGAAGGCGATCCTGCGCAGCTTGTTGCGCCTCATCAAGTTCGACAAACTCTCCGAGGGCGCCGGGGCCACCCAGTTGCTCAACAAGGCCGCCTTACCCTCTTCCACGGAACTGGTGAGCCGCTTCGCCTTCTGGACTGCATGGCTCGGCTTCATTCTGGTGGGAGTGAGCGCGCTCGGCATCCTGGGCATGCAGGAATACGTGACCCGCTTCTTCGTTTTCCTGCCCCGATTGCTGGTCTCCCTGATTTTCCTTTTCATTGGATTGCTGGCAGCCAGCTTTTTTTCCCGCGCGGCGCTGCTCTGGGCGGTCAACACCGATATGCCTTCGCCCCGCCTGCTGAGCTCCGCGGCCCGCGTGCTGATCACCGTCTTCACCGCCTCCGCGGTTTTTGAGGAACTCGGTCTGGCCGACTCCACCATGCTCTTTGCCTTCGCCATCGTGCTGGGAGCGGTCATGCTGGGCCTGGCGATCGCGTTTGGCCTTGGCGGCCAGGACTTGGCCAAAAGATTTCTGGAAGCCCGCTTCTCGCAGGAAAAAAAGCAAGGAAAAGAACGGGAGGACGAGCTTTCCCCGCTCTAGTGTCTGTCAGGAACTGTGAGCGGACTTGTTTGCGGGAGGCTTCGGTCCTCGTGGTTTTGGGAAGGGCACGGCCTCGGTCGTGCCACCAGTATCGAAAATCTGTCGCGCTTTAGTGCCTGAGGTTCGCCGTTCGCCGCTGCCTGAGGGTTTTATACCACTCCTTAGGCCGCTCAGGTACGCGACAACTCCAGCAAAGGTAACTCGTCATGCCCACCAATCCATCGCTGGAAAGTTCCTTCCTCGCAGCCTTGCAGAACTCCCTCCCCTCCGTTCTGCCGCAATTTCTGCTGCAGCAACGCTGGTTCGGAGGGAAGGCTCGCCAGATTCAGTCCGTCGAAATCCCGGACATCATACCCATCACGGCTGCAAACGCTTATCTGACTTTTGCCCGGGTCAACTACGCCAGTGGTCCCCTGGAAACCTATGCTGTCCCGCTGGTTCAAGCCTCGAGTGCAGGCGAGGCTTTATCGCTGAGGATCCATCCCCACAAATTGTCCGAAGCGGTCCTCCTCAAGGATGCCGTCACCGATCAGCAATTTCTAACCCATTTATTGGACGCCATCGCGCAGCGTGTGTCCTGGTCCGGAATCAGGGGACAGGTCCGCGCAATTTCCACCTCCGCGCTGCAATCGCTCTGGCAGCCTGCCCAGGGCCCGCTCCCGCCATCGCTGATGAAGGCGGAGCAGAGCAACACCTCCATCGTTTATGGCAAATGCCTGATGCTGAAAATGTTCCGCCGCCTGGAGCCAGGGCTCAACCCTGATCTGGAAATCGGCGCCTTCCTGCTGGAGAAATCGTCGTTTCGAAATGTGCCCCCGCTTGCCGGGCACCTCGAATACCTGGACGATAAGGGCGCCGGAAGTTCACTGGGGATACTGCAAGGATACGTCGCAAACCGCGGCGATGCCTGGCAGTTCACGCTGCAGGCTCTGGCGGAATACTACGGAAGCGCTCCGCACCCCGGCGGCCTCGGGGCCGGCGAAATCCCTCATGCGCCGCTGCTTGCTCTGTGTGGTCAGCCGGTCCCGGATGAGGCCCGGCGGCGAATCGGTCCCTATCTCGATTCAGCCGCACTCCTCGGCCGCCGGACCGCCGAGCTTCACCTGGCTCTGGCGGGCGACCGTGACGACACCGATTTCGCTCCCCAGCCATCCTCGGAATCCGATCATCAGGCGTTCGCCAGGGCGGCAGCACAACTCCTGACCGCCAATTTCGCCCTGCTGCGTCGCCTCAAGGATGGAATGCCTGACCAGGCCCGGCAGGAGGCGGACAAAATTCTCCAGCTTGAAGAAATTGCCCGCCGCCGCCTTCGAGTTGCTCACCCAACTGAAAAGCTCGGCCATGCTCACTCGCATCCATGGTGACTATCATCTCGGCCAGGTCCTGTTCACAGGAAGCGACTTTATCATCATCGATTTCGAAGGCGAGCCCGCGCGCTCGCTCGCGGAGCGCCGCAGGAAACGCTCTCCTCTCCAGGACGTTGCCGGCATGTTGCGCTCCTTCCACTACGCCGCATACGCGCCATTGTTGCAGCAGAGCAGCCATCAAAGGCTGCGGGAGGAAGACCTGCAAGCCCTCGGAAAGCGGGCCCAGTACTGGCAAAAGTGGGTGTCGGCAACTTTTCTGAAAACCTATCTGGAAGTTTGCGGCGACGCAATCTTCATTCCCAAGGGAAGGGAAGAGCTGGCCCTATTGCTGGACGTGCATCTTCTGGACAAGGCCATCTACGAACTTGGATATGAACTCAACAACCGGCCACTCTGGGTAAGAATTCCGTTAGATGGCATTTCGCAACTCCTGCAAGCTTCCGATTGAGAGCACCTGGCGACGAGTGTCTGTCCGGCAAATACGAATAATTTCTATTGTCATCCCGACCGGAGCGAGCGAAAGCGAGCGCAGTGGAGGGACCTGCTGTTTCAGCCGACTCAACCTGCGCCGCTTACCTTTTGATATTCCAATGTATTTCTGCGACAGCAAACTAGTCTCCTGTCCCAGTGGTTCGTGTCATAAGTTAGAGGCAGTGGTGCGCTGCGCGTAACGAGCGATGCTGGCCAGGATTTGGTCCGCGGTTTTGGTCCAAACGAAGGGCTTGGGATCTTCATTGTGCACGTCGATGTATTCGCGGATGGCCGCTTGCAGGTCTTTTACGCTGCGGAACACGCCCCGTCGAATTCGCTTGTTGGTGAGCTCGGCGAACCATCGCTCCACCAGGTTGATCCAGGATCCGTAGGTGGGAGTGAAGTGGATATGAAAGCGTGGACGTTTGGCGAACCATTTCCGGATGATGGCAGTTTTGTGGGTTCCGTAGTTGTCCACAATAATATGCACATCGAGTGCGGCGGGCACTTGCGCCTCGATCACATCGAGGAACTGGCGAAATTCCTGCGAGCGGTGGCGGCGGTGCAGTTGGCCAATCACGCGGCTGGTCTTCAATTCCAACGCGGCAAACAGCGAAGTCGTGCCATGGCGTTTGTAGTCATGCGTGCCGCGCTCCACTTGCCCCGGCCGCATCGGCAACAGTGGCTGCGTGCGGTCTAACGCCTGGATTTGGCTCTTCTCGTCGACACAAAACACCACCGCGTGCTCGGGCGGGTTCATATACAAACCCACGATGTCGCGCACTTTTTCAATCAGTTGCGGATCCGGCGACAGCTTGAACGTGTCCGCTCGGTGCGGCTGCAATCCGAAGGCATGCCAAATCCGGCTAATTGTCATCCGGCTGAGTCCGCTCGCTTTGGCTAAACCGCGCGTGCTCCAGTGGGTTTGGCCGCGAGGCGTGCTTTCCAGAGTTTGAATCACTACCTTTTCGACCTGATCATCGCTGATCTTGCGTGGCGCTCCGGGACGTGGTTCGTCGTATAGCCCTTCCAAGCGCGCCTCCACGAAGCGCGACCGCCACTTGCCAACCATGCCCAACGAGCAGCGCAACTTCTTGGCGACCGCTTTGTTATCCAGTCCTTCAGCACAGCCCAACACCACCCGAGCGCGACGAGCCAACAGGGCTTGACTGCGCGTGCGATGGGCTAACGATTCGAGTCGCTGGCGCTCTTCGTTGGTCACAATCAAGGGTTGCTTGGGACGTCCGGTTCGCATCTGAGTCTCCTGCATTTTAGATGCAATCCGGGGCTGACTTAGTTCACATAGTTCTGGGACAGTAGACTAGCGCTTAGCTAACTGCTCCCGCTCTTTGCCTTCCCAAACGCCTTCTGGATCAGCGTATAACGCGCCGCGCCCATGATCCCGCAATCGTCGTTCAGCACGACCGTCACCGGCATGTCCTCAAGCAAGCTCCGCATGCGTCCCTTGCTCAAAAATGCTTCCATGAAGGCGGGCTCCTGCATCTTGCTCAAGTTTCTAGCGGCAATAATGCCGCAAATGAAAATCCCTCCTGTGGCCATGAAGGTCAAGGCGCAGTCCCCGGTTTTGGCCCCGTACAGGCCGACAAAAATGGAAAAAGTCTGCTCGCAAATCGGAGCTTTCTTTTCCTGGGCCGTCTTCGAGATCAACGCGGGAGCGTCGTGGGTTTTGTCCATCTGTTCTTTCAGCCACGCCGGTTCCTCAGCCTTCTTGCTGTCGCGAAGAAAGTCGTAAATGTTCTTGATTCCCGGGCCGGAGAGAACGCGCTCGCTGCTCACGTGCCCATACTTTTGCAAAATGTAGCGGAAGAGTTCGACTTCCAGTTCATTCCTGGGCGCGAAGTCGGTATGTCCGCCTTCGCAGGCAAAGGGATGATGCCGGAAGCCGTCCCAGTAGAGGCCGGCCACACCCAGGCCGGTACGCGCCGAAATGACGGCGCGATTTCCCTCGGCGTCCTCAGCGCCAGCCCTCAAGGTCACCAAATCCTTTGACTCCAGGGCATCGACCCCATACGCATAAGCTTCCAGATCGTTGATCAGCCCTACGGAAGGCAGCTTGAGTTGCGCCGCCAGTTCGCGCGAATCAATCGTCCAGGGAAGATTCGAAATCTTGCTGCGTCCGCCGCGTACCGGGCCGGCCACGCCAAAACACGCGCTGTGCACCGGAATCCCTTCCGTCTTGACAAACTCAGCGACCACTTCCGCCAGACCATTACGCTCCTGGCTGGGATAAGTCTTTTCGACCACACACTTCAGCTTGGTGCCTTCCGTTTCGAACGCAGCCAGCCGGGTGCGGGTACCGCCAATGTCGCCTGCAAGAATCATGGTTCGATTTTCCTCCACTGCCGGCCGTCGCGGGCCAGCAATTCATCGGAATCCGCCGGGCCCCATGTGCCCGAAGGATAGTTAGGAAATCTGCGCGGAGGCAGCGCCTGCCACACATCCAGGATAGGGTCCACGATACTCCAGCCCGCTTCCACCATGTCGGCGCGCTGAAAAAGAGTTGCGTCCCCGATCATGCACTCATAAATCAGGACTTCGTAGCCGGTGTACGCGTCCGCGCCAAAATATTTGGTGTACTCAAAGCTCATGTTCACCGCTCCCACCCGCAGCACCGGCCCGGGAACCTTGGCCCCGAAGCTCAGCGATATGCCTTCCACCGGCTGTATCTGCATCACCAGCTGGTTGGTGTGCTTATGGACCGGTGCGTTTCGAAAAATCTCGAAGGGAGTGCGCTTGAACTGAATCGTGATTTCCGTGTGACGCTGCGCCAGCCGTTTGCCCGTGCGGATATAGAACGGGACGCCCGCCCATCTCCAGTTGTCGATATTCACCTTCAGGGCCAGAAAGGTTTCGGTTTTCGATTCCGGAGCGACGCCGGGCTCGGCGCGGTACGCCGCCACCCTTTCTCCTCCAACCAATCCTTCTCCGTATTGCCCGCGCACGCTGGAATGCAGCACATCTTCCGAATCCAGCGGTTGCACCGCCCGCAGGATCTTGGCCTGCTCGTTGCGGACCGCATCGGCCTGAAAGGACACCGGAGGCTCCATCGCGGTCAGGCTCAGCAGTTGCATGATGTGGTTGGGAACCATGTCGCGCAGTGTGCCCGCCGTATCAAAGTATCCGCCGCGCAGTTCGACACCAACAGTTTCCGCATTCGTGATCTGCACATGATCGATGTAACGCCGGTTCCAGATGGGCTCAAAGATGGCGTTGTCGAAGCGAAACACCATAATGTTCTGCACCGTCTCCTTGCCCAGATAGTGATCGATGCGATAAATCTGGTTTTCCGCGAGCACCGCCTTGACTTCGCGGTTCAGGGCTTTGGCCGAGTCGAGATCGTGCCCGAAAGGTTTTTCGATCACGACCCGCCGCCAGCATCCATCCTTCTGGTCGGCCAGTCCGGCCTTACCCAATTGCTGAACAATGGTGGCAAAAAACTTTGGCGCCGTGGCCAGGTAGAACAGATAATTGGCCTGGGTCCCGTGCTCCCGATCTACGCCGGCGAGCTGCGCAGCCAGGGTTGAGTACGTGGCCGGATTGGCAAATTCTCCGCGCTGATAATAGAGCCGCTGGGTAAACCACTCCCAGGCTTCCGTCCCCCGGTCGTCGCTGTGCAGGAAGCCCGTCACCTGGTCGCGAAACTGGTCGCGGCTTAAATCGTCGAAGGCCACGCCCACGACTGCAAAATTCCTGGGCAGCAGCTTGGCTTTCACCAGGTTATAGAGCGCCGGCACCAGCTTGCGCTTGGTCAGGTCTCCCGACGCTCCGAAAATCACCATCACGCACGGACCAGCAGCTTTGCCAATCTGTTCGTGCTCCTCTTGTCCACTCACCGTCGCTGCCGTCGCCATGTGCCTTTGTTCCCGATCCTCGATCGTGGGTGTCGCTCGAAGGCATTGTAGGACAATGCCCGCGCATATTCATAATTCTGGTGTCATTCAGCGAAGGCCACGCTGGAAATCCCCGGTCGCACGGCGTGATGCTCAGGAGACAAGCCCGCATCCGCGGCTGCCCAAATCGGCGGAGGCACGTCTCACGGGAGGATCTGAATGCGTCTCGGCTCAGTCGCTGTTCCGACGAAAAAATAGTCAGCTCAACCTTCACTATCGATTCACGCTCTGTCCGGTATAATCCAGAATCCGCTTGGGTATTTGCGAAGTAAAAGGGGTGGAATGAAAGTTCGGCCCGGTGTGGAGCTGGCGGGCCTCAGCGATGTCGGCTGCCAGCGAGAAAATAACGAAGACCGCTATTCCTACTGGGAGCCGTCCAGCGATTCGGAATTCCCGAGGAAGGGCCGCCTGGCCATTGTGGCCGATGGCATGGGCGGATACGAAGGCGGCCAGGAGGCCAGCCGCATTGCGGTCGAAGTGATCGAACAGATCTATGCCGGAGCGGTCGATGGAGACCCGCGCGCCTGGCTCCTGCAGGGCTTTCAGACCGCGCACCATAGCATCCAGGAATACGCCGTCAAATATCCCGACCTCCAGGGTATGGGAACCACCTGCACTGCCATGGCCCTGCTCGACCACCAGCTTTATTTCGCGCATGTAGGCGACAGCCGGTTGTATCTGCTGCGCGGACCTTCCATCACGCGTCTTACCCACGATCATTCCTATGTCAGCCGGCTGGTGCAGAACGGCGTGCTCCGCGCCGAGGAGGCCGAATCCCACCCTCAGCGCCACATCCTTACCGCGGCTCTCGGAGCGGGTAACAGCATCACGCCCGACTCTCCGCCACAACCGGTCGCTCTCGAATCCGGGGACACGCTCGTGCTCTGCACCGACGGTTTGTGGAGCCTGCTCAGCGAAGCCGAGATTCAAAGCACGGTTGTCGGGAAAACCGCCGCTGAAATCTGTGATGCCCTGGTTGAAAGCGCCAAGAAGCGCGGCGGCCCGGACAACATCACCGTCCAGGTCCTGCGCATAAGCTAGCCGAGGTGGTATGGAGGACGGGCGTCTCGCCCGTCCCGCCGGGCGGAGTCTCCTGGCTTTTTCCGACAAACAAAATAAACCCTACCAACCCTATAGGGTTTTATGTCATCATAGTGCGGTATGAAAATCTCCCAGAAAGGCCTTTACGCCCTGCAGGCCATGATGATGCTGGCCCGCCATTACAACCAGGGGGCCATCCGCATTCGTGATATCGCCTACGAAGAGGTGCTTCCGGAAAAGTTTCTGGAGCTCATCCTTCTGGAATTGAAGAATGCCCGCATTGTCGAGAGTGTGCGCGGCGCCAAGGGTGGATATCAGCTGCGCCGTCCTCCGGCCGAAATTCGCCTCAGCGAGATCATTCGACTGATTGACGGCCCGCTGGCCCCTTTCGGCGATGCCGAGCAACTCCGTAGTCTGATTAACAGCGACCTCGAACACCGCGCTCTTTACAAGGTCTTTATGGAGGTCCGCAACGCCGCGGCCAGGATCCTGGAGCACACCACCCTGGCCGATATTGTGGACCCGAAGTTTGTCAAAACCGGCAAACGCCAGGCCAGGAAAGCCGGCGAGGATGCACGAGTGTTACCCATGGTGGTGCCGGGGAACCCGCGCCGGAGAGAAGATTGAGTCGTCACGGTGCACTTCGGGTCTTGACCATGGAGCGCGCCCCGGAACCAGTGGAGGAACTCACTCTTGCACGATGATGCCAAGCTGATCCGCCCCCGGGACGCCGCCAAGGTGCTCGGCATCAGCTATTCCACGCTGAAGCGATGGATCCATACGCGAAAGCTGCGCACCGTCAAGACCCAGGGCGGACATCACCGCATTCCCGAACGCGAATTGGATAAGCATCTTCACTTTGCCGAAAAGCGAATGCCCGTCCCTCAGCGCCGTGCTCAGTTCCGGCAAATCAGCGCCCGTAACCAGCTGATCGGGCGCATCCTCGATATCAAGATCGACGGAATCATGGCGCAGATCACCTTGTCGATTGGCGGACAGCGGATCACCTCCGTCATTACCTCGGACGCGGTTCGCGAACTGCGCCTGCAAAAAGGGCAATTGGCCGCCGCTCTGATCAAATCGACCGAAGTTATGATCCTGCGAGTACAAAGGTCCTGACATGGAAGCCCTGACCCACCGCCGCTGTTGTTGTTGAAACCGCCCCGTTTCGCCCCACATTGAGCTGATTCAATTCGATTTGACAGGTCACTTCAATCTAATTTAAACCAGCTTACCTGATGCGGATAGCGAATCTTTTTGGAGGAGCATTGCAACCATGAATTTCAAGCGGCTGGTTCTGGCAGTTATTTTGATGTCGGGGTTTAGTGGACGGTTTTGCGCGGCACAGGAGATCACCGTTGCCGCCGCTTCCGACCTTCAGTTCGCCTTCCACGAGGTCGGCGAGCGCTTCGAGAAAGCCACCGGAAAACAGGTGAAGCTGATCTTCGGCTCTTCCGGCAACTTCTTTGCCCAGTTACAGAACGGCGCCCCGTTTGACGTGTTCTTTTCCGCCGACATTGATTACCCAAAGCGGCTGGAGGCGGCTGGTCTGGCCGAGCCGGGCACCCTCTACCCTTACGCCACGGGGAAAATCGTGGTTTGGGTGCCCAGCCAATCGAAACTCGATCTGGGCCAGGGCCTGCGGGTCCTGCTCGATCCCGCTATTCAAAAGATCGCGGTCGCAAACCCAGCTCACGCGCCCTATGGACGTGCGGCGGTCGCAGCCCTTCGCCACGAAGACCTTTACGACCAGGTTTCCCCGAAGTTCGTGCTGGGCGAGAACATTTCGCAAACCGCTACCTTCGTTGTCTCCGGCAGCGCCGATGTCGGGATACTGGCTCTTTCCCTGGCGTTGGCTCCTTCCATGAAAGACAAGGGAAGGTACGCGGAAATTCCCGCTGAAGACTATCCCGCCATCGAGCAGGGGGCCGTCATCTTGAAGTCTTCGCCCCATAAGGACATTGCTCGTCAATTCATGGAGTTCGTAAAAACGCCGCCGATCCAGGATTTGTTGCGCAGTTATGGCTTCGCCGTTCCGGCGGCCAAGGTTCTGTCCGGCACAGCTCAAGCAGAAAAACTCAACCAAAGGGAGAAACAATGAGACGGTTCTTGTGGTTCAGTACATTCATTCTGTTGATCAGCGGGGCGGCAGCGCAGACCAGCGCAGGCTCCAAGGCCGGTTTCCGCAAACCAATCGCGGAAAAGCCCTCGGCTTCGGCGCGCGTGACCGCCCAGGAAGTGCAGGAGCTGCGAGATGCTCTGGCAGCGCAGCAGAGGCAGTCGGAGGAGCAGCGCCAACAGCTCGACCAGCTGAAGTCCCAGCTGCAGCAACTCCTCGACGCGACCCAACAGGCCAGCGCCACCGCGCAAAAAGTGCAGGGCAACGCTGAGCAGGCACAGGCCACGGCCGCCCAAGCCCAGCAGTCAGCCGCCGAGGCCCAGCGCCAGGCCGATCAGGTTTCCAGCAGCGTCACCGAGACAAAAACCGCGCTCGCGCTTGTGGACACGCAGTCAAAGGATGAACGCAAGAAGCTGAACGCCTTGCAGGACGCCCTGGGACGCTTCCGCTTCGTGGGCGACATTCGCGTCCGGGGCGAAGACTTTTTCCAGGACTGCTCCTCCTGCGTGACCCGCAATCGCGCCCGTTTTCGGCTGCGCTTTGGCCTTGAAGGCAAGCTGAACGACGACTTTGCCGGTGGTTTCCTGCTTACTTCGGGGTCGCTGGGCGACTCCAACAGCACCAACGAAACTCTCACCAATTTCTTTACCCGCAAGACCATTGGCATCGACCGGGCCTACGTGACCTATCATCCCCTCGCCGCAAAGTGGATCAGCCTCACCGGCGGCAAATTTGGCTTTACCTGGCAACGCACCCCCATGACTTTCGACTCGGACTTGAATCCCGAGGGCTTCACCGAAAAATTCTTCTTCGATCTGAAAACCCCGGTCATCAAGAACTTTACCGTCCAGGGCATCCAGCTGCTTTATAGCGAAGCCTCCAAGGGCGATGATTCCTTCGCCGTGGGCGGCCAGGTTTCGAGCAAGCTGGATTTTGGTTTCATGGACACAACCGCGTCATTCAGTCTTCTCGACTGGCGATTCCCCGACGCCATCCTCGGCGCCTCCGTCTTCGCCGTACAGTCGCCTGGCGAAGGGCCCGGGTGCGCCACCGGTTCCGGGTTTCCCACCACGGCGCCGTGCGTTTATGGTCCTCAAGGCTTTACCAACGCCACCTTCACGGATGGGGCCGGCAAACTTCATTTCCTCTCCGGGTTCCTCTATGCCGACTTTATTCTGAACAACCAGATCAGGACCGGCTGGAGTCGTTTCCCCGTCAACCTGCCGCTGGAATACGAGAACAATTTGAATGCCGCCAACCACCCGCTGGACTCGCAGGGAAATGTCCTGACCGATCTGGGCAAGCAATCGCACGCCTACCAGGTCGATTTCAGTCTGGGGCAACTGAAGAACAGGAATGACATACAGATTGGCTACGCCTGGTACCGTCAGGAACAGGATTCCGCCATTTCGTCCTTCCTTGAAAGTGAAAACCGGGCGCCTTCGAATCTCCTGCAGAACCGGATCTCCGCCAACTGGAAGATGCGATCGAATACCGTGGCCAGCTACAACTTGTGGATCGGCCGCACTCTGAACAGCAACCTGCAGCATGCAATTCTTGCGCCCGGAGTTACCCCGGGAGAGCAGGAGCCCTACCTCAAGCGCATGCAGTTTGATGTGCTCTACTCCTTCTGACCGAACGTGGGCGCCGGTCGAAAGTCGGCGCCCATTTTCTCGTTGGTTCGGCCAACCTCGTCATCAGCCGCTTCAACCCGTTCTTCGACATTCATCTCTGCTAGAATCCAGCATTCCTGCTCAGGGCAAGACGAGGGGAAGGGAGCGCACACTTGGTCGTTCTGGTCGTTGGAGGCGCAGGATACATCGGCAGTCACGCCGCGCTGGCGCTGAAGCGCCGCGGCTATGAAGCCATCATCTATGACAACCTGGGTGCTGGCCACGCCGAACTCGCCCAGGGCTTCGAGTTGATCGTAGGCAATATTTCGGACACGGCCAAACTGGCGCCCGTCCTGGGCCGGGTCGATGCCGTCATGCACTTCGCCGCCCACGCCTACGTCGGCGAATCGGTGGTCAACCCCCGGAAATACTTTCAGAACAACGTGCTCGACGGAATTACTCTGCTGAATGCGGTGCTCGATTCCAAAGTCCGCAAATTTATCTTCTCCTCCAGTTGCGCGGTGTACGGCGTCCCGTCGAAAGTCCCGATGACTGAAGACCTGCCGCGCGTCCCGGTGAATCCCTATGGCGTCACCAAGTTGATTTTCGAGCAGGCCCTCGAGGCCTACGGCCCGGCTTACGGTCTGGGCTACATGAATCTTCGTTACTTCAACGCCGCCGGGGCGGACGAATCCGGAACCATCGGCGAAATGCACCGTCCGGAAACCCATCTCATCCCCTCGGCGTTTGAAGCCATCCGGGGACAGCGTCCCGCGCTCGAGGTTTTCGGGGACACCTACCCCACACCCGACGGCACCTGTGTGCGAGATTACATCCACGTGAGCGACTTGGCCGAGGCGCACGTGCTGGCCCTGGAATATCTGGCGGGCGGGACCTCGCAGGCTGTCAACCTGGGAACAGGTCGCGGCCACTCGGTTCGCGAGATTCTCGACGCCATCAAACGGGTGACCGGACGAGAGGTGCCGAGCCGCATGGCCCCGCCCCGCGCTGGAGACCCGCCGGAACTGGTAGCCGATCCCACCCGCGCCGAAAAGTTGCTGCGCTGGAAGGCCACCCGGTCGCTTGATGAAATTGTGGCGACGGCCTGGAAGTGGGACGAAAAGCGGAGCGCAAAGAAGTGACCGCCGGCGAGAAAAAGCAAAGCGCTACCGACCCAGCGCCCAGGAGGCAGAGAGGACGCTACGATAGCGCTGCCTGTACTTGGCCCGAACTGACTCAAAGTCTAGGCCTAAGACTGCACCATTCCTAGTGCATTCCGGGATACCCCAAGCTGATCGCGCGCATTTTTGTGTCCCACCGAAAACTGTCTAGCGATGGTGCCCGTTTCATTTCGCGTTTTCTGCGAAATGAGTGGGCGAGAACGCCCACCACAGCCGCCGGGACGGCGGCGCTACAGATGTGTCAGCAGACAGCACAGAGAATAACAACGCAAAAAATCGGGTCTCCTGCTGAGCCTGGCTCAAGCGATATTCCGGAAGATCACAGCCCGAATCTCTCAGCTGCCCGAGCCTTCGCCTTGGCAGCTTCTTCCTCCCGGTTCTTCGGTGGCGCGGTAGTTTCGAGCGAACGCAGAAGGCGCGTCGAGATCCCGGAGATCTCCTCGATCGCACCCAGGAACGCGTCTTCATTGGCCTTGGAAGGCTTGTTGAAGCCGGTAATCTTTCTCACGAACTGTAGTGAAGCCGCGCGGACTTCCTCGTCAGTCACCGGCGGATCGAAATTAAAAAGGGTTTTGATATTTCTGCACATCGCATGACCTCAAAGTATGACCTCAAGATTATCGTACTTCCCCCGGACCATCCACGCTGGAAAAAACGGGCTTCGCCTATAATGCGGGCATTGAGAGCGAAAGGGGTGATTGCAAATGCGATCGACAGGAATTTATCCGTATTCGCCGCGTGTGCCGGCCATCGCCGCCTTGTCGCTGGCGATGTTTATGGTGTGTAACCAATCATTTGCGCAAGGTGTTGCCATGGGCATCTGCAAACCGGCGAGCCAGCGGACAGAGGAGCTGGGATGTTGGATCATGGCGGACCAGCCCATAGGAACGCTTACAAAATCACAGGTGTTCTGGCATCTCGATGTCTATCCGACGCGCGCGGCAGCAGAAGCGGTCAAGGGACCACGAGGCACCGTCCTGGAGTCACTGGGGAAGGTGTGGCTTTTGACTATCGAAGAGTCGGGAGGGCACCCGCCCAACGGCCAGCGCATCGCCAGCATCGGTCCCCTTCCGATCACCCCCGGTGAAGAGTACTCGGCACAGTATATGGAAGCGGTTTTGAGTCCCGGCATGACCTCATCGATCCACTCTCACGCCGGCCCGGAAGCCTGGTACACCCAGGCGGGGGAAACCTGTCTGGAGACACCCGAAGGCAAGGTTGTTGGACGTGCGGGTGGCGATCCGGTGATTGTACCCGGCGGCGTGCCGATGCACCTTACAGCCACTGGCACCGAACAGCGTAGGGCTCTTGTGCTCATCCTTCACCAATCGTCCAAGCCGGCCATCACTCTCGTACACGATTGGAAGCCGAAAGGGCTGTGTGGGAAATGAAGAATGGTGCCCATCCTTATCGCTGAGCGCACCCACTCACTTCGACGGTGCCCATTCATTTCGCGCCTTTTGCGAAATGAGTGGGGTCCTCCCGGGTCCAACCGCCGGCAAAGTCGCGTGTAGCGCTGCCGGCCCACCTGCGCAGCAGCAAATTACTTCGGCGAGGGCAGCACCTGAATCGAGCGCAACCAGGTTTCCACGGACTGAGGCCAGTTGGTGATCGGTAGCGCTGTGCGGCGCAGTCCGTAGCCGTGTCCGCCCTGGGCGTAGAGGTGCATCTCCGCCGGAACTTTGGCGTTCTTCAGGGCCAGGTAATAGACGAGCGAATTCTCTACATGGACGGGATCATCCTCTGCCTGCACGAGAATGGAAGGCGGAGTCTTTTCCGTAACATGAATATCGGGGTTAGCCGCGAAATTCTGTTCGGACAGGGCGAGGTAGCCGGGATAGACAATCACCGCAAAATCAGGACGGCAGCTTAGCTGGTCGGCGCTATCCACTTTATCGTAAAGGCGCTGGTCGAAGTGCGTGCTGAGGGCCGCGGCCAGATGCCCGCCGGCGGAAAATCCAAGCACGCCGACGCGTTGTGGATCGATGTGCCACTCGGCAGCATGCGCGCGGACGACGCCGAGCGCCCGCTGCGCATCCTGCAGCGCCGCCGGCGATTTGGGATAGGGGCCGGAGTCCGGCACGCGATATTTCAGAAGCACGCAGGTGACGTTGATCGAATTCAGCCAGTCACACACCTCGGTGCCTTCAAGGTCGATGGCAAGAATGCGGTATCCGCCGCCGGGAAAAACCACCACCGCGGGCCCGATGGCATCGGTTCTGGCGGGGTAGAGCGTCAACGTCGGCGTCGAAACGTTGCCGACACGATACACCAGCCGATCGGCAACGATGTGGTCCTTGGCGGTGGTGGTGTTCATCTCCGGCGCAGGATTGGGCTGAGCGCCAGGTGCGCCGTGCGGCCACAGGTTCAAAGTAGTATGGTCTGGCGACGGTGGCCATGCCGGCTGCCGGGCCAGCATTGAAATTGAAACGCTCATGACCACAACCACAACAATCAGGTATTTGCGCACGAAGCCTCCAGTGCTGTCGCGGAGCTACTTGACCCCCTTCTCCGGGTCCCACGAGCCTTGCAGCTTGCGAATATAAACGATCTGTCCGATGTGGTACGCGTTGTGGGTGCCGAGGTGAGCGATGATCGAATACCAGGACTCCAGCTTCTTGTCGTCCGAGGCTTCGACGGCTTTTTCCCACCCCGTCAGGACCTGGTCGAGTTGCTGCACCGTGGCCGCCCACTTTTTGCTGTCGAAATTGTTAAAGGTTTCGTTATTGTCGCCGCTGAACTTCACCGGTGGCTCACCCTTAAACTTCGCCAGTTCCTCCTGGTTCCAGAACACCAGATGATTCGCCAGCTGTCCGATGGAATGATTTCCTTTGCCGTCCTGCCAGCTGGCCTGTTCCGGGGTAAGCCCCGCCACGGCTGTATTAGCGTCCACAAACCAATCCTTCTGGTTATGAGTGGTCTTGAGCTGTTCCAGCAGAATGCTCTTGAGTGTCGGCGTTGGTTTAGCCTCCTGCGCATAGGCATGAAATGACAGCGACAGAACCAGCAAAACAAGAATTCGATTCATATAAGAGTGCTCCTCTCGCCAGGAAAGATGCCGGAGATCTCTCGGTGTCCCATCCATTTCGCGTTTTCTGCGAAATGAGTGGGGAATCGACGAAGACTCTGGTGCCAGTGTTATCAGGAGATTCGTGATCTCCAAATATGTACCCCACTCATTTCGCAGAAAACGCGAAATGGATGGGACACCGAGGGCTATTCCTCCGTCTCCTCTTCCGCTGGTGAGCTCTTCTCTGGCCGGAGCAGGGGGAACAGAATCACGTCCCGGATGGTATGCGAATCCGTCAGCAGCATGGCCAGCCGGTCCACGCCAACTCCCACACCACCGGCCGGGGGCATGCCATAGGACAAGGCGCGAATGTAATCTTCATCCATCTGATGGGCTTCGTCGTCGCCGCGTTCCCGCTCTAGCAATTGCTGTTCGAAGCGCCGCCGCTGGTCCTCGGGATCGTTCAATTCGCTGAAGCCGTTGGCAATTTCCATCTTCCCGGCAAAGATTTCCCAGCGCTCGGTCCACTCCGGCTCGTCCGGCTTCTGCTTGGACAACGGCGACACCGCGGTAGGGAACTCATAGATGATGGTTGGCTGAATCAGATGCTCTTCCGCAGCCGCCTCGAATAGCGCCGCGATCGTTTTTCCCGCCGGCTGTTTGGGATCGTACGCGACGTGCGCATGCCCGGAGTTGAAGCGCTTCACCAGCGCTTCCACTGCCTCGGGCGAGGCGAAATCCGGCATTTGCGGCTTCGCCCCCGCCGCCTCCGGCCAATATTGAATGATGGCTTCACGCATCGTCATTCGCCGCCAGTTCGACCCGGCCCAATCAATTTCGTCGTCGCCCCACTTGGCTTTGGTCCCGCCATTCACATCTTTCGCGGCCTGCTCAATCAGTTGCTGGGTCAGGTCCATCACCCCGCGATAATCAGTGTAGGCCTGGTAGAACTCGAGCATGGTGAACTCAGGATTCCAGCGCCAGCCCAGCCCTTCATTGCGGAAGTTGCGATTGATTTCATAAACCCGGTCAAATCCGCCCACCGTAAGCCGTTTCAGATACAACTCCGGCGCGATGCGCAGAAACAAGTCCATATCGAGCGTATTGTGATGGGTGACAAACGGCCGCGCCACCGCCCCGCCCGCGATCGGCTGCATCATCGGCGTTTCCACTTCGACAAATCCCTGCGCGTCCATGAAGCGCCGCAGCGATTGCACCAGCTTGCTGCGCTTGATAAACACCTCGCGCACTTCCGGATTCATCACCAGATCGACATAGCGTTGCCGGTAGCGCAATTCCACATCGGTCAGCCCGTGCCACTTTTCGGGCAGTGGCAACAGGTCCTTGGAAAGAAATGTGATTTCTTCCACGTGCACCGAAAGTTCCCCGGTTCGGGTGCGGAAAAGATATCCGCTGACTCCAATGTGGTCGCCCAGGTCGAGCAGTTTGTACAGTTCGAAGCCCTTTTCGCCGACCGCATCCTTCTTGACGTAAATCTGCAGCCGCTGCCCATCCTGCTGCAGGTGCGCAAATCCAGCCTTCCCCATCAACCGGATGGCCATGATGCGCCCCGCGACGCGCACGTTGACCCGCGGACTCTCCAGTTGCTCGGCGGTCTTCTCCGTGTACTCCGCCAGAATCTCCGGAATGGTGTGGGTAAATTCGTATTTGCGGGGATAGACCTGCTGTCCCAGAGCTTCAATCTGTTTCAGCTTCTCCCGCCGCAATTCGTAAATCTTCTCGTCGAGTGCCAAAGGGTTCCTTGTCGAACGGCTACAAACGAATGAGCGCGCCGGTGTCGCAAACTGTGAACAGCGATTATAAACAAGCGGAGAAAATCAGGGTTTCCGGATCGTCAGACTTTCAGCAGTTCGAGATAGATCGCCATTCCCACCACGGCATCGACACCCATCGCATCCAGACGATCAACCTCTTCCTGCGTCCGGATGCCACCGGCCACGATCAGGTGTCTTTCCGTTATGCCCCGTAGTTCAGAAACGACATCGACAGGCATGCCCAGCAGCAGCCCTTCGGTATCGATGTGGGTGTAGAGAAAGCCGTGGCACCAGGGTTCGAGCGCCTGCATCATCTGCACCGCGGAAATCTTCGTAAGCTGCCGCCATCCCCGGACCGCCACCTTGCCGCCTTTGGAGTCCACCGCAAAGATCAGTTTGTCCGCACCCAGTTGGGCCGCGAGCTCCGCCGCGAATGGCTCTTGAATATTTCCATCCTTGATAAGAGACGATCCAATGATCACGCGCAAGGCGCCATCGTCCAGCATTTCCCGGGCCCGCTCGGCCGTCCGGATTCCGCCGCCAACCTGGCAAGGCAGCCGGCGAAACAGTGACCGCACCAGCGCGCGGTTGTCCCCCTGCCCGATCGCAGCGTCTAGATCGATGACCTGCACCAACGGATACTTCGCAAATCGTTCCAGCCACGGTTCGAAGTCATCGAACTCCAACGCCTTCTTCTGGCCCTGCACTAACTGAACGATCTTGCCGCCCATCAGATCAATCGAAGGAATCAGCATGGCCACCTCATGGGAATTCCGGCGCTCTGCAACTCCTGCTTCAACTCACCGATGGGAGTGATGCCAAGGTGGAAGATGGACGCGGCCAGGGCTGCATCTGCCTGCCCATTGCGGAATACATCGATGAAGTGTTTCGCCGCTCCCGCCCCGCCCGATGCAATCACAGGAATGTTGACCGCCCCCACCACCGCGCGAGTCAGTTCGCAATCGAAGCCGTCGCGCATGCCATCGCGATCGATCGAGGTAAGCAGGATTTCCCCGGCCCCGCACTGCTCCGCCTCGCCAGCCCACGCCACCGCATCGCGTCCGGTGGAGTGCCGGCCTCCCGTTGCTTTCACTCCGAAACCCGACCCGTTGTCGTTGGTGACGCGCAGTGCGTCAATCGCGACAATCACCGCCTGAGAACCATAGCGGTGCGCGATCCTGCCAATCAGCGCCGGATCGGCCAGGGCCGCGGAGTTGACTGCGACCTTGTCCGCTCCGGCGTCGAAGACAGCCGCGGCATCATCAAGAGACCGGATGCCGCCGCCCACCGTAAACGGTATGAACAATTGACGCGCCGTCCGGCGCACCACATCCAGCAGGGTGGAACGATTCTCGTAGGTCGCGGAAATATCCAGCAGCACAACTTCGTCGGCCCCGGCGCGGCCATGAGTGAGCGCCAGTTCCGCGGGATCGCCGGCGTCGCGCAAGTCGGAGAACTGTACTCCCTTCACCACGCGTCCCGCATCCACATCCAGGCAGGCGATAATGCGCTTGGTCAACATGGGCTGGTTCTTACAATTCACAAAAATTGCGCAGAAGATGAAGCCCTGCCGTCCCTGATTTTTCCGGATGAAACTGGACCCCGAAGAGCCGCCCTTGTTCCACAACGGCGGAAAAGGCCCCGCCATACTCGCACTGGCCCACCGTTGCCTCGACCACTGGCGCCCGGTAAGAGTGGGTGAAATACACGAACGAATCCTGGGAGAGTCCGTGCAGCAACCGCGACGCTCCGGCCATCTGCAACTGGTTCCAGCCCACGTGAGGGGATTTCACCGCTGCGGGGAACTTCTCGCATTCTCCCGCGAACAGCCCCAGGCCGCGAAGTTGAGGCGCCTCCCGGCTCGAATCGAACATCCACTGCATCCCCAGACAAATGCCGAGCAGAGGCACCTGCCGGTCGATCGCGTCCACAACTGCCTCTTGCAATGCCCCCGCCAATGCGGATGTGGCCTCGAAATTCCCCACGCCCGGCAGAACGATTTTGTCCGCCCGCGAAATCGCCGCGGGGTCCGAGGTGATAGCCGACTCATGTCCCAGATGGTCGAACGCTTTTTTTACCGAGGCCAGGTTCCCCGCCTTGTAATCAACAATCGCGATCACAGCAGCCCCTTGGTGCTGGGCAACAGGCGGGCCATCCGCCGGTCCCGCCAGCACGCCGCCCGCAGCGCCCGGGCGAATGCCTTGAACAGGGATTCAATCTTGTGATGGTTGGAGCGGCCATAGAGCACGCGTGCGTGAACGTTGGCGCGCGCCCCGCGGGCAAAGCCTTCAAAGAAGTCGTACACAAGTTCAGCCTGAAGGTCGCCTACCAATCGCTGGCGGACTTTGGTATCGACCACGCTCGCCGCGCGCCCGCCAAAATCCACGGATGCCAGACCCAGAGTCTCGTCCATGGGCATGACAAAATATCCTGCCCGCAGGATCCCGCGCTTCGATCCCAGGGCCTTGTCGAACGCTTCTCCGAGGACGATGCCTACATCTTCCACCGTGTGGTGCTGGTCCACATCAAGATCGCCCTGCGCCTTCAGTTCAAGATCGAATCCGCCGTGGCGCGCAAATAATTCCAGCATGTGGTCAAAGAAGCGGATGCCAGTGGAGACTTTGTACTGTCCTCGCCCGTCAATATTGAGCACCGCCTGGATCGCGGTTTCCTGCGTCTTTCGCTCGATGCGTGCCCGTCTCATGCCGGCTTCCTTTCCGCCCAGCTGATTTCTTTCAGGGTTTCGCGCAACCCGGCCAACAGCCGCTCCGTGTGTTCCCGCCAGCCCGCGGTGATGCGGACGCACCCGTCGCACCCGAAATCAGAAGACCGGTCGCGCACCAGAATTCCGCGCGTCCTCATGGCGCGCACGAATTCCGCGTGGGCGGGCCCGATCCGCGCCAGCACAAAATTTCCCTGGCTCGGCCAGAAGGGAATTCCAAGAACCTGAAATTCTTCTTCCAGCCGATTGCGGCTCCACTGCACCTCGCTCACATACCCGCGGACATATTCCTGATCGGCCAGCGCCGTCGGCAGGCAGGCCAGCGCCACGCCGTTTACGTTGTAAGGCGAGCAGGCCCGCCGCAGGCTCTGAATCTGTTCTGCCGCGCCCGCCAGCACCCCCACTCGCAGACTCGCCATCCCGTAGGCCTTGGAGAATGTTCGCGCAATAAACAAGTTCTGCACCTGCCCGGCATATTCCAGCAGCGATTCGCCATGGAACTCAAAGTAGGCTTCATCCACCAGCACCGCGGCCTGGGGCGCGCTCCGGGCGATCAGCAATAAATCTTCGGCGGAGGCCACCGCCCCCGTTGGATTGTTCGGGTTCGCAATCGCGATCAGCCGTGTCTTCGGTGCGGTTGTGTAAGCCATCACTTTGCTGGTAGGAAATCCAAAATCCTTGTCAGTAGGAATCGAAATCACCCGCGCTCCAGTTGCAGCCATGCAAATCTGGTACATCGCGAACGTTGGAATCACGATCAGCGCCTCGTCCTCCGGCTCGAGATACGCCTCGCACACCAGGTGGATAGCCTCGTCCACGCCATTGGTCAACAGCACCTGTTGCGGCTGTAATCCCAGAAACGATGCCACCTCGCGCTCCACCGGTTCGCGCTCCGGATAGCAGGCCATCTGCTCCGGTTGCAATTGTCGCAAGCGCTCCATCACTCGCGGGGAACACCCGCCGGTGTTCTCGTTGAAATCCAGCCGCAGGCCCGAGCGGTCGCCCAATGGCGGCTGGTACTGCTTCAACTTGCGCACTGCCTCCCGTGCCTCAAGCATGACCGCACCTCAATTCGATGGAGCGCGCGTGGGCCCGGAGCCCCTCCGCGGCGGCCAAAGTCAGAATTGACGGTGCGATCTTCCGCAAGCCCGCGCGCGAAATTTCCTGCACCGTCATGATCTTGAGGAAGTCAGTCACGCTCAACCCGCCGCGGAAACGCGCCACCCCTCCCGTGGGCAGCACATGGTTCGGCCCGGAGCCGTAATCTCCAGCGGCCTGCGCCGAATAGTCTCCGAGGAAAATCGAACCCGCGCTGACGATGTCCCGAAGCCTGTCGCGCGTAGTGGTCAAATGTTCCGGAGCGATCCGGTTGCTCCAGGCAATTGCCTGGGCAGAAGACGCGGCGAGCAGGACTGCTCCGTGTTTTCGCAACGACCGTTGGGCCACCGGGTTCTCACGCGCCAGCGCTGCGACCGAGCGCGGGACCGAAGCCGCCAACTTTCGCGATTGCGTGACCAGCAGCACCAGGGCTTCTGGATCATGCTCCGCCTGCGCCACCAGGTCAGCCGCGATGAAGGACGGCTCGCCGTCATCACACAGCACCAGACCTTCCGTCGGACCCGCCAGAAAGTCGATGGCGCAATCAAACGCCACTATTTTCTTGGCGGTGGTCACAAAAAGGTTTCCCGGCCCCACGATCTTGTTTACCCGGGGAACGCTTTTGGTGCCGTAGGCCAGTGCGGCCACGGCCTGCGCCCCCCCGATGCGGTAGAACTCGCGCACTCCCAGCAGGGCCGCAGCCGCCAGCGTGGCCGGCGCCGGGCGTGGCGACACCACTCGAATTTCCTTCACGCCCGCGACCTGCGCCGGAATCACCGTCATCAGCAACGTTGAGGGCAGGGGATAGCGTCCGCCGGGCACATAACATCCCACGGAACTGAGCGGACGCACCAACTGGCCCAGCTTGCGGCCCTGCTTCTCTCGTACCCACTCGCGAGGCATCTGCCATTGACAGAAATTGCGAATGTTGCCGGCCGCGTTCTCCAGTGCAGATCGCAGCTCCCGCGACGAACTCTTCAGCGCGGCCTGCATCTCGCGCTCCGGGACCCGCAGCGCTTCCCCGGCATTGAGACCGTCCCATTGCTCCGCGTATCGCCGCAGCGCCTTGTCGCCACCCCGTCGCACGCTCTGAACCATGCGGCGCACTTGCGGCTCCAGCGCGTCCAGTTTCTGCCCTCGACGTTCCAGTTTGCGCACGTAATTCTCGGCTGCGCGGCCTTCGAGAATCCGCATCACATGACCACCTTGTTCAGCGGATATTCCACAATGCCCTCGGCGTTTGCCGCCTTCAGCCGGGGAATGATCTCCCAGGCCGCCGACTCTTCAATAATGGTGTTCACCGCGACCCAGTTGTCATCGCTTAGCGTAGCTACGGTAGGCTTCTGCAACGCCGGCAGCACTCCGAGTACCGCGGCGAGATCCGATTTGCGGACGTTCAGCATCAGGCCCACCCGTCCCTGCGCCTCCATCGCGCCCCGCAGCATCACGGCGAGATTTTCGATCTTGCGGCGCTTGCCGTCCTCTTTCCATGCTGTACGATTGGCAATGATCTGCGTGTTGGATTCGAGCAGCGTGTCAATAATGCGGAGGTGGTTGGCGCGCAGCGAACTGCCGGTTTCCGTGACTTCCACAATGGCGTCCGCCAGGGTGGGAGGTTTCACTTCAGTGGCTCCCCAGGAGAACTCCACGCGCACGCTGACCCCTTTCTTGCCAAAATAATTCTTCGTGACGTTCACCAGTTCGGTGGCGACAATGCACCCGCCAAGATCTTCCGCGCGCTGATAGCTGGAAGACTCAGGCACAGCCAGCACCCAGCGCACTTTGCCGCGACTCTGCTTGGCGTAAATCAGGTCGGCCACGGTCACAACCTCGAGCCCGCTTTCCATCACCCAATCAAGCCCGGTCAGTCCGGCATCGAGTACGCCGTGCTCGACGTACCGTGCCATTTCCTGCGCCCGGATCAGCATGCATTCGACGTCAGGATCGGCCGTGCTTGCCGAGTACGAGCGGCCATTGGTGTAAACGTTCAATCCCGCGCGCGCGAAGAGTTGCAGCGTTGCTTCCTGCAAACTCCCTTTCGGAATGCCAATGCGCAGCTTCATGGCAGCGTCCTTTCGCTCTGCACGGCTGACTTGTCCAGGGGCAGGCTCTCGGTGAAGCAGGAACGCGTCCCGTTATGACAGACCACGCCTTTACCCTGCACCCGCACCTGCAGCAGGACCGTATCGCGGTCACAATCGGTTGTCGCCGAGACTACTTCCAGCCGGTTGCCGGAGGTCTCGCCCTTGGTCCAAAGCTCATTGCGTGTGCGGCTGAAAAACGTTACATACCCGGACCGCAGTGTCTGCGCAAACGCCTCCCGATTCATGAAGCCCAGCATCAACACTTCGCCGCTGCCTGCATCCTGCACAATCGCGGGCAACAGCCCTTGCATCTTGTCGAAATCAATCTCCTGGTTCATCGCCTCTCCAAAGTTGTCCGTAGAAACAAAAAGCCCGCTGTCGCGAATCGCGTCAGCGGGCCGAATCTTGTGAGTGAGCTACCTTACCTCAACACACCCGCGCCGACATGTTATGCACATGATGGTGATGGTGGAGGTGGGAAAGAAAACTCATCCCGTAAAAGATAGCTGAAGCCCATCCTTCTGTCAAAAGATTTTGCACAGCGCCACAACCCACGTGGGGACAGCCGCCCCCGGCTGTCCGGCGGAGCGAAGCTCCGCGAACGCCAGTCCCCCTCGGCCTCGGGTTGGGAGTTTCAACTCGCCCGGCTGAGTCACTAAGTCCTGTTCCGCATTATTGACATTCGCGGTTGCACAGAGTACGGTTCCGTACGCAACCAACCCCGCAACAGGAATCAGTGCCAGCGCCGGCATTCCCCCTCAGCCGGCGACTCATCAGGAGGAAAAGGATGAACAGGAAATTGTGTGGAATTTTTGCAGGTGTGTGTGCACTCGCGATGATGGCCGCCTCAGTCATACCGGCTCAGGCGCAGGACGAACCGAAGGAAAAGCCGGCGATGTACAGCTACGTCGCGTTTTGGAATATTCCCCGGGCACAATGGGCGGACATGGAGAAGTCCAACGCGGTCGATGAAAAAATTCTGGAAAAAGCAGTGGCAGACGGAAGCATCGTCGGTTTCGGCAGTGACCTGACTCTGGTGCACACACCCGATGGCATGACGCATGACAACTGGTGGTCGGGAATGTCCATGGCGGCCGTGCTGACCACGCTCGACAAGTTTTACAAGTCCGGTACGCCAACCTCACCGGTTCTTGCCAGCGCCACCCGGCACGGCGATGGGATATTCGTCAGCCGTTATTACAACTGGCGGCCCGGCACCTACAAGAATGTCTATACCCGCGTGGGGATGTACAAACTGAAGCCGGACGCGGCGGAGGGTGCGCTTGGAACGCTCAGCAAGGGTTTCATCGTGCCTCTTCTTGAGAAGTTGCTGGCCGACGGTTCAATCGTCGAATATGAAATCGATACCGAGGCCATCCACACCGAGGCCCCGGGAACTTTCTGGATCGACGTCATTACCACCAATGCTGACGGCCTGGACAAACTGAATGCAGCCCTGATGGGTGCAAGTAAGGCTGGACCCCTGAACGTTGCGGCCTTCGAGTCGATGGTGGACTCGGTTTCGCACCGCGATAATCTGTCCACCTCGACCGTAACCTACAAGTAATGGCTCCGGTTTCACCTGCGGCGGCTGGGCTTTTGATGCCAGCCGCCGTGCCCGCCCGCTCTCTCCACGAACTCCGATCTTGAAGGGAAGAGGGGGCGGCGGTAGTATGTGTGGTTCGGGCTGGGTCTCCGAGGCGTCCATGCCACAAAATTACGTTCCGATATTTATTTTTATCGCGTTCATAGGAATTCTGATCCCCGTGACCTTGCTGGCGGCCAAGCTGGTGCGCCCGGACAATCCCGGCAAAACCAAATTGATGCCCTACGAATGCGGCATCGATCCCATCGACAGCTCCCGCGGACGCTACACCGTTCGCTATTACATCGTCGCCATTCTGTTCGTGGTCTTCGACGTCGAAACCATCTTCCTGTTTCCCTGGGCAGTGCAATTTAAAGCGCTGGGCGTATTCGGCCTCATTGAAATGCTGATTTTCCTGCTCATCCTGGTCGTGGGCTACATCTGGATCTGGAAAAAAGGCGCCCTGGAATGGATCTGATCACGTAGGGGCGGATGCCCTCATCTGCCCGGCGGAGCGCAGCTCCGCAAGATTTTGTTCGCCGAGGTAGCCTGAACCTCAATGCCAGATTCCCCCAACTCCGAAACCTTCACCGCCAGCCGCTGGACCAAAGGCAATCTGTTCTTCCCCGTCCGCATCGTCGTGACTCCACAGCATGTTAGCCGGGTAAAGTCCCGGCTCTTCGGCAGCAGTGAAGAAAGCATCGCCCTCGGGAAGGTCGCCTCGGTGCAGATTTCGGCCGGAGTGATCTGGTCGAACATTCGCATCGATTCTTCCGGCGGCACCGATCCCATTACCAGCCACGGCCACCGCAAGGCTGACGCGTTGCGCATTCGTGAACTGATCGAAAGCTACCAGGCCGAGGGAAGAAAGTGAGCAGGGTGAAGACAAATGCATAAACCACGAAGGACACGAAGGTCCACGAAGGTCTGAAATCCCAAGTTTTCCTTCGTGCACCTTGGTGTCCTTCGTGGTTCACGAATTGGGCACACTTCCAGGCCACCTCCGCGATTGACACTTACTTTGCAAGCTGTTAAAAGTTAACGTTCTTCTAAACGCCCACGGCACCGGAGGTTAGTACCTTCCGTAGCTATGCCTGAGGACACGAAATCCCCTGCACCGCCGCCCAGTGGTGAGCCGAAACAGCCGGCAGGCGAACCCATTCCCGGCAGCGTTCAGTCGTCCCCGGAAAAACCCGCTCCCAAGGCAGCGGAACACGCCGCCCCTCCCAAACCCACAGGCCCCGCACCCGTCCTCTGGGATGCTCCCATGATCTCGCGGCTCAAGGCGCAACACGGTTCAGGTATTCGCGAGGCCAACACCTACCTCGGACAGAAATATATCGTCGCCGATTCGTCGCTCATCCCCGAACTGCTGCAGGTCCTTCGCGATCAGGAACAGTTCGATTATTGTGTCGATATCACCGCCGTGCACTATCCTGACCGCGAGAAACAATTCGAAGTGGTCTGGATTCTTTATTCGTTCCTGCTCAACGAACGCGTCCGCGTAAAAGCCTCCTACGCAGAGACGGAGTCCGTGCCCAGCGCCGTTCCCATCTGGCCCGCCGCCAACTGGCTGGAGCGCGAGGTTTTCGACATGTTCGGCATCCGCTTCGAAGGTCATCCCGATCTCAAGCGCATCCTGCTGCCGGACGGATGGAAGGGTCACCCCCTGCGCAAGGACTACGGCATCATCCAGCAGGACCAGGAGTGGGTACAGATCAATCTGGGGATCGAGAGCGGGCAATGACCGATCGGACTTCCCACCTGGAACTGGAACAGCACGAGAAAACGTTTCTCGATTCCAACGAGCTCATCATCAACATGGGCCCGCAGCACCCCGCCACTCACGGCGTGTTGCGCGTCATCCTGAAGCTCGACGGCGAAAAAGTTCTGGGCACGGAATGCGTGATTGGTTATCTGCACCGCGGCGTCGAGAAGATCGCCGAGCACCGCACCTACACCATGTTCAATCCCTACGTGGATCGCATGGACTACGTGGCGGCGGTCTCGAATGGATTGGGCTACTGCGAAGCGGTGGAAAAGCTGCTCAACGTGGAAGCTCCGCGCCGGGCTCAATACATCCGCGTCATCCTTACAGAACTGAATCGCCTGGCCAGCCACATGCTCTGGCTGGGCACGCACGCCCTCGATATCGGCGCCATCACGCCGCTCTTCTACACCTTCCGCGACCGGGAAGAGATTCTCAAGATTTTCGAAAAGTACTGCGGAGCCCGCCTGACCACCCACGCCTTCCGCATCGGTGGATGTTCCTACGAAACCTACGAAGGCTTCGAGCGCGAGGTGGAGAAGTTTCTCAAGTTCGTCACCCCAAAGATTGACGAATACGAAGAACTCCTGACCACCAACCGTATCTGGGTCGAGCGCACCAAAGACGTTGGCAAGATTTCCGCCAGAGAGTGCATTGCCCTGGGAGTGACCGGACCGGTACTGCGCGCCAGCGGCGTGAAATGGGACCTGCGCAAGGCCCAGCCCTATGCCGCCTACTCTGATTTCGATTTCGAGATTCCCGTCGGCCAGAATGGCGACACCTACGACCGTTATATCGTCCGCATGCAGGAGATGCGGCAATCGCTGCGCATCATCGACCAGGCCATCGGGAAAATTCCCGACGGCCCCATCATGGCCAAGGTGGCAAAGGTGATGAAGCCTCCGGTGGGCGAGATCTATCACTCCATCGAGGCCCCTAAAGGCGAGCTGGGATACTTCATCGTGAGCGACGGCTCCACCCAACCCTACCGGGTGCGGGTGCGGCCACCGTCGTTTGTCAATCTGCAGGCGCTCGACATGATGGTGCGCGGCGCGCTCGTGGCTGACGTCATCGCCGTGATCGGAACTCTGGACATCGTTCTCGGCGAGGTGGACCGCTGATGCTCGATTACATCACCTCGTATCTCAAGAGCGAGCTCACGCCGGGTTCCGCCGGCAACATGTTCTGGGCATTTGTCTATATCGTCCTGATCTTCCTGGGATTGTCGGTGGCTGTCATCGCCATGAACTGGTTGGAGCGGAAGATTCTGGCGCACATGCAGGTCCGCCTCGGTCCCATGCGAGTCGGCCCTCACGGCCTGTTGCAGCCCATCGCCGACGCGCTCAAGCTGCTGATCAAGGAAGACATCATGCCGGCCGAGGCCGACCCGTTTGTCTTCTGGGTCGCGCCCCTGATCGTAGTCATTACCGCATTCACCGTCTTTATCGTTGTCCCCTTCGGCCCGACTCACGCCGTCACCGACATGAATATCGGAGTGCTGTTCATGCTCGGAGTTTCGTCGTTGAGCGTCCTGGGCTTGGTCATGGCGGGATGGGCGTCCAATTCGCACTACCCTCTGATGGGCGCTCTGCGCTCCAGCGCGCAGATGGTTTCCTACGAAATCGCCATGGGCCTGGCGGTCATTTCGGCGGTGCTGATGACCAGCCTGAATAAGGAGGGCACCGGCACCCTGAGCATGATCGGAATCGTGCGGGCCCAGCAATCCCAGCAGGTCTGGTTTGCCTTCAAGTTTTTCCCCCTGGGATTGATCGCGTTCTTTATCTTTGCCGTCGCCATGGTTGCGGAAACGAATCGCGCGCCTTTCGACCTGCCGGAGGCTGAGTCCGAACTGACCGCCGGCTTTCATACCGAATACAGCGGCTTTCGCTGGTCGCTCTTCTTCCTGGCGGAATACTCGGCCATGATTGCAGTCTCATCCATCGCAGTGACGTTGTGGTTGGGCGGATGGATGCGTCCCTTCCCCAACGCCCTGAGCGGCGAAACCTGGGACCTGGTGTTCTCCCTGGTGCCCGGCCTGGTGTTCCTGTTCCTGGCTGCCATGACTTTCTACAGCACCGCCCGCATGCCGAAGCATCCTTACTTCAAGGTGCAAACTATCGGCCTGGGTGGATTCGGCGCAGTCCTGGCCCTGATCGGCGTGGTCCTTTTCCTTCCGCCGGTGCGGGATCGCATCCAGGACATTTTCTGGTTCAGCGCCAAAGTCGCACTCTCGATGTATATGTACATCTGGTATCGCGGCACCTTCCCGCGCTACCGCTTCGATCAACTGATGAAAGTAGGATGGAAAGTTTTATTGCCCCTGGGAATCGGCGTGCTGGTCCTGACGGCTATCGCAGGAATACTGTTTTGAAGTAGGGAAAAATATGGCTCCGGTGGCCACAACATTCTTCTTCTATTTTCTGTCGGCACTGACGGTGCTGAGCGGCGTGCTGGTCATCACCCGCAAGAATGCGGTGCATTCCGCCCTGGCCCTGATCGTCTCTCTACTCGGACAAGCAGCCCTGTACCTGATGCTGTATGCCCCGTTCGTCGCCGGCGTGCAGATCATTCTCTACGCCGGCGGCATCATGGTTCTGTTTCTGTTCGTAATCATGCTGGTCAATATCGAGAAGGCCCAAAAAGAAGACCAGTTCAACAAACAATGGCTGGTCGGATTGGCGGCCGCGATCGCTCTGGGCGCGCTCTTCGTGCTGCTGTATGTGAAGGGCAGGGCACTGTTCCCGGACCGCGCCATCCAGATGCCGGAGCAGTCCAACACTCAGCAGGTCGCAGTCCTGCTCTATGGCAACTATATGTTTACTTTCGAAATCGCCTCGCTCCTGTTGCTGGTGGCGATCATCGGCGCAGTCGTCATGGCAAAGAAGAGGATCTGAGAACCGAGAACTGAGAATTTAAGAACTGGTTTTTATGAGTCCAATTGGAACCATTCACTATCTCGTTGTCGCCGCCGCCCTCTTCATTCTGGGCGTGATCGGCGTGCTGACCCGGCGCAACGTCGTCATCGTGCTCATGTCCATCGAACTGATCCTGAATGCGGTAAATCTGAACCTGGTGGCCTTCTCGCGCATATGGGGTTTGCACGGACAAATTTTCGCTATCTTCGTAATCACCGACGCGGCCGCGGAAGCCGCCGTCGGCCTGGGAATCCTGATCGCATTCTTCCGCAATAAAGAGACAGTGAACATCGACGAAGTGGACTTGATGAAATGGTGAAGGTGCTAGAAGCCAGATACTGAAGACTGACAACTGAAGACTGACAACTGACAACTGACAATGTTCTTCCTTAATTACATCTGGCTCGTCCCACTGCTCCCCGCCTGCGGCGCGGCCATCATGTTCTTTTTCGGCCGCAAGCTGCAGAAGGCGACGGTGAGTGCGGTCTGTGTGGGCGCGGTGGCGCTGGCGTTTGTCTTCGCCTGCCTCGCCGTGTGGCAATACACCGGATACGCTCACGAGAATCCGGGCAAGCCTTTCGAGAAGATCCTTTACACCTGGCTGGGCACCGACACCGGCCACATGAACTACGTCAAGCACGACGGCACTCCGGCCGCATTCCATGCCGATGCCGGCTTCCTGCTCGATCCGCTTTCCGCCATCTGGCTGCTTTTTGTCACCGGCGTGGGCACGCTCATCCATATTTATTCCACCGGCTACATGGCGCATGAGGGCGGGTACTATCGCTTTTTCGGATACCTTAACCTCTTCATGTTCTCCATGCTCACCCTCATCCTGGCGAACAACTATGTCTTGATGTTTGTGGGTTGGGAGGGCGTAGGCCTGTGTTCGTATCTGCTGATCGGATTCTATTTCCATCGCCACTCGGCCAGCACCGCCGCCAACAAAGCATTCATCGTCAATCGCATTGGTGACGCCGGCTTCCTGCTGGGAATGTTCACCATTGCCTGGTACTTCGGCTCGCTTCGCCTGACCGAGATCACGCACATGGCGCGCAGCGGACACTTCGCCATCGGCGATCCCATCATCACCGCGGCCACCCTGCTGCTATTTGTGGGTGCGTGCGGCAAGTCCGCCCAGCTTCCGCTCTATGTCTGGCTGCCCGACGCCATGGAAGGCCCCACCCCGGTTTCCGCCCTGATCCACGCCGCGACTATGGTGACCGCCGGCGTGTACATGGTGGCGCGTTCGAATGCGTTGTTTGTACTTGCCCCCGGCTCGATGAAGACCATGGCGATCATCGGCGCTTTCACCGCGCTGTTTGCCGCCACCATCGCCCTGGTGCAGAACGACATCAAGCGCGTGCTGGCCTACTCCACCATCTCGCAGCTGGGATACATGTTCCTCGCCCTCGGTGTTGGCGCATTCGCCGCAGGCGCCTTCCACGTCTTCACTCACGCCTTCTTCAAAGCCCTGTTGTTCCTCGGCGCGGGATCGGTGATCCACGCCATGAGCGGCGAGCAGGACATGCGCAACATGGGCGACCTCCACCGGCGCATCCCGATTACTCACTGGACCATGTTCATCGCGACTTTCGCGATTGCGGGCATCCCGCCCTTCGCCGGTTTTTTCTCGAAGGACGAAATCCTGTGGCAAGCCTGGACTTCCGAAGGCGGGGCCTACCGATTGTTGTGGCTGGTGGGTTACGTGACCGCGCTGATGACCGCTTTCTACATGTTTCGCCTGATGTTCCTCACCTTCCATGGCCAGCCGCGCATGAGCCACGAGGTGGAACATCACATCCACGAATCGCCGAAGTCGATGACGGTCCCTCTCATCGTCCTCGCCCTCTGCGCGGTCAGCGCCGGATGGCTGGGCTGGCCCCACAGCCTGGGCGGATCAAATCGTTTCGAGACATTTCTCGCGCCGGTGTTCGCCCGCGAAGCTCCGGTGTTCCGAGCCGAAGGCGAATCGGCCCAGCTCGCCGCTGGGCGCAAAGAGGAAGAGCACACCAGTCCGGTGGAATATTTCCTCATGGTTTTTTCCATTGCCGCCGCCGTGGCCGGATTCGGCATGGCGTGGAAGGCCTATCGTGATGCCGGCAAAGGATACGCCGAACCCATCGCCAAGGCGTCGCCGCAGCTCTACACCGTCCTGCTTAACAAGTACTACGTCGATGAAGCCTACGACTACGCCTTCACCGGTCGCCGCAAGGTGGGAGACGTCCGCCTGGGCGTAATGGGATTGGGGGAAGCCTCGTACTGGGTCGATTCACACCTCATCGATGGCACGGTAAACGGTGCCGGCTGGATGACCCGATTCAGCGGAACTATTTCAAGTTGGTGGGACAAGTGGATCATCGACGGGCTCCTGGTGAACGGCCCCGCGATTCTGTCGCGGATGTTGTCTTATCCTGTCCGACTGCTGGAGTGGGGCCTGGTGCAGTGGTACGCCCTGGTGATGGTGATTGGACTGGTAGGTTTCGTTTTTTATTACGCAGTGCGGTAGCAAGGCTTTGCCGACGACTGACGACTGACGACCGACGACTGCTTTTATGCACAATTACATTCTCTCGATCATTCTGTTCACGCCGCTGGCCGGCGCGCTGCTGCTCATCTTTGTTCCTAAAGAGAACAAAGATGCCATCCGCTGGATCGCAAACATTTTCGCCCTGGCCGGCCTGCTGGTTTCTATCCCGCTGGTGCCCTGGTTCTGGGCGCTGCGCTTCGAGCCCGGCTTCAAGTTCATGGAAGGCACGCCGAACAACTGGATCCCTTCCATCGGCGCCGGCTACGTCCTCGGCATCGACGGCATTTCCTTCCTGCTGATCATGCTGACCACGCTGCTGGGATGGATTTCCATCCTCTCCTCGTGGACCGCGATCGAGAACCGGGTGAAGGAATACTACATCTGGTTCCTGGTCCTCCAGACCGGCATGCTGGGCGTCTTCATGGCCCTCGATTTCTTCCTGTTCTTCGTTTTCTGGGAAGCCATGCTGGTCCCCATGTACCTGCTGATCGGCATCTGGGGCGGCCCGCGAAAACTCTACGCCGCCATCAAGTTTTTCCTCTACACGCTGTTCGGCTCCGTCCTGATGCTGCTTTCCGTTCTGTTCCTGTATTTCTATAATTTCCATCAGACCGGGCAATACACCTTCAGCATTCAGGCGCTCTATAAGACGGCCCCGCTGATCTTCCACGATCCAGCCTATGGATCGACCTTCGCCATCCTTCTGTTCCTGGCATTCTTCCTGGCCTTCGCCATCAAGGTGCCGATGTTCCCCTTCCATACCTGGCTGCCCGACGCCCACGTGGAAGCTCCGACCGCGGGCTCGGTCATCCTGGCCGGCGTTCTGCTGAAGATGGGAACTTACGGCTTCGTCCGCTTCGCCCTGCCCTTCTTCCCGGATGTGGTGATGCATCCCAAGGTGCGCGGCTGGATGATCGCACTCTCCATCATCGGCATCATCTACGGCGCGCTGGTTTCCCTGATGCAGAAGGACATGAAGAAGCTGGTGGCCTATTCGTCGGTCAGCCACCTGGGTTTCTGCACTCTGGGAATCTTCGCCTTAAATCAGGCGGGACTGAGCGGATCGGTGCTGCAACAGATCAATCACGGCATCTCCACTGGCGCGCTCTTCCTGATCGTCGGCATTCTGTACGAGCGCCGCCACACTCGCGAAATATCCGAATATGGTGGCATCTCAAACGTCATGCCGGTTTACGCCACCATCACCATGATCATGTTCCTGTCTTCCATGGGATTGCCCCTGCTGAACGGATTCGTCGGCGAGTTCACCATCCTGCAGGGCACGTTCATGGAGAACTGGAAGTGGGCCGCATGGGCGGTTCCGGGCGTGATTCTGGCAGCCGCGTACCTGCTCTGGCTTTATCAGCGTGTATTCTTCGGGACGGTCACCAATCCCAAGAATGAAAAGCTGCACGACCTCACACCGCGCGAGCTATTGACCTTCGCGCCCCTGGTCATCATTGCGTTCTGGATCGGCCTCTATCCCAAGCCGTTTTTCCAGATTCTTGAACAGCCGGTGAACCAGATTGTTTACACCGTCCGGGGCAAGGATTATCCCGGTGTGCAGAACGTGAATGCCGCGATCCGGCCGGCCGATGAAGACGGGAGTGCGGCGGAGCAGGCAGCGTTGAATCAGTCGAAGGGAACCAAATAAGTGTCGGGCAATCTGGCGCAAAATTTCGGCCGGGTCGATTACCTGATGGCGCTCCCCGTCATCCTGCTGACCCTGTTCGCCCTGGGCATATTGCTCCTGGACCTCCTGTTGCCCGCGCAATGGAAGCGCGTCAATGCGCTGACCGCCCTGGTCGGCATTCTGTTTTCTGCCGCCGGAATCGTAAAGATTCAAATCGCCTTGAATTCGGCCGGCCTGCCCGGAGAATCAGCCTTCCTGAATTCCATGGTGGTGGATCGCTTCACCATCTACTTCTGGTACCTGTTCCTGGCCGGCGCGGCGATTTCCATCCTGATGTCGATGCGCTATCTCGAGATCGAGCACGAAAACCACGGCGAGTTCTACTCACTGATCCTGTTTTCAGTAGTGGGCATGATGTGCATGGCCGCCGGCTTCGATGTGGTGTTGATTTTCATTGGCCTGGAGCTGATGGCGATTTCCACCTATGTGCTGGTGGGATTCCTGCGTACCGACCGCCGCTCCAATGAAGCCGCCCTGAAATATCTGCTGCTGGGGGCATTTTCCTCCGGCATCTTTGCCTATGGCTTGTCCCTGTTCTACGGACTGACGGGCAGTACCAGCCTGCTGGGCATCAGGAGTGGCCTGGTCCGGATGGCGGCCGCTCATCCCAATCATATTGACCCGATCGCGATCATCGCCCTGCTCACCACCTCGGTCGGATTGTTTTTCAAAATCGCAGCCATCCCCTTTCACCAATGGCTGCCCGACGCCTACGAAGGCGCCCCGACCAGCGTGACCGGATTCATGTCCGTCGCCGTCAAGGCCGCCGCCTGGGCCATGCTGCTGCGCATCTTTATCTGGGGCCTCTACCCTCTGCGTAGCGTCTATGTGCCGCTGCTGATCTTCGTTTCCATCCTGACCATGACCGGCGCAAATCTGGCCGCACTGACCCAGAGCAATCTCAAGCGCCTGCTGGCGTACTCGTCCATCGCCCACGTCGGCTACATGCTGCTGGGCCTGGTTGCGCTGGCTTCGGTCACTTACCCGGCACCCGCGTTCTTCGACGGCTTCAAGGGCATTCTGCTGTATCTGCTGGTCTATACCTTCATGAACCTGGGAGCCTTCGGCGTGATCGCGTCCCTGCGCCAGCGCAACGTCATTGGCGATGAGATGGACGATATCGCCGGCCTCTACTTCCGTGCTCCCACCGAAGCTGTGCTGATGCTCATCTTCCTGCTGTCGCTCGCGGGCATCCCGCCGCTGGCCGGCTTCTACGGAAAATATTTTATTTTCCTCAGCCTGATCGAAAGCGGCCACTACATCCTGGCGTCGCTGGCCGTCCTCTACGCCGTCTTCGGACTCTATTACTACATGCGCATCGCCAACCAGATGTTTATGCGCGAAGCTCTGGACAAGACCCTGCTTCCCATCAGCGCGGGGATGCGATTGGCCCTGGGCGTGACCGCATTCGCCACCGTTTACATCGGAATCTTCCCCGAACAATTCATCCGCATCGTGAACTGGTCTCTGGGGATCGCACAGACCACGTCGGTCGCCTCTCTGATACGCTAAGACTCGTGGGTGGGGAAGAAGAGCAGGGAAGCCTCCCTCCCGCACGGTCGCCATGTCTGGTCAGGAAAATAACTCGAAACCCGAGCGCAGCGGCTGGGTCCAACTGGCCAGGTACAGTCAACTGGCCTTCGTGTTCCCGGCGGCGACGGTCGCCGGTTGGCTGATCGGCGCCGCGATGGATCGCTGGCTGCACACCACCTGGCTCTATTTAGCAGGCCTGATCCTCGGCATCATTGCCGGCTTCGTCGAATTGATCCGGGCAGCACTGTCCTCGGAATCCAAATGATGGCTCGCCCATGACCGCCGCCGGGCATCTGACGAACGACGCTAACAGCGAAGCCTTCTACTCCTGCGCTATCGACCGCATCTCTCGCTTCATGATGGTGCTGGCGGTATCCCTGGCGGCAGCCGCGTGGTGGCGCTATGGCTGGCGCATTGCCCTTGGTTTCGTTTGCGGCAGCGTCGTCGCCTATCTGAATTTCTACTGGCTGAAGAAAGTCGTTTCCGCGCTGGCCGATCGCGCCACCCAGCCCGGCCAGGTGCACTCCAGCAGCGGAGTGGTGTTGCGCTTTCTGCTGCGCTACGTTTTGATGGGCCTCGGAGCCTATGTTATATTCACTGTTTCTCCCGCGAGTCTCTACGGGTTATTCGCCGGCCTGTTCCTGCCCGTCGCTGCCATCGCGTGCGAAGCCGCCTATGAGATGTGGGTCGCTCTGACGAAATCGGCTTCTGGCTACTAGCTTCTGGCCTCTAGCTGAAATCCCGCGGGCAAGTGGAGTTCGTTTATTTGCGATCAAACTAGGAGCCAGAAGCTAGTAGCTAGAAGCCTGCTTCATGCCTGAACAACTCTGGTTTACCGAAATCCTGAACCGCCTTTTTGCCGGCCCCGTCACCGGGCTGCTGCACGCTCTCCGTATTGATCCTGACTACCCGCAAGCCCCCATCACGAACGCCGTGGCCATGGAACTTCTGGTGTTTCTGTTTCTGGTAGCAATGTTCTTCCTGGTACGCGCCCGGCTCTCGGTCGATCGGCCCGGCGCCCTGCAACATGTCTTTGAAGGCGCCCATGGTTTCGTCGAGGGCCAAAGTCAGGAAATTATTGGACATCACAGCGAGCGCTTCACGCCCTTCCTGATGACTCTGACGTTTTTCATTCTGATTTGTAATCTCATCGGATTGATTCCGGGCTTCGAATCGCCTACCGCCGTGCCCGTGGTCCCCCTGGGATGCGCCGTTTGCGCCTTTGTTTATTACCAGGCCCAGGGATTCAAACACCATGGCATCGCCTACCTGAAGCATTTCGTCGGGCCCATGTGGGCGCTGGCCATCATCATGATCCCCATTGAGATCATCAGCCATCTCGCCCGGATGCTGTCACTGACTGTCCGTCTTTACGCCAACATGTTCGCCGGCGACATGGTGACCATGGTGTTCTTTTCCCTGGTTCCGATCGGTGTTCCGATTATCTTTCTGGGCCTTCATATCGGAGTATCGCTGTTGCAGACCTATATCTTCGTCCTCTTGACCATGGTGTACTTGTCGGGCGCGGTCGCCGAAGAGCACTAAGAACTGTTTCCAGTTTCGAGTTTCTGGTTTCCCCCAACTTCAACTGACAACCGGGAACCGGCAACTGGCAACAGCCGTTCAGAATATTAAGAAGTTTCAAGTGTCGAGTTTCGGATTTCCAGCAACGGGAAACCAGAAACTGGAAACTGGAAGCCAGCCGTTCAGCGTGAGGGCGTCTGCACTATTCACGGACGTCAACCACCCACTGGCGGTAATTCACACGAGGAGAAAAACACGATGCGTAGATTATTGAGCTATTTGTTCATGGCACTGGCCTTTATGTTCCTGGCTGTGCCCGTATTCGCGCAGGGCGGGGAAGCCGCCAGCGCGGTCAACTGGGTGGCCATCGCCGCTGGATTTTCCATGGCGATCGCATCCGCGGTCTGCGGACTGGCGCAGGGTCGAGCCACGGCCGCCGCAGCCGAGGCTCTGGGCCGCAATCCCGCAGCCCGCTCCGGCATTCAGTTCGCCCTCATTCTCGGTCTGGCCCTGATCGAGTCCCTGGCGCTCTACACCCTGGTTATTATCTTCGCCAAGGTGAAGTAAGAAGTTTTGTGGGGATATCGAAGGTGCCCCATCCATTTCGCGCACTTTGCGAAATGGGTGGGGAATGTTTTTTGGTTTTGAAGTGAACCAGGACTACATCAATTGCGGTTTACGCTGCCCGTCCCAATCGCCTTCCTTGGTTCCAGGCGAATGTTCCAGAGAATCCATCAGAATACGGCGCAGCCGGAAGCGGCTCTCCAGGTCTGTGTTGACGATCTCAAATCCGACTTCGTTCACCCGCGCGCGCCTCAACAATACTTGCCCGCGAATATGTCTTCCGCCGGTGGCAATGTCGATGTTCGCTTCCGAGCCCACGCGGAGGTTGTCCTCTTTCGTGCCCATGCCTCCGCCCAGGCTCAATTCACGGATCAGAATGCTGGATTTTCCCCACGAACTGCTGATGGTCGCATGCAGCGTCCGGCGCAGCACGATGCGCTCGTAGCGCCGCTGCCTCACCCATGGACACGCCGGCGCGGAATCCAGGGGCGCGATGGCCAACTCTCCGGGCTCCAACCCGCTTTCCGCCATGACTTGGCTGCCGTAACGCGGATCGATCTTGACCAGCGCCTGGGCGGCGGCAATGCGCAACTCCCGGTGATGGCTCCATCTCCACATTTTTTTTGCTTCCAGAAGGCCGCGCAGCACCGGTACGGCATCGTTTTCCCGCAGCCGGCCCAGCGACTCCACCGCTTTCAGTTGCAGCAGCGCAGAGCGTCCCTGGGTCTCTCCTGCCTCGGCCATGACCACCAGGGGCGGGACCGCCGAGCGATCGCCGCTCATTCCAATTTCGTCAATGGCCTGGGGCAGGACCAGCGCATCGAGAATCTCCAGCAGCTCCAGCAGGGAGCGCCCGCGATCGTGGGCCGCGCCGTAGGCCACCTGGCGCACCACCACGTCGTGATAGAAACGGTTCCACTCCGGCAGTCGCGTCGGCAGCAACTCCAGCAAAGTCGGCACATCCAGACGGCTTAAAAGGCCAACCACCGAAGCGGCCTGGCGGGGCTGTCCCATGCGCAGCATCTCGCGCAACTGTTGCTGGGCTGGCGCTCCCAGTTCCTTCACGATGTCGATAATCCGGTCACACTCTTCCCGCCGCATGCAGCGGAAAAACCGCTCGGACAGATGTTCCACCGCCGCTCCCGAGGTCCGGCGCAAAACCTGCAGCAGGTCGGCAGGGAGCTGGGGCAGGTACATCGCTTCTTCGATGAACTCAGGCAAACGGTTTTCCACGCCGATTCGAGGGCGCAGCTCCGTGGCCAGCACCGGCCGTTGCTTGGCGATATTTTCCATCGCGATGCAAAGCTCGCTCAGCGCCCCAAACTGCTTGTTGGTGCTGGCTTCCGTGCTGAGGCGCACAAAGGCCGCGCTCAGCATGCTTTGCAGGTCGGGGTCCGATTCCTTGCCCATCAGGTCGCCGATCTTGCGGATGGACGCCGCCATCAATTCCCCGCCGGCGGCCGCAAAAAGGTCGGCCAGCTGGCTTATGCCGGTCGCAATCTTGCGCCGCGGCTCGAGGTCTTTCGCCTCCAGGCAGTTCAGGTAATTCTGCAGAATGGCAACCGCAGTTTCCTTGTCGCCCCGGTCCAGCAGGATCTCGACAAACTGGCGTACGTTGCGCGGCGGCACGCAGGGTGCTTCATGCGAGAGCAGCACGCTCTTCTTGCCCGCTTCCGGCACTTCCGCCCAGAACATCCGGTCCAAAATGTCGGCATGCGACTCCACCAGGATGCCAGCCTTGCTCATCTTGTCTTCCTGCAACTTCAGGATCTGGCGCAGGGTGTCCATCTGCCGGCTCATGTGCTCCATCATCTGGTGCACCGCGTTGACCTTCACTTCGCCTTTCTGGAAGCGTTCCAGGGCGAAACGAATGGCCATGTGCTCGGCCGCCTTCATCAGCAGGGGTGTGTTGTCCGATTGCTCCGCATTGACATTGACCTGGGAAGCCAGGCTGCCCAGCAGTTGCTGCAGGTTGACTTTGGTGTTCTCGTCAACCGTAGTCAGTTCTTTTTGTAAGGCTGTCGTATCGGCGTTGGGATCGCCGCCCACTTCTCCAAATCGCGTCAGCAGGCGGATGGTCTGGATGACTTCTTCTTCCTGCAAGGGCACGACGCCGCCCGCCCAGGTTCCACCACCCGTGACTGGAACTGCGCCTTCCACCGCCGGGCCGGCATTTGGCACGCTGCCTACCGGAGCGCCCCCGGCGACGCCACCGCTCTTCGCGCCTTCCGCGGCGGCAATCAATTGCAGAAGTTTCTGTGGATCGTTAAGCCACTGCTTGAATTCCGGGCCCAGCGTCTGGGCCGCAATCTGGGCGGCAATGCTGATCTCGCCGGTCGATGGGTCGGCAGCCACAAACCTTACTTCGTTGATGCGGATCGAGGCCGTCTTGCTGTCCCCGAAAGTGCTCTTGATTTCTTTGACCACGTCCTGCGCCCGCGCTCCGCCCATGGCGAAGGCCCGCACCAGTTGGATAAATTCGTCTTTGGTGACCTGGTTCGAAAAATGGATACTGGCCAGACCCGCGGTGGTCAGCAGTTGCGCGAAGCTGCGCTCCGCCTGCCCCGTCTCCAGGGGTATGCCGTCCAGCAGCAGCTTGTTTTCCGACACCCCCAGCAGAAACGCCCCGTCCGCTCCTTTGGGCAGGCCGTCCTGCAGTTCTTTCCACGTGGATGCGAACTGGCCTTCAGTGCGTTTGTGGTCGAGCCCATAGAGGCGGACGTACTTCACCAATATGTTCAGACTGTGGACAAACGCCCGGGCGGACGCGATCCTGAGGTCTTTGCTTGTGTCTGCCGTTGAGATACGCGGCTCCTCTTAAAGGGCTTCTGGTACCGGCTAAGGGTAATGCGAAACCGTGAGAAGATACACATTACGGAGGTAATACCGCGAATTGGCCTTCCGTCAGGTCCATTGGGGTCTTGCGGCCTGATTGATCATCCCGTTGCCCACGCCTACCATGCCGACAAAGCCCGCCAAAAAGAAATCCGGCCTCGCTTTCTGGATGCAGCGCGTCCTTGAAGAATGCGACCGCGCCAGCCTCAGCTTCGCGCCCGACCCCGTGCACGACCTGCGGGTGGCCCTCCGCCGCTGCTGTTCCATGGCTGACGGCATCGCCGCCATCGATCCCGATCCGGCCTGGAAGGACATGAAGAAAGCGGGCAAACGCCTCTTCCGCCGCCTGGGAGAACTGCGCGACGTGCACGTCATGCAGGAGTGGGTCCACCTCCTGGATACGCCGGACGATCCCGTCACCGGACCGCTGTTGCAGTCGGTCGCCTCCCGCGAGCCTCAATTGCAACAGGACGCGATGCAGGCGCTCAAGGAATTCGACCGCAAACAGTGGCGCGCCTGGGGCCGTTCGCTCCCCCGCCGGATGGCAAGGTTCCGCCTGGGCAGCCTGGTCTTCCGCCATCTCGCGCTGGAGCGCTGGACCGAGGCCCACAGGCTGCATCGCCAGGCTATGCGCAGCGGCTCCCCGGCGGCATTTCACCGCCTTCGCATCGGCATCAAGCGCTTTCGCTACATCGTCGAAAACTTTCTGCCCGCCGAGCACGCTGCCTGGAGTGACGATCTCAAGCACATGCAGGACGTGCTGGGCGAGATTCACGATCTCGACGTTCTCTGGCCTTCCGCGGTGCGCGCCAGCGTCTTCCCCGACGACGCTGCCCGCTCCCGCTGGCAAAACCGAATTCAGCAGGAGCGGGCCCGGAGAATCGACACGTACCACCAGAGAATGGCGGAAAAGGATGAAGACTCACTCTGGCGGCTCTGGCGCAGCCAGCTCCCCGACCGAAAACAAACCAGGTCCGCCGCCCTGCTTCGCCTGACCCTGTGGGCTTCGTTCCTCGACCCTGACTTCGAGCATTCGCGGCACGTGGCTAGGCTTGCACTGCAGCTCTATGACGGAGTGGCGGCCATGGGCAAGGCGTCAGGATCGTCGGCCCGGGAGCGCGCCATTGTGCAGGCCGCCGCGCTCCTGCATGACGTAGGCAGGTCCAAAGATGAAAAGGGCCACCACAAAGTTTCTTATCGGATGGTCCGCCGCCTTCCGCCTCCGCTGGGATGGCGCGCTCAGGACTTGCTCACCGCCGGCATCGTTGCCCGTTACCATCGCGGCGCTCTACCGCGCGCCGGGCAGAAGCCGCTGCGTGGGCTGCCTCTCGAACAAAGGCAGGACATAACGAGATTGGCGGCCATTCTTCGCCTGGCCAACGCTTTCGATACCGGCCGCGATCAACGCGTCAAGCGCCTGCAAGTCATCAATCGAAATGACGAAAATAAAAACCAAGTCCTGCTGATCGCAGTCCAGGGCTATTCCTCCCGCGATGACCAGGCCGAAGCCATCGCCGCCGCCCGCCACCTGCTGGAATCGGTCTATCGCCGCCCGGTAATGATCAGACCCATGAGAGCATCAAACCCAAAGCCAACAACCATGAAACTGGTAACCAAAACCCGGAAACGAGCACCCAGCGGCCAGAAGCCAGGAGCTAGAAGCTAGAAGCGCGAAGCTACTCAGTCACTTCCATCTTCCGCGCCCGCCGCGTACAGATACACCATGACCCACGTTCAACTGGTGGAAAAAGCCGTGGAGTGGCTGCGTGCCTATCGCTGCGGCGTGGTCCTCTCCGAGCAGGCCTGCGTCAGTGGAGAAATGCCCGACGCCATCGGATGGAAGCGTGCCTCCCATTCCGTCCTGATCGAGTGCAAAATATCCCGCGCCGACTTTTTAGCTGACCGCGACAAGCCCTTCCGCCAAAAGCAGGAGCTCGGACTCGGCAGCGAACGCTTCTATCTCACCCCTCCGGCGTTGCTTCAGCTCAAGGAGTTGCCCCCAGGCTGGGGCCTTCTGGAACTGCGCAAGCGCAAAGTCGAAGTCGTCCGCCGCTCCGCCCGCGATTTGCGTACCCCGTCCGGACTCGCCTATGAGATGAATCTGCTGCTGGCCAGCTTGCGCCGCGTGGAGATCCGCATCGAGCCTCAAACCATCACCGAGTTCCTCAAGTGGAAAAACCGCATGCAGCAATACAACGGCGGCGCCTGGCCCTCCGGCGTAGCGCCCACCCACGAAGAACCAAACCATTTCCTCGAAGCAGGTTCGCTGGAGTCGCAAACCACATAGCGCCGCGAATCACGTGGGGACAGCCGCCCTCGGCTGTCCGGTCGAGCAAAGCTCGACAAAAGGGTGTCGCAGTGCCGGCCAGTCCTGTCTGAGGTCCAACGCCCAACGCCCAACGCCCAAAAACAAAACCGGGCTGGTTGGCCCGGTTTCGAGTAGCGTCGAGTTGAGATGCGGTCACATCACCACGCGGCGCGAACTGGCAACAAGCGTTCTCTGGTCAGTTTGACCAGAAATGTCACTGCTATCTCGTGCCAGCCAAAAATAAACGGAGACGGGAGGAACATGCCTTACCTAGTGCAAGCGACATGCCAAGCTGAGTATGACTTTATACATTCTAAAATGGCTGTAACTTGTTGATATATAAGCTGCTCATGTATCACACTTTCGGACTTGCGGGATGCCGGACGGCCCCGTGGGAAAAGACTTTCTCAACTGGGAACAAAACCTGCCACGAACCGCGTAGGGGCGGACGCCTCGTCCGCCCAGCCGAGCAAAGCTCGGCGGATGCATTTACAACCGAAAACCATGACGAGCTGCGCTCGTCCGCCCGGACGGGCCGTCCGGGCCTACGCGGGCGGCGGGCAGGTCAGGCGGCAGATCACAACCCTACAGCTCCCGACGCCCTTCCATCGCTTTCAGCATGGTGATTTCATCGGCATATTCGATGTCGCTGCCTACCGGAATCCCCATCGCGATCCGCGTCACTTTAAGTCCCGCGCGCCGCAGTTGTCCGAAAAGATAAGTCGCGGTCGCCTCGCCCTCGATCGTCGGATTGGTGGCCAGGATCACTTCATCCACCTGCCCGTCTTCCACCCGCCGCATCAGGTTCGAAATCCGCAACTGGTCTGGCCCCACGCCGTGCAGCGGCGAAATCGATCCATGCAGCACGTGATAAACGCCGTTGAAATGCTTGGTCTTTTCGATGGCGCCGATGTTGGTGGGTTCTTCCACCACGCAGACCATCCGTTGGTTGCGGGTCGCACTGCTGCAGTACACGCAGGGATCGACATCCGTGATGTTATTGCAGATGGAGCACAGCCGCAGGTTGGCCTTCACGTCGCGCACCGCGGCCGCCAGTCCTTCCGCATCTTCGTCGGAAGAGCGAAGTATATGAAAGGCCAGCCGTTGCGCGCTCTTGCTTCCAATGCCCGGCAGTTTCTTCAGCGCTTCGATCAGCCGCGCCATCGGCTCCGCAAATTTAGACATAGAAAAATTGAGTAATTGAGTAATTTGGAAATTGTGAAATTGAAAGACTTCAGTAATTGCGGAATTGGGGTTTCAATCACTCAATTACAAAATTGCCCAATTAGTCAATTCTTACAATCCGGGTATTCCCATTCCGCCCAGCATCCCGCCCATCGTGGACTGCATGGCTTCATCAACCTTCCGGCCCGCGCCGTTGATGGCCGCCGTAATCAGGTCCTGCAGCATCTCCAGATCGCCCGCCTTCACTGCCTCGGGATCGATCTTGATCTCCAGCACCTGCTTGCTGCCGTCCATCTTTACCGTGACCGTGCCGCCGCCGGCCGAGCCCTCGACCACGGTTTCCTGCATCTTTTTCTGCAGGGTTTCATATTGCTGTTTGGCCTGCGACATCAGTTCCTGCAGGTTGAATCCGCCCATGGCGTCTGTCCCCGGCTTTCTCGGCGCCCGCGAGCTGCGAGCTAGCGCTTGTCCTTGTAATCGATAATCGTCCGAATTTCCGCCCCGAACTTTTCCTTCATGCGCTGCACCACCGGGTCCTGCTCCGCGCGGCCGCGGCCGCCGCCATTGCTGGATGCCGGACGCGGCGCACTCTGGGCCGTTCCGCCCGGCAGCACCCGCACCTTCATCGGGCGTCCCAGGGCTCCGCTGGCCGTGGCAATCATGAGCCGCTTCGCATCCGCGCCCAGCGACATTTCAATCACCGCCGCCGACGATGCCACCTTGACCACCACGTCATTGCCTTCCACCTGCCATTCCCCAGCCTCGAGCAGGTTGGCCAGAATGCGCTGCCCCGCGCCGTTCAGCGCATTCAGCACGGCGTCGCGCAAATCGGTGGGATGCTCTTCCGGGGCCCTCTGTATTTCAGGAGACATCATTTCTGGCGACATCTCGGGGGCCTGCTGGACGGCCACGGCCGGCGCCGCCGATCCCATCACCACATTAGCCGCCCCACCACCCGCAACCGCGCGCACCCCCGACAGCGGAGCGCTCTCCGCGGAGAGCTCCGGCTTCGATCCGCTCTTGCGCGCTGAATCCGCCGCGAAGGGCGAAACATTGGTCGAACGCGCCGCCTGTTGCGCTTCAGGCCTTTTGATGTCCGGTACCACCGATGGTTTGCCCACCGGTCGCGCTGCGGCGGTCCCCGCCGTTTCGCTGAGCAATTGCTCGATCGGCAACAGCCGCTGGGCGTGCGCCATCTTCAGCAGGCCCAGCTCCAGATGAAAGCGCTGTTCCTGCCGGTACCCGAGTTCGCCGTGCGTGCGTAGCATGATCTGCAGATGCCGCGCCAGGTCCTCTTCCTCAAAAAGCGCTGCGATGCGGGCCACGCGCTTGCGCTCGTCGCTTGAAATCTGCAGCAGGGAAGAGTCCGCTCCCGCGATCCTGGCCACCACCGTATTGCGCAGGAAGCGCACCATCTGCCGGGCAAAATGAGTGGGGCTGTGGCCTTCGCTGATCAGCCGGTCCACCAGCCGCAACACGGTTTCGCTCGACCCCTGGGCCACCGCCTGCATCACTTCTTCCAGCACGCCCGATGGCGCAGCGCCCACCAGGTTCCGCACCTGCTCCGCCGTCAGCCGCCCCGTGGACGAGGCAATGGCCTGATCGAGAATCGAAAGCGCGTCCCGCATCGAACCGTCACCGGCCTCCGCCAGCAGCGCCAGCGCATCTTCATCCGCTTCGATGTTTTCCCGCCCGGAGAGATCCTTGAGCTGGTTGAGAATTTCCTCAAATCCCACGGCGCGAAAACTGAAATGCTGGCAGCGCGACCGAATGGTCTGCGGAATGTCCTCGGGCTGGGTCGTGGCCAGCATGAAGACCACATGTCCCGGCGGCTCCTCCAGAGTCTTCAGCAGCGCATTGAAAGCCGCATCCGTGATCTGGTGCGCTTCGTCGAGAATATAAATCTTGAAACGGTCTCGCGCGGGGCGGTACCTCGTGCCCTCGCGCAACTCACGAATCTCATCGATGCCGCGATTGGTGGCGGCGTCAATCTCGATCACGTCCACCGAATTTCCCGCCCGGATCTCGGTGCACGACTCGCAGACTCCGCAGGGTTCCGCCACCGGCTTGTCCGACGACCGGCAGTTCAGCGCCATGGCCAGGATGCGCGCCACCGTGGTCTTGCCGATGCCGCGATGCCCGCTGAAAATGTACCCGTGCGCCGTTCGCCCCTGCTCCAGGGCATTCTTCAGGGTGCGGGTAACATGCTCCTGCCCGATGACCTCGGAGAATTTCTGCGGACGATACTTGCGGGCTAAGACCTGATAGCTCATGGCGAGGAGAACCTCAATTATACGTGATGCCTTCGCGGTCGCGAGATGCCACGGGGCTTTGCGAAAAAAAAAGCCTTTCCTTCGTGTACCTTCGTGTCCTTGGTGGTTATTGCTCTTGCTTTTGTCCTGCCTGAAGCGCGAAATTTGACCTGGCTATAAAATGGCCCCTTGCGAAGAACCCGCCCAAGGAATAGGCTTTTGGGCTGGGTCGGCTCAAGGCCAGACCAGGAGGTCCCATGCAGTTGAAACTGAATACGCGGGTCTCGAACGGCGTGACCGTCGTGGATTGCAGCGGCCGCATCGTCTTCGGCGAAGAATCGGCGCTGCTGCGAGACACCCTTAAGAAACTGATCGGCGAAAGCAACCAGATTGTATTGAATCTGGGCAGCATCACGTACATCGACAGCGGCGGGTTGGGAACGCTGGTGGCGCTATACACCACGGCGCATAACGCCGGCGGCGCGGTAAAGTTGGCCAACCTCACTCAGCGTGTCGGCGATCTGCTGCAAGTCACCAAGCTCCTGACCGTTTTTGAAGTGTACGACAGCGAGGAAAAGGCCATCGCATCCTTCGGGAAAGGCGCGGCCGCATAATTATCCATCGCTCAGGATTATCTTCCCGGGCGCAGCCCAGGCCGCGCTCGCGTGGTCAGGCAAGTCGAGGGACCTTGGGTCTTCTTCCGCTACTGAATTCACGCCCGTCGCATGATCGCTAGAGTTGTATTTCTCCTGGGCCTTGCGGTTGCCGCCAGCGGATTTGTCTCGCCGCCGGTCGCGCTCGCTTTGGGGCTGGTATTCGGCTTTACCTTCCCCCACCCCTTCGACAAGAGCGCAAAAAAACTCTCCCGCTACCTGCTGCAGGCTTCGGTGGTCGGACTCGGATTCGGCATGAACCTGCACGACGTAATCCGCGCTGGACGCAGCGGATTCGTCTATACCGTTTTCGGCATCAGCTTCACCATGGTGGTTGGCATGACCCTGGGTGCGATGCTCAAAATGCAGCGCACTCCAGCTTTCCTGATCTCGACCGGCACAGCCATTTGCGGCGGCAGCGCCATCGCCGCGGTTGGACCCATCACTGGCGCCAGCGACGAGCAGATGGCCATCTCGCTGGGCACCGTGTTCGTGCTCAACTCGGTTGCTCTTCTCACCTTCCCCGCCATTGGCGCCGCGCTGCATCTGAGTCAGACCCAGTTTGGCCTCTGGGCCGCGCTCGCCATTCATGACACCAGTTCAGTGGTAGGCGCCGCCGCCAAATACGGAGCGGTCGCGTTGGCGGTAGGCACGACCGTAAAGCTGGCCCGCGCCTTGTGGATCGTCCCCATGTCGCTGGGCGCCGCCCTGATCAAGCATGCCCGGGCCAAAATCCAATGGCCGTGGTTCATTGCGTTTTTCTGCCTGGCCGCCGTCTGCAACACCTACCTGCCCGCCGGAGCGCCCGCCTACAAACTGCTATCGCACGCCGCGAAAATCGGACTCACCGCCACCCTCTACCTGATCGGCAGTGGTATCTCAGTCGCCACCCTGAAAAAAGTAGGACATCGCCCCATGCTGCTGGGCGTAATCCTGTGGCTCCTGATCTCAACCGGTTCCCTCTGGCTGATCCGCATCGGCTGGATCGCACTGTAAAAGATTTGTGTAGCGCCGGCGTCCTGCGACTGTCGGGCGGGTATCCTGCCCGCCCAGGGCATGAGCTCTCGTGATATGACACGGCAAGACCATAAACCACGAAGAACACGAAGTACCACGAAGGCGTTGTTATCGAGGGTTTCCTTCGTGTACCTTCGTGTCCTTCGTGGTTCATCGTCTCCAAATGACCCACGACGCAGCCATTGAGTGACTTGAAGCCGCTACGGTAGTTTAACCAGATTAGTCGGTGAGTATCATGCCTTCCCGGAAACCCAGCATGCGCGACAGCATCATGACTACCATCCGCGGCATTCCCCGCGGAAAAGTCTCCACCTACGGAGCCGTCGCGAAAGCCGCCGGCTTTCCCGGCGCGGCCCGCCAGGTGGTCGCGGCCCTGCGCGGTGCCGTGGGACTGCCCTGGCAACGGGTACTAGGCGCAGGAGGCGCCATAAAACTCCGCGGAGACTACGCCTTCGAGCAGCGCTTCCGCCTGGAGGCTGAAGGCGTCACCTTCCGCGGCCGCAAGGCCGACATGAAGCTGCACGAATACAAATTTCCCAAATCCAGAAAAAAGCCTCGACCGTAGCGCCGGCATCCTGCCGGCTGTCGCGAGGGCGTCCCGCCGCCGGACAGCCGCCGGGACCGCGGCGCTACGAGAGCCCTAGCGCTGGCTGATTTCCTTAGCCACTCCTTTTTGATTGAATTCTTCCGACTTGCCCCGCGGCACCGTCAGCGCCCTCCATTGTCTGGATTGCAGATGCTTGGCCAGAAACACGATCTGCCCGCAGTGATAAGCATAGTGCGCAATCTGACGGTTGATGGCTTGCATCACCGAGTGCGGCTCCCCGCGGATCATGACCGTGCGCTCAATATCCGCATCCGACAGAGGTTCCAGCGCCGCGAACACGTACTTCCACCCCTGCTCCCACACTCCCATCAACGCCGCTCTGCCGGCCGGCGGCTCCTCAAACTCGGTGTCGCGCTTGCGATCGGCCTTTTCGCCGTCACTGTTCAGAAAGTCGGTCCAGCGCGATCGCATGTTGCCCACCAGATGCTTCACGATGATGGCGATCGAGTTCATTTCTCCATCAAGGACCGCGAAAAGCTGTTCATCGCTGACCTGCTCCAGGGCGCGCTCGGTCAGCTTTTTGTAGTAACGGAACAGGGAAAGAGAATCCCGCAGGTAGGAGGTCGTCAATTCGTGCGCCATCCGCTCTCCGTGAATCTAGACCTTGAACTTGTCGTCAATCTCGACCTGATATCCGGCCACCAGCCGGTTGGTCTCGTTCGCCATGCCGACCACTGCCATCAGTTCCTTGAACATGGCGTCAGTCATGCCTTTGCCGCGCGCCCCGGCGGTATGCGACGCAATGCAATAGCCGCATTGATTGCTGACGCTCACCGCGAGATAGACCAACTCTTTCGTCAGCGGATCCATCGCTCCCGGTCCCATGATCTGCTTGATGTCTTCCCATGTGCGCTTCAGGGTTGCCGGATCATGAGCGATCGCCTTCCAGAAATTATTGATCCAGTCGGTTTTGCGGGTCGCCATGATGTCGTCATACACCGCCCGCACTTCCGGACTCGCATCTTTGTACTCAATCAGGCCAAGGGTTGCCATGTGTGCTCCCGGTGGAATCGTTCTTCTTTGCGACCTTTGCGCTTTCCTTCGCGTCCTTTGCGGTCAAAGGCTTTTCTATGCTGCCGGCAATACTCCGCTCAATAGTTTCCCCAACCCCGCCGCCGGCACGCGGATACCCAGATAGAACTGCCCAAACAGCGCATACACCGCGCTCACTTCATCAAACCTCATCTCGTAGATCAGCTTCTTGAACACCAGCGGATCATTGGCGAACAGGTCCACGCCCCACTCCCAGTCGTCGAAGCCAATCGACCCGGTAATGATCTGCCGCACTTCTCCGGCATAGCGCCTTCCAATCAACCCATGCTCGTTCATCTGCCGCGCCCGCTCTTCAATGGGCAAGCTATACCAGTTCTTCGCTTCGCCCCGTCGCCGGTCCATGGGATAAAACGAAACGTACCGGTGTTGCGGCATCTCCGGAAACAGGCGCGGATGCATGGCCTCCTTCTGCCGCGCCAGAACCTCGGCGATCTCCCGCTTCCACTCTTCCGAGTGCGCTTCGATGCCACGCTCTTTCAAATCGCGATAAGCCTTGATCGTGGATTCATACAGCCCCAGCTCGATGACCGAAAGGTAGGAAGTAGCAGGCTCCAGGAAATCAGCCAGCCGCAGTTGCGCCAGTTGCAACTCCACTGAATTCAGCTCGTCAAACGAGCGCCGGAAATGCACCAGCATCAGATCGCCTTTGTGCCCCAGCAAGGAGAACAGCGCGGAAGGTCCGGCGGAATTCTGCTCCATCGCAGCCAGAACGCCCGCGGCCTCATCGACGATCGCGTTCTTCTCCGCTGCCGCGAGTTGGCGCCACGCCGCCCAGCGAATTCGCATCATCTGATGCAGGACGCTGTAACCCTCGATGGTTAGCGGGACAGCAGGTATCTCGTCGGAAACAGCTTTCGGCATGATCGATTCCTCAACCCCGCATCCGGCCCGATGCCAGAAGCACTCTGAACTCGAACCAACTATTGTAACTGGAGGATCGGCGGTCAAGGTCCAGGAACAGGAACAGGAACCTTCTGCCGGCACCGCCAGATGCCCGATCGCCTGGCCAGGGCATCCCACCCTCGTCTCTCCGTTTTTTGGAGAGACAGGGTGGGAGACTTCCCTCAGCGCCAGCGCTTCAACTTCGGCCAGAGCTGCGCCAGGGTACCGAATTTCGCCCCCTTGCAGGTGAAGACATCGATGTTTTTTTCGAGAGCATAACGATTGTCGGCCGAGGTGCCCACGTACTCGACGTTGTCCCAGAGCCGATCGAGTGTTTCCTTGTTGTCATCGAGCACGATCATGCAATTTCCTGAATATCCCCGCGGGCCCCACAGGAAGTAGGTCTGATGTCCGCTCAGAGCCGGTGGCAGGCCATAGCGGCGGCCCAGGAAGTCGATGGCGCCCGCCTGGCCGTAATCCTGGGCGAAGATGCCGCAATCCCCGCGCTCCCCCGGACTCAGCCGGTTCCAGGCCTGCGCGGTTTCCGCCACGATCTCTTCCCATCCGAACTGGTCGGAGTACCACTGCGGAAGGGGTGACCGCTCGTGGCCGTGTTCCATCACCGGCAATTTCATCGGCAGGTATTTCATGTAGGCAATGAACCGCTCCGGAGACAGCACGGGCACCACCACCGGGGCCAGGTGAACTCCTGCGGCCAGCAGCAGCACCACGATCACCGGCTTCATCCAGGTAAGGCGCGGCCGGTCGATTGCGTTCTCGATGGTCACCGCTCCCGCCGCCAGCAGCATGGGATAGATGGGAGCCAGATAGTAACTCTTTCCATGAAGAACGAAAAAAACGCCAAAGCAGACCACATAACTCCAGCCGAGCACGCGGTAGATCTTCAACTGCCGCGAAAGAAACAGCGCAACCAGCCCCGTGATCCAGATGGGCGTGGTTAACGGAAGAACGAGCAGCGTCTGCTGAAAGAAGTACGGCAGCAGCGGCAGCACCACATCGCGGCCCTCAGCCCGGATGCCTCGCATCAACTGTACAAACGGCCAGTCGTAGTGAATATTCCACAGCAGATTGGGTAGGAAGATAAGGAACGCAGCCACTCCGCCCAGCCAGATCCATTTGTCGGCGAAAACCCGGCGTTGCTCGGTGAGCAGCAGGCCGACCACAATGGCAAAGCCGAACAGCGCGATCGAATACTTCTCCTCCAGGCCCAGGCCCGCGACCACGCCGAACCACAGCCAGTAGCGGGGATTGTTGCGCTTGATGGCAAGAATCGCGAAATAGGCGCAACCCATCCACAGATTGGGTTCAAGGCAGTTCGTCCCCAGCAAGCTGCCGTTGGAGAGGTACTGCGGCGCCACCACAGCCGTCACCGCGCTGAGCAGAAGGGCGAATCTCCGCCCGCCAAATTCGCGGGCCAGCACCGCCGACTGCACCACCAGAAGGGAAGACGCCAGCGCCGGGATAAAACGTATGCTGCGCAGCGAGTCTCCCAGCACCGCGCGGCAAACATGAATCAGGAAGGGAATCAGCGGTGGTTGGTCCACGTATCCCCAGGCCAGGTGATCTCCGCAGGCCATGTAATCAAACTCGTCGCGGAAGTAGCCGTAACGATTGTTGAAGTAACAATGAAATAGCAATTTGGCCAGGGCGATGACCAGAATGATCCACATGCCCTGGGCGAAGAAGGATTGTCGGCCCTGGTCTGGAGCAGACAGCCTCGGAGAGGTGCTTGCCATAGCGGAAATCAAGAAGGTATCATCCCCTTCTTTCCCTGTCATCCTGCCTCTTTTCCTGTCATCCGGTGCAGTCGAGCGCCCCCTCCTTGCCGCAGGCCCATCCGATCATTAGGGGTCCCCTCGACTTCGCTCGGGACAGGCTCTTCGACTCCGCGAACTGTTCGCAAGCGAAACGGTCCCCTGCGCTCGAGATGACAGCTAAACCACAGCCGTCCTGCGCTTGTACCGGTAGTACTGAACCAGGGAAATAGTTCCGCCCACCACTGCCAGCCCGATGAGCGTAAACAGTGCCGGTTTGTAGTATTGCGAGAAGAACCTGACGATGTGGCGGCCATACATCGCTCCCAGGCCGGCCACGATGGTGAAACGAACTCCTCGGCCCAGGGCCAGGGCGGCCACGAATTTCTTGCGGGAATATTGCAGGGCGCCTGCCGCCAGCAGAAAAGGCACAATCGGAAAAGGCGGCGGCAACAGTGCCGGCACGGCCACGGCAAAAAAACCCCAGCGTTCAAAGCGCTTAAAGACCTTGTTTGCCCGGCGCTTCGAGAGCTTGCGTTCGAAGGCCTCTTTGCCGCCCTTCCGGGCCAGTCCGTAAGTGATGTACCCACCGATGACCGAGCCCACCGTGGCCATGAACGCGTAGTACCACCACAAATGACGCTGGTGAGCGGCCAGGAAGATGGTGAGAACATCCATGCTCCCCGGCATGGGCACGACCGAGTTGTCCGCCAGTCCCAACAGGACCAGGCCTACGCCGCCCAGGTGGCGGAGTCGGCTCCAGACTGTAATCGCGATCAGGAAGTGAATCTGGGTTGGCATTTCGCCCTCAGGGACAACTCTTCAGATGCGGGTGGCGAGGCCAGGTGAGATCTAGGTGGCGGCAATTTTGGCCACATCGAGAAAGCGCAACGCGGGCGCTGCCGGCAATGCGCCGCATTCGCTGGCATAGCGATAAAAGAGGCGCAAACCTTCCAGGCACGCGGGATCGAGATCATAGTGGATATTTTCCGTCAGATAGGTCCTGATTTCGCTTTCGCTCAAACTCAGGCGCGGCGCCCACTCGCGAGCAATCTGGCCGAGATTTCCCGGCTGCAAGCCGTGGTCGCGCGACTCCTGAAACACCCCGGCCAGATCAAGGGCCGCGGGTGCATCCTTTAATGCTGATTCTCGCACCGCCCAAAAGGCGAAGACAAAAGGCTTGCCGGTCAGGCGAATCCATTCTTCGGCCAGGTCGTAGGTAAGGTATCGCGAGCGGTCGATCTGCAGGGCAGGATCGCCAATCACCAGGCCGGCGTCGTGCGCCTCCATCATTTTTTCTATGTCTGGAGCCATAGGCGTAAAGCTTCTGCCCGGGCCCCACCATTTCGCGAACAACACTTTGGTCAGCGCTACCGACGTCAGGGAGGAAGTGTCGAGAGCCACTGAGCGGATCTGGTTCAACGGGACTTTGCTGACCAGAAGGATGGAGCGCACCGGCCTGCGCGAGGCGATAGCGACGCCGGGGAGGATGGCAAGCCCTGGAATACCGGCATAGGCGGCCGCCGGGATAATGCCTATATCTGCTGATCCCGCAGCCAGATCGGCCGCGCACTGCGAGGGCACGGTATAGGAAATATCGAAGGCGCCAGCCGCGTTTCCATGCTCGAAATCCCACATCAGGGGGGCAGTATTAAGGTAGGAGATCGCGGAAATACGAAGACGTCTCATGCGGCCAATGTTCAATTTTAACAGAGGAGTGTGTCGTGTGACCTTGACATCGTTTTTCGCGGATGTAAGAGTCCGCGAGTCAGACGATGTGGAGGTGGTGCAGTGTCCGAAGCCCTGGCTGTACGTTCGAAACCCGGCGAAAGTCTCGCCTTGCAGTGGCTCGCCCTTGCCCTTACCCCGCGCCTGGGGCCTACCAGGGCGCGGCGGCTGGTCGAGCATTTCGGTGGTGTGCAGAATGTCTTCAAGGCCTCGCTGACCGAACTCGAGGCCACCGGCATTCAAACCGTTTCGGCGCAATCACTGGGCACGGGGCAGTCGATGGAAGTGGCGCATGACGAAATGGGACGCGTCGCCGCCGCCGCGGTTTCTGTCGTCTGCCTGGACGATTCTTCCTACCCGGCGCAGCTGAAACAGATCTACGATCCTCCCCTGGTCCTTTATGTGCGGGGAAATGTGGATGCGATCACTCAGCCTGGAATTGCGGTCGTAGGCACTCGCCATCCCACCCCTACGGGCTCGGGATGGCGGAACGCCTGGCATGCGATCTGGCGGCCCGCGGCCTGATCATCTTCAGCGGTCTGGCTCGCGGCGTGGACGCGGCCGCGCATCGCGGCGCCATTAACGCCAAGGGAAAAACGGTGGCGGTCTTCGGCACCGGCGTGGACATCATTTATCCCAGGGAAAACACCCGAATCACGGAGCAGATGCTGGCGGCGGGAGGCGCGCTGATCTCCGAATTTCCCATGAACACATTCGCCGCGCCGCAAAATTTTCCCATCCGCAACCGCATCATCAGCGGCATTTCGATCGGTGTGCTCGTGGTCGAAGCCGCGGAATACAGCGGCACCCGGATCACATCGCGCTGCGCACTGGAGCAGAATCGCGAGGTCTTTGCCGTCCCCGGCAACGTCACCAACAAGAACTCCTGGGGACCCAACACGCTGATCAAACAAGGCGCCAAGCTGACCGCCACCTGGGAAGACGTTTGGGAGGAACTCCCTACAGCTGTGCGACTTGCGCTGACTCCCGCCACCGGCGATGAATCGCAGGCGGGCCAGACTGCATCTCTATTCGGGGAAAGCGAGCTGCCTCCCCACGAACGGAAGATCCTGAAGCTCTTGAAAGCCGACGAGGCAACTCACATCGATGAAATTGTGGAGTTGCTGGAACTGGAGCTGTCGTCCTCCGAAATCTTCGCCGCATTGTTCGAACTGGAACTGGCGGGAAAAGTGAAGCAGATGCCGGGGAAGAATTTTGTGAAGAGCTTCTAGAGCAGCTGTCAGCTGTCAGCTTTCAGTGAAAGCCTGGCATGCGAGGCGAACATGCAGAGTTTCAGGAATTTAAAGGTCTGGGAAAAAGCGCACATCCTGACGCTTGATGTGTATAAGTCCAGCAAGGGATTTCCGCGGGATGAGGTCTATGGCCTGACCAGTCAAATGCGAAGATCTTCGGCGTCAATCGGCACCAACATTGCTGAGGGATGTTGCCGAAAAGGGGACATTGAGTTGGGGCGATTCTTGCAAATTGCGATGGGATCCGCTAGCGAACTCGAGTACCAGTTGCTTCTGGCACGCGACCTGGAAATGATGAAGGCTCTTGATTTTCAGCGGCTTTCGGACGAAGTGATAGAGGTGAAGAAGATGCTGGCAGCTTTCATCCACAAGCTAAAAGCTGATAGCTGACAGCTGAGAGCTGATAGCTTTTTCTACCGCATTCATGCTAGCTTCAAAACCAGTAACCACCATCAGAGGACACATTGTCTAAAGGCTTAGTCATTATCGAATCGCCCGGCAAGGCGAAAGCCATTCAGAAGTATCTTGGCAAGGGCTACGTCGTCGAAGCATCGTTTGGTCACGTCAAGGACCTGCCCAAGAGCACCCTGGGCGTCGATATCGACAACGAATTCGAGACTGAATATGTCGTCATTCCGGGCAAGGAGAAAGTTCTCGCCAAGCTCAAGAAGCTGGCCTTGTCCGCGGACAACATCTACCTGGCGCCTGACCCGGATCGCGAGGGTGAAGCTATCGCGTGGCACCTTGCCGAGGAGCTGGGTGACGGGAACAAGAAGAAGAAAAAGAAGAAGAAGGACGGCGATGAACCCGACCGCATCCGCCGCGTGACCTTCAACGAAATTACCAAGCGGGCGGTGCAGGAGGCTTTCGAGCATCCCCACGATATCGACCAGAACCTGGTGGATGCGCAGCAGGCGCGGCGCGTGCTCGACCGCCTGGTGGGCTACCAGGTTTCTCCACTGCTCTGGGACAAGGTGCGCCGCGGATTGTCCGCCGGCCGCGTCCAGACCGTGGCGCTGCGGCTGATTGTCGAACGCGAGCGCGAAATCAAGGCCTTCCAGAAGGTTGAATACTGGACCATCGATGCTCACCTGGCCGGACCCAAGCCGCCGGCGTTCGACGCCCGCTTCATCGGCAAAGGCGAAGAGAAAGTTGAAGTCAACAACGGCGAGGACGCGGAGAAGATCCGCGCCGCCCTGGAGAAAGCTGACTGGCTGGTCCGCACCGTTGATCGCAAGGAACGGCGGCGCAATGCCACCCCGCCCTTCACCACCAGCAAGCTGCAGCAGGATTCCTCGCGCAAGCTGCGCTTCAGCGTGAAGCGCACCATGATGATCGCGCAACGTCTCTACGAAGGTGTGGAACTGGGCGAGGAAGGCTCGGTCGGTCTCATTACTTATATGCGTACCGATTCCACCCGCGTTTCGAACGAGGCGCTGGCCGAAGTACGCGAATACATCACGTCGCAATACGGCAAGGACTACTTGCCGGAGACGGCGAACGTCTACAAAGAGAAGAAAGCGGCGCAGGCTGCGCACGAGGCCATCCGTCCGACTTCGGCGATGCGCCATCCCGACCAGATCAAACAATATCTGAAAGAAGATGAGTTCAAGGTTTACAAGCTGATCTGGCAGCGTTTCGTGGCTTCGCAGATCACGCCCGCCGTCTTCGACCAGACCACGGTGGACATCGACGCAAAATCCGGCGCCGAAACTTTCTGGTTCCGCGTGACCGGCTCAGTGCTCAAGTTCGACGGCTTCCTCAAAGTTTATGAAGAGGCGAAGGACGTCAAGGACGAGGAAGAAGAAGAGCTCAAGCACAAACTGCCACCGCTCGAACCCGGCCAAAAGCTCACGCTGCGCGAACTGAAGCCCGAGCAACACTTCACCGAGCCTCCGCCGCGCTACAACGAAGCTTCGCTGGTCAAGGAACTCGAAGAGCGCGGCATCGGACGGCCTTCCACCTACTCCGCCATTCTCAGCACCATTCAGGAGCGGCAGTATGTGCAGAAGCTCGGGGGCAAGTTCTCGCCCACTGAGATCGGCCTGGTCGTCACCGACCTGCTGGTGGAGAATTTCCGCGATATTTTCGACGTGCAGTACACCGCCCGCCTGGAAGAAGAGCTCGACGAGATCGAAGAGGGTAAAGAAACATGGATCAATGCCCTCACCGAATTCTACAAGCGCTTCGCTAAAGATCTCAAATATGCCGAAAAGCATATGGAGAACATCAAGCGGATGGAGAAGCCGACCGACGAGAAGTGCGAGCGTTGCGGCTCTCCGCTGGTGATCAAGTGGGGCAAGCACGGGTCGTTCTATGCCTGCAGTTCGTACGACAAGGAAAACCCCGACAGCTGCACCTTCACCAAGGAAAATCCCATCAACCTGCCCGATCTGGATTCGGCTGACATCCAGGAAACCACGCAGGAGGAATATTGCGAGAACTGCGGCCGGGTGATGGTGCTGAAGCGCGGGCGCTTCGGCCAGTTCATGGCCTGTACCGGTTATCCTGACTGCAAGACGACTCGCCGTCTCGATCAGGGCAAGAAGGTTCCCGACATTCCGATCGATGAACTCTGTCCCAAGTGCGGACGCAACATGATGATCCGCCACGGTCGCTTTGGCGAGTTCACCGCCTGCAGCGGTTATCCCGAATGCAAATATGTGAAGCAGAATTACATCGGGGTGAAATGCCCGCTGTGCAAAGAGGGCGACCTGGTGGAGAAGAAGGCGCGCAAGGGCAACACATTCTATGGCTGCGGAAATTATCCCAAGTGCAAGTTCACCTCCGCCGGCAAACCGCTGGCGGAAAAATGTCCGAGCTGCGGCAGCGAATACCTGGTGGAGAAAATGCTGAAGGCGGGCCCGGTAATCGCGTGTCCGAATAAAGAATGTGACTTTGAGCGCGAAATTCCGGTAGAAGCCGCTTCCGGGGCCGCATCCACAACGTAACGCAGGGTACTCCCGTCCCGGCTTCGCTTGGGCGGGATTCCGTGCTCACCAGCCGGGTCGATCTCGGCGTGCTGCGAAGTATGGAGGAGTGAATGGCAAGGGCGACTGCTGCCGATGCGCAACTGATCCTTAAACTTTACGATCTTCGCCGCGAGGCTGAGCTGCGCAAGGCGCGGCACTGGTGGGTAGTGACGTTCTCGCCTCAGTCGGCGGACGACTTCATGAAAGTCTCGGGCGCGTTCGGGACACCCGAAAACAACTGGCTGCGCCAGGTGCTGGGATACTGGGGCATGGCATCGTCGCTGGTACACCACGGCGCCTTGAACCGCGAGCTGTTCCTCGAACCCAGCTTTTGCGGAGAGATGGTCCTCATCTACGCCAAGGTGAAGCCGTTTCTGAAAGAGTTGCGCGAGAAGATGAAGAACCCGGATTTTCTCATGGGCATCGAATCGCTGGTCATGAGCACGAAAAAGAGCCGCGAGTTCGTAAAGCGTATGGAAACCAACCTGGCCGCCCGGCGCAAAGCCACGGTCGAAAGCGCCAAGGCCAGCTAGTCCGCAATTTCCCGCAAACTGTCATCCTGAGCGACTCCGCCTCTTCGCTTTGCGAAGAGGCGGAGGAGTCGAAGGACCTCTACCGTAACGTTGCTGCCGGCAGTGATCGTTCCTTATGTTGTAACGTTGCGCCGTGCGAATCGGTTGGGTAGGGGTCCTTCGACTCCGTAGCTGCTTCGCGAAGCGAAGCAGCTACTGCGCTCAGGATGACAGGAAGGTGGAGCTTTACGCGATGTACTCGCGAATGTACTCGTCGCGCGTCTTCGCCAGTTCGTCGATGTCACCGTCAAAAATTACTTTGCCGTCGCGCAGGATCAGAAATGCCAGCGGCACTTCGCAATGGACCCCCTTGGGCAGCGGCAGCATCTTGTTGGCTGTGCGATCGAAGTAGTGGGTGGCCATGATGAAGGCATCCTGCAGGCGATGCGTGACCATCAGCGAGCTGGTCTTGTACACGTCCCGCTGTTTCACGATCAGCTCCACGATGGTGGTGGAGGTCACCGGGTCCAGCCCGCCCGTGGGCGAATCGTAAAGCAGGATTTCAGGCTGGGTCACGATGGCGCGGGCAATGGCCACCCGGCGGCGCATTCCGCCCGAAAGCTCCGAGGGAAACATGTCCACGGTCCGTTCCAGTTCGACGAAGCTCAGGGCCTCGCGTACCCGCCGCTCGATCTCTTCCTCGGAAACCCGACCCTCTTCCATCAGGCGGAACGCGACATTCTCCCGCACCGTTCGCGAATCAAAGAGCGCGCTCTCCTGAAACACCATGCCAATCTGCCGCCGCAAGTCGAAGAGCTCGTTCTCGGTCATCACGGTCACGTCCTCGCCAAGAACGTAGATGTGGCCGGAGTCGGGTTTCATCAATCCCAGCGCCAGCTTGAGAATCGTGCTTTTCCCGGAGCCCGCGACCCCAAAAAGGGCCTTGGTTTCCCCGTGCGGCAGGCGGAACGAAATGTTGTCCAGCACCACTTTGTCATCAAATGCCAGATTCACATTCTCGAACCGGATGGCTTCGCTGCCCTGCTGCCGGGCGGCGGGGGCGGGCATGTCGAGCGGGAGCGTGGGAGCGGACATCGCCTATCGGTACCCCAACAGAGTGATGAGCAGTTTCGTGACAAAGAAATCCGTGACCAGAATCATCACCGAGGCCACGACGACGGCCTGGGTGGTGGAGCGTCCCACACCTTGCGTGCCGCCGCGGGTGGACATGCCGAAATAGCAGCCCACGGTTGAGATCACGAATCCGAAGAGCACCGGCTTGATCAGGCCGGAGGTGAGGTCGCGCCAGACCAGGGACTGCCAGGCCGAAGTCCAGTATTGCCGCGAGTCCAGGCCAAGCAGCAGAGTCGAGACCATGTTTCCTCCCACCAGGCCGAGCAGGTCGGAAATGATGGTCAGAAAGAACAGCATCACTACAGTAGCCACCACTCGCGGCGTGACCAGTTTCTTTGTGGGATCGGTGCCCAGGGCGCGCATGGCATCGATCTGCTCGGTCACAGTCATGGAGCCCAGTTCGCTGGCCATGCCGGAGGAGTTACGTCCGGCCACCATGAGCCCGGTGATGACCGGCCCCAGTTCCGTGACCATGCCGACCGATACCAGTTGGGCTATAAGCGTGAGGGAGCCGAAGCGCGACAGTGTGCTGGCGCTGTTCAGGGCCAGCACGGCGCCGGTGAAGCCGCCGGTCAGGATCACGATCGGCAGGGAACCCACGCCGATCAGGTCGGCCTGCTGAATCATGTCGGTGACGTACAAGGGGCGCCGGAAAAGATTGGCCAGGGACTGGCCAGTCAGCAGGGCATAGTCCTGGAGCGCCGCGACCTTCTCCTTGGCGAAATCAGCGGGCGATCTGAGCGGGATCTGTATGTCCCCAGCTGCCATGCGGTGTGGCCTCTATCTCAGGAACTATAGCAGAGAAGCCGTCAGCTATCAGCCGTCAGCTTTCAGCTTGTGCCCCGGGAATGAACAGCATCGAGTAGGACCAGTTGAGCTGACCGCTTCTACTCCCTGACCTTCTTCTTGATCTCAATACTCAGACGCTTGATCTTCTGGTTCAGGGTGGAGAGCGGCACGTGGAAGCGTTCGGCGGCTTCGGTCTGGTTCCAGTTACACTTCTCCAGCATGTCGAGGATGATGTGGCGTTCGCAATCTTCGACAATATCGAACAGGGAAGCGTCGCCGCGCCGTTCCATCAGAGGAACGGGAGTGCCGCGGCCCACGATCTGGTCGGGCAGAAGTTCGGCCCCCACGTCCTGAGAGGAGGAGAGCACGACCGCCCGCTCGATCACATTTTCCAGTTCACGCACGTTGCCCGGCCAGGAATAGGAGAGCAGAGGACGAAGTCCTTCCGGCGTCATCCTGCGCCGCGGCCGCTCGTTTTCTTCCGAGTACCGGGCGAGGAAGAAATCCACCAGCAGAGGGATGTCCTCCCGCCTCTGCCGCAGCGGTGGAAGATCGACGGTGATCACGTTCAGGCGATAGAAGAGATCGTCGCGGAACCGGCCTTCGCGCACGAGTTGTTTCAGGTCCACGTTGGTGGCCGCGATGATGCGCACGTCCGCCTGAATTTCATGGACTCCGCCCAGGTGCATGAATTTGCGGTCTTGCAGCACGCGCAGGATTTTGCTCTGCGTGTCCATGCTCATGGTGCCGATTTCGTCGAGGAACAAAGTTCCGCGGTCGGCGATTTCGAAGAGGCCTTTTTTCGACGCGATGGCGCTGGTGAACGCGCCCTTGACGTGGCCGAAGAGCGTCGATTCCAGGAGGTCGGGCGGCATGGAGCCGGTATTTACCGGAACAAACGCGCGGTCGCGGCGCGGCGAGTTCAAGTGAATGGCTTTGGCGATCAGCTCTTTGCCGGTCCCACTTTCGCCCTGCAGCAGGATGGTGGAGCGGCTGGGGGCCACTTGCGCCACCAGGTCGAAAATCTTCAGCATGGGCTCGCTCTTGCCCACGATGTTTTCAAAGTTGTAGCGCTGCTTCAGGGCGCGCTTGAGCTGGACGTTTTCTTCTTCCGCCCGATGGCGGGCCACCGCGGCGCGAATGTCGGCCAGCAGCTTTTCGTTGTCCCAGGGTTTCTGGACGAAGTTGGTGGCCCCGGCCTGCATTGCCTTCACCGCATTTTCCACGGTCCCGTAGGCGGTGATCATGATGACGGCCAGCTGGGGATCGTGAGTGTGAAGTTCGGCCAGCAGATCGATGCCGTTGCGATCAGGCAGCGCCAGGTCGAGCAACACCAGGTCGTAGGGCCGGTCGCCGATCCGGGTGAGGCCCTCTTCGGCCGTGGCTGCCGACTGTACGTCGTAGCCTTCCATCTCCAGCAAGGTTTCGAGCGACTCGCGGATGGCCGCTTCGTCGTCAATGATCAGCACCGAACCCGAGGACGTCGAGCCTTCGCCCAGGTTGTGGCGCGGGATCGTGGCCAGTTCAGACATTGACAGCCTTCCTGGTGAGCGGGAAATCCAGGTAGAAGGTAGTGCCGCGCCCGGGATGGCTCTCCACCCGGATTTTTCCGGCATGCTCCTGAATGATTCCGTAAGTCACGGAGAGGCCCAGGCCGGTGCCCTTGCCCTGGCCTTCACGCGGCGCCGCCTTGGTGGTGAAGAATGGGTCGTAGATGCGCTGGATGTGCTCCTGCGCGATGCCGCTGCCGGTGTCGGAAACGACCACGCTGACTCCGTCCCCGTTGGAGGTGGCGACGCGGAGCGTTCCGCCCTCGGGCATGGCGTCGCGCGCGTTCAGGAACAGGTTCAGGAAAACCTGCTGCAGCCGTCCGGGATTGCCGCTGATCAGCGGCAAATGGCCAGCCAGTTCGTCTTCCACCCTGATCTTGGTGATCTTGAACTGGTGCTCCAGCAGCGCCATGGTGTCGGCGATGATCTTGTTGACGTTCACTTCCGTGAATTCCGTGCCGCTGGTGCGGGAGAAATTCAGCAGGTTGTTTACAATCTCCGAGGCCCGGAAGGTCTGCCGCGTGATTTTCTCGAGCAGCCCGCCCTTCTGCGGATCGTCCTGCAGTTGCTTCGACAGCATCTGGGCGTAGGAGGAGATCACCGCCAGCGGAGTGTTGACTTCGTGCGCCACCCCGGCCGCCAGCAGGCCAATCGAGGAGAGCTTGTCGGCCTGGGAGAGTTGCGATTCCAGGCCCACGCGTTCGGTAATGTCGTCCACGATGATCAGCCGACCGATCACGTTGAACTTCCGCGTGACCAGGGGCGCGATGGCCACGTTCACAATGCGGCTCTCGCCCGTAGGCGTGGCCAGACGGAACTTGTACAGGTTGTTGATGCCCGGGTTCTGCCGCACCCGGTAAAACTCTTCCACAAACTCCGCCGGGAATACTTCGCTCAGGGGCCGGGTCAGCGCCTGCCAGCGGGGCAAGGCGTACATGACTTCCATCTGCGAGTTCCAGGATTCGATGCGGTCCGCCAGGTCCACCGCCATCACGCCCACGTTGATCGACTCCACGATGTTTTCGTTGAAGTCCTTGAGGCGTTCGTATTCGGCGACCTTCTGTTCGAGCGAGGCGTACAGGCGCGCATTCTGGATGGCGATACCGATGTAGCCGGCCAGGGTCTCGAGCAATTCAACGTCTTCGCTGGTGAGGAAGTCGCCTTCCACGGTTTTGCCCAGGCCAAGGAAGGCAATCGTCCGCTGCTGGGCGCGGCAGGGAATGTAGTAGTTCAGGTCGAGCCGGGCGATGGTCTGCTGCGCGCTGGCGGTCTCGCGCGGCACCTGGTGCACGTTTTCCAGGAAAAGATGTCCGGCTTCAGTCTCCGGCCGGGGCGCGCTGAGGAAGTTCAGGTCCAGACCGCTGGTCTGGCTCATGCCAAAAGATTTGGCCAGCACAAACTGCGGCGGCTCGCCGGCCGAGAGAAAAATCGCCATGCGATCGACCAGCAGGGTGCGCGACAGGCGATCGACCACCGAACTCAACATCATGTCGAGATCGGTTTCCGCGCTGAGCTCGCGTCCAAATTCAATCAGCGTCTTGCGGTAGTCGTAGCGGGTGCGATAGAAGAACTGGTCAATTCGCTCCTGGATCCATTTGCGCACCGGATCGAACAGCAGCGCCGTGACCACCATGGCCAGCACCAGGCCGACCGGCCCTGAACTCGGCACCTGGGTGTGGACCAGTTCGGCCACTCCCGCCACTACCGCGAAGTACACTCCTACGATCGCAGCCGCCGCCAGCGTGTACACCATTCCACGCTTGAAGATCAGGTCAACGTCCATCAGGCGGTAGCGGAAGATGGCATAGCCAAATGTCAGTGGCAGCAGGCCCAGCGAGAGCACGGAAACCTTCATCGCCGAGCTCGGCATCGATCCCGTGAGGTAAGGAATCACGTAGAACAGGGTGAAGGGCGCGATGGCAAGAATGGTGCCGCGCGTGACCCATTTCAGCTGCTGGCGCAGGATCGGCGTGCTGGCCCGGCGGTAGCTGTCCCACAGCACTGTGGCCGCAATCACGAAGAACAGGGCCAGGTAGCCCATCTGTACCCGGTCGAGGTCCCAGCGCAGGCGTTCGCTGGCCTTCAATACTCTGAGCGCGAGAATGTGCGCGCCGAGCAGCAGGGCCCCGGGCACATAAATCGCCGGAATGATCCAGCGATGTTTGCGGACAAAGTTGCGCTTCTCCGGGAAGGTCAGGACGAAATGCAGAAACAAAGCCGGCTGCAGCAGCCAGGCGGTAACATTGCCCCAATAGATGGTCCAGTCAAACTGGTTCAGCTTCCCTGTGAACTTGAAGGCGTAAAAGATGAACGAAACCAGGCAGAAAATATAGAAGTGCGTGGAACTCGGCGCCGTCCAGCGCCGCAGTAAAACATAGAGCCCGATGCCCAGATAGATCAGCGCAATGAAGCGCAGCCAGTAATTCAGCGAGCGTTCCGCCGGAATCAAAATCACCGTCGTATCCAGCGGGACGGACTGCCGCACCAGCGAATAAGTCGCCTTCGACCACGCCCCTACCCGGTAAACCTGTCGCATCCGGGCGGTGGTGTCTTTCACGTCATGCTGGTTGATCGCGGTCAGCCGGTCGCCCACCCGAATGCCGGCTTTTTCACCGGGGCCGTTCGGTTCCACTCGCTTGGCTACCACGCCGCCGTCGCTTCCCGTCTGTTCCATCCACCAGACGCCGTCGGAGGGAATCTGGAAGTCGGCTTCTTTCTGGAAATTGATCCAGGCAAGGATGACCGCAGCCGTGGTCAGAAGGATCAGCAGACCGGCTGTAAAGCGGATTTGGAAGTCCCGGTTCATCGACCGCAACGGCTCCTGGATGAGGGCGGGGGGAAAACCCGCTTGATGGTTCAGCACGTCGGGTGCCACGACAGGGCGCAAGGGAGAACCTCTAACCTACTTCAAGCAAAAGACTTCACCGATTATAGAAGCGAGAGTGAAGTAAAGCTATGTTTTTTGGAATCCTTCTGTGGCGTTTGGTAACTGCATGAGTAGCAGATGCTTAATGCGTGCCTGTCTGGGCCGTCGGTGTGGGGCTCATGTGTGGGGCCTTGTCTATGACCCGGCCCCACACAAGACCCAGATCAGGCTTCAGTCTGTCCGGAATTGGCACTGAGGTAAACTCGTCCACTGAAGGTGGGCCACTCGCCAATCCCGGTTGAGGAGCGCTGGCTGGTCCTTGATGGCCGTCGCATGCGCTACCTGTGCGGCGGCTCCGGCCCGCCCTTGCTCCTGTTACACGGATTGCTGGGATATTCGTTCTCCTGGCGCTTTGCTCTACCCCTTCTGGCGGAGAAGGCGACGGTGTATGCGGTCGATATGCCGGGTGTGGGCTTTTCCGACCGGCCTCCCAATGCCGGCGGCAGTCTCCGGGCCAATGCCGAGCGCTTGCTGGGTTTCATGGACGGCGTGGGCATCGCGTCCTGCGATCTGCTGGGCACGTCCCACGGCGGCGCGGTCGCGATGATGGCCGCTGCCCTGGCCCCAGAGCGGGTGCGAAGCCTGATTCTGGTTGCTCCCGTGAATCCGTGGTCGGCACACGGCCGGAGGCTGGCGCCCTTTCTGAGCAGCGCGCCGGTTTCCTGGCTGCTCCTTCGCCTCGAACCGTGCCTCGGAATTGTCCACGACACTTTGCTGCGCCGCCTTTATGGAGACCCGCGGCGCATACGTCCCGGCACGCTCGCCGGCTACTCTGAACCTTTCAGAATTCCCGGGACCCTCAACTATGGCCTGGGTATTGTGCGGTCATGGAACCGCGATCTCGACGAACTGGAATCGGCCCTCCCCCGCATTGCAAACATTCCCACGCTGCTGATTTGGGGCAGCAGGGATTCGGCGGTGAGCCCGGGGTCTGCGGAACTGCTGCGGCAGCACTTCAGTGATTGTCGGCTCGAGATCTTTGACGGCGTCGGCCATCTGCCTTACGAGGAAGTTCCCGATACGTTCAACTCGTCCGTACTTGCATTCCTGGCGCGCAGCGGCTCAGTTTGAAATTTCTCCTCACCACGGGCGGGTAGTGAGATCTGGAAACCATGAACCACCAAGGGCACGAAGGTACACGAAGGAAACCCTGGAAAACAAAGCCTTCGTGATACTTCGTGTCCTTCGTGGTGTAGGCTCTTGGCGTGTCACAAACTGACCCCACGAAGCACAGGCGTCGTCCTGAACGGTCTTCAGGCCGTGAAGGATCTGGCGTGAAGCAGATACGCCCTGTGCCCCAGGTTACCGCTGGTGCACGCCTGATCCTTCGGGACTGAAGTCTCTCAGGATGACGCCGCTGGAAAGGGAAAGTGTCGAATTGAGCCACGACTTTCGAGCAGGCGATCTTGCGCCCGCCGGCTGAATATTTCCGCCGCCACCGCAGCACACCTGATACCTTGAGGAAATAAACACCGAGAGTTCATTTTCCTTGAAATCCAGCATCAAGCGAATCCTGGTCCTGATTGTGGGTTGGAGTTTCATCCTGCTGGGAATCCTGGGCCTTTTTCTGCCGATTCTGCAGGGGATACTTTTCCTGCTGGTAGGCTTGATCATTCTTTCGTCGGAATATGTCTGGGCCCACCGGCTGCTGACCCGGCTGAAAGAGCGTTTCCCCAGGCTGGGGCGCACGGCGGACCACGCCACCGCCAAAGCAACGGCATGGTTACGGCGGATTTCCGGTCAACCCGATCCGGATTGATGCGCCATCGCGGCGGTGCTAGCCTCGAAGCAGCGAATCGCATACATGGCTGACCCCGTAATATCCGCTGCGCTGGCCTCTACTCCTGGCGCTGGTTCCCGCAGCCGCTTCCTGCGCTTCGAAATCCCCGAAGTCTGGATGCGCTTTCTGCTGGCCCTGCTGGGACTGGTTTTGGCTTTCGCAGCCGCCCTCTTTTCCACCGTGGCGCGTGAATCGGGCAGCCTCTGGACCACGGTGATACTGGCTTCGATCGCGCTGGTCCTGGCGGTCGTCGTGGGTCTGACCACGGTGCCGTATCTGGCGCGCCGGGTGGCGGGCAGCCGGGTCCGCGACGCCTTCAACTACGACGTGACCGGGGTCGGAATCATCTACGTGGTAAGTGTCCTGCTGATCGGGGTTGCGGCCCTGAATACCGGCAACAACCTGCTTTACGTGATTGTGGCGGCGATGCTGGCGGCCATCCTGGTATCGGGCGTGGCCTCGGCCATCGTGTTGCGCGAACTGGAATTGGATGTCCATCTGCCCGAGCAGGTCTTCGCCGGGCGCCCAACGCTGGGGAAGATCGCGGTGCGGAACCGCAGGCGCTGGCTGCCTTCGTTTTCCATCAGCGTGGTCCCGCTCAAGCAGAAGCCTTCAAAGCAATGGCAGTGGGTGCCCACAACCTTTGGCTTTCCGCCCGGGCAGCCGCCAGCCAAACAGTGGGTGATACTGCCAGACCGGCAGTTACGCCGGGTCGCCGGCGGCGCACCCGCTCCGCCCGGCATCTTTACCGAGTCTGCCTATTTCCCCTACATTCCCCCGGCTTCGGAAGTCGCGGCCGAGCTGGAACTCTGCTTCCCCCGTCGCGGACGCTATCAGCAGAACAGCTTTGGCCTGGCCACACGCTTCCCCTTTGCCTTCCTCACCAAGACGCGGCGCGTGGCATTGGCCCGCGAGATCCTGGTGTACCCGGCGGTGGAACAGACCGACGAATTTTTTGACGTGCTCCCCCAGATCACCGGCGAATTTGAAACCTTTGCCCGGGGCCGCGGCGACGACCTCTATCTCATTCGCGAGTACATGCCCGAGGATTCAGCCCGCCACGTGGACTGGAAGGCCACCGCAAAATCCGGATCGCTGAAAGTGCGCGAGTTCAGCCGCGAGGACGATCGCAGGCTGCGGCTGGTTTTTGACAATCCCGCTCCCGGGTCGGTTTCCGAGCAGGCCTACGAAAATGCGGTGACGGCTGCCGCATCGCTGGGCTGGCACTTCTCCGAGAGCAATGCCGAACTCTCCTTTTTGGCGCAGGGCTGCAAAGCCGGGGCCGGCATCCACGAATTCCTGGCGTATCTTGCTACGGTCGATCCCGTGGCCGCCCCGTCGCTGCTCGACAGCCTGGAAGTTTCCGGCGAATATAACGTGATTCTTACGACTCGTCCGCACGGTAGCATTCCCGCAAATCTTTGGACCTGTTCTTACGTCATTTTCATCGGGACCCAGAACTGATTTCAGCTCCGGCAGCGCCCGAACGGGCCGCTTACCCCTTAACCCTGTCATCTTGAGGGCATTCCCCCCTCAACCCTGTCATCTTGAGCGCAGGGAACGGATTCGCTTGCGAGTCCGTTCCCGGAGGCGAAAGACCTGCTGTTCGCCGGCGGTGGCAAAAGTTCCAGGTACAGGGCGCCGGTTGCCCCGGCCGAAAGCAGGTCCCTCGACTTCGAAGCATTGTTCGCAAGCGAACAATCCTTCTTCGCTCGGGATGACAGAGCAGGAAGCAATGCGGAACAAAAGTTGTGGCCTGCACCACCAAAAGCCCGATATCTTAGTGCAGCCGCAGAGCCGGAGCCTGCATCCCAAGTAGGGAAGAGGGAGACGCCGCTTTGCCTGGCCCGCTGAAACTTCAAAGAGGTGAAGACGAAATGAACCGCAAATATTTCCAGCTGCTGACTCTAGTGCTGGCGCTTGCGCCGCTCGCGGCGCTGGCGCAGAGGTCTCTCGATATTCCCTCCGGGACTTCTATCCGGGTCCGCATGATTGACAACCTCAGCAGCGAGCAGACCCAGATGGGAGATACCTTCCGCGGCACCCTGGACGAGCCGATCGAGGCGAACGGGCGGACGCTCTATCCCAAGGGCGCGGACGTCATCGGCCGCGTCACCGACGTGCATGCCACCGGCCGGCTCACCGAGCCCGGCGAACTCGACCTGGTGCTTAACACGGTGAGCTCGGGAACGGTGGCGGAATCGATTCACGTCGAGCCCCTGGTCATCAAGGGCGAATCGCACTCCAAGAGCAACGTGACCAAGATCGGCGGCGGAGCCGCGTTGGGTGCGGTAATCGGCGCCATCGCCGGCGGAGGCAAGGGCGCAGCCATCGGAACTCTGGCGGGCGGAGCGGCGGGCACCGGCGCGGCCGCGGCCACCGGCAAGAAGCCGGCGATCGTCGAATCGGAAGCCGTGCTGACTTTTGTTACCTCTTCGGCCTCGACCGCGACGGTCCCGCCACCGGCGCCTCCGCATGAAGCAGCTGAAGCAGCGGCAACGCCCCCTCCAGCTTCCGATTCCGCGCCCACCATCACTTCGGACTCGCCGCCGGGAGGGGATGACAGCGCACAGTTGTTTACCCTGCGCGATCGCCGGACCATACGAAGCTGCGTTACCGAACATGCCTCCGACCTTCCGGTTGGCGCCACCCAACGCCCGGAACTGCCCTCCGGATCAGAACGGCAGATTCACCGCGGAGGAAGCTTGCCTTCCGAGGTTCAGAGCCAGGCGCAGTCGCTGCCTTTGGTCTGTGAAGAGCAGCTGCCCAAATTACCCAGCGACCTCGAACGGGTCGTCTATGCCGGGCGGGTGCTCTTGATTGACAGCAAAGGCCAGGTCCTGGACATGTTCTATCTCGATCAGAATCAATAGTCTGATGCCTAGAAGTTGCGTGTGGGTCGGACTCTCTTGTCCGACGCTTTTGACCTTGGTGTTGGGTTTGGTCTAGGCGTGGGTTGAACTCGAAAAGCAAAGTCAAAGGAAAGTCAAAGGCGTCGGACAAGAGTGTCCGACCCACACTGGACGGCCTTTGCGGTTATTCCGGTAACCATTACCGGCGATTACCTTGGTACATTGACCATCTGAGCCAAACTGCTAAGGTTACATATAAGAGAAGTCTAATCGCAGGAAATCCGTCAACCGTGGCGCCCCCGGCTGGCAGAAAACTGGTTGATGACCGTCGATTCCCAAACCGTGCTTTGGATCGCCCACCCCATACTGCAACTGGTGGTGGGGATTGCGATGTGGCGCCATAAGCTGCATCGGCTCTTCCCTGTCTTCTTCGCCTACATCTGCTTCCAGATTTTCGCGTTCGGTGTTTTGTTTCCGATGTCTTCGCAGTGGGTAAACGCCAGCTATCAGCTGTTCTTTTACTCCTACTGGTCATGCGCTGCGATTAACCTCGTTCTCGGGTTCATGGTCATCTACGAAATCTTCCTGGATGTCTTCCGTCCCTACTACACCTTGAAAGATCTCGGGACGGTACTGTTCAAGTGGGCCGCCCTGGTGATGTCGCTGGTGGCCTTCGTGGTTGCGGCCTCGAGTCCGACCGGCGACCAGGGGCCGATCGTTCAGGCGGTGATCACGGTCACGCGTTGCGTGCGCGTGGCTCAGGTGGGATTGATTTTGTTTCTTCTGGTCTTTTCCCGGTACCTCGGCGTGTCCTGGAAGCAACTTAGTTTCGGACTTTCGCTGGGCCTGGGTTTGTCCGCGGGAGTTGAACTGGGTAGTCTGGCGTTTCATGTGAGCGGGCATGCCTCCGAAATGGCGGTCCACATGGTCAATCTCGTGGGCTATAACATTTCCATCCTTGTCTGGTTGGGCTACGCCCTGGTCAAGAGTCCGGAGCGGGCGCAGGGATCAGAATTGTTTGCCCCGAACCGCTGGGAGAAGAGCCTTACTGCCATTCAGGGTCCGGCGCAGGCTGATTCGCTGATCCCGATGTTTGAAAGCATGGTCGATCGCGCCTTTTCCCGCACTCAGGGAGATTATTCAACCAGGGAAGCCACGACCGACACTGCTGTGCAACAACCCGCCCTCAGCACTCGAAGCGGTATCCACTCCCTTCCGTCGCCCAGCCGTCGGGTTCACTAAACGTTTCACCGGGTGGCGATTTCGTTTCACCCGGCCTGCCAGAGCGTCTTTCATGCTCCAGTCCGCTTTCATCTAATACTTGAACTAGAGGCGCGATCCAATACAAGGGATGGGGTGCAGGTCCTTGCGCGGCTGTGTCTCCGCCGCCGTTTGCGCGGCGCCCTCTGATTCCGATCACACCCTTCCGAAGCGTCACCCGCGGGGCATGGCGAATTGCTGTCCGGAGAAAAGACTGGACGCGTGTTCGCTCTTCTGTATAATGCCGCAACCGTGAGGTTTCCTCCCAGGAGCCTCGCAGCGTAAGGAGAACACCATGAAACGTGCGGTCAGGATGTTGATCCTGATGGTAGGTTTGGCTTGCACGTACGTGGCAATCGCGACCCCGATACTCAATGCAGAACTGGGCCCGATGCCATTGTGCAATCCTGCCAATCCCAAGTGCTCGAAACGCTAGGCAAGTGGGATTTGGAAGAGGCTGTTAACTAGCCGCGCAAGTGGCTGTGGACCTGACCGGGCTGACCGATTGCGGAATCGCATGGTCGGCCCTCTTTTTTGTCCGCGCGACCGGGTGGCCTGCTAATTCTTCAGGGCGATACCGAGGTTCCGCCGTAATTGTTCCGGCTCCATGATCGGAGGCTGGCAGCTGAAGCCCGAGCAGATCACGGCCGCTGACTTTCCCTCTTTGAGCAGGGGCAGCTGCGAGAGCGTTTCCGCAAGGGCGGGCGGCAGATTTTGCGGAAGGACCTTGCTGGCCGAAAGCTTGAGCACCGTATGGTTAAATGCAAAGCAGCCGGCCGCGATGGCGCCGAGTTCCTCCGCCGCGCTGTCTTCCCCTATGACCACGATCTGGGTGTGTGGAGATGAGAGATAGACGGCGGCAATACCATAAGTCGCGGCAAAGATCCCGAACTTGCCGGCAAGACCGGCCAGCACTTCCAGAGTCTGTTCCGCCTGTTCCCGATAGCTCTTCTGGTTGGTGAAAGCGTGCAGCCGCAGCAACGCAATGGCAGCCGCGGAATTTCCCGCCGGCGTGGGTGAATCCTGAAAGGGCTTGCGCCGCGTTCCCAGCACTCCCAAAGTTTTCCCTGGACCACCCGCTGCAGCGTCGAAAAATCCGCCGGATACAGGGTCAAAGAAACGCTCCACCATCTTGTCCGCGACGCGCTGCGCGAAGTGGAAATAGCTGAGGTCCGCGGTGGCCTCGTACGCATCGAGGCACGCGATGGCGGTGAAGGCATAGTCGTCCAATAGTCCCGGGACCAGTCGCCGTTCGGCGGCAGGATCGGAATAGGCGACCACGTGCTGCAGGCCCAGCTCCGCTTGCCAGGCTTCCGCGAGGGCCCGGTCCAGGGAACGGAGCGCGAAGTGCCTGGCCCCATCGAGCTTTAACACCCTGGCGGCTTGCAGGTAGGCCGACACACAGAATGAGTTCCAACCGGTATAGATCGTTTTGTCCACGTAAGGCGTGGGGCGCTTGAGCCGTGCGGCATACATTTTTTGCCGGGCGGATTCCAGTATCGCCTGCGTGCGTTCCACGGTCAGACCCTGACGTTTGCCGATGTCCTCGAGCGATGCCCGGACGTACAGAACATTCTTTTCCGGATTGTGGTGCATCTCTCCGACTTCGTTGACGTCGTAGCGCAATCCCGCCACCGCCGCCTCTTCCTCCGTCAGGACAGCCTGCATCTCCGCCCGCGTCCAGGTGAAATAGTCGCCGTCATCGTCCATCGAGTAATCGGCATCCTGGGAGGCGTAAAACCCGCCATGGTCGCGGTCGCTGAGCCATTCATCCATCCAGCGGACGATGTCGCGGGCCACGGCGGCGAAAAATTCCGAGCCCGTCACCTGGCAGGCGTGGACGTAGTTCTTCAGCAATTCAGAGTTGTCGTAGCACATCTTCTCGAAGTGAGGAACGATCCAGTGCTCGTCCACCGAGTAGCGATGAAAGCCGCCGGCGAGCTGGTCATAGACGCCGCCGTGCGCCATCTTCTCCAGAGTGGAAACGAATACCTCGCGCAGATTTTCTTTCCCGGAGCGCGCGTACTGGTCAATCAGCAGGTCGAGCACGGCGGGATGGGGAAATTTGGGCGCGCTGCCGAAGCCGCCATTCTGCGAATCAAACATCTTCACCGCCGCTTCCACGATCTCATCGATCACCCTGGGAGAGAACTCGCCGCTGCCGCCCGCGAACGACTCGGCGCGGGAGATCGCGATCTCGACCATCTGCGCCTGGTCCACCACTTCGGTATTTTTCTGGTGGTAGGCGTCCGCGATGGACTGCAGCACGCGCTTGAAACTGGGCCGTCCGTAATTGTCGTCAGGCGGGAAGTAGGTGCCGCCGTAAAACGGCTTGCCGTCGGGTGTGAGAAAGGCAGTCAGCGGCCAGCCGCCCTGCCCGCTGATGGCGCTCACCGCGACCTGGTAACGGCTGTCAATGTCGGGACGCTCGTCGCGATCGACCTTCACTGCCACGAAACGTTCATTCACGATCCGTGCCACTTCCGCGTCGTCGTACGATTCGCGGTCCATGACATGGCACCAGTGGCACCAGACCGCGCCAATGTCGAGCAGGATGGGTTTGTTTTCCCGCTGCGCCGTGGCAAACGCCTCTTCGCCCCACTCGTTCCACTGGATGGGTTGGTGCATGGCGGAACGCAAATAGGCGGAAGATGCCTTGGAGAGCGAGTTGAGGGTCTGGGTGGTCATGATTCAAGTGTAACGCGGTGGGCTGGGAAGATGACGTGGAACGGCTCAATGAGGCTGCTGAAAAATGCTATTTCAACCAGCCTTCGGGAAGGGCCCGACTTCAGTCGGGCCACTAAGTCGTCCAGATTGGTTCGCGCTTCAGCGCCTGCGGTGAGCTTTTCCTCGCCCCCGGCGACTTTTTCCGCAACCTGTCAATACCGTTCATCGCTCGTGAAGCGCGTCGCGGGAGCGGGGAGGTGTCCATTGCAGATCAAGTCCCTTGCGTAGCTGCGCCAGGGCGCGCCTCTTTGCGTGCTCATAGTTCTTACGTTCGCCCGCTAGCTGCTCGAGGCGAGCGTTCAGGAGAGCACTGACCGAGGTGTCCTCTTTGGCCGCCAACCTCCGAATTTCGCGCAGGAGAGTCGGATCCAGATGGAGCGTGATGTTAGTCTTCATTTCGGCAGGCAATGTGTGCTGCGTAATTCTACTGCTTACGGGTTAAGTCAGCATGAAATCGGGAGCCGGCGTAGTGCACCGCCCGCACCGCCGTCACCGCCGGCGCTACTTTTATGCGGAAAGCTGCCGCGCGATCGCGCAATACAAATCCACGGCATCCTGCAATTGTTTCTTCTCGACGTATTCGCCGTCGGTGTGGGCTACATGAATCGATCCTGGGCCGACGAGCAGAGGTTGTCCCCAATTGCCGAGCGCGGGAATATCAGTGGTGAAGGCGGCGACCATAGTGGGAAGACCGTCGAGGGTGCGCAGGCGGACAAAGGGAATTTCCAGTACGAACTCAACTCGCGCCAGATTTCCGACCGCTGCAACAATCTCCCGCTTTAATTGCTCAGACGAACCCACCAGGCGGTAGAGCAGCTGGGCGCGGGCTTTGTCCGGGACCACATTAGGGGCGCGACCACCCTCGATCATGCCGATATTGAGCGTGCAGGGCCCGATGCCCTCTTCCTCCGGCAGCTTCATCGCCCGCAAGCGTTGCAGCGCAAGTAACAGCTTGTCAATCGCCGACTCGCCCAGTTCCGGATAAGCCGAATGCGCCATGCGTCCTTCCGCGATTACCTCTACGCGCAATGCGCCTTTAGACGCGATTGCGATCTGGTTCTCGGTGGGCTCGCCATTCACCAGAAATTTCGAGCCAGGAGGATTCCGGTTCGCCATCTTGGCGCCCAGGCTGTCGCGCTCCTCGCCGACCAGGAAGAGCAGCCCCACATGAATGCCCTCCTGACGCAACCGTTCGGCGGCTTCCACCTGCGCCGCAATGATGCCCTTGGCGTCGCAGGAGCCTCGTCCGTACACCCGCGCAGCATCTTCGGACGAGGGAATAAATGGCGGGACCGTATCCATGTGGGTGGAGAACACAACCGCGGGCCGCGGCCGGCCGGAGGAGACAGCAAAAACATTGCAGCGCGCGCCTTCCACGGGAATCTTCTCTGCCTGAAAGCCTCGCCGCAGCAATTCGCGGTGCAGGAAATCTCCTACCGGGCCCTCATTTCCAGTGATGGACTCGATGTCCACGAGTTGACGGGTGAAGGCGGCGACATCCATGCGCGACAGGATACCTTAGTCGCGAGCGGCGAGCCTACCCGGTGTTCTCTGTGGTTGAAAACCCTTAACCACGGAAGACACTGAGGAAGTTCGATTCACTGCTATCCTTTACTGAGCCCGATGGAGACGCCAGCCGGTACAATCCGCTCCCTGTTTCTGGAAGGTCCTGCCGGCCGTCTCGAGGCCCTGCTCAATGCGGGCGCTTCCAATGCCGCTTACGCCGCGGTGGTTTGTCATCCCCATCCCCTCTTTGGCGGGACGCTGCACAATAAGGTGGTCTTTCATGCCATGAAGGCGTTGAACGCTTTCGGTTTTCCCGTGTTGCGCTTCAATTTTCGCGGGGCTGGTCTGAGTGTGGGTGAACACGACCACGGAAATGGTGAAGTCGAAGACGTTCGGGCCGCCCTGAACTGGCTTGACCAGGAGTTCCGCCTGCCCCTGATCTTCGCCGGCTTCTCCTTCGGCGCGGCGGTCGGCCTGCGGGCCGCTTGTCCGGATGCGCGGGTAAAAGCTGCTATCGGCCTGGGCCTGCCGGTTTCGCCGATCGATGATCGCACCTATGACTTCAGCTTTCTTCAGAGCTGCGCCAAGCCGAAATTATTTGTCAGCGGCGACCGCGATCAGTTCGGTACTCCGCCCCAGTTGGAAGCCTTGATTCGCGGGATTGCGGGACCGAAAAAGTTGGTCTTGATTGCGGGCGCAGACCATTTTTTTGAAGGACGGCTGAGCGAGTTGCGCGCCGCCATCGAGCAGTGGGTGGGAGAAGCGGTGAACTTATGACCTGCGAGGGCGAGACGCCCTCGCAACGGCCGTCGTGACGCCGGCGCTACCCACGGCTCTTATAATCCTCAAAATGCCTTCCTCCGCCGCCGATCGTGAGAAGCTTGCCCTGGACATGCGCGTCACCGCGCGTCATCTGTTTGAGCATGCCCTCGCGGAAGCCAGCATCGACCGCGCATTTCAGCGCCACGTGGATTGCGATCGCGGCGTGCTCCGGATTTGCGAAGATCTCCATGACCTGGATTCGTACAACCGCGTGCTGGTCATCTCTATCGGCAAAGCCGCGCACGCCATGGTCAATTCGCTCGAAATGCAGGCCGGCAATCGCTTCCAGGGCATCGTGGCCAGTTCGATCGATCCGGCGTCCCAGCTTCGGGGCTTCCGCTACTATCGTGGAGGTCATCCTACGCCGAACCAGGAATCCATCCGGGCAGCGGAAGCCATGCTGAAATCGCTCAACGCCCAGAATGCGGCGTCGCTGGTGATCTTCATGCTTAGCGGCGGAGGCTCCTCGATCGCAGAAAAGCCCATCGACGATGAAATTTCGCTGCCCGACCTGATCGCCACGTACCGCGTGCTGGTGCTCTCCGGCGCCCCCATCGCCGAGATCAATACTGTCCGCAAACATCTGTCCGCCATCAAGGGCGGAAGGATGGCCGTCGCGGCGTCCGGGGCGCAGCAGGTGTCGCTGCTGGTTTCCGATGTCCCCGACAACATTCCCGACGCGCTGGCTTCGGGCCCTACCATGCCCGATTCGACCAGCGTCGCCGACTGCTACGGCGTGGTCGAAAAGTACGGCATGCTGGAGCATTTTCCCGCTTCCGTGCGCGAGTTGTTTCAGCGCCATGCGCTCGAGGAAACGCCCAAGTCCGACGACGTTGCCTTCCACCGTTCACGCTGGTGGCCTTTGCTGTCAAACGCTTCACTGCTGGAGGCGGCGGAAGTTGAGGCGCAGCGTCATGGCTTCAAGGTCGAAATCGACAACCGCTGCGACGACTGGGATTACGCTCGCGCGGCGGAGTATCTCCTCGAACGTTTGCAGGGGTTGCGCCAGAAGTCTGAACGCGCCTGCCTGATTTCAGGGGGAGAAGTTACGGTGAAAGTTGAAAATGGCGGTACCGGCGGACGGAACCAGCAGTTTGCCCTGGCCTGTGCGGCGAGAATCTCCGGTCAGGCCATTACCGTTCTCAGCGCCGGCACCGACGGCATTGACGGCAACAGCCCGGCCGCTGGAGCCATCGCGGACGGCACCACGCTCGAACGCGCCAGGGCCCGCGGACTGGACGCCCCTGCCCACCTCGCCAATTTCAATGCCTACCCTTTTTTTGAGTCGTTAGGCGATGCAATCGTGACCGGTCCCACCGGAAACAATCTGCGCGACCTGAGAATTCTGCTGGCCTACTAAGCAGGAGTGTGTGGGTCGGACACTCTTGTCCGACGCCGTTGGGGTTGGGGTTGGTTTTGGTGGTTGGTTTTGGTCTTGATCCTGTTTTGTTTCCGGGCTTTGACTTTCCAAAATCCAAGTCAAAGGCGTCGGACAAGAGTGTCCGACACACACACACCGGTCAAAAGAACCTGGTGACGCCTTCCTCCAGCACGAACACCCGGTCTTCAATGCCGGCCGCCTTCGCTTCTTTCTCCAGCAGTTGCAGAGGTTCGTCCATCGGTTCGTGGGAGAGCTGAAAGGTGCCGTAATGCATGGGCACCATCCAGCGGGCATTCAGGTCAAAAAAGGCGCGCATGGCATCCGCCGGGCTGGTGTGAACGTTGCGGAAGGCAGGCGGATTGTAGGCGCCGATCGGCAACAACGCCAATTCCGGTCCCAGGCGTTGCCCAATCTCGCGAAAGCCGGCGAAGTAAGCCGTGTCGCCCGCGTGATAGATCGAATGCTTGTGGTCGCGCAACACGTAGCCGCCGTATCCGCGGTGCGAGTCCTCGATCACCCGGGCTCCCCAGTGGCGCGAGGGCACGTGGGTGACAGTCAGATCGCGATGACGGTAACTGTTCCACCAGTCCATTTCCACGACATTCTCAAAGCCAAGGTCGGAAACCAGGTCGAAAACATGATGCGGAACCAGAATGGTTGGCGCCACCCCGCGCCGCCGTTTGGTCTGCTGCACGATGGCCCGCAGCGACGGCCGGTGCAGGTGGTCAAAGTGGGCGTGGGTCACCAGCACCAGGTCAATGGCCGGCAGGTCGCGCACCTTCAGCCCCGGCTGCCGCAGGCGCTTGAGGATGAAGAGCCAGCGCGCGAAGTTGGGATCGATCACTACATTCTGGTTACCGACCTGCAGGAAGAAACTTGAATGACCGATGAAGGTCACTCCCATCTCGCCGTTGGTCACCAGCTTCGGTTTGTGAGTATGGCCGGTGCGGGGAGTGACCGCGGATCGCCGCACCAGGCTGCCGAACTGCCGGGCGCGGTTGCGGAGAGCGCGATTCTTCAGAGTGCTTTTTAACATCTGGGTTGGCCGTAGTCGCGACGCACTGAAACCGCCTCCTCAGCCACATTCTTCGAAAAAGAAACGAATGAAGATAAGGACCCAGGCCCATTCTAGAACAAATGCGAGCGGGAATACCTTGACCCTGGTTGCCGCTGTCAGTTCTAATCGCTGCTGGTAATTAAAGTCTTCAGGGGAGAGTCAGGATGCGTGTTGCTTTCTTGGGTTTGGGAATCATGGGACGTCCGATGGCGGCCAACCTGGTCAAGGCCGGTCATGAAGTTTCCGTGTGGAGCCGCACTGCCGGCAAGGGAGTAGAGGGCGCGCGCAGCGCAAGTTCCCCTGCCGATGCCGCGCAGGGCGCGGAAGTGGTGTGGATGTGCGTTTCCGATACTCACGCGGTGGAGAGCGTTCTGTTCGGGCCCCAGGGGGTCGAGGAATCGCTGGCTGAAGGCATGACTATTGTTGACTCCAGCACGATTTCGCCCTCGGCTACCCGCAAGTTCGCCGAGCGGGTAGCGGCGCGCGGTGTGCGCTATGTGGACGCGCCCATGACCGGATCGAAAGTCGCTGCCGAAGCCGGTAGCCTCATTTTTATCGTAGGTGGGGACGAACCCGTGATCGAGTCGCTGAAGCCGCTGTTTGCCGCTATGGGCAAAGTGTTTTTCCGCCTCGGCGAAACCGGCATGGGACAATCCGCCAAGCTGGTCATGAACCTGCAAATCGCGCTCATCTATGAAGGCTTCGCCGAAGGCCTCACCCTGGCCACCAAGCTGGGCGTGGATGTCGAGAAACTGATGCCGGTGATTCAGGCATCCATGATTCGCTCCGGCGTGGTGGACTACAAAGCCCCGTTCGTTCTCAAGCGCGACTTTACCCCCAATTTTCCGCTGCGCCTCATGCATAAAGACATCCGCCTGACTCTCGAGGCAGCCAAGGAAGTCCGGGTAAAACTCCCCGCCCTCGAGACCGTGGAAGAGATCTACGAATTGGCCAGCGAAGATGGACATCAGGATCTCGACTACGCCGCCACCCTCACCCTGCTCGAGAAGTGGGCAGGTGTAGAAGTAAAAGGCGCGTCGGCCGGTTGAGGACGATGGTGTGGCCGCGGGCGACTCGCCCGCGAGTGGGAGGGCTCGAGCAACCCACGTGGGGACAGCCGCCCCCGCTGTCCGATCGATTCGAAGAGTCGATAACGGTCTGCCTCCATACTTTCCAGCATGTCTCCCCAACAGTTCGCGGGCGAGTCGCCACCTGCCACACCATTCCAATCTCTGCCCCCCTGGATTAACGGGCTAGTACCTCCGTAACACCCTCATCTCCGCTATTACAGAAGTCTTACACGCGTCGATATCTGTCCCTGCTACCGTAAGTAGTGGAAGCTCAATACCGGGCACAGGAAAAGAATATGGCCATCGACCTCCAAGTGTTGGATCGGAAAGCAGCGGCAGACGACGAAATCAATTGGGTAACCGCGATTTTTATGGGCTTGTTCCATGTAGGCGCCATCGCGGCATTGTTCTTCTTTACCTGGAAGGCTTTTCTGGTCTCGATGTTCCTGTGGTGGGTTTCAGGCAGCCTGGGCATCGGCATGGGCTACCACCGACTGCTCACCCATCGCGGATACAAGACGCCGAAGTGGGTCGAATACGTGTTGACCACCTGTGCCACGCTGGCGCTTGAGGGCGGACCGATTTTCTGGGTGGCCACGCACCGCATCCATCACCAGCATTCCGACCAGGAAGGCGATCCGCATTCGCCGCGTGACGGCAAGTGGTGGGCGCACATGGGCTGGATCCTGACCGGAAAGTCGATGCATCACGACACCACGACGCTGGCGCGTTACGTACCCGATCTTGCCAAAGATAGATTCCACGTCTGGATCACGAAGTATCACTACGTGCCCATGATCGTCCTCGGCGTCGTGTTGTACGCCATCGGCGGCCTGCCGTTCCTGCTGTGGGGAGTTTTCTTCCGCACCGTGATCGGGCTGCACACCACCTGGCTGGTCAATTCGGCTACACACAGCTGGGGCTCGCGGCGTTTTGTCACTCGCGACCTCTCCACCAACAGCTGGTGGGTGGCCTTGCTGACCTTTGGCGAAGGCTGGCACAACAATCATCATGCGCACCCGGTTTCCGCGCGTCACGGCTTGAGGTGGTACGAGATTGATTTCAACTGGTACGGCATCTGGGCCCTGACCAAGCTGGGACTGGCGCGCCAGGTTTACCGGGTAAAGCTCTCCGAGCTGCGCCGCCAGGAAGAAGAGCAGGGAGCGCCGGCGGAAGCCCGGGCCGAAATGGTCTCGGCGTAACGTGTATTGTGTCGGGCGGGCGCCCTCGCCCGCCGCTTTTGCCCTTTGATTTTGAGAGACGAAACCCGCATAAACCCTGGCATTCGCAGTAAGAAAACCCAAACTCAACCTCAACCGCAAAGGCGGCGGGCGAGGGCGCCCGCCCCACACGCATCTCTCTACGCGGTAGAATCCTGCCATGCCCATCAGCAGCCGCCGCCGGGCCGTCGCTTTTTTCGTCGTGCTGGGCGTCTGCCTGGTGCTGCTGGCGGTGGGGCTGAATGTCGGCTGGATCATTCTCAACTGGCGCGAAGGCGTCCTGCTCTTCCTCGGCGTGGTCTTCTTCGCCCTGCTGATCGCCGGGATGATCGTGAATACCAGCTTCCTGGTGCGTGAAATCCGCCGCAACGAGCAGCATGACAGCTTCATCAATGCCGTCACTCACGAACTGAAGACGCCCATCGCGTCCATCCGGTTATATCTCCAGACCTTGCAGCACCGCGATGTGGACGAGGCCCAGCGCCGCGAGTTCTATCGCCTCATGCTGGACGATACCGATCGCCTGATGGGCACGGTGGACCAGGTCCTCAAGGCCGGAGAAGCCGGCCACAAGCGCCAGGACCGGCGCGTCCCGGTGGACTTCAGCGGACTGGTTCGCGAGTGCGTGGACGTGGCTCGCGCCAGCCATCACCTGGCCCCTGAGTCTCTGCGCTACGAGCAATCGGTCAACCACGGCCCCGCCGCAGGCGTCCTGGGAGACTCGGAGGAGCTCCGCGCCGCAATTTCGAACCTGCTGGACAACGCCGTCAAGTATTCCGGAGAGCACGTGGAAATCCTGGTGCGCCTCGATACGCCGGACGAGAAGCGAGTGACGGTCAGCGTCCGCGACCGCGGCGTGGGGATCAAGGCCGAAGAATTGAAGCGCATCTTCAAGCGCTTTTACCGTGTCTCCAACCGCTCGCTGAGTCACGTGAAGGGAACTGGCCTCGGCCTGTTCATCGTGCGCGCCATTGCCCGCAAGCACGGCGGCCGGGTCTTTGCCGAGAGTGAAGGTGAAGGCCACGGCACCACGGTAATTCTGGAGTTGCCGCGGGTGAGCGTGTAAGAGTAAGTGACCCACACAACCATGGGATCCCGATGAGTCATGTTCTGATTGTTGAAGACGAAGCCCACCTGGCCAAGGGACTGCAGTACAACCTGGAGGCCGAGGGACACTCGGTCTCCGTTGTAGGTGATGGGGAGCGGGCGCTGGACTTGCTTCTGGGAAAATCTGCCGCGCCGGCTGCTTTCGATGCCGTGGTGCTCGACGTCATGCTTCCCGGCAAGGATGGCTTCACCGTCGCCGCGGAATTGCGCGCCGCCAAGCAATATGTCCCGGTGCTGATGCTTACCGCGCGCGGCCGTCCCGAGGATGTGCTCAAGGGCTTTGCCTCGGGCGCCGACGACTATCTTCCCAAACCCTTCGAACTTCCCATCCTGCTGGCCCGCTTACAGGGACTGCTGCGGCGCCGGGAGTGGATGCAGCACAGTCTGACTCCCAACATTGTCCCGGCACCGGGAAACAAAGAGTACGAAGCATTCTCCTTCCACGGCCGAACCATTGACTTTGGAAAACTGGAGTTGCGGGTGAACGGGAACACCATCCAGTTGACTCTGATGGAAGCGGAGCTGCTTCGCCATCTCATACGGAACGAGGGCCGGGTCGTCTCCCGTAAATCGATTCTCGAAGAAGTGTGGGGACTGCACGAAGACACTGACACCCGCGCCATCGACAATTTCATCGTTCGCCTGCGCCGCTATATTGAAGACAACCCCTCCGAGCCGCGCCATCTGCTCACGGTTCGCGGAGTGGGTTATCGCTTCATCGCGGAGCCGGAAAAGAAGTGAAGGCGGCTTCAGGCCCTACTCGCGGCGGCGGAGATTGGAAATGAGATTTTCCCTGTGACCCAGGGCAATTCCGTCCACCCGGTCCAGAACAAAGGCGTAAAGCGTGAACGCGAACCCAGCCGGCAGCCATAAGACCAGCAATTCCATCCATGAATTTTCAAACGACCGGGAAGACCAGAGCATCAGGGCGCCCAGGCCGAACAGAGCGCCCCGCACCGCAAAGCTCGCCAGCACGGTGGTCAGCGAAGCCCTTTGCCGGCCAAACACACCGGCTTCAATCCGGGTGGGCGAATAGATCGAAAACAGGTTGCCGGCGGCGAGGTCGATGGGTACGACAAACAGAATACCCGCGAGTGTAGCCATGGTCACGCCCAGCGATGGCATCCGGTAGAGCACACAGGTTCCCAGCCACACCAGTCCAACTTCCAGCGCAAACACGGCCGCATGCGCCAGGTTCTTGCCCATCACGATTTGCCGGAAACGGACCGGCGACGCGAAGAAAAACTGGGTGCCGCCGCCATCCGCTCCAAAATTGTTGTAGGAAAGATTGGTCAGCAACAACAGTGAGTAAGCGGCGCCCAGGGGGAAGGTGAGATCGGGCATCCGCGCCAGCAGACCTTCGTTTTGACCGGAACTGCGGAAGACCGCCAGCATGAACAGGGGCACGATCAGGGTGAAGAGCATCGGCCCGCTGCGACCGAGATAACGCAACTCTTTTTCGAAGACGGCGACCACCGGGCCGGGAACTCCCGGCAAATTCCAGCCTGGTCGTGGTGCGGGAAGCCCAATGGGGAGGGCCTTGCGTCGCGCCGATTCGCTGAAGCTGGCGCCGCGATATTCGGCCCGCAAGCGGAAATTCAGAAGCCAGAGGAATGCGATCCCATAAGACAGCAGCAGCACAAAGGGGACCACGCTGGTTGCTGGCTGATTCTTTATGGTTCCCGCGATGGCAGCGGCGGCCAGGCCCGGAGGCAGCGGCCGCTGCGCGTTGCTGAGCTTCTGCCCCATGACACTTCGCTTGGGTATGGAGCGATGTTCGTAGGCTGTGATCAAGGGCCCGATCAGCTGAAAACTCAGGACAAAGAGAAAGAAAACGACGCCCAGGATTTCGCGCGTCCGCCGCTGGGCCAGCCAGCGCTCCAGCCAGGCAAACAGCATGCGAGCCAGAACGATGTTCATGAAAGCAAAAGTGAGAAGCACGATGGTCGCCCAGGGGAGCAGGCCCGGCCGGGCGATGCCGATGCCGACGTCGATTCCGAGCAGCCACAGGCTGGCCACGGCCGTTGCCGGGTCCAGCGATCCGTACGCCAGCCGGATCAGAAAGTACGATGGGTAGCTGAGCGGGAAGCGCAGAAGATTCGACGACTCGACATTCTGAGTGAAGGCGGTCGCCATCAGGGGAAAAAGCTGCCAGAAGAGAAACACAGGCCAGAGCAGCGTGCCCAGCCACTCCGCATTTCCATGCGAGATCAGAAACCAGGCTGCTCCGCCCAGGCCGACAGCGCCGCCGATGCCGCCGGCCAGAAAGGCCAGGCTGATAAAGATGCGTGATGCCAGCTCCAGGCGCCCGCGAAAAGTACGCAGCGAGTTGACAAAGACTCGCCAGCGCAGTCCGGCGACCGCTGCCAGTTGCTGGCGCGCCTTGGGAACCAGAGTCAGAGTGGGGGACGTCATTGCTCTGTCATCCTCGCTTAACCTGAAAGTGAAGGACGGGCGTCCCCGCCCGTCCGGCGGCATGACGGGCGGGACGCCCGTCCTCGATCGGCCCTAACCTAACCACGACAATTCCTGGCCATTGCTGCGCGATCCGCCCACGGTCAGCAGGAAGATCTGCTCCAGGGTGAGCTTCTCGCCTGCCCGACCGCCAGCCGCCAGCGGGAGGTCCGCCGCCCGCGCTTCCACGCCCGCCCGCAGCTCCTCCACCGAACCCTGCGCCACCAGCCGCCCGCGATGAATGATGCCGATATGCGTGCACAGCCGTTCCACGATTTCCAGCACATGCGAGGTGAGGAAGATGGTTGCGCCGCGCGCGATCATGCGTTGCAGCATGGTTTTCAGCGTGCCGGCGGCGATGGCGTCCACGCCTTCGAAGGGCTCATCGAGAAACAGGACTTTGGGTCCGTGAATCACGGCTGCGGCCAGCGCCAGCTTTTTCTGCATGCCATGCGAGTAGTCCGTGACCAGCGCCTTGGGCTGGTCGGTGAGCTGCATGAAGGCCAGAAGTTCCGCCGCGCGTTTGGCCGCCGTCTCGCGGTCCAGGCCATACATGCGGCCGACGAAGTTCAGGTATTCCGATCCGGTCAGCCGGCCAAATAGCGCCATGCCTTCCGGCACTACTCCAATCTGCCGTTTCACATCCACCATGTTGGTCACCAGGTCGAGTCCAAGAATCTGGATTCGCCCGGACGTGGGCGCAAGCAAGCCGGTCAGCATCTTGATGGTGGTGGATTTTCCCGCGCCATTCGGTCCCAGAAAGCCGAAGAACTGCCCGGGAGCCACCCTCAGGTTTACGTCCTCCACGGCGACCAGGTCGCCGAAACGCCGGGTCAGGTTTTCGGTACAGATGGTGGGAGCAACCATGAAAGTTCCGACTCTAGCACACCGCAAGGCCTCTGGCAGAGACTCCCGGGAACAGGGAAGCGGAGTTGATTACGATGGTGATCTCGCCTTCCGCCAAGCGGACGGGAACAATAGCCGTCTCGCCGGAGTCTGAGTTAAAGTGCGATCAAGAAACTCGCGTCCGCCGGGTCTCATCCGCACCATTGACGTCAGCGCGCTGGCCGCCATCATGTTCGTGCTGCTTTTCATGTTCATGATGGTGACTGCAATCCCACATTATGGAGTGTCCGCAGATCTGCCGAAGGTGCGGCATGCCATATCCCTTCATGGCGCCAGGCGAGAAGACGCCTTGATCGTTTCGATCCTGCGCGACGGCACCATGTATTTTGGCAAGGACAAGACCCGGCCCCGCGACTTGCCGGCACAAATTCGAGAAGGTGTGGCGCGTGGGGCAGAGAAGAAGATCTACATCCGCGCCGACGCGCGGATTGAATACGCGACGGTTCTGGAAGTGCTGGATGCAGTTCGTTCCGCCGGAGTGGAAAAGGTAGCATTTCTGGCTGAACAGCGCCTGCCCCTGTCAACTGGCCCCTAGCCGTCCGCCCTGTCCAAGCGGGGCCTGGCTGAGGGTTGAAAAGAACTCCCACTTGGCAATCCCACATCGTCGTCGCAGGCTTACCTGCACGGTTTTCATTCAATTCGTCGATCCCTGTAATCCGCGCTTGGACAAAAGCGCTCACCGTACTAGACTAAGCGGCTGAAATTCCCCGGCCCTTTCCAACTGCAGGTGCAGAAAGATTCGACCGGGATACGTGTGTTCAGTTTCAGGAGGCAATTTATGGGCTCTCGCTGGCTGCTGCTCCTTCTTGTTTCATTGACTCCCAGCGCGTTGCTGGCACAGTCGTCGCCACCGCAGCCTCCGCAATCCCAGTCCGCAGCAGAGGGCGAGCCCTCGGTGCAGAATCTGCTCGACCGCATCCAGCAGCTGGAGAACCGGATCGATCAACTGGAAGAGCGTGATCGCCAGAGGGAGGCTTCCCCGACGACCGCTCCCTCCGCGCCCGCTTCCGCCGAGGCCCCTGCTCCGGCAACAGCCGCCGCTCCCGCGCCCGGCCCGGCCGCCATGCACGATGAGCACGCCAGCATGAGCGAAATCCGCGACACCGAGCGCCGCTTTCCTTCGCTTCAAATCAGGGGATTCGGCGATGTTGATTTCTCCGCCACCGATCAGCAGGGCTCGATCAGTGGTTTCAGGCTGGGCCAGCTGGTTCTGCATCTGGCTTCGCCTTTGTCCGAAAAGGTAAGCTATTTCGGTGAAGTCAGCTTTACCGCCGGACCCAGCACCTATGACGTGAGCGTGGAACGCAGCATCATTCGCTACGACTACAACGACTACTTAAAGATTTCATTCGGCAAATACCACACTCCGATTGGTTACTGGAACACCGCCTTCCATCACGGCGCATGGCTGCAGACCACCATCGACCGGCCGGAAATGGTGAAGTTTGGCGGAACATTCATTCCTGTGCATTTCGTCGGCATACAAGCGGAAGGAAATATTCCCTCCGGAGGCTTGGGCCTGGGCTACAACGTGGGACTGGGCAACGGGCGCTCCTCTATCCTGAGCAAGTCGGGCGACAGCGGCGATGCCAACGACAACCGGTCGTGGGTGGCCAATGTCTATGCCCGGCCCTCGCGGTTTTACGGTCTTCAGGTGGGAGCCTCGGTGTATCGCGACAAGCTCACGCCGCAGCCCGGGCAGAATTTCGGCGAATGGATCACCGCCGCCGACATCGTCTGGACCAAGGAGAAGCCGGAATTCCTGGCCGAGTACGCCAACGTTCATCACCGCGACGAACTGACTACCAATACCTGGGACAGCCAGTCATTCTATGTTCAACTCGCCTACCGCTTACCCTGGCAGCAAAGCAAATGGAAGCCTTATTATCGATACGAGTACATTCATAAGCCCGAGGACGATCCCACGTTGCTGAATGTGCTGGACCTGACCGGTTCGACGCTCGGAGTCAGGTACGACATCACGAACTATGCGGCTTTTAAGGGCGAGTATCGGAACAGTCGCCATGGCGTCAACGAGCCCCGGGTCAACGGGGCCTTTTTCCAGACTGCCTTCACCTTCTGATACCCACATGAAATCACATTGGAAATTCGTCTCTCGAGCCTTCGTTCTCAGCTGCCTGTGCCTGGCCCTTCTGCAACCGCTGGCAGCCCAGCGCCACGACGTTGACATTGCGGTGGTGGTGCACCCCGATACCCCGGTCAGCAATCTCAGCCTGGCCGAGGTCCGCAAAGTTTTTCTCGGCGACCGGCAGTACTGGAGCACCAACGTTCCGGTGGTCCTGATGATTCGCGCTCCCGTGGCGCGGGAACGGGATGTCGTCCTGAAGATCATCTACCAGATGTCGGAATCGCAATTCAAACAGTATTGGATTGCGAAAATTTTCCGGGCAGAATCGGCCACTGCTCCCAAAGTCGTCTATTCGAGTGACATGGCTAACCAACTGGTCACTGCTATTCCCGGTGCGATCGCGTTCATCGACAGCAAGGATGTGAAGCCAGGTTCCAAAGTATTGCGCGTGGATGGCCGTTTGCCGGGGGAGCCAGGGTATCCGTTGCGCTGAGTGTAGGCGTTTCGCTGGAAGCGACTTGTGGGATGGCACGACGTCAGTCGTGCTGGGGTAGAAGGGCACGGATGAGCCGTGGCGGAGTGAAAAGGGCACAAGGTCAGTCGTGTCGGAGCGGAAGGGCACGAGGTCATCCGTGCCGGGTTGGGAAGGGCGCGACTTTAGTCGTGCCGAAAAAGCCGGCGCGAAATGGGCTTTAGCCCCTGGGGTTTCGCTTTTCCCGCTCGATGCGCCGTACACCCAAACAGCGGACCTCGGGCGCTAAAGCGCAACCCTGGATCAGGGCTGAGGCGGCACGACTGAAGTCGTGCGCTTCCCGAACCGTGCGCGCTTACGAACCACGCGCCTTCCAGAACCGCGTCCTTCCCGAAACCGCCCAGCACGATAATCCCGCGGGGAGCGCACGTCGCATGACGATAGCCTCCCCTACCGCGGAAATGCGAGCTGCTGCAATATCTTCTGGAATCGGGGATCGGAACGAAAGTCATCGAAGGCGGGCTCAACCTTCACGTACGTGAGGTTGCTGTCGCGGTCGTGATAAGCCCCCTCGAGGGCTGCCAGCGCCTGGTTCTTGTCTCCCAACCGGGCATAGATCTGGGCCATGTTGTAGGAAGAAACGTAACCGTGCTTGGATACTTCCTTCAGGCCTTCTAGCGAACTCTTCAGTATGCCGGGATAGCCGGAGGCGTTGAAGTCCTCGCCGAGGGATGCCGCCAGGTCGGGACTGCCGGAAAGCGTTAGCACCTTCTGTCGTTCCGCAACCGCCTCCTTGAACATTCCGTTCTGCGCGTACGCGGCTTCGATGGCATGCTGGGCGGGAACGAATTTCGGGTCCATATCCAGCGTCTTCGCGAGCTGCTCGCGCCGCCTCGTCATACTGCCGCGTGAAGTAGAGCAGCTTGCCCAGGCTGGTGTTGGTGAGCAGTGACAACGGATCCAGTTCCTGCGCCTTCTTCAGTTCTATCCGGGCTTCATCAAAGCGGCCCATCCGGCTCAGAAAATCTCCATACCACTGGTGGCCGGAAGGATTGTTGGGATTCAACTGAATCGCCCGTTGGAACTCGGATTCGGCCCCTGACCAGTCCCAGTCATAACTTTCCCGCACCAGCCCCAACGATATGTGCGCCTCGGGCAGGGCGTCATCCAGTTTCACCGCCTGCATGGCGGCAGACTTGGCGTTTTGCCAGACCTGCTGCGGCGGCGTGTATCCGGACTCGCCCAGAAAGTTATAGGTATCGGCCAACCCGGCGTAGGCCTGCGCATATTGCGGATCTTTCTCGACGGCCTGATTGAAATAGTCGGTGGCTTTTCGGAAACCGTTTTCCGTCCATTTGTTCCAGTAAAAAAGACCCTGCAGGTAGAGCTGGTAAGCTTCGGGGTTTTCGGTATCGTGTTTGGCGACCTCGCTGACCTCGTCGGCTCCAACGATGCGGGGGCGGAGGTTGTCGTAAATTTCCTTGGCGATGTCGCCCTGGACCGCGATCAGATCGGAAACCTTGCGATTGAACTGGTCGCCCCAAAGTTCAGCGCCATCGGCCACGTTCACCAGGTCGGCCTGGATCAGCAGAGTGTCTCCGCGCTGCGTCACCCTGCCCATGAGCACCGCGTCCACGTTGAGTTCCTTGCCGACTTTCTGGGCGTTGACGTCGCGCCCTTTGTAGCTGAAGACCGTGCTGCGGGCCATCACCCGCAATTCCGGGACGCGCGAAAGGCTGCTGATAATTCCTTCGGTAACGCCGTCAGCCAGGTATTCAATGTTGGGGTCGGCGCCGACATTTACAAAAGGCAGGACCGCGATGGCATGAATATGATCTCCGCCGCCCAGCAACCGGTCGCGCCAGCGGTGGGGAAGCAAGACCACCAGCAGCAACAACAGGAAAACTACGGCGGCTGCGATGATCGCGGGTTTGCGCCAGGCCACCTTCGAACCCTTCGGCGGCGTGAAAGTAGGAACTCCCGAAGACTCGGTGTCGCGCTTGACTCGTTTGAGGTCGGCCTGAAGTTCGGCAGCGGACTGGTAGCGTAACTTACGATCTTTTTCCAGCAGCTTGGCGGCGATCCAGCCCAGGTCCGGAATCAGTTCCGGATTTACCCGCGAAGCTGACAGCGGGGTGCGGTTGAGGATGGCTTCGAACACCACTGCGGTAGTGCCGCCCCCGAAGGCGAGGCGTCCGGTCGCCATTTCATACAGCACTGCGCCCAGAGAAAAGAGATCGCTGCGGCGATCCAGTTCTTCGCCGCGGGCCTGTTCCGGAGACATGTAGGCCACCGTGCCCAGTGCCACTCCGGTACTGGTCAGGTGTTCGATCCCGCTCATGGTGGGCATGGCGGCGGGGCCGACATCCTGGGGTATCTGACGGGCCGTGGGCACCAGCTTGGCCAAACCGAAATCCAGCACCTTGGCCTGCCCGCGCTTGGTCAAAAAGATATTCGCCGGCTTCAGGTCGCGATGAATAATGCCGGAGTCATGGGCCGCTTCGAGCGCATCGGCAATCTGGATCGTAATCTCCAGGATTTGGGCGCTGGACAGGGGCTTGTCACCGATCAGGTGCTTAAGGGGCTGCCCTTCGAGCAGCTCCATCACGATGAAGGGCTGTCCTTCGAACTGATCGATCTCGTGGATGATGCAGATGTTGGGGTGATTGAGGCCGGACGCGGCCCGGGCTTCCCGCTGAAAGCGCTCCAGGGCCATGGGGTCTCGGACCAGTTCGGGCGGAAGAAACTTCAGAGCGATGCTTCTACCCAGGCGCAGATCCAGGGCGCGATAGACGACTCCCATACCGCCGCCACCCAGTTTCTCTTCGATCCGATAATGAGAAATAGTCTGGCCCAGCATAGGGAATTTCCGCGCCGATGGCTCATGGTAGGCCGCACCTAAGAGCAAGTCAACGCGGGTGTTGGCCGCTGGTCATTGGTCGTTTCGTCGGCCTCTGGTCGTCGGTCAAATCGATTCCTCGGGACAGCCGGCAGGATGCCGGCGCTACGGTTGAGTTCCTTCTGGCAGGTCCTTCAGAGAATGACGCGTCCGCAGGTAATCGTGAATGGCCAACGGACCAACGACCAAGGACCAACGACCAGCTACTGTCGGGACGCTGACGCTCCCGCCGCCAGTTCGCGCAGCACGCTCAGAAAGCCCGCGGCGGCCTGCTCATCGCCCAGCGCTTCGAGCGGGACGGTGGCGGCAATGTGGGGCGATTCGGAACGGAAGCGCACGCTGATCAGGTTGTGTCCGCGCGCCGTCATCAGGGTGTTGACCACGGGGGAGAGTTCCTGGGTCCAGCGGGTGCGGGTTGTGAGAATGACCGGCCCGGGATGAGACACCGACCAGTCGCGGGGCTGGGACGACAGGTGGCTGTGGCGCTGGGACAACCAGCGATGGTGAAACACATCAAGGTGGAAGGCGGGAGCGCAATCCAGGTCAGCTTCAAAAGTAAGAGTTTCCTTTTGCTTGTGCCAGATGCTGACAAACCACTTGAAGGGGATGGGCCGGGGCCGCAGGCGGATGGTTACCCGGGCGTTATCGAACCAGTGCGCGGAGAAACCGAAGCGTGCGTGCAGCTGGGTCACGCCCAGCCAGCGAGCATCCAGCATCTGGCCTTTGCTGGAACACGCCGCCTCCACCCAGTGCAGGGCCGTGGCGCCCTTGCGCCGGTTATAGCGCGCAAAGTAGAAAAACCACACCCCCAGCAGGACGATCGCACTAAGCGCGTCAATGAGCACCATGCGTCCCACAAGCGCCTCAATACGGATATTACGACTTGTGATGCAAGTACCGCAACAGGTTCCTTGCCCCAGGCGGGTCATTCCTCTCCAGCCTCTCCAGCGAAGTCATCCTGAGGGACTTCAGTCCCGAAGGATCTGGCGCGCACCGGCAGCAACGCAGGGGCAAAGCGGTTTATCTGCTTCACGCCAGGTCCTTCACGGCCTGAAGGCCGTCAGGCAGACGACTGTGGTCAGGGGAAGTTATCAGACCGCGGCTGGTCCGGCTAAACCGTCCTGAATCAGGCGCGCGCCCTATCGACCCGGGCGCCGCGATTACAATCAACGGGTGGAATTTACCCTGCGAGACTTCCGGCACGAGGAATTCGAAACCCTTTGGCGCATCGACCAGCAGTGTTTTGAACCGGGGATTTCCTACAGTCGCCTGGAACTGGCCACATATCTCCAGCGGCCGGACGCGTTTGTCCTGGTGGCAGACTCTTCCGGGGGCGATACCATCAGCGAATCTTCGAGTAAGGTCCAGCCTTCAAGGACCGCTGTGGGATTCATCGTGGCCGAGGCCGGGAGCCGCAGCCGCGGTCACATTATCACCATCGATGTCCTGGGCCACGCCCGGCGAGCCGGGATCGGATCGCGGCTGCTCCACGCCGCCGAGGAGCGCTTGCGTGCCGCCGGTTGTCATTACGTAGTACTCGAAACCGCGGTGGACAACACGGCGGCCGTATCCTTTTACAAACGGCATCGCTACAACGTGGCTAAGACCCTGCCACGGTACTATGCCAATGGCGTGGACGCCTTCGTCATGAAGAAAGATTTGCTTTCGCCGGCGCAGCCAGCTAACTTGCCCCGGTGGGCCAAACCAGAATGAAAATTGCGATTCAGGGAGAGGCGGGTTCGTTCAGCCACGAAGCCGCTCGACGCATGGTTCCAGGCTGCGAAATCGTTTCCTGCGCGCGCTCCGTCGAGGTCTTCGACCGGGTGCAGCGGGGCTCGGTGGCGGCGGCGGTGATTCCGATCGAGAATTCGCTCGCCGGATCGGTAACCGAACATTTTGATCTGTTGCTGGCGCGCCAGGTGTTCATCGAAAAAGAGTTTCTATTGCGCATCGTGCACAACCTGATCGCGCCGCCTGGAGTCCGGCGCGCCGAATTGCGCCGGGCTTTCTCGCATCCCGTGGCCCTCGAACAGTGCCGCGACTTCTTCGCCAAAAATCCGCGGATCCAGCCCACTCCCTTCTATGACACGGCGGGCAGCGTCAAGCACGTGATCGAAAGTGGATTGCGCGATGCCGCCGGTATCGCGGGCGCGCAGGCCGCGAAAGCCTACAAAGGGCACATTCTCGCGGCCGGCATTGAAGACGATAAACGCAACTTTACCCGGTTTTTCCTGGTCCGCAAGGCGCGGCGAATTCTGCCCGGCGCCAATAAGACCTCGATTGCTTTCAGCGTGAAAAACATTGCCGGCGCGCTATTCAAGGCGCTGGCCGTGTTCGCGCTGCGCGACATCAGCCTGACCAAGATCGAATCGCGTCCTCTGCGCGGGCGGCCCTGGGAGTACGTGTTCTACGCTGACTTTCTCCGCGGAGACGATGAATCCGCGCGCAACGCACTGCGTCATTTGGGCGAAGTAGCCGACCTGGTCAAAGTGCTGGGAATCTATCCCGCCGCCTGAAAGTGCTTGTGTGGGGCGGGCGCCCTAGCCCGCCGCCTTTGAATTTGGTTTTGATTGTGATTTGCTCGCGTTCGAGTCCCAAGTCCAAGGCGGCGGGCGAGGGCGCCCGCCCCACAAGGAAGAAGGTCAACATCCCGTTTCGGGCGTCCAATGGTCACTAATCGGTCTCAGCACCTTTGATTGGGTACAAACTCCCCGCTCAGGGTTTAGTATTCAATTACTTTCAAGTGAATAGCGGGGCCTGCATCCTTCTGGGCCTTTATGTCATCAAAACTTGAGCACAAGACACTCAAGGTGAAATATGGCAGAAAAGACGCGCACTGAGCGCAATACCAAGCCAAAAGAAGAAGAAACGGGGATTCTGCCGATCCTGCCGGTAAGGGATACGGTACTTTTCCCTCACGCCGTGCTGCCCCTGACCGTGGGCCGGGAGAGCTCGGTTCAACTCATTAATTCACTGGGCGAAGACAAGACCATCGTGGTGGTGGCGCAGCGCGAAGCCCGCGTCGATGCCCCCCAGGCCAGCGATCTCTATACGGTGGGAACGCTTGCCGTCGTCCACAAAGTAGTAAAGATGCCCAACCAGAGCCTGTTTGTTTTTGCCGAGGGCCTGGAGCGGGTGCGGCTCACTGAATTCTCGCAGCTGACGCCCTTCATGCGCGGTCGGGTGGATTCCGTGCCCGAAGCCATTCCGCCCAAGAGTTCCGAGGTGGAAGCGCTGCAGCGCAACGTTCTTACTCTGTTCCAGCAGATCGTGGCGGGCTCTCCGACTTTGTCGGACGAACTTTCCACCGTGGCCATGAACATCGATGAGCCGGGCCGGCTGGTGGATTTCATTGCCTCGTCGCTGCCGTCGCTCTCGACTGCCGACAAGCAGGACACGCTCGAAACCACCGACGTCCGGGTGCGTCTGGAAAAAATCAACCAGCATCTTGCAAAAGAACTCGAAGTCCAGCAACTGCGCAACAAGATCCAGTCCGAGGTGCAGGACCGGGTGCAGCAGACGCAGCGCGAGTATTACTTGCGCGAGCAGATGAAAGCCATCCAGAAAGAGCTGGGCGAGCAGGACGAGGGTGCGCGCGACACCGAAGACCTCAAGCAGAAAATTGACAACGCCGGCATGCCCGATGAAGTCAAAAAAGAGGCGTTAAAAGAATTGGGCCGCCTGTCGCGCATGTCACCCATGGCTGCGGATTATTCCGTCACCCGCAACTATGTGGAATGGCTGGCGGCGCTGCCGTGGGCCAAGACCTCCGGCGGCGAAGTCGATATTTTGAAGGCCAAGGAAATCCTCGATACCGATCATTACGATCTGAAGAAGGTCAAAGACCGCATCCTCGATTATCTTTCCGTGCGGCGTTTGAAGCCCGGAATGAAAGGACCGATCCTTTGCTTCGTTGGGCCTCCGGGCGTGGGCAAAACCTCGCTGGGCAAGTCGATTGCACGGGCGCTGGGACGCAAATTCGTCCGCATCTCGCTGGGCGGAGTGCACGACGAAGCCGAGATTCGCGGCCACCGCCGCACTTACATCGGCGCCTTGCCGGGACAAATCATCCAGGGTATCCGCCGGGCCGAGACCAAAGATCCGGTGTTCATGCTCGACGAAATCGATAAAGTCGGGCGCGACTTCCGCGGCGATCCCGCTTCCGCGCTGCTCGAAGCGCTGGATCCCGAACAGAACTCCACTTTCCGGGACAACTACCTGGATGTGACCTTCGATCTTTCGAAGGTGCTGTTCATTACCACTGCGAACATGCTCGATCCCATCGCGGAGCCGCTGCGCGACCGCATGGAGATCATCGAACTGCAGGGTTACACCGAAGAAGAAAAAGTCCACATCGCTTTTCAATACCTCATTCCGAGGCAGATTGAAGAGAACGGCGTGACCGCGGAGCAGATTGAATTTCCGGAAGAAGGCGTGGCCTACATCATCCGGCACTACACGCGGGAAGCCGGCGTGCGCAATCTCGAACGCAACATCGGCACCATCTGCCGCAAGCAGGCGCGGCGGCTGGCTGAAGGCAAGACCGACAAGCTGATCGTGACCAAGGAAGTCGTCCTCGAATTCCTGGGCGGCATCAAGGTCCGCAGCGAAGGCGAAATTGCCGAACGCACCAAACGCGCCGGCGTGGTTGTGGGACTGGCCTGGACGCCTTCCGGCGGCGACGTGCTGTTCGTCGAAGCCAACACCATGAAGGGCAAAGGCGGCTTCACCATGACCGGACAGATCGGCCAGGTGATGCAGGAATCCATGCAGGCTGCCTTGACCTGGGTGCGGTCGAACGCTGCCATACTCGGGATTCAGGAGAATTTCTTCGCCGAGCACGATATCCATATTCACGTGCCGGCGGGAGCGATTCCAAAAGATGGCCCTTCAGCCGGAGTGACCATGGTGACCGCGCTGGTGTCATTGCTTACCGGCCGCCCGGTGCGTCCGCTGACCGCAATGACCGGCGAGATCACGCTGAGTGGAGACGTTCTGCCCATCGGCGGCGTGAAGGAGAAAGTCCTGGCCGCCAAGCGCGCCGGCGTCCATGACGTGATCCTTCCGGCGGAAAACAAGACCAACGTGCAAGAAGATCTTACCCCTGAGCAACTCGAGAACATTCGCGTTCACTACGTGAAAACGATTCTCGAAGTGCTCGAGTTGGCGCTGCCGGCAACGCAAAGCGAGGAAAAGCAGGACGAAGAGGAGCGGGAAAAAGTCCTCAGCGCCCAGGGAGCCTCATAAGTAACAGTAAATACAGGCTTTACCATCATCCCATGCCAGCTTTCCCGCAATCCGGAGGCTGGCATTTTTTTGTCCGTGTAAGCCACTATTTATCAGCACGATGGGGCGTGTTCAAGGATAGAGAACTAATCCCTCGGCGGGGTGTTTAATTCTTATGGAAGATGGAAGCGGTGCCGTTCCGGCCGCAGCGAGGAACAATATGCCAAAGACGATGACATACCGCAGGTGGTTAGTCGGAGTTGTCCTGGCGGGCGTATTGCTGATGCTGCACACTCCCGTCACAGCGCGGGCGCAAGATCAGGATGATGACCAGGACCCGCCCAGCCGCGTGGCGCGGCTGAACTACGCACAAGGCTCAGTTACCTTTCAGCCGGGCGGAGAAGGCGACTGGGTGGCCGCCGTTCCCAACCGGCCGCTGACCAGTGGCGACAATCTTTGGACCGACGAAGGCGCGCGCGCCGAACTGCATGTGGGTTCGACCGCGATACGCCTGGCGCCGGAAACCAGCATGACCGTGCTCGATCTCGATGACCGCACCATGCAGCTCCGCTTGTCGGAAGGGACGCTGATGCTGCGCGTGCGTCATCTCGATGACGGCGACCTGGTCGAAGTGGACACTCCCAATCTCGCCTTCAATCTGCAGCGCACCGGCGAATACCGCATCGATGTGGACAGCGCCGGGAATGTCACCAACGTGAGCGTGTGGACTGGACGCGGCGAAGTCACGGGCGGCGGATACTCCTACACCGTGGTGGCCGGCCAGTCGGCGCGTTTCTCCGGCACGGATCAACTGGACTATGACATCGCGCAACTGCCGGGCGCCGATGATTTCGACAATTGGGCGTTTCAGCGCGACCACCGTGAAGACGGCGCTGAATCCGCCAACTACGTTTCACCGGAGATGACCGGCTACGAAGACCTCGACGACTACGGCCACTGGCAGTATGTCGCGGGCTACGGAACGGTCTGGGTCCCGTCGAGTGTGGCTTCCGATTGGGCGCCATATCGCGACGGTCATTGGGCCTACATCAGTCCCTGGGGCTGGACCTGGGTGGACGACGAGCCCTGGGGCTTCGCACCCTTCCACTACGGACGCTGGGCTTATGCCGAAAACAGATGGTGCTGGGTGCCGGGGCCGGTAGCGGTCAGGCCGGTATATGCCCCCGCTCTGGTGGCTTTTGTCGGAGGAGTGAGTATTTCAATCGGCGGAGGCCCGGGCGTGGGCTGGTTCCCGCTGGCTCCGGGCGAAGTGTACATGCCCTACTATCGGGGCAGCCGCGGGTACGTGGAGCGGGTCAACGTAACCAACACCGTGGTGAACGTCACGCGAGTGACGAACGTTTACAACGTGTACAACTCGAACCCGCGCAATGTCACCAGCATCACGTACGTCAATCAGCGGGTGAACAATGGTGTGACACTGGTTTCGCGCGACACGTTCGTCAACGCGCGTCCGGTGCAGCGAAACCTGGGACACTTCGACGCGCGGCAGATGGCGGATGCGCGAGTCGAGCGCGATGTGCAGGTGCAACCGGTCAGGGCCAGCGTGCTGGGTTCCGGTGCTCCCGCCAGGTTCAAGCCGCCGCAGGCGATTGTGAACCGCCGGGTGGTTGCAACCCAAAAGCCGGCGCCGCCCCGGCAGCCTTTCGGACAGGGGCAGGCAGTGAATGTGCGCACCGAGCAGCCCAACGCGCGTCCTCAGCCAGTGAATAATCCCCAGGGGAACGAACGTCCGGTGGCGCGTCCGCAACAGCCGGTGCGTCCGGTTGAGGCGGAGCGAGCCACCCCGGCCAACGTGCCTCGTCCGGAGGCGCGTCCGCAGCAGCCGATGGTTGCGCCGCGGGTGGCCGAACCAGTGCGTCCTCCGCAGGGCGTGGTCAACCAGAACGACACTGGCCGGGGCGCGCAAGGCTGGTCGCATCCCCAAGCCAAGCCCGCGCCGCCGGTGCGGGAAAGAAGCGCTGCCCAGGCGCGGGACGATGAGAACAAATTCCGCAACTGGCAACAGCAACGCCCGCAGGCTGCACCTGCGCAGAACCGTACACAGGCGCATCCGCAAGAGAACCGGCCGAAACCGCAGAAGTGATGGGTTGATAGCGTCGGGATTGCCAGTCTCCAACCGGGGGCTGGCAATTTCTTTTGCCTGCCACCAAATCGATCCCCCGCACGATAGACTACTGACAACCGGGAACTTGAAACCGGGAACTGGTTTCCCATGCAAATCCGCGTCCTGTTCTTCGGCATTCTCAAAGACCTCGCCGGCAAGCCGAGCGACTCACTCAGCCTTCCCGAAAATGCCACACTCGGAGATGTTCTCAGCCACTACGAGCAAATCATTCCCCGCCTGAAAGAGTCGGCGTCGTCGCTCGCCATGTCGGTGAACCAGGAATACGCCGGACCCTCCACCAGGCTGAGGCCAGGCGACGAAGTCGCGCTTCTGCCCCCGGTGAGCGGAGGATCGGAAAGTCACGGCCGCGCGGCCATCGTCCGCGAGACCATCAACACGGCTGGCATTTTGAAAGAGATCAAGCATCCCGAGGACGGCGCTGCCGCCGTGTTCGAGGGCATGGTTCGCAACCACACTCGCGGCCGCCGCACCCTCTACCTGGACTACGAAGCCTATGAGGAAATGGCGCTCAGGCAGATGGAGGAACTGGCGGGGCGGGCGCTGGCTGAGTTCAAGATTCGCGATGTCGCCGTCGTTCACCGCCTGGGACGCCTCGAAATCGGCGAGACCAGCGTGCTCATCGTGGTGACCTCGGCCCATCGCGCGGCCGCATTCGATGCCTGCCGGTGGCTGATCGATACCCTTAAACGCACGGTGCCCATCTGGAAGAAGGAGCACTTCGAAGATGGCGCGGTCTGGGCCGACGGTGAGCCCTTCCCGGATGAGATTGCCAGCCCTCAAGGCACCCATTCCGGGGGGCGTGCATCTAAGTGACCAGCCGGTTAGGCTGTGTTCTCCGCAGCGTGTATTTACAATTTGTCGCACGGACGCCGCACAGCGGCGCCAAGAGCGCACAGGCAAGTGATTTAAACCTCCAGATGAAACAGGTTGTGACTGCAGGTCTTCTGCTGGCGTTGTGCCTTGTCTCCGTGGCTCAGGAGTCCGATCCCACTTTCAAGGTTGACGTCAAGCTGGTGAACGTCTTCGTCACTGTAACCGACGATCACGGGGCGCCCATTGCATCCCTGAAAAAAGACAATTTCCAGTTGAAGGAAGACGACCGGGAGCAGAAGATCGCGGTCTTCGACAAGGAATCGGCCTTGCCGCTTTCGATTGTGCTGGCCATAGACACCAGCCTCAGTACACGCAAGGACCTGCCGCTCGAACTGGCTTCCGCCCGCCGTTTCGCCCACGCCATACTGCGCCCGGTGGACGCCTTGTCTCTCTACCAGTTCAGCGAGACGGTGAGTGAGGTGACCTCCTTCACTTCCGACCTCAAGGTGATCGACCGCGGCATTGACCGGATTCGCATGGGCTCGGCCACGGCGCTGTACGATGCGCTGTTTCTGGGTTCGCAGGCGCTGGAACCGCGGGTGGGCCGCAAGGTGATGGTGGTGATCACCGATGGCGGCGATACCATGAGCAAGGTGGATTACCAGGAGGCGGTGCGCGCCGCCGAGACCGCGGAAGCGATTCTCTACAGCATTATCATAGTGCCGATCGAGGCCAGTGCGGGCCGCGACACCGGCGGCGAGCACGCCCTGATCCAGCTTTCCGCGGACACGGGCGGCAAGTATTTCTACGCGTCATCGTTGCCGCAGCTTGACGAAGCCTTTCGCCAGATCAGCGATGAGCTGCGCACCCAGTACCTGCTGGCGTACTATCCTTCGCAGCGCATTTCTGATTCGGAGTTCCGTCGCATCCAGGTAACGGTCGCAGGATTGCCCGCAGATTCCGGCTTCAAGGTGCGTCACCGGACGGGCTACTACACCTCCAAATCGCATTAGGGGAAGCGTGTGGTGCGGGCGCCCTCGCCCGCTGCCTTTGAAGTTGATTTTGATGTGAGAGTTGATTGTTGCCTGTTGAACAGCCGCACAAGTCCAGGTCGAAGGCGGCGGGCGAGGGCGCCCTACACGCGGCGGCGGTTGACGGGACAAATTCTGTTGTGAAAATCTTGTAGGATTGCTGTTTCCAAGGAAGGTTAGCCAGACGAATGTCGAATACTGGTTGTGCCGGTTCCGTCTTCAGGCGGTCAGGTCTGTGGGCGGGAGCCATCGCGGTCCTGCTCGTGCTTTCGTCGTTGGCCTACGCCCAGGAGTCCACCGGAAATGTCTCCGGGACGATAACCGGGCCTAAAGGCGCGTCGATCAGCGCAGCCGACCTTACCATCACCAATAAAATTACGGGACAATCCTCCCACACCACAACCAGCCCGGCCGGCACCTATGCCATCCGCGATCTCCCTCCGGGAGAATATGTTCTGCACGTCGAGGCCAAAGGGTTTCAGCCCGCCGATCTTCTGATCAGAATTCAGCCTTCCGGGACGGCGACCGGCGACGTCAGGCTGCTGCGCGTGGTCGCTCCTTCGGCCAAACTGGTGGACACCGAATCCGCGGAAGTTCGGGGCGCGGTCAGTACCGCGCAGATGGAGGAGGTTCCCACCGACCGGCAGTTTCTGGATCTGACTCCGCTCGAGCCGGGAGTGCAATTGCTCGACGGCGCGGTGCTGGCGCCTTCCAAGAGCGGTCTCACTGCCACCTCCGTGGTCGGCCGCAATGGCCGTACCACCCGGATGCAGTTGGATGGCCTGGACATCACGGACGAAGTCGTGGGCGCCACCACCAGGAATGTTCCGGTGGGCGCTGTCCAGGAGGTCGAAGTCGGCCAGTCGCTGCTTCCACTTTCTTCCGGTCTGGCGTCCGCGGGCATAGTGAACGTCGTAACCAGGTCCGGCGGCGACGATCTGCACGGCCAGGTGTTCGGCAACTTCCGCGACCAGGCGGCCGGGAACGCCGATTTTCCCGGAGGCCAGCACAACTCCTACTCGCGCGAGGTTTTCGGCGGAGACGTGGGCGGCGCATGGCAGAAAGACAAACTCTTTTATTTTCTGTCAGGAGAATATTTCAAGCAGGACCTCTACGCTCCCGCCATCTTCAATGCGCCCTTCGATGTTCTGGATGGAAGTTATAAGGCTCCCTTCCACGAGACCGAGGTGGCGGCCCGTCTCGATTACAAGCTTTCCGCCCAGTCACAGGCGTTCTACCGTTTTACCTACGACAATGGCAGCGACGTCAATGCCTTCGGCGGCAGCAACTACCAGCCGCTGAAGAGTCGCGACACCACGTACGGAAACGGTCTCGGCTTCGATTTCACCCGCGGACCCTATCTCCATAGCGTTCGCTTCGCCTACGATCGCTACTCCAATAACATCGATGATGCGGCGGCGGGAGCCAATATTCTCAACCCCGCTCCCGGGCTCAGCCTGAATTTCACCGGCGGCTCCGGATTCGCCAGTGGTCCCAACCCCCAGGCCCCGCAGCAGACCAGGCAAGCCAACCTGCAGGCCCGCTACGATGGCACCCGGACCTGGCAGAAGCATACGTTTCGCTTCGGGGTGGCGGTGAACAAGATCGACACTCTGATTTCCGCCAATCTTTTTGGTCTGGCTCCGCAGGTAGGTTCCGACACGGGCGCGGATGCGGTGCTGTTTGCGGCCACCGGGCCTTTCGCAGGAGGCGCCGGCAATCCCCTGAACTATCCCGTGAAGAGCATCACGCTGGGGAACGGCTTCAACTGCTTCAGCGAAAAGTCAGCCTTCGGGTCGTCCTGCGGCGGCTTCAGCGATACCCGCATGCAGGCGTACCTGGGGGACAGCTGGAAGATACTTCCCAACCTGACCGCGACGATTGGAGTGCAGTACGTTCGTGACACGGGACGCAGTGATTCCGATCTGCCCGCCATTCCGTGCTCGGCGGTCGCCGCTTCTTATGGAAGCCAGGCGCCTTGCAGCGACGGCGATCTGCTTACTCATTTTGGAGGAAACTCGGGGCTCGGCGGAAGGGTGCGCCAGCCCAATCTGAACTTCGCGCCGCAGCTGGGCCTGGCCTGGGACCCGGGGAAGAGTGGACGGACCGTCATCCGCGCCGGTATCGGCATGTACTACGACAACAACGTATTCAGCAACCTGCTCGTGGATCGCGTGGCCCGCCTGGCGAATGGACAGTTCAACGCCCAGGCCAACGACCCCTGTGCCAGTCACAGCGTAGTTATTTTTCCCGGCAATCTTGCCCAGAGCGCAGCGGGTCTGTGCGGGCAGCCCATCGGAAACGTGGCGACCGCGATTGCGGATTTGCAGACCGCCTTCCAGGCCGCCAATGCCGCGCTTACTCCCAGTTCTCCCAATCCCAGCTACCTGGGACAGGCGCTCAACAGCCAGCAAGGCCTGCTGGCGCCCACCTACCAGACTCCGCGCTCCCTGCAGATGAACATCGGCTTGCAGAAACAGTTTTGGCAGACCACGTTGTTCAGCGTGGACTATGTGCGCAACGAGGGTACGCATTATCTGGTCGGGTATGACACCAACCATGTGGGAGATGCGTCGCACCTGAACACGAATGCGGCGTTGAATGCGATCAACAACACGCTGGCGGGGAACCCGCTAAGTGCGGCTTGTGCACCCGCCGGGAGCGCCGGCGCCAGTTCGCAGACTGCCGTGAACTGCTACCTGGCCGCGGTGCCCGGCGCCAGCATTGCCGATTTCGCCGGCAACGGACTGGATTCCGGCGGCCAATTCCTGGCGGGCGCGCCCGCATCCTTGTTTGGCTTGACTCCGGATACCGGAGCGGCCTTTGCCGGAATCAATCCCCTGGTGGGACGCAACACGATGTTCTTCCCCGCCGGCCGCTCGCTCTACAGCGGCGTGCAAGTTGCGCTGCGCACTCACGTCACCAATCCGGTACGTGGAGTGGTAGGCGGGACTTTGCAGGCTGCCTACACGCACTCCAGTTTTCGCAGCAACACTCCGGAAGGGTTGGGCGACCAGGACCTGCTGCCCCTGGCGGCGGACTTCAACCACCCGACCTCGTACTTCGGTTCCGCATCGCAGGACCGCAAGCACCAGTTTTCCGTGGGCTCGGTCTTGGACCTGCCTCGCGGCGTCCGCCTGGGCCTGATGGCGCAGTTTGCCTCGCCTTTGCCACAGACCCTCTTTCTCCCCGCCAGTGGCGGAGTAGGAGGAGAGATTTTCCGCACTGATGTGGGCGGCGACGGCTCCTTCGGCGGGCAGAGCCAGACCGGTTCCGGTTCCTACGGCGACATCCTGCCGGGAACCAACATCGGGACATTTGGACGCGCGGTCACCGCCACTCAACTGAACACCGTCATCCAGAACTACAACGCCAATTTCGGCGACCGGCTGACTCCGGCAGGCCAGGCCCTGGTCAATGCGGGTTTGCTTTCGCGAACGCAATTGCTGCAACTCGGCGCGGATGCGCCCAGCATCGCAGCCGCTCCCGCGGGAAACGTAAGCCTGGGCTGGATGCGTACCCTGGATTTGACCCTGGCCCGGCCCTTCAAGTTCGGAGACCGTTTTGTTCTGGAGCCCAGCGTGTCGGCCTTTAACGTTCTCAACTTCGCCAACTTCGATGGTCCCGGCAACCGTCTGAGCGGGGCGCTGAACGGCACGGTGGGTTCGGTGAACGGCACCGTGGCTTCGGAACGGGCGACCAGTCGCATCGGTCCCGGGTCGGGCGTGTTTTCGCTAGGCGCCCCGCGCCAGTTCCAGTTCGCAGTGCGGCTTACTTTCTAGCGACCGGTTTCCTCTTGGACCCTTTAGAGTCCAGATCAAAGGCCTCGAGGTAGTGGGTCGTGGGTCAGTTTCGTGGTATGACACGACAAGTGCATGAACCACTAAGGACGCGAAGTATCACGAAGGTTCCGTTTTCCAGGGTTTCCTTCGTGTACCTTCGTGCCCTTCGTGGTTCATGGTTTCCAAACTGGGCCACTACCGGTCGGACAAAGCCAGCCCGGAGCGCAGTCGAAGGGAGTGTCCGACCCACACGGGCAGCGTGTAAGATATCGGCTATGCCTTTTCAAGGACAAGGATCGCCCGGCGCTTCCCGCAAGGGAAGGCCCGCCCCGCCCGAACAGACATCGGAGGAAGCGGTATACCTGAAGTCTCTGGGAGAGAAGCAGAAGCCCGTCACCATCAAGCTGGCGGACGGTGAAGTGGTTCGCGGCTGGATCGAATACTACGACAAGAATATGGTCAGGCTGACCCGCGAAGACCAGCCCAACCTGTTTATCTTCAAGCACGAGATCATGTACATCTCGGAGGACGGCGCCAAACGCAAGTAAGACCGGCGATTTTCTTTGCGTCCTTGGCGGAATTTCTTAGCGTCCTTTGCGGTTAAAGATTTTCCGGACGCACGCGGAAGGCGTAACCGCAAAGGACGCGAAGAAATTCCGCAAAGATCGCAAAGAACAGAACGTCATTCATGACTCACCTCAATCACAATGAATTTGTTCCCGGCATGGCGGAAATTGCCCGCGAAGCTGGTGCTTTGCTGATGGGATATTTCCAGCAGCATGTCAAGGTCGAGTACAAAGGCGATGCGGACCTGGTCACCGTGGCCGACCGCAAGTCCGAGATACTGATCCGCGAGCGCATCAAAGCGCGCTGGCCGGCTCACGATATTCTCGGCGAGGAGCAGGGCCTGATCGATACCGGCAGCGACTATCGCTGGTTCGTTGACCCGCTCGACGGCACCACCAACTTCGCCCACGGCTTTCCGGTGTTCTGCGTTTCGCTGGGACTGCAGCACAAGGACCGGCTGATTGCCGGCGTGGTGTACGACCCCACGCGCGACGAGCTGTTCTCAGCCGAACAGGGCAGCGGCGCCTGGCTGAATCAGCAGCGAATTCAGGTTTCGAAGATTGCAAACCTGTCCGAATGCCTGGTGGCCACTGGTTTTCCCAGTCACAAGCGGCATAAGAACCCGAATATTCACTTCTATCACCAGATCACGTTACGCACCCACGGCGTGCGCCGGGCTGGTTCGGCCGCGCTCGACTTGTGCTGCGTGGCCAGCGGGCGCTTCGACGGTTTCTGGGAGTTCAATCTCAATCCCTGGGACACGGCCGCGGGCGTGCTGATTGTCGAAGAAGCCGGCGGCAAGGTGACGGATTTCAAAGGCGGCCCCTTCCAACTCAACAGTCGTGAGACCCTGGCATCGAATGGTTTGTTGCATCCGGCCCTGCTCCACGAATTTGCGGAAATTTTCGCCGGCCGCGGACTGGAAGCTCTGCCCGATGTTCAAGAGTATCGAAAGTAATCCCGGGGCGGGCGTCGCGCAGTGGTGAAAAAATTGAGAGATCGTATATGAACTGGAAGCTCGCGGTTATGCTGGCCGTGTTCGCTGTCTCGTTGTCCTGCCGGGTCGCGTCTGCGGCGGACAAGCCGGTCGCGGTTGACTCTGCCTACCAGCAGTCATTCGAGAAGTGGAAGGGCGAACTCCTCGACGATCTCAAAGAGGAATGGCTGCCCCTGGCCGGGCTCTACTGGCTCAAGTCGGGCGAGAACAGCTTTGGCACCGATGCGAAAAATGCCATCGTCTTTCCCAAAGGGCCCGCCCACGCTGGATCATTCAACCTGCAAGGCCAGGTCGTGACCGTAAAGCTGGCTCCAGGTGTGAACGTGGTAATTGCCGGCAAACCGGCTACCACGGCCGTGCTTCAGCCGGATACGACGGGCGAACCCACGGTGGTCGAGCTGGGAAATTTGCGGTTTCATGCGATCATTCGCGGCGAGCGCGTCGGAATCCGGCTGAAAGATCTGGACAGCGACGCGGTTCGTCAATTCCGCGGGGCCCAATTCTTTCCCCTGGACTTGTCGTATCGCGTCACTGCGACCTTTCTGCCTTCGGACGGCAAACAGACGGTCGAGGTGCCCAACGTGCTGGGCGATGTCTCCGCAACGCCGATCGCCGGGACCGCAGTCTTCAAACTCAATGGCCAGGAACTCCGGCTGACCGATCTGGGAGGCGACGCCGCTAAAGGCCTGTTCTTCGTCTTCAGCGATCCCACCGGCAAGACTGATACGTATCCCGGTGGCCGCTTCCTGCAGACCGGTCCCGTGACCAACGGCACAGTCGTGCTCGACTTCAATCGCGCCTACAATCCTCCATGCGCGGTCACGCCTTACGCCACCTGTCCGCTCGCCCCTAAGGAAAACAGGCTGAGCGTGGCCATTTCCGCAGGCGAAGAGTACGACCACAAACACGGTCACCACTAGGTCAATCGGCGCTGCACGCAGTGCAAGACTTTAACCACGAAGGACGCGAAGGTTCACGAAGGAATTCCTTAGTGGACCTTCGTGTCCTTTGTGGTTAAAGCTTCTCCTGGGGGCTGGAACAGAACTGTTCGGTAACGTCATGACACTTTCCGCCACTACTACCGAGGCCCGAGCGGTAAAATAGAAGCGTGATCACCTCGCTTCTGGATCGCAAGATCGACAAACGCCCCGACAGAGTCCGCCTGCAGGGGCGAGTTCTTTTCCTCACCGAAGACCCCGAACTGATCAAGCGCCAGCTGGCCGGCGAAGACCTGCCCTGGGACAATAAAAATCCGGCCAACAATCCCAAGTTGCGCGACGACATTTCGACCGACGAGATCACGCCCGCGCATTACTGTTTTTACTTCGATGAAACCCTGGGCGAGATCCCCTACCTCGGCCTGAAGTGCGGCGACATGCTGCCCGTCGGACGGAGCGCGGTAAAGCAAGGCGGCTTCGTATGCGCCGTCAGCGGCAAGCGGCGGGGCAAGGGGTCCAGCCGGGAGCAATCACCGTACGCCGAGATGTGCGCGGGAATCCAGCTGGTGATCGCAGAAAACATCGAACGCATTTACAAACAGAACTGTCAGAACCTGGGCCTGCTGACTTCAACCAATTTCTCGCTCATCGATAAAGTCCGGGCGGGCGAGGAAATTCCGCTCGCCGAATTTACCGCTGGTGAAGACGAGATCACGCGGCAGGTAATCGAATACGGCGGCCTCTTCCCCTTCAATGTGGCGCGCCTGCAGAAAAAAGTGTTTCTCCCGCCCATCAAAACGGCGAAGCGGCCCATGACCGTTGCGGAAAAGATCTTCGCCCGCCACATGCTGGATCCTCAAATGGATGAAGGGACGGGCGTCCCCCGTCCAGCGGAGCAAAGCTCCGCCACGAATGTACTCGCTGCCGTAAAGCCCGGCGACACCGGCTTCGCCCGCGCCGACCTGCGCTTCAGTCACGAATACGTCACGCCCATGGCGGCCATCTTCTTCGAGCGTTACGTCGGCAAGGACGCCAGGGTCAACGATCCTGCCAGCATTCTGTTCTTCCGTGATCACCTGACCTTCCTCGATGAAGTGATCTCGGAAGAAAAGAAAAAACTCGGCCTGCTCGACCTGGCCACGCAGCTCAAGCTGAAGCAGCAGGATTTCGCCGCGAAGCAGGGAATCAAGTTGCACGGCGAATTGAAAGACCGCAAGGGCTCGGAAGGCATCTGCCACTCCATCGTGCTGGAGAGCTACGCCCTGCCGGGACAACTCAATATCGGCTCCGATTCGCACACTCCGCACGTGGGCGCGATCGGATGCGTGGCCTTTGGCATCGGCACCACCGATGTGTTCAACTCCTGGATCACCAAAGACGTGCGGATCAAAGTGCCGGAATCGGTGAAGATCACCATTCGCGGCAGGAAGCATCCCAATGTCACCGCCAAGGATTTCATCCTGAAAATTCTCAGCCTCGACTACGTGCGCAGCGGCAAGGCCCTGGCCAAGGTGATGGAGTATGCCGGCGAAGCCATCGAAGAATTGAGCGTGGACGAACGCGCCACCATGACCAACATGGCAGCCGAAATCGGCGGCTTTACCGGCATCGTCGCACCCGACCGTAAGGCGGTCGATTTTCTGGTGGAGCGCCGCGGCATGGAGCGCAAGAAGGCCGAATCGATGATCGAGGGCCTGTACAGTGATCCCGGCGCCCAGTACGCGCACACCATCGAACTCGACGCCGCCGAGATCACACCCATGGTGGCAACCCCTGGCGATCCCGGTAACGGAAAATACGTTCGCGACCTGCATACGCCGGTGCCGATCGAGTTGGCTTACGGCGGCACCTGCACCGCCGGCAAGAACGAAGACATGGATATGTACGCCCGCGTCCTGGCCGATGCGCTGAAGCAGGGCAAGCGTGTGTCGGATTCGGTAAAATTTTATATTCAGTTTGGGTCCCAGGAGACGCGCGAATACTGTATTCGCAAAGGCTATCTGGACATTTTTCAGAAGGCGGGCGCGCACGTGATCGAGCCCAGCTGTGGCGCCTGCATCAACGCCGGGCCGGGCGTGACCACGCGTCCGGAGCAAGTGGTGATCAGCGCGCAGAACCGCAACTTCCCCGGCCGCAGCGGGCCGGGACAGATGTACCTGGCCAGCCCGCTCACCGTGGCGGCGAGCGCGGTTGCCGGATATATCGTCGAGTACGAACCCAGCACGGAAAGAGAATTGGCGGCGGCAGAGCGTTAACCTCCCCGTGTCATCCTGAGCGCAGACAGTTCAGTCGCTTGCGAATGAACTGTCGGAGTCGAAGGACCCCTGGCATCACGATGTTGCAGGGTTGAAGTGTTCCGATTCGACCGGACAATGAACTGCGCTAGCTCGGCCAGGGCCCCTACGGCTGGGGCCGCGAAAACTGTGGTGCCGGGCAGAGGTTTCCTGCATCTATAAACGATCCAGGTCTTCAGAAGTCTAGAATTACCTCCATCATTAAAGCTGGGACTGAATCATGGCGAAGCCAATTTTATTGAGCGTGGACGATGACTCTGACGTGTTGCGGTCGATCGAGCGCGATTTGCGCTCGAAATACGGCGCGGAATACCGGGTGATTGGAAGCGATTCCCCCGAAGGGGCGCTCGACCTGCTGAAGCAGTTGAAGGTGCGGAATGACAGCGTGGCCCTGCTGCTGGCCGACCAGCGCATGCCGCGCATGGATGGCGTGGAGTTTCTGCAGCAGGGGATGCGGATTTTCCCCAAGGCGAAGCGGGCATTATTGACCGCTTATGCCGACATGAGTGCCGCCATCAGCGCCATCAATCAGGCCAACATCAATTATTTTTTTCTGAAACCCTGGGACCCTCCGACGGAGCATCTGTATCCCCAGCTCGACGACATGCTGGATGACTGGCAGGCTTCCTATCGTCCCGCTTACGAAGGCATTCGCGTACTGGGCACGCGCTGGTCGCCGCGCTCGTATGATTTGCGGGATTTCCTCGCCCGCAATCATGTTCCCTACCAGTGGATCGATGTGGAGATTTCCGCCCACGATCCGGAGACCAGGCGGCTGCTGGAGGCGCTCGGGCCGGAGGCGGCTGAGCTTCCGGTTGTGCTTTTTCCGGATGGAACCAAGCTGCTGGAGAGCCTTCCGGCGGATGTTGCAAAGAAGGTTGGGTTGCGGACCCGGGCGCAGACAGACTTTTATGATCTCGCAATCGTCGGCGGAGGGCCAGCGGGTCTGGCAGCCGCGGTGTATGGCGCGTCCGAGGGTCTGCACACTGTAATGATCGAGCGGGAGGCGCCCGGTGGCCAGGCGGGAATGAGTTCCCGCATCGAGAACTATCTGGGATTTCCGGCGGGGCTCAGCGGGAACGATCTGGCGCGCCGCGCCGTGGTGCAGGCCCAGCGTTTTGGAGTGGAGATCCTGTCGCCGCTCGAAGCCGTCAATGTTCGTACGGAAGGGTCTTACCGGATCCTCAAGCTGGCGGACGGAAACGAAATCTCGTGCCACGCTCTGATGATTTCGACCGGGGTGCAGTGGCGCAAGCTTGAGGCGGAGGGCATCGCCCGGCTGCAGGGCGCGGGCATCTACTACGGCGGCGGCGCCACCGAAGCCCTGTCCTGCAAAGGCGAAATTGTTTACGTTGTGGGCGGCGCAAATTCGGCGGGCCAGGCGGCCATGAACTTCGCCAAGTACGCGGAGCGCGTCGTCATTCTGGTGCGCGGGGAATCGCTGGCCAGCACTATGTCGCAGTATCTGATCGACCAGATCAAGGAGACTCCCAACATTCAGATTTGGGCCCACGCCAGCGTGGTGGAGGCCCACGGAGAAACCCATCTGGAAGAAATTTCGGTGCAATGCTCGGACACCAACAAAATTGAGCGCGTGGCGGCCAGTTCAATGTTCATCTTTATTGGCGCGCTGCCGCAGACCGACTGGCTGGCGGAGCTGATCGAGCGCGATGAGCGCGGTTTCATCCTGACTGGCCCGGACCTGATACGCGACGGGCAACGGCCCAAGGGCTGGGGGCTGGAGCGGGACCCCTTTCTGCTGGAGACGAATGTGCCCGGCATTTTTGCCGTCGGCGATGTGCGGCATGGTTCGGTCAAACGGGTCGCATCCGGAGTGGGAGAAGGATCGGTGGCGGTGCAGTTTATTCATCAGTACTTAAGCAAGGTGTAGGAGCGAATGGTCGAAAAATCAGAACTGCTGCGCGTCCCGGCGTTTGAGGGTTTGCCCGACGATCAACTGGATTGGTTCATCAGCCAGGTCCAGGAGATAACGCTGAAGCCGGGAGATGTGTATTCGCAACTGGGAGATCTGGCGGACTCGATGGTGGTGGTCCTCGAAGGAGAACTGCAGGCGCGCGGCGACATCAACGGAGAAAGCTTTGTAATTCCGTTCGCGGCCGGCGACGTCACCGGCGTGCTGCCTTTCTCCAGAATGAAGAAATCGGTGATAACCGGGCGGGCGCTCACGGAGGGGCGCATCCTGAAATTTCCCTCGGCGCGTTTTCCGGAACTGATACAGAAAATGCCGGAGCTCACCCAGCGACTGGTGGGCGTCATGGCCGACCGTATCCGCGAGGTCACGCGGGTGGAGCAACAGCGCGACCGCCTGGCTGGCTTAGGGAAGTTATCCGCGGGCCTGGCCCACGAACTCAACAATCCCGCCTCGGCCGCCAAACGCGCGACCAGCCTGCTGCGCGAAGCGCTGCAGCGGATCAAGAGCGCAGTCCAGGAACTGGGAAAGCATGAGCTTACGGCCGCCCAGAAATCAGAAATCGAGAAGCTGGAAGCATCGTTCCTGCAGCCCAACGAAAATCCCCTCGACACGCTGGCCACCAGCGACCTGGAAGATCAGATCGATTCCCTGTTGCGCAGCCACGGGCAAAGCGACCTCTGGCAACTGGCATCCGATCTGGCGCACCGGGGTATCAAGCCCGAGGTTCTGGAGTCGTTGTTTGCGACCCTGGACGCGGACGTTGCCCGCGCTGCTCTGGTCCGGATCGCAGCCTCGGTTGAGATTGCAAATCTGTTGAACGAAATCGAGAGCAGTACGTCGCGTATTTCCGACCTGGTGCGCGCGGTCAAGGAATACACCTACATGGACCAGACGTCCGCGCAGAATGTGGACATCGTCAAGGGCCTGGAGAACACGCTTACCATTCTTCATCACAAACTCAAGCGCGGAGTGACGGTGCGGCGCGAGTACAACAAGGTCCCCCTGCTGGTGAATTCATTCGGCAGCGAACTCAACCAGATCTGGACCAACCTCATCGACAATGCGATCGACGCCATGGGCGGAAAAGGTGAACTGACGGTCCGGACCTACCGTGATGACACCTGCGTGGTGGTCGAGATTGGCGATAACGGCCCAGGCATTTCGCCGGAAGTAAAGGCGCACATCTTCGAACCTTTTTTTACCACCAAAGCAGTAGGAGAGGGAACCGGCCTGGGGCTCGATACGGTTTTGCGAATCGTAAAAAAGCATCGCGGCACGATCCAGGTGACTTCAAAGCCCGGAGACACGCGCTTTCAGGTATTTCTACCGCTGGTCGAAGCTCCAGTCTAGGAGTGCGCCTCAGGCGTGTCCGGGGTCGGCCTCGCGCAGATCGAGTTCATGCTCCAATAGCCGCAGGGTCTCGTCGTCGATGCGGCCCTGGTTGCGCAAACGGACCGCAGTTTGCCGTTCCAGCCGAAGCAGTTCGCGGGAAATACGAGACAAACGTTCGTGGTGTTCGGGGCCGGCGACGCTCTCCGTATCTTCTTTTCCACTGACGTCGGAAAGACGATGACGATAGTGAGAGGTGAGGTCCTCGTAAATGGCGTTGAATTCACCCGCGTCTTTCTGGCGCGATTCATCCAGAAAAGCCAGCGCGGTCTCAAGTATCTCCCTGCGCGCGGCTTCCTCTTCGAGGTTGGAGCCGGGGGGATCGGCGGCGCCCAGAATGCGGACCAGCCAGGGGAGCGTCAGTCCCTGCAGCACCAGGGTCACGAGAATCACGCAGAACGCCAGAAAGATGATGAGGTTGCGCTGGGGAAACGGGCTGCCATCCGCCAGGGCCTGAGGCAGCGCGATGGCGGCCGCGAGCGCGATCACGCCGCGCATGCCGGTCCAGCCCAGGATCAAGATTCCCCGCGCCGGAGGGCAAGTCAGTTTCTGGTGAAGCAGGCGGGTGCGAGTCCAGTAGGCGACATAGGCCCCGGGAAATACCCACACCATCCGCAAGGCAATCACCAGTGCGCTGAACAGGGCGCCATACAGGAAGAGAGTGCGGTGGCTGTATTGGTGAATTCCTGCCAGGACGTAGGGCAGTTGCAGTCCGATCAAGACAAAGACCAGGCCATTGAGGATAAAATCGAGCGCCCCCCACACCGCCCAGGCCTGCAGGCGCACTTGGGGAGAGAAAAATCCGGAACTTCGGCGGCTGAGATAAAGTCCGCAAACCACGACCGCGAGCACGCCGGAGGCATGGAGTCTGTCCGCCGTCAGATAGGCCGCGTAGGGAACCAATATGCTGATCGCGATTTCGATTGGGCCATCGTCGATACGACGTTCGATCCAGTTCACGATCCAGCCGGTGATCAGGCCTACGCTCACACCGGCAACGATCAGGTAAGCCAGGCGAGCGATGCCGCCGGAGAAAGTTGGAGTTTCGTTGCGCAGCACGATGGCGATGCCAAATTCCAAAGCCAGGAGGCCAGTGGCGTCGTTCACCAGGCTCTCGCCCTCGATCAGGTCGGTAATTCTCCTGGGAATGCCCACGCGCTCCGCAATCGACGTGGCCGCGATGGCATCGGTGGGCGCGATGACGGCGCCCAGGACCAGCCCGAGTTTCCAGTCGAAGCCGGAAAATAACCACTGCGCGCTCTCTGCTACTCCAATCACAGTAAAAATGACCAGGCCGAAGGCCAGAAGCAGAATGCTGACCAGGTTGTAAGAGAACTCCCGCCACGAGGTGACCCAGGCGGCAGAATAGAGAAGAGGCGGAAGAATTACGAAGAAGATGAGGTCCGGGTTCAGCGTGATTCTCGGAATTCCGGGAACGAAGCCGAGCAGCCCTCCCGCGATCACCAGCACGATGGGATAGGGAACCTGAAGCCTCCGGGCAAGCGCTCCGAACGCCACTACGAAAAGCAACAGCAACAGGAAAACCAGCTCCACAGCCTGGACGTTGCCGGTCACCATCGTGGTGGAATCTCCGTAGCGGGCCAGTTGCCCCCGGCAAGTATAAGTCAGCCGTGCTGGCGCGGGCGCCCTCGCCCGCGGCCTTTGACGTTGAGCGTCACAGAAAGTATCGGATTTCCAAATCCCTGGCAGCGCATGCCGATGGAGATGCCACACTGGCGCATTCGACGATTCTCAATTGCTGCACGCTGCGGCAGTTCTGGTGGAGACAGATTCAATAAAACCAGTTTCCAGTTCCCAGTTGCGGGGTGGACTGGCCCCGGTGCTCCGACTCTGCTAGCCTGAATTCCTCGGCGCCAGCCATGAAGCGATCACGCAAGGAGAAGTCAGAAGCCAGCAAACAGGCGATCGACACCGCCCTGCGCGCCTGCCTCATTGCCAAGGACGCTGCCTTCAATGCCCGCGATTACATTGTGACCGGCTCGCAAATCGCCTTTCTGGCAGTCCGACAATGCGAAAAGGAGCTGGACCAGATCGAACGGCAGGTCGATGACGCCACTCCCGGCGCTGTCACCCATGTGCCCGAAGCCGAGGCGCGCGAACTCCTCGCCTGCCTGAAGTTCACCATCGATCTCGAGCGCGTCGGCGACTTGATCTGGTCGGTGGTGCGGCGGATTCATGGCTTGCCAGCGCCGCTAAATTCGAAAGAGTCCGCGTTTTTGATCGAGATGGCCCAGGTTCTGCAGGAAATGCTGGTTCGAGTCCATCAGGGATTTGTGGGCCGCGATCTGGCACTGGCTGAATCGGTGATCAAGATGGACTACGACATGGATCAAGTCTGCCATTCCGTGTTCCGGCAGTACCTGGAAAAAGGAGCGGGCCGCAGGAGTTACGAGGTAACCAACCTGCTGTTGATGGCGCAGGCATTTGAACGCGCCGGCGATCACACCAAGAATCTGGCGGAAGAGCTCTTTCATCTGGTCCAGGGTCACAGTGTCCGCCACATCAGGAAATCCCGCTAACTGTGCCCGCCGGGCAAAAGTCTGGCGGGCATTTCTGCGCACAGGACCTCCACCAGGTCTCAGCTCTGGACATTCACCGCTTTTTCGATGCGCTTTCGCACGAATGGCTGGTGAAGTTCATCGAGCATCGGATTGCGGACCGACGCGTCGTGCGGCTCATCCAGAAATGGTTGAATGCCGGCGTGTTGGAGGGTGGGGAACGAATACGGACGGAAGAAGGGACGCCCCAGGGCGGCAGTGCATCGCCGCTGCTGGCTAACGTTTATCTTCATTACGTGTTCGACTTGTGGGCCCAAGCGTGGCGTCGGAAACAAGCCAGCGGTGACGTGATCATCGTGAGGTTTGCTGACGATATCGTGGTGGGCTTCGAGGCGAAGTCGGATGCCGTACGGTTCTGGGCGGAACTGATCGAGAGAATGCAAAAGTTCAGCCTGGAACTGCATCCCGAGAAAACGCGACTGCTGGAGTTCGGTCCGTATGCGATCGACCAACGACAGTGGCGTGGAGAAGGGAAACCGGAGACGTTCAACTTTCTCGGCTTTACGCACATCTGCGGAAAGAAGAGGAGCAATGGACGGTTCACGGTGTTGCGACAGACGATTCGCAAACGGTTGCAAGCGAAGTTGAGCGCGGTCAAGATCGAGCTCAAACGGCGCATGCATGATCCCATTCCGGAAGTGGGCAAGTGGCTGCGATCGGTCGTGGGTGGACACACCCGCTATTACGGCGTGCCTACCAACGGCGCGGCGCTGCACACGTTTCGGTTCCAAGTTGGTCGGCTCTGGCACCGCACTCTCTTGCGGCGCAGCCAGAACGCCCGCGTGCTCTGGGATCGAATGCGGCGCCTGATCGATCGCTGGTTGCCTCCCGCCCGCACTTGTCATCCTTATCCCTTGTGCCGCATGGGCGTTATTACCTGAGGTAAGAGCCGGATGCGGTAATTCCGCTTGTCCGGATCTGTGGAGGGGGTTATGGGCAACCATGATTCCTACTCCGACTGTTGGGTAGTTGCTGGATTCCGGTTTTGCCTTCGCAAAAGATTCTCCTCAGTTTGTCGGCCGGGTGCGCTGCAAGGCCGCCATCGTTATCGTTGTAATACCATCGGCAACTTCCTGAACCAGCTTATCCACAGGTTCCGCGCTATCCGCCGCAGGCAGCTTCAAGCCGACCGAGGAAATTGTGAAAGTGCAATTGGCCCGCAAACGATCGGAGCGCTCCAGTTGTTCGCGGATGCGCCGCTCGACGATCGTGGCGCCATGGGCGTCGGCGGAAACCACAATCATCATGGTTTCCACCGGACCAAGGTTATCCAGGGCGGGCAGGATTATGTCCTTGTCGCCGAGGATGCAAGGTTCCAGCAGATGCATGCAATGCTGGCGGACCTCCTTGAGGGTGGCGGCGAACCTGGGCAGGGGTGTGAGCTCCAGAGTGATCAGGGACAGATGCTCTCGCAAGCGGCCGGTTTGGGTGATGACGGGGGCGATAAATTTTGCCAGCGAAAACAAAGGCAGCGCAAAGGTAAAAGTACTACCGTGGGACAGCTGGCTATCGACCCAGATCTTCCCGCCGTGCAACCGGACCAGCTCTTTCGCGATATAAAGTCCCAGCCCCAGCCCTTTGCGGCTATCATCGACCGAATTAGGGTCCTGGTACAGCCGCTCGAAAATCAGGGCTTTCGCTTCCGGACTGATGCCGCGGCCGATCGGCAGGGGTAAATTTGATCGCATTTTCCAGCAGGTTGGCCAGCACCTGGTGCTGCTGCTCTCCGCCAAAGACAGCAAGGAAGACGTAGTCGCCGGTCTGGAAGCAGGGGCGGATGACTACCTGACAAAACCATTTGACGTAAACGAGCTGCGGGCCCGGGTGCGCGCCGGCCAGCGCATACTGCGATTGCAGGACGCGTTGCTCAAAGTTCAGACCGAACTGCAGTTCGAAACCGCGCACGACCACTTGACCGGTCTGTGGAACCGCAGGGCAATCATGGGCCTGCTGCAGCGTGAGACCCAGCGCGCCACGCGCTTGGGCCATCCCCTGGGGCTCATGATGGTTGATCTCGACCACTTCAAACTCATCAACGACTCTTACGGTCATCAGGTCGGAGATACGGTGTTGCGCGAAGTGGCGGGACGCATGCTGGCCTCGGTGAGAAATTATGATGACGTGGGGCGCTACGGCGGCGAAGAGTTTCTGATCGTGCTGGCTGACTGCTCGCCTTCGGCCCTGGCCGCCACCGCGGAACGGATGCGGGCCTGCGTCTCGGGAAATCCAATTGACACCGAGGTTGGGCCCATTCCGGTTACCGTCAGCGTCGGACTAGCGACCGGAGATGAGACCGCCGCCACACTCCTCAAGGCGGAAAACCTGTTGCGCGCCGCCGATACCGCGCTCTATCGCGCCAAGAGCAACGGCAGGAACAGAATAGAGGGCGCTCCTGAAATTCAGAATTCCAGACAGGGGCGCGCCGCCGCGCAACGATAGTCGGCTATGCCGGGTGCCGCGGGCCCCCTGTCCAAGCTCCGCCGGGGCGGGATTGTTCTTGTGCCGCATGCGCTCTCTGGAACCGCTGGGTTGGCCCGGCTTCAGGTTGAATTCTCCTGGAAATGGCAGTAGAGTCGCTCTCCGGGCGATGTGACCCGTCTGGAGCCAGCGATGATTCCTCCCAAGCCAGCCAACGAGCAGCAGAGGTTAACTGCGCTGCGGGGCTATGAGATCCTCGATACGGAACCGGAAGCAGCGTTCGACGACCTGACATTCATCGCTTCCTGTGTCTGCCAGACCCCGATTGCCCTGATCAGCCTCATCGATGCCAACCGGCAGTGGTTCAAATCGAGCGTGGGTTTTTCGGTGCAGGAGACCTCGCGCGACATCGCCTTCTGCGCCTCGGCGATTCTCCAGCCCGATGTGTTCATCGTGCCCGACGCCAGTGAAGACGAAAGGTTTGCGGAGAATCCTCTGGTAGTTTCCGAACCCAAGATCCGCTTTTATGCGGGCACACCCCTGATGGGGGATGGTCATGCACTCGGGACGCTGTGCGTGATTGACCGGGTGGCGCGAAAGCTGAGTCCGGAGCAGTTGGAAGCGCTCCGGGCCCTGGGCCGCCAGGTGCAGGCGCAACTTGAGCTGCGCCGCAACCTTAAACGGCTGGCCGCATCGCTGGCGGCGCGCGATCGCGCAGAAAACGAAAAAGATCTTGCGCATCGAGAACTCCAGGCAGCCATGGCGAATATCCGCACCCTCGAGGGACTGCTGCCCATCTGCCTGTCATGCAAAAAAATACAGGATAAAAAAGGCGACTGGCAGCCTTTCGAGTACTACGTGAGATCGCACTCCGAAGCGAAAGTTACCCACAAGCTTTGCCCGGATTGTACGAAGGCGATCTCGGCGTGAGGCAGGCCATTCCCGCTCATTCGCAGAAGACGCGAATGAATGGGGCACGCATTATAAAAGGGCACCCCGGCGGTTGCCGCGCCAACTCAGCGACGGTATTTTCCCATCCACTCGGCCTGGCCCAGCACAAGACTCTGCAGCGCCTGTTCTACTTCCTGCCGGCTCGCGCCCGGTTTGAGATCGAGCTTTGCTTTGAGGGCATAGAGTTTAAAAAAGTAGCGGTGAGGTTTGCCGGGTGGAGGACACGGGCCGTTGTAACCAATCTTGCGGAAGTCGTTGCGGCCCTGGCGCTCGCCGCCGGGGAGTTCATCGATTTTATTCACCCCTTCGGCCAGGCTGGTGGTGGCGGCGGGCACGTCGTACAGCACCCAGTGCGTCCAGGTGCCGGTGGGCGCGTCGGGATCGTCGGCGATCAGAGCGAAGCTCTGGGTGCCGGGCGGCGGCTCGGTCCACGAAAGTTCGGGAGACACATCGGCGCCATCGCAGGTGAATTTTTTGGGGATATCGCCGCCGTCGGGAAAGGCTGTACTGGAAATTGCAAAGGCCATCAGGCTTGCTCCCAGGTTGCAATGCAACACGAGCCACGGATTTTACGAATCTACACGGATCAAATCTTTTTTTCTATTGCCTGATCTCCTGGCCTTGTCCGTGTGAATCCGCGCCCATCCTTCGCTTACTGGGTGGAAATGGTGAAGTTTACCGTAATGCGGGCCTCGGTCTCGACCGCCTGCCCGGATTGCAGGTACGGCCTGAAGCGCCATTGCTTGACCGCTTCCCGGGCTGCGGTGGAGAGAATGGTGGGCCCGCTGAGAACATGCAGGTCCTGAATATTCCCGTCGCGACCGATCAGAGCTTCGAGTACGACGGCGCCCTGCACCTTCATCTGCTTGGCCAGAAGGGGATAGTTCGGCTCGACTGGCCGGGAGAGAATCTGGGCGGCGCCGGGAGAGATATGGACCCGCCCGGTGGCATCGGCCACGCCGGAGGAATCCGCGGAGCTGGGCGTGGAAGAGGCTGCGGAAGCCGGCGCGGGAGTGGAGGAGAAAGGCGCCCTGGGCTGCAGGTCCACTCGCACCGAAGCGCTGCTGGCGGCGATGGTGCGGTGCTCGTCACCGGCCACCACTTCGACTTCGAGCGGAGGCAGCACGGCGCGGCTCATTACCACCGGCGCCAAGGCCGGCGCGGGACCGGGATCAACGGCGGCAGGCGGCGGGGTGCGCGGCTTCGCCTTCGGCCGGGCGTGGACCGCGGCCGGAGTACTTGCCGTTGCCGTTTCAGGCGGCGTTTTCACATCAGGCGCAGGTTCTTCGACCGGCTCCGCTTCCGATTGCACCGGCGCAACCGGTGCGGGTGGAAACCAGAAGTCGCGGTCTTTTATCAGAACCAGAATCAACGCGGCGAGCAGCAGGGCCAGCGCGATAAGCATCTGCCGGCGCTGCTTTTGCTCGGAATCATCCCCCACCGCAGACGTAACTTCCCTTACTTGTAGGTCCTTGTCCTCCAACAACGGCATGGCGCAGAGCCCTCCCGCCCGCAGGGGAGACGGGCCGTGGTGCCTAGTATGCCTCGAAAATACGCTCGAATCCAGCGAAACTAGCGGATTGGGTAGGACCGCTTCAGGCTGCCAGCGGGGCGACAAGCCGCCCCAGGAGAGGAGGTAGATAGCCAATAAAATGAAACACTTAGCCGGGTCGGCGAGCCGGGGTTTGCGGACTCTGCCGGGCCGGGGCCGCCCAACACAAAAACGCCCGGCTCGCAGCAGTGCGGCCGGGCGTCCCGTTATTTCCCTTACGCTGACTTTTTCAGGTCAGTGGGGAACGCAAGAATCTTTCCCCGTTGCTCCGCGGGGACCCACTTTACCTTTGGCTTGAAGCGCGTCGGAATGTAGAACTCAATCACCTGCGCCATATTCACCCTCCGATCCACTGCAGTTCACCGTTTGTGTCCGGCATCACCATGCCAGGTGCCCTGCTCAGTTATTTATTTAGATGCTGACGGCTGCGGGAAGAGTCAGGCGGGGCGTGAAATATGGCGGGCAACTTCCTGGCGGTGGCGGGGTTTTATGTTCGTCGCAGCAGCGGCAAGCTCCCTACGTGGTTTGTGGTGGAAAAATTCAGACTAGCAGGCGAGCTGATCGCGTTTCAACTTCAGCCCGTTAAGATTGCCGAGGACGGTCACGGCAATGGATTCGGTCTGGAAAAATTCATTGGCCAGCTCGGTCAACTGTTCGACTGTGACATTCTCGATGCGCTCGATCAGTTCGTCGAGCGTGAAGAAGTGGTCGAAGTACATTTCCTGGCGGGCCAGGTTGGACATGCGCGCGCTCGAGGATTCCAGCGAGAGCATGAGGCTGCCTTTCAGTTGATCTTTGGAGCGGCGCAATTCATCCGCGGGAACCGCGTCCAACTTGAGCTTGCGGAACTCGGAGACCACCGACTGCACAACTTTTCCGGCAGACTCGCGCGAGGTTCCGGCATAAACCGATAAGCATCCGGTATCGCGGTAGGGCGACAAATCGCTGTAAATCGCGTAGGCCAGGCCCTGGCGTTCGCGGATATTCTGGAACAGCCGCGAGCTCATGCCGCCTCCGAGCAAAGTATTCAATATGTAGGAAGCATGCCGGTTTTCGTGCGCGATAGGATGAGAAGGCACGCCCACGCAAATCTGTACCTGTTCCAGCGACTTCTTGTTACGCATGATGATGCGAGGCGCAGTCGTGGGGGGTGAACCGTGGAAGCCGTTTTTCACCGGTTTCATGTGCCCGAAGTGTTTTTCCACCAGCTCCACGAACTGTTCGTGCTTCAGATGACCGGCGGCGGAGATGATCATGTTGCCGGGCGCAAAACGCTGCTGGTAGAAATCCAGCACCGGATCCCGCTCGAATTTCCTGACCGTGTCTTTGGTCCCCAGGATGGGTTTGCCCAGGGGGTGGTCCTTCCAGAAGTTCTGGGTGAAGATTTCGTGGACCAGGTAGTCGGGATTGTCCTCGTCCATCTTTATTTCTTCGAGGATGACGCCGCGCTCGCGGCCGATGTCGTTGGCATCGAAGACCGGGTTCAGGACCAGGTCGCTCAGCACATCCATGGCGACGGGAAGGTGTTCGTCCAGCACCTTGATGTTAAAGCCGATACATTCCTTGGCGGTAAAGGCGTCCATGTTGCCGCCGATGGAGTCCACCTGCCGGGCGATTTCTTCCGCGCTCCGGTTCTTTGTGCCCTTGAACACCATGTGTTCGATAAAGTGTGAAATACCATTCCACTGCAGGTCTTCGTCGCGGGAGCCGGTCTTGATCCAGATCCCGATCGAGGCAGAGCGAATGTGCTCCATCTCCTCGGTGATGAGGATGAGCCCGTTGGGTAACACCTCGCGACGTATGTTCCGGACTTCCTGCACCATGCAAGTATTGTTGCACACCCTGGCAGGTTGCGGCGAATGCGTGTTTAGTGCTCTAGAATCAACAGTTTATATCGATTTTGTAATCATATACGCAAACCGCTCGGCTGGGCCCGCAGGCGTTGCATCCTCTACAATCGAAATGGAGGACGGGCGTCCCGCCCGTCGTGCACAGTCCGATACCAGACGGGCGGGACGCCCGCCCTCCATTCTCACCGCAAAGGACGCAGAGGTTAAGGCGTTCCGAAGATCATAGCTATGGACCAGGTCACGCACACCTCGCTTTTAGGGCTTCAGCTTCCGGAACTGGCGGCGCTGGTGGAGGAGTTCGGGCAACCTCCGTACCGTGCCCGCCAGCTTTTTGAAGGTCTTTATCGTCAGCGGGTTGAAAACGCCGAGCAGATTTCAACCCTGCCCGAAGATTTTCGACGGAGCCTGTCGCAAAAGGGAATTGCCGTCGGCCTTCCCGGGATTGATAAGAAATTTGTTTCCAGCGACGGGACCGTGCGCTACCTGGTGGCTTGTGGCGATGGGCAGAGCGTGGAAACGGTCTGGATGCCGGAGGGAGACGGAGGGGAAGCGGGCGACGGCAGCGAGGCCGGGAACCAGACGGAGACGGCAGGCCGCGCCTGGGAACGTGCAACCATTTGCGTGTCCAGCCAGGTGGGCTGCGCGGTGGATTGCCAGTTCTGCCTGACTGCGCTGCTCGGAATAAAGCGGAACCTCACCGCCGGAGAGATCGTGGGACAGGTCTGCGCCGTGCTGAACGATCAAAGGGTTTCTTTGCCTCTGCACCGCATCAACCTGGTTTTTATGGGGATGGGCGAGCCCTTCCTGAACTACGGGAATTTCATGAAGGCAGTCCATCTTCTGGTGGAGGGAGTGGGCATAACGGAATCGCGCATGACGGTGTCCACGGCGGGGATCGTGCCTGCCATCTACGATTTTGGACTGGAGCCGGTGCGCCCGAAAATCGCGATCTCGCTTAACGCCTCGAACGACGCCTTGCGTACCCGCCTGATGCCGATCAATCGCAAGTGGAACCTCGAAAAACTGATGGCTGCGGCCCGCGAATTCCCGCTGCGCAACCGGGAAAAGTTGACCTTCGAATATGTGCTGCTGGACGGAGTCAACGACTCCGCCGAGAATGCGCGCGAGGTGGTGGAACTGGTTCGCGGCCTGCGGGCGAAACTGAATCTGATCGCGCTGAATCCCGGACCCGGAATCGATTTCCGGACCCCGGCCCCGGAGCGGGTGCTGCAGTTCCAGAACATCTTACGGGCCGCCGGAGTGCCCGCGTTCGTGCGCCGTCCTCGCGGCCGCGATATCTACGCTGCCTGCGGTCAGTTGAAGCGAACGGTGGAGCTGGCACCAGTGGTGTGATGGGAAGGGTTGCCGAAACAACGACGTGATGCGATTGACAGTGATGGAACGGCAAGGGGGTCATCGGGGGTGGCTATTACAGGATGGGCAGTAACTAGTTTCCTGGCGCTAGAGACATTTGCCATTTGGAGAATATTGCGAACCGACAAAAGCACGATAGTCAGGTTAAGCTGGGTAATCATGGCCGTTTTGTTAGTCGTAGTACTAGTCAAGGCAATAGTGAGCTGAATTTGAAATTGATAGCGTCACTGTAAGGCTTTGCTTCTGACCTGAGCTAGGCGTGGGCTTGCGCGGCTGCGGGCAGAAGCCGTTCGATCGCCGCGACCAGATCATCGACATTGATTGGCTTTGAAACATAATCATCCATCCCCGCTGCAAGACAGCGCTGGCGATCGCCCACATGGCATGAGCGGTCAGGGCGATAATGGGAATGTGCTTGCGGCTGGACTTTTCGCGTTCGCGAATCCTCGCCGTGGCTTCGAAGCCGTCCATTTCCGGCATCTGAACATCCATCAAAATGATGTCGAACGTTTGTTCCCGCCAGGCGTCCAGAGCCTTTTTCCCCGACTCCGCCACGACCACGGTGTGTCCCTTTTTCTCGAGCAGTCGCAGCGCGACTCTCTGGTTCACCAGATTGTCCTCGGCCAGCAGAATTCTGAAACGCCGCCGGTCCGCTGCGGGCGGGAGCGGAGCGAGAGGATCGGCGGACTGTAGAGCGCCAGCCCGAAGTCCGAAGGGCAACCGGAAATGAAAGGCGCTGCCTTGACCCGGCTCGCTTTCCACCCAGATGCTGCCTCCCATCAAGGTGATCAGCCGGGTGGAGATGGAGAGGCCGAGTCCGGTGCCGCCGAATTGCCGCGTGGTCGAGCTGTCTGACTGGGTGAACGCTTCGAAGATCAGCCTCTGTTTTTCCAGGGGGATGCCGATGCCGGTGTCGGTCACGCTGAAGTGGAAGGCGGCCTGGTCCGCGGTTTCAGCCTCCATGGCAACCCGCACCGTGACCTCTCCCTGGGCGGTGAACTTCAGGGCGTTTCCCACCAGATTGATCAGGACCTGTCTTAGCCGGGAAGGATCTCCTACCAAAGTATCCGGCAGATCCAGTGGAATGTGGCAGAGGAACTTCAGGCCCTTCTGCTGCGCCCGGACACGTAGCATACTGGTGACCTCTCCCAGAGTATTGCGCAGGCTGAAATCGACGCTGTCGATTTCCAGCTTTCCTGCCTCAATCTTGGAAAAGTCCAGGATGTCGTTGATCAGCGAAAGCAGAGAGTCGGCGGAAATCTTCACCATACCAAGATATTCACGCTGCACCTGGCTGAGTGCGGTGCCGAGCGCGAGTTCGGTCATTCCAATGATGCCATTCATGGGAGTGCGAATTTCATGGCTCATGTTGGCCAGGAATTCGCTCTTGGCGCGGTTGGCAGCTTCAGCGGCTTCCTTGGCCGCAGAGAGTTCCGTGACCATGCGGCTCAACGATTCCGCGTGCCGGCGCTCGGCTTGCGAAGCCCTGACCTGTTCTGAAATGTCGGTGTAGATTCCCAGCCCGCCCCGGCGGACGCCGTTCACCATCAGGGGAACGGCGTGCAGGTCCAGATCCAGCACCTTGCCGTCCAGGCGACGCCGTTGCACGGTTCCGTGAAAGGCCCGTCCGGAGCGGACCTCCCTGGAAACTGCCGCGCTTTCCTCGGCGGTGGTGAAAACTTCGTCGATATGCCTGCCGGTGGGGTCGTGGAGGAATAGCTTCTGGAACGCAGGATTGGTCAACTCGACGTTCTGATTGTGGTCAAGGACGATGATGCCCATCGGACTATTCGTAATAAGCGAATTCAAATAACTGGTCCGCGCCTGGAGTTCAGCGCCGATGCGCAGGCGCTCGGTCACCACCGCCCCCAGAATCAAACCGATGGCGGAGACCACCAGCATGAAGAAGGTGATTTGAGTGATCAGGGTGGGCGCCGGAGGAAACAGATTCATGGCCAGCACGACTCCGAAATTCAACGCCAGCAATCCAATGACAGCCCGTTTAATGCCCTGCCGCATGGCAATCCAGATAATTGGAATGAAGCTCAGATAGTAGAGCCGGAGCGGCGCCCACCTCGGGCCGAATATGATGAATGGCACAAGGAAAGTTACGCAGGCCTGGCCCACCCCTTCCACCCAGGCCACGACTCTGAGTGCCTTGGTGCGGACCTGCTCCGGCGGAAGGGGGTGGTTCTCGTCCTTTCGGCCAAGTAATCTCTGGCGAATACCGGGGAACACGTAGATGAGGAGAAAAGGCGCAATGCCAAAACGCCCGATGCCATCGCCGGAGAACCACGACAGGGCGGAACTCCAGTAGTCGGCCCAGGGAATTGTGCCATCCAGAGCCAGGCCGGCAACCCCCAGAGAGGTGGCCACTAATCCCGCCGCCGAGGTGACAAACAGGTAACGGATCACATCGCGTTGGCGACGCAGGCCAAGATCAATCCGCAAGGGCCCGCGCAGAAGGTATGCCGCTGCCGCATAGCAGCCAGATGTGCAAACTGTACCAAGCAGCTCGGCGAAGGACTTGAGGGGCTGATGGTAAAACAGGGCGCTGGCGAGGGTATCCGAAAAACATCCCAGAAAAAAATACCAGGGACTGATCGCCAGCATCAGGGCCAGCGACAAGGCAGTAGCGGGATACCACACCACCGAACCCAGCCGGGCGAGGAGGATCACGTCGGGCCGGCTCAGCAGGAGACTGATGGGGATGAAACAGAGGCAGAGTAATATGTGCCGATAGATAAGATGCTTGCGGGGCGCGGAGGAGATCTCTGCGGGCACGCTGGGTGTCACCTCTTTTTCCCGAATAAACAGCTGGAAAGGTCAGACGCTGGCGGCCCAGATAGCTTCCCGGGGGAGGCGGCCCGGAGCAAGAAGGTTCGCTGGTGCCGATCTGGCCGGGGCAGGAGACTTGGCATGCCTGAACCATCGGCAAGGGCCGGGAATTATTTAGCAGATGCTTTCACGGGGACGCCCTCGGCCGGGCTGCGGCGTGCCTCTCGCATCCATCTGGCTTTATCCTTTATCCTCCGCCCCCGGAACCGAGGGCGGGACAGCCGGCGCTACTTTCCGCTCTCCAGTCCTTGGGCAGCAGAATCGATGAGAGCGGCTTCGTCCTGCAGTGCGCTGGCGGCGCGTGCGATCTGTTGGTCGGCCTCTTTCCATTTCTTCTGCTCGATGGCTTCACGGACGCCAGGAATGGTTTTGACGCCGTATCCGGTGTAGGCGCCGGGAGCGTAAATCAGGTGCTCGAACCAGGGACGGCGCGGCAGTCCTTCCGGAGAGGTGAGCTTGCGCTCGCTCTGCATCAGCTTCTCGTTCAGGGCCTGCAATTCAGCCGGACTCACCCGGAGTTCGCCGTTGCTGCTGACCTTCTCCAGCGCCTTCTGGTAGCGCTCCGCGCTGTGGGTGAGCGCGTCCGAAGCGTTTTGCAGGGGCGCGAAGTTCAGATGCGGCGGTACCTCTTCGGCTGGAGGCGGCACCGAGGTCTTCTTGGGATCGGCGATGGCGGTAAAGACTCCTTCTTCAAGCTCTTTATTGCGCTCAATCGCGTCGTCCTGTTTGGTCTGAAGAAGTTTTTGCAGCTCGTCGAGGTAGGTATGGATGGTATCGGCCAGGCCGGTGAAATCGTAGGGCAGCAAGTCGGCGTCAGCGAGTCGCATGACCGCGGTTCCCGCAGTCTGCGAGAGGGCGCGTCCATAGCTGAAGTCGGTGTCGGAGAAATGGGTGTACCAGTAGAAATCGTCGTAGATGGAGTGGTAGATTCCGCCGCCGTCTTCGTCGCCATAGGCTAGGTCCAGGGATGCGATGCCGAGATGGTCGAGAAATACGGTCCAGTCCGATCCCGAGCCCAGAGCATTGATGCGCAGGTCGGCCCGGTCGCGAGCTTCCTTGCGCTCTTCGGGAGTCTTGCCATCGGCAATGGCCTTGAGTTGGTCGCGCTTCCAGACCGGAATCTTTTTTTCGGGATCCTGAATGTCCCGGGCCACGCCGTTGATAAAGCTCTCCAGCGAATGTGATCCTCCCATGGAGAGATAACCGCGGCCGTTGCCGTCGCTGTTGATGTAGGCCACGGCATGGCGGCGAAGTTCGTCGGCATGAGCTTCGCCCCACTCGGTCGAACCGAGGAGGGCGGGCTCTTCTCCATCCCACACGCAATAAATAATGGTGCGTTTCGGCTTCCAGCCCTGCTTGAGCAAAGTGGCGAGGCCGCGTGCTTCCTCCATGAGAGCGACCGTGCCCGAGATCGGGTCTTCGGCGCCGTTGACCCAGGCGTCATGATGATTTCCGCGCACGATCCACTCGTCGGGATCGGTGGAGCCGGGGATTTTTACGATGACGTCGTAGAGCGGCTTGATGTCCCAGTTGGATTGCACTTTGAGGTGGACTTTGGCGGCTCCGGGGCCAACGTGATAAGTCTGGGGCAGGGAACCGCGCCAGGCTTCCGGAACGACTTCTCCCTTGAGCGCGGCCAGCAGCGGTTGCGCGTCGGCGTAGGAAATGGGCAACACGGGAATTGTGGTGATGGTCTTTACATCTTTCAGGTCGAGCCGCTTTGCGTCTTTGGTGGCGCCGACGCCGGGAGTAAGCGGATCGCCGGGATAGAGCGGCATGTCCATCACGCTTCCGCGTTGCACGCCGTCGCGCGGACGCCAGGCGCCGTTGGGGAAAACGTCGCCTTGCGTGTAACCATCGTCCGCGGGATCGGAATAGATGAGGCACCCGACCGCGCCATGCTCGGCTGCAACTTTGGGCTTGATGCCGCGCCAGGAATTTCCATAGCGTGCGATGGCAATCGCTCCCTTCACTGAGACGCCCATGCGCGCCAGTTGCTCGTAGTCATCCGGAGTGCCGTAGTTGACGTAAACCAGCGGCGCGGTGACGTCGCCGTCGGCCGAGTAGGCGTTGTAAGTGGGAAGCTGTTCCGCCTGCTGGTTAGAGGTAGGATCGACGGCCAGCGCCGGCTCCTGCAGTTTGGCGGTGAATTTCGTGGGCTCGAGCAGTTCGACGATGCGCACTTTCGGCGTGGGAAACAGCACGTAGAAATTTTCGATACTGGCATCGAGACCCCACTCCTTGAATTTAGCCAGCATCCATTCGGCGTTGTCCTTGTCATAGGGCGAGCCTACGTGGTGGGGGCGGGCGGAGAGGCGCTGCATGTAGTCGCGCTGGTTCTGGGGCTCGGGGATGGCGCGGAATTTTGCTTCCCAATCGCGCTGGACTCGCGACGAAGCCGCGGAATAGCCGTGCAGAGGCTGTTCGGTGTCGGACGATGCGGCGAGAAGCAGGAAGCAACAAAGAGCGAGCAGGCAGAGCCGGGCGCCAGAGCGCATTCATTTCCTCCGTGATCGTGATTTCTGTGAACTTGGCATTATAGATTCTGGGGGGCGTTCATAGTGGAATGATCCTCACTAATTCTTTGTCCTCCTGAGCGAAGCAACTGCTTAGCAACGCGAAGCAGTCGCGTAGTCGAAGGACCCCTATGGTCGGATGAGTTCGCGGGTGAATAGGGGTCCCTCGACTTGCTCTCACCGCGCGAGCGCGGTGAGAGGCGGCGCTCGGGATGACAGTTTGTTCTTGACAGACGGCTTTCCGACTTGCACAAGCGGGAATGCTCGCGATTGCATTCGGCTTGGCAGATTATGAATCAACGGAGTAGGCTTTCTCTCCTATGCGGACTCTCCGTGCGCGGATTTTCTTGCGAAGTGGACTCATCGCGTGTTTGCTGCTGGCGGATTTCGCGGCCGCTGCCAACTTTACTCTCGAGCAGGTGATGAGTTCGCCGTTTCCGACCAACCTGGTGGCGGCTTCGCACAGCCCCAGGGTGGCCTGGGTATTCGATGCGAAAGGGGTGCGCAACCTCTGGGTGGCGGAGGCGCCCGATTTCGCGGCGCGGCAGATCACGCACTACGACAGCGATGACGGTGTGCCGATTGCGAGCCTGCGCATTACGCCGGACGGCCGCACCCTGGTGTACGTGCGCGGCAGCGAGAGCAACGACAACGGGCGTGTTGCCGATCCCACCAACGGCCTCTGGCCCCGCAAGCAGCAGGTGTGGGCGGTCTATGTGGATGGCGGCGTGCCGCGCTTGCTGGGGGAAATGGGCTGCGGGGAAGAGGATTGCGAAGACGTCCAGCTTTCCCCTGACGGACAATTTGCGGTGTGGGCGGCGCGCAAGCAATTGTGGATTGCGCCGGTTTCCGGAGCGACGGCCGCGCATCAGCTCACCGATCTTCGCGGCGATAATTCGAATCCGAAATGGTCTCCCGATGGCCGCCAGATTGCGCTGGTCAGCGCCCGTGGCGATCACAGCTTCATCGCAATTTACGACTTCGGACGCGACCAGGTCCGCTATCTTTCTCCCAGCGCGGACCGCGACAGCATGCCGCGCTGGTCGCCGGATGGACGGCACATTGTTTTCGTCCGCCGGCCCGGCATTCAAGAGAAGATTCCGTTGATTCCCGTTCGTCAGGAGCCCTGGGCGATCTGGGTGGCGGATGCCGCCACCACCGAAGGCAGGGAAATCTGGCACAGCGGAAAAGAAGACAACGATTCTTTTCCGGCAGAGACCGCCGACAAGTCATTCTATTTCGCCGACAACGACAACCTGGTTTTTGCTTCCGAACAGGATGGCTGGAACCATCTGTATTCGATCGCGGCATCGGGCGGTCCAGCGAAGCTGCTGACGCCGGGTTCGTTTGAGGTGGAAGATGTCACCCTGGCGAATGACCGGCGTTCGGTGATTTTCTCCTCGAACCAGGATGACGTTGATCGGCGGCATCTGTGGCGGGTTGATCTGCAGGGAGGAAAACCACAACCGCTGACCAAGGGTGAAACCATGGAGTGGAGCCCGCTTGAATCCGGGAGCGGTGGCCAGGTGGTGTGCCTGGGTTCAAGCGCCACAGTTCCGGCCATGCCATTTCATCTGGGGACGAAGGGCAGGGAGATGATAGCGCGGCAGGCGCTGCCGGCGGACTTTCCGTCCAGCCAGTTAGTCACACCCAAGCAGGTGATCTTCAAAAGCGAAGACGGTCTGGAGATTCACGGCCAGCTGTTTACTCCGGCGGGACGGAGCCGGCCCGGGCCCGCGCTGATCTTCACGCATGGCGGCCCGGTGCGGCAGATGATGCTGGGCTTCCATTACATGTACTACTACCACAACGCCTACGCCATGAATCAGTATCTGGCGAGCCAGCGGCTACGTCGTGCTTTCGGTGAATTATCGGTTGGGCGTTATGTATGGCCGTGCCTTTCGGGAGGCGCCCAACAGCAGCTGGCGGGGAGCGGCAGAATATAAAGATGTGGTGGCCGGAGCGAAGTATCTGCAAGGCCTGCCCACGGTGGACCCGAAAAGGATCGGGCTCTGGGGCGGGTCGTATGGGGGGTTTCTTACCGCGATGGGGCTGGCCCGCAATTCCGATCTGTTCGCGGCCGGAGTGGATATGCATGGAGTGCATGACTGGTCGGTGTTCCTGCCTCATTGGGAGAACCATCCGGGGGCCCCGGACGAGAAAGAAGCCGAGAAGCTTGCCTTTGATTCTTCTCCGGATGCGGCGGTGTCAACCTGGAAATCTCCGGTGCTGCTGATTCACGGAGATGACGACCGCAACGTTCCGTTTGGCCAGACGGTGGACCTGGCGCAGAGGCTGCGGGCACAACATGTCCACTTCGAGGAGCTGATTTTTCCCGACGAAATACACGATTTCCTGATGTGGAAGAACTGGTTCAGGGCCTACGGGGCGGCGGCGGATTTTTTTGACCGGAATTTGAAGGCGAGTGGCGGGGAGAAGTGATTGTAGTCCTGCTTCCGTCTGGGCCATCGTGTCACCACGTTATTGTAAGGAGCTTCAGACCGTGTGGGTCGGACACTCTTGTCCGACGCTTTTGACTTCGACTGTCTGAAGCAGATCAAAATCAAAGTCAAAGGCGTCGGACAGGAGTGTCCGACCCACACTTTCACAAGTTGTGCTTGCGCTTCTTCGCTTCCAGCCAATAATATCGTGGGCATCGACTAAGTGAGTCGTCCTCGATTGCCATTTCAAGCGCTGCGACATCGGTTTCTTTGGCGGCAGAGAGCGCCCATCGACCGCGGCGAAATACGCCGCATCGAACGATGGCTGGCCACCGCTCGCGTCTTCCTCGCCATTTCCGCGCTGGTGGCGATCCGCATGGATCCGGAGGAGATCCGCTACTCCTTCTGGGCCTACGGATTATTGGCGTTCTACATCGCCCAGGGCGTAATCGTCATATTGCTGCTGCGGCGCCGCGAGGCATCGACCATCTCATTTCGACGGCTGGTGCACGCGGCGGACATTGTCTGGCCGGCGTTGATGTCGATTTTCGCCACCGGCGTGGCCAATCCGTTTTTCCTGTTTTTTGTTTTCGTGCTGGCAGCGGCCGCTTATCGCTGGGGTCTGTGGGAAACAGTGGCCACAGCGGCATCCGCCGTGTCGCTGTTATGGCTGGAGAGTCTGGCGTACCAGTTGGGTTTCTTTGGCTGGGCGGACCGGCTGCTGGTGCGGTCGCACTTGCCGCAATTGGGGGTGCACGGAGCGGATTTCGAGCCCAAGCGCCTGTTCATGCTCTCGATTTACCTGCTGGTGATGGGCCTGCTCCTGGGATACCTGGCCGAGCAGCAGAAGCAGCTGCGCTCGGAAAAGGCGGTCATCGCGCGTATTCTTGGGAAGGTGCGAGTCGAGGCTGGCCTCGGCGGCACCTTGCAGGAGATCGTAGGCGAGCTGCTGGTCATGTACGGCGCGGAGCGGGCCTTGATTGCGTCGCAGGAGGCCACCGGCCATCGCGTCTACGTGGGTGAAATGCTGCTGCGAAACGGGGAGGCCTCCTTTTTCCGCTGGCTCGATCCCCAGCCCTCCGACCGGGAGACCTACCTGTTCGACTATTCAGGGGAAACCTCCTACGCGTGGCGCAACGTGCGTGACGAAAACGGAGGCTTCACCCTGCTGGGGCTCGACCACGCCGGGCAACCGATCCCTGCCCCATCCTCGGCATTCCTGGATCGGCTCGCGGGCCAGCAGCCCTTCACCAAACTCATGATGGTTTCCTTCCTTTTCGGAAAGGAATGGTGGGGCCGGATTTTTTTCCTGGAACCCGGATTGACAGGAGAAATTACGGAAGAGCTGCGCTTCCTGCAGGAGCTGGTGCGGCAGATTGGACCGGCAGTGTACAACGTGTATCTGCTGCGGCGTTTACGCCTGCGCGCGGGGGCCCTGGAACGGGCGCGCTTCGCCCGCGAACTGCATGACGGCGCCGTGCAGTCATTGATCGCGGTGGAAATGCAGGTGGATGTGCTGCGGCGCCAGTCCGCGACCCGCTCGGAGATCGTGCCGGAGGAGCTGGGCCGAATCCAGGGACTATTGCGCGAAGAGGTCCTGAAGCTCAGGGAACTGATGCAGCAGATGAAATCGCTGGATGTAGATTCCAGAAAACTGATCGCGTTTCTGGGGGACACCGTGGAAAGATTTCAGCGGGAAACCGGGATCACGGCGCGTTTCTCCTCCGATCTGGAGGAGCCGGACATGTCCCAGCCGGTGTGCCGCGAGTTGAGCCGCATCGTGCAGGAAGGGCTGGTCAACGTCCGCAAACACAGCCACGCCCGCAGCGCGCGAGTCCGGTTGAGCGCGAGAAATGGGCGCTGGACGCTGCTGATCGAAGACGACGGACAGGGATTTCCCTTCACGGGGCGGCTTACGCAGGAGGAATTGGATGCGCAGGGCAAAGGCCCGCTGGTGATCAAGGAACGGGTGCGTGTCATTGCGGGCGAACTCGCGATAGAATCAAACCCGGGACAGGGATCGCGTCTGGAAATCACTGTTCCACAAAAGCCGGAAGCGGCGTATGGACAATAACCGAAGGTCTCAGCCAGTACGTATCGTGATTGCCGACGATCATCCCATCTTTCGCGACGGTCTGCGCCGCCTGCTGGAGGCGGAATCCGACCTCAAGGTCATCGGCGAAGCCTGCGACGGAACCGAAGCCGTCAAGATGGCCCGCCAGTTGAAGCCCGACATTATGCTTCTGGACTTGGCCATGCCGCGCATGCCCGGACTGGAAGCATTGCGTGAAATGAGCGCCGGCCCGGCCCACACGGTGCGGGTCATTCTTCTGACCGCCGCCGCGGAAAAGAAGCAGATTGTCGAAGCTCTGCAACTGGGGGCACGCGGAGTCGTGTTGAAGGATTCCGCCACCCAACTGCTGCTCAAGAGCATCCATACCGTGATGTCAGGCGAGTACTGGGTGGGGCGGGAGAGCGTTTCGAACCTGGTGCAGTATCTGAGGAACCTGGTGCAGTCCTCGGGAGAAGAGGCCAAAGCAGAAGAAATTCGGACTTACCCCCAGGGAACTGGAAATTGTCTCCGCCGTGGTGGCTGGCTACTCCAACAAGGAAATCGCGGAATACTTTAAGATCAGCGAAGATACGGTGAAGCATCATCTCAGCAATATCTTCGACAAACTGGGCGTTTCGACACGCCTGGAGCTGGCCCTTTTCGCGGTAAACCAGGACCTGCCGCTCAAAACGATCGCCTAACGACATAGCACTTTGGTGCTATATGTTTCCACATTTGGGCTATTGGCAGTCAGGCCTGACCGCGGTTACCCTAATGGCAGAGTAAAACTCTGAGTTTGGGCGCCTGCCGGGATTCAGGCCGGACGTGTACTCGGAGAACGAGAAATTCAGCAAGCCGACAGGTGGTCCAAGGAGGGCGCCGATGGCAACGTGGCTGCAAAATATCTGGAACGACGATCAGGGACAGGACGTCGCCGAATACGCCGTGATGCTGGCGGTGATTCTGGTGATCGTGGTGGGTACGATCCGGTTGATCGGTTCCAACGCCAATAACGTGTTTTCTTCGGTCGGAAGCGCGATTCAGTAGGCTCGAATCCCGGGTTGGCCCCCAGCCTCCATCCGGGTTCAGGTTTCAGGGATCTCTTACTCCTCTCGCTGACACCTATCGTCCAAGCAGCTTTTCCCGCCGAGGCCTCACTATAGTTCTGTGTGGGGCGGACACGCTTGTCCGACTGCAGTTGATGTTGATTTTTTTAAGCTTCGTTCCCAGGACGGTCAAAGTCAAAGACGGAAAGTCAAAGCCAAAAGAAAGTCAAAGGCGTCGGACAGAGTCTGCCCTGCGCGAAGTCGAAGGGAATGTCCGACCCTCACATTCACATCCCACACGCTCACAGATAACTAAGCTAACTGAAACACAATGTGGATCAGGGCGGTGTAGTCGGAAGGTTGTCCGTCGCGCTTGGCGGGCTTGAAGCGAATCTGTTCGGCGGCGTGGGATGCAGCCTCGTCCAGCCCGTGTCCCAGCCCCCGCACCACGCGCACGATGCGTAGTTTGCCGGAGGCCTCGAAGACGACCTCGAGCACAACCTCTCCTTCGATACGCAGGTTTCTGGCTTCGGCGGTGTAGGTCGGAGTCGGTTTGAAAATGACCTCGGCGGGAACCATCCTGCCGGCGGCATCGTCGGTTTGCCTGGGGCGAAGTTGAGCCACGGACACGGCTTGAGTATCGCCAAAGCCGCTCTTCTGTACCCCGTTGCCCCGCGAAGAATTTACTTTCCCGCTGCCATCACCGGTCGCGATGCCGTTGCCGAATCCTGTGCTGGCCACGACCCCACGAACGCCCTTGGCCCCTCCGCTGCCGTTGCCGTAGCCAGGTCCGACGGGCAGGTCAAAGGAACCGGACGAAGCGATGTTCACCGGCTTACCGTTACTCTCATGCGCGGGAACTCCGTTCGGATCGCCAAAGCCTCCGGTCTGGACGTTCTTCGGGGCGGCTGCGATGGTGGGCAGTGCCGAACTTCCGGTCGAGAACACGTGGGTCTTTACCAACTGCCGTGGAATAACCGGGGCGGCTGGGGGAAGAGACACGGGCTTGCTGGCTTCGATCTCCACCTTGGGCGCAACCGGTACTTCTTCCGGAGAGATCTTTGTGCGTACTTCGGGCGGGGGCACGCGCAACACCTCGGCCGGTGGAGTTTCGACGCGGGCGACCTGCGGGGGCGGAATTTCCCGCACCGGCGCCGGCTCATGGTTGACCACGGGCGGGGTTTCGACCAGCCGAATGAAATGGTAGTCGTGGATCGGGGCCTCCAGCACCGCCAGGTTCAACACTGCGGCCCACGCCAGTAAAAACAGAGCTGCCCCTTGCAGGCCCATGGTAAGGACGAACTCCTTCCAGGGTGGCCGCCGGTCGGGAAGCAAAGAAAACGGGGCGTATTGGTACGTATCTGACATGATCCTCGTCCAGTCGGGGGTTCCCTATTGACGTTGATGTACAGCGACTCTAAATAGCTGCCTTATCTTCAAACATTCTCTCAGCAATATTATCTCATCCGGGACGATCAAGGAATGGTCCCAAGACACAAGTCCGGGGCCGCGCTCCCCCGGGTGGTGTTCAGTGCACGAATATAGCCACTCTCAACAGCCACTCTCGGGCGAGGAAAAGAACGAAACGCTGGTTCAACAGCCAGTTAGCATTGCGAAGAACCAGGTATCAACAGGGACAGGGGCCAGACCGGAAAAATCTTGCATACCCGTGGGTAGGTAGGTGTCGTTCCGGGACAGAGCGGTGCTTGCCCTCCAGAGCCAGCTCTCCGCAGGCCTTAACCTTTCTCCTAGCAGCGTACGATTTTCGGGCTGTCGATTCCCTTGGTGGCATTGCGGGTGTCAACCACCAGCTGGGATTCGCGCACAATGCGTTTGTAGTCGTAGTCGGAATGATCGGTGACGATGAGGACGCAGTCGTATTGGCCGAGATTATCCAGCGGTGCGCAGGTCAGCTTCAGGTCATATTTGCGGCCCTTGCCAATAGCGGGGAAGAAGGGATCGTTGTAGCTGACCGCTGCGCCCTGCGCCTGCAGGAGTTCGATAATAGTGAGGGCCGGCGATTCGCGCAGGTCGTCAATGTCCTTTTTGTAGGCCACTCCCAGCACCAGGACCTTGGCGCCGTTGAGCGCCTTCTTATGTTGATTGAGGGCCTTGGCCACGTGTTCGAGCACCTGGTAAGGCATGCCGATGTTGATCTCGCCGGCGAGTTCGATGAAGCGGGTGCGGAAATCCCATTCCTTGGCCTTCCACGAAAGGTAAAAAGGGTCGATGGGGATACAGTGCCCGCCCAGCCCAGGACCGGGGTAGAAGGGCTGAAAGCCAAAGGGTTTGGTGGCAGCAGCGTCGATTACTTCCCAGATATCCAGTCCCATGCGAAGCGAGAGCATCTTCAATTCGTTGACCAGGGCAATGTTCACGCAGCGGTAAATGTTCTCCAGCAGCTTGGTCATTTCGGCGGCCGCCGGCGTGGATACGCGCACCACACGGTTAAAGATGGTGCCGTAGAGCGTTGCCGCCATCTCGGTGGCTTGGGGATCGAGACCTCCAACCACTTTCGGAATGTCCCGTCGCGCCACGGTGGTGTTGCCCGGGTCTTCGCGCTCGGGTGAAAAGGCCACGTAGATTTCCTGTCCGTTCGAGGAATCCCGGCGGGCAGCTTTCAATCCGCGCTTGTTTCCTTTTTCCAGGATCGGAACCATGACTTCTTCGGTGGTGCCGGGGTAGGTGGTGCTTTCGAGGACCACCAATTGACCCGCGCGCAAGTGCGGCGCAATGGCCTTGGCCGTGTCCGTAATGTAGCTGAGGTCGGGCTCGTGATACTCATTGAGCGGCGTCGGGACGCAGATGATGATGGCATCCATCTCTTCCAGGCGGGCGTAGTCCGAGGTGGCTTCGAAGCCCTGGGAGCGGGCCTGCTGAATTTCGCTGGCTAGGATGCGGACAATGTAGGTGCCACCCTGGGTCAGGGTCGTAATTTTGCGCGGATCAATATCGAAGCCCGTCACCCGCATCTTCTGCTCGGTAAACAGCAGGGCGAGGGGCAGACCGACGTAGCCCAAACCGATAATGGCGACACGCGCCTGACGTCGTTCAATCCTGGCTTTCAGTTCAGAAACAGCGGTGGTGGTGGCTGCAGGAGAAGTTGTCATTTGGGACATGGGTTTCGCTTCAGAAGTTTAACACGCTGGTGACGCCGTCCCCGGTTGGGGACACCATAGGTTTTCAGATTTGGCGCCCGGCGTTGAGGGATTTCGGCGAATTTCGGTTACGGGGGTAACTGATAGAACGGTCATTGTATCGAAGTGTTGCGGCTGACGTGGTGAGCTTTGGGACCACTCGGGATTACCGTCCAGGGCAAGGACATTTCTTAAACCACATGTAACTAAAGCCCAAACCGCTAACGACATGCAGAATTCCGCCAAATCTAGGGGAGTTCATACTAGGTTCCTTCGCCGTTTGACTCTGCATGCGATGGATTGTGGTTCACGTTAAGATGGGTTCTCATGTGCGGCATCTTCGGCATCTTGGCGAGTAACTGCTCCATTCACCCGATGGTTCTGGAGCATGCCACGGATTCGCTGGCGCATCGCGGGCCTGACCGCCGGGGGACTGTCATCTGGTGTCGCAGGGCGATGTGCTCGACGCCATTCCGTATGCGCTCAAGGCCATGGACCAGCCCACCATCGACGGTTTCAAGACATATCTCATCGCCCGGCAGACGCGTGCCGCCGGGATCAAAGTGGCGCTTTCCGGTCTGGGTGGTGACGAAATGTTCGCCGGTTACTCCAGCTTTCGCGACGTTCCCCGCATGGGGCGCTTTGACCAATTCGTTGCGTCCGGATGCGATCACCCTGGACGTGTTCATGCCGGGTAGCAATGGGTTTGACACGCTGGTTGAACTACGAAAAGCACCCGAGACGGCGAACATTCCGATCATCATCGTTTCCATCGTGGACCAGAAGCAGGTGGGTTTCGCCCTGGGCGCGGCAGATTACCTCATCAAGCCAATTCGCAAACCGGTTCTTCTGGAAACTATCCGCAAGCATGTGCCGCCTCTGTCCGATGACGACGATGCCACTATTCTGCTGGTGGACGACGATCCCGGAACGCTGGAGTTGTTGGAGGAGACCCTACGATCAGCTGGATACAGACTCAAAGCGTGCAAAGCGGAGCCAGAGCTTTAGAAGTGCTATCTTCGAAGATCGTAAGCGCAGTCTTGCTCGATCTATTGATGCCCGGCATGAACGGTTTTGAGGTTATCCGGCACGTGCGGAAAGAAGCCTTTTGAGAAACCTGCCTATATTTGTCATGACGGGAAAGACTTTGGCACAAGAAGAGATCGCCCTTCTCAGTCGCGAAACCCAGGCCCTGTTTCACAAGAATGGCTCGTGGCAGCAACAACTCATTGTCGAAGTTGGCAGAGTTGTTCGGGGCCGCAAGCTAGCGAGATCCGTAGGACAGTCATGACCAAAATTCTCATTGCTGAAGACAATGCCACCAACCGTGAGTTGTTCCGCGAGTTGCTGGAGGGGCGTGGCTATACCGTGGTCGAGGCGTGCGATGGTTCGGAGGCTCTCCGGATGATCGAACAGACGCAGCCCGACATGCTGCTACTTGATATCGGCATGCCGATACTTGATGGCTTTGCCGTGGTACGCGCAATCCGAGAGAATCCTCGCCTGGCGGCTCTGCCTGTACTGGCGGTTACGGCGTACGCCATGCAGGGGGACCGCGAACGTGTCCTGAGTTCGGGCTTTGATGGCTATCTCTCGAAACCGATCAATGCGGGGTTCCTTGAAAGGGAACTCGAACGCCTTTTGAGTAAGCGAGATGGCCGAAATACCGATCCGAAGCAATCCGAGACTGAATCGAACCCCAAGAAACAAGCGGCAAACGCCACCGGGAGCGACAGGTAGAGGAGGCTATTACTCGGGAGTCAGTCCAGCTTTTCTGCTTCGGCAATGAATTCCTGAATTGCCTGCTGGGTCTGTGGACTTACCTTTGTGAACTGAATTCCTTGTCGCTGCTCTTTAGCCCACACGACCACACCGACAGCATCGATCGCTATTCCGGATTGGGGTAATCGAAAGGATAGTGTCACCGAATCCCGCGGTTGCAGAATACCGATTTCGACCTGAATTCCGCCCGAACTCAGGTTCCAGACAGCTCCCTGCATCGTTCGAGAGCCTACGCTGCAAATCACTGATGTCTGGAGTGGAACTCGCGTGTACCTACGCCGATTCTCGAGAAGCGTTCCCCGGACGGCCCGGAACAAGCCGGTCAGCTTCTGTCTGTCCACTGGCTTCTGGAGAAAGAAAGTTGCTCCAATCGCGAATGCATCTTGCATGGTTCGTCTGTCATCACGTCCTGTCACGATAACAATCGGAACAGATTTGTTCCAGGACGATCCCCGGATCCGGCGCGCAAGATCGAGGCCATTCATGTTTGGCATTTCCAAGTCCAGGAAGATCCCATCAAATTTCTCCCGGTTAACGAGATCGGCTGCTCTCTCGCTGTCACTGACCGCACAGACTTCCGCGTTCAGGGACGTGAAAATCTCGGCCATCAAGTCCAAGCTTGCGGAGTCATCTTCCACGATAAGTAGCTTTAGCGATGCCATGCATTTGTCCCCTTTCTAGTAACCTTAAGGGATGATCCGGTCTCGCCCTATCAGGATACGTCCTGCGTCAAAGTTCCCGTCATTCCAGCTCGACTAGCTAAGTCCTGTTAGCTTCGAGTTGCGCGGCCCCGGTCGTGGGGCGGGCGACGACAACCCGATCGCGACCAGCGCGCTTGGCCTGGTAGAGATCTTCGTCGGCGAACTTCAGCAGGAGATTACCCTTGTCGGTGGTTTCTTCGAAAGCGGCTACGCCGATCGAAACCGTCACTACACCGGGGATTTCGCTCGCCCGCTCCATGTGCAACTCTTTGAGCCGGATGCGGATTTCTTCGGCGCGGGTCGCGGCCTCTTGCTGGGAGCATTCGGGGAGGACGACGCAGAATTCCTCTCCTCCGTATCTGCAGGCCATGTCGTCCGCGCGGATGCCCCGAAGTAGGATATTGCCAACAAAGCGAAGGGCTTCGTCGCCAGCCGGATGTCCGAAGGTGTCGTTGTAGCGTTTGAAGTTATCGAGATCGAGCATCATCACGGCGATCGGCCGCCGCTTGCGGCGGGCGCGCTGAATCTCGCGTTCGAGGAATTCCTGCAAGTAGCGACGGTTGTAGAGACCCGTAAGCGGGTCGCGGATGGCCTGCAGGCGGAGAGCCTCACGCAGGTTGAGGTTGGAAATCGCGAGAGCGATGTGCTCGGCGACGGCGGAAGCCAACTGGCTGCGCCGAGCGAAGCCATCCGCGTCCAGCGAAGAAGAAGCATCGGAGCTCTGGTCATCATCTTGAATCGACAGGATTCCGATGGCCTCGCCATTGGCGATGAGAGGGACGCATACTGAGGAACCTTCAGCCTGGAAGTGGGCACATCGCAACGAAGAGTCTCCTGCCGGAAGAGCGTGCGCGCACCCGCGGCGAAGGGCCCAGCATTCGTCAGGTGCGAAAGTTTGATCAATAGCGGGCCGCATGCCCCACTCGGCGGCCGACTCGGCTTTGTCTTTGGAGGCGTTAAGCACTGAGATCGCTCCGGAAGTTCCGGGAAAGAGGCGTGCTAGTCGTTCTGGGATTACGCGAAAAGCCTCGTCGCGGGACGCGCAGGCTTGCAGCAGACTACCGAGTTCGCTGATCTGAGTGATGGCGCTGGTTTCAATGCGAGCATCTTCCAGAAGGCCACCGATGGTTTCGTTGGCAATAAAGAGTTCATCCTGCGCCGCCTTGCGCTGGGCGATTTCCTGGTGCTGGTGGTATTGGGTCAAGGCAAGGCGGACCACAAAGGCTAGTAGCGACGCGGCGACCGCAATCGCGGTGAGAGTCTCGCCGTGCGCCTCCTTCCATCGTTCCATCAGTAAATCAATGCACAACAGCAATCCGACCAGGACCAAGTTGGTACCAAGGAAACTCACGAACCCAGTCGGTGCCCGGGCAGGGGGCGCTGCCGCGGGAGAGGTCCAGGTAAGGGCCACGAGTCCACCTGCAACGTATGGGAGAGCCCAGCCCAGGTCGAACCAGCTGGAGGCGGATGTGTAGTGGTGCAGATCGATCCAGTTCCCAATGTAGGTCACGACCGCGCAAAAGAGCAGAAATAATCCTAAGCGAAGCAGCAGATCGCGAGTCCCGGAGACGCGGGCCAATAGCAGGCGCACAAAGAGTGCCGCCAGGAGGAAAAAGCTCTGCAGGTTGCTGAGGCTGATATCCCGCAGAAGCGCATCGGCGGGCAACATCTGCTGCACCGGGAGAAGAAAGAAGGTGGAGAAGGTGAGGCCGACGACGATCGCGACTTGAAACAGATCAAGAAAGATCTCGGACTTCAGACGCTCGCGATCCGTTTCAGGAAGAAAGAGCATCATCAGGACGGGGGCGCCATAGAGGCAGATAAGCACCCTCCAGGTCCCGGCTGAGAGGGTGGATGGCTCGAATACCGTGTCATAAGCTCCAAAAGCTGTGGGAATCAGCAAAGTCAAAAGGGAAATGGCGTATAGGAACCAGAAAAGGGCTGCAACGCTTTGCGCGCGGCGAAACGCGATCCATGCGCATTCGAGGGCCAAAAGATTATGAGCAATCAGGATGAGTAGGGAAGCACTCCTGCCCGCCCGGCCGGTTCCCAGCACGAGGAAGCCAAGAGCCTGGAGGGTGATCAGGCCAGCGAAGAGAGCGGCGATGAAGTTCGGATTGCGGAGGTGTGTGAGGGCCGCTAGCCGAGTGAAGCGAGCCGCTTCGGCACGGATCGAGATGTCCACATGTTTTGCCAATGGTATTAGATTGTGACAATTGAAAAATATCCTACGGGAAAAAAACGGGAGGTCGGTTTTCCGACGCTGGAGCCAGAAACGGCTAATCCTCCCGAGCTACGTATATGAAGTAAGTCGACCGCCTTTAGTTGGTTCGTCGGCACCAACCGGTTGGGCTCGATGGTTTCGAGGTCTCCGCGACCGTTGTGGGAATCGAGCGGCCCAAGTAACGGGCTGCGAGCGAAAAGCGATTGACTGAGAAGGCACTCGGGATTACCATCAAATTTAATTATCCCTGTTTACCGGAGCGCTTTGAATGCGAACGGCCCTTCTGCAAAAGGTCCTGAGCTGCTTCATGTTGGTAGTTGTGCCGGCTGCGCTGTTTGCCGCAGACGCCAGTGTTGCCGCCATGCTGTACAGCAACGGAACCACCCGCCTCAATGGCTACAGTCTCCCAAGATCGTCGGCCATTTTTTCGGGTGATCTGGTGCAAACTGCACCGGATTCTGTAGCCAAGATCAACGCTTTGGGCACGAGTTTAACGGTCCTTGCCGATTCCCTAGTTCAATTTGAAGGGAGCGCGGTCAAATTGAAGCACGGAGGCGTAGCGGTATCGACTTCGAAAGGGATGGCGACTCGCGCGGGCGAGGTTACCGTGATACCAGCGGAAAGTGGTTGGACACAGTTTGATGTGACAAACGTGGACGGGCAGATTCGAATCACAGCTCAGAAAGGTGATCTGACCGTCAGCGATGGCGTCGGGACGACCACCTTGGCACAGGGTCAGCAAACGACTCGAGAGGAATCGCAGCCGCAGCCGGACGACAGCAAGAACAAGAAGAAGAAGAAAAGAGGTGGCGGCGCGGTTCCGGGTGCAAGCGCTGCGGCGCTAGACTCCCCCGTCGCAATCGGGATCGGCGCCGGCGCGGTAGTCGGCTTAGCGACCTGGGTACTACTTCAGGACAGCGAGCCCGTGAGTCCGAATCGGTGAGGCGTCGTCTGTTTGCGAACTGCTGGTGCATTTATCCATCCTCCACTCCTAATTCGATAAAATAAGAAGCACCTTGACAGGATCACTCGGCCGCTTTGAGTCCGAGTCGTCGTACCACTCCGCCATGTCGTTTGCATGGGTTTATAGAACGGCGCCGTCGTTCTGATAGTCCTTGCTACGCCCAATTTGCAGGCTCTCGCGAACTTAAGTCCTCTGATATTAACGAGATAGACTTTGCCCTCCTGCGCACTGCGCATCTGCATCCAATTTCATGGAGCTTAGGACTATGCGCAGGACTAATGGGATTGTCGCCGCGGTTCTGCTGTTTTCGTTGGGGGGTATAGCACAGCAACCGGCGGTGCAGATGTCACCGCCGGCGGCGTCGGAGGGCTCGCAGTTAACGCAGCCACCCGCGGGAGAACCTGCGTTAAAGGCGAGGCAGCGGAGTGAGCACCTTCAGCCCACACCCGAGCAGCCGAATCCACTTGCTGAAGCCGCGCCCACGACTATGGATCAGGTCGTGGACCGCATTACTGGGAGAGAACGCGAGCTTATAAGACTGATGGAAGGTCGTACCCCGATAGTCGAGACCTACCTGCAGAATGTGACCCAGGACGCACAGCTAGGGCCAGTCCCGAAAGATGACCGTTACTTTCTCGGTCGAATGGATTTTAGCGAATCGATCGATCGGAAAGACTACATGAAGCAACCAAGCATGGAGAAGCGCCTACTGGGCGGATTCACCAAGGTTTTCAGTGTGCAGTACCAGCCACTGGGATTTTCATGGATGGTCTTTGCCGATCGAGATAATTTCGACCGCGAGCACTATGACTTCAGATACGTCCACCGTGAGTTTCTCGGAGAGGTGCGGTGCCTGGTATTTGACGTAACGCCGAGGAAAGATTCAGGCAAGGGCCGTTTTCTGGGCCGCGTCTGGGTAGAAGACAAGGATTTTAACATTGTCCGGCTGAACGGAACCTACACGCCGCCCCCGAGAAATGGCTACTTCTTTCACATGGATAGCTGGCGTTTGAACCTGGTTCCGGGATATTGGGTTCCAGCTTACATCTACAGTGAAGAGGGTGACTTTAGGGCCGGTGCCAAGAACAGGATCGCCTTCAAAGCTCAAAGCCGACTTTGGGCGTACAACGTGAAGAGCGGGAGAGAGGGCGAGCTCACGCAAGTGCTGGTGGACTCGAACGTAAAGGACGAAAGCCCCGCCGCCCAGGACGCATCGCCCCTTGAGGCCGAGCGCCAATGGCAGCAACAGGCGGCAGATAATGTAATGGAACGCCTTCAACGCGCCGGACTGGTGGCCCCGCAAGGAGATGTCGACAAGGTCTTGCAGACCGTAGTCAACAACCTGCAAATCACTAACAACATCGATTTGTCGCCCCCTGTACGGGTACGCGTGTTGCTTACAACCCCGCTCGAGACGTTCAGCGTGGGTAATACGATCGTGATCAGCCGAGGGCTGATTGACGTGTTGCCGGATGAGGTCAGCCTGGCCATGATGCTTGCGCACGAACTGGCCCATATTGTGCTCGGACATAACGTCTACACCCGATACGCCTTCAACGACCGCATGCTGTTCTCCGATGAGTCCACATACTCGAATCTGGGCTTCAGGCACAGTCGGGCCGAAGAAGCGGCAGCGGACAAGAAGGCGATCGATCTGTTGAAAAATTCACCTTACGGCCAGAAGCTGGACAGTGCCGGCTTGTTTCTCAAGGAGTTGCAGACATGGGCTCCGCACCTTCCCGCTCTGCTGACGGCTCACCTTGGCAATAACATATCCGACAAAGGCACAGTCACGCGCATGTCTGTGCTGATTGGTTCTGCACCGACTCTAGATATCAACAACCTCGACCAAATCGCCGCGCTACCACTCGGTGGGCGGGTGAAGATGAACGCATGGGACGATCGCGTGGAACTGATCAAGTCACAGCCCGTTGCACTCACTTCCGGCCGCGACAAAAAGCCGTTCCAAGTGACACCATTCTTCCCACGCCTCAGCCGCATCGATAGCCGAAATACCAGCAGCACGGTGGGCCAACGCTGACTCAGTGACTGCAATGGCATATCACGCCTGGTGCCGATGGCAACCACGCAGACAAACGCTCCAACGCCGACCGAGATGCCCAGAATGGTGAGGATACTGCGAAGCCAATTGCGCGGGTTAGAGCTACGATTGCTTCACCAAACAGAGCCTTGAAGTTCATGGGAAAATGCAGAGGAAGATTCTGACCCCGGTGGCCACTAGGCGCACGCAATCGCGTGAGTTGCCGGCAACCGCAGGTTTCGGAGTCACCGTTTCTCCGTCTTAATCGAGAACCTGATCGTTAATAGGCGCTTGTGACGTAAAAGACCCTAGATGAAGGGGCGAGTCGTCAATGGCCCGCCCGCTCGTTCGAATGGCATCAGTGTTGCGCTGAGCTGAGCAGATCGTTCTTCAGCAGGCTAATTACGACCCGTCCACCAGTGGCGTGCTTGGCCGTGGTTCCATCTTCGGCAGCCACCGGCGCGTTACCCATGCCCACCATGTAGATTCGGTAGCTCGGGATCTCATGGCTGAGCACCAAGTAACGTACGACCGCGTTCGCCATCTCCTTCGAGCTGGCAATCGCGGCATGGCCCTGACCCGGGGCGAAGCCCCGAACTTCGATGATGTAGCTGAGCTGATCCTTCAGCGGGGCTGCTATCTCGTCGAGCGCATCCTTCGCCTTCTTGCTCAGGACGGTCTGGCCGGGGCGAAAGCGAATTTCAGTTTGCGCGCCGGCTTTGTATTGGTCGATGTTGCCCGCCATCCGCTCCGCCTTTGAAAGGTGGGCGGTGGCTTCGGCGGCGGTCAATTGCGCCGTCTGCGCCCTGCTGCCGGCATCGATCGCATGCTGGTCGGCTTCGCTGGTCTTAGCAGAAACCAGCTGAATGCCTTGTTGGGCGCTGCCATCCACATCCTTGATCATCTTGGTGTTGGAGGCGGTCAACGCATCCAGTTCATTGATGCGGTCCCGGATGGGCCGAATCTGTCTCTGTACGTACGACTTGCGAGCAAATGGGTGGGACACGAGATTTACTACATTGGGCTCGTCGCCGTCCCAGAAGTCCTCGCTGGTCATGGGCTGAAGCGGTTCTCTGCCGGAGGTGCCAACGCTTGGTGAAGCGGGAGCAGTTCGATCAGCAGACGCTGCCGGCTGCGCGCTTGAATTTGAGTTGGTTTGCTGCGCGAACGCCGGAAGCACAAGTACTGTGGACAAAAGCAGCGTTACCGATATGCGATACTTCATTTCGACCTCCTACCGAGCTTTACATGGCCTGCAGCCCACCCATGGGATAAGTCGGGAGGATCGGGGCATCACTCGAGCTTGATGGGTGATTTCTTGATCTTGCCCACATGTGGAAAATACTGCAAGTCGACAATCCCGTTGTCCGGCCAGCGCAAAGGAGCCGAGATTTCCTTCTCGTCTTCGAAAATACAAACCACTTAACATCATCCATATGGTATCAGCTTGTCTAGCGTTTCGCGAACCCACGGCAATGTAGGTTTCATGGGTGCCTAAGTGGACCCATCTTGTGCTAACGCTACTTATGCCTTCGCCGCGTACTCGGACTCAAGAAAAGTTGTCCGCAAGAGACGGATCATCCCTCGATGTCATGCACACGGAGGTCCGTAGGTCCCACACGTTCGCGCCCGGGCACATTTCGGACTTATCGTCAGAAAATCGGCGTTTCTGGCGACAAGTGACGGCTAGTGCGTGTTGCCTTTGAATCCGGCGTGTTCCGCCAGGCGGCCTTGAAATCAGAATTACTTCGACGTTTACCAGGACGGCCCGATGTCAATGGGATCGTCCTGCCCTCCATTTCACCGGTCCAAATCCCCTGGAGCCTAAGCCTGCTTTTTCTGCTCTTGGTCGCATTTCTCTGGTTCCGACTGTGGACTCTTGGGTGTGCGATCGGGACCGCCGGTTCTTGTTGCGGTGGCTGGTTCGGTTGGCTTCCTGGTTTCTACTCCGGAACGGGTTTCTGCAGATCGGTTTGGTTGCGATTTTCTTGATGACTAGCCAGCTGGCGCTCAACCGCCGACTTCGAAAGTGATCTTGGCATTAATGCGGTATTTCACTATTTTGTTGTCTTTGACATCAGCCTGAAAATTCTTGACGTAGATCGCCTTGATCCCCTGGAGAGACTTGGCTGCATCTTTTACGGCGCGATCGGCGGCGTCCTCCCAGCTCTTGCCCGATTCAGACAATACTTCGATGACTTTATGAATGGCCACAGACATCCTCCTTAATTCTGTTCCAGCCTCTTCGAGAAGGTATTCTCCTCCGGCAAGGGTACTTGGAACAATAGTGTTTGGGTTTTGGCTGGCAGAAGCTGTTCAATATTGCTCACTCTTAGTGTTATGCCCGATACTAGTAGCATGCATTCACTCACGTGCGCTATCGATCTCCCCGTACAGCTGTAGGCCAAAATGGTGTGCAGAACCGCATCGCACTTTCGGTGCATGCGACGCTGGTTTCATCCTTCGTCAAAGCCAACTGAAACAGAACTATGGTTGTTCGGGGTCGTGCACGCGAATAGTCTCAGAGCCTGTGTCGTAGCGGATCACCGTATCGGCGGCAAGCATGGCATTGTCCGTGCCGAAAGTGTATCGAACGCTTGGCTGCAAAGCCGTATTCTCCGACCGCAAACGTAGGGTATTCCATGAACTCGTGAGTTTCTTTGGGGCCTGACTATCGGGCAGATCTACAGACGGTCGGTGGTAACGGATAATGATGTCTTTGGCAACGACCCCAGCTTCGCCGTTATCAGTCGAGCGGCGAGAGTCTAATGTCGCAACACGTTCCTGGGACAGTCCCAAAACCTTTGCCGCTAGCGGCGTGCTCGATCGGGCAGTTGGCACCTCGGCCGTAACCGGCAGCGAAGAGTTGCCAGGTAAAGGTGAGACTCGACGAAGTGATGCGCCGATCGTCATGCAGAACACACTAGCTACAGCGAGCGCCTCAACTGTCCTCCACAGCCCCGGATTCGTAAATTTAGCGAGCCGCTGCAACCTGCTCCGTCGCAAAGAGGGCTTCCTAAGAGAGGGAGTTCGTTTCTGGACGATACGTTGGATCGCGAAAGTACGCGGATGGCCTCCGCGAATTGGTTTCGCCGGGCAAGGATCATTCTGTGACTGTAGGATGAACGCGGCGGCCAGGAGGCGTTGGAAGGTTTCAGGGTCCAAGACCGGCTTTCCAGTAGATTTGGTGAGGTTGTTCACGTCTTGACCTAGGCCCCCGCGGCTATTGGGACAATCGTGAGCAGTTTTGATGCCAACCAAGACACCGATCGGACGCTGGGCATAATGAAGTTGCGGTTAGGCGCGGATGCGCCCTAACAGAATGCTGCACTTTGGGCGCAATTTGCTGCGAGGCTGCTAAACGCAGAGAGTCCCGCGGGTTGGCCTGTACCCGAAGTTTGAAGACGCATCCCACACGAGTCCGCCTATCGGCAGTTGTTGTCCCAACGCTTTTACCTTCCGACCTGCGGGTCCGAGGTTCGTCCGTGGCGGACAGCCCGCAAAGGGCGGATTCCGCGTTGCTCGCGACCTGAAAGACACTTTATCGTCCGCCAGGAGAAAACTGAGCCTGAAAAAGGTTGTAGGCGGGGCTGGAAACAGCCAACAGTGAAGCGGCTTCCGCTTGGGACGCTTCGTGGCCACAGGCAACGGCTAGATTTCTGCCTTCTGGGCAGCACTGTTGCCCAGCGATATCAAGAGCCACTTGCCATTGGGGGGATCAATGCCCCCGCCACGCGCTGGGCACCAAGACGTTAAGAACGTGCAAATGGCAGGGGTGCTTCAAAATCTGCCAACATCTCAGCCTGTTTCTGCATCTCCATATCGGCGAGATTTATCGTCGGGAGATGCACATGAAATTCAAAAAGCAAGAACTACTTCTTGGAGTCCTGCTCGGAACCGGACTTCATCTGCTTGATTCGCTGCGGGGGCGCCTGCCGGACAATGCAGACGAAATCAAGAGCAGAGTCAAGGACACGTACGATACAGCGTACAAGCGGGTGAGCCGCGCCACCGACGCGCTTCGCGGCAAGGGAGATTCGCACATATTCGGCAGAGTCGGCGCTCTCTTGATCGGAGTCGGCATCGGCGTGGGTGTCGGTCTGCTAATCGCACCAGCCAGCGGTGCAGAAGCGCGAGCTGAAATCACCGATAAGGTTTGGGACTTCGGCGACAAAGTCCGTGAGAGCAGCGGGAAGAAGCCACAGGGCGCCACCGGGACTCACGGAGAATGAGAACCCGCTGCTTCGAAAATCGGCCATCATTTGCTAGCGGCAACTGTTCCACTGGCACCCAACACAGAAGTGGGCGCTGTCCGTTAGCTCCTTCTCGCTCGACGGGCGTGCATGTCGTCGGGCATCGGGCGGTAGCCGCTCTTGCCGCTGTTGTTGCGTGTATCAATGATGACTATGCGTGAGCAATACAAGTACCAACGTGCCGTCGATGCAGCATTGGCCCGGGCCGTGACGAAAGACGACATACTTACTGCATTCGGGGCGGTGCTACATGACGCAGACGGGGAAGTGTTCTGGCTGAACCACAACAACCGCCACTTCGCAGACGAACTATTGCGGCTGTTCGAGCAGGGCGCAGTGCTGATGGCCTACATGGGTTTCACGCCAGGGAGAGGCGTCTATATGAACGTCATTTCTACCCAGGAACACTGCACGAAGCTGTTGGAATCATTCGCCCAAGAGTGGGCGAACTCTACGCCTTCTGGGCCACCAATGAACTCTACCTTGCGTTGGCCCATGAAGGTGCCCTTGCAGTGACCCCGTCCCGCAGCAAGGCTCGCACATCCCGCGGTTCCTCGACGGCATCCAGATAGCGGCGCAGATATCGGGATGTGATCTGGATGTGAGCCGTTTTCAGTGCGCTCAAAAACGCCAGACTATCCCGGCAGCCACAAAATAGTTGTGCTGGCGGCTCTTGCCGGTGTCAACATTGAGTTGCGGTACGCCCGACCAGAAGTCGCGTACTTCTCCCCTCACGCTAAACCTGCCGAAGACCATCCAATCCCAGACCGGCTTGTAACGCTCCAGTCGTGGTTCCCGTTTTGCTTGGCACACCGGAAATCAGGGTGGAGCTTTGATGGAAACGCCCGATTCCGCCACCGAAGCTGACCCACGGAGAAACCGCTGAATTGGAAAAGATGTTTAGTCGTGCGGAAGAAGTCACGAAGTAAGACTTAAAATTCTTGGGTATCTGCGGGGCGTCGGAGGCCAAGCGTTCGTCCCAGTTGACCACAACGGGAACTCTAGCGACCGATGCAATAGTCAACAATCTGCTCCCAGTGTCGGGTTTCGTTGCGAAAATCCCGGGATAGCTGTTCCTGTACACGCAATGACTTGTCGAAGTTGGCACCGAGCCAATCGATCGCCTTCGCCGTCCTGTGGCTTTGGCCCCCCGACGTTGCGATTGCACGCAGACGCTCCCCTTCGGGGCCTCGTAGTAGGCTGTAGACGCTTACCCTACCCATGGAACTCGTGACTTAGGTAATTAGGTCGGTCCTACTTTCTATGACAGCCTAGGCAACAGCAGGATGTCATAGAAATGTTACAGCTGTCCCATCTGTCAGTGACCGGAACCGTATTGGTTGCAGACGACCATGCTCCCAATCGCGAATTTCTCGAAGAACTCCTCGCTGCACAGGGGCTCAAAGTCATAAGCGTACCGGACGGCGCAGTTGCTGTCACCGAACTTGGCCGTACTCAAGTCGACCTGGCGCTACTGGACGTCATGATGCCTCACCTCAATGGGTTTGAAGTATGCGAAAAAATCAAGAGCAATCCGGAGACGTATTTGTTGCCGGTCATTCTGATTACGGCGCTTTCCGGGAAACAAGATCGGATCGACGGAATCAAGGCGGGTGCGGATGATTTCTTAACCCGTCCCGTGGATCCCATCGAGCTGTTAGCCCGAGTGCGATCGCTGCTGAAGGTCAAACTGCATACTGATGAACTGGAACGGGCCGAGTCGGTCCTCTTTTCCCTGGCGCGGAGCATTGAAGCAAAAGATCCTTACACGCATGGTCATTGCGAGCGCCTGGCTGAGTGCTCGATCAAATTGGGAAAGCGCCTGGGATTGCCCGAAGAACAATTGCTCGCTCTGCGCCGCGCGGGAGTAGTCCACGACATCGGAAAGGTTGCGGTGCCGGATGCAATTCTTCTGAAGCCGGGACGTCTTACGGAGGACGAATGGAAGATTATCCGCGAGCATCCCGTAGTCGGGGAGCGCATCTGCAAGCCTTTGAAGTCGTTCCGCCTGGTACTTCCCATCATCCGCCATCATCACGAGAAGCTTGATGGCTCGGGCTACCCCGACGGGCTGCGCGGAGACGCGATTCCAATTACTGCCAAGATCATGCAAATGGTGGATGTCTTCGATGCCTTGGCGACTGAGCGTCCATACAAGAAAGCCTTGTCTATCGCGGACTCCCTCGAAACCATGCGACAAGAAGTCGCGAAAGGCTGGTGGGATCCGCAGGTGTTTGAGCACTTCGAGCAAATGGTGCGGAATGACGCGAATTACATTGGCCTCGGCGCGGCAGCCGGCCACTAGAACCCCATCCCGGCGGGCCCAGGAGAAACTAGAGAACTCTCTGAGCTGGGGTCAAGATCTGCCATGAGGCTTGCGTGACAACTCTCGCCAAGATCGTGACCTGGATGTCAAAGGGCCGTCTGCGTCTTTATTCCTTCCTGATGTTGTTGATGGTCCTGCCTATCACGTTCTTTGCCTATTCAGTGGACGGCGTCCTAAAAGACCGGGCTGAAAAGAACGCGGTGACTGAGAGCAATGAAATTGTGCGGGTCTCGGCGGCCTTAGTGGAGGAGCATTTTGGGGAGAGCACTACTTTGCTGCAGTCCGTCGCCGAGCGCAGGGTGTTTCGTCAAGCTGTGACCCGAAAGGACCTAGGCGCGATCGCGGGGGATTTGGAGGAGGCCGGCCGCCTGCGTCCGGACTTCGCCTTTATCAGCCTCTACGACCTCGACGGCACCATGCGGGCCATTTACCCTCCTCAGCCCGCTTTGCTGAACCAACGCTTCGAATACCGCGATTGGTATAAGGGCGTATCCGTGAGTTGGCGACCTTACATTTCCGAGGTCTACCAGACCGCGATTCCACCTCACCCCCTAGTCGTAGCGATCTCGATTCCAGTAACCGACGATACCGGGAAACCCGTTGCCATCCTCATGGCTCCGTTCACCCTTAACACCATGAGCCGGCAGCTGGTGGAGGCCCAACCCGAAGTAGGCTGGACGATTTCACTGGTCGACCACAATGCGCGGCTGTCTGCACGTCCCAACATAGATTCACTTGCATCCGCAGTGGATCTGAGCGGGTATGAGCCCGTAAAGAAGGCCCTCGCTGGAAACTCCGGCCACGGTATTTTCGCGCGGAACGGCAAGATGTTTTTTGTTCGCTATGAACCAGTGAAGCAATACGGCTGGGGAATTCTGGTGGAGCAGCCGTTGACGGCTCTGCACCAAAGCTATTGGGCTGTGCAAAGGCGCGTGTGGTCCCTTGGCGTGGTGTTTCTGGCATTGGGCCTGGGAGTAAGCGTGTTCGTGGGCTCACTCTATTCCGAACTTCAGATGGGTAACCGGTTCATGAATTTGTCGGCGGACTTGTTTTGTATTGGCACTTTAGACAAGCATTTCAAGAGGGTAAATGCCTCATGGGAGAAGGCGCTGGGCTTCACCGTGCAGGAGCTGATGGCGAGGCCGTACACGGAGTTTGTTCATCCGGATGATCGCGAGTCGACAGTGGCGGAAACTTCCCGAATCGAGGCCCCAGGAACCGTTACCTTTGCCTTCGAAAACCGATACTTGTGCAAAGACGGTTGCTACAAATGGCTGTCATGGAACGCTGTTTCCGTACCCGAGGAGGGACTCACCTATGCCGCCGCGCGCGACATCACCGAGCGCAAGGGGATAGAGGAGGCAATGCGAAAGAGCGAGGAGCAGCTTCGTCTGCTGGTGAACGGCATCAGGGACTATGCGATTTTCATGCTCGACCCCTCTGGACAAGTTACCAGCTGGAATCCCGGGGCAGAACACATCAACGGCTATAAAGCCAATGAGATTGTAGGCCGCCATTTCTCCTGTTTCTACCCTACGGAAGACGTCCAGCATGGCAAACCAGCGCGTGGGCTTGAGATAGCCGTTGCCGAAGGCCACTATCAAGAGCAAGGCTGGCGGATTCGTAAAGGCGGATCACGATTTTGGGCCGATGTGGTTATTACCGCTCTGCGCGACGAGGCCGACGAACTTCGGGGATTCTCGGAGATCACCCGTGACATTACCGAGCGCAAGCGGACCGAAGAAGCTCTGGAACAAAGCAGGGAAACTTTTTGCACCCTTCTCGAGGTAGCCCCCGACGCGGTGGTCACGGTTGACGACCAGGGAACAATTGTTCTGGTCAACAGCCAGACTGAAGAGCTCTTTGGCTATCAGCGTCACGAGTTACTGGGCGAAAAGGTGGAGAAACTCATTCCCAAACGACACCGCGATAGACATTCGCAGCATCGAGCGGGTTACTCAGGGCATAGCCCCCGTTCCATGGGAGGATTGGAGTTTAGTGCGCTGCGCAAAGACGGCACCGAATTCCCGGTCGAGATCAGTCTTGGCCCGATTCGAACCAGCGAGGGTTTCCGGGTAATCAGTTCCATCCGTGACATTTCGGAGCGCAAGAAAATACAGGGGCAAATCGAGCAACAGAACCGAGAGCTCGAGCTCCGCAACCGCGAGGTTGAGCGTGCGACCAGGCTGAAGAGCCAGTTTCTGGCCAGCATGAGTCACGAGTTGCGGACCCCCTTGAATGCGATCGTGGGCTTCTCCGACCTCCTCGCCGATGGAATTCCGGGTTCGCTTAACGACAAGCAGAAACGCTTCGTCAATCACATCAAGCAGGGCTCCGCTCATCTGCTCCAACTGATCAACGATATCCTCGATCTTTCGAAGATCGAGGCCGGACAGCTCGATTTCCACTGCGAAGACTTCCAAATCAAGGACGTCCTGCCGGAGGTTCTATCCACAATTCGTCCGCTTGCAATGGCCAAGAACGTCCAGGTCGAACAGGAGATCGCTACCAGCCGCGCCGTGCATGCCGATCGGATCCGTTTCAAACAAATCCTCTATAACCTCCTCAACAATGCCGTAAAGTTTACCCCCAAGGACGGGCACGTCCGGATCGATTGCTTCGATGACGCCACCTTTGTTGGTGTAACCGTGTCCGACAACGGAATTGGAATTCGCCCTGAAGATCAGAAGATCATTTTTGAGGAATTCCGCCAAGTAGAAAGACCCAGGAGCGAGGTGAGCGAAGGTACTGGATTGGGGCTCTCCATCACCAAACGCCTGGTCGAGCAGCAAGGCGGCAGGATTTCGCTGGAAAGTGAGTTGGGGAAGGGCAGCCGATTCACGTTTACTCTTCCTGCTGCAGCGCAGGGGGCTGAGACTTATGCATCCGGAGAATTGGTAAGAGCCAATTCCGTAACTGCTTCCGGTCGCCTCTGCCCCCTGGTGCTGATCGTGGATGATGAAGCTCCGGCCCGCGAGCTTCTGGCCGGCTATCTGGAATCGGACTACCAAATCGCCATGGCCGAATCAGGAGCCGAGGCCATCAAGAAGGCGTCGCAGTTGCGGCCAGACGCCATCATCATGGACGTGATGATGCCGGGAGGTAACGGGTTCGAGGTCTTGGCCACACTCAGGAGCGCGCCCTCCACGGCGAACATTCCCATCATCCTTGTGTCGATCGTAGATCAAAAGCGGGTCGGTTTTGCCCTGGGCGCCGCCGACTATCTGGTGAAGCCGATCGGCAAAGCAGTTCTGCTGGAAACCATTCGCAAGCATGTGCCGGATCCGGCGAATGACGATTCGGCCATCCTGTTAGTCGACGATGACCCCAAGGCTCTAGAGCTGATGGAGGAGGCCCTGCGCGCGGCCGGATACGAAACTCAAAGCGTTCGCAGCGGCGCACGGGCTTTGGAGGTGCTTTCCAACAAATTAGTGGGGGCGGTACTACTCGATTTGTTGATGCCGGACATGGATGGTTTTGAAGTCATTCACGTTGTGAGAAACGCACCCGGCATCAAAGAGATGCCGATCATAGTCACAACCGCGAAGACCCTGACAGAGGAGGAGCGTGTTCTGCTCAGCCAAAAGACTCAGGCTCTGGTTCGAAAGGACGGTTCCTGGCGGCAGCAGTTGGTGGTTGAGATTGGCCGGGTTATTCGAGGACGCCAGCAGGCAAAATCCGCGGGTCAGTCATGATCAAGGTTTTTATCGCTGAAGACAACGCCGTCAACCGCGAACTTCTCCGCGAACTGCTGGAGTCTCGTGGATACACGGTGGTGGAAGCATGCGACGGAGAGGATGCACTCCGCATGATCGAACAGACTCAACCGGACATACTCCTGCTGGACATTGGCATGCCCGTACTGGATGGCTTTGCTGTCGTGCGCCAGCTTCGCCAAAACCCTCGTCTAAGCGCACTCCCCGCGGTCGCCGTGACCGCGTATGCCATGCAGGGTGACCGTGAGAGGATCCTCAACTCAGGGTTTGATGGTTACCTGTCGAAGCCCATTAACGCACGCTCACTTGCTGAAGAACTCGATCGCCTCTTGCGTAAACGCGATAAGAAGGCGCGTGCGGCGGCCGCCGCCGAGTAGTGGAACCGTAGTTCTCCAACGTGAGCCCCACACCTTATCTTTCTACCTCTGCTATGAAGTCCCGAATCGATTGCTCATTTTGTTCGCTCAACTTCGTAAAGCGGATTCCCTGCCGGGTTTCATTTGCCCAGACCACCACGCCGGCCACGTCGATGTCTATACGGGAAACCGGTAAGCGAAATGACAATCGCACTGCCTCCCCTGAGTGCAAGTCATCAGCTTCCACCTGCATCCCGCCTTGACTAATATTCCAGGTCACCCCGCGTACGGTTCGAGAGCCCACATCACAAGTCACGTCAGTCTGGATGGGAACACGGGTAGACCGCCGCCGGTTATCCAGCATTCCGCCACGCACGGTCCGGAATAGGATGCTCAGCTTTTGCCTGTCCACGGGTTTCTGCAGAAAAAACGTTGCCCCGATAGCAAACGCCTCCTGCAAGGTCTGTCTTTCCTCCCGTCCGGTCACGATGATAATTGGAGTGGTCCTGTTCCACGACGATTTGCGGATCCGCTTGGTAAGCTCGAAACCGTGCAAGTTTGGCATTTCCAGATCCAGGAAGATCCCGTCAAACTTCTCCTTATCGATCAACCCGGCAGCTTCCCGGCTGTCACTGACTGGGCGGACGTCGGCCTCAAGAGATGTAAAGACTTCGGCCATCAGCTCCAAACTTGCGAGGTCATCCTCTACAACGAGGAGTTTCAGCAATGCCATGCATCTATCCCCATGCACGCGACCGAGCGATTCGGCGTCACTCACCATCATACGTCGGGCGTCAAAGTAACAGGCGTATCGGTTTGGACGGGCGAACAATTGTCAATAACAGCAGTTCGTCGCTATTTTTTGCAAAGAAAGGTCGCTCCCGACCGGTGCGCACTGGTTTACGAGCGTTGGTTACAGGCCGTGCAGTCGGTTACACTTAGAAGTTTCAGAAAACGCGCTTGTATCCACGAATGGAGAAATTCCTGGTTGGTCGGCAAACCGACGCAGATTTGAAAGCCTTGCGGACGACAGTACTCGCTAGACTTATAGGACAAGCGCAAATAACTTCCGGGTTTCATTGCGCTCAAAAACGCCAGACTATCCCGGCAGCCACAAAATAGTTGTGCTGGCGGCTCTTGCCGGTGTCAACATTGAGTTGCGGTACGCCCGACCAGAAATCACGCGCTTCTCCCCTCACGCTAAACCTGTGGAAGACCCTCACATCTAGTCCCACACCGGCCTGTAACGCTCCAGTGGTGGTTGAGTTGGTAGGGACGCCAGATAAGGTAGAGCCTCCACTGAAATGTCCAAATCCGCCACCGAAGCTGACCCAGGGAGAAACGGCCGATTCGGAGAAAATGTTTAGCCGTGCTGAGGGAGTCAGGAAATACATCTTAAGACTCTTGGGTATCTCGACAGCATCGGACCGTAGTTCTTCGTCCCAGTTGAACACGAAGGGAACCTCCACAGAGATGGAGGCGATACCCGCTCCGAGCACACGGCGAGCATAGTTTGCTTCAAACGTGAGGCCACTGCCGAAATGCACGTTGTTATCGAAGAACGTGGCTCCCCTTATGCCTTGGTCGCTTATAAACGTGCGTCCGAGCAGACCTGCCAGTTCGTTCTTCGTCTGCGCGCTGACGCGAGGCACAAAGGTGCAGGCAGCCAGCAAAGCCGCAACTGTTAGGCGTTTCAGAGACATTTGATCCTCCTACGATCTAGCTCGCCGTTGATTAGGTCTCTACCACACTAGGGCTCGTATTTCTGCAAGTATATGCTGTCATTGGCTTCGGAACGGTTCCATATTGGTGTCGGCATCCTCGGAGCGGCGCTTTCGGGAGTGGATTGTCGCAGCTGAGGGTCGGGAAGCCGCTAATGCGCAAAGCACATAGAAAAGCGCTGCGTTTGCTGGAATCTGTAGGTTGAAATCCACGAAGCTGTGAATCAAGATCCCGGTGCACCCCAGCAAAGCGGCCAGAGATAACGCTCCGTCCCAGGTGAACTCCCAACGGCGCGAGGTTGGCAAGCCGCGGCGGTACACTTGCGCGAGAAACCACAGCATCAGCCCGAAGCCCAACAAGCCCGTCTCTACTAACAATTGTGCATAATCGTTATGCGCTTCGTTTATGAACAGGTTGGTATAGAAGCTTCGATAGCTGGGATAGACCGTTGGGAAAGTTCCCAAGTCCCCAGCCCGCGACCGGCCGCTGAGAAAACATTCTCAGGCCATCCATTGTCATATTCAAACGGGTGCCGGGCTCCAGGTCTCCGAGGCGGCCCAGCACCTGCCCTTTGCCCAAGAAAGCCAGGAGAGCCAGGATCAAAACGCACACTGCCACAGAACCCAGCGCTACGCGAGGGCTCCGCCTCGTTCTGAAAGTCAGTGCTGGAAACAGTACTACCTCGAGAACAAACGCGATCATTCCTCCTCGCGAGCCGGAGAGAAAGATCGTCGTGGCCATCAACACGGCGCAGAAAGCTACCAATGCCCGTTTTCCACCCTTAAGCATGTGGCCGGAGGCGACCACTAAAGGAATCGGCACGAGCATCTCCATGAGGCCAGCGTAGTGGTTGCGGTTTACGTAGCTCCCATAGATCGCCCCGAGGCCGTGAAACCGAGGAGTATGGGTCCAAAAGACTTTGCCGTTGTAGGTCAGCTGCTGGGCCAGAGCAAAAAAAGCATAGAGGCCCCCGAAGACGATCATTATCAGGGCGAACACTCTGCGAGTATCTTCGTGTCTGACGCATTCTGCCGCTATTAACAGAAGAATGCCGTACGCGACATACTGAAGCGCTTCGTATTTGGTGACGTACCTGTAAGCAGACCAGCGCAGCGCAATCTGGGCGAGAATGAGTCCAAGAAAAAGAAGGGTTGGCAAATACAGTGGATTCTTGGATAGCTTTAGTCGCTTGGAAATAAGTTGCTTTCCCGCCCAGACGAGGAATAGAGCTGCTGCACCGGCCTCTAACGTGAAAGTCGACCACTCGTCGACTGCACCGAACGCCAGCACGGCGAAAATTAGAAGCGCGCATAAGCTGAGAGCAAGCACCCACCGCAGGATTCCCGGCGGATGATCAGGCCAGTGCTCCAAATTGCTAGAATCAGCCGCGTCGTGGATCACATATGATGCTATTTTCAACTCCGCCGATCCTCATTTCTCCACGAGCCGCAGGTCGTCGATCCAAAGCTTTCCCCGGATCAAGGGCGCCGCAGGTTGACGGACGATTTTCAACAGGAGAAGCTTCGTATCCGGGCCGGTCTGGAATCGCGCTTCCTGGAGCCGCCACGGATTGCTGCCGAGCGAGTCGTCTGTGAGCACGTACGGAGCATTGCTGTATGCGTCCGCTATCGCGAAACGCGGGCCACTGGCAGTGTCCAATTCTTCGGTTCTGCATTCGGCGCTGAATTCGTATTCGGTGTTGGGCCTGACCGGGATGAACTGAATGATTCCTGCTTCCGGAGCATTTTGCCCATCGAAGGTGACGGAAAGCGATCGGCTGCCACCGTGAAACACACTCGTATCGATGGCCAGGGTAGCATGTGGATTCGCCTCGTCCCACCAGTCAAAGCCACCGTTCAGCACATTCTCTTCGAATCCCCCGTTTACGATCAGGTTCTCACGCGACGGGAGATAGGCCTGGAGAAACGGATTGACGCTAGCCAGCTGTTGCCAGGCAGCTTGTGCCGCTGCCACTTCCTGTTTGGCGATGAGCAGACGAAAATAGGGAAATGCAAGCTTCGTCGAAAACGTCTGTTGCAATCCGATCAGGTGGTTCCAGACGTTTTCTGCGGCAGCTACTTCCTGCTTCGAAATAAGCAAACGTAGAAACGACAAGTAGAGATCCGGCCTTGGTGGCAGCGCCTGGTCAAGAATCTGATTCGCATCTCCGGTTGCGCGCCAGCAAAGCTGAAGGGCAGGGTCAACCATCTCCGGATCGTTCGCTAGGACGACGCGGAAATGACGAAGTGCCTTTTCTCGATCGCCCTGAACCAAAAAGAAGTTGGCAGCCTCCCAGGCCACGTGCGGGGTTGTGGGGTCCGCTTCCACGGCGCGCTCCACACTCTCTCCCTGCTCGCTCGTGCTCCCTGCTACCTGATAAGCGCCCGCCAGATCCAACCAGTACCGTGCCTCGTAGGGGTTCAAGTTTACTGCTGTCCGATAGTTGGAAATAGCGTCGTCCAAATTCGCACCGGACAATGCGAGATTGCGCCCAAGCAATTCGCGATATTCAGCGTTGGCGGGTTCGAGGCGGATGGCTTTGTGCAGATTCGGAAGGTCCGGAACAGCTGCCAACCGGGTCGCGAGGTATGCACGCAAAGACAGTCCGAAGTACAGCCCGACGAGGACGAAGCAGGCGGCTGCAAAAAAAAACTTCCGAAGCGGGGAGCGCAATTCAATCCGCATCTGGTCTGTATCTTTAAAGGTAAGGTTATGCGACCACCCGGCCAAAGGCAAATATGTGAGTACGTTAAGAAACTTTGCTGGCGGCCTCCGCCGTTCCATTCTCCGGCGACTGCTCATCGTAGTAGCGGTCGGGGTATCGACCGCCATAGTAGTAGTAGCCTTCCGCTGAGTGTACATTGAGCGCATTTAGGACGATACCCATCACCCGAGCATTGACCTGCAGCAACAGGTCACAAGCCCGGCGCAGGGCAGGTTTTGTAGTTTTTCCCGAACGCGCGACCAAAATGACTCGGTCCGCCTGGGGAGATAGCACCACTGCGTCGGTCACGGATAAGCATGGAGGCGTGTCAATGATTACGTGGTCGAACTCGTTACGCCAACGTGCAATGTAATCCTTCATGACCATCGAACTGAGCAACTCCGCCGGTTGTGGTGGAACCGGCCCCGCCGTCAAAATCCACAGGTTGGGAACCTCGGGAAAGGGGAGCAGCACATCCTCGACCTTGTCGACTCCACTTATGACGGTGCTAAGGCCCCCCCGAGCTTTTATGCCGAACACCTTATCAATGCCTGGCCGCCGAAGGTCAGCATCCACAAGAAGGACGCGGCTGCCTCGCTGTGCCAAAACCAGCGCTGAATTCGCGCTGATCGTAGTTTTACCTTCTTGAGGTGAAGCGCTGGTTACAAGAAGGACCTTTGGCGGTGCACCAAATGCGGATAAGAGAATAGACGTCCGAAGCGACCGGTAGGCTTCCGACACTTCTGATTTAGGACGTGAATATGTAACTAGGGAAAGCGATCCAGGCTTTTCCTCTGCGATGGTGCTCAAGACTCTGCGGGAGTGGCCGTTTTTCGAAACCTGAAGAGGTATCGTCGCCAGCGCTGGGAGCGTGGAAATGGCGCCAATTTCCTCCAGGTTATGCACGGTGTTGTCAAGACTCTCAAGCACCAATGCCAGTCCAAAACCTAAGCCAAGGCCCAGCAGAAACCCGAGCACCAGGTTCCGGCGCACGTTAGGCGCTATGGGAAACGTTGGAGTACGTGCGACATCTACCACCCGAATATTGCTTGATCTCAGACCTGCGCTTACACCCGCCTCCTTCAGCCGTTGCAAGAGGTCTTGGTATAACTGTCGGTTCGATTCCGCATCGCGCTTTAGGACCGAGTATTCGATCGCGCTCTCGTTAAGTTGGTTCGCTTCCTGTTTCTGCCGGTTGAACGCGGCCGTCACCAGGTCCTCCCGCTGGACAGCCGCCAAATACTCACCGCGGATCCTGCGCTGCATTCGCGTCTTTTCAGTCTCGATTTCGGCGCGCACTTGTTTGAGCTGATTGCTCAGTTCGCTAACCTTGGGATATCCCACGCCGAATTGGGTAGTCGCCTGGGCATACTGCGTATTGAGGTCGGCCTCTTTCTCACGCAACTTATCGAGCAGGCTACTGGTTCCTTCCTGCGAGGTGTTAGGGGACTCGGAGGCCGCAGGATCACCAGCCAGCGCAAACTTGTAATCGGATTCCTTGTGAAAGCGCTCGGTCTGGGCTGCTGTTAATTCCTTGTTCAGTTCATCCAGCCTGGCCGTCACGATATTCTGCTTCTCATCAACTCCGAGAATGCTGTGATCTTTCTGGTAACGGACAAGTTTTTCTTCGGAGGTTTGGACTTTCATTTGCAAATCCGCGAGTTCCTTCGCAAGCCATTCCGAAGTCTGGGTCACCGATTCGTATTTGGTCCTGAAATTCTCTTCGATAAACGTTGTGACCAGGGTATTGGCAATTTGGGTTGCAAGTCGTGGATCGGGGTGCGTATAGCTGACTTGTATTAGGCGGGTACTTCGGACCAGTTGGACATTCAACCCGGCGTGAAATGCGCCTAACAAGCCAGCTGCCTTTGCCGGGTCAGGTTCCATGCCCGAGACGCGAAGTGCGCTGTCCGCTGGGGGAGGAAGTTGCCCGACTCCGGTAAATCTGGCGTCTCGCTCAAGATGTAGCGCTTCGATCACTTTGATAGCCAAGGCATCGCTGCGCAGGATCGCGACCTGGGTTTCAAGAGCCGCGTCGTAATCATAATCAACCGGGGAATTCTCACGGTCCTTGAATCCCAAAACGTTGGGATTCTCTGGAAATATAGCGACTTCTGATGTGGCCTGATACAGACTTGTCGTATTCAGAGTCGCAATCACGGCGAGCGCAAACACAATGGCGAAAGTGGCCAGAATCACCCACTTCCGCTTCCGGGCAATTCGCCAGTAGTGCAGTAACTGGCTTTCTTGGTGGGCAAAATATGGGTATACAGACGACGAACCTTTAACCATGGGCGGTCCCATGGGTTCTAATGCTTCCAGGTCACCAGAACTGTTGCGTCTTGGCTGCAGTTCCATTAATTAAACCCCAGTAATCTTGCCGGCGGCATTTTCGCGCCTCTGCGAATCGACGTTGTCTAAGAATAGGCGAATTCTAACATCTTCTCTCCAATTTTCACTGTACAGCTATTCTGAGCAGAGCACAGGCGGAGATTGCAACTCGTCACAAACATCGTACCGCCTTATCGGAGGGCGACGGCTTTCTGATACATCGCCCCTTAAGGCATTAAAAGGCATATTTTATTATGATCCAGCTATTTTCGAAGCCGTTATGCCTTCATGCCTATCCGCCCTTGGAAGATCCGTCTGATAGCGGAGTTTCCCCGCGCCGTTCGCGGCCTGTGCTCGCCCAATGCAGGCCCTCTTTAGGCCTTCCGGGGAGGCTTGCGGTGTTGAATGACATCCGCGCCGGGTGCGCCGCCAGTGCTATTCAGTTCGTCCTTGTCCGCTAAGAGCTCTTCCACCCTTGCGAGTCGCCGCTCCAGATTCGTCGTCTCGATCGCGCGCAGCTGCAGGTTCATGAGGGGGCCAGCCCAGCAGCGAGTCCGGGGGTGGGGGTGAACCTCCACTTCCACGATCAACCGAGCCACGCAAGGGCGCCCATAAAACCGGGCATGTGTAACACTGTAAGGCGTTTTAATTTCGATTATTATCGTCGTAACATTAATATGGTTCTTCAAGACCTGCATGTAACCATATTAAGCTAAAGATGTTAGATGGGTAAACTTTTGGTTCTTTGCCGCGGCCGCACTGGCGCGAGGTGCCATCCGTGGATTCAGTTCACGCTGCGGCATTCCTATTGTCGGTCTGAGTTTGCCTGGAGATGAACGACTGCAAGGCTCCGCGTTTTCTCAGCTCACCGAGTAGAAAGTTAATTTCCCCACCGACCAGAACAGCAAAACCGGAAAGGTAAAACCAGAGGTATAAGCCAATGGCCGCGCCTAGCGGTCCATAGGTCTTATCTAGACTATCGAAGTGTCGGAAGTAAAGACCTAGGAGATACGACAAACCAATCCAAGTCATGACTGCGACGATGGCCCCGGCTAGGCTATCCTTGAATCGCCGTTTCACATCGGGACCGAAATGGTAAAGCAGTCCTACAGCCAGCACGGCGAAGCCGGCGGCTACGCCCTCGCGGAAGTAACGCCAAACGGCAAAACTGGAAGGGTTGAGGTTAAACCTGCCCGTAGCCCAAACCCCAAAGTGTGTCCCTTCAAGCATTAATCCAACGGCCACGAGCAACAGAGACCCTACGAGCAGCGTCAGTCCGAGCGCAAGAGGTCGAGTCTTCCAGACCGGGCGGGTCTCGCGGACTCGATAAACTATGCCAAGGCCGTCGATAATCGCCGCAAATCCGCTGGATGCCGTCCAAATGGTGAAGAGTAATCCGAGCGTGAGAAAATGGGGATGTTTGTGGCTCACAACGTCAGACACAATGTTGCGCACAAGACTCATTCCGTCCCCCGGGACGAGCCTGGCCATTAGGCTGAGGAGGCCTTCGAACAAATGAGGAATCGGAACGTAGCCGAGTAGCGACGCCATGGAAACCAGCAACGGAAACAGCGAGAGCACAAAGTAGTACGACAGCCCGGCGGCAAACACGAAAAGATGTTGGTCATAAACATCGTGATAGATGGCTGCCAGGGACCACCTCATCGTGCTCCACGCCGCTTTCCCACGTGACACGACCACCGAACACCTCAGAGCTTTCATTCGCCTGCTGCTTCGGGCCATTGTACTGCGTGTGTGTATTTGCGGATAAGATCCTCGCCGGCGTGGAAACACCGGGGGTTTGGGAGGAGCCGTACTCCATAAGGCCATTGCGGAGGAACACCCCTGGCCCTCAATGACGTCTGCGCCAGCTTTGGACTGTACTATCGCCGCTCGTTTGGGACTAAGTGTTGCGCCTAAATGCCTGCTCCTGCACTATTCGCTGCACTAATCTTAGGGAATTGACCCGGAAAGTCTGCAGGCGTAGGTTTGCCTCAAGGAGTTCACCCCATGAATTAAAAATCCCCCGAAGAAATCCCCAGCGACCGCGACAAGCGAACCACAAGACCTCGAACTCGAGCACCAGATCCGCGTACGCGCGTTTGAACTATATGAGAAACGAGGCCGAGATGACGGTCATGACCTGGAAGACTGGTTCCGTGCGAAAGAGGAGATCACAATCACCAAATTCCGAACCGCTACCGCTTGAGTCACAATCGAACACAATAGATTAGGCCCCGGTCCCGACCCGGGGCTTTTACATATCGGCTCGTATTATCCGCGTGGCGTTGCCCCTGAGGAGAGCCTTCATGAATCCCATGCCCCCCAGCGAATGGCATGAGTTCTTGCTTTTCGGAAAGCGCGCGGTGAAAGTCGCTACGGTTCGTTCGGACCGCCGTCCACATGGTGCGCCAGTCTGGTTTGTCTTGGACGGTGAAGGACTGCTGTTCATGACCGGCGAAGACACCGTTAAAGGAAAGAATATCCTCCGTGATTCGCGCGTGATGCTCAGCATAGATGACGAGCATCCTCCCTTCGCATTCGTCTTGATTGAGGGTGAGGCGATTGCCAGCGAACTCCCGCCCGCGGAGCTTTTACCTTGGTCCACGCTCATCGCAAGCCGATACATGGGAGCCGAGCAGGCCGAGGCCTACGGAAAGCGCAACGCTGTAGCAGGAGAGCTCTTGGTCCGGGTTGCGCTCACCAAAGTTGTCGCCCGCGCAGGCATTGCTGACTAGCGTGTAAAACATCGAACCTTACACCTGACTCGTCGGCGTCGTCCCTGATCCACCGAAAAAACTCGTGGTCTCTTCGTCTTCAATATCTTGCGGGCGATTCACGACGGCAGTGAATTCGCGCATGGTACAAATCGCCTCACCGAAACCCACGCTCGGTGCAATGTCGTCGAGGACGCTCCGTCGGATTCCAATCGCACCAGACCTCAATCCGAAACTTGTTGTATGCCCTTCGGACCTCATTCCTCTCCGATCACCTCGGCACACGCAGACCTTGGAGCAGAGGCAAAGCGACCACACACTAGAGACCCGCCCTTGTAGCACAGTTACTTTCGTTACGGGCTTTGAAACTTCCTTCCTCAAGTAGGCCCCCCGGTCGAGCTACGATCAAGATTCCGCTTCAGGAGGTATCCATGAATAGGTGCTTGGTCCTGTATAGTTTCTTGCTCCTTCTTCTCTTCGCATCAGTTGCCTGCTCGACAAAACCCGCAGGTGAAAACACAGAAGCTTCCGCGACGTCATCCACATCCACGTCCGGCGGCAAACAGGTTGCCCTCCCCGCAGGTACCGTTGTCACCGTTCGACTGGTTAGCGCAGTGGGCTCGAAGATCAGCGCAGAGGGAGAGCACTTCAGCGCCACCGTGGCGACCCCGGTGCAACTAGATGGCAAGGTAGTGGTACACGCAGGAGCCCAAGCCTTGGGCAGAGTTGTCCAAGCTGTACCCCAGGGCCGCTTTAAGGGTGCCGCCGTACTGCGTCTCGTGCTCGAATCCGTCAGCGTAAACGGTGACAGCTACGACGTGCAGACAAGCTCAGTCAGCCGCTACCAGAAGGGCAAGGGCAAACGTACCGCGACCTTCATCGGCGGCGGCGCCGGCGGCGGCGCCTTGATCGGAGGTCTTGCCGGTGGCGGCAAGGGCGCCCTCATCGGTGCAGCATTGGGAGCGGGAGCGGGAACCGCGGGAGCGGCCTACACCGGGGAGAAGGAGATTGTCCTGCCCGCTGAGTCCGCACTCAGCTTCAAACTCTCCGAACCCCTCACCATCAAGATGTAGCAATTGTTCTCAGGGTCATCGACGTCCACAATAAAGCCGCCCCACTTGGGCGGCTCTTCTATGGCAAACCTTCAATGCACCTTTGTCACTTTGAGAAGTCAGATCATTTACGTAGATTGAGAAAATGGGTCTGAACTGCTTACTAGTAACCGGCGACGCGGCGCTACTGGAGGTCTTCCGGAAGGGTTTTTGCGCGACAAGTGTCGAACTCGAAATGCGTACCGATGCTGCGAGTGCCATCGAACTCTCAGCTCGGCGGCACCTCGATGGCTTCGTCGGAGACTTCTGCTCTGACGCAGTCCAAGGTGCACACGGTTACGCCCCGGCTGCTGCGAACTCGGAAACGAGCTAGATGCTAGCCGCCGTCAGAACGGTAATGAGAACGCCTCCTCCAATCGCAAAAGCGTCCTCCAGAACTGCAACTCCCAGATCAGGCCGGTCACGGCTGAGCCTCTTGCGCATGTGATAGCCGGAAAAGGCTCCCGCAATCGCTCCCAAGCCGCCGAGGACAGCCCCCTCCGCAAGTGGCCGCTTCACAACACCATAAATTGTTGCCCCGCATATCGCACCCGACACGATACGGGACGCAAGCGGCGCGGCATTCAATCGGCTGGGGGTAAAGGGCAGCTTATCTGCAATCAGTTCGCTGACCGCAAAATCGGTGATTCTTTTCGCCGCCGCGGCTGAAATGATTGTGGCAAGTGGCGAACTTCCGAGGCGAATCAATCTACGTTCTGCCGCCCAAGCGAGGACCGCGGGCGCAGTCAGGGCGCGCAAACCCGCCACTGCACCTATCCCGATTGCTAACGCGGGAGTGTAGGAGGGCTTCATTTATTTGCCACCAATCTCATCTGGAGCAGATTCTATCGCTAAAGCTACGGAGTCTTTCTGCACATGTCAACATTCTCCGGTTCGCTCCTCCAGAATTGAGAAGTATGGTGAATGGGAATCGTTTCCGTTCAGGGTGATTCATGCCCCAGAAGAAAGCTGGGGATTAGCTGTTTACTCTCCTAGAATGGAATGGTGGCGGACAGCCCCCCTGGAGCTACTTAAATGGCGGATAGCTTCGATGAGATGGTCACAAGTGTGTGGCGGCAGATTCTCGTCCAGAATGCGAAGATTGTCGAGCTTGACGGCAAGCGCTATTTCGTCAAGCGAACCTCGCGGCACCATTTTCGCCAAGTAGACCTCACGTTCCATGGACAGGAATTACGGGGAATTGAACAGAACCCCGAGACTGGCTCCCGGTGGGCGCAACTGGCTCGTGAGGGTAAGAAGGTCATGCAGTTTCTGAGAAACGGGCGGTACGTGGCTGTAGTAGTTGATGGACAGGTTTTCACGTACGATTCGAAAGGCCGAGCCGGGGAGCCCGCTTAATCCTGCATGGTCTTCCTGATGGAGTCGGATCATAGACCGCAGACGATTACTTCCACACAAACTCCCACAAACGCGCAAGGAATCACGCGCACTCATGGGTGTTCATGGATGGTCAGCGAAGACAAACAGTAATGGAAAGGGTGGAGTGAGAAACTTGCGTGTGTTGTAAGATAAGCCCGCGATATGAAGAGTCCAGTGAATATCGTGGCAGCGATTGGCCTGGTTCTTGGTGGCGTGTTTGGCCTGCTAGGGACCGTAGTCACGGCGCAAAATCTTCGCGCGGCTTCATGGGGAATCGACGGGGTTGGTCTGGTAGTGGCTACCTCCCTGCTCGCCCTGAGATTCATCAGAAAGGGCAATGACTATGTTGCCGCCGGGTTTCTTGTATTCGCGATTGGAGAGGGCGTAATGCTTTCCGGGACGGCGGCGACTCTTGCGGAAAGCGTTCCTTCATTTGCCGCAGGCACAGCACTGTGGTCTGCTGCTCTATTGCTCACGAGTGTCCCCAAGGAATTCGCCAGTTGGATTCGTCTGGTAGGTATTATTGGTGCAATTCTTTTTGCAATTACGTCGGCAAGAATTTTTTGGGGGGAGCAAGTGCTTCCCACCTCCTCGCCTCTGCCCTTCTTCGCGTACCCCTTCCTCGTCCTCACGTTCGGCGGCTGGATTTGGACCCTGCTGAAAGCGGCCTGAAGAAGAGATCAGCTTGGAAGTGACCCGGAATAATTCCGGCCCGAGCGCTGACCTTTCGGGGCGGTTGCCTGCTTGCCTGGAAGTGGCTGACGCAAAGCGGCGCTAAACCCGCAACCGGGTCAATGAGTCAACAGTAAACTAAAAAAAAGCCTCACTTCACTTTACTGGCAAGTGATCCAAGGTTCAATGCGAACGAGATCGTGAACGACGACCGAATGACTCGGAAGAATGCGCACGAGCAGAAAAAACATCGTCGCCAGAGTCAGACTCATGGATCAAGAGAAGAAAAATGTCAAAGTCTGAGTCATGAAACACCGGAAACAGCGTGAAAGGCTCATTAAGATTGGCTTTCAGAGAAATCGAGAGTGCGTTCCTGGATTCTGGGTATGAGCAATCTGGGATGGGAAAGGGACCAACAACAACATAGCGAATGTTAAAACCGGATTTTGGCAGAAATTAGTCAGAATGGGATGAATAGTCGGGGGTGGTAATCCCCAGGCGCTGGTGCTAGCGGGCTAAGGAATTACCTTTTTTCAATCAGTCGTACTGGTTCGTAGGATAATGGCCACGAAATGACGTGGACTCGTATCACGGGCGTTGTGGCTGGGTTCTTGGCAATCTTGGTCTACGTGCAGTTTTTGTCGGTGCGGGTCGCAGTGCTGATCTTCTTGCTGTTCGCATCGTGTCTAGTTTTCTTGGTCTTCATCTGGCCGAATTTGCGACCAAAGAAATAACCGCGTCGCCTCGGAAGCGTAAAACTCTTAACCTCTTAAGTCTTCCTCTCGCTATCCGGAAACGATTAGATAAAGTGCACGAAACGTACGCACGAGCGGCGGCTGCCTAAATTACGCACGAGCGGCGGGCGAGTATTTGCACGCTGGTGCAGAAAACGCACAACTTAAAAGAAAATTCCTTTCGGGTGTTCCTGTTGAGCAAAGTCCAGTTTGCTCCTCTCCTCGAAAGAGAACACTTCAGGGGCTTTCCCGGGCACTGCTTTTCTTGCCGGATTTGCGGGGGTGCGCACAAACACCGGACGGTAATGACGGCGCATGCAAACGTGGCATCTTACCAGTCGAAGCAAGAACAAGGCACAGAACCGATCCCACGGAGTGGCGGAGCGAGAATCATAAATCTTGGAACACCCGCAAAATGGGCAATTCTTCACTCTGATTGGTCGCATCTCTCCCCTTTGTCGTGATACAAATTGGTTCGATGCGGTTTCGTGTCTCCGGGGAGGCTGAGGAAAATACCGATCCGGACGGGAATATAGGGCTGCCGGTGAACAGGGAACACGAAATGAGAGGTTTAATCTCCCGAATGCGCGCAGGCGGCCGCTGTTGCATGAGGGGGGCAGAGACTCCCCGTTGCAGGATCTCCCTGCACGCCATGGCGGCCTGCCTTGCGCTTCTACCGACGGCCTCCCTTATTGCCATTAGCTGCAGGTGTACAGCACTGTAGGGTAACCTTTCAATCAGGTAGAGATCGTATTACTGCCCCCAGGAACTTTTCAAAGAATCGGGGCGAGCAGTTAGCCCGCCCCGCCGTGGAGTAACCTCGCGAAGAGCCGAAGTTGGGTGTGGACCGCTTAGACGGCCAGCGCCTTTACGAAGTGCTCACACACGGTAGTCTCGACGTTGTACGTCTTGTATGTAATTGGAGTGGTCAGATAGGGCTTCAGGATTTCATCGACCTTTCCAAACGCTTCGCGCTGATAGCGCTCCGCATCTTTTTTCTCCGCCCAGAGGGTGATAGAGATCACCTTTTCATTTTTGGTCTCGGGGAAGAAGGGCAGTATCTCCAAAAATCCGGTCTGCTTCTTCAGAATCGGAAGAACCTCGTTACGAAGTGCTTTTACCAATTCCTCTTTTTTTTCCACCTTCGGCATAAATTCAACAATGCGAGCAAACATAATAATTCTCCTTTTTGATTCAGATTGATAGGTGGGCCGCTCGGAAGCTACTCCGTCTTGGATAGTGCAGTGGAGTGGGGTATTTGGCGAGCCACACTGTCGTCAGTACTAAATTAGGCTCACAAGAATGGACGCGCAGTGACGCCGGTCATACATCGCAGTGATTGCAGTCACCTTCAAAAGACTCTCTCAGCATCGGATACTGGAGGTCGCCCGCCATGTTAGCTCCTGAAATTCAAAGCCGAGGCTGAACGGTGAAAACTCCCTTGCAGGACGGAGAACAGGGACCGCCCAGGCTCGGCTAGGCGTGAACCCACGAACCCTCGCGGCCTTCGTCCTGCTGAGCAGATTCGTGGGCTCGTGTCCAATCGCCCTTGGCATCCCACCATAACCCGGCGAGGGCGAGAGTGAGTCCGGCTGGCGGCTCAGTCGCGGTGAGTGATTCACGAAAATTGTCCAAGGTCATTTCGAGTTCCACGTGACGTGAAGTGGAATGCTGTCCGTTTCGCCATCACGCTACTTAACGAACGACACGCAGCCGTTTTCATCTACAAGAGCGATCTCTATGCCTGCTAGGAGCAGTGTGGTACGCCTTGCGATGACAGCACCTCTGAAACGCCCGAGCCGACCCAAACCCCCTCCGGGCAGCACAAGTCCACTGCAAATGGACTTACGGGTTTCTCAGCGTGGACTTCGAAAGAAGGAAATCCATGTCGTCTCCGACGCCATAGCCAAACTCATGGCTGATAGCCCGCACACGATCTAACCGGGCGACAAGGTGATGGCGGCGCTCGACCGATAGTGCGTTTGCCAACTTGAGTGCCTGCTCGAACATGCGCACCAGTGCATTGAAGTATCCCTCGTCATCATTGGCAATGTCGCTGCAAAACCCAGAGGCCTGCTCGCAGTAGAAAACCATCAACTCTGCCAGTCCCTCGGGATCGCCAACTGCCTTCTTGTAATCAGAGATTGCCCGCTTGGCTTGGGAGACAGAGGTGTCCTGATTCCGGAACACGTCAGGCCAAAGCCACCGATCAATGATTTTCTTGTATGGTTCCAGCACGTCCTCGCCTAAGCCAAAGCGGGAATGAAGAAACGTCTGATTATCCTTGTGCGCACTGTAGAGACTCTGGATCAAGCCTAGCAGTGCTGTCTGGTCAAAATCCGCGAGTCTTTCTTTGACATCTGTCCACGTGGGTTGCGATTTCGGCGTAGGTTTGGCCATACACTCCACGATTCTACCCATGCGAGCCAAAACACCGGAAATCTGGCTCGCGACGATTCACCCAAGGCCGACCGTCCGTGGGAAAATGAATCCCCGATGAACGCCGCGATCCCAGAGCGCAGGCCCGCGACTGAGGAAATCTCCGGTCTGATCGAGCGCGTCACCTTCCACAACGACGAAAGCGGCTTCTGCGTCCTCCGCGTGAAGGCACGCGGGCAGCGCGAGGAGACGACGGTCGTCGGGTCGCTGCCTTCGGTGACCGCCGGGGAATGGCTGACCGCGGAGGGCTGGTGGGTCAGAGACAAAGAGCACGGGCTGCAATTCAAGGCGACGAGCATGAAGACCGTGCCGCCGACCACAGCCGAGGGGATCGAGCGGTACCTCGGCAGCGGCTTGGTCAAGGGCATCGGGCCGATTCTTGCGAAGAAGCTGGTCGGGCGGTTCGGAGCCGAGGTTCTAGCAGTGATCGAGAACCGAGCCGCCGAACTCCAATCGGTGGACGGGATCGGTCCCAAGCGCCGGGAGCGAATCGCGCATGCGTGGCAGGAGGCAAAGCAGGTCCGCGAAATCATGTTGTTCCTGCACAGCCACGGGGTGAGCACGAGCCGGGCGGTGCGAATCTTCAAGACCTATGGCGAGCAGGCAATCGAGAAGGTGCGGAGCAATCCCTACATGCTGGCGAAGGACATCTACGGGATCGGCTTCGCGACCGCCGACCAGATCGCGCAGAAAGTCGGGATTCCGAGAGACTCGCTGAACCGGGCGCGGGCGGGTATCGACCATGTCCTGCTGGAAGCGACTTCGGACGGTCACTGTGCCCTGCCTCTGGAAAAGCTTAAGCTCGCGGCAGTGAAGCTGCTGGAGGTGCCGGAAGGGACAGTCGAGCAGGCGTTGTCGCAGATGCTCACAAGTGGCTCTTTGCTGTTGGAGCAGATCGACGGGGAACCTCTGATCTTCTTGCCACACCTCAGGAGAGCGGAAGAGGGCATCGCGGCCAGGATCAAGAGCCTAGCTGAAGCGGAGCTGATCTATCCACCGATTGATTTCGAGAAGGCGGTCGCGTGGTGCGAGCAACGGACACGGAAAACTCTCGCCCCCGGTCAGCGCGAGGCGCTGAAGACGGTTCTCGCCAACCGGGTTGTGGTCATCACCGGAGGGCCGGGGGTGGGAAAAACCACGCTCGTGAACTCGATCCTGATGATCCTGCGTGCCAAGGGCGTGAAGTGCCTGCTGTGCGCTCCTACTGGACGGGCGGCGAAGCGGCTCACCGAGACCACGGGCTTGGAAGCGAAGACGATCCACCGCCTGCTGGAAATTGATCCCGCAACTGGGCGGTTCAGCAGAAACGAGTCGAACACGCTCGCCTGCGGTCTTCTGGTCGTGGACGAGACCTCGATGGTGGACGTGCCGCTGATGAACTCCCTTATGCGGGCTGTCCCCAACCGCGCCGCATTGGTTCTGGTCGGCGACATAGACCAGCTTCCGTCCGTTGGTCCGGGCACGGTGCTTCAAGACCTGATCGAGAGCGGGGTCGTGCAAGTCGTGCGGCTCACCGAAGTGTTCAGGCAGGCTGCGGGCAGCCGCATCATCACCAACGCGCACCGCATCCGCCGAGGGCAGATGCCCGACATGCGTGGAGCCCACCCGAGTTCCGATTTCCATTTCGTCGAACGGGATGACCCGGAAAAGATCGCGGCAACACTGGTCAAGCTGGTGCAGGAGAGAATTCCAGACCGATTTCGTCTCGACCCGATCCGCGACGTTCAGGTTCTCTGCCCGATGAACCGGGGATCGCTCGGCGTGCGGGAACTGAACACAGCCTTACAGAAGGTATTGAACCCAACCCGACCCGGTCAGCCGACCGTGGAGCGGTTCGGATGGCGATTCCAGATCGGCGACAAAGTCATCCAGACAGAGAACGACTACGACAAGGACGTGTTCAATGGCGACGTGGGGATCGTCGAGTGGGTCGATATGGTCGAGCAGCAGGTCGCCGTGCGATTCGACGAGCGGCTGGTCAAGTACGACTTCGGAGAATTGGACGAGATTTCGCTGGCTTACGCAATCACGATCCACAAGTCGCAGGGATCGGAGTTCCCGGCAGTAGTGATCCCGCTGGCGACCCAGCACTACATGCTGTTGCAACGCAACCTGATCTACACGGGGATCACGCGTGGCAAGCGGCTGCTCGTTCTGATCGGGCAGAAGAAGGCGTTGGGTATTGCCGTTCGCAATGACCGACCGCAGCGGCGGTATTCGGGGCTGCTGGCTAGTCTGAGGGGCGGCGGGTAGGCAACAATCACGATTGCGCTCTGTGGAACACGTAGAAGAACACCGCCGCGCTGAAGCAAGCGAACGCATAGACGAACCACGGGAACAGCATTACCGCGGGAGCCACTCCCCGCAGCACATTAACGACGGTGGAGGCGAACATCCACACGAGGAGAACGGTTGCTAGAATCGTTCCGGCCAGTGCCAGCAATGCCGCATTCTTGATTGTCATGCTCGGAGTATGAAGGCTGGCAGCGTCATCCGCAACTCGCCTGCTGTCGCCCAGCTTCCTAAGTGCAATAATTGACGCCCATAGGTTGCGGTCGTGAAAAACAGGCGGGGAGCAACGTGCGCTACTGATGGGTAAATCAAAACCAGACATATCGACAGGAGATCGAAGGGGGTTATCTCTGGTCGCCGAAACGTAATGCCAACGGAGCGCGAAACCCCGTGGCAGGCTAAAACTGAGGGAACGTTCCTTCCCTCAACGGTATCAGTTTAGCTAGCCTTGTCGGGCGAGGACCCAAAAGTGGGTCGAAATGAATTCGGCTCATGTTGAACAGGTCTCCTCACGCGGGTGCCACCTAGATTCTGCCGTTCCAACCACGAAGCTACATTCATTCGTAGCACTCTCAGACCGCTCATGGCATTGACGAGAGCTGCCCTTTCCTCATCGGTTCCACCGTGGTCTTGAGAAAGCACCAGCCGCCTCTGGTGTATTTCAGACTCGGCTGTCTGAACGCGCTCCTGCGTCTTCGTCCAATCGGTTTCGAGCAGGGCCGCTTGATATGACTCTTGCCAGCTATAGCTGGTCGGCACTCTGATCTCTCGGTAAGGATCAACTGGACTTTGACTGATAGCCATTTTGACGCTCCGTAATTCTGCGCAGACTGTCCAGCGTGGTTAAAGCATCTCGCAAATCGTGTTGTTCGCCATTCAGCGGTTTCGTATGACCGTCTTCGATGCGGCCAAGAACGGCATTGCGAGCGTGGGCGATTCGTTCAAGCAATTTCACGGGGTTGGTTTCAAACAAAGCAGCTTGGCAAAGCTGTCGCCAGTCTGGGAGAAAGTGCGTCGGTTTGTTGGTCATCTGTTCGTTTTATAGACGGACGCAGCGTCATCGTCAACGCCTTTGTTTGTAAGCGATTACATGGCTTAGTGGATGTTATGGATAGCTTTCCTGCACATGAATGTTTTGGGAGTTGTGATGTCGGCGGAGACTGCTCGAAAAATGCCGTTGGCGTCGCGAGCTTGAATGGTTCGGGTGGTCTGTGCTCCAGAGAGACTTGGGCGCACCGTGTCGGGGCTAGGGTGATCATTCGCAGACCGAAGCCCGGAGCGTCGGGTTTAGGCTGCCCCACTTGCCGTTCCGTGGTTTGCTCACCTGCCGCCATTGTGGCCGGAACAGGCACAACGTGCACATCCGGACACTACGCTGTGAGAATATTGTTCCCGTCGGTCAACGCGGCACCCACCCATGAATACTGCCCGGCAACTATTGCCCGGAGTTAACTTCCTGATTCTCCGTCGCGATCTGGAAGGAAAAGGCCTCGGTGTGCCTGAACGCTGGGCCGCCGTTGAGACCGAGACAGGGAATGCCCAGGACGGTGAACTCCACCGTCAGCACATCGCCCTTCTTGCCGCCTGGATAGTCGCCGGGAGCCTCGTGAACGGCGGTTACTTTACTATCCGGAAAAGTGACGGCGTAGAAGCACGCCGCCTCATGCGCGTCCTTGTCGAACCAGAGGCAGATCGTGTTCTTTGGCTTCATGTTCGTGTGCTCCTTGTGCTCGATCCGGGCGAACGCCGCGGTCTTTGGGTCGGTCCGTTATCAGTGACCCACCAGTTCATCTGCTGATCTGCTACGGCCGACGTCCCCATCACAGGCGCGGCGAACATTTTAGTTCGCCCTTTTCATCACGTCGCAGCAGCTTGATCAAGAACCTGAAGAGACAGAACTGGCGCCCTGTTTCTTTGCGTATCCCACCTGACTCAATGCCTTCGCGACCTCGGTCAGGGCACTCGAATCATCGATCGTTGCCGGCATTTTGTATTCGTTCCCATCGGCAATTTTCTGCATTGTGCCACGCAGAACCTTCCCGGACCGCGTCTTGGGAAGACCCGGCACAACTACCGCGGTCCTGAACGCCGCCACCGGGCCGATCCTCTGCCGAACCATGTGCACGACCTCTGTGACAATCTCTTGTGGATCGCGCTCAACCCCTTTTTTCAGCACCAGGAAACCCACGGGAATCTGTCCCTTCAGCTCGTCATGTACGCCTACCACCGCGCACTCGGCTACATCAGGATGAGAGGCGAGAACTTCCTCCATGCTGCCTGTGGACAGACGGTGCCCTGCCACGTTGATTATGTCGTCTGTTCTCGACATGACATACACATAACCATCCTCATCCACATACCCCGCGTCTGCTGTCGTGTAGTATCCGGGGAATTGTGAAAGGTAGGAAGCAACGAAGCGCTCGTCGGCATTCCACAAGGTCAGGAACGTTCCTGGCGGCAGAGGCAGCTTGACGACCAATGCGCCAATCTCGCCAAGCTTCATCTCCCGGTTGTCGGGGTCGACAACACGCACGTCCATGCCGGGAACGGGTTTGCTTGGCGAGCCTGCCTTCACCTTTAAAGGTTCAATGCCGAGACAATTGGCGCAGATCGGCCATCCCGTTTCCGTCTGCCACCAGTGGTCGATCACCGGAACCCTAAGATGGTCTTCGGCCCAGTGCAACGTATCTGGGTCGCATCGCTCACCCGCTAAAAATAGCGCTCTGAAATTGGAGAGATCGTAGTTCTTGATCAGCGCACCAGCGGGATCCTCTCTCTTGATGGCGCGGAAAGCAGTAGGCGCCGTGAACATGACTTTCACTTTGTGCTGCGAAATGACGCGCCAGAATGCCCCCGCGTCAGGCGTGCCGACAGGTTTGCCTTCGTAAAGGATCGTCGTATTCCCGTGGAACAATGGCCCGTAAACGATATACGAGTGTCCCACAACCCAACCAACATCTGAAGCCGCCCAATAGACTTCGCCGGGTTCAACACCATAGATGTTCTTCATGGTCCACTTCAAGGCCACAAGATGGCCGCCGTTGTCGCGAACCACCCCTTTCGGTTGCCCGGTGGTGCCGGAGGTATAGAGGATGTAGAGAGGATCCGTTGCGGCCACAGGGACGCACTCGTGCGGCTTTGCCGCCTCCATCACTTCATTCCAGTCGCAATCGCGCCCTACCACGAGTTCGGCGCGCTCCATCTCGCGCTGCACAATCACACACCTCTCGGGTTTGTGCCTGGCAATTCGAAGCGCTTCGTCGAGGAGAGGTTTGTAGGGAATTATTCTCTTCACCTCCACACCGCACGAGGCGGAAACGACCACTTTCGGCTTGGCATCGTCGATACGCGTGGCCAGTTCGTTTGCAGCAAAGCCGCCGAACACCACGGAGTGCACCGCTCCCAGGCGGGCGCACGCAAGCATTGCCACAGCCGCCTCGGGGACCATCGGCATGTAGATGATCACGCGATCGCCTTTGCCAACCCCCAAGCGCGCCAGCGCTCCCGCAAAGACAGCTACCTTGTCTCGCAGCTCGCGATAGGTGAACGTCGTGATCGAGTTGGTGACGGCACTATCGTAGATCAGTGCGGGTTGATCGCCACGGCCCTCTTCGATGTGGAGGTCGAGGGCGTTGTAGCAAGTGTTCACCTCGCCGCCGGCGAACCAGCGATAAAACGGCTGCCGGCTGTTGTCCAGCACCCTTTTCCACTTCTTGTGCCAGTGGACTGCTTCCGCTGCTTCGCCCCAGAAACCGGTAGGATCGTTCAACGACCGCTTAAACGCGTTCTCCATATCTCCGGTTCCCATGTGATTCTCCGGCGGAATTATATCCCTCGTAGACAAGCGAGCACGACGACTTCGTGACCTCTGGATCAGTAGGGCATTAGCCGGTTGTGGACTGGTGGTCGCTAGCCCTTCCGTAACCAGGATTGGGGAAGAGTTGCCCGTCTTCCGCCCAGAGGCGAACCCGACCCTTTGTGACCAACGTTTTACTCGTCCAAGGAAACGGTCCTCGGTCCATGTTGTGCCTTCAGTCTATAGGGCCTCCAGATGGGGGAAAGCCAGCGTGTCAAGGCGCTAGACGGTGTGACGGTTCGAACCGGTGGGCCGCGCCAAGTGGTTGACCGCGCCCACCTGCTCCACCGAGAGGAGGTTCAGGACGCACTCCTTCTCACGCTGAAGCTTCTGCGCGGTGTGACAGTGATGTGCATGCTTCCAGACTGAACGGTCGGCCGCGCGCGGCTATCCGTTTTCAGCTTTCAAAGTATCAGGGGTTCAGTCGAGCGGCCTACTCCACCCAGGAGCATGCGGCGCCGGGAGTGTTTTCGCAGTAGAGCACACGCCAGGACTTCGGCTTGTGCGCCGCCGTCCAGGCGCATCCCCGAATGAAGTATGGCTTCGCCCAGACCTCGCTATCGATGGCGCGGGGCGCAATGACGGTCACCTGAACAGCGCTTTCGGCTGGAACGCCTCGGCGGGGATCCATGATGTGCGAGTAACGGCGTCCGCCGGCACGGAATGATTTCTCATAGCTGCCCGAGGTGGAGAGAGACAGGTCTTTGAGGAACACCTGCGCCGCGTTCTTCCGGCGGTCCCAGGGGTCGGCAATGCTGATGGGCCAGCCGCGGGGCTCCTCTGGAGGGTTGCCAAGACCGAAAATACTGCTGCCGGATGCGGCGACGAGCGCGTTGCGAATACCTCGTGCGCGGAGGACCTCGACCATGCGATCGACGGCGTAGCCCTTGCCCACTCCGCCAGGATCGATCTCGACGCCAGGACGATCGAAGCGCACGGTTCGCTTCCGTGCGTTCAGTTGCAAGTGCCGGTATCCCACCAGTTCGAGCGCTTCGCGGATCTGGTCGGGAGATGGAACATGACGGCCCCCGCCGGAAAAGCCCCAGGCGCGCATGAGCGGGCCGACGGTCAGATCAAAGGTCCCTTCGCTCGCGCGGCTGTACTCGACACAATCGGACAGGAGACGGAACAACTCCGGCGAGACTGCGACCGGACGCGCGGCCGCCTCGCGATTGATACGGCTCCACTCGCTCGCGGGCCGGTAATTCGAGAGCAACGCGTCCAGGCGGTGGGCTTCCTCAAACGCTGCGTCCATCGCCTGGTTCATGGACGCCCGATCGGAGCCATAGAGGACGACGGAAAACGTCGCCCCCATGGCATCCGTGCTTCTTTCCATCTGCAGCGGTCCGGGTGCCCGCACCAGCAGAACCGCTGCGAACAGGGTGAGAAACAATCGGCTCAGGATTGCTCCCTCGCCATCTGGTTCTTCCAAAAGGCTTCGTAGTCGAACATCGCTTCCTTGATGGGCACGCCGCGCACATCGATCTTTTTCAAGTCCGCCGACCCGAGTCCCACGGCCTCGGCCAGAAGCATCATATTGTCGGCATACTGGAACGTCTCATCGCCGGGCTGTAATTGTTCCGGAGGATGCCCCTTGGGGTCTTTGAACACGCGATACGGCGCCTCATGCCGGCCGGCACGGGGATTGTAGCCCATGGTAGCCGCGGCCACAGCGTCCGTATTCACGCAGTTCCTGCCGACGACAAGTAGTCCCGGATGAGCGGGCTTGGAACCCAGGACCCATGGGCCCTCGCCGCCGACCATGGAGACGATGCCGTCGGCGATGGCGAGGTCCACCGGGCGCGCGCCGAGAATATCGACGAGAATTCGAGGGAGCCGCCAGCCTTCGTACCGATTCGACTTCGGATCGAGTTCGGCGGGCGCGCCGGAAGGCGCCTGCACCTGCCCGTAGTGGAAGACAGTCTCCCGGTTGCCATACAAGCCCATCGGCGTGATGCCGAACAGGTTTTTGATGCAGACGGTGAGACCCATCTCTTCGTGGTTCTTCATCTTGCCCAGGCTCACGAAGAAATCGCAGTCCTGATAGGAGTGGTTCAACTGGAAGGCCGGGAAGATGTACGGTTTGCTCGGGACCTTCAGCAGAGAGTATTGCTTGCCTTGGCCGAGCGCGTTGGTGTCCTCGAATTCGACCAGGGGCGCCGCATTGCGGATGGCGGCGACGTCCCAACCGCCCGAGAGCAACTTGTCTTCGAGTTTGTAGCCGGGCTTGCGGCCGCTGGCGCTTTCGAGAATGCGGATGCGCTTCGCGCCGAGTTCACCGAACACCGCAACCACCGCCCCGACCACGCGGGGGTGCACCCAATGCGTGTCGCCCGCCGTGTATCCGGGGAACCGTCCGCCGCCGGTCAGATTGACCTTTATGCCGACCGTCTTCCCCTTGACCTGGTTGCCGATCCCGCCGATCTGATCGAACATCTGCCGGAATCGGGTCGTCAAATCCTCGTCGTAGCTGCGGACCTTGGCGACGGATACCGGTTCCACCGGACCCGCCGATACGGCCCGCGCTGCTTCGGCTGGCCGCGCTGCTATTGCCCCTAGAGCAAGACCAGAAAGTGCCAGCCAATCGCGCCGCGTCACACCCTCTCTTCTCATTATTTTGTCTCCTCTTAATTATTCCATCGAAACCGCACCCCACAACAAAAGCTTCGGAATCGTCACTTCCGTTCTTCCCTCGGCCTCCCGCAGCGGCAGATCCACTGCCGCACCCTCGGGTGTTTCCAGGCGAGCCGAGCGGAACTTCCCGGCCACACGAAGCGTGATCGCCTCCACCGGATGGTCGAAATAGTTGAGTAACTGTACGAGCAGAGGTTGTCCGGGACCGCCTCCGCTTGCAAACGTGATTACCGATGGCACATTGAACGGAACCACGCCCAGGTCGTCGTCCGAGAGCAGTTCCTTGAGATCGCGCGCCACCGCTTCGGGATCTGGATCTTTGTAAACGACTACGCGGCCCTTGCCGGCCGGGGCCTCAGCGAACGGCTCCGTCTTCGGAGCGCCGCCCCAGGAGGGACCGGCGATCACGAGCCCGCCGTTCTCGGCGAAATCTTGCAGCAGTTTGCGCTCGGCCGCAGACGGCGAGTCGAGTTCGGTGGTCACGAGCGCGCGGAACTTTGCCACTGCAGCGGCGTTCAGCCCGGAACGCGCCACCAGGCGGTAAGGCACCTGGCGGCGTGCCGCGAGGTTCAGGTACTCGTCGGCGAGATCCTGTTTCGTGCTCGCCGGATCGAGCACGATGCCGACATTCCCATATGGCGCAAGGGCACGCCAGGAGGCGTGACTTTCGGCGAATTTCAGATAGATCGAGAGACGGCGCCATGCTTCGAGCGCCGAGGCATCCCGGGCGCGCAGTTTGGCGCGAAGAGCATCGTCGAGCGAGACGATCCAACGACCGCCAGCCGCGGCAGCATCGGCCACGGTCCGCGCGTAATCGACGGCCGAGGCGTTCTCGATCTGGTCGCTGATCCACACCGGACGCGAGGGCGAGGCAAGACCGAACGACCGCACCAGCCAGATATTCGACTTGATCCACGGCTCGCTCGAGGGCGCACCGCGGATACCCATTTCCGAGAGATTGCGTGCGCTCGGAGCCACGCCCGCGACGGCGACAATCGGTGCAGGCTTCCACCGCCACGGCGCCGCGTCCTTCGCGATCTCGACGACCAACATGGAGTCGGCGGCTTTGCGCAAGGCGGCAGGAAATTCCGGGGCGAACTCGCCTTCGAGCACAAGTCCATCGAGCGCAGCCCGGGCAGCGTCCGCAGCGATTTTCGACGCGTCGCCTGCCGCATAGACGAGGCCGAGCACGGCCAGACCGCGCTTGTGTGCCGCCTCCGCATAGACCTTCACGAGTTGCTGCTGCTCGGCTTCGACAGCCGCATCGGCGGGCGCGCTCCAGGTGACCAGCAGGCAGTTCGCGGGCGAGTCTTCAAGAAGACCGAGCGTGGCGGGTTCGTACCAGCGGGCGAGGGCGTCGCGGACGGCAGCATCGGCGGGGAGCGTTTTCGCCCGGGTTCGCCAGGCAAGTTCCAACGGGCCGCCAGTCCAGCGGACCGGAACCCACGCCTCCGGAGCCGGGCGACCCGAGACTCCGAGCGTGCACGACAGCAAGAAGAGCGCCACCAGACGGGGGAACCAGCCGGGCATGTCCTCTCTCCACGATATTTCGTTACTGGGTCCGATTGTCAGCTTTCCTGACGTCCGCTGCAAGAGAAACCCGCTGGCAGCCGCGAGGGGTAGGCTGGAATTTGCGAAGGCGCTCCCATCCGCTCCGCTTCGCGGATCGAGGGTCGCTCGGCGCTCGCGCACCCTGCGCGCCCGCCTCTCGCTCCCTAGCATGCTCACTTTGTTGTGGCGATTGAACCGACGAACGCACTGACAGATTCTCAATCACCCTGCTGATGCGCCCGAAGGCCCAGTCAATCTCGTTCCGCGTGATGACCAGGGGTGGTGAAATCCGCAACACGCGGTCGTGGGTTTCCTTGCACAGGATTTGTTCTTCCTTCAAAGCCTCACAGTATGGCCGAGCCGGGCTGAGGAGTTCGATCCCGATCCATAGTCCTTTGCCGCGCACGTCCTTCAGATCGCGACTGTGGAGGGTCTGCAGCAAGCCCAGGAAGTAGGCCCCCAATTCTGCGGAGCGTTCGACCAGCTTCCCTTCTGTCAATACTTGTAGAGCAGCACGAGCTACGGCACACCCGAGCGGATTGCCACCGAATGTGCTGCCGTGATCTCCCGGCTCGAACTGCCGCATGATTTCCCATGAGGAGAGCACGGCTGAGACCGGGTAGAAGCCGCCAGAGAGTGCCTTGCCCACGATCAACACATCAGGCTTGATGCCTTCGTGCATATACGCGAACAGTTTACCGGTCCGACCAAAGCCCGACTGAATCTCGTCGGCTAGAAGGAGAACGCGGTTTTCACGGCAAATTTCAGCGGCACGCTTCAAGTATCCCTGCGGAGGCAGAATGATTCCGGCTTCCCCTTGAATGGGTTCGACCAGAAAGGCGCACGTGTGCGGCGTAATGGCATCTTCCAGGGCCGCCGCGTCGCCGAAGGGGATAGCTTTAAAGCCCGGCGTGAAGGGCCCAAAACCGTCGCGGTACTGACTATTTGTTGAGAAGCTCACCTCTGTGATGGTTCGCCCGTGAAAATTATTGAAGCATACGATGACTTCCGCCTTGTCTTCGGGGATGCCTTTGACCTTGTAGCCCCACTTGCGGGCGGTCTTTATGGCGGTTTCCACGGCCTCGGCCCCGGTGTTCATGGGCAGGGCCATGTCATAGCCGGTCAACTCGTGAAGCTCTTTGTAGAACAGTGGAAGCTGGTCGTTGCGGAAGGCTCGCGAGGTCAGAGTCACCTTGCGTGACTGCTCGATCATGGCCTTCAGAATTTTGGGATGGCAATGGCCCTGGTTGACCGCCGAATATGCAGCCAGGCAGTCCAGATAGCGATTACCCTCGATGTCGTAGAGCCAGACCCCCTGCGCACGCTCGATCACTACGTCGAGAGGGTTGTAGTTGTGCGCTCCGTACTGATTTTCCAGCTCAACAAGGTGACGCGTGTGTAGACTCTCTTCGCTCATCAATCCGGTGTGCATAAGACCTTCCTCTCAATTCCTCTCCAACAACAACGTTAACAGTGCCATCCGCACGTAGAGCCCATTCTGTGCCTGCCGGAAATACAGGGCCCGCGGGTCTTGATCCACTGATTCGTCAAGTTCCACGGTGCGTGGCAAAGGGTGCAGGATGAGCGCATCCTGTTTGATTTTCGGCAAGAGTGCGGAGTTAATCGCGTACTGCTGCAGGCTTCCGCTTGTACGCTCGGGCTGGATGCGGGTTTGATACACGACATCCACCTCTCCGATGACGCGGTTCATGTCGGGCTCGAGTTCGTACTCCACGCCATGCTCATCCAGATAACTCAGGATGTCGGGCTTCATCTGGAGCTCGGGAGGGCTGACGAAGAAAATCTTGACGCGCTCGAACTTGGCCAGAAGGTATGCCAGTGACCGTGCCGTGCGGCCTTTGTCGAGTTCGCCGATGATGGCTACGCTCAGGCCATCGAGCGGGCGTTCGCGGTAGATCGTGTACAAATCGAGCAAGGCTTGCGTGGGATGCTGACCACCCTCGCTGTCGCCTGCGTTGATCACTGGAACAGGCGAGACTTGCGCGGCGCGTTTAGCGCCGCCTCCCTGATAGTGACGGATGACGATTACATCCGAGTAACCACCGACAATTCGGATAGTGTCTTCGACATGCTCTCCCTCAACTTCCGAGGAGAACGCTTGTGCATGCTCCGTGGAAAGGACCCTGCCGCCCAACCGGTGCATGGCTGCCTCGAAGGAGAGCCGGGTGCGGGTCGAGGGCGCATAGAACAGCGTCGTCATGATGCGATTCTGGTATTCGAGAGAACCTCCGCGGGCAACCACCCGCTCCATTCCGCGCGCTCGATCGAACAGTTCCATCAACAGCGGCACGGTGAATTGCTGCGATTCGATTACATGCCGCAGTTTCCCGTCGCGCTTCGGCCTGTCTTCTACTCGCCCGCCCTTTATCTGCACCACCGCCGCAAGTACATGTTCTTCCATAGATCACCCACTTTCGACTGGTAGCTCCATTTGTCCCAGCACATCGAGGGCAAGCGGCCTCTGCTCCAACACCACGCGAGTGCCGGTGAATCCGCCCACTGCGCGGCACAGGTTCTCTGCAGAAGTGATAATCGCTTCCCGCTTCTCACTCGTTACAAAACGCAAGACGGATTCGACCTTGGGTCCCATGTTGCCCGGTGGGAAATGACCTGCATCGGCATACTCCCGCAATGAGGTCGGGCTCGCTAAGAGAATCGGTTCTTGTGTGGGCTGTTTGTAGTTGAGATACACGTAGTCCGTATCGGTCGAGATCAGGAAGAGATCCACGTCAAGGCGTGAGGCCAGCAGCGCGGAGGCGCGATCTTTATCAATGACCGCCTCAACCCCCTGCAGTCTCCCATCTTTCCAAACCACCGGGATGCCGCCGCCTCCGCAAGCGATGACCAGCACGCCCCGGTCAAGCAGGTAGCGAATTACATCCAGTTCCAGAATCTCCACCGGTTCGGGTGAGGGCACGACGCGACGCCAGCCACGCGCTGCATCCTCGACGGTCTCCCAGCCAAACCGTGACCGGCGTTCCTCGGCCTCGGCATGCGAGTAGAAGGGGCCGATCGGTTTCGTCGGTTGCTGCATTGCCGGGTCGTCCTGCGCCACAACCACCTGGGTAAGTACCGTCGCCACGGGCACGCGCAGGCCGGCCCGCCTGAACTCGGTGTCGAGAGATTGCTGCAGCAAGTAGCCGATCTCACCTTGGGTGGAGGCGTCACAGACATCAAGCGGATGTCCCGGAACCTGGCTCGCTCCTCGTTCCGAGCGCAGTAGGGCCGCGCCGACCTGGGGCCCGTTGCCATGAGTGAGGACGATGCGATAGCCGTCACGGATCAGTTTGGCGATCTCCGCCGCGGTGCGCTGTGCGTTCGCCATCTGCTCGGCGATGGTCCCCTTTTCGCCTGCGCGAATCAGGGAGTTACCCCCCACCGCCAGCAATATGGTTTTCATCGCTGCTCCTGCTATGCGTGCACAAGTTCCGGTATCGCGGCCGGACGCATCAGGCCCACGGATACGTCCTTCATCAATTCCAGCATGATTGCTTTCTCAGCGTGCAGGCGGTTCTCCGCCTGTTGGAAGACAACCGAGCGTGGCGAATCAATCACCTCATAGGTCACTTCCTCACCACGATGTGCGGGCAGGCAGTGCATGAAAATAGCATCGGGTTTGGCGCGGGCAAAAAGCGCGGAGTTGACCTGATAGCTTCTGAAAACATCACGCCGCTTCCCTGCTTCGGCTTCCTGGCCCATACTCGTCCATACGTCGGTGTAGATCACATCCGCACCGGCAGCAGCTTCTTTCGCATTGTTCGTGATCCGACAGCTGCCGCCAGTCTCGCTGGCTCGTCCCTGGGCCCACCCAATGGCGTCTGCCCTGGGCTCGTAGCCGGGAGGGGTCGCGACCCAGACCTCGGCGCCAAGCTGGGCGCCAGCGAACATGAGCGAATGCGCCACGTTGTTGCCGTCGCCGACATATGCAATCTTCAGCCTATCCAAATTGCCTTTGGTCTCCCACATGGTGAGGTAGTCCGCCATCGCCTGGCAGGGATGACTGTAATCGGTCAAACCGTTGATCACGGGGACCCCCGCATGATGCGCCATGTCTTCCACGATCTCGTGCGCAAAGGTCCGGACCATGATGCCTTGCACCATGCGCTCCAGGTTCTTGGCCACGTCATATACCGATTCACGCTTGCCGAGGCTGATCTCTGAAGGAGAGAGGTACAGTGAAAAACCGCCCAGTTGCTGGATGCCGACGTCGAAGCTCACCCTGGTTCGCAGCGATGGTTTCTCAAAGATCATGGCCAGGGTCTTACCCTTGAGCGTGTCGGTGTAGGTGCCGGGGTGGGCCTTGATCTGCCGCCCCAGCAGCAGCAGATATTCGATCTCCGATGCCGAGAAGTCCCTGATCGAGACGAAGTCCTTGATGTTCATTGTTCCACCCCCGCCGGCACCCGAAACCGAGCGAGTATCTCGACCAAACCCGGATGCGTGAGTTCTTCCACCCGGTAGGTGACGCGCAGGCTCGGTTTGTCGATCCGAATCACTCGCTCCAGGTCGATGGGAGTGGCGATCAGGACCAGGTCACACGGCACGCGGTGGATGGTCTCCTCCAGTTCATGGCGCTGCATCACGCTATAGCCCATAGCAGGCAGAAGATTCGTCAGGTGGGGATACTTTTCGTAGGTACCGCGAATAGATCCGACGGCGAAGGGCTTCGGATATACCAACTCCTCGGCTCCAAACTGCCGCGCTGCTACCACTCCGGCACCGTACGGCATTTCACCATGGGTGAGAGTCGGGCCATCCTCGACCACTAGCACACGGCGTCCTTTCACCAGTTCGGGAGCGGACACCGAAACCCGGCAGGCAGTTTCGATGATCCTGGCTTTGGGATTACATACGTGAATGTTATGTCGGACGGTCTCGATGTCCTGTCGCGTCGCAGTATCCACCTTGTTGATCACGACCACATCGGCGCGCCGCAGATTTACTTCTCCAGGGAAGTAAGACAGTTCGTGTCCGGGACGATGCGGGTCTGCGACCACGATTTCAAGATCAGATTTGTAGAACGGCGTGTCATTATTCCCGCCATCCCAGAGAATGATGTCTCCTTCCTCTTCTGCGCGACGCAGGATACGCTCGTAATCCACGCCCGCATACACCACTGTGCCGTCACGAATGTGTGGCTCGTACTCCTCGCGCTCTTCGATCGTGCACTGCTGGAGGTCCAGGTCCTCCATAGTCGCGAAGCGTTGTACGGCCTGGGCTGCCAGATCTCCGTAGGGCATGGGATGACGGACCACAACCGGATTCCAGCCTTGCTTCCGAAGTTCGAAGGTCACCAGTCGCGACACCGGACTCTTGCCGCAACCCGTGCGCACGGCGCAAACCGACACCACGGGGACGGAAGACTTCAGCTGGGTATGCTCTGTTCCCAGAAGCCAGAAATCCGCGCCGGCTGCCACAGCCCGCGAGGCCAGGTGCATCAGGTTCTGGTGCGAGATGTCGCTATAGGAGAACACCACCGCGTCCACGCGCTCCGTGACAATCAATTTCTCTAAATCCCTCTCTTCAAAGATCGGAATTCCGTCGGGATACTGCAAATCATCGGCCAGCTGCGGCGGGTATCGACGATTCGCGATGTCGGGGATTTGCGTGGCGGTGAATGCAACTACCTGGTACTCGGGATTGCCGCGAAAGACTACGTTGAAATTATGAAAATCCCTGCCTGCCGCGCCTACGATGACGATCCTTTTCATGGCTCACCTCGAGCGAGTCTGGCGTTATTTTCTCGCCCGGCCGGAAGGCGTGGCTGTGCGAGTTATCACCCCTGGGTGTGATCACAGACACAAGGAGAGGCTGCCCAAGTCTTTCGGCTGGATTTTCGAGTGACCGGCCGCCGATATCCCGCACTGGCCGTGGGCGGCATCAGCCACGTCCCGGACGCAGGTAGCTCCAGGGCGGCACCCAACTCACCTCGTGGCAAATCGGGTTCAACAGCGCCGGGGGCTAGCCATTGGAGGACAGAACAGAAATGTGTATGCTGTCTTCGCCTTCAGGAAGGAGCTTCCGACGTGGATCGAGATAACGCTGTGGACTGCCATCCTCTGCGCAGGCCGGCGCCATGTTATTCGCGTGCGGTGTTCTGGCTTGCTGTCCTGCTCTTCACCATCCCCTTTTCTGCTGCCCAGGAGACGAGTTCCAGGAAGGGCGCGACACCGGGCAAGGCGATATCGGGCAAAACGCTATTTATGGAACACTGCGCGTCGTGCCACGGTGACGATGCGAAGGGAGCGGGACCGGCGGCGCTCGCCCTCAAGAAGCAGCCGCCCGACCTCACTGCGCTGGCCAAACGGAATCACGGCAAGTTTCCCTATGACGAGGTCTCCAAGGCAATCGATGGCGACGTTGAAGTACCGGCGCACGGCTCCAGGGAAATGCCAACCTGGGGTCCCCTGTTCCTTGCCCTGACTGATTTGAACACCCGCGAAGCTGGACGCCTTACCACCAAGCTGACCGATTACATCAAGTCACTACAGGTCAAGTGAAGGAATCGCTTTGCCTTGTTGTGAGGCGTTCAAGCGGGCGACGATTCTGCGCGCCCCGTCCTCGATAGCACGCTGTACTTCGGGAGAGATCTCGACTCCGGGCGCTGCTGGGTGCTCCACAGATCGCGATGATATTGTAGAACCGTGGTAGCAGTTGGTTCCGTACCTGGCGTATAGCGCGTGGCGTTCCGGTTCACTCGACGAGGAGCGTTACTCATGGTTCGGTGTTCATTCCCGGTTGTGGTCAGCTTTCTCATCAGCTCTCTCGTTGGGATTGCGACAGCATCCACATCTGAAGTCAACGATTCTTCCAAGATGCCACTTGGTGAGAATTGGTTCATCCAGCCCTCGGCCGATGTACCTGCAGACGGAGCGGCAATCTCGGTAGTTGGCTTTCCGACGCGCGGCTGGTATCCCGCCACGCTTCCTTCCACGGTTCTGAGCGCGCTGGTGGAGGACAAGGTGTACCCCGATCCCTACACAGGGATGAACCTGCGCTCCATCCCCGGCACGACCTACCCCATATTTGAGGACTTCTCGAATATCCCGATGCCGCCAAACAGCCCCTTCCGGCAGCCATGGTGGTTTCGCACGGAGTTCAAACTTCCGAGTGAATACAGTGGAAAGACGCTATGGCTCGGCTTTGATGGCATCAACTACCGTGCCAACGTGTGGATGAACGGTGTGCAGGTCGCCTCTTCGGAAACTCTTGCTGGCACTTGGCGGCTGTTCAATTTCGACGTAACGGCTGCCGCCAAGGCCGGTCAAACCAATTCCCTCGCCGTGGAAATATTTCCTCCTCAGCCGCGCGATTTGGCCATCACGCTCGTCGACTGGGCTCCCATGCCACCCGACAAAGAGATGGGGATCTGGCGCGACGTCCACATTACTGCCACGGGGCCCGTCGCTCTGCGTTACCCGGCCGTGCTGACCAAACTCAACTTGCCTTCCACCGAGAAGGCCATGTTGATAGTCCGAGCGGAGCTGACGAATGCCGCCGACCATCCGGTCGATGGTGTATTGAAGGGACACATCGAAAACCGCAGGTTCGAGCAGCCGGTACACCTCGGACCGAAAGAGACCCAGGTGGTCCGCTTCACGCCGGCCGCATTTCCGCAGCTGAACCTCGCCAATCCTCGCTTGTGGTGGCCGGTCCAGGTCGGAAAGCAGGACCTCTACCCGCTTGAACTGGCAGTGGAAGTCCAGGGGGAGGTATCGGATTCAGCTCACATTCGTTTCGGCATTCGCCAGGTGACTTCGAACCTTGATGAGGGAGGTCATCGTGTCTTTCAAGTCAATGGAAAGAATGTCCTCATCCGGGGGGCTGGTTACAGCTTCGACATGCTTCTGCGCTCCTCGCCGGAGAGGCAGCAGGCCGAACTCAACTATGTGCGCGACCTGAACCTCAACGCGGTACGTCTAGAAGGCAAACTAGAGAACGATCACTTCTTCGATCTCGCCGACCAGATGGGCATTCTTGTCATGGCAGGCTGGTGCTGCTGTGACCAATGGGAGAACTGGCCTACTTGGGACCAAGAAAACGAACGTATCGCCGGGGACTCGCTGCGCGACCAAATCCGCCGGCTTGAGCGCCATCCTTCTGTGTTCACCTGGTTGTACGGCAGCGACTTCGCACCTCCGCCCAGGATTGAGAACCTGTACTTGCAGATCCTGAAGGAGGTTGACTGGCCAAACCCTTCCGTCGCATCAGCCGGGGCCAGGACCACCACGGTCGGCCCAAGCGGCGTGAAGATGACCGGCCCTTACGAGTACGTTGCGCCATCGTTCTGGTACCTGGATACAACCCACGGAGGCGCGTTCGGTTTCAACACTGAGACCAGCCCGGGCCCCGCCATCCCGCCCATCGAGAGCCTGCGGCGTATGTTGCCCCCGGATCACCTCTGGCCGATTGATTCCGTCTGGCAATACCACGGCGGCGGCATGTCTCATACTCTGGATGTATTCACCGAGGCGCTTAACCAACGGTACGGACAAGCGAATTCAGTGGAGGAGTACGCACGGAAGGCCCAAGTTCAGGCCTACGAGGGCCACCGCGCCATGATGGAATCGTATGGCCGTAACAAGTACGCCTCGACCGGGATTATTCAGTGGATGTTAAACAACGCCTGGCCCAGCATGATCTGGCACATGTATGACTGGTATCTTCGCCCCGGGGGATCGTATTTCGGTGTAAAGAAAGCGTGTGAGCCGCTGCACGTGCAGTACTCGTACGACGACCGCTCGGTGGTGGTGGTGAATTCTTACTACCAACCGTTCGCCGGCCTGAAAGTCATGGCCAAGGTCTACAACCTTGACATGACAGAGAGATTCTCAAAGGAAACCGAGGTCAACGCGGGCTCGGACAGCAGCACACGGGTGTTCACTCTGCCTACCTTCCAAGGTCTGAGTGGGACATACTTCGTCAGCCTCACGCTTGAATCGGCCGGCCAGGTAAAGAGCAGAAATTTCTACTGGCTCTCCACCCGCGAAGAAACGATTGACTGGGCCAGGCAGGAAGAGGACCCCACTGGCGAATACGATATTTCGACGTGGGCTCCCACCAAGACTTTCGCGGACTATACCGCGCTGAATACGCTCCCGCGGATTGATCTGGTTGCTACCGCTCGGTCACAACGCAATGGCGATGACAGCTCAACAACGGTCACCGTCCACAATCCGACATCAACCCTGGCCTTTGCGGTACACCTGAAGGTGAACAAGACATCGAGCAACCGAGTCAGTCGTGACGGTGAGACCGAAAATGAAATCTTGCCCGTGCTCTGGCAGGACAACTACTTTGCTCTGCTGCCCGGAGAGACGCGACAGGTGACGGCCACCTATCGCACCGGCGATGCGAGCAAAGAGACACCAAGCGTCGAAGTTGAAGGATGGAACGTTAATCCCAAGACTGCCATTGTTCAGTGATGCGGCGTTAAATGCAAAGGAATCCACTCTATCAAGGGAAATAAAGACCAATCCTATGAACTCTCAGCCGCCTTTCGAAGCGCACCGCCAGGACCTGGACAAGGTTTTACGAGTGATGCAGGAAGCTCCTGCAATTGATCGCGACTACATGGCACCGCGGGAAGAATTCCAGGCGCGCGTTCGCCGCACCAACCAGGCATTGCAACGGCATGGACACACGGTCGGGCTTGTTTTTTCCGACGAGCACTATGCCGGCGACGTTCCGTATCTCGGCGGGAATACAAATATTTCCATTGAGCAGGTGGCGGGAATCATTGGGCCAAGCGGCTTTCACGTGGTGGCGGGCCTGGAAGGTGGGTATGTAGCCGAGCAGCTTGCGGACCGTGCCGGAGCTACGGTACACAAGGTCGAACTGCTGCAATTGGCCGACGAGAAATATCCCATCCGGGCGGAGCGGCTTGAGGATGTCATCAAAGCCGCCGCAGGCAAGGACGTCGACCACATTGCTCTGCTGACTCCACGTCAGGTGGTCCCCGCAGGTCTGGTCGAATACCTCCAGAACATCTACGGCCGCGAAGGCGTTGTGGATGCACAGGAACTGTACTTTCACGTGAAGTATGAGAAGAGCGAGATCGAGATGCGTCTCATTGCAGATGCCTGCATCGTCGCGGATGCGATGTTGCGCGCCATGCTGGCGGTTCTCCGCCCCGAGCGTCTTGAAACCGAAGTCGCGGCTTGGGGCGCGTGGGTTGGACGCATGCTGGGTTCCGAGCGCGACGGCTTTCAGATCATGGTAGGAGCCAACACCGCCAATCGCACGTTGATCGGTCCAGCACTGAACCGGCAAATTCGTGAGGGCGATTGGGTTCACCTCGGCGTCGCGCCGAAGCGCGATGGCCTAACAGCCTGCATTCGCCGTTCCGTTATTGCCGTCGACTCACCTACGAAAGTGAAGCCAGAGCAAAAGTACTGGTTTGATCTGGTCGAAGAAGGATACAACGTCGGCGAGCACTGGTATCGCGAAGTTGCCGGCAAACAATTACCCGCGCGCCTGCAAGAACAGTCCCTCGTGGATTTCTTTGAGGGACACTCGCAAGAAATCTCGCGTCGCATTGGCCGGGAGATTAATCTGGCGCAGCAAAAGCCCTACACCGGCACGCACAACTCCGGCTATACCGAATGCCAGGAATTCTTTGGCGCCATCACGCTCGACAGCCAGGAACCGTTGGGCAATCAGATTGTCACCATGCTGGACGTAGCGTTGCGCGGAATCGGTGACCGATGGAATGACGTCGTGATCCCCGGCTTCGATTTCTGCGTGGTGGAGAACACTCTGGGCAAATACGGCACGCGAGTCGAAACGCTGACCAAAGTGCCGATCAACGTGCAAGAGTTGGTCGCTCCCTAGCTGTCGAACCCTGGTTCTCCGTCTGAGGTCGAAACCCACAAGACCCAGTGCGATCGATCTGCCGTTGCTGCTAGGTGTTCAAAACGGTCGGGGGAAGGGCGCCATCGAGCCAAAACGAGAAGCCTCGCACTTTAACCAGTCGCCATGTCCGGTCCGGTTGGACGATAGCGAATCGCGCCTTGTTCCGCGCCGCGGCGGCTCATTTCAGCTTTTTAATGGCGATCCGAACCTGAATGACGTGAATGTTGTAGGAGTTGTGATGTCGGCGGAGACTCCTCCAAAACTGCCGTTGGCGTCGCGAGCTTGAATGGTTCGGCTGGCCTGTGCTCCAGAGGGACTTGGGCGCACCGTGTCGGGGCTAGGGTGATCATTCGCAGACCGGAGCCCGGAGCGTCGTGGTTTAGGCTGCCCCACTTGTCGTTCCGTGGTTTGCTCACCTGCCGCTATTGTGGCCGGAACAGGCGCAACGTGCACATCCGGACACTACGCTGTGAGAATATTGTTCCCGTCGGTCAACGCGGCACCCACCCATGAATACTGCCCAGCAACTATTGCCCGGAGTTAACTGGTTCGATGTGCCCGATCCTGCTTCGTCCGACCTGGACGAACTCGCGCGGCGCTTCCACCTCCACGAGCTTCAGATCGAGGACTGCCGCCATCGTCCGCAGCGGGCTAAGGTGGACGAGTACGGCGCCTACTTGTTTGCCGTGCTCAAGCATATGGTCCGCGGAGAGCAAGGCTCGGCGTTCGACGATTTCGACACCTTTCTCGGGCCCGACTTTCTCATCACCGTGCACCAGGGCGACTGCCCGTTTCTGGCGAAACTCTGTGCCCGCGTGCAGCAAAACCACGTGGTCCGGCTGGACCGCATCCTCTATGAAATCACCGACCTGATCGTGGATGAGTACCTCGCCCTGCTGGACGAATCGGCCGATGACATTTCGAAGGTCGAATCGGTTGTGCTGCAACATCCGGAGCCCGAGGTGCTACGCCAGATTTTCCACCTCAAACGCCGCCTAATCGATTTTCGCCGCTCGGCTTCGGGCATGCGCGACGTGGCCAACGCCATCATCCGCCGCGAGGAGGGCCTGGTGGGTGACGATCTCGATCCTTACTTCCGCGACGTTTACGACCACCTGGTGCGCGCTGTGGAACTGGTGGAAAGTCAGCGCGACCTGCTCACCGGGTCACTCGATATCTATCTCTCCGCGGTGGCCAATCGCACGAACGAGGTGATGAAAGTCCTCACCATCTACGGTACCTTGGCCGTACCGCTGGTGGTGATTACGGGCTTTTTCGGAATGAACTTGCATCTGCCCTGGAGCAACAACCCGCACGGCGCGTGGTATGCCAGCGCACTCATGGCCCTGTCGATCGCGGTGGTGCTCTTTTATTTCAAACGGAAGCGGTGGTTTTGAAAATCGGTCGGCTCTGGCAGACCGCGCCCGGGGCGGCCCGGCAAAGAGCTGCGAAAATAGGCCTTTCTGACCGCAACCTTCCCAATTTCCTGTATTAATATAATTCCGTTCCGGGAGGTCCAAGGGTTTCTCTCTGCGCCCTGCGTCGGGATCCGCAGGCAAAATAGCAACACAGGAATGGATGCGAGATCGGTTCGCGGGTCGAGTCTCGGATCCCGGGAGACTGCATGTTTTTGGATCGAACGGTCGGTTCGCTGAACGATCCGCTGAACGGCCAGAGCTGGGGCCCTTCGGCAGTTCTCGGGCTAATGCTTCTCATGGCGCATTCCTGAGCACCCCATGCTCCAGCGTGGCCGTGCGTACAAATATTAGGAAGCGGCCTGTCTAGGAGAGAAGCCATCATGCGAATTATTGCAATTTCCCAACACGAATGTAGTGAGCTATTGAAACGCCTATATATCGGCAGGCTGGGATGTGCGCTGGACAACCAGCCACATATCGTACCTGTTTACTTTTCGTACGAGCCTGACTCCATCTACATTTTTTCAACTCTCGGCAAGAAGATTGAGTGGATGCGGCAAAATCCCAAGGTCTGTCTGCAAGCCGACGAAATAGTAGATCGGTCGGACTGGCTTAGCGTAATAGTGACTGGAACGTACTTGGAGCTGAGTGGGCCGAAATATACTGCTGAGCAGGAACATGCGCAGGAACGACTCGCGCAGTATTCTGGATGGTGGCGAATCCCTCTGGCGGAAAGGCGCGAACAAACCAGCGATGTGTCGATTGAGACTGTGTTCTTTCGCATCGATATTGAGTCGATGAGCGGACTCCGTGCTATGTATGAAGCCGAGGAGGCCGCTCCGAGGTAGAATGGAGCCGGCGGGCCGGGCTACAATTGAGCGACAACACGTGCCGATCTGCTGGTTGGGCGAAGGGCGTGTTCTATCGGAGGTCGCGTGGAAGACTCGGAGAAGATTTGGGTTGTCGATGAGATTCCGCTCGACAGAGCAGGTTTTCATCTCGGGTGCGATCCTGATGTGGCAACGGCCCGCTGGTACGCTCTATACGTTCGATCGCGACACGAAAAAGTCGTCGAAAGCGGACTGAGAGGCAAGGGATACCCTGCTTTTTCCCCGTTTTACCGGACAAAGCGTCGGAGAATTGACCGAATCGTCGAAGTCGATGTGCCTTTGTTTCCAGGATACGTCTTTTGCCACTTTGATTCTGACAAGCGGCTGCCAATTCTGACAACCCCAGGCCTCGTGGGGGTGGTAGGGCCTGGGAATCGGCCGGAGCCGGTGGAGGATCACGAGATTGCTTCCATCCGAACCATTGCGCTGTCTGGACGTCCGGTTCAACCGTGGCCTTTTTTGAAATCGGGGCAGCGGGTCCGGCTGCAAGCGGGCCCACTCATGGGCGCGGAGGGAATTTTCTTGCGGGTCAAGAATGAGTACCATCTGGTCGTCTCCATTACTTTGCTTCAGCGTGCGGTCTCGGTCGTCGTGGAGAAAGACGCTGTTGCACCCTTGTTTTTAGGCGAACGTCACGCCGCTTCGTTCTAAACCTAGAAAACCTACTGTCACTTCTAATGTAGAATGTCTTGAAGTCATTGACCCGCGCCGTTTTTGAGAAGTAGTGTCTACCTTTTCCACAGCCGGGGACTGTATACGAGAGGGCGGTAGCTTGCCCAATCGGGAATCGACATCTTGTGGGCGTCCCATGGGTCAAGTTCGGGTGAGCGCTTGTAGTCGTCGCCCAGTCGAGCACGTGGATTCAGCAGATCAAAGAGAATCTCTTCCCCCTTCTAAATGCGGTGCTGTGATGCGCCCGCGTGTTTCGTCGATCGGTAGCGGCTTATGTGCGGTATAAACGGCATTTTTGCCTATCACCCCGCATCGAGCGTGCCGGGGGAAGCCGAGCTTCTCGCTACACGTGACGCGATGCGGGCGCGCGGCCCCGATGGGTCAGGTGCGTGGTGGACCTCGAACCGGCGCTGCGCCCTGGGGCATCGACGGCTCTCGATCCTCGACCTTTCCGACCGTGCGTCCCAACCGATGGCAAGTGAAGACGGCCGTTCCGTCGTGGTGTTCAACGGCGAGATCTACAACTATCCTCAGCTGCGCGTGGAGCTGGAGGCCGACGGTGCGCGCTTCCGCACGACCTCCGACACGGAGGCGCTCTTGCACCTGTATGCACGCCACGGCGCCGAGATGGTCCATCGGCTTCGTGGTATGTTCGCATTCGCCATCTGGGACGAGGTGCGGCGCGGACTTCTCCTTGCACGCGACCCGTACGGCATCAAGCCGCTCTACACCGCAAATGACGGCTGGACTTTCCGCTTTGCATCTCAGGTCAAGGCGCTGCTCGCGGGCGGACACGTTTCGCGGGACCCTGAACCGGCCGGCATGGTTGGGTTCCATCTATTCGGCAGCGTACCGGAGCCGTTTACGCTCTATCGAGAAGTGCGCGCCTTGCCCGCTGGCCATACCCAATGGGTCGACGCCGCGGGCCCGCGCGAGCCCAAGCCCTTCGCGAACCTTGCTGAAGTCCTCGCCAAAGGTGCGGCGAACCCAGCTCCTGCGGCTGAGCTGCCCGAACGGGTGCGCGCCGGGGTACTCGATAGCGTGCGTGCGCATTTGTTGGCTGACGTTGAGGTGGGTGTCTTTCTGTCCGCGGGCGTCGACTCCGGTGCCGTGCTTGGCCTCATGCGAGACGCGGGTCAACGCGACATCCGTGCGATTACGCTCGCCTTCGAAGAGTTCCGCGGTACATCGGAGGACGAGGCGCCGTTGGCGGCACGCGTGTCCGGGCACTACGGGGCACGCCACATAGTGCGGCGCGTGAGTCAGCGGGAGTTCGTCGAGGATCTCCCTCTGATCCTCGAGGCCATGGACCAGCCCTCGATCGACGGCGTGAATACTTGGTTCGTCTCTAAAGCGGCCAAGGAGGCGGGCCTCAAGGTCGCCCTATCGGGGCTCGGCGGAGATGAGCTCTTGGCGGGTTATCCAAGCTTTTTAGACTTGCCGCGTTGGCGGCGCCGGTTCGGTCCGTTCGCTGCTGTGCCGGGGCTCGGGTTTTTTGCTCGCGCCCTGATCGGTACTGTCGCCCCGGGTTTTGCGCGTGCGCGTCCCAAGGCGCTTGGCGTTCTCGAATATTCGGGAAACTGGGCAGGCGCGTATCTTTTGCGTCGTGGGCTGTTCCTGCCGCACGAGCTGCCTGGGGTGATGGACGCTGAGATCGCACGCGAGGGTTTGCGGCGGTTAAAGCCACTGCACCGTCTCGCCGCGAGCCTCATGCCGGATCCCAGCTCTGACGTCGCTCGGGTTTGCGTCCTTGAGTCGGCGCACTACATGCGAAATCAGCTCTTGCGCGACGCCGACTGGGCGGGAATGGCGCACAGCCTTGAGATCCGCGTGCCCCTCGTAGACTTCACACTGCTCGCCGCCCTCGCACCCGCGATCCCGGGGCTTACGCCGGGGGTGGGCAAGGCGGCGCTCGCCAAAGCGCCCATCGTGTTCCTGCCAAATGAGATACTGACCCGAGCTAAGAGCGGCTTCAGTGTGCCAACTAGTGGCTGGATGAATTCGGCGGCCGGTGCCTTAGAACCGACAAGCCGCGCACCTGCGGCCAAGGGCCTCGTCTCTCGCCGCTGGTCACGCGCCGTCCTAAACAGCGCAGCCCCAGCAAACCACCGACCGGAACTGCACGTCGCATGAAGCGGTCGCCCACGATGCTTGCCCTTGTGACAGACGCCTTCGGGGGTCGGGGCGGCATTGCGCAATACAACCGCGATTTCCTCGGCACGCTGGCCGACGCCCGAGCTGTGTCGTCCATAACGATTCTGCCGCGGCACGCGCCCGATCTTCCCTTGGTGCCAGAGACGATCGAACAAGCGATAGCCCGGCCCGGGCGGATTGCGTATTTGGTAGCGGCCCTGCGAACTGCCCTATTCCGGCATATCGATATCGTGTTCTGTGGGCACCTTTTTATGGCGCCCTTAGCCGCGCTGATCACGCGCCTCAAAGGCGCAAAGCTTATCGTTCAGACCCATGGGATCGAGGCTTGGCCGCGGCCATCGCGGCTTCAGCGGGCGGCTCTGGAAGCGGCCGATCTCGTCTTGTGTGTCTCGCGTCATACGCGTGCGGCCGTGCTTTCTTGGGCCGCGATAGCACCCGAGCGGGTCCTCGTCGTGTCGAACACCGTGAGGGAAGCGTTCACGCCAGGCGACGGCTCAACACAGCGCGCTGCGTTGGGGCTCGAGGGCAAGCGCGTGCTCCTGACTGTCGGGCGAATGGACTCGCGCGAGCGCTACAAGGGCCATGACCGCGTGATTGCCGCAATCCCCGATCTCGTCGCGAAGGGGTATGACATCTGTTACTTGATCGTCGGCGAAGGCGACGATCGATCTCGGCTCGAAGCCTTGGCGCGGGATGCGGGGGTGAGAGAGCGCGTACGTTTCCTCGGCGCTATCGAGTTGCAAAGCCTTGTGGAGACCTACCGCATGGCCGACCTGTTCGTCATGCCGTCGACCGGCGAAGGCTTCGGCGTCGCATTTCTGGAGGCGATGGCGAGTGGTACGCCCGCGCTTGGACTCGGAGTTGCGGGAGCCCGGGATGCGCTCGCCGACGGCGAGTTGGGGACCGCCGTGTCGGAGGAGGACCTGTCCGCAACGATCGCGCGCTTACTCGACCAGCCGAAGTGCCACTGCAGCGCGTTGGCCGCCGCGGTAAGTGCTCGGTTCGGTCGGGAGCGGTTTGCCGCCGGTGCCCGTACTGTGTTCGACCGGCTGGGAGCACAGGAACATACGGCATTCGCACCTTTTTCTTAAGGACGGCTTGGTGGCAGTGCAAATAATTGAACCCGGTCGAGTTGAAAAGAACTACTGGCGCGATCTTATGGCGGTATCGGGAACTCTTCCAGGTGCTCGCATGGCGTGACGTCGCGGTGCGGTATAAACAGACCGTCATCGGCGTAATGTGGGCGGTAATACGTCCCCTGCTCACGATGGTCATTCTTACCGTGGTTTTCGGCAGAATTGCTAAGTTACCGTCCGAAGGTGTCCCGTATCCTCTCATGGTTCTTGCAGGAATGCTTCCCTGGACCTTTTTCTCAACGGCATTGTCCGATGCGTCGAATAGCCTGATTGCCAATTCCAATCTCATCACCAAGGTTTACTTTCCGCGGCTGATTGTCCCAACGGCAACGGTTGCGGCGGCTTTCGTCGATTTTGCGGTGAGCTGTGGACTTCTGGCGGTAGTGATGGTTTGGTATCACTTTGTGCCAACTTGGCGCATTGTTCTTCTGCCAGTGCTTGTGCCATGTCGCCATCCTAGCGTCGCTCGGGTCCTGGCTTGTGGGTTACGGCACTCAATGTAAAGTATCGCGACTTTCGCTACGTCATTCCTTTCGTGGTGCAATTCGGTCTTTATGTGTCGCCGGTGGCGTTTAGTTCCAGCATCGTACCCGCCAAGTGGAGGTTGCTTTATTCGTTGAATCCCATGGTAGGCGTTATCGACGGATTCCGTTATTGCATTCTCGGAAGGAGAAACGACATGTACTGGCCGGGTGCAACTCTGAGCCTTACCGTAATCCTTGTGCTTCTGTGGTTAGGTATTCGACAGTTTAGGAAAATGGAACGTACGTTCGCGGACACTTGTTTGATGATCGCAAAACGATTCGATCATCCAAGTTGAGAACCTCTCTAAGAAATACCTAGTAGGTCACGAAAGCGCACGCCGCGGCACGTTATCGGTCTCTGCGAGAGACGCTAGTGCGGCAGGTAAGAAACTTCGGCCGTAAGGCACTGGACATGGCTCGAGGGCGGCAGCTGCTTCACGGGGATGAAGTCGAGGAGTTCTGGGCCTTGAATCAACGTTTCGTTCGAGGTGGCACGCGGCGAGGTTGTTGGGATCATCGGTCGTAACGGCTGCCGGAAAATCAACCCTGTTGAAAATATTGTCGCGAATCACAGAGCCGACTGAAGGGCCGGGTCCGAATCGACGGTCAGTGTTGCCAGCCTGCTTGAAGTGGGAACTGGATTCCATCCCGAGTTGACGGGTCGTGAGAACATCTTCCTCAACGGTGCCATCCTCGGAATGACCAAAGACGAGATTAAGAGCGAAGTTTGACGAAATCGTGGCCTTTGCTGACGTGGAGCGCTTCCTCGATACCCCGGTGAAGCACTACAGTTCCGGCATGTACGTTCGCCTCGCGTTTGCCGTGGCGGCCCACCTTGAGCCGGAGATCCTGGTCGTGGACGAAGTGCTGGCAGTCGGTGACGCAGCATTCCAGAGGAAGTCTCTCGGGAAGATGCAAGACGTGGCCAAGTGCGGTCGGACTGTTTTGATCGTAAGTCACAACATGCCTATGGTCAGAAGTTTGTGCTCGCGGGCCATTGTTCTATCTGGAGGAACTGTCGCATTTGACGGCAGTGTCAATGATGGAATACATCGATATCTCGAAACCCTCCATGAACTATCCGCCAAGAGTTCGCTGAAGGATCGGAAGGATAGAGGCGGAAACGGGCGCCTTCGATTTAATGATGCGTACGTAGTTGGTGCCAGCGGGGTGAAGAACGTACTTCACATGGGAGAGGAGGTCGCATCATCCTGGCCTTTTCGGCAACCGAGACAATCAGGGCATTCGATGTCAGCATTCATATCAACGACATCTGGGATCAGACGGTTTTGAGAATCGCCACCCGTGAAACTGCCGAGCCTTTTAATAACGTGGCCGGAAACGGTTCGATCATTTGTATTATCCCGAGACTGACGTTGCTTAGCGGCAGGTATTCCTTGCTTATTGCCGCCTCCGTGCCCCCAGCTTACGAGCATCTCGATCACATTTCTCAAGCCGTCACATTCGAGAGTTCTCGAGGACGATGTTTATGGAACTGGCAAGGTCCCCGAGCTACGGAATTTTTTTTACGAACTGCGAATGGCGATGCGTCGCTGCATCCGCTTCTGAAGCGGATACAGATTCTCGTGTATCTCGTGCCCCTGCAAGTTCTGCGCCAACATTGGGTGAGATTCTCTCGCATTGAGATTACAGACTTTCATTCAAGGGCGGGCAATCGGTCATTGGACTTGTCTGGGGAATCATCATAAATAGGCGGCCAAAAAGTGGACGATCCGAATCCACCATTGGCGGGAAGCTTTTAACCAATTCTGGCCGGAACGGATGCCGGCCCTGGAGAGACTCGCGTCATGAGAACGCAGAGCCCTTCGAAAATCGCTGAGCAGGAGAAGGAGCCCTTACCCCCTTCCCCTGCACACCATCCCCAAAAACAAAACCTCGCCGTTTACACAGAAGAGTTGACACGCCTGAAGAAAATTGTTCGAGAGTTGACACCCCCTCTCGTCTGGAAGTTCCTCCACCGTGTAATTGCCCCCCCGATCAAACGAGAGGCTGGCGCGGAACGTCAAGGCGATTACTACGATGCCATTTATTCACAAACCGAAGGCTACCGGCGGCACTATGCCGATTCTGGGTATTTTTTCCTCTGGTGTGTACTCATTGATCGCATACAGCCAGCTCAGGTACGGTGCTTGTTTGACATTGGTTGTGGTCCAGGTCAGCTTGCCTCATTCCTGATGATCGGCGCCTCCCGAAGTATGTGGGCCTTGATTTTAGCCGCGAGCTATCCGCCTGGCGCGTTCAGTCTGCCCTTCCTTTGAGTTCCTATGCGCTGATGCGTTCACATCTGATTTGTTTAACACTCTTAATTACGATGTGGTCGTGGCCACCGAGTTTCTTGAACATGTGGAAGGGGACCTAGTGATCCTAGATCGAATCCGGCCTGGGACTGCGTCTATTGCAGTGTGCCGAATTTTCCCGATCCTAGTCATGTACGGCACTTCAAGTCGACGGAAGAGGTGTACGCGCGTTATAGTTCGGGTTTCACTGCCTTCCGGGTCGACGAGTTTTATTTGGAAGCGGAGGAAGGTCATTCTTCCTCTTCGAAGGCGTGCGCGTTGGCTGAAGTGACGTGGCGTGGGCAAGTCGTTGATCGCCAGAACGGACACGAGGAGGGCTCTCTTCCGGCCAACTCACCGCCTCCCGCAGCACCGTCATCCACAAATCCACGAGATAGAGAGGGCCGGTTTGTACGCACAGCCCCGCTGGGTCGGGTGACCTCATGTTTCCTACCGGGCGCCCCCCAGATGCATGACGACTCGGCATATGCGAATCTGGTGAAGAAAACGCTCGCTGCGTGGGTCGCATTTCGAATTGTGGACGTGAAAATGACCGTTGACTCAGGGTTGCATCGGACACCCATGATTGGGGAGAAGCTCCGGAGAAGCTCCTAGCCTGCTTAATTCACCAGAGCTGAGATTTGTTTGCGAGGATGAGCGATCAGGGTTTGAGGAAGGGCAGAGTCGGCTAGGTTCATGAGGTTTGTCAGGAACAGGTCGAGGACGCGACTGAGGGAGAGGATTTTGAACACGGCTCCGCAGGAACAGCGGGTAGGAGTTGAATTGGGAAGGAAGGAATCGGATCAACTGCTGTTGACGGCGAGGGCGACGGAGCGGAACAGGTTCTGAAAGGGCCAGCCGGTAGCCAGGTGGAAGCGAATACAGCGGGCGGTTTGGCGGACGCGGGCGCCGATTTTGAAGAGCTGGGCACGGAGGGTTTCGATCTGGGCGGAGCGCCAGGGCTGCGGCAACTGAAGGCGGAACAGGTTGACGAGGTTGTAGGCGGTGCCGTGCAGGAGCAGGCGAAAGGCGTTGGCCAGGAAGCGGTGACAGCTCAAGCGGTCGGCGCGGAAGCCGTTTTTGAACTCCTCGATGCGGTTCTCGCACTCGCCGCGATCGTTGTAGAAAGCGAAGACCTCGGCGGCGCGACCGGCGCAGTTAGTAACCACGAAGCGCAAGTTGGTTCCGGCGGCGGTGTGTTCGGCCTTGTAGCAGATGCGGCGCTGGCGCGGCCAACTGCGGGCGCGATGGCGGAAGCTGGAAAAGCTGCGCTGCGGAAGTTGGGTACGGCGATAGCGCCGCTTTAACTGTTTCTGCCGCGGTTCGGCGCGCTGCTGGAAGACGCAGTTGGCGGGGATGCCGAGGGCGTACTGGATGCCGAAGAACTCGCAGAACTCGTAGAGCAGGGGCAGAGCGAAACCGGCATCGCCGCGCAGTTTGATCTTCACGCCGGGAAAGGCGGACTGCAAACGCGGCACCAGGCGCAGCAGCATGGGCACGATGCGGGCATGACTGGAGGCGTTTCCCGGACGCAGGCGCGCCGCCAGCAGACATCCGGTGTGGCGCTCGAAGATCAGCATGGGGTGATACATGTGCTGGCCGTAGGCGCCGTTGAAGAAGCTGAGTTGCTGCTGGCCGTGGGTGGGATCGTCGGTGGAATCGAGATCGAGCAGAATCTCGCCGCGTTGGCGGACTTGCTCGCCGCAGAGGCGGATGAACTGCTCGCCAGCCGGTCGTTTAGGCGCACCAGATCGCGGGCGGAAGGCGCGTTCTCCCAGCGGCTGAGAGTGGGCTGGGAGCCGAGCGCGTCGCCCAGTTTCTGATCGGCGACGATCTGCAACAGGGGATCGTGGCGCAGGCGGTCGGCATCGTTGGCATCTTCGTAGCCAGCGACGATCTGATAGATGCGTTGCCGCAGCAGCGCCAGCGAGTCGTGGCGCACGCGGTCGTCTGCCGCGGATCGTTGAGACCAGCGGCCAGTCGGCGGGTCAGATGATGACGCTGATCGAAGGCACGCAAGGGCAGCAGACCGGCATCGCTGGTGATCTGGCCGCCGGAAAAATCGGCGCGGATGGGTTGATGACGATAGAAGGAGAAGGTCAGCTGTGGTAAAACACTTTGTATCAAGCGATGGATGCTCCGAAAGGGAATGCTGGGTGCGCGAAACCCAGTGTTCATCAACCTTTTAGAGCATCCTTTCTTTTTTGGCTAGAGAATTCGTGAATAATCCAGGCTAGCCTCTGGCGTTCTCGAGACGCTAGCTAGTACTGCTTGACATCGAGGCGACGGCGAAAGGTTCCATGAATTTCGATTGGATCGAGGATGTCGTGAGCGAAGCATTCATGCCCATCGCTTACGGTGGTGGTGTCACCTCTGGCTCAGTGTGCTGAGCTTCTAGGCGCGGGGGTTGAAACAGTCGTCAGCACTGAAACCTGATGAATTACTCATGCAAACCTTTAGTGAGCATCATAATTCCATGCTATAACGCCGAACGCTGGATTGCGGCAGCCATTGAAAGTGCGTTAGGCCAGACATATCCGAACATCGAGGTGATTGTGGTCGACGATGGCTCCACAGACGGTAGCCTGGACATCATAAAGCGATTTGATACGAAGATAAACTGGGTGTCTACACCCAATCGTGGGCCTTCCGCTGCCATGAACACCGGGTTTAAAATCGCGCACGGCGATTGGATACAGTTCTTAGGTGGGGACGATTTTTGCATCCCGACAAGGTACGTTTATCCCTGAAATGCTATGACGCCAATCCGATTGACTTCGTGTGGGCTCCTAATACTTCCGTGGGCGAGGAATTTTCACTCGCAGGCATCGGATCGGTTGAGTTTCTCGATTTGCAGGTTACGCTATCTCGAAGTGCCCTACTCGCACCTTATGCGCCGTCGGCCGCAATGTTTCGGAATCAGTTTCTAGAGGTGGTTGGTAACTGGAATGAATCACTTAGGAGATGGGTTGATCTCGAATATCATGCGAGAATTGCGGCTAAGCTTCCCCTCTACGCACGTCTTAGCAAGCCTTTGTATTTTTATCGGCAGCACCGCGGTGAGCGCATCAGCAATTGCAATCCTAACCATTCGAATATTCAGAACGCTATTGAGTCCCTCACCGCCACGAAGGCCACGTTAGACAGGTCCAAAATTTCGCCTGCAGTGTGGAAATCCGTTCTCTGGACATTTTATCTTCAACTTGCTCTGTCGTCAGCCAAACGGGGGACAAGAAAATGTTTCTAAGGCTCATGAAGGAAGCCGCCGACCTAGGGGAAGCCTAAAATTCCAGATTAAATATTACGTCACCATCTCTTCGGTGCAAATCTTTGGTCTCAAACTTACCAGTGCCCTAATTGAGCGCGCACTACGATCTCAGAAATTCGACAACCTAGCCGCATTGTCGCAAGGTGGATCGGTTACTTCCTTAGACTTGACCGCTGGGCCTCGAGCGGCTTTCCGCTGGCGACATCGTGGACGGCAACGATCTCGCGGAGCGCGATTTGTTTATGCGGGGAGAAGAAGCTGATATGAAGGTTCCGCACCAATTTGTCCTCGGGCTAAAGCGGGTCCTCTACGGCCGCCGGGGTGAGCCCTATCGAATCCAAGGGCACACTCTGCGGTATCTGCCGGGCACGCGTCCTGTGCGATTGCGCTATGGCCGGTCCGCGGAGACGCGTAGCTCGCTACGATGCCTTACAAGTCGCATGGCTCAGCAATCATTTGACCGAGGGCGACATCGCCGTGGATATTGGTGCGCACTGCGGCGTATATAGCATCCTAATGGCAGCAAAGTGTGGTCACACCGGACAGGTCGTGGCCTTTGAGCCAGATCCCCGCTCGCGCGAACTGTTAGTGAAGAACCTTAACCTTAATCCATGCATCAGACGACCTACAGTTAAAAGAGGCGTACGCATGCTCAGAGCCAGATCGGGCAGGCAACGCTCTTCAGTGGGGGAGGCAATTCCCAATCCTCGCTGGCACGGTCGGCCGTGGAGTTGTCTGTTGTGCATAAGCCTGAAGAAATTCAAGTACCTATCGTTACCCTCGATTCCTATTTGTTGGAGCGGCAACTTGCCAGAGCCCCGCTGCGTTAAGATCGATGCGGAGGGAGCGGAAATCCGTATCTTGAAAGGTGCAAAACGAAGTTCTTTTGAGTAACGCGGACTTTCGTCTGCGAACTCCCACCCTTATGCGTGGCCAGAGTTTGGTAATACGCTCTCGGAACTCAAAGATCTTGGCCGCCACGGCCGGCCGACACATTCGCTATCTCGATCGGGTTACGAAGGAGATTGGCGATCAGGCGGAGTACGGCACAGTACTCTTGGCGCGATTGGCCTAGCGTGGGGATCGCTGGGGTTGGAGAGAGAGAGGCAGAGTCTTGAACGTCCAAAATGCGATGAAGCCACGACGAAATCCTTCACGTCGTCGAGAATCTCAATAGCGGCGCTGTAGAAAATTGGCTCGTTCGTATGTTGGGGCATGCGCGTAAACAGGAGATTGATGTTGATTGGACCTTCTATTGTGCCCTCGGCCAGCCGGGAGCGATGGACGAGAAAGCGCGAGGGGCATTGCGCGCACGCGTGATCTATTCGCCGGTTCCGATCGTGAAGAAAGTGGAGTTTGTCCGCGCCATGCGCACGGAATTACGGCGGGGGGAATACGACGTCTTGCACTGCCACCATGACATTGTCAGCGCAGTCTATCTCCTGCGCGGCGGGGGGAAGACCGATCCGCCGGCGGATCGTTCATGTCCATAATGCCGATGAATGCGTGCTCACTCAACCAGCCGCCTCAAGCAGCTCCTCTATCGCGAGCCGATGCGGCAAGTCTGCATCTCCATGAGGCCGACCGCATTGTTGGAATCTCCAACCATACGCTCGACACGTTTCTCGCAGGACGTGCACGCCGGCCGGGGGGAGCGTGATGTTGTGCACTATTACGGATTGGATCGCGCTCCGTTCGAGAGCGTTGCCGCCGATCGTGCCAGGTTTCGTCGTCAGTGGGATCTCCCCGAGGATGCATTGTGATCCTTCTTTTCGGGGGGCGGTTGGTCCCAGAAAAAAATCCCGTGTTTGCTGTGGATGTGCTGGCCAGTTTGCGTCGCGTCGAGCCGCGGGCTTTCGCGGTGCTCGCCGGGGCCGGATCTCAGGAGCCCAACGTAGCCAGGCGGGCGCAGGAGCTCGACGTAGAAAAATCGGTCAGACTTCTGGGCTGGCGAAATGACATACCCGAGATCATGAGTTGTAGCGACTGGTTCGTCCTCCCGCACCCGGAGCACCCGGCGGAAGGATTCGGACTCGCGATCGTCGAAGCGCAGCTAGCCGGGCTGCGGATGCTTTTATCGCGCGGCATTCTGGATGATCCGTTGCTGCCGACGGCGAGCTTTCGCCGGCTTCCACTCTCGGATGGTCCCAATGTGTGGGCGAGAGCGGCCATGGAACTTCTGTGCAAGCCGGTGCCGTCGCGGGCCGCTGCGTTGGCTGCTCTGAAGGAATCGCCAATGGACATGGACCGAGCGCTCGAGGGACTGCTTAACCTCCACTCGTGAACGCGGTTCTAGACTGCCTCAATTCGGAGAGTTCGAGAAGTGGAGAGGGTTCTTTCGTGCAGAGACCAGCGGGCGGGACTGGAAAAACATGTGCCTGCTACATGGCAAGGGGCGGACATTCTGTGGCGCTGTCTCTAGAGGTCTTACTTATACTCGGCTGGCATGGGCGGCGTGCCATTCCCTACATTTGTTGAGTCAGTGGCAGCCCTTGACTGGAGACCAAGCTGGGTTATCGGAAGTGGATTGAGTCGGCCATCCAGTGGCGATTCTCTTATAATGAGGAGCCTCAACTGACCATTGTTTCTCTTGTGAAAAAGTTTGTTTTTGTTACAGGTACACATGGTTAGGCGATGAGCCGTCTTTTACTTTTGACCACGCT
>CAVVYF010000002.1:0-15701 GCA_963752375.1 Terriglobia bacterium
ACGCGGCACAATGCTGCTTGTACACTTCCGCGCCGGCCAGATAGCTCGCTTCGTTCGCCGGCACCCCGGGCTGACCAGTCGTTTCTTTCCGGATGTGCGCATCCAGGGCCATGTGCGCCACTTCCTCTCAAACGGCATGAGAGGGACCGCGATGGCCACCGGCGCCATCCCTGCTGCAAAATAGTAGTAGAACCCGCCTGCCCGAATTACTACGGCCAATACAAAACCGATCACTATGCCCTTCAGCATCTGGTCGCTCCTGTCTTCTATATTTGAGGGCCCTGCGCCCTTTAGGGTATCTGATTTCGTTCAGAGAGGTACATCGCCAGGGTGCCCCGTCCTCGTCATTCCGCACTTTGGAACGACAGGGCGGGGACTTTGCATCGCTGGCATACCCCACCGCTTTTCCAAAAGGCGGAGCGAGGAGGACAAGCACCCTGGCCGGCGGGTCCTCGCCTGGCGGCGGATACAATGCTGACTGATACCATCCTGTGTGGGCGCCGGCCAGGCCGGTCGGCCCGTCACCGGAGAAACCGGATGGAACAGACGAATACACAGATGAAGCTGCTCTCAGTGAACACAGGGCTTCCGCGCGAAGTCATGTGGCACGGCCGAAGTGTGACGACTGGCATCTTCAAGGAGCCAGTGCAGGGCCGTGTCGCTTTGCGGAAACTCAACCTGGACGGCGACCGTCAGGCAGACCTCAACGTCCACGGGGGAGAGTTTAAGGCGGTGTATTGCTACCCGCTCGCGTACTACGACTACTGGCGGAAGGAATTGCCGGGACGGGAGTTGCCGGTGGCGATTTTTGGAGAGAACTTTACCATCGAAAGCTCGACCACCGACGCCATGCTGGAAGATTCAGTCCATCTGGGCGATCGCTTCTCTGTCGGCTCCGCGGAAGTGATCGTACTCAGCCCCGGCTTCCTTGTTACAAGCTGGGCCTAAGATTTCAGGCTGACGACATGGTGAGGCGGTTCCTGGCCAGCCGACGGACGGGTTTCTACCTCGCCGTCACCCGCGAGGGAGAAGTCGGCGCCGGGGATGAGATCAGGCTGTTGGCTCGCGACCCGCATGACGTCCCCGTCTCGGAAATTACCCGGCTGTATATCGCGAAAAGCTATGTCGATGACGACGTGACCTGGCTGCGGCGTGTCCTGCAAGTCCAGGCCTTGCCGGAGAGTTGGAAGGGGTACTTCCGGGAACGGCTGCAAATGATCGGCATGGCGGACCGATGACCGCCATTCAGAAGTTGAACGATGCGCGTGAACCGCCTGCTCAACCCGGAAGATGAACCTACGGAGCCACTCGCTGCCAGGTGAACTACGCCATCCGCCCATTGAAAATTGGAGTACCATGGCGGACGAGAAAGCTGGCTTCATCCTACGCAGGCAATATTGAGGGTCGCGAGTCGGTAGTTTTTCCAATCATTCATCTTGCGCAGACTCCGGCCACTCCTGGGAGGCGGAGCCATGGCTTGTCGAATTGAGTGCAGTCGCTCGCATCGGTCCGGGATATTTCTCCTTCTCTCTATCGTCTTCCTGGTTGCATTCGCTGGCGCGCAAAGGGCCGCCAAGCCGGTCCTTCCCAAGTACGATCTTCAGACCGAGACCAAGATCAAGGGAACCATCGAGGAAGTCAAGCTGCCGCCCAAGGGCAGCGAGAAAGAGATCGCCCATCTGCTGGTGAAGAATGGGGCGGACACGGTGGATGTCTATCTTTGCCCCAAAGCTTTCATGGACGATATGGGAATGGAATTCAGCAAGGGAGACGAGATCTCGCTTACCGGTTCGAAGATCAAGCAGGGTGAAGCTGACCTCGTCCTGGCCCGGGAAATAGTAAAAGGAAACGACACCTTCGCACTGCGCGACGCCAAGGGAAATCCAGTCTGGAACTGAAGCTGGCGACATGAAGCGAAGGTGCCCCATCCGTTTCGCGCTTTTTGCGAAATGGGTGGGGTGACGGAAACCATCGGTGCAACGAGCGGCGAACGCGAACCACCTCGCCTCGCGCTCTCGAACCCGATGCGGGACGCGGCATAATCCAAAACAGTTAAGGTATGTACGATCCTCCACGCGGGCAACTAATCTCCGTCCTGCGACATTCCTATTTTGTAGAGCAGCAAGATAGGAGTCCAGGTTATGAACCCTAGAAAATTGTTAGTGGTTGCTTTCTCCATCATTCTGGCCGGCATGGTCTTTCTACCTGCGGCCGCGGCCGACGCATGGAACCAGGCAACGAAGATGAATTTCAGTGAACCGGTAGAGATTCCCGGCAGGGTATTGCCGGCTGGTACCTATTGGTTTGTCCTGGCAGACAGTCAGGGCGACCAGCAGATCGTTCAGATATTCAATGCCGATCACACGAAAATCTACGCCACCGAGGAAACCATACCGACGGAGCGCCTGCAGGCCACAAATGGAGTGGAATTGAAGTTCGCGGAACGCCCCCACCAACTGCCGGAAGCGCTTTTGAAGTGGTACTATCCGGGGCGCCTGACCGGACAGGAATTCCTGTACCCGCAGAAAGCGGAAAAAGGCCTGATGCGTGATGCCAAACAGGACGTCATGGCGACGCCCCTCAACTCAAGCGCGACGCTTCCCGCGTCCGGCGCGTAGCATTTGTAGCGCCTGCGTCTCGCCGGCTGTCGGGCGGGCGTCTCGCCCGCCCACTGGGCCGGTGCACCGTCAGAACTCGAAGTAGCCTCCGGCGGCGGCGCGGCGAGGCATGACCTCAGGTTCGCCGGAGGGCAGCAGACCCACCACTCCTCGCAGGTTTTCCCAGGCCGCCTGGTTCAGTGCAGGATCGGCGCCGACCAGGTCGCGGATCATGTTCCAGGCCGCCAGGTTGAGCGCGCCTTCCGGTGGAGGTCCCATGGCCAGGGAGACAGAGCACTGCGGACAGAAACAAATGCGCTGCGCCGACGACTTTTGCCGCGGTCTGATGCCAACCGTTTGCGCGAACATATACACGGCGACAGATTTGTGTCCGACTTCGATCTCGCGATTGCAGCGCAGACAAAACAGATTTTCCAAAGCATCCCTTCCTGATAGTCAAAAAGAAATACTGTCTCCCAGGCCGGCGGGGCGCAAGTAGGTAAAGAGATTCCTCGCGCGATCCTCAAACCGAGGGTGCCCCATTTGTCGCGTTTTTTGCGACAAGTGGGGGATGCCAGACCTAAGCGAGTGGCCCCGGAGTTTCTCGCAGCGCCCAAGGATCAGGCTCCTCGCGCATTATCCGTGCAAATCCGCGTAAATCCGTGGCCCGCTTTTGCTATTCGGGGATGCCAACCACCAGGGTTCGCCGTTGCGGCAGCTCGCTGTCCCCGATTTCGGCGATAAACTTCAGATCGGAACCGTGCCACAGCACCAGGTCACGGGCGGCGTCGTTGAAGAAATACACTACATCGCCTCCGAAGCGGTCTTTGAAGCGGCGCCGTTCGTCGAGCGCAAACGGACTTACCGAATACACCTTCAAATCCTTCGATTCACCCAAAGCGGAGCTTAACAGACGCTGGAATGCGAGCGCGCCCTGCCGCACCTGTGCCATGGTGAGCGCTACCACATGATAAGCCATAAGACAGACTGAGAATGGCAGAGCTTGCGCCGGCTGTCCAGCCTGGCGCGTGGCCTCAGCCCCTGAACCAAGGTGTGCTCTAGCCAGAGCGGATCAGGTCGTGCACTCTGCTGCTATGGGTATGGGCGGCAGGAACAATGGTGAGTCGCGGTTAACCGTCGGTTGGTCGCAAGTGCAGACCTATCAGGTATCGGCCAAATTTTTCAAACTGGCGGAACTGCGCAAGCTCAAGCAATGCGAACAGGTGGCGGCAGTCTGTTATCGGGTGCGCGGCGGCGTCATCGAATTCCTGCTGGTCCAGACTCGCAAGGGACGCTGGATATTTCCCAAAGGCAGCGTCGAGCCCGGGCTCACCCACGCCCAGGCTGCGGCCCTGGAGGCCTTCGAAGAAGCCGGCGTGCATGGCCGCATGGAGGAAGCCTCCTTTACTCGTTACGTTCGCAAGCGCGGCGAGGCGCGAAATTCCGGGGCGAAGCCCAACCGGACAGAGCCTGCCGTCAACGCTCATCTTTGCGAAGTCTTGCGGCTGGTCACGCCGCAGGAGCCCAATCGAAATCCCAGCTGGTTTTCTTCCGAGAAAGCCAAGCGCCGTTTGCAGGAAGACCGCGCGCCCGACTTTGGGACCGAACTCGCCGGCGTGATCGATCGCGCCGTAGCTCGCATCCGGCGGTTGCGCAGCCGGAATGCCGCGTCGATCCACGGCCTGCAGAAAGTACACTTCATCGATATTGACAGGGTCCAGGAAACGGCAGGCCGAACCCGGGCTTCTCGAATGGGATGAACTGCGCGCGCTCAGGAAAAATAGCCGCGCATCGTGTTACATTGACGGCAACGCACCCTTACAAGTGAACACCCCAGGCCTCTCGTTGGAGGAACCTATGCCCAATCGGAAGAAGGTTCAGCAGTCAGGGACCGATGGCGGCATCAACCCGGAGTCGTTCGCCATGCGAAACGGCGGGGCGGGACGCCTGCGAAGAGTCATTCAGAAACTGCCGCCGCAATACCGCATTGTCCTGGTGCTGCGCGACATGGAAGGGTTCTCCGACGAAGAGGTTGCCGCGGTCGCCGGGCTGCGTTCTGGAACCATGCGCCTCCGTCTCCACCGCGCCCGCCTTCTTCTCCGCAACGAATTGATGAAAGGCGTCAAGCCACGCAGCGGAAAAGCGGCCGCCGTTCCGCGTGCGCCGGCCCCCGCCGAACCGCCCGCTCCCGCCCGCTGTAAAGCCACGTTCGCCGAACTCTCGGACTATCTCGACGGACAGTTGGATGGTTCGCTTTCAAAAGAACTGAAACAGCACCTGAAAAGCTGCCCGTCCTGCCGGACCTCCCTGGAGAGTCTCAAGGCAACCGTCGAGCAGTGCCAAAAATCCCCCGCGGAAAAACTAAACCGCAAACGGACCGCCAGACTGCGCGCGAAAGTCCTGGCGGACTACGAACGCACAGTCGGAAAAAAAGCCCGCCGCTAAACTGATGGTGCCCCATCCATTTCGCGCCCTTTGCGAAATGGGTGGGGAACGGGGAATCGTGCCACCGCACGGAACCACAGTCTGCATTGCGGATATCAATCCCGTGAAGTACGATCAAATCCTTCCCCGAAGCGTCCCAGGCCAAGCTATCGAATAAACTTATGAAGCACATCAAGTGCTTTGTCCGTGACCACGCCTTGGAGGGCAAATGCGGTCTCTCGTCACTTCGTTAGTGATATCCCTGCTGCTGATCTCATCGGCGGCGCAAACCACAGCCGGCAAGCCCCGAGTCTTCATCTCCGATAGTCAATCCTGGGAGATGTCCGGCAACGCCGGCGGCGCCAACGGAACCTTCGCTGCCCATAGCGCCGGCGGTGCGCGTCCGCAAACCGCCGAAATCGTCAAAACATTTGGCGAGCGCTGTCCCGACGTAATCGTAAATAACAAACCAGACAAGGCAGACTACGTTGTCCTGCTCGACCACGAAGGCGGCAAGGGCCTGATCAAGCGCGACAACAAGATGGCCGTATTCAACAACGACGGCGATTCCATCGTGAGCCACTCCACGCGCTCCCTGGGCAATTCGGTGAAGGACGCCTGCGATGCTATCCGGGCAGATTGGCCAACCCGCGCCGCGCGGGAAGCCACGCCAAGTCAGCCGCTCCAACCGGCCGCACTTGCCGAAACGCCGATGGCGATGTCTTCCACCAACCGGATTTCAGTCTCCTCAACTCCCGCCAATGCAGATATCGAAGTGGACGGAAATTTCGTAGGAAACACTCCGTCCGTGATCGAAGTGACCGCAGGAGAGCATTCGGTCGTCGTCAAGAAAACCGGCTACAAAAACTGGGAACGCAAACTGAAAGTGACAGGCGGCGCAGTCAACATCTCAGCCGAACTGGAAAAGCTTCCCTGATAAAGGAAACCGGGAGACAGGTTGAAGGTGCCCCATCCATTTCGCGCCTTTGCGAAATGGGTGGGGGAACGGAAATCATCACTGACAGGGTGGTCCAACCCCCAGGCGCTACCAGAGGATGAGTAGGACAAGGGCTCCGAGGCTGGAAAGTTCGGAGCCCTTGCTGCGTTTGTGGTGATGTGACATGCGGTTAGTTAGTGTTCACGGAGCTGACGGCTAAGATTTCGGTCGCGTTGTCCTTCAGGTAGTCGACCGGCATGTAGATGTATCCCGCGTCGCCGGCGGCACCCCAGCTGTTTTTGACGATGAAGTATCCGCCGCCCGAGCCTGGAGTTACGGATGCAGTATTCGGATTGGCGGCGATGTCTTCGTTGCTGACGTAGCCGACGATATGCACTTCATGGCCGCCGATCGAGGGATCGATGAAGAAGAGGCTGGGCGGAAAGTATTGAATGAAACCGTTGGTGTTGGCGGCGTTTTGGAAAGCCTGGGTCGCGTTGAAGCCGACAATCACAGCGTCATTCGCAGCCAGCGCCATTTGAATCATGGAGACGGAGATATCTTTGTCGAAGAGGCTCCAAAGGTAATGGACACCAGCGGACGAATAAGGCGAAGCACGGGGATTTGTGAAAGGGGACAGGCCGCAGGCAAAGGGGAGGCCAGGAACGCAAAATCCATTTGCCTGAGGTGCATCGGCGGAGCAGCCAGGTTCCGTCGAGGGATAGCCCGAGCAGCTGTTGATGTATTTGTATTTCGGCGGATTGGGCTGAGAGAAGGAAGGGTTGTAGTCCCACGTTTTCTCGAAGGCAAATTTGTAACCATGCGACTGGGCGTTCTCAAGGTCTTGCCCAGACGAGCCGCCGTCGCTGTAGTAGTCGGGTGCCCAAATGAGTTTCACATTTTCCATGAGGTCCTGCTCGGAGAGGTTGGCGTAGACGCCGGTGTCGCGCGCGATGATCTCTTCGACGGCCGAAATGGCGGCGAAAATATGACACGTGCCGCGCTTACCCTGATTGCGGATGCAGGTCAGCAGGTTTTTGGCGGGGAAGTTGAAATTGGCGACGAGACCCGTTGAAGAGGGTGTCCCCGCACTGCTCACCATGTCACCAAAAACGGAGCCGTTGACGCCAGGAGTGAAGCTGGTACCGAGTTCCTCATTGCAGGCGACGGGGCCGGGACCGACACCGGTCGGCACCAGGTGAATGAGCGCCGGGCCGTTGGCGCCGAGGTTGCGCATGGCCGTGTAGATCTGATCGATGGGCGCACTTTCCAGCGAAGCGGGGCTGGCGAGCGACGAAGGCGCGACCAGCGTTTGGCACCCGGATTGAGAGCCGACGATGCTGATGCCGCCCGGTGGGATGTCGGTATTCGATGGCGGAGGGAGATTGGGATTGCAGAGCTGATTGTAGGTTGAGGCGTATTGAGAGTAGGCGAGGTTGTAAAGGCCGAGTTGGTATTGAGGATCGGTGGAAGTGACGATTGTCTTGGCGAGCTGACCGAGTTTGACGCTTGGACCAAAGGTCTCGATGGTCTGTGAGACACCATTAATGGTGATTTCCGTGCGGTAGTTGCCGTCGAGCGTGGGGAACGTATTGGGATTTTTGGGGGCGGCGAAAACGAGGTTTCGGAATCCCGGAATATCAGGATTTTGGCGCATGAATGTTTCCACGATGGCGCCGTTTTTTAGGTCTTGGAGCAGGCGATTCACGAATTGCTTGAGAACCACATTGGGATTATTTGCCTTGAGCTCACCATCGGCAATCATCTGGCGATATTGGGCCTGGGTGATGAGTTGGACGGGGGCGTTGTTGGGGTCGGTGCCGGGATTTGGTGGTACCTGTTGGGATCGGGCTGCGGGACTGAGCATCGCGGCCAGAACAGCTGCTACTAATGCTTTGACGGCTTTGCTACTGAATGACATGGAACATCCTCCTTGAAGGCGGAAGGCGTTTGGGACTGCGCTTCAGAAGGGACATTGGGGGAGGTCGGTAGGGAAGTCAAAATAACTGAGGCTTAATTGTGGATTAACACTGAAGTCCAGCGTTTACAAAAGATGCAGGCGGAGATTAACTGGAAGTTCGGGCGAGATCAGGATGGGTCGTGGACGGGGTCGGATATGCCGGATACCCCATTCTTTTCGCGCACTTTTGCGAAAAGAGTGGGTGACGGAAATCCCTAGTCCACGGCGCCTGACTACTTCCCAATCCCCGCCAACACTCCCGCCGTCCCTTCCCCCCGCAACAGACCCCAGGCCTCGCGATACCGTTCCCACCGCGCCGCCTTGCACTCGATGTCCGGATAGAACCGCAGGCACTTCGATCCTAAAAAATCCTCCACCGGCAGAACGTACCACGCATCGCAAGGCGGAATGTGCACTACCAGCGCGTCAATCTCCCCCGCGCTGTACGCCCTCTTGCCTTTGCCATAGACACTATGAATGGGCTGAATCTCGTACGCCCGCGAACGGATCACCAGCGTGCACTTCAGTTGCACCCGCCACAGACGCGTGCCCCACCCGAGTATGAGGTCGTAGAGTTCGCTGTCTCCCCAGGGCTTGGCCACCATAAAGCCCATCGTCCTGGCTTTCAACGCCAGCGCCACCTCCGAAACTTCCCCAATGCGTTTCGAGGTCATTCGGCGCGTGAATCGATCGCCATCATCAGCCAGGCCGGTAAGCTCCGCCAACACCTCAGCCTTCGCGGAAATTGAATTCTTCATGATTAAATCAGGCCATTCCGGCGCAAAAAAAAAGAGCAGCCCAGGGGCCGCGCCACACTCTACGTCTATTTATAGGATACCGAACCGCACACCCCAAATGGGACACGCCTCCCAACTTTCTATCTCCCCAAGAATCCTATGTTTGCGGGAAATCACAGAGCCCAACGCTCTTGACAAGCAATTTGTGGATGGAGGACGGGCGTCCCCGCCCGTCAGAGCCGAGAGGCAGGCTGGCCCACGTAACCACCGAAGCTTCTAAACAGAGGGCTGCCCCACCCTTGCGCTTTTTGCAAGGGTGGGAGATGTTCATCCATCACAGCGCTTCCGGCAACGAACATCTACCCTGCGAGAGGGCCAGGCTGGCCCACGTAACCACCGAAGCTTCAAAACAGAGGGCTGCCCCACCCTTGCGCCTTTTGCAAGGGTGGGAGATGTTCATCCGTCACAGCGCATCCGGCAGCGAACATCTACCCTGCGAGAGGGCCAGGCCGGCCCACGTAACCACCGAAGCTTCAAAACAGAGGGCTGCCCCACCCTTGCGCTTTTTGCAAGGGTGGGAGATGTTCATCCATCACAGCGCTTCCGGCAGCGAACATCTACCCTGCGAGAGGGCCAGGCTGGCCCACCTAACCACCGAAGCTTCAAAACCAAGGGCTGCCCCACCCTTGCGCCTTTTGCAAGGGTGGGAGATGTTCATCCGTCACAGCGCTTCCGCCGACGAAGATCTACCCTCCAAGAGTGCCTGAACGTCTCAAGCGATGCTACGGCGGCGGCTAAGCAGACAATCCAGATCGAAGTGGTTGGCACTGATGCTTGGCAGAGAGACGTAGCCACTCACCACGCGGCCACCAGCGGTACGGCGAGCACCAACTGCAACACTAACGGTGACGTTAACGCAACGACATACGGCGACAACACGTATGGGAACGTTAGTTCAACAACGAACTGCACAACCACAACAACGCCAAAGGCACCTGCCTATACCACTCATTACGCTATCCAGCAGGAGTCAGTGCACGCTATCTTGAACGGCCAGCATGTAACTCTGTGGTGCCAAGTAGGGTTCCGCAAATGTGCGAGTCTTCAGCCGGGTACGTACACTGCTGAAATCGATGGCGATAAGGCGTTGAAGATATACGTTTACAGCCTCACCTCTCACAAACTGATGGGCAAACTGAAGTACCGGGTGGCAGGAAGCTGGTAAGTCAGGAGCGGACAGACTCAACGACGGCACTCCTCAATTGTTATCAGCCGGGTGTGGGTGTTGAAAAGAAATCCGGGAAATCCGGGGACGGGACATCCGGAGGAAATCCGGGGACAGACGGGACGTTCACCGAAGTGCCCATTGCAGGGTCGAGGCCCTGCTCCACCCAAGAGGAGAGTTTCTTCATCTCCGGCAGCAGCATGGGGGGCGAAAGAAACCCCCGCCCAAGCGGAGCTTGGACGGGGCACCCTCCAGAGATTTGTGAGCCAACGACCAACGACCACCAGCCAACGCCCGCCCTATGGCTTCACCCCCAACTGCCAAAACAAAAACGAATAAACATCCGTCCCATCCTCAATCTGCTTGGTAATGGGCTTACCCTGGCCGTGCCCGGCTTTGCTGTCAATCCGCAGCAGAATCGGACGCTCGCGACTCTTCCCGTTGGCGGCTTCGGCCTGCATCAGCGCGGCCATTTTTTTGGCGTGCATGGGGTCGACGCGGCTGTCGCTGTCCGCGGTCATGAACATGATGGCCGGATACTCCGTGCCCGGCTTTACGTGCTGGTAGGGCGAGTAGGCGTAGAGCCAGTCGAATTGTTTGGGGTCGTCGGCTGAGCCGTACTCCGGGACCCAGAATTTCGCGATCAGAAAATTCTGGTAGCGCAGCATGTCGAGCAGCGGGACCTGGCAGACCACCACGCGAAACAGGTCAGGACGCTGCGTGATCATCGCGCCCATCAGCAGGCCGCCATTCGATCCGCCCTGGATGGCGAGGTGCTCCTTGTCGGTGATCTTGTCCGAGATCAGAAATTCGGCGGCGGCGATGAAGTCGTCAAAAACATTCTGCTTTTTGTCCAGCATGCCGGCGCGATGCCAGTCTTCGCCAAATTCCGATCCGCCGCGCAGGTTGGCCACCGCGAAAACCCCGCCATGCTCCAGCCAGAGAAAACGCCCGCCAGCAAAGCTGGGCGTCAGGCTGACGTTGAAGCCGCCGTAGCCGGTGAGCAGCGTCGGGTTCTTGCCGTCCAGTTTTATTCCCTTCTTGTGGAAGACGAACATCGGCACCCGGGTGCCGTCTTTCGAGTGGAACCAGAGCTGCTTGACTTCATACCCGGAGGGATCGATGCCGGGCGTGGCTACCTTGTCCCAGAGCGAAGTCTTGCGCGAGGCCAGTTCCACCTGATACACCGACGGCGGCACGGTGAACGACTGGAAGCCGAAGAAAACTTCCTTGCGGTTCCATTTGCCGCCCAGCGCCTCGATCGAGCCAATGCCCGGAAGTTCGATATCGCCCAGCGCTTTGCCCTCGAGATCGAAGAGCTTGAGCTCCGAGCTGGCGTTCTTCTCGTACTGCGCGATGATCTTCCCGTCCACGATTCCGGCGCCCTTCAGGATGCCGTCCGTCGCGGGAATGATTTCCGTCCAGTTGGCGCGGGCGGGATTGGCCGCGTCCACCACAAACAGGCGGAAGTGCGGGGCATCCTCATTAGTGGTGATGTAAAGCTTGCCTCGGAAAATCTCGGCGCTGTACTGGAAATCCTTGCCACTGGTGAGTTCCACCGGCGGCGTGCCGGCTTTCAGGTCCTGCAGATAAAGCTGGTTCTTGCCGGCAGAGCCTTCGTACGAAGTCAGCAGCAGCCAGCGATCATCATCGTCGGGCAGCTGCGAAACCAGGATCTCTTCCTTCTTGCGTCCTTCGCCCCAGATCAGGGGATCCTTGGCAGGATCGCTGCCGAGCTGGTGATAAAAGATGTGCAAGTAGTAAACTTCGTCGCCCTCGGGCACGTCGCCCTTCTTGGGATTGCGTCCGTAGTAGAAACCGGAGTCGTCCTTCTTCCATGCCACCTGGGCGATGCGGGCCTGGGGAATGGTGTCGGGCAGCAGCTTGCCGGTGGCTGTCTCAATCACGTGCAGGGTGCTGTTTTCAGAGCCGCTGGACGAGGTGCCATAGGCCACGTACTTGCCGTCGTCCGAAGGGAACCACCAGTCCAGCGCGACCGTGCCGTCGGCGGACATCTGGTTGGCGTCCACCAGCGCCCGATCTTTTCCACCAAGACCCTCCCGTACCAGGAGGACAGGCTGGTTCTGCGTGCGCTCGCGCCGGGTATAAAAGAAATAAGGTCCGCCAATCTGCGGCGTCCCGATGGTGCCAATAGAAAGAAGCTGCGTCAGCCGCTCATGGATACGATCGCGCCCCGGCAGCGGATCGAGCAGGCTGCGCGTGTACGCCATCTCCTCCCGCACATACTCCTGCGAGTCCGGACTGTTGGCATCCTCCAGCCAGCGGTAGGGATCGGCGATCTTGTGGCCGTGGATGGTATCTACGACCGTATCCACCTTGGCCTTGGGCGGCCCCGCGGGCGTGGTCGTACTGGGAGCGGTGTTGTCCCCCGCCCACGCCACCCCAGCTATCACAGACAAACCAGCAGCAATCCAGAGCAACCGAAAACCTCCTGGCATAAAGCACCTCGCAAGATTCGCCAACAATCAGGCCCGCCAAATAGGGTATCAAAAACCGCACCGGTCAGTTTTGAGCAATCCGGACTGGATGTTAATATGAATGACGACAACTCAGGCGACGCGTTTTCTGATGCGTCCCTCAACACTCCTCAGTAGCTCAATGGCAGAGCACCCGGCTGTTAACCGGGGGGTTGTAGGTTCGAGTCCTACCTGAGGAGCCATTCTCTTTGGAAGTCCTCAAAAGAATCTGCTGCTCTCCTGTGGAAAATTCAAGGAAGAGCTGTTTTTTGTCAGGAGGTCTGCTGGCCTGATTCATCAGATTTTCATGTTTTTGTAACCATCCCGTAACACGGCGGAATTAAAGATACGTCACTCAAGGAATACGGGACCAGCCCTCAGCTTCCGGTCTTGGTGTGTTTGCCAGGGCAAAAGGCTGCAGAATGGCAAGTCTGCAGAGGGGCAAGGGCTGTAGAAAGTAAGTCTGCGGAACGGCAAGTCTGCAGAACGGCAAGAGTTGCATGGCGGCAACAGCTGGATCATGGCAAGAGCGACATAACAACGAGTGGGGCCGAAAACGCCCATTAGTGCTGGAGTACAACCTCATTACTGTGGGATCTCTGCTGGCCAGAGCCAAAAAGGAGAGATTAATGAAGTCCGTTCTCAAGTGGTGCGTGGTTCCGCTGTTGGCGGGAACCCTGTTTGGGCAAACCGCGGCAAAACCAAAGACGCGGAAAGCCAAGCCGGCCGAACCGGCGGTGACCGCCCAGGATGTGCAATCGCTGCGCGATGCTATTGCAGCGCAACAACAGCAGATCGAGCAGTTACGGCAGGAAGTTCAACAGAAAGATCAAGCCTGGCAGCAGGCCCAGCAGCAGTTGCAGCAGACGCAGTCGGCCGCCACTGAGGCGCAGCAAAAGGCGGCTGCGGCGGAGAGCGCAAGCAGCGAGCAGAAGGAAGCCGTCAGCAGGCTCTCGTCGGACATGACCGATGTGAAGACAACGTTGACCAACACCGCGGTCAACACCCAGGAAGAGCAAAAGTCATTCGCAGCGCTGGAAAGCGCGGTCGCCCGTATCAAATTCAGTGGCGATTTGCGTCTTCGCTTCGAGCCTTTCTTTGGCGGTGGGGCTGCGAATGCCCCCACGCCTGAGGCCCGATTTCGGCAACGCTACCGCTTGCGTTTCAACGTAGCCAGCAATATCACCAACGATTTTGCGGTCGGTTTCTCGATTGCATCCGGCGATCTGGGTGATCCTATTTCCACCAACTCCACTGAGACGGGTTTTTTCACGCGCAAGCCCCTCGCCATCGACAAGGCTTTCGCAGTTTACAATCCTCACTACTTCAAGCCCTTCACGCTTACGGTTGGAAAGTTTGGATATACCTGGCAGCGCACCGAATTAACCTGGGACAATGACCTGAATCCGGAAGGTGGGAGCGCGGCGGTGGCCTGGGATTGGAAGAACAAGTTTATTAACCACTTTGGGGTGATCGCCATCGGGACTCCAATGTTTGAAGTGGGTGGCGGCCCCGATACGTACATGGAAGGCGGTCAGGTGCAGGCAGGGTTCACCCTCCTGCCCAGAGTGAAATTGGGGGCCAACGTCGCGTATTATGATTTTCATAATACGGATACCATCGCTCAGAACCAGACTGGTGGTAACGGATTCGCAGATAACGGCACGGCGACTGCGGGCGGCGGCACATTTGGCTTCGGGGGCTCGTCCAACACCAACAATTTCGGAGTTATCGGCGGAAAGCGGGTTTTCGCTTCGCAATTTGGCATCGTGGACGCTCTGGCGCGCCTGGACTTCGACACGGGCTCCAAGAGATGGCCCATCTATGCGCTGTTTGACTATGTCCAGAACACGAAAGCCTGCGGCAATCTGGACGCCTTCGCCGCTGCCGCAGTGGCACCTCCCGCCTGCGATTCACGCCAGCGTCACGGCTACTGGGGGGAGTTTAAGGTTGGCCAGACCAAGAACCGGGGCGACTATCTCTTTGGGTACACTTTTGCCCGCATCGAACGGGATGCCGTCCTGTCCGCGTTCAACTTCAGCGACTTAAGGCAGCCGACCAACGTCATCGAGCATCGCATAGAGGCCGACTACCAAGCCTATTCACACGTGATGTTTGGCGTCACCGGTCTGATTGGGCGCCAGATCGTAACCGCCCAGAGTCCGACGGAGGAGCGCTGGCTCAAACGCTGGCAGTTCGACACGATCTTCAGCTTTTAGCACATAAAAGCTGTAGGTTTGGTTTGGGCCGGAGCAACGAACTTGCTCCGGCCCTTTTTCTTGCGCCGAGGACCGCGAGAACTCACAACAGGCCCAGCAAGTCCCTACCCGCCGTGCACCGACCGGCCAGCATGCTATTATTTCGGCCCAGTGTGCCGCTGGGAATTGTCTTTTCCATGCGTAAGAAAGTGCCTCCGAACTGCTCTGTGAGCCAGGTTCCGAGGACGCGCACGGCATCGAATGAACCAGATCGATCTAAGCCATCGCCACGCCATCGTCACCGGGGGAGCGCAGGGGATAGGCCTCGCGATCGCCCGGCGTTTTCTCTCCTCGGGCGCTTCGGTCACGCTCTGGGACAGGGACGGAGAACTGCTCGCGTCCGCGGTGCGAGAGTTGAGTGGCCTGGGCGCTGTCGATGCCGTAACGGCAGACGTAACCGAGGCCGCCAGCGTTGACGCCGCGGCGGCTTCGACGGCAGAGAAGTTTGGCAGGATCGATATTTTGGTGGCCAATGCGGGGATTTCCGGCCCCGACCTGAAGTGCTGGGAATATCCCGTGGAGGTCTGGAAGCAGATTGTTGATGTAGATTTGACCGGGGTATTTCTATGCTGTCGCGCAGTCGTGCCTTTCATGCTGCGGAGGAAATATGGGCGGATCGTGAATGTGGCGTCCATTGCGGGCAAGGAAGGAAATCCCAACGCCTCGGCCTACAGTGCGGCCAAGGCGGGCGTCATCGCCCTGACCAAGTCATTGGGCAAGGAATTGGCCGGCCTGAATATCGCGGTCAACTGCATTACCCCGGCAGCGGCCCGCACTCGAATTTTCGAGCAGATATCGCAGGAGCACATCGACTACATGCTTTCCAGGATTCCGCGGGGACGATTTCTTAATGTCGATGAAATCGCGGCCATGGTGGCCTGGCTGGTCTCGGAAGAGAACTCTTTCACCACCGGGGCTGTGTTTGATCTGAGCGGCGGACGGGCGACTTACTAGAGGCTGTCCCAGAAGAATATCGAAAATATAAGCGGCGCAGGTCGAGCTGGCTGAAACAGCAGGTCCCTCCACTGCGCTCGCTTCGCTTCGCTCCGGTCGGGATGGCAATATCAGTTCAACGAATTTCCGGGA
>CAVVYF010000003.1:0-66088 GCA_963752375.1 Terriglobia bacterium
TTCCCTCGGCTGGTCCCAGCAGCGGCGCAAAGTCATCATCAATCAGGACGGCTCCGGCCCCGGCGGAAGCAACATGCAGACCATCGCGTTGCTGGTTCAATCCCCGCAAGTTGAGGTCCTGGGAATCACGGTAGTCAGCGGAAACCAGTGGCGCGACGAGGAAGTGGCGCACACCCTGCGCCTGCTCGAGATCATGGGACGCACCGATATTCCGGTCGTTCCCGGGGCCGTCTTCCCGCTGGTGCGGCGGCGCGAAGAAACTCAACTGTGGCAACAGCGCTTCGGCAAGGTGGCTTTCGCGGGCGCGTGGGATGACCGCTGGTGGCATGAGCCCTTCGTTGTCCCGCCCCTGCCGGAAGGGCAACCCACCACCAAACCCTCCAACGAGGACGCCGCTCATTTTCTGATTCGCAAGGTGCGCCAGTATCCTCACCAGGTAACCATCTACGAGGGCGGCCCTATGACCAATCTGGCGCTAGCCATCTCGATCGATCCCGAGTTTCCGGAACTGGCGCAGCAACTGGTCTTCATGGGAGGAAGCCTGGGTCCGCAGACCGACGATCCCGAATTCGTAAACAATCCCCGCCACGAATTTAATTTCTGGTTTGATCCCGAAGCGGCCCAGATCGTGCTCCGCGCCCCGTGGAAGAAGATCGTCTGCACTCCAACCGACATTTCGATCAAGACGCGTCTCACGCCCGCCATGATCAAGCAGATCGATGCCAGCGGGACTCCTCTGGCCCATTACGTCGCCGGCTACTTTCGAACCGGCCAGGGCGGCGAGTACATGTGGGACGAGCTTGCCGCTGCCGCCTGGATAGACCCTTCACTCATCACCAAGCGCGAAACGCGCTACCTGGCCGTGGACCTCGACCGTGGCGCGGGATACGGCAACACCCTGACCTGGACGGAGCAAGACAAGCCGAAAGTTGCCGCACAGCCGGTGGAAGTCCAGGTTGATCTGGACACGGGAAAGTTTTATGGGATGTTCGTGCGCCTGATGAGCGCGCCTGCGCCCGCTCACTGAAGATCATTTAACCGCAAAGGACGCAAAAGAACCGCAAAGTGCGCAAAGGAATTCTTTGCGATCTTTGCGGTTTTCTTTGCGTCCTTTGCGGTTAAATGCTCTTATTCCGTCGGTGGGCCTGGACCGCGCAATGTGTACACAAACTGGCGGCTCTCTCGCCGCTCGCGCTCGACGGCTTCGTCTTTCTTCTTTGATATCTGGTTATAGAGTTGAAGTTCCTGTTCAGCCCTGGCTTTTTCTCCCGTCCGCTTATACGCCTGTGCCAGCCGGTAATGCGCTTCCTCAAGTTCGGGATTGGCCTTGATCGCCTGCTGGTAGTTCAACACTGCCCGGGGAAAATCTCTTCGCTCTGAATACAGCACACCCAACTGCAGGTAGCCGAGCCCGAGCGTGGGATCGAGAGAAACGGCCTTCCTCAGTAGAGACTCAACCTGCGCCGAGCTTGCGGCGTCGTCCGGCCCCTTCCGCCGCTTCCAAAGATTGACCGCATAGTAGTAGTTGGCCAGCGCATTCTCAGGCTGAAGCTTTGCAAAGCGCGCCAGCCGCTCGCTGGAACACTCCGACTGCGTGGTTTCGACGCCTTGTATTTTGCCCAGGAACAGGTAGGCCTTGGGGTCGCCGGGATTCAGGTCGGAGGCTTCGCAGAGTCGCTGCGCGGCCTGGTCATACGAACCGTTGCTGTACCACGCCACACCAAGCGCGACCAGCATGCGGGCCGAGTGCGGGAACAAGCGGTTGCCCTTGTTGAATACTTCGATGGCAGGCTCAACCGCGCGATGCAGCAGCAGCTCAGATCCCCAATCGAAGAAGTAAGGTTCACTGGGGCCAAGTTCCGCGGCCCGCTGGTACTGCCGCACGGCTTCGAGAGGATTGCCGGATTTCTCTTCGATGTCGCCGAGAAGGTGATGCAGTTCGGCCCCATTTTCTTGTCCGGGCTTCTCCTGCACAGTCAGCAACGCGCGCGCATTTGCCCGCGCGCGCTGGTATTGACCGGCGTCTGCATAAGCCAACGCCAGCAGGTAGGCGTTTTCGTAATTCCCCGGCTCGAGCTGCGAAGCCCGTTCCAGATAAGTCAGCGCTTGCGAAGCTTTTCCGCTGGCAACCAGCAATTTTCCCAGGCGGTGATTCGCATCGAAATTTCCCGGCTCGCGATCGGCCGTCGCGCGCAGAAAGGTCTCAGCTTTATCTGCCGGTGGGGAAGGCTTGCTTCCGGATGCGCTCAGTGACGCGATGTCTCTGGCCAGTGACTCTTTGGTTCGCACCACAGCATTTGAACCGTGCCCGCCAAGATTGGTCCCGTCGGTCACGCCGGCCACGGTAAATTGAGGCTCATCAAAAAACTCCGGAGCTCCTGCTGCCTCCAGCGTCAGATCGAGTTGCTTCGATTCCTTCGACCCGATGACACAGGGGCCGAAGGTGGACTGGCCGAATCCCGCCGCTTCCACGCGCAACGAATAGATGCCTTCGCGAAGTCCTGAAAAGCGATAGTTTCCCGCCGCGTCGGAGTGCGCGGACACGGACTCGGCGCCGTCTTTTAGCTGAAGATATACGGTTGCCCCGGCCACTGGCCGGGCCTTCGAATCCCGCACGGCTCCCTGCAAGGTCGCCGAGGCGGCGGAACTCTGGGCCTGGATCATTGCCGGCATGAGCATTGCGATTAGGGCCAGGACGCCGCCGGCGATGCGGCTTGCGGGAATAAATTCAGATTGCTGTACGCTCAGGCGGAGGCGGCGCATAGGGAAAAGAAAAATGGAGAAACCACAGGTCATTGGCGCGCTAATGATTCTAGTCGCCGGAATGGTCATCCGCAATCCGCGCAGCGCTTCATGGGCTGAGCACCCGGTTCGCCACGGCGCCACGACCAGCCGACTGACCGCGCTTCCTGACGCGGGGTACAATGCTAGGTCTTCCCGGCCGGGTCGTTGGAACAATCAGTGCAGTCTTCCAGCAAATCCTGCTAAGCAAGATCAGACACACTGAGGGGACTTCGCCCATGAAGCCACGAAGCTTCGCCGTCCTGCTGACTGCTGTACTGATTCTGACTGCCGCCACCGGGCTGCAGGCGCAAAAGATCAAAATCATCGTCGATCAGGACGCGCGCGGGCCCGCCACCACCGACATGCAGTCCATCCTCATTTTTCTGCAGTCGGACAAGTTCGACGTGCTGGGGATCACCACCGTCAGCGGCGACCAGTGGGTAAGAGAAGAGACCCAGCGCACCCTGCGCCTGCTCGAAATCGCCGGCCGCACCGACGTTCCCGTCGTCCAGGGCGCTGAGTTCCCGCTCCTGAACTCCAAGGAGGAAACCGAGCGCTGGGAAGCGCTCTACGGCAAATTCCGCTACAAAGGTTGCTGGAGCGATTTCTCCAAGCGCCCGGGAAATGTTCCGCCCGCATTCCGCGCCGGATATCACGACCCCGATGTGGTCCCTCCCCTGGTCGAGGGCGAGCCTCACACCAGGCCGCTGGACGAAACCGCCGCCCACTTTATCGTTCGCATGGTGCACAAGTATCCCGGCGAAGTCGTGGTCTGGGCGGGAGGACCGCTGACCAATATCGCGCTGGCCTTGCGCCTGGATCCCGAGGTGGCCACTCTGGCAAAAGAGTTGGTCCTGATGGGCAGCGGCATGTACGCCAGCACAGGTGGGATCAACAGTATTGACGGCCGCCGGGAATTCAACTGGTGGTTCGATCCCGAGGCGGTGCGTATCGCGATGCGCGCGCCCTGGAAGAAAATCACCATCACGCCCATCGACATTTCAGTCAAGACTACGGTGAACCCGGCGGTCAAGGCGGCCATCGCTAAAGCGGACACGCCGGTGGCCCGCTATCTCACCGAATACTCCGTGGAAAGTTTCATGTGGGATGAGCTTTCCGCCGCCGCCATGATTGATCCTTCCATCGTCACCGGACAGAAAGAACTCTACGTGGACATCGACGTTGATCACGGACCCAGTTACGGTGAAACTTTATTCTGGGAGCCGGGGACCGAACTCCCTCCTTATGAAAGAAAGGCGACCGTACAGTTCGATGTGGACGCCGCAAAACTGTACGATCTCTACATCAGGTTGATGACCCAGCCCGCGCGGCAGGCGCGTCAGTAATTCTTCTACGGAGCAGACAAGATGGACTCGAAACCACTTGCGCGCGTGACCCGTCGCCAGTTTGTGAGCTCTTCAGCCGCCGCCATTGCCGCAGGCAGCCTGGCGTCCGGTTTCGCTCCTTGCTCCCGGGCTGCGACCGCGGCAGAACAGGAACCGTCAGGCCAAAGAATTGGTCGCGGCCCTTTCCGTGTGATCATCGATACCGACCCGGGCGTTGACGACGCTCTGGCTTTGCTGCTGGCCATGCGTTCGCCGGAGCTGAAGATTGAAGGCATTACTCCGGTCGCGGGAAACGTCCCGCTGGACCTGACGCTTCCCAACGCCCTGCGCATGGTTGAAATTGCGGGACGCACGGACATTCCGGTGGCTGCCGGCGCCAGGTCGCCCCTGGTGCGCCGTCTGGTGACGGCGGCGTATGCTCACGGCGAAAACGGACTTGGCGGCGCAGCTTTTCCCGAACCGAAGACCAAACCCATCGCTCAGCCCGCCGCTGAATTTATCCGCGCCATCGTGCGCAAATATCCCGGCGAAGTCACGTTAATCCCGATTGGGCCGCTGACCAACATCGCGACCGCGCTGAGACTCGACTCCGAGCTTGCCGCCATGGTGCGCGGCATCGTGCTGATGGGCGGGTCGCTCTCCGGCGGAAACATTACGCCCGCCGCCGAGTTCAACATTTACGTTGATCCCGAGGCGGCCCGCATCGTCTTCCAATCCGGCATTCCCATCACCATGGTCGGCCTCGACGCTACCCGCAAAACTTCGCTCACCGAAGATCATGTGCGCACTCTCGAAGCGGCGCAGAATCCGGTCAGCCAGGCGGCCGCAAAGATCGGCCGCAATGCCATCAACCACAACCGCGAGCAGGGCTTCCTGGTGGGACCAAATATGCACGACTCGCTCGCGGTGGCGGCATTTCTCGACCCTTCCATCCTGAAGTTCAAGGAGTATTACGTCGATGTGGAGACTACCGGCGAGCTCACCGCGGGCGAGACTCTGGGTTACAGTCCAAGCGCCGGCGACCTGCGGCGCAAGCCGGAAATGGAAAAGCAGGCGGCTGCCATGAACATGTCAATTCGCGGCTCGGCGCCGACACTTGCGACCACCCGGACCTCGCCGGTGTTGCGCGACAAGTTCGTACCCAATGCCAGGGTCGCGTTGGATGTGGATTCCGCAAAGTTTTTCGAACTGCTGATAGGTCGCCTGTCCTCATCGGCGCCCGCGTAGGGGCGGGTGCCCACAAAACAAGAGACGAGGGTGGGGCACCCGGCGTACTGTGAAAAGATTCCGAGGTGAAGAATGAAATTCGGCAGAATCTGGGTTGTAACTGCGCTGCTGATGACATGCCTGACCGCAGGGGGCCAGGAAAAACGCAAAATCATCATCGATCAGGACGCTGCCGGGCCTGGCGGGACCGACCAGCAGTCCATCCTCCTGCTGATTCAGTCACCGCAAACCGACGTTCTCGGCGTCACCGTCGTTACCGGCGACGCCTGGCTCAAGTCTGAGGTCGCGCACACTCTGCGCATGCTCGAACTCATCGGTCGGGCCGATATTCCCGTCGTGGCCGGGGCCGAATATCCGCTAGTCCGCCGAAAAGACGAAACTGAACTCTGGCAGCAGCGCTACGGCTCCTTTGCCTGGCTCGGCGCCTGGACTCCGCGGTTTTACCATCCGCCTGACCAACTGGGAGAAATGCCCGAAGGCAAGCCCACCACCAAGGCAATCGATGAGGACGCAGCTCACTTTCTGCTGCGCATGGTTCACAAGTTTCCTCATGAGGTGACGATCTACGCCGGCGGCCCCATGACGAATCTCGCGCTGGCCATCTCCATCGACCCCGAATTCCCTCAACTGGCGAAAGAATTGGTCTTCATGGGGGCCAGCCTGAATCCGCAAACTACTGACCCGGAGTTCATCGACACCCCGCGGCATGAATTCAACATCTGGTTCGATCCGGAAGCGGCGCACATTGTGTTGCGCGCGAAGTGGAAAAAGATCGTCTGCACCCCAGTGGATATTTCAGTGAAGACGCGGATGACGCATGAGCTGATCAATCGCATCAAAGCCGGAAACACGCCGTCGGCGCAATACATCGGCAAATATACCCGCCTGTTCGGCGAATACAATTATCTGTGGGACGAACTGGCGGCGGCGGCATGGCTCGATCCCAGCCTGATCACAAAGAAAGAAACACGCTACCTGGATGTGGACCTGGGACGCGGCGCCGGTTACGGCAACATGCTCACCTGGACCGATCACGACAAACCGAAAATCGATGTGCAGCCGGTCGAAGTGCAGGTCGATCTGGACACGGATAAGTTCTACAAGATGTTCGTAGACCTGCTGACAGCACCCACGCCAAAGCCTTAACGAGTGAAGATGGAGGCCGGGCGTCCTCCATCCCTACTGCAATTGCTCCAGCGCCTTCTGCGCTTGCGCGTGCTCGGGATGCTGTTTGAGCAGTTCGAGCAACACACTCCGCGCCTTCTCCGGCGTGCCCTCCAGCACATAAACCCGGGCCAGATTCATGTACGACTGATCGAAGGCGGGCGCCACCCGGATGCACTCCTCGAAACTCGCCACTGCTTGATCCCGCCGCCCGGTACGCAGGTAGAGCACGCCAAGGTTGTTCAAGGCTTCGGGATAACCGGGGCGGGACTTCAATGCCCGCTGCAGATACTCGTAGGCCCGGTCCGTGTCGTTGAGCTGCGCGAAAACCATTCCCAGGCTGTAATTCGCCTCCGCATCCTGCGGGCCGACTGCTACCGCGCGCTCCAATGCCTTGCGGGCTTCGTCCCAATTCTTCTGTTGCCGGTAAGCGTTCCCCAGGTTCTCAAGCGCGATCAGGTGATCGGGATTCAGCTTCAACGCCTCCTGGAAATATGGAATCGCTTCGGCGGTGTGCCCTTCCCGCGTCGCCAGCAGGCCGAGATTGTTCCACGCATTGGCCAGGGTGTCGGGATAACTGGGTTGAAGTTTGATCGCGCGCTCGAAGCTTGCTCGCGCCTCGCGCGATTTTTCCTGCTTCAGATAAACGCTTCCCAACCCGTACAGTGCTTCGGCGCTCTCCGGATCGTCGCGCAGGGCCAGCCGAAAAGACGCTTCGGCCTGATCGAGATATCCCCGCTGAAAATAAATCGAGCCGTAGTTGAGATAGTTGCGATGAAATTCCAAAGTATCGCTTACCCCTGGAAACGGCAACGCTTTCGCCATTCTCTCCTCGGCGGTCTGGGGGATGCGCCGGAAATCCTGTTCCACCTGCTCCGGATTCACCGGCCCCTGGTAAATCTTGACGATCTCTCCGCCACCGCTGATCAGAAATGACGTGGGAAGACCCAGGTCGCGATGCCGGTCAAAAAGATAACGATAAAGAATGTTGTAAATGCCGGCGAGATCGTCCAATCCCTGCAGGATGGGGAATGAAAAGCGGCCATCCTGCGCGAGTCTTCGAAGTTTCTCGCTATCAGCGGGAACATCGAGATTCACCGTGAGGAGGTGAAGACCCTGCGCTGCCCACCGTGCGTGCACCCGCTTGAATGCTTTCAGGTCTTGCAGGCAAGTCGCCGCCCCTGCGACCCAGAAGTTCAGCAGGATCACCTTGCCACGCAGCGCGGCCACGCTGCGTACCTGACCATTCAAGTCGGGAAGGGAAAAATCCGGCGCAGCCACGGGTGCGAGCAGCCAGGTCTCAACCACGGCCGGGAACTCTTCGGATCCGGCCTTGTGGAAGGGCACGGCTTCAGCCGTGCCACCTCGAGCCGCCAACGACGGGGGCTTTAGCCCCTGAGGGTTCGCGTTGAAAGCCTCCAATCGAGATGGCGCCGTACCTTCCTCCACCCACACCCTGTGGTTGAGCGGAAGGTCGCGAAGCTCCTGCACCAATCCACTGGGCCAGCGGATCGACGCCCGCACCGGGCCCGTGGCTTCTCCCAACCCAAAAAACACTTCCTTACTATGCTGGGAAAGAAATCCCGACCCGGCCTGCAGCATGCGGGTCTGCTTCCCGGATGCGCTTTCCACCGTGATCGCCGCGCCGATCGCATCACGATTGCTCTTGCCGCCGCGCAGACGGAATGAGATCGATGGGGCCAGGTCTTTCAGCACGTTCCGCACAAGCCTCAATTGCGGGCCGTTGCGATTCTTCAGAAAGACTTCCAGCCGGCCATCATGATCAAAATCGGCGAGCGCGAACGCCCGGCCATCCTCTACAAAATCGAGGCCCGCTGCTCCCGAGACGTCGGAAAAGGTCCCATCCCGGTTGTTCGCGTAAAAAACGTTCCGCTCGTAGCCGCTCCACGTGCCATCCGAGCGGATGAGTTCGTTGAGCGCGTTCCAACCTTGTTCGTACTCGTGGGCCGGCCTGGCCTCGACCGGAGAATTCGCCACCACCTGCCGCCAGAAAAAACTGTTCAGGTCATCCCGCAAAGGGCCGGAGACCATTCCATCGGCGATGTAAATATCGGGAAAGCCGTCGTGATCAAAATCCCAGGCATCGCACGACCACGCCCAGCGTCCCATTTCGACTCTCGCGGACGCGCTGGCATCCTCAAAACCGTTGCCATTCGAACGAAGCAGGGAATTCCCCCGGGCATGCTTGCGGTAGAGAGCGCGCACCTTTTCGGGCGCGTCTTTCTGAAAGACTTCCTGGGTCGAAATACGGCTTCCGGCCGCGGACCACATGTCCGCGACATAGAGGTCCTCGCCGCCGTCATTGTCATAGTCGAGCCAGCAAACGCCCATCCCGGCGCCAACGTCTTCCACGCCCGCCTGCGCGGCAACGTCGGTGAAAGTCCCGTCGCCATTGTTGCGATACAGGTTCTTCCGCCCGAAATCGTTGACGACATAGAGATCGGGCCAGCCGTCGCGGTTGTAGTCGCTCCACCCACAGCAAAAGCTGTAGCGCGTGTTGTTCTGATTGAGGCCGGCCTGGACGGTTACGTCGCGAAACGTTCCGTCGCGCTGGTTCCGCATCATGAAGTTGGGCGGGCCGTTTTCCGCGTCGTAATAAGGAGAGGGATACTTGTACTGATCTGTGCCCTGATAATAAAGATAGAGACAGAAATAAATATCCAGCCAGCCGTCGCGGTCATAGTCGGCCACGGCCGCGCCGGTAAAGGTCCCCTGCGGAGGCTGGGCGAAGTGGAAGGCGTCAGGCCTCTGGAGGAATTTGCCGCCGCCCTGATTCACAAATAACAATGGCCCATTGGTACGCACCACGATCAGGTCCTGGCGGCCGTCATTATCAAAGTCGGCAAAAAGCGCGCACGCGGTATTTTCGAGGATTCCCACGCCGGAGGATTCCGTAATGTCTTCAAAGGTTCCGTCACCCCGGTTGCGATAGAGCCGGTTGGGGAGGCCGGCGGGCTGGCAAACGTAGAGATCGTCAAACCCGTCGCCGTCAATATCGCCGACCGACACTCCGTTATGCCCGTAAATATCAATGCCGCACGCGGCGTCGAGAACGGTTCGCCAGTAGTCGGCCCCTCGAAGCAACTGCGACGCGTACGAAGCATTGCCGGAGAAAGCCTGCGCCGTGATATCGGCAAAGACGGGCGCGGCCGCGCGGCTCCGGGTCTCGCCCAGTAACCGCCAACGGCGCAGGCGAAAATTTCCCGTAGCCGACGATTCCCATTCCAGTTCCCACTCTCCCACCCGCTGCTCGCGATGGAAATCCCTGCCCGCGCCCACCAGTTCGTAGCGCACCCCAGTCCGGAGGCGGGCGGGTACCGAGGCCCCGGGAGAGACGGGGCCGGCGTCGATGCCTGTCACCTGAAATTCAGCGGTGATGACCTTCAAAAAGGACCCCAGGGCGGCGCGCAAATCGCGGAGAAATGCATCCCGCCCCGGAACCGGGTCGGAGGCAAATTTGTTCTTACGGATTTCAATTGCCGGCCCGGAGCGCAGCAGCCGCGATTCCACCGGATGGAAGGAAGCACCGGCAAAATCCGGGACCAGAATTTTTTCCACGGCCCGAATGTCCTGCGAATCTACCAAAAGTGCCGCGCTCCAATCCGCCAGCGCGGCCGCAATCCGGTCCTGATATTTTTCCGTCACAAACTGGTCGAAGCCCGCTCGCGTCTTGAGCAGTGTGGCCTCGATGGGCAACGGGCTGCGATAGTGAGGATGGAGATGGAAATCGCCCGGCAAACTCAGCTGCCGAGAATCGGCGGCGTGGGCGAAGGGGAAAACGAAACCACGTAATGCCGCGGGAAGCAGCGCCGCCGAAGCTCCCTGGCAGCACCGGAGCAGAAAATCGCGGCGGCCCGGATCAACCAGATCACGGTCCCATGAATCACGACCGGCCGGAAGAAGATCGAACGGTTGCCGCTTCCCTGTGCGACTCAGACTGATGCCCCTTGGACATTCACGTGTGAAACCGAAGCTAACATCCTCGTTGGGGCGGGTCAAGATTGGCTCGCCCAACAGCCAAACCGTTTCCGCCCTGTGGTAGGCTTACGAGTTTCAAGTTGTGCCACCTCCTGTACCCGGAGGATTTTTCTTGGGCTCTCCTCGCATCACCGTCGTGGGCAGTTACGCCACTGGTCTTACCATGAAAGTCGAGCGTATGCCGGGAACCGGCGAAACGCTTTTAGGAACGGGATACCGCGTTGACTACGGCGGAAAAGGATCCAACCAGGCTGTCGCATGTGCCCGGCTGGGAGCCACAGTCAGTTTCGTGGCCAGCATTGGCACTGATCCCTTCGGCGAAATGGCCCTGGGACTCTATCGCGATGAAGGCATCGACATCACCCATGTAAAGCGAACCGCCGGCGCTCCGACGGGCGTGGGTTTCATTATTGTCGAGGCGGCGAGTGGAAATAACTGCATCACCATCGATCCCGGAGCCAATGAATTATTGACCGCGGACGATGTCTCTCAATGCGAAGCCGCGTTTCGTTCTCCGGCTGTGGTGCTCACCCAGCTTGAGATTCCGGTTGCCGCCGCCGAAGCCGCCCTGCGACGCGGACGCGAACGCGGCGCCGTCACGATTCTGAATCCCGCCCCGGTGCGGCCGTTGCCTCCGTCAATTCTGCAGTTGGTCGATGTTCTTACTCCCAACCAGAGTGAAGCCAGGGTGCTCGCCGGCCTTGCGCCGGATGCTGACGTCGAAGTGGAAAAGGTCGCGCGCGATCTCATTCGGACGGGCGTAAAACAGGTGGTGATGACCCTGGGGGAAAAAGGCGCGCTGATCGTGACCGCAAACTCGTCCACCCGTGTTCCCGCGCTGCGCATGGTTGCGGTGGATACGACCGGCGCCGGGGATGCTTTCAACGCCGGACTGGCGATGGCTCTGGCCGGCGGCGCCGGCATTGAGGCGGCGGTGCAGTTTGCCGTAGTCACCAGCGGTCTCGCCGTCACCCGGGAAGGCGTCATCCCTTCCCTGCCCAATCGCGACGAAGTCGTGCAGGCTTACCGGCAGCAAAGCCTGACGCCGCCGAACTGGTTTGCAGCCAACCTTGCAGACGGAGTTTGAGCCCTCGAACCGGATGTGGGTCGGTAGTCTGCGGGATCGAGATGCCCTTATGCCTCTACTCATCGGCTTCCTTCTCGTGTTGCTGGCGGCCCTGCTGCAAGGGACCTTCGTTCTTCCCATGACGCTGGTTCGCCAATGGTCATGGGAACATACCTGGGCCACGTTTTCGCTGCTGGGCATGTTCGTCTTTAACTGGCTCATCACTCTGCTACTGGTTCCCAATATTTTCGCAGTGTATGCCGCATCGCCGGCGAAAGACCTCGCCGTGCTGGCGCTTTTCGGGCTGGGCTGGGGTGTCGGAGCCGTCCTGTTTGGCTTGGGGATGGAACGCCTTGGCATGGCCCTGGGTTATCCCATCATCATGGGACTCATCGCCAGCCTGGGCGCGCTGATTCCGTTGCTCGTGTTCTTTCCGCAAGCGCTTCTGACTGCCAAAGGTCTGGTGCTGCTCGCCGGCACCGCGCTGGTGATTTTCGGTATCGTGCTGTGCTCGATCGCCGGTTCGCGCCGAAAGCCTGCTGGAAGCCCGTCCACCGGGACGCCTTCGAACGCATTCAGGATCGGCCTGATCATCGCGGTTCTGGCCGGCATTCTCTCGTGCCTGCCTAATGTTGGGATGGCGTTCGGCGGAAGCGTGATTACCGCCGCCGGTTCCCTGGGCGTTTCCCCGGCTTCTTCCGGCAATACTGTGTGGGCGCTTCTCTTTACTCTGGGCTGTGTCGCCAACCTCGCATATTGCCTGTACCTGATGATCAGCAAACACACCCTGGGCCAGTACTGGAACCGGGAGACTCCGCGTAACCTGGGATTGAGCGCGGGCATGGCGCTGATGTGGATTGGAAGCTTCTATCTTTATGGCGCCGGCGCCGCAAGGCTTGGACGCTGGGGCGCGGTAGCCGGCTGGCCCCTTTTCATCTCTCTCTCGATTGTCATGGGCAATCTCTGGGGCTTGTGGCGGGGCGAGTGGCGGGGCGCGCCGGCACTGGCCCGCCGCCTGCTGAATCAGGGACTGCTGGTCCTGATCGTGGCTGTGATCACGGTCGCGCTGAGCAACTCCTTCTAACTTCGCGTTGAGTGGAATCAAGCCTTAAAATAGAAGAGCCGCGCGGAGCGTTTCGAATCAGATGACTGTCCTCCGTGTCCTTTGTGTCCTCCGTGGTTAGCGCTTTTGGATGAGGGGCGAGGACCTGCTGAAGAAAAGGGAACCATGTCACAGACGTCGGAATTCCTGTCGAGCCCGCAACCCCGGGCGCGCTGGATGCGCTTCGATACCGCCCAGCTCCTCAAGCGCTTTTTCTTTTGCGAACGCTCGCTTCTGGTGAGCGAAGCGGCATGGATTCCCGCCATCGCTCCCCTTGATATCAAAACCGGTCTGGCTCGCTTCATCTGGCAAAGTGCGGAAACCGCGGACGCCCTGCGGAATCGCGTCTTCGAACTGCGCTTCCCCAGCCGCCTGCTGGAAGAACAAGGAGCCGACCACGCCCTGATCGAACTCTTCGGCGCGGTCAAGGATTCCCCTTCGGTTCCGGCGTTCCTGTTGAGCATTGGCAAAGTTCTCCTGCCCGCGCTGCGCGATTCCTTTCATGACTATCTGCAAGCCTCAGATGCCATCGCCGACGGGCCGACGCACCGCTTTCTCTCCCTTGCGCTGGCTGAAAAGGCGGAGCAGATCAACACCTTCGAGCAATGGGGGGATTCCGCGCTGGCCAGCAGCCCAGAGTTGCGCGACGGTGCTCTGGCCTGGACGCAAGCGATCACGAAACGCCTTTCTGACCTCGGGGGAGTAGGCGTCGGACCGTCTTCATCTGCGGCAGTTTCAGGCCCAGTGCCCGGAGCCAGAGCCTATGCCATCCCCGATCGGCCGGCGCGCGATGCGCGCTTCTGGCCCTGCCGCTTCTACTGGCCGGACGTGGTCGATCCCGCTTATCCCTATGGCGAAGGGATGCAACTGCAACTCCGCTCGGCCATCAGTCACCTCAACGAAGTATGGGCCATAGAAAATGGCGGCGTCATGCTGAGCGCCTTCGCCGACCTGCTGCCCTGGGAGTGGATTCACAATTCCGCGCGTTGGACCTATGACGAATCGCGCCACTGCCGCATGGGCTACGAGCGCCTCATGGCGTGGGGGCTCCATCCCGCGGAAATTCCCTTGGGGACATACATCTACGAGAGCGCTTCCGGTGAAGACCCGATCTATCGCCTGGGCATGCTCTATTTTTTCGAAACCAAAAACATCCGCCACAAGCCGGCCCGCGCCCAGCTCTTTCATGCCTACGGCGACGCGGTAAGCGAACACGACATGGATTTCGACTGGGCTGACGAAACCATGCACGCCGGCTACGGCAAACACTGGCTGAAGGAACTGCTGGCAGTCCGCGGCCAGGACCCCGCCGCCTACGATCAGGTACGAGATCGCTGCGAGAAACTGGTCAGCGACTGTGTAGGCAGAGCCACGCCGGAAGAAGTAGCCGCGATCAGGAAGACAGCAGACTCCCTCCTGGCCAAAGCCCGCAAAATGTAGGCGCGAGCCTCCTCGCTCGTGCAGTCGAGCGCAGTTCGACGGGGTTTGAGGCTGAACCGTCCCACCAGCGGTTGAAGAGATCAACCCGCGCGGGCGAGTCGCCCGCGTCCACATTGACCCGCTGCGCAATATAATGATCCTGCTCCTGCCATGAGTGCTCAAACCTTCCAGCGACGCACCCTGCCACTGCTGGCATTGCTAACCCTTTTCTCCCTGGGAATCATCAAAGCCTGGTCGCAGCAAAGCCTGCCGGACACCGCCGCAGCCCACCTGGGCAAGGGCTACGACGCTCTGAAGCAGGACCGGTACGATGCCGCCGTCGCGGAATTCCGCGCCGCCCTGGCAGCGGACCCCACGGTAAGCGTCAGAGCACGATTTCCTCTGGCGGTCGCGCTTTTCGAGTTGCATAAATCCGACGAAGCCCGCCACGAACTTGAACTCGTACGTGGCGAAGTTGGAGACCATCCCAACGTCTTCTACTACCTGGGAAGGCTGGATCTGGACGATCACAAGTACCCCAGTGCAATCAAAAACCTCACCCAGGCAGCGGCCAAGCCGCCTTTTCCCGACACCGCCTACTATCTGGGCTACGCCTACTTCAAGCAGGGCAATCTGGCTGCCGCCGAAAAGTGGCTGAAGCAAGCTTCGCGCCTGACTCCACACGACGCCCGGGTCCCATATCAACTCGGACTGGTGTATCGCAAACAGGGTCGCGAGCAGGAAGCGACGAAGACGCTGGCATTGTCCGAGGCCATGCGCCAGCGCGATGCCAACCAGAGCCGCCTGAGGATGGAATGCAGACAGAAGCTCGATCAGGGCCTGCGCGATGAGGCCCGCGCCATCTGCGAACAACTTTATGATCCTGATGACGCCGACAAACTCACCGAACTGGGCACCATCTACGGTCAGTACGGAGACCTGCAGGCGGCGCTGAAACCCTTGCGCCGGGCCGCCGAACTGGCCCCGCAATCGCCACAGATGCAATACAACCTGGCCCTCACCTACTATCGGCTGAATCAGTTTGAGGAGGCCCGCCAGACCCTGGCGAGTTCCGTCACGCGCTGGCCCGATTTATTTCAGCTGACCTCGCTCTACGGCGCCATCCTGGCAAAACTGGGCCAGGACCTTCCCGCCTATCAGGCGCTGCAGCACGCGCATCAACTGAATCCGCAGGACGCGGATACCGCCAACCTGCTCTATGCCACAACCTTCGGGCTGGCGCAAAAAAGCAAGAGCGCCGGGCAGTATGCTGAATCGTTGCGCTATCTGGAAGAGGCTTCGTCACTGCGGCCCCAGGAGGCCGAACCGCATCGCCGCATGGCGGAAATCTACAGCCTGACCAGCCGTCCCGCGCAGGCGGAGGAGGAAAAACAGAAAGCCGACCGTCTCGCCAGTCCGGGCGGGCTCCCGTAAACTCGCGACCGGGCCTTGTCAGCTACTCGGAATTGCGATTTGCAATCGACACCCGGAACGGCGGCTTGCCCTTCTCCGACGGATCGATTTCGTATGTCTGCTCCGTCCTGGCCGGATCATAATCGCGCCACAGCCAGATCATCTCTTCCGGAAACTCAGCCGCGCCGTGGCCCGAGTTGTGCGTGCCCTTGCCGAAGCTGAAGTGAAAGTCGTATCCCTTCAACTTCAGCGCATTGGCCAGGCGAATATTGGCCAGCGGCCAGCTTCCGTAGCGGTCATTCTCCTGGTCCTCTGATCCATCCTGCAGCCACACCCGAAGATTCCGCCGGGACTCGCGCAAGACCTTCTCGGGATAGTCCTGACCTCCGTCAGGGACGCTGGGATCTTCCTTCCACTGAATGCTGGTGAAGCTTCCGATCCATGAAATCACACGGCTGAACTGGTCAGGCATCTGCCACGCCGCATTGAAAGAGCAGATTCCGCCCGACGAAAGCCCCGTGATGGCGCGGCTATACGCGTCCTTGCGGATGTTGTACCGGGACTGAACGTCCGCCAGCACTTCATCCCGCAGAAAGCGCGCATAGCGGTCGCTCACTGTGTCGTAAAGCGTGCTGCGCATCGAGTCTTTGAGGGTGCGGTGCCACTTGTCCGAATATGCCTTCACGAAATTGTAGGTCGGAGTTCCCGGAGAGTCAGTGATGTCTCCGGGATTGATGAACACGGCAATCATCACCGGAATCTTCTTTTGCGCAATCAGGTTATCCAGCACATTGAGAGTCGGATTATTGCCTTTGCGGTCGGTGTACCAGCCACCGTCCTGGAAGACCATCAGCGCCGCCGGCGTCTTCGGATCATATTGCGCCGGCACATAAATCCAATATTCACTCTTCATGCCGTCGTAAATCTTGCTGGTGTGCTCGATCTTTTCAGACAGCGTTCCGGATGGCGCCCCGGGTTGCAGGTAGGAAAGCCGACCGAACGCAGGCAGGTCCAGCTTTCCTCCGAACGCCTCCCCGTTGATCATGTAGTGGAACGAGTGCAGCCTGCCCACAGGCTCGATCTGCGCCGCGGCGTACCAGAGATCCGAGCCGGCAAGGTGCTGCATCTGAGGTCCGGGTGCTTCGTCAATGAGAAGAGAGGGCTGCGAAGACGCCTGCGTGGCGAAGAAGAAGTCCGGCCCATGGCCCGCCCACGCCGTCCCCTCCTTCAGGTCCTTCGCGTCGAAACTGGCTGAAATCGCGTCACGCAGGCCCGCGCCGTTGGCCTTCGCCAGATCGATCAGTTGAGTCGCGGTCATTTTCTCCGCCGCGATGGCCGGCGTGATAAGGCAAAGTAACAACAGTGCACATTTCCACATGGCGCAAATACTATACCGCGCCAGCCGCTGGTGTGGGTTGCTGGTGTGGGTTGCCGGGCAACCCCGGGACAGCTCGGAACATGAATCTTATTGAGCAATCGACAACTGGTGCCTGCATGGCTACAGTACAAGGATTGGACGGCTCACTCATGCCTCCACTTCAATGCCCAACCTTAACGTAGTTGTTGCGCTCATCACGAGTGACAATGATTACCAGGCGGAGCAAGCCGCCTCGGCCACCGAGGCCGCAGCCCGCCTCGGCGCGAAAATCCAGATCGTTTATGCCGACAATGATGCTGTCAACCAGACCCAGATCCTGGTCAAGATTATCCAGAACACGGCGCAGCGTCCCGACGCCATCATCGTGGAACCGGTCGGCACCGAAATGATCCAGGTCGCTAAGGCCGCGGTCGCGGCTGGCATTGGCTGGGGAATCCTGAACCGGGTCCCTGATTATCTTTCCGAACTGCGCCGGGCTCGAACCGCTCCGGTCTTCTGCGTCGCCGCCGATCAGGTGGAAGTGGGCAGAATTCAGGCCAGGCAGTTTGCAGCCCTGGTAAATCAGGGCAACATCTTGTATATCGAGGGTCCGTCCACCGGCGGTGGTGCTTCCGCGTTGCGCACCAAAGGTATGCTTTCCGCTAAACCCGCCAGCCTGGAAATAAAGATGCTAAAAGGAGACTGGACGGAACGCAGCGGACATCATGCCATCAAGTCCTGGCTGTCGCTGAGTACATCCCGGAAGCTGGATATCCGCCTGGTGGGGTGCCAGAACGATGCCATGGCCATGGGCGCAAGGAAAGCCTTTGAGGAAGTGCCTGGCGCCCGGGAACGCGAGCAGTGGCTGAAGGTGCCGTTTACCGGCTGTGATGGCGTTGCCAAGACAGGACAGGATTGGGTCCGTCGGGGACTGCTGACTGCGACCGTGGTCTCGCCACCGACGGCGGGCGTGGCCCTCGAAGTATTGCAGAAGGCGATCCAGGCCGGACTGGACCCGGCGGAGTGCACGCCCGTCGCCGCCTGGTCCTTTCCCAAGCTTGAAGATCTGAAGCGAACCCATTCTTCCGCCAGCTAGTTTCTAAAAGCTGACGCATTCGCTCTGGGCCGGCGGCATACGCGGACGCGGAATGCTATCCTAATCAGCATCGATCAAACCTGCGGACCCGTGATCTCTCATGTCGAATCCAAACCTTCCAGAGTCCAATTCCGTCGCCGAACCCAGCGAGTCTTTCGAGGACATCCTCTCCCAGTACGAGAAGAGCCACTCCCGCCGGAAGGAAGACCGGGGCAAACAGCTTGAAGCCACGGTGATTGCCGTTTCCAGCGAGTCCGTCTTCTTTGATATCGGTTTCAAGACCGAAGGCATCATGCCGCTGGCCGTGTTCCAAAGCGCGGGTCAGAGCGTCCAACCCGGCGACAAGATGCCGGTCTCCGTCAAGGGTCGCGATCCGGAGGGCTACTACCAGCTCTCCCGCCAGAAAATTGCGCAACCCACCGACTGGTCGTCGCTGGAACAGGCCTTCGCCGAGAAAGCGACGATCGTGGGCACCGTCACCGGCGTCATCAAGGGCGGCTTCAGCGTGGATGTTGGCGTGCGCGCCTTCATGCCGGCCTCGCGCAGCGGAGTGCGCGACGCGGCTGAAATGGAGAAACTGGTTGGGCAGGAAATTCGCTGCCGCATCATCAAGCTCGATACCGCCGACGAAGATGTAGTGGTTGACCGGCGCGCCCTGGCCGAAGAAGAAGAGCGCGGTGTGAAGGAGCGGCGCTACTCCGAGATTCGCGAAGGTGAAACCGTGCGCGGCACCGTCCGCAGCCTCACCGACTACGGCGCGTTCATCGACCTGGGCGGCGTGGACGGCTTGCTGCATGTCGGCGAGATTGCCTGGAGCCGCATCAGCAAGCCGGCAGACGTGCTCTCCGTCGGCCAGCAGATCGAAGCCAAAGTACTCAAAGTTGACCAAGAGAAGCGGCGCATTTCTTTGGGCATGAAACAACTTCAACGTGACCCCTGGGATTCGGTCGCGCAAAAGTACAAACTCGGCGAGCGTGCGCGCGGCACGGTCACTCGTGTACTCGAGTTCGGCGCGTTCGTCGAACTCGAACCCGGCATCGAAGGCCTGATCCACGTTTCGGAAATGTCGTGGGCCAAGAAGGTCAGAATTGCCAGCGACATCGTAAAACCCGGCGAGACCGTGGAAGTCGTGGTGCTCGGAGTAAACCCGGCGGAACACCGCATTTCTCTCGGCCTCAAGCAGGCCCTGGGAGATCCCTGGGCGAACCTGGCGCAGAGTTTTGCCGTGGGCACGGTGATTGAAGGCCCGGTCACCAGCCTCACCAAGTTCGGCGCATTTGTGCAGCTTGCCGAGGGCATCGAAGGCATGATTCACGTCAGCGATATCAGCGCCGAGAAGCGCATCGAATATCCGCAGGACGTCTTGAAGGTCGGGCAACTGGTCATGGCCCAGGTCCTTTCCGTGGACACGGCGAAGCGCCTGCTGCGCCTGGGCATGAAGCAACTTGTCCCCACCAGCGTGGATGAATACATCGCCGAACATAAAGAAGGCGACGTGGTCACGGGACGCATGGGCGAAGTTTCAAATGGACAGGCCCGCGTGGAACTCGGCGACGGCATCAACGCGACCTGCCGCATCGGCGTCGGTGCTGCGGCGAAAGAATTGGTGGAAGCGCCTGCTCCGGCTTCGGCGAAGCCCGACTTATCATCCCTGAGTTCAAAACTCAAGGCGCACTGGAAGGGCGGCGCCGTGGTCAGCGAAGCGAAACCCGAAGCCGTCCGCACCGGACAGATTCGCAAGTTCAGGATTACCCGGTTGGACCCGGCCGCCAGGAAAATTGAATTGGAGCTGGCGTAAACCGTGAAATGGATCAGCGGCACTCGCGGCGGCTGTACTTGCTTTCCTCCCGACACTTGCAGCGGCGCAGTCTGCCGAAAAGCCTGAATGGTGCCGCGCCCTGCCGCGTCCCGAATACAAAACTCTTGAACGCATCCCGGTCAGTGATCCCTGGTTCGAGGTGTATAGGGTCGTCCCGCACGTCTTCGCTATCTACGAACCGCATCAGGCGGAAGAAACCATCTCCTACCTGATTGTCGGCGAAAAACACGCGCTGCTCTTCGACACCGGCATGGGCATCAGCAATCTCCGCCAGGTCATCGCTCAGCTCACCGACGCTGCCAATCATCGTCCTCAATTCGCATACCCATAACGACCACGTCGGGGACAACTGGCAGTTCAAAACCGTCTGGGGAATGGATACTGATTTCACTCGAGCCAACGCGAAGGGCTCACGCCAGGACGCTCAGGATGAACTCGGCCCGGGAATGATCTGTGGCGACTTGCCCAGGGGCTTCGACTCCGAATCCTATGCAACCCGTCCCTGGAAGATCTCCCGCTTTCTTCACGACCATGACCGCATCGATCTCGGCGGCCGCACTCTGGAAGTTCTCTCAACTCCAGGCCACACTCCCGATGCCATCTGCCTGCTTGACCGCGCCCACGGCCTGCTCTTCACCGGCGACACCTACTATCCCGCGCCCATCTGGCTCTATCGTCCCGAAACCAATCTCGATGAGTACGTCGCCTCGGGAAAGCGCCTCGCCGCGCTCGCTCCGCAACTCAGGCTCGTGCTGGGCCAACACAACGTACCTTTCGCGCAACCCTCGGTGCTGCCGCGACTGGTCACCGCGATTGAAACCGTCCGCTCCGGCAAGGTGTCTCCCGAACCGCAGGAGGGCGGCAAAGCGATTTACCGTTCCGACGGCTTCTCGTTCCTTCTTCGGCTGCACGAGCCGCAAGGAAAGTGACGCTAACTTTGCGACCTTTGCGGCTGTTCTTTGCGTCCTTTGCGGTAAAGAGGTTGACCTCGCCTGGATCATCCAGGAATCTTGAACCGCAAAGGGCGCAAAGAACAGCCGCAAAGGACGCCAAGAGTGCTGCATCAGAACAGCATTTAGTGAGCCGCAACCGCTTCCGTATCCGAAGCGCCCGCCGATTTTGGCAAGAGGACCTTCGTGGGATCAACAACCAGCCACGCTGCCGCGCCCAGCACGCACAGCCCCGCCGCCACGAGAAAGGACGCTGTCCAGCCAAAGCGCGCCGCAATCGCGGGCGTAAGCGAAGCGGTCACCGCGCCGCCAATCTGCGCTCCCGTGTTCATGAAACCGGAAACCGAACCGGACGACTTCCCGGCAATGTCCGCCGTCACCGACCAGTACGAGCTCTGCGCCAAATAAAGCGCCCCCGCTCCACCCGCCAGCACCACGCTGGCCAACCGTGCGCTGTCAACCTGGGAACCGAAGGCGATGAAGATCCCAGCCACGGCCAGCCCGAATGCGGCCAGGCCACACCTTCCTAATCGAGGGCTATGCCACTTCGTAAGCCGGTCATTGATGCCTCCGCCCAGCAGGCTGCACACTGACATCGCAATGGGCGGGAGCATGGCATAAAACGCGCTGGCTTTCAGATTCAATCCGCGGACCTGCGCCAGGTAGATGAAGAACCAGCTGAAGAAAATCCAGGCCACATATCCGAAAGAAAAATAACTCAGCGTGACCGCCCAGACTTCCCTGCTGCGCAAAACCGCCCCCCAGGGCACGAGTCCGCTGCCCTTCGACTCACTCTTAGCCGGCAGCCCCGCTTGAATCGTCGCCAGCTCGGTGGCGGAAACATTCGGGTGCTCTGCGGGCTCGTCGCGGGCGGTGAGATACCAAATCGCGCCCGCGATCAGGCCGATGATGGCGCATGCCCAGAATGACGCTCTCCAGCCGTAGTGCAGCATGAAGTAGGTAATCAACGGCGGCGAGAGGCCAGCGCCCGCTCCCACGCCGGCAAAGATCCATCCGTTGGCTACGCCGCGCTCCTGCGCCGGAATCCAGCGCGCCACAAATTGATTCGACGCCGGATAGACCACCGCCTCGCCGGCCCCCAGTAGAAACCGGATGGCGATAAAAAGAAACAGTGCGCCGCGAATGGTCGAAGGCACCAGCGCTGTCAGCCCGGTGAAAATTCCCCACCACACCACTCCCGCGGTCAGCACGCGGCGCGCACCAAAGCGGTCGGCCAGTCTTCCTCCGACAGTCTGGAACAGCGCATAGCCGATCAGCATCGCGCTGAACACGTAGCCCAGCTGCACGTTGCTCAACCCGTATTCCTCGGCGATGGAGTGTCCGGCGACCGAGATGTTCACGCGGTCGAGGTAGGAGACCGCGCTGAGGATGAACATCCACCCCACCAGGAACCAGCGCACGTGGCTTGTCCGGGCGCCGTTCATCGTGGTCGTCCCCTGAACCCACGTAGGCCCGGACGCCCTCGTCCGGGCGGGCGAGCGCAGCTCGCCAGTCTTTGGGCAGCGCTTGGAAGTATTGTTGCGGCCCAGGCGTTGTGTTATTTTCCCCAACGGTTCGAACTCCGATCTCAATGCGGGTGGCCCTTGCGCAAACATCTCTTTCGCTCGATCTGCTTCACGGCAGCCGCGGTAATCTCGTTCCTTGCAATTCCCGGATATGGCCAGCTCGGCTTGTTTTCCCCTGAACAAAGAATTGCGTTCACTCCGGAGTGGCACGGCGACCGCTTTCCTGACGGGCGGCCGCAGGTGCCCGACGCGGTGCTGCAACGCCTGAAAAGCGTCACCGCCGACGAAGCCTGGGACGTCCTGCAGGAGGCCGGCTTTCACAACCAGTTCGAGGGCGGATGGAAAGTACTCAATCCCGGCGAGCGTCTGGTCGGCCGCGTAGTCACTGCCGTATTCATGCCCCGCCGCCCGGACGTTGACTCCGTGATTCGCGCCAACGGAAAGAAGGAAAACCGGATTGGAGACGAAAACTCCTGGGTGATCGACATCCTTCAACCCGGAGATGTGCTCGTGGTCGATCTCTTCGGCAAAATCAGGTACGGCACATTTGCCGGCGACAATCTCTCCACCGCCATCTTCACCAAGAGCCGCAATGGTCTGATCGTCAATGGCGCGGTGCGCGACGTCACCGGAATTCAGCAGATTCCCGGCTTCGAGGTTTATGTTCGCGGCGTCGATCCTTCCGCGCTGGAGAATGTCATGCTGACCGGAATCAACGTTCCCATCCGCATCGGCGAAACCACCATCATGCCGGGAGACATCGCGCTCGGCGACCCCGAGGGCATCACCTTCATTCCGCCCCAGTTGGCGCAGAAGGTCGCTGACGACACGGAAATGGACCGCCTGGTAGATGAATGGGGCCACATGATGCTGCGCGAGGGCAAATACACACCGGGACAAATCGACGCGAGATGGACCCGGGAAATGATCGAACAGTTCAATCAATGGCTGGCCAAAAAAGGATCGGCCAGGCGCATGCCGCAGAACTGACGCTCGTCCCGGCGATGCTGGCCGGAAACGCGCGCCATCGCTCTTCCTGAAACGGGGTCCCTCACGCGGAATGCTCGCGGAAAATCCGGGCCAGTTGGGCGGCGACAATCTTGTCTTCTCCCGGTTGCAGCATGAACGAGTTCATGGCCATGCCCGGCTTGCCTTCACCTCCTCCCATCACGATGGCGGGCTTGGACGCGCGCAACAACTGGGAAACCTGCTTCGGAGTCAGGGAAATCTTCGCCTCGTCCCAGGTAATCTGCATGTGAGGCACATGATTCGCGATGTCGGGAACGAAGTACGATGTGCTGACGCCCGGCACCCGCGTGATCTGCCGGGAAATCAACTCCAGCCGGCTCTGCCATTCTTTGTTCAGGGCGTCGTGGTCTTCGGCGAGATAGACTTCCAGCGCTTTCACCATCCCGATAATTTCTTCCTTGCCCACCTTCGAACTGCGGCCCAGCGTGTCCTCATGCGGACTGTTGTTCAGCAGCGCGTAGGCAACCAGGTCCTTGCGCCCAAGCAGCATTCCGGCACATTGTGGTCCGCGCATGGCTTTGCCGCCGCTGAAGGTGATCAGGTCGTAACCCATGTTCGCGTAATCCCACAGATGTGACACCGGCGGAGTGTCGGCTGCGGCATCGTTCATGCAGGGAATTTTGTATTCCTTCGCCAGCTTCACCCACTCATCCACTTTGATCTGTCCCGCGGCGTTGGCAAAGTTCGAGAAGTGCATCATGGCGGTGCGCGGGCTGATTGCCTGGCGCAATTCGTCGCGCGTTTCTATCACGATCAGCTTGATCCCCGTGGTGCGCAACTGGTGGTCGAACGGGTTGCGGTGCGACTTCTGGATGATGACTTCGGACTTCATTCCAGTAAGGTCGGGCAACTGCTTGATCAACGTTTCGTTGTCGCCGGTAAGGATTCCGGCAAGTCCCGACTGGATCGCCGCCGCCGCGCCCGCGGTCACCAGCGCCGTGTACCCGTCCGGCAGCTTGAGCATTTCCGCAATGCGATTGCCCGCCGCCACTTCCAGTTCAGGAATGCTCACAAAGTGGCGTCCCGCCTGGGCCATCACCGCTTCCAGTTCCGGCCGCAGGATGGAGCCGCCCAGCATGGTCATCGTGCCTTCGCAATTGATGACGGTGGTGACTCCCAGCTCTTCGTAAGGATTTCCCGAATGGCCGAGGCCGGTGACTTTTGCGCTCGCCTTTGCCGCAAAAAGTTTCGCCGGCGCCATCATCGAGCCGGCAATCATTCCCACTGTTCCCAGAAAGCTCCGGCGGTTCCATCCCGTTCCCCGTTGCATGATCTGCTCCTTGTGTCCTCCGAGATTTGGCTCTCGGGCCTCGGCCTCCGTTTCTACTTCCGAACGATGGCGGCAATGCAGTTGATTTCCAGCATGGAATTTCCCGGCAGGGCGGCCACGGCGACCGTGGTTCGCGCCGGCCCGCCATTGGGGAAATAAGTCTTGAATATCTTGTTCATGGGATCGTAGTACTCCAGGTTCGCCAGATAAACCGTAAGCTGCAGCACACTGTCCATGGTGCCGCCACCGGTTTCGACCAGCTCTTTCACGTTCTCCATCACTTTCGTGGTGTGGCTGTCGATGTCGTCTTTACCCACCGGTCCGTTCGAGTTGGCGCCCTGTCCGGCAATGTAGAGCAGGCCGTTGTGCGTAATCAGAGCGGTGATCATCTGTTTGCCGTCCGCGGGCTTGCCATCGCGGTTAAGCTTGCGCACGCCGCCATCCTTGCTCTTGGCCTGCGCGCTGGTGGACATCAATGCTCCCGCGCCCACCGCGGACATGACCGCTGCCAGTGAAGTCATCAGCTTTCTGCGATTGAAGAAGTTCGAGGTCATAGCTGGTCTCCTTGGAGTTTAATTACCTCAACAGACAGCAAAGTCTCACGGCAATGCAAAACTGAAAATATCACTACCCGCGGCGATGGCCACGTACTGCTTGTCCACGACCGCGTAACTCATGGGCGACGCGCTGAAGTCCTGGCCGGTGTTGAAGTGCCACAGGGGCTTTCCGCTCCGGGCATCCAGCGCCTCGAAGGATTGCGCGTCGTCGCCGAAGAAAAGCAGCCCGGTGGCTGTGGTCATGGTCCCGCCCGCGGAGTGTGCGTGACCCACCTGAGGATAGCGCCACGCGAACGCCTGCTGGTCCAGATCGTAAGCCAGAAGGATCTTCTGCGACATTTCCCCGGGAATACGCTTCGTCCCCGTGGAGTAGTAAGTCTTCCCTTCCTCGAATTTCTGCGGCTTGGTAAAAAATATTTCGCAGTTTTCCAGCGCCATAAAATAAACGAAACGGGTTGACTCGTTGTAAGACGGCGCGTGCCAGTTGGTGGCGCCATTGAACCCGGGACAAATCTTCGTCCCGTCCGGCGTCGGCTTCAGACCGGACAGAATGGGACGCCCCTGCGCGTCAATGCCCTTCGCCCAGGTCAGGTTTTTCACGAAGGGTGTGGCCGAGAGAAATTTTCCGTTCGTCCGATCCAGCACATAGATGAAGCCATTCCGGTTGGCCTGCACCAGCAGCTTGCGCGCCTCGCCGCGGTAAACCGTATCGATCAGAATCGGAGTCTCGGTGGCATCGAAATCAAAAAGATCATGCGGCGTGAATTGGAAGTACCACTTCAGTTTTCCGGTATCGGCATCGAGCGCCAGCACGCAACTGGTGTATAGATCGTCGCCCGGGCGCACGCTGCCATCGAAGTCAGGGCTCGCGTTACTGGTGGTCCAGAACAAAGTGCCGGTTTCGGGATCGTAGGTGCCGGGCATCCACGTCGTGCCACCGCCGTGCAGATACATATCTCCCGGCCAGCTCTCGTTGCCGAATTCTCCGGGCCCGGGAAGAGTCCAGAAACGCCATGCCAGTTTTCCCGTGGTCGCGTCGAACGCCGCCACAAAGCCGCGCACTCCATCGTCTCCGCCGGAGGTGCCCACGATCACTTTGTCTTTGACCACCAGGGGCGCGCCGGTCGCACCGTAGTTCGGGTTCCAGTCCGCGTAGGCTACGTTCCAAAGCAGGTTTCCCGAACGGGCATCCAGGCAAAGTAAATGCGCGTTGTCGGTCAGGCGGTACACCCGCGCGTGCCAGACCGCTACGCCGCGGCTGAGGTGTCCCGAGGCATCGTCGATCAACCCTTCGGAAATCGGCCAGACATGGTGCCAGATGACGCGTCCGGTGCGCGCGTCCAGGGCGTAGGTATCGTTGGCCGAAGTCACGAACATGACGCCGTTCACGACCACCGGTGTTACCTCCAGCCGGTTCGAATTGCTGGAATGGAATACCCATTGCGCCCGCAACTGTCCGACATTCGTCGGGTTGATCTGGGACAGGCTGCTGAAGCGGCGTCCGGTAAAATCTCCGTTATAGGAGAGCCAGTTTGCTCCCGGAGGCTGGGCGATCAGTTGGGAGGGGAGCACATCGATCACCGCCGCGGTTGATTCCCGGGATACATCCTCCGCCGCCATCATGCTCAGGCAGCCTAGAAAAGCAGCGAGCGCCAGGGTCACTCTTGCCAGCAGTCGCGTTCTCTCTGCCATCCGAATCAGGCCGCCTCAGGAAGGGGATTTACCAGCTCGGGTTCATGCTGACATGCCACGGCGCAAAACCCGGTCCATTGAATCGATTTAATGGAACCGGGCATTATCCAACGAAAATTGGCGGAATGCAATCACGAACCTCCTGATTCCATCGACCTTGTGCTTTTCTCTGCGTCCTTTGCGGCTTTTCTTTGCGCCCTTTGCGGTTAAAAGGTTTTGACCTCGACTGCAACACTCGAAAAGCCTTGAACCGCAAAGAACGCAAAGAAACGCCGCAAAAGACGCCAAGGGTTCTGAATCCCGACTCACAACCGCCCAAACCGTTTGACCGCTTCCTGGATGGATTTGTATTTCTCGATAATCGAATACATAGAGTGCTCTTTGAAGTCCATCTCCTGGGCCAAAGCCAGAACTTTTTCCGCATTCGCCCGCGGCACGATCACCACGCCGTCGCCGTCGGCGGCGACAATGTCACCCGGCCGCACCTCCACCCCGTCGCACGTCACCGGGATATTCGCCCCCGCAAAGCGGTAATGACTCACCGAGGTTGACGGAACAATGCCGGTGGCGTAAACCGGAAAGCCAATCTTGGTCAGTTGCCCCACATCGCGCACCCCGCCGTCGATGACCGCGCCGGAGTATCCGCGGGCAGACATCGCTGTACCCATCAGGCCGCCCATGCCGGCGATGTCAACTCCATCGTCAACCACCATCACCCACACAGAATTCTGCGATCCCTGATCGATGGCCGCCAGCATTCCGCTCAGGGCCCCGGGGTCCTTGTTGCCCTCATCTTTGCTCAGCTTCACGGTAAGCGCAAAACCGGCGAACCGGGTGGGAAAAATGGGCCGCATCTTATGCGACAAATACATCTTCCGCCCGGTGATTTGCTCCAGCGCATCAGACACCGAGGCCACTTCCACGTGACGGTAGCTCTCCAGCAACGCCTCGTTTTCATTGACCTGAGACGTGCCGGCCGATTGGGCCTGAAGGCTCGAACTGAGTTGCCAGATGACGCAGATGAACACAATTCCCACCACCGCCCACGGACCCTTCCGCCAAAATCTCCTCAATTGCAATTTGTTCATCTCTGCCTCCTGGTTGTATATATGAACGCGGACTCTAGCATTCCTGTCGAGTGATTGTGAAGGTCAATTCTCAGGCTGTCAAAAAGGAGCTACCCCGAATGACTCAGCAAAAATCGATTTTGCCTCTGACGCATGTTCTTATCGGACTGTTTGTCCTCACCCTGTTTGCCCAGGTCGGAACCCTGACTGCATTCGCACAGGAGCATCGCGCCATCAAGTTTCCGGGCACCGAAGGTCTTCCCTTCAGCGATGGAATCGTCGCCGGTAAAACCCTCTACGTCGCGGGACAGGAAGGCACTGACGACCACGGCAAGCTGGCGCCAGGCGGAATCACCGCTGAAACTCAGGCTGCCCTGGCCAACATCGAGAAAGTCGTCAAGGAAGCCGGTTTCGACATGAAGGATATCGTTTCCGTGACCGTGTTTCTGGCTGACATTCACGAGTTTCCCGACATGAACAAGGTTTACAAGGCGGTCATGCCCGATCCCAAACCCGCCCGCGCCACCGTGCAGGTGGCGGCGCTGGTCAACAACGCGCGCATCGAGGTATCCGCCATCGCCGTAAAACGAAAATAACTACATGGCCCGCCATCTTCTGGGATCTTCCATGTTGGTTCTCCTGGCATACGCCGCACAAGTGTGCGCCGCGCCGCCATTGCAGGCCCAGCAATCCGGCAAAGCCACGGGCGGGGCGGGTGAGGGCAAACAGATTTTTGCCACCACCTGCGCCGCCTGCCATGGGCTCGATGGAGCCGGCGGCGAACACGGCCCCGATATCGCGCACCGGCGAGAAATCCAAAGTTTGACCGACAAGGCCCTGCAGCAAATTGTTCGGGAAGGAGTGCCGGGCACCGGCATGCCCGCCTTCCATTCGCTCAGCGACGCCCAGGTCAAGGCGGTTGTCCGCTACCTGCGTACTTTGCAGGGTCAAGGCGCGGCAGCCCAGGTTTCCGGAGACCCTAAACGTGGCCGGGCCATTTTCTTTGGCAAGGCCGGCTGTTCGCAGTGTCACATGGCCGGGGGAGAGGGCGGATTCATTGCTTCAGATCTTTCCAGCTACGCCAGCGCGCCTTCGGCAAGTGACATTCGCGATGCGATTACCGATCCCAACCGCAATCTCGATCCTCGAAAACGAACTGTAACCGTCATCACCGGCGACGGACAGACCCTGAGCGGAATTGCACGGAATGAAGACAACTTCTCTTTGCAGCTTCAGACCCCTGACGGCACCCTTCATCTGTTTGCCAAGCCGGAGTTGAAAAGTATCGAGTATCAGCCCCGCTCTCTCATGCCTGACGACTACGCATCCCGGCTCAGCCGTCAGGAACTGGATGATCTCGTGAGCTATCTGGTCAGCATTGCGCGCGGCAAAAACAAACCAAAGGCGGACCCGGAATGAATCACCACCCTGCGTTGAACCTGCGGTCATCATTCAATCAATTGAGGCTCCGGCTCAAGACCGCAGCCTTGGCCGGCATCACAGTGTTTTTAGCCGGATCGCTCGTGGCCACGGCGGCGGATGCACCCGCGCGGACCTTCAAACTCACCGCCGAATCTCCCCGCTTCTGGAAACTGTTTGACCGCAATGCGCAGTTGACCCGCGTGGCCGGCAACTTCGGCTTCACCGAAGGCCCGGTTTGGGACGAGTCCGGATTCCTCTACGTAAGCGATGAAGTGCAGAACAAGATCTATCGCGTCTTCCTCGACGGCCGCAAAGAGGAAGTGATCTCTCTCGGCGATCCCGACGGCAACACCTACGACCGGCAGCACCGCCTGATCGATTGCGCCAGCGTTCTGCGCGCCATCATCGCCGTCACTCCCGAGGGAAAATACACCGTTCTCGCTGACCGCTACGAAGGAAAGAAACTCAACAGCCCCAACGACGTCGTGACCGGCCCCGATGGCGCCATCTATTTCACCGACCCCACGCTTGACCTGGTCAAGGGAGAGCAACAGGAAATACCCTTCCAGGGTGTGTATCGCCTCGATGACAAGGGCGGCGTCCGCCTCCTGACCAAAGACCTGACCCAGCCCAACGGCCTGGCCTTTTCTCCCGACGGAAAACATTTCTACGTGGATGACAGTGAACAGAGAAACATTCGTGTGTACGACGTCGCGCCCGATGGCTCAATAAGCAACGGTCGAATCTTCGGCGAGGAACCCGGCGGACCGCACCAGGGCGTGCCCGACGGAATCAAAGTTGACCGCAAGGGAAATCTATTTGTGACCGGTCCCAAAGGCATCTGGGTCTGGGATGCGAAAGGCCACCATCTGGGCACCATCGAGATGCCGGAGCAACCGGCCAACCTCACCTGGGGAGACAACGACTACCGGACGCTTTACATTACGGCGACGACATCGGTATATCGCCTGCGCACCAAGGCCCGCGGCTTCGTGCCCTATCGCGTCCACTGATATATTTTCAGCCGGTCATTTCTGGCGGAGGAACTTCCATGCACATGATCCGGGCGATGAGGCGATCGCTGGCTTGAAACACTTGTTGCAGGAGTCACGCTGATTTCCGCGGCCGCGCTGGCGCAGAACATCCGTGTGGATTCGACGCCCGGCCATGCCGCCAACTCCTTCGTCCCCACCACTGCGCTCGGAGCCGGCATTGACCGCATTTCGACCGCATCGACCGATAAGCTCTTTACCGAGCCGGTGATGAAGCAGGTCCTCTCCGCCGGCTGGCAAACCGTCAGCTACCGCCAGAACACCGAACTTTTTGTCGAGGCCTGGCACTGGAATCCGCAGGGCACCTGGAGCGACCCTGCCGGCAAGGGATACTTCACCGGCAGCGCAACCCCCGGAGCGCCCATCCGCCACTCCTTCGGATACCTTCTGCCCCACCGCGGCTTCACCCGCAACGACGGAGTTGACAACGGATATTCCCGCCTCACCGACGGCGATCTGAATACCTACTGGAAAAGTAATCCTTACCTGACCAAGCCTTTACCGGCGAGGATGACTCGGTTTACCCGCAATGGGTAATCATGGATCTGGCCAACAATCACCAGATCAACGCCATTCGCATCGCTTGGGCGGAACCTTATGCGCGCCGCTACGTGGTGCAGTACTGGACCGGCGAAGATCCCATTAAACAGGCGACCAGGGGCACATGGGTCGCCTTCCCCGGCGGGGCGATCAACAGCGGCGCTGGAGGAACGGTAGTTCTCAAACTCTCCGCCTCGCCCATGCCCGTGCATTTCGTTCGCATCCTGATGACTGAGTCTTCCGACACCTGCGATACTCACGGCTCCGCCGATCGGCGCAACTGCGTGGGCTACGCCATTCGCGAACTTTACCTCGGCACGGTTTCGCCGGACGGGGAATTCCACGATCTGGTCCGCCACACTCCCGATCCCGACCAGACCGCAACCCTATGCTCTTCGGTCGATCCCTGGCACGAGCCTTCCGACATCAGTGAGAAGCGTGATCAGGTAGGCCTTGATCTCTTCTACACCAGCGGCTACACCCGCGGCCTTCCGGCGATGATTCCGATCGCCTTGCTCTATGGCACGCCCGAGGATTCTGTCGCCCAGATCGCATATCTGAAGGCCCGAGGCGATCCGATTTCTTACATCGAAATGGGAGAGGAGCCCGACGGCCAGTACATGCTGCCGGAGCAGTACGGTGCGCTTTACCTGCAATGGGCCACGGCATTGCACCGCCTGGATCCTGCGCTGAAACTCGGCGGCCCCGTATTTCAGGGTGTGAACGAAGACATCCAGGTTTGGCCCGATGCCGAGGGCAAGACTTCATGGCTGGGACGCTTCATCGATTATCTGAAAGCCCACGGCCGCCTGGGCGATCTCGCGTTTGCATCCTTCGAGCACTATCCGTTTGAGCCCTGCAAGATTCAGTGGAGCAGCCTCTACGACGAGCCCGCATTGATCAGCCACATCCTTCAGGTCTGGCGGGACGACGGCCTGCCGCCCAACGTCCCCATATTTATTTCCGAACTGAACGTGGCCTGGAACACGGGAGAATCCTTTGTTGACATCTTCGGCGGGCTCTGGCTGGCGGACTATGTGGGCTCGTTCCTCTCCGCCGGCGGCGACGGTCTCTACTACTTCCACTACCTTCCGGTTGGCCTCTATCACGGTTGCAACGGCTCGCTGGGAACGTTCGCCCTGTTCACCGTGGATTCGAACTATCAGATCCAGCAGCCCACGTCGCAGTTTTTTGCCAGCCAGTTGATCAATCTGGAGTGGGTGCAGCCGGGCACGGGCAAGCAACAGATCTTCCCCGCCACGAGCGACATCTCCGATCCCGCCGGGAACGTTCTGGTGACCGCTTATCCCCTGCTCCGCCCCGATGGCCAGTGGTCGGTGATGCTGGTCAACAAGGACCAGGAGAATCCGCATTCGGTTCACATCTCATTTCACGACGACAAAGCAAATGCCGATAGCTTCTTTTCCGGACCGGTCAGCATGATCACTTTCGGCAGCGAGCAGTATCAATGGCATCCCGATGACAAGGCCGGCAAGGCCGATCCCGACGGCCCCGCCGCGCGCTCCACGGTTACGGCCGCCGCGAACAGCGAATTCACCCTACCCAAAGCTTCCGTGACCGTCATACGCGGAAAGATTGAAACCAAGCGGGCCAGATAGATCTCAATCCACCAGGAACCACGTAGGGGCAGATGTCCCCATCTGCCCGGCGGAGCGCAGCTCCGCTATTTTTGGTGGCAGGAAAAACCGGTCGAGCGTCGCTCGAGCGGACAGATGAAGGACATCTGTCCCTGCGTGATCGTAAGCCTACTCTCTGACTCCCGGTACTTTGCCGCGCAGAACAGTGATCGACGCCTTGGGCAGCGTGAACGTAGTTCCGGAACTGGCCGCCACGGTAGTCGCCACTGGCGGATGGTCCGGATCAGCATGGCTATTGAGCCCGTCGTTGATCCAGACATACTGCTCGCTCCCAAAAGTCACGAACGTGACCGGCCCCACGAACGACGCGCTCTTGTTCTTGGAATCGTCAAAGACCACGCGCACGCTATGCGGATTGTTCTCGTCGCGATTCACCAGCATCAACGACCAGTTCCCGTCCGGACGATGCACCGCGTAACTGGTGACCAGCGCATTGCCCTCGCTGTCCTTGATGTCGGCCGACGACGCGTACATGGTATGCACGCCGGAACGATGCTGCACCCATTCCAGGTTGATCATGTGCGCCGCAAAATAGGGCGAAGTGTAACCCTTGATGTCGTAGTGTTCGTTGGAGACAAAGTTCGACCACGAGGCCCAGCCCAGACAGCTGTCCTGCAGGCCCTGCGGCTGAATGGGCGAGTGATAAAAGGCGGCGCCGCCGCCTTCAAAGAAAGATCCGATATTGTCGGCCAGCCACAGCGCGGCAAAGATCGTGGTCATGGGCCCGGTCAGAGAGGCCGCCAGATGATTCTCCGTCACCATCAAGGGCACATCTTTCGGAACGCCGTCATCCCTCCACACCTGCAGGATGTGCTTCATCAGTTGCGGTTCGGTGTAGAGAGTTTTCCAGGTGATGGTGCAGGGCTCAAAGGGATAGTGCTCGAACGATACAAAGGCGAGATCGCCCAGGCGGCCGTGCGCTTTGAGATAGTCGACAAAGCGTCCCATCCATGACGTCCGCCCCTTCGCGTCTGGCCACACGGTTATGTCTTCGTTGACTCCCTCGAAGATCGGCCCTCCCAGTTTCAGTTTCGGATCGACCTTGTGAATCGCCGTCGCCCACTGCAGGTAGAGCGCGGCGTAATCCTCCGGCATGGCGTGCTTGCCATCGGGCTCCTCGCCCATTTCGACGTATCCGATGCGATAGCCGCGCTTCTCAATGTAGGCAATCTGCGCCGCCGCATCGTCGGGCGTGCCATACAGCATGGTGACCGGAATCATCGCCGGCAGGTTGTTGGTGAGACCGCTGCTGAAGAAAAGATCGAAGCCGCTGTGCTGGTAGCCTCCGCCTTCATATACGTCTTCATCGGAATGCCAGGGATCGATGGACGAAACGCAAAATGTGGTTCGCTTCTCGCCGGGCGCTTTCGCCGCCTCCGAGAACGCGCCGCTGCCGTCAATCGTGCCGGCCGCGATTTGCTGGATCGCATACCCCACACAGTTGCGCACGTCGCCGGATCCGTGTTCATCGCAAGTGTTCGAAGATTCGGTCATCAGCACCCGCAGAAACCGGGTGGAAACAGGCGCATCGCCAAGCTTCAGCGTGCTTCTGCCGCCTTCGCCTTTGTTCACTACACCAGAGGCAAAAGTCTTCCACACACCCTTGGGACCTCCGTCGAAGTCGAGCGCGTCGCCAGCACCCAGCCAATACTCGACTCGATAACGGGTGGCGTACGGACTCGCCCAGTCAATACGCACAGCGTTCACCGGCTTGTCCGCTTTCAAATCCACGATCACCCACTGCGGATGAAGGGCATCGCTCTCACCCGTAAACTTGCTGGTGAGATACGGATTGCTCTTCCAAGAAGAAAGCTCCGAACCCTGTACCGGCCGGTCGCCACTGGTGGCAAAGCCGCGGTGCGGCAGCGCATAGGCCAAAATGTACCGAATGGGTTCCTTCAGCTCCGTGCTGCCGGTGAAGTATCCGCTGCGGTGCGCGGCATCGCTCCAGGTACCGTTTTCGGTCCAGTGCCACGCCGCCATGCGCAGCTCGGTGTTATTGCGATAGGTGATCGGTCCCCAGCCTGCGGAAAGTGATTCCTGGATGATATGCGGCGAGTACACCATGTCGATGTCGCGGCGCGACAGCACATCGATCGAACTGCCCAGCGCGCTGTCGGGATCAAACGAATTGATGGCGTGGCCCGCGTCAACCCTCACCGTCCCGACCTGCGCTGCCGGCGTGTCCGCCGCGGACTGCGCCAAAGTGCGAATGGGCTGCGCCGCAATACAAACAGTGGCCACAGCGATTGCAATCCCACTCCACAACCTCCGAACCACACGCCCCTCCCCACAACCAAGGTTTATTCCCATCGATGTCGTTGCCATCAGGTCGCCTCGTGTTTGATCACAAGCCATGAATCTCTCCCAACCCTTTTGCGCCCTTCGCGAATCCTTTGCGCCTTCTGCGGTTAAGCTTCTCGCCGCCACAATTCACGAGCGCGAATTTTAGCATTCGCTTGGATCCGAACCGTGAAAATTTGCCAGCTTTCATGTTCTAATACCGTTTCGCGAATCCAGGCCCGACGGGAGGACACTCTATGAAATTCCCCTTTATCTTTCTGGTAGTCGCTTGCGGGCTATGCGCATTTGTAGTCAGTTCAAACGCCGCCGACCAGCCCACGCGCGAGGTTGCCATCACCATTGACGACCTGCCTGCCGGCTCGGCCAGTTCGATGTCCGCGGCCACCCTGCTCGACATGACCACCAGGTTGCTGACCACTCTCCGCGACCAGAAAATTCCGGTGGTCGGATTTGTCAACGAACGGAAGCTTTATAAATTCGGCGAGGTTGACGACCGGATCAAGGCCCTCCGCATGTGGCTCGACTACGGTTTTGAGCTGGGCAATCACACCTTCAGCCACTCCTCGCTGAACCAGGTTGGCCTGCAGGCATGGGAGGACGACATCGTGCAGGGCGAGACCGTGACCAAGCTGCTGCTCGCCGAACACAACATGAAGCTCCGCTACTTCCGCCATCCCTACCTCGACACCGGCCGCGACCTTCAGACCCGGCGCCAGGCCGAGGCTTTTCTCGCCAACCGCGGTTACAGCATCGCCCCCATAACCCTCGACGCCTGGGACTGGATGTACGCCGGTGTTTACGAAGATGCAAAGAAGCGTGGCGATACCGCCCTGCAGGACAAGCTCACCAAAAGTTATCTCTCCTACAGCGATCAGGTCTTCGCCTACACCGAGCAGCTCGCGAAACAGACCATCGGCTACGAGCCCAAACAAATCCTGCTGCTGCACGCCAATCAACTCGAGGCCGACCACATCGGCGAACTGCTCGACCTCATGCGCAAACGGGGCTATCACTTCATTACGCTGGCGGACGCTTTAAGTGATCAGGCCTACGGCCTGCCCGACACCTACGTCGGAGAGGAAGGCACGGGCTGGATTGATCACTGGGCAGTCACGCAAGGCAAGCCTCCGCAGGGCGCTCCGGTCTTTCCGCAATGGGTGATCGACCGCGACAAGGTCCTGCACCAGCCGCAGCCCTAGCCGCTCGCGCAGAGCCTGGTTTCCTTCGTGTACCTTCGTGTCCTTTGTGGTTACTGGTTTTGAAATCGGCCCACACCCGAAGGCCCGTCGATTCGCAAAGCCATACCACACGTGTATCATGTTGAGTTCCAACTGAAGCTGCCTTATGGATGCGCTTCTCCTCCACCGCCTGCACTTCGCTTTCACCGTCACCTATCACTATTTGTTTCCGCAGCTGACCATGGGGCTGGCGCTGCTGATCGTGGTGCTCAAGACGGTGGCCCTGGTCCGCCACAACGAGCGCTACAACGAAGCGGCGCGCTTCTGGGCGAAAATATTTGCCATTAATTTTCTGATCGGCGTCGTGACTGGCATTCCCATGGAATTCCAGTTCGGCACCAACTGGGCACAGTTCTCCCGCCACACCGGCGGCGTGATCGGCCAGCCCCTAGCCATGGAAGGCGTTTTCTCCTTCTTCCTGGAATCCGCCTTTCTGGGTCTTTTCCTGTTCGGCGAGAAGCGCCTCTCCCCGTGGGCGCACTGGGCCTCCGCTTTCCTCGTCTTCGTGGGCTCATGGATATCCGGCTTTTTCATCATTGTCACCAATGCCTGGATGCAGCACCCCGTCGCCTACACCAAGCTCCCCAACGGATCCTTCGAAGTCACGAGTTTCTGGGGACTGCTGTTGAACCCCTGGGCGCTGTTGCAGTATGCCCACAACATGTCGGGCGCGGTCATCACCGGCTCGTTCGTGATGTCGGCGGTGGGGGCTTTTTACATCCTGGAGAAGCGCTTCGAAGAACATGGCAGGATTTTTGTCCGCGTGGGAGTCATCGCAGGCGTCATTTCCTGTGTGACCCAGATTTTCCCCACCGGAGACCTGCATGGCCGCTACCTGGCCAAGCATCAGCCCGCAGCCATAGCCGCCATGGAAGGCCTGTTCAGCTCAAAGGCCGGAGCGCCGATGGTTTTGATGGGGCAGCCAAACGAGGCCACTCAAAGCATCGACAACCCGATCGTCATCAACGACATGTTGAGCTTCTTGATTTACGGGACGAGGCGGGCGGAAGTGAAAGGGCTGGACCAGTTTCCCCGCGACCAGTGGCCCTCGCCGCTTCCCCTGCTTTTCTACAGCTATCACATCATGGCCGGCCTGGGGACCTACTTTGTCCTGCTGATGCTGGTGGCGGTTTTTCTTTTGTGGCGCGGAAAACTCTTCGACACGCGCTGGGCCCTGTGGCCTCTGCTGTTGAGCTTTCCCCTGCCCTACATCGCCAATACGGCAGGCTGGATGACGGCTGAAATTGGCCGCCAACCCTGGGTGGTTTACGGGCTGATCCGCACCTCCGATGGATACTCAAAGACTGTATCGGCCGGCAACACGCTGTTTACTTTGCTGGGCTTCATGGGAATGTACACCGTGCTCTCGATCCTGTTCATCGTCTTGGTGTACCGCACGGTGAGTGAAGGACCGAGCACCGGCGCTCCCCGAGCCGCGGCTGTGATACCAGGGTAGGGCTGCGGTTGGCATAAGAAAAATAGCGGAGCTTCGCTCCGCTGGACAGCCGGGGGCGGCTGTCCCCACGTGTTCACGAAGGAAATGAAGATGGGATTCATCTGGTTCTGGATCGTCGCCGTCATGCTGGCCGCCTACGTCGTGCTCGACGGTTTCGACCTTGGCGTCGGCATCCTGCATCCTCTGCTGGCGCGCAGCGAATCCGACCGGCAGATCATGCTCAGAAGCATTGGTCCGGTCTGGGACGGAAACGAAGTCTGGTTGCTGGCCGGCGGCGGCACCCTCTATTTTGCCTTCCCTGCTCTTTATGCCGCAGCCTTCAGCGGCTTCTACCTGGCCCTGATGATTGTGCTGTGGCTGCTTATTTTGCGCGGCGCCAGCATCGAGCTGCGCATGCACATTGATGACCGCCTCTGGCGTTCTTTTTTTGACGGTCTGTTCTTTTTCTCCAGTTCGCTCCTGGCGGTGTTCTTCGGCGCGGCCCTGGCCAACGTAATTCGTGGCGTTCCACTCCAGCCGGATGGCTATTTCTTCCTTCCGCTCTGGACCAACTGGCGAGTCGGTCCTCAACCCGGCATTCTGGACTGGTACACCGTCATCGGCGGCGTGGTCGCCCTGGTGGCCCTGGCCATTCACGGAGCGCTCTATCTGGCGGTGAAAACCGAGGGCGATTTGCAGCTGCGTGCTCGCACTTTTGCCCAACGCTCCTGGATCGTGCTCTGCGCCCTCACGGTAGTTAGCCTGATCGCAACCATCGCAGTTCGCTCCGACTCCTTGATCAACTACCACGCGTATCCCGTGGCCTTCGCCGTTCCGGTTGTGGTGCTTTGTTCTCTGGGTGGGATGTTCTATTTCTGTCGCGGGAAAGCCGATCGCAAGGCCTTTGTCTCCTCGTGCATCTATCTTTCGACCATGCTGGTCGGCGCCGCGATTTCCCTGTACCCGCGCCTGCTGCCCACCAGCAACGATCTGGGCCACGACATCACAGTGCAGAACGCGCTTTCCGGCCCTTATGCCCTCCGTGTGGGGCTGGTATGGTGGGGCATTCGGCATGGTCCTGGCGCTGGTTTACTTTGTCGTCGTCTATCGCATGTTCCGGGGCAAAGTGACCCTCGATGGAGACGGCTACGGACATTAGTTCGTCTCTTCCCGTGGAAACCCGTCAAAACCAGCGTCCTGCCCGGAAATTCGTAGAATTAACACCGTCATCCCGACCGGAGCGAAGCAAAGCGAGCGCAGTGCAGGGATCTGCTGCCTCAGCCAACTCGACCTGCGCCGCTTACACTTCCCTATTCCATGTATTTCTGGGACAGCACACTAGATGAATATTCTGGAATTCACTACCCTGGTCTTCCTCGGCTCCATGATTGCGGGCCTGCTGGGAGCCTTGACCGGCCTCGGCGGTGGCGTCGTTCTGGTCCCGCTGCTGACCCTGTTTTTCAAAGTGGATATCCGCTACGCGATTGGCGCATCCCTGGTTTCCGTGATCGCCACTTCTTCGGGCGCGGCCGCCGCCTACGTTAAAGAAGGATTCTCCAACATCAGAATCGGCATGTTTCTGGAAATTGCGACCACACTCGGCGCGTTGCTGGGCGCGTTTCTGGCGATCTGGGTCTCAACCAGCGCGATTGCCATCATCTTTGGAATGGTGCTCGTCGTCTCCGCCTATCTTTCCCGGAAACCTCGTCCCCTGGCGGAACGCAATGTCCCGCCCGATCCGCTGGCCACGCGACTGCGCCTCAACGGCAGCTTCCCTGACCTTGAAGGCGTGCGCCAGCTACAACGTCCAGCGCGTGCCCGCGGGCTTTAGCATCATGTTTGTGGCGGGCGCTTTGTCCGGACTCCTCGGCATCGGCTCCGGCGCCATGAAGGTTCTTGCCATGGACCAGGCCATGAAGATTCCCTTCAAGGTCTCCACCACCACCAGCAACTTCATGATCGGAGTTACTGCCGCTGCCAGCGCCGGCGTTTATCTGCACCGCGGCTACATCGATCCCGGACTCTCCATGCCCGTCATGCTGGGGGTCCTGGCCGGCTCCCTGGTGGGCACCCGCATCCTGGTGAAGGCGGAAACCAAATGGTTGCGGATTATTTTCAGCGTGGTGATCGTTCTGCTGGGAATGGAAATGCTCTACAAGGGATTTTCAGGGAGGTTATGAACATGATCGTCGAGCGGGCCTGGACTGACAAGAGAATCGAAAACATCCTGGGAAACTGCTGCGCGCCGGCGTGGTGCTTTCCGCAGCCATCGTCTTCTGTGGCGCCGTCATGTATCTCTCCCGGCACGGCTCATGCGACCGCGACTTACCGCGTGTTCAGGGCGAGCCTTCCGACCTGCGCAGTCTGCCCGGCATCGTGCGTGACGCCATGGCGCTCAACGGCCGCGGCATCATCCAACTCGGGCTTTTGTTCCTGATCGCCACTCCGGTCGCCCGGGTAATATTTTCGATTTGTGGATTTGCCGAGGAGCGCGACCACATGTACGTGGTCTTCACCGTGATCGTGCTCGCCATCCTTCTCTTCAGCCTGATCGGATCCATCCCAAATGTAAGAGGATGCTTCTTTTGCGGCCTTCGCGAGACCTTTGCGACCTTTGCGGTTAAAGAAGTTGACGTTTGCCGCGGACAAGAAAAGCCCTAAACCGCAAAGGGCGCAAAGAAAGCCGCAAAGCACGCAAAAACTTGAGGCACCTCAAATACACCCGCGGCTTGATCACATTCGATGGTCCGGCTGGCGTCAGGAATTTGGACGGCGGGCGATTCGACGGGCCTCGATGCCGCGGCGATTACCTTATGCTGAAGCCAGCACGGCCGGACTCAGCAGCGCCGCGGAATTTGTGTCCAGATACACCGTCGCATTCGGATGTGTGCGCAGAATCGACGCCGGCGCCATGGGACTGATCTCGCCTTCAAAGCAGGCTTTAATCGCTTGCGCCTTGCGCGTGTCCGGCACCACCGCAAGAATTTCTTTCGCTTTAAGAATCTGGCGCACCGACATCGAGATGGCTTGCGTCGGCACCTGCGACAGGTCCGCAAACCAGGCCTCGCCCACCTGCTGCTGCCGGCAAGCTTCGTCCAGGGTGACGATCAGATACGGGTCCTCGATTTCAAAATCAGCCGGCGGATCGTTAAAGGCGAGATGCCCGTTCTCGCCGATTCCCAGAAACGCGATGTCAATGGGCGCGGAGGCCAACTCCTTCCCCACACGGCGAACGACTTCCGCGGCATCGCCATCGCCGTCCAACAGGTGATATCTGGTGATTCCGGTTTTCTCCACCAGTTGCTCCAGCAGCATTTTGCGGAAGCTGCCGGGGTGAGTAATCGGCAGCCCGATGTACTCATCCAGATGAAAAACCTCGACCCGCTTCCAGTCAATGCCAGGCTCGCGGGTAAGCGCGTCCAGAAACAGGAGTTGAGAAGCAGCCGTCGCGGCAATGATCCGGGCCTGTCCACGATCTCGAATGGCGCTGCGAATCGCGTTGCCGGCCTGCCCGGCTGCGGCCTTGCTGGCCGCGCTCTTGTCGTTGAATACCTTGAGGGCCATGGTGAAAGTCCCGGCCGCCGCTACTGCGGCGGGCTCGAAGTGCCGCGATTATACAAGACCGGGCTCTCACTTTCATCGGCCAATAACGATTAAATAGCGCGGGCCTCACCGTCAAAACCGGTTGCCAAGAAGCAGCGCCGCTCTTTAGACTGTGGCGCACGCCAATTTCCCTTCAGGGATGCTCATGCTCTCAATCTCGGCCCCGCAACAGACGACCTCAGGAAAGTGGTTGGTTCGCTTCCTCCCGGTGGCACTGGTTTTGTCTATGTCCGCAACGTCGTCGCAAGAGAGCGTCGCGCAAACCGTTCAAGTCGATGCCACGCCCGGTCACGTGGTCAACAAATTCAGCCCGCTGTACGCCCTGGGCACCACCGTGGACCGCGTGCCCAGCAACGCCACTGACATGTTCTTCCGCCCCGACCAGGTGAAACAAGTCTTGTCCGCGGGATGGGGCTCGGTCAGTTATCGCCAGAATACAGAGCTGTTCGTCCAGGCCTGGCACTGGAATCCCAAGGGCAAGTGGAGCGATCCCTCCGGCAAAGGCTACTTCACCGGAGACGCCACGCCGACCAGCGACGTGATCCGCCATTCCTACGGCTATTCCCTGCAGCACCGCGGATTCACCCGCAACGGCGGGACAGAATTCGACGGCTTCTCGCGCCTCGATGACGGCGACCTCAACACCTACTGGAAGAGCAATCCATATCTCACCCAGGGATTCACCGGCGAAGCCGATTCGCTTCACCCGCAGTGGGTGGTCATCGATCTGGGTACGAAGCAGGACGTAAACACCATTCGCATTTCCTGGACCGAACCGTATGCCCGCGCCTACCAGGTGCAGTACTGGACCGGCGAGGATGCCATGGACGACCAGGGCAACGGTGCCTGGAAGAACTTTTCTACTGGAGGCGTCACCGAGGGCAAAGGGGGCACCGTAACCCTCCCACTGGAACCGTCTCCGCTCATCACGAGGTTTGTCCGAATCCTGATGACCGCATCCTCGAATACCTGCGACACTCACGGTTCGAGCGACCGCCGCAACTGCGTAGGCTACGCCATACGCGAGGTCTATCTGGGAACCGTCGATGCCCAGGGAAATTTCAAAGACATGTTGCACCACTCTCCCGACCAGCAACAGTCCCTTACCTATTGCTCCTCGGTGGACCCCTGGCACCAGCCTTCCGATCTGTACCTCGCGCCCGATCGCATGGAGTCGGGTGATCAACCCGGCCTCGACCTTTTCTACACCAGCGGGATTACCCGCGGCCTGCCCGCCGTGATCCCAGTCGCCATGCTCTATGGCACTCCGGAAGATTCCGTGGCCCAGATGACTTACCTGAAGAAGCGCGGATATCCCGTCTGGTATGTCGAGATGGGCGAAGAGCCCGACGGCCAGTACATGCAGCCCGAAGACTACGGCGCATTCTACTTGCAGTGGGCCACGGCTCTGCATCGCGTGGACCCGAATTTCAAGTTAGGAGGACCGGTCTTCGAAGGCGTCACCGAGGACATCAAAGCCTGGCCGGATGCGCAGGGCAGAACTTCCTGGTTCGGCCGCTTCCTCGATTACCTGAAAGCCCATGGCCGGCTTTCCGACCTGGCCTTCATGTCCTTCGAACACTATCCGTATGACGGTTGCGAAACTCCGTGGAAAAATCTCTACCAGGAACCTCAACTGCTCACTCACATCATGCAGGTCTGGCGTGACGACGGCCTGCCTCCCAACGTCCCCCTGCTGGACACCGAAACCAATGCCCACGGTGGCGAAGCTTCAGTAGAAATCTTCGGGGCCCTGTGGCTGGGCGACACCTTCGCCGGCTTTCTGACCGCCGGCGGCCAGGCCACGTTCTACTACCACGCGCTCTCCTACTCGCCGGCGCATCCTGTATGCCCCAACAGCTGGGGCACGTATCACATGTTCATGGTGGACCCGAATTACAAGATCCGGTCGCGTACCTCGCAGTTCTTCGCCGCCCAGCTGCTCACCCAGGAGTGGTCGCAGCCGGTCGATGCCGAGCATCAGCTTTATACCGCATCCAGCGACATTAAAGACCCGGACGGGCATGTGCTGGTCACAGCCTATGCCGTCCTTCGTCCCGATAAGCAGTGGTCGCTCCTGCTGATCAACAAGGACTACGACAAGCCGCATGCCGTGCGCATCAAATTCCACGATGGCAATGCCGACAGCTCTTTTGCAGGACCGGTTGCTATGATCACTTTTGGAAAAGCCCAGTATCAGTGGCATCCTGGAAGAAAAAAGGGTTACGCTGATCCCGACGGTCCCGCGGCAACTTCCACAATCGATGCCAGCCCCGATGCGCAATACACGCTGCCACCCGCATCGATGACGGTACTGCGCGGCCGGGTGCGAACTGTCAAGCCGTCCCAGGCAGAGTAGTCCACAAAAAAGTTTGATGGAGGAAAGATGAAGTTACTGCGTTATGGTTTACCCGGCCAGGAAAAGCCCGGTGTCCTCGCTCCCGACGGAACCATCCACGATTTGTCGAGCCTTGTTCCCGATCTCGCCGGACCGGCGTTGCTTCCGGATTCGCTGGAAAAACTGCGCCAGGCGGACATCTCGCGTTTACCTCGCATTGCCGGTAAACCCCGGATCGGTCCTTGCGTGGGCGGCGTGGGAAAGTTCATCTGCATTGGCTTGAATTATTCCGATCACGCAGCTGAATCCGGCATGGCCGTACCTGCCGAACCGGTGGTCTTCATGAAGGCGACATCCTCCATTTGCGGCCCCGACGATGACGTCGTAATTCCGCGCGGAGCAAAAAAAGCCGATTGGGAAGTTGAACTCGGCGTGATCATCGGGAAGCCCGCCAAGTACGTAGATCAGGCCGATGCCCTCTCCCATGTTGCGGGATATTGCGTGGTCAATGATCTTTCAGAACGCGCCTTCCAGCTCGAAGGCACCGGCCAGTGGGTCAAAGGCAAGAGCGCCGACACCTTCGGTCCCATTGGGCCGTGGCTGGTCACCTCCGACGAAGTTCCCGACCCGCAGAATCTGGACCTATGGCTGGAGGTTGATGGCCACCGCTTTCAGAACGGATCCACCAAAACCATGGTCTTCGGCGTGGCCCACCTGATCAGTTACTTAAGCCGGTTCATGAGCCTGCGCACCGGTGACATCATCTCGACCGGCACGCCTCCCGGCGTGGGCCTCGGGCAAAAACCTCCCCTTTACCTGCGCCCAGGCAACCGCATCAAGTTAGGCATACCGGGTCTCGGGCAACAGGAACAGAAAGTCGTGGCCGAATCAATTTAATCCCTGAGAACTAAGAACTGAAATCTGAGATCTGAATCCAAAACCGGACCTCGGACTTCGGACCTCGGACCACAAACGGTCTTGGATTTTCAGATCTCAGATTTTAGTTCTCGGTTCTCAGGGGACTAAATTCCGAAGCCCGACCTGTGAAGTCCAGTCAAGTCAACTTTGGTGCAGTCCTCGGCCGCCTCCCTGGAGCGATCCCCAGATTCCCATTTAGAGCTCTTCCGAGAAATAAAGGCGGATTTAAAGGGGCCCGTCACTGCAAGCACTCCGGGCAGATGGTAGTCGTGGGTTCAGCGGTTTCGCGGCTCCCAGGTGCTTATGAATTTTTGCGTGCGCGCTCATGTCCTCGTGTGTCTGCTGCTTTGTGCCAGGCTCGTCTCCGCACAGAGCACAACCATTCGCCTTGAAGCCGGCCGATCCAGTCCAGGCAGCAGTCAATCGCGTCAACGCGAACAGTGGTTTCGCCATGGCCGGATGCTTCCCGGACACTCCGCAGCTGCGCTTCGCTACCGGGCTCAGCGCCAGAAACTGCAACTGCGGGCATTGCATGCCGCCGCTCCACACACGGCCGGGCTCCCGCGAGTCGCTTCCGGCACCGTCTGGACCCCCCTGGGTCCGGCCCCCCTGGCCTCCGACGCAACCGGACTCGGAGTGCAGGACTATGGCCCGGTGGCAGGCCGTGCCACCGCCGTGGCGGTCGATCCGGCAGACGGCAGCGGCAATACGGTGTACATCGGCGGGGCTTACGGCGGAGTCTGGAAGTCCACCAACGCCGGCGCACTCAGCCCGAATCCTTCAAGTGTTACGTGGACTCCGCTCACCGACGATCAACCCACTCTCGCCGTGGGTTCAATCGCCATCCAACCCCAACTGACAAACCCGGATGCCGGCAGGAGCCTGGTCCTGGCAGGCACGGGCGAGAGCAACGGTTCCGCCGACTCCTACTACGGATTGGGCATTCTGCGTTCCACCAACGCCGGCGGCACCTGGACCCTGATTTCCCAGGACAGTACGGGCACACGATCTTTTGCCGGCCTGGGCTTCAGCCAGATCGCATTCAGCGCCGTCAACCCCAGCCTGGTGGTGGCGGCCGCCTCGGGAGCGACCCAGGGAGTCGTCGAGGGCCTCGAGGATCCAGTCGTGGCCAATCGTGGACTCTATTACTCCAACGACAGCGGAGCGTCATGGAACTATGCCACCATTAAGGATGCAGGCCTCACCATTGACCCGAGTTCGGCGACTTCGGTGGTTTACAACGCAACCAGCCGGCAGTTTTTCGCCGCCATCCAGTGGCATGGCATTTATTCTTCGACCGACGGGGCCACCTGGGACCGCTTAAACAGCCAGCCCGGCGGCTTGAGTCCAGTCTCATGTCCCGCGACCCCCACGACTTCCACCTGCCTGTTGTATCGCGGAGAATTTGCCGTCGTGCCCGGCCGCAACGAGATGTATTTCTGGTACGTTGACGGAACCAACGGCGACCGACTGATCTGGCAGACTAAGAACGGCGGCAGCAGCTGGACTCAAATCAACGATGACGGCATCACGAATTGCGGTGACGTGCTGGGTGGATGCGGCACCGAACAGGGCAGTTACAACCTGGAACTGGCCGCCGTCCCTGACGGACAAGTCACCGACCTGTATGCCGGGGCGGTGAATCTTTACAAGTGCAGAATCACCACCGCGTCGCCCAGTTGCAACGGCAGCGCGCCCGACACCTTCATCAATCTCACCCATGCCTTCGGATGTCCGCCCAGCTTCGGCTCGATCGCGCATGTCCATCCCTACCAGCACGCCGTATCCTTTCTGCAGACCAGCGGCAACACCCGGGTGGTGATGTACTTTGCCAACGATGGCGGAATCTACCGCGCTCTGGACGGTTACACCGGACTGTCTCACCGGCACCTGCGGCGGCAGCAACCAGTTCGACAGTCTGAACCAGAAGCTGGGCTCGATCACCCAGTTCATTTCCTTTTCACAGCATCCCACTGATCCCAATACGCTTTTGGGAGGCGCGGAAAACAACGGCTCGCCTGCCACCAGCAGCTCACAAAGCGACAGCAGTTGGGTCAACGTCAACGCCGGCGATGGCGGATATACCCAGATCAATCCCGACAATCCCACTCAATGGTTTACCGCCAACACCGATGTAAGCATCGAGCGCTGCGATCTCGGCGTGGACTGCCGGGCGCAGGATTTCAGCAGCGGGCTGGTGGTTTCGAACGCCACCGTGGGTGGCGACTCGGGACCGTTCTTCACGCCCTTTATCCTGGACCCGCAAAATTCCGGGGAGCTCCTGGTGGGAACCTGCCGGGTATGGCGCGGCACTACGGACGGCAGCGGATTCACCGTCCTCACTAATAATCTCGAGACCGGTGGCTCCGAAACCTGCACCGGCGGCGAAGTCAACCTGGTCCGGGCCCTGGCTGCGGGCGGCATCAAGGACACCGCCGGATTCTCCAACGTGATGTACGCGGGAACCGATGGCCTCGGCCCCCTGGTGCCTGCCGGAGGCCATATCTGGGTGGCCACAAACGTCAGCGCCGGCGCCGGCGCGTGGATTGACCGCACCGGAACCACCAACCCTTACGGATTCCCTGTCTCGGCGGTCGCCATCGATCCATCCGACTCCACTGGCCATACTGCCTACATGACCATCATGGGATTTCACGTCTCTCACGTGTGGAAGACAACTGACGCCGGCGCATCCTGGACAGACTTCAGTGCGAGCCTGCCCGACGCGCCCGCTAATGCAGTTCTGGTGGACGCATCCGCAAGCACAGTCTATGTCGGCACCGACGTGGGGGTTTTCGCAAGTACCACGGCCAGCCCGGTCTGGACTGAAGTTGGGCCGGCACCTGAAAGTGGACAAGCCGGATATTTGCCCAACGTCGCCGTCACGGCGTTGCGCATGTTTAGTTCAGGAGGAACCAGAAAACTCCGTGCCTCAACCTATGGCCGCGGAATATGGGAATTCACCCTGGCCTCAGGACCAGATTTCATCTTCGCCTCGCCCGACAACGAGCTGACCGCATTCGCCGGACAGAGCGCAACGTTCACGGCGACGCTGCGGGCGGAAAATGGCTTCAGCGACTTCGTGAGCGTGACATGCACCCGCCGGGCTACCCCACCGCCACCAACTTGTACGGTAATACCCGCTTCGCCGACACCGACCATTGCAGGTACAACTTTCGAAGTGACTGCAGGCGGTCCCGTAGGCGATTACTTGTTCAATGCTCATGGCGTGGGCCACGATGCGAATGCCACCACCCGCGATTTCTCTCTCACCCTGCATATGGTGGACTTCAATCTGACCGCACCCGCGCCCGGCAGCCTCACCGTGAATCCCTCCAGCGTCTCTGCGCCCACGGCGTTTGACGTGACCGCTTCAGGCTCGTTCAACCAGGAAGTAACTCTTTCGTGCAGCGGGTTGCCGGCCGGAGCCGCCTGCAACTTCGACACAGACTCAGTATTTCCGATTTCTGGCAGTCCGGAAACGGTGACTTTGACCATTAGCACAGGCGCGGGCACGCCCCTGGGGACATCGCAAATTTCCATCAACGCTTCGGTCGCGGGCGGACCCACCAGGACTCAAACCCTGTCTCTGACCGTCCGCACCGGCAGCACCAGCAATCCTGATTTTGCGATCGCGGTCAGCAATCCGTCCCTGACCGCAAATCCGAATGAAGCCGTGGTGTTCAACGGCACCCTGACCGCTTCCGACGGATATAGCAGCGCCGTTAACCTGCGCTGCTCCGGGGCCGTGCCCCTGACCTGCACGCCCTCTCCGGCGCTCCTCGTTCCGTCCACCTCGGGCGCGGCATTTACCGTGACGGCGAGCAATGATGCCCAGAACCACTTCAACTTCACCATCGACGCGACCGGGACCGACGCGGCCCACATCCACAAATCGACGCCGGTCGAACTCATCGTCGGCTTCAATTTTGTGATCAACAACAATTCCCCCGCCCAGACCATCAAGGCGGGACAGACCGCCAGCTATAACCTGGACGCTGTGCCGCTGGGAAACGGCAGCGTATTTCCGGCCAACGTAACTCTGTCTTGCTCGACTGCCACCCTGCCGCCGTTGACCACCTGCTCGTTCACACCCAGCCTGGTCGCGTCGGGACAAGGCGACACGAACCTGGTGTTGAAGCTCCAGACCACGGAGGCCACTTCCGCGGTCGCGCGACTGGCAGGGCCGCATGCGCTCTGGTACGACCTGGGCCTGTCCCTGGCTGGAGTTGTGGCTCTCGGAGGTTTAAAGAAAACGCGCAGGGGACGAAGGAAGAAGTGCGCGCGCCTCGCAATTCTTGGCATGCTGCTCACCTTGCTGGTGGCCTGCGGCGGAGGCAGCAGCGGTCCTGGCGGAGGGGGTGGAGGTGGCGGTGGTGGCGGAGGTGGCGCAGGTCATCCTGGAACCACTCCCGGAAACTACACCATCACGGTCAATGCCGCACTGGGCTCAGTTGCCCGCAGCGTGGACGTTGCCCTGACCGTGCAGTAGCTGCAACGCCCCCCAAAAGGCGTAAACCACAAAGGACACGAAGGTACACGAAGAAAAGCAATCCGATGATCTCGATTGCCTTCCTTCGTGTACCTTCGTGTCCTTTGTGGTTTACGCTTTTGCCCTGCAGGAATAACCGCCGTAACTTCGCCCTGATTCCAGCCACCATGTATAAAGAATGTGGCGCGGGTTTCCCTGCGCTCCTATGCCGGATCAAACTTTCGACATCGTAGTTATTGGTGGGGGAATCGTCGGTCTCTCGACCGCGATGCACGCCACCCGCGCCCTGCCGCACCTGCGCCTGCTGCTGGTCGAGAAGGAAGACGGAGTCGCCCGCCACCAGAGCGGGCACAACAGCGGCGTCATCCACTCCGGCATTTACTACAAACCCGGATCTCTAAAGGCGAAGTTCTGCGTCGAGGGCGCGGCCGCCATGGTGGAATTTTGCCGCACCCACAGTCTGCCGCACGAAATCTGCGGCAAAGTCATCGTCGCCACCACCGCCGAGGAGGTCCCGCGCCTCCACACCCTGCTCGATCGCGGAAAGGCCAACGGCCTCGCCGGACTGCGCCTGCTGCAGCAGCAAGAGCTGCGCGAGATTGAACCCCACTGCAGCGGCCTGCTGGGCGTGCTGGTGCCCAGCACGGGCATCACCGACTACGCCGCCGTCAGCAAAAAATACGCCGAGATCCTGATCGCGCAAGGCGGCACGGTAAGCACCGGGACAGAAGTTCGCGCCGTCGTCCGGCGCGGCGCGGAAATGATGGTCGAGACCAGTCGCGGGACTTTCGCCGCGAAATATGTGATCAACTGCGCCGGACTGCACAGCGACCGCGTCAGCCGGATGGCCGGCCAGAAACCCGAAGTCAGGATCGTGCCCTTTCGTGGCGAATATTACGATCTGGTTCCGGAGCGGACCCACCTGGTGCGCACCCTTATCTATCCCGTGCCCGATCCCAAATTCCCATTTCTTGGTGTGCACTTCACCCGCCGCATCCAGGGCGGTGTGGATGCCGGCCCCAACGCGGTGCTGGCCTTCAAGCGCGAAGGCTACAAGCGCACCGATTTCAACCTTCGCGACCTCGCCGGGACCCTCACCTATCCCGGCTTCTGGCACATGGCGGGAAAATACTGGCGCGATGGCGCCAGCGAATACTATCGCTCCCTAAGCAAGCGAGCGTTCGTGAAAGCGCTGCAGCGGCTGGTACCGGAGATTGTCAGCTCTGATCTGGTGGCCGACGGTTCCGGTGTCCGCGCCCAGGCGGTGCGTCCCGACGGTTCGATGGTGGATGATTTTCAGTTTGTGCAGGCCGACCGGATGCTGCATGTATGGAATGTCCCCTCGCCCGCCGCCACGGCTTCCCTGCCCATCGGCCGCCACATCGCCGAACTGGCTCGCCAGGCCATGGAAAGCGCCTGAGCGTGCGAAGTTGCCATCCCGAGAGCACGTTGTCATCCTGAGCGGAGTATCGTCTTCGCGGAGCGAAGACGCTACGCAGTCGAAGGACCCCTACCCGCTCGCGAAGCCCTGCCCGAATTCGCAGGGGAAACTCTCCCCCGTGCCCCATCACCACCGCGATCGTCAAGCTGATATAGAGGTCGGTAGTGAGGTCGGTTTCGAGATAAGACACAGCAAGTGCATGAACCACGAAGGACCCGAAGTCTCGCGAAGGCTTTGTTTTCCAGGGCTTCCTTCGGTACCTTCGTGCCCTTCGTGGTTCATGGTTTCCAAATCCACCCACCACCGAGAGGTCCTTCGACTTCGCTACGCGAAGCAACCACTTCGCTCAGGATGACACCGGCTACTCTCCGCCTCTGACCCGTGAAACTGTACAATGGCCGACACAGAACACACGGAGGTCACAGCGCGATGGGTTTCGATCTTTCCGGAAAACGGGTGGCGGTGCTGGGCGCGGGCAAGATGGGCGGAATTCTGCTCAAGGCGCTGCTGGAGAAAGGCCTGCTCTCTCCCAAGGCGACCTTCGCCACCGTCCAGCATGAAGACCGGGCGCGTGCCCTCGCGGAAAAGCTGGGCGTCTCGGTGGGCACCGACAATCTGGCCGCGGTGCGCAACGCCGACATCATCTTCGTGTGCGTGAAGCCGCAAGTCGTGCAGGAAGTGATGGAGCAGATCCGCCCCAGCGTCACCGGCAACCAACTCATTATTTCCGTGGCCGCATCCGTGCCCACCAGCCACATCGAAAAGGCATTGGGCAGCAACGTCGCTGTGGTTCGCGCCATGCCCAACACCCCGTGTTCCCTGGGATGCGGCATGACCGCATTGTGCAAAGGCAAGTTTGCCGACACTCACCACGTGGAGGCGGCGTGCGCCCTCTTTAACGTAGTGGGAAAAACCGTGGTCGTGGATGAAAAACACATGGACGCGGTCACCGGACTCTCAGCCAGCGGCCCCGCCTACATCTACATCATTCTCGAATCGCTGGCGGAAGCCGGCGTGAAGGTGGGCCTGCCGCGCGATGTCGCCACGCTGCTCGCCGCCCAGACCACTCTGGGAGCCGCGACCGTAGTGCTCGAAACCGGAGACCATCCCGCCCTGCTCAAGGATGCGGTGACCACTCCCGCGGGCTGCACCATCGACGGCATCATGGAACTGGAAGAAGGGAAACTGCGCGTCACATTGATCAAAGCCGTGGTAAAAGCCGCGCAGCGCGCGAAAGAATTGGCTTACGGATAGTCTTTTGTTCTTTTGGTAACTGCGATGACTTTGGGAATGGCGATGGTTGGGAAGGGCACGACTTGCACGTGCGGCGGTTGGGAAGGGCACGACTTTAGTCGTGCCACAAAAAGTTGGACTGCCTCGCGCTTTAGCGCCTGAGGTCAGCTCTAAGGGAGCGCGAAGTTCACCGTGACCCGGGTCTCGAACTCAACCACCTTCCCTTTAAGCTCATGGGGCTTGAAACGCCACTGCCGCACCGCATCCGTCGCGGCGCTAACCAGCAGAGGGTCCCCGCTGATCGTCGTAATTTTCCGGACCAGGCCGTCGCTCCCAACTAAAACATTGAGCTCGACCGGACCTTGAACGCGCCGTTGCAGGGCTGCCTCCGGATACTGGGGCTCCACCCGCTCCAGCACATAGCTGTTCGCGGAAGCAGGAGAGCTTTGCGTCGGCGCGAGCGACGGACCATCTTCTTCCCGGGTCGCCGCTTTTTGAATCGAGCCCGGTCCCATCATCTCGGCGGCCGCGGGCGCCTCGGCTTTTGCTGGCGGCATTCGAAAAACCACTTTGCCGCGTTCATACACCACCAGCCCGCCTGCAGGCTCCGCTGGTTCCGTCTTCGGCTTCGGCGCCGGCTTCGCGGGCGGCGTAATCTTCGCCGCAACCGTCCTGGCGGGAACCGGCGTTTCCTCTCGACGGGGCGGGGCTGGCGACGTTTCAGGAACCACCGGCATCATGGCCTGCGCCTCTTCCGGAGTGATTGCCGCCTGGGCCGGCGACCGGTTGACCGCCATGCTCCAGCCCACGCGACCCACCATCCAGCCCAGCAACACAGCCAGGGCCAGCACTGCGGCCGTCAGAGCGCCGGTTCGGTAATCCCGGCCACCCACGGCCCCATACGTCTCGACCGGCTCCGGCAAGGCTTCCGCCTGCTCCGGTGACTCTGCCGGTACCGGATCCGTTACGAGCCGCAGAGAAGGTTCTGCTGCGACTGGCGCCGCCGGCTCCGCATCGATCGCCTCTCGCACCGTTTGCGAGATCTTTCGGCTGAGCCCTTGCAACTCCTGCAGGTCAGCATCACTGAAGGCATGGGGCACCAGCGAAAAAACTTCCAGCATCCCCCACAATTCCTCACCCTCCAGGATGGGATGGACCGCGATGGACCGGATTCCAAGGTCACTGCAGGCGGTTGCATTCACCCGGGGATCGACCAGTGTGTCATCGCAAAGTTGCATCTCCCGCGTCTGCACACAAGCTCCTGAAAGTCCGGACCGAGTGTTCAGGCAAACTCCCACACCCGGCGCCTTGTCGCCCAAAGTGGCGCGGCACACCATCCGGTTACCGCGGGCCAGGGCGATCACGGCTCCACTGGCGGCAGTGGTCAAGCGCGCTTGTTGCAGAATTTCATGCAGCCGCAGGTCCAGGGAAAGATCGGAGGGTAAGTCTTCCTTGCCCTGGAATGCCGGACGCCGCCTGCTTCCGACTCAATTTCCGCAGCATCCGGTTCAGGCCATTCCGGACCGCTGATGCGGGTTTGCACAATGGAAGGATAGCGGGTTGGAGTCAGGCTTTAACATGGTTCGGGCCATGCGAGTGTCCCAGCGTGGCGCGGGATGGCTCCGACAGCATTTGAGCGGAGTTTCGCCTGAAACAAAAGTCTTGTCAACACAAATGAACCCCGGGTAATCAACTCAAAACAATAACTTTATGAATGCAGACCATCGCAAATTCCGAATACGCAATCCTCCCCCTTCATTCTATGGGTTTAATGCGCCATAAAAACAAAATACTGTTTGACCCTTACGCCGGGTAGCGCCGGCGTCTCGCCGGCTGTCGAGGCGGCGTCCCGCCGCCTCAGTGTGAGGAAGAAGCCAAGTTGCCTCGCTTCCCGGGATTGCCTTCGGCTGCGCTCGGGACACCTGCCGGACAGCCGGCGGGACGCCGGCGCTACCCGGGGCATCTGGCCTGCGGTGTACACTTCCCCGGCAGATATCTTCCAGGAGAGAGAAATCTGAGCGCCCTGAATTCATCTTCGCCGCCCTCCCGCTCTGACCAATGGCATGCGGTCAGCGCCAGCTTCCTGGGGTGGACCCTGGACGCCTTCGATTTTTTCGTCGTCGTCTTTCTGGTGGACACGCTGGCGCTTCACTTCCACGTCACCAAGAGCGCCATCGTCTGGACCATGACCGCGACCCTGGCCATGCGCCCGGTCGGCGCCATCGTCTTCGGATTGCTGGCCGACCGCTACGGTCGCCGCAAGCCGCTCATGGCGAATGTGATCTTCTTCTCCGTGGTCGAACTTCTGTGCGGATTTGCCCCCAGCTACACCGTGTTTCTCATCCTGCGCACCATCTACGGCATTGGCATGGGCGGCGAGTGGGGCGTCGGGGCGTCGCTCGCCATGGAGAGCGCTCCCCCCAGGTGGCGAGGGTTCCTTTCCGGAATCGTGCAGAGCGGATATTCCATCGGCTACCTGCTGGCGGCGGTCGCGGCACGCTTCGTTTTGCCCGCCTGGGGATGGCGCGCCATGTTCTGGGTAGGAGGCGCGCCCGCGCTGCTGGCCTTCTACATCCGTTTCCGGGTGCGCGAATCGGAGGCCTGGAAACAACACCGGGCGCCCACCGTGAGAGCGATTCTGCGCACGGCCAGCGGCCACTGGAAGATTTTTCTTTACCTTGTCCTGCTGATGACGCTCATGATGTTCCTCTCCCACGGCACGCAGGACCTCTATCCTGACTTCCTGAAATCGGCGCGCGGCTTCGATTCGAAAGTTGTGGCCTATCTCGTGATTCTGTTCAATGTGGGAGCGGTGCTGGGAGCCATTCTCTTCGGACATCTGTCGGAAAGTTTCGGACGCCGCCGCAGCATGATCCTTGCGCTGCTTTTGTGTCTGGCGATGATTCCCGCCTGGACCTTCGGTGGCTCGCTGATGACCCTCGCCGTCGGCGCCTTCGTGATGCAGGCCGGCGTCCAGGGCGCATGGGGCATCATCCCGGCGCATCTTAACGAACTCTCTCCCGACGCTGTCCGCGGACTCATGCCCGGCTTCGCTTACCAGTTGGGAATTCTCATTGCCGCCCCGGTCAACAATGTCGTTTACGCCCTGCGCAAGCCGCTGGGATATCCCTGGGCCCTGGCCGCATTTGAGATCGCCAACATCGCCATCCTGATGACCGTCATCGCGCTCGGTTCGGAACGTAAGGGAAAGAGCTTTTTCCAGCCCCGAAAGCGTCGAACTAAAGGTGTGACCGCCGTCACGCCGGTTCGTGACCAATAACCGCTCCCTCCGCAAACTGGCCGTCAGGCCTTATGATTGAGTCCGGATAGTTCTGAGTTTGTCCCTTGCATCGTCGCCCGTGTCGGATAAAAACTGCTACAGTATTGCATCTGACCGGCGTTGAGTTTCACTCGCCGGAGAACATTCGAATGCGCATTGCGGTGGTGGGTTCGGGCTACGTGGGACTGGTGGCGGGCGCGTGTTTCGCCGACCTCGGCCACCAGGTGGTCCTGGTGGACAACGACCAGGCCAAACTGGCTGCGCTCAAGGCCGGCGACGTCCCCATCCACGAAAAGTTTCTGCCCGAACTGTTGAAAGCGCCACCGCGACCGCAGATCTTACTTTTTCCGACGATCTGCAACCAGGCGGTACGCGACAGCCAGGCAATTTTCATCGCCGTCGGTACTCCGCCGACCGAACAGGGCGAAGCCGATCTTTCCTACGTGGAATCGGTGGCGCGCAGCGTTTCCGGGGCCATCAACGGCTACAAGGTGGTGGTGGAGAAGAGTACGGTCCCGGTTTACACCAGCGACTGGGTGCGCAAGATTATTTTGCGCAACGCCGCGGCCCCGGATTCTTTTGATGTCGCCTCCAACCCGGAATTTCTGCGGGAAGGGACCGCGGTCACCGATTTTCTCTATCCCGACCGCATCGTGGTGGGCGCCGACAGCGAACGCTGCGCCGCAGTGATGCGCGAGATTTACGCCCCCTTGACCGATGGCAGCTACTACCGCCGCAAGGACGCGATTCCTGCGCCCGACCGGGCCCAGGTCCCTCCTCCACTGATCATCACCAGCGCCAAAAGCGCCGAACTGATCAAGCACGCCTCCAACGCCTTCCTCGCGATGAAGATTTCTTTTATCAACGCGGTGGCATCGATTTGCGAATCGGTGGGAGCGAACGTGCAGCAGGTTTGCCAGGGCATCGGGACAGACAGCCGCATCGGCCCGCGCTTCTTGAACCCCGGGATCGGCTACGGCGGATCCTGTTTTCCCAAGGACCTGATGGCTTTCCGCGCCGTGGCGCGCGAGTGCGGCTACGAATTCCGGCTGCTGGACGAGGTCATGCGCATCAACGAAGACCAGCGCCAGCGCTTCCTGCGCAAAGTGCGCACCGCCCTGTGGACCCTGCGCGGCAAGCGCCTGGGCGTGCTGGGCCTGGCTTTCAAGGGAGGCACGGACGACATTCGCGAATCGCCCGCCATTCTGCTGGTGCAATCGCTCCTGCAGGAGGGCTGCCAGATCGCGGCCTACGATCCCGCCGCAACCGCCCGGGCCCGCGAAGTCCTGAACTCCAGCACCGAGTTCGTCAATGATCCCTACGAAGCCGCGCGCGACGCCGATGCGCTTCTGATTTTGACCGAGTGGGAAGAGTTCGCCGCTCTCGACCTCGACCGCATTTTCAAGCAACTCAAGTATCCCATCGTGATCGATGGCCGCAATCTTTACGATCCGGAGGCCATGGCCGCGCGCGGCTTCACTTACTACAGCGTCGGCCGTCCCGCCGGCACACCCGGCGCTCCCAGCCGCCGCTTCGACTCCTTCCCCGGCAAGGAAACTCAAGAAATCATGAACCCGCAGCGCGCCCTGGTGACTGGCGGAGCCGGCTTCCTGGGCTCGCATTTGTGCGATGCCCTGCTGGCCGAGGGCTACTCGGTTGTCGTCGCCGACAATCTTCTGACCGGAAAACTGTCGAATCTCGCCCACCTGCGCAATGAGACTCGCTTTGAATTTCAACAGATCGATATCAATCAACCCTTTGACTGCGGCGCGGTAAATTACGTCTTCCACTTTGCCAGCCCCGCCAGCCCGGTGGATTATGCCGCGCACGGAATCGCCACCCTCAAGGTCGGTTCGCTCGGCACTTTTCATGCCCTCGATATCGCCCACAAGTACGGCGCAAAATATCTGGTCTCTTCAACCTCGGAATGTTACGGCGATCCGCTGCAGCATCCTCAGAAGGAAACTTACTGGGGCAACGTAAATCCCATCGGGCCGCGCTCGGTGTACGACGAGGCCAAACGGTTCACCGAAGCCGTCACCATGGCCTATCACCGATACCACAAGGTGGACACGCGCATCGCCCGAATCTTCAACACCTACGGCCCGCGCATGCAGCTCAACGACGGCCGTGTGGTCCCCAACTTCATGAAGCAGGCCCTGCGCGGCGAGGATCTGACGGTATATGGCGACGGCAGCCAGACCCGCAGCTTCTGCTATGTCAGCGATGAGATTGACGGCTTCCTGCGGCTGGCCAAAGCGGACGAACATTTGCCCGTCAACATCGGCAATCCCACCGAATTCACAATTCTCGAATGCGCCCAGCGCGTGCTGGCAGTCACCGGATCGAAGAGCAAGATTCGCCATGAAGCCCTTCCGCAAGATGACCCCAGGCAACGCTGCCCTGACATCACCAAGGCCAGGACCCTGCTGGGATGGGAACCAAAAGTTGATCTGGAAAAAGGCCTGCGCCTGTCACTGGATTACTTCCGTCAGGAAGCCGGCTGACAACAAAATAAATCTCTCTTTGTCATCCTGAGCGAGTCGAAGGACCCCTATAACAGGATAAATTCGTGCGCTCAGGCAAGGATAGGTTTAGGGTGGAACAGGCCTCGGCCCTGCAATAAGTGGTTTCCCGGAAGAGGGCTTCAGCCCTGAGGTATAGCTTCCCTCACGCCAGACTGTCTTCCGCTGCCTGGGCTGCGATCAACTGCTTCACTTGTTCCCGCTCGTCGGCGGTGTTGAGACTGAACTGCACGCCCATCCCGAAGCCGGGATGCACCACCTGCACCGTTCCCCGCACCCGCAATTTCATGTCATGGGTGCGCACCACAATGTCCAGCACCGTGCGCGAAGGAAAGGGAGAAGGGGTCTCCACGTAGCATCCGCCCGTGCTCACATCGCTTAGAGTGCATCGGTTGGGAACGCCCTCGCCCAGGCGGAACACATCCGCGCTCAGGCGGCAGGCGCGCCGGCCCTGTTCGCGGCGATTGGAAGATGCGGCCGAAAGCCCCAGACCTGCGAAGCGGGTGGGCACGCCCTCCGATGCGGCGGGCAGCGTTTTCTTGGGTGCATTTTGTTCTGCCGTTGCCAGCCGCGCCAGGCTGCTCTTGATCCATTCGTTCATGGTGCGCCGCGACGTCTGGGGCACATCCACGAATCGGATTCCCACCCGTCCGGAAGAATCCTGCCACACCACGTCGCCGGACAACCGCACCGAGGATTTATCTCCCGGCAGATTGAATTGAAAGTAAACCTTGCAGCGGGGAGGCAATCGCCGTTCCGACTGTATGGCCAATCCATCCTCGCTCAAATCCAGCAGCGTGGCCGCCACATTCTCCGCGTCGGCGTAGGTGATCGATGCCGGAGCGTGCAGGGCGATCCTCAGTTTGATTCGCTTTTCGCGTGCCATCAGACCTCTTGCCGCCCGCAGGCTGCTTGCTGCCCGCTCCACGGAGACCGGCTTGTACACAATGAAGTTGGCCCCTTGCCCGAAAATATCGCGTACCTGTTCTCGTCCGTCCACCAGCGCGATGATCAGCGTGCTCCGGTTGATCGGCAGCTTGCGCACGCCCGCAATCAGTTCGATGGCCGGCATCTGGTCCTGGCAATCGATCACCACCGCGTCGAAATGCTGGGACGCGAGACGGGTTGCGGCTCTGCTCAAATCTCCGCAATGCTCCGCGGCAATGTTCAGCTCCCGCAGAATCTGGCTGAGCACCTGAACCGCTTTCAGATCTGCACACACCACCAGGGACGTAAGCGCCATACTTCTGGGATGTTAGAGTTCCGCGGTAAGCCGAGACAAGTTACCTCGGTCATCCCGAAGTGAATTCAGGGGCTGGGGTGACTTTCGTCATCTGGAGTTAAACCGAAGAACTCGCTATGTTCGCAATTAGCTGCTCACTTCATGGTTGCGGCGAGAAAGTTTCCACTCCGCCAAAAAAGGCTCCGAAGATGTCATCACAAACCGGCAACTGGATGATCGGCGCGGGGGTACTGGGCGGAGTCATCGGAATCCTCATGCTGCCCGCCGCTTTGGGCGAGCATCCCGACACCAGCCTGCTGGTCCTGGGCGCTTGCGGCGTGTCCCTGGGCTCCATGGTCGCGGCTGCGGGAGTCTATCTGAAAGCACGCGCGCTTTCTACCGCCGGACCCGGCGGGGCCTCGGCGGAATCTAAAAACTCCAGGCGCCGGGTGCGCGGCGGTTGCGATGTCTGCCATGGTGACCTGCCCGTGATCCATTGCAAGGTCCACCAGGTCCATCTTTGTCCCGACTGCCTGGGTCAGCACTACGATTTTCGTACCTGCAGTTACGTTCCCAGCACCCGCCGGCCCTCCGCTAAGACTGGCAAGAGTATGGCCAAGGCACGCGGCGCTTAATCGACCGGGAAACGCTGGTGAGTGGCCAAAGTGACCATAGTTTACCCTGCCAATTACACTACCCAAGTCTCAGATCGCGTGGCGCCTTTCGTGCTTTGACCCCCGAGGCCCTGCCCCGCGGCCAGGTGGACTATGTCGCGCAAAACGGATACATCCTCTATTTCTCCGAATCGCCGCGGAATGCTGCCCGATCCTCTGGCCGTGCCCTCGGTCATCAAGGGCTCCTACGGATTCGAGGACGTCATCAACAGCTCCTCCAATAACGGCACCCCTGACGGCCAGCCGGAGACCCCAGTCCTCATCGCGCACGTGAGCCGCTCTCCCGAAGACGTGGATGACAACGGCCGCTCGGACAAATACGGGGCGGCGAACGTCGGCATCGGTTTTGGCATTAATACCGCTAACGATCCATTCACCAATCGCATTGCGAACTGCTATACCACCGGCCGCAAGAACCGCGTGACCGGAGCGCGCCATGTACTGAAGCTGGTGGATGGCTCGCTGGGCAACGTACCTGTCCGCAAGGTGGCCAACGCGGACGGAACCCTGGGTGGATTCACCGTGGCCTCGGAGAATCCGGTTTACATTCAGGGCGACTACAACAGCGCCGCTCCTCCCGCGGACCCGACCTGGACCAGCCCCACCGCCGCCGAACCGGCCCACGCCGCGGCTGCCGTGATTGCCGACACCGTCACCTTATTGTCGAATCAGTGGCAGGACGAAGGAGTCGTCGGGGCGGGCAGCAAGCTGGGCAGCATGCTCTATCCCACGGATGCCACCAGCTCCAACGGATACCGCCAGGCGGTCACTACTTACTACCGGGTGGCCATCGCCGCGGGTAAAAACATCACTTTCCCGCACCCCAACGGCAGCAACAGCACGACCTACTTCGGGACCGACGGCGGAGTGCACAACTTCCTGCGCTTCCTGGAAAATTGGAGCAATGACACCCTCTACTACAAGGGCTCGCTGGTCAGCCTCTACTACTCGACCTACGCCACGGGCACGTTTAAATGCTGCAACTACGTGGTCTATCAACCGCCAACCCGAAACTACGTTTTTGATCCCCTGTTCACGCAGCCGCAGAACCTGCCGCCGGGGACCCCGATGTTTCGCGACATCGACAACCTGAGCTATCGCCAGGACTTCACGCCGACGACCTACTAGACTGCATCCGTCGAAACCGCCACTCGCCCCGATCCGGCCCGCGCCGGCCCGGGGCTTTTCATTTACCGGACGGTGGTGGCCGTCAGCGGCGGCGGCGCCACGCAACTCGCCGAAATCACCACCCGGTCGCACACAAACTTTCCATCCGGACGCTCGCTGCAGGGCTGGGTGAAACTCTGGACGTTGACCCGGACACATCGCGCCGGAATAATCATTCCCGTTTGCCGGGCGGAAAGACATCCGGTCAGGGACATCAGGACTGCCAGGAGTATGCTCTTGCTCATCACCGCCGACGCTCCATTCCGCCTGACTGAAACAATTGCGGATGCCATAGCCATCGGCAAGCCGGATCGCCTCTTTAGCTTCTGGCACCGCGCGCCTCGCGCCAAAAGGACAGGGTAGTGGGTTCAGTTTCGTGATATGCACGGCAAGTGCATCAACCACGAAGGACACGAAATATCACGAAGGCTTTGTGCTCCAGGGCTTCCTTCGTGCACCTTCGTGTCCTTCGTGGTTGATGATCTTCAATCCACCCCCCGACCATAAGGACACTCCCGCTTGCGCCACCAGCCTTCCCGTGTATCATCGTTCTACTATTTTTGCCGTGAAACTGCCTGCGGAGGATGCTCGTGCCTATCAGCGCCATCTTTTGGGATGTCGGCGGAGTGCTGCTTACCAACGCCTGGGACCGCTCCCAGAGGGAGCGCGCGCTCGAGCAATTCAAGCTCGACCAGGCCGAGTTCCTCGACCGCCACGAGATGCTGGTTTCCTCCCTGGAGCGGGGCAAGATCGGCTTTGACGAATATCTCGACCGCACTATCTTCTATCGCCCCCGGCCCTTTGCCCGCGAGGTGTTCAAGGACTACGTATTTTCCCTCTCGCAACCCCACCGCGAAGTCCTCGCGGTCGCCGAACAGCTGGCAAAGTCGGGCAAATATTTCATGGCGACCATCAACAACGAGTCCAAGGAGCTGAACCAATATCGCATTCAGACCTTCGGCCTGCGCGAGATCTTCTCCGTATTTATCAGTTCATGCTTTGTGGGCTTGCGCAAACCGGAAGAAGGTATTTACCGCCTGGCCCTCGAGGTGACCCAGAAGCCAGCGCAGGAGTGCTGCTTCATTGACGATCGCGCCCTGAACCTCGAGGGCGCGTGGCAGCTGGGCATGCATACCATCGAGATGCGGGACGTGGAGCAACTGCGGCGGGAATTGCGCAAGCTGGAAGTGGAAATCTGATCGAGGGTGGGAATGTAGCCTGCTCAGGACCTGCGCGGCGGCCCCGTGATCGAATTTCCCACGCCTGCTACTGACTTGACGGGTGACTCAAGCGAGCCTCCGAGGCTCAGATCACTGGACCAGCTATCCGCCAGGATCTTCCACTCCCCATTGGATTGACGATTGAGCAGGACCAGATACTTGCCGCGCTCTTCGCGGCGTTTGCCCGCGGCGCTCGGGACCAGAGATTTGCAGCGGCCAGCCTCATAACCGAAATCGCCGAATAACTCCACCCGGAGTGGATCCATTTCCACTTCACTCATGCCGGCATCGAGCAATCCAAAGAAAAATTCGCGGATGGCCGCCGTGCCCCGCACCGCCGGAACATTCGGCCGCAGCACCGTGGCATCCGGAAGGTAGAGGTCCACCAGGTCGTCCAGCTGTTTGACGTTGCAGGCTAGCGCCCAATCCTGGGTCACTTTGCGCAGGGCGGTCTCGGCCCGGCTTAACGACGCCCCACTCAGCGAGGACCGCACTCGGGCCAGGTCGCGGCTGGCGCTGGCGCTGGCGCCGGCTGTCCGCGGCTCGGGAGCGGCCAGTCCCTCAGGGCCGCCGGCGTTGGAGAAATAGTGGTGATGATAATGATGATGGTAGTGGTGGTCGCCCGGCGGTTCAGGCGCCGACGAGGGATTGGTGCGCGCAGTTTCTGCCCCTTCCGGCGTCTTCGCCAGTGGGACGCCACAATTGGCGCAGAAGCTGTTTCCCTTGCGGTTCGCGCTTCCGCAAGCCGCACAGATCTGCCGGCCCGCGTTTTCCGATTCAGGATTCACATTCACCGACTCTTCCACGCTCTGCTCCAGGGCATACCGCTGCATGGCCTGGAGTACGGCAGCCTTGGACCTGGCAATCAGCTTGGCTTCATCCATGCGCTACCCGGCCCCGCTTAACTCTTTTGCCGAGAAACCGGAACATTGCCAATTTCCGTTCCTTGCCCAAGGCAGCCAGCGTTTTGGCTGATTCTAGTCTAAAACTTTCCTAGCGGCTGGAAAACTCGACCTTGGCCTCTGACTCCGTGGGTACTCCGTTGCACAGCGCAGGGCGGTAGCGCCAGAAGCGCACGGCCTCAAGGATGGAGCGATCTTCACTGGCTCCGGCGCTCTCAAGAATCAGAGCGCTATGCACACGACCATCAGTCCCAATAATGAAGCTGACGCTGGCTTTCGAATTCACGTCACTTTCATCCAGCAAAGGATCGGGCGTGGCCAGCGCCTGGGGCGGTTGTACGGCTCCGCATGCGGCCAGCGTGGCGGGATGCGTCAGGGCGGCAAATTCCGAGTCATGCACCGGCGAAGTCCACAAATGATGTTCCCGCTCCGTCAGCGATGCCTTTCCGCCGGCGCTCGCAGGGATGGAATCGACCCGGGCCAGACAGAAGGCCGGCGCCGAAATCATGAAAGCCAGCAACCACAATCTGCGCAGGGCCATGTTCTCGTTTCCCGCGCCCAGAGCGGCTTACAGCCGGTGCGGCACGCTTGCCCTTATTCAGGGGCAATCCTCATGCCAGCCGGGATTACGGAAGTGATTGATGCTGCTGGCATTGGACTGGCCTTGCGTGGAAATGAGGATCGCCGGAGGAAAACAATTGCACCTGTGAGAAAGAGTGCTGGCCCGCCCTCCTCTCCGGATCGCAGTGTTGTGAGGTATGATCCAGGCTGATTTCGGCTCGATTTTCATCGCCAGCAGGCCGGTCGCGCCGGACCTGAGCAAAGGAACTGCCCTCTTTTCACCCATGCTTTCACTAATCCGGCTGTCGTTCCCGACCCTTCGAATCCTGCTGGTTGGCGCTTTTTGCCTCTCTCTGCCGCTGGTCTTGCAGTGCCAGGTTTCGCCGCCCCGCCAGCTCTCCGGGATCGTCACCGATCAGACTGGCGCCGCCATTGTGGGCGCCGAAGTGGCATTCACCAGTGGATCGTTCTCGGCCACGCAGGTCACCGACCATCGCGGTGGCTTTGCCTTCTCCCTAGATTCGGTGGAGTCGGGGGTGCTGAAGATTTCCGCGCCTGGATTTCAGCTCCGCACCGTCGACTGGCAGACTGGCGCCACTTCCCTGCAGATCACTCTGCTGCCCGCGACCGCTGCCGAACAGGTCACGGTTGCGGCCAATCGTACCGGCGTGCGGGTCATCGAAAATGCCACCAGCGTCACGATCCTGTCCGCTCAGGACCTGGGCGCCACGGCCGCGTTCAGGACCGACGACATCCTGCGCCAGGTGCCGGGATTCAGCCTCTTCCGCCGCACCACCAGCCGCACCGCCAACCCGACGGCGCAAGGCGTTTCCCTGCGCGGTCTGGGCGCGAGCGGCGCCAGCCGCGCCCTGGTGCTCAGCGACGGCTTTCCTTTGAACGATCCCTTCGGCGGGTGGGTGTATTGGAACCGGGTTCCGCGCGTCAGCATCCGCAGCATCGAAGTGGCCAGTGGCGGCGCGTCTCATCTCTACGGGTCGGACGCCCTCGGCGGCGTCATCAACATTCTCCGGACGCCGGTTGACCGGGACGCGATTTCGCTCGAAGCCGCCTACGGAAATGAGAACTCGCCCGATCTTTCCCTGGCCGCCAGCAAGACCTTTGGGCCCTGGGCCGTAGGCCTGACTTCTGAACTCTTCCGCACCGACGGCTACATCGCCGTGCCCTCCGACTTGAGGGGTACCGTGGACACGCCCGTGAACTCAGAAAACGCCAGCGGCGACCTGACGCTGCAACGCAAGTTCGGCGATCGCGGCAGTGTCTTCGTGCGGGGATCCCTGTTCGGCGAATCCCGGCACAACGGCACCCCGTTGCAAACCAACAGCACCACGGTTCGCGAACTGGACCTCGGAGGAAACTGGGATGCGCACCAGGTCGGCGCCTTCCAGCTGCATGCCTACGTCACCCGTCAGAGCCTGCATCAGTCCTTCTCGTCGATCGCTTCCGACCGCGACAGCGAGAACCTGACTCGCACCCAGGTTGTCCCCGCCCAGCAGGTAGGATTTTCCGCGCAGTGGCAGCGCTCTGTAGGCACTCGCCAGCACCTGGTCGCGGGCCTCGAGGAATCCGACGTGCACGGTCAAACCAACGAGCAGGGATACTTCGGCGGCAATCCCACCAGCACCTCCGCCGGCGGAGGCCGGGAAGTGAACTGGGGGGCTTACATTGAGGACATCATTCGCATCACCCCGGAGTGGATGCTGACCGCCAGCGGGCGCGTGGACCACTGGCAGAACTTCGATGCCTTCGCTCCGCCCAATCCGGCGCTACCGGTCGGCGCCGCTCCCCTGCCCGACCGCAGCGAGACCTTCTTCAGCCCGCGCCTGGCGCTTCTGCACAAGCTCACGCGCAATGTCTCTCTTACCGCTTCCGGGTATCGCGCCTTCCGGGCTCCCACGCTGAACGAACTCTACCGCGGCTTTCGCGCCGGCAATGTATTTACCGAGTCCAACCCCAATCTTCGCGCCGAACGCCTGACCGGCGCGGAAGGCGGCGCTATCGTCTCCGGGTGGAACCAGCGCGTAATGCTGCGCGGCAATTTTTTCTGGAACCAGATTACGCGCCCCGTGGCCAATGTCACGTTGACCACAACTCCCAGCCTGATTACCCGGCAGCGTCAGAATCTGGGGAGCACACGAGCCCAGGGATTGGAAGTGGAAGCCAGCGGAAGGCTGAACGATTCCCTCACCATCTCAGGCGGTTACCAGTACACCGACGCCACCGTGACCAGCTTCACCGTAGATCCGGCGCTGGCCGGCCTGAATCCGAGTCTGGTGGGCCTCGACATTCCGCAGGTTCCGCGCCATCAGTTCACCTTCCAGGCCAACTACGCCAGACCCTTCATCCTGCTCGGAGTGCAGGGCCGCTTTGGAGGAAACCAGTTCGACGACGATCAGAACACGCTGTTACTGAGGCGCTATTTCGTCCTGGACGCGACCGCGTCGCGTCACCTGCGTCATGGGGTGGACTTGTTTGTAGGGGTGGAGAACCTGACCAACCGGCGTTACGACGTGGGACGCACCCCGGTGCTCACCGTAGGTCCGCCGATTCTCGCCCGCGCCGGTCTGCGCCTGCAATTCGGCTCGAAATAGAAGTCGTGTGGGCGCGGGCGGGGCGCCCGCGCCACACACCTCTCCGCAGGCGCGGCTCATAGCTTCGCGCTCGCCCAACCCTTCGTCTCGAGCCGCTGCGGGCCTCGACGTTGTCTTTATTGGACCGCGCTACCTACGGAAGAAAAAACGTTGTTGGCATTGCTGCCCACCAGCCGGATGGTACCGACCACAATCACCAGAATCACCGCCAGCATCACTGCATATTCAGCGATGTCCTGACCCTGGTCTTCATGCCACAGATTACGCACGATACTCATCATGGTACTGCCTTCCTGTTTGAACCAGGTTCGCCTTCGAGGCGGTCTGGTCCGGGGGAGTTTTGAGGCACAGTGCTTCCTAAGGCTGGTGGA
>CAVVYF010000004.1:0-284809 GCA_963752375.1 Terriglobia bacterium
GCCAGGACCACCACGGTCAGCTCGTCATCCACGTAACGCGAAATCTGGGTCTTGAAGCCCTGCCATGCGCCCTCGTGATCGATGAGTCGATGCCCATGTGAGCTGGTTATCTCCCAGCCAAAGCCGTAGTGGCCGGAATTCGGTTGGCCGTTGTTGAGCCTCGCGACCGTCCACATCTGCTCCAGGCTGGAGCGTTTCAACAGCTTTTCGGTGTAGAGTGCCGCGTCCCACTTCGCCAGATCGAGAATCGAAAAATAGAGGCTGCCGTCTGCCGTAGTATTCAGCGTGGGCGAAACCCACTCCTGGTTTTTCAACTCCCCCTTGACCAGCCGATAGCCCGAGGCGCGATTGGGAATGATGTCAGCCTCGCTCATGATGCGCGTCGTCTGCATTCCAAGGGGATGAAAGATGCGCTCTTCGAGCACATCGCCATAGAACTTGCCTGTGACCCGGTGAATGAGGACGCCCAGCGTCAGGTAACCAAGATTGCTGTAGCTCCATTTCGTGCCGGGCGGAAAGGCCAGGGGAATTCCAGTCACGATTTTAAGAAGCTCGTCCTCCGTGTAGTCCTTGCGGAAATTGAAGTTTTTCGGATAATCCGTGAACCCCGCGCTATGAGTCAGCAGATGGCGAATCGTGACCGGCTTCCAGGCTGGCGGGGCTTCGGGAAAGTATTTCGCAATCGAGTCATCCAACCCGATCTTTCCTTCCTCAACCAGCATCATGATGGCGGTAGCGGTGAACTGCTTGCCCACCGAACCCGACTGGAACAGAGTCTCAGGCTTCACCGGCACCTGCAGTTCGACGTTGGCAAAGCCGAATCCCTGGGCCCGGACAATTTTTCCGTTGCGGGCGACCAGCAGCGCCACTCCCGGGATGTGCTGCCGCGCCATCTCCGCGTTGACATACTGCGCGACCGCATCGGATTGCGCAGCCGGAGCCTGGGCAAAGGCCGTGCCCGCCAGAATCACTGCAAGGGTTATGAGTCGCAAGACAAGGTTCTTCACCGAGTTGGGCCTCCGCAATGCAGCAAGCATGTACCACGACAGGAAATACGGGCAGATTTGTTCAGATGGAATCTACTGAAAGCTGACAGCTGAGAGCTGGCCGCTGCTAACCCGAATACACCAGTTCCACCACAGTGCAATCATCGCTGAGCGGCGTGCCGCCGCAGAAGTTGGCAACGGCGGCAAAAATATCTTCGAGCGTCGCACTCTTCGCGGCCACGGCCTCCAGGCGCGAATCCTCAAAAAAGTCGCCACGGGCGTTCTCCGCCTCGGTGACGCCGTCGGTGACCAGGATCAGTCGGTCTCCGGCATGCAGGCTGACGTGGTCGCTTTCGTAAGTGGCATCCGCCAGCAGGCCGACCGGCAGGTTGCCGTGGGGCGGACGGATTACCTCTTTGTTGCAGACCAGCAGCGGCGGCACGTGGCCGCAATTGACGTATTCCAGTTCCCCATCGCGCCGGATGCGGGCGATGATCAGCGTGGCGTACTTTTCTCCAATGTGTTTGTGGGTAAAGAAACGGTTGGCTGCGACCACGATATCAATCAGCGGCATGCCGGCAGAAAGCTGGGAGTAGATCATGCCCTGCAGAGTGGAAGCCAGCAGCGCCGCCGAAACTCCCTTGCCGCTCACATCGGCCAGCACCACGGCCAAACCTTCGTCGGTATTGACCGCGTCAAAGAAGTCGCCGCCGATTTCCTTACAGGAAAGGTTCCGGCCTCTCAGGCGTGCAAAAGGAACTTCGGGAATCGTCACCGCCATCAGCCGCTGCTGAATGGAAGCGGCGATCGAAAGTTCCTGCTGGTAACGGCGCGACGCTTCTTCGGCCTGCACCAGGCGGGCATTTTCGATAAGCGACGCCGCTTCCGTCGCGATCGCCCGCAGGATGTCATTGCTCACGCTCGATATGTCACGCGAAGCGAAGCGCGAATCCACGTAGAGGGCTCCCATCACCTCGGCTGAGCTCTCGAGCGGTACCACCCCCGTGTCGCGCGTAGTCTGCACCTGCGGCTTGCGCAAGGGAATGCAGATCACGGTGCGCAGGTCGTAGGCCACGATGCTGTGCCGGCCCGCCAGGTCGAGTGACTGGCTGGTGTCCGTGATGACGAACTCCGAATTCGACTTCACCCCTTCATCCAGGATCGAGTGCGAGATCGTGGTGTCATCGAGCAGCGGCTCGCCTTTGGAGTTGCGTCCGGCGGCCAGGCGCAGGTTGTTCTCTTCGTCCCGCATGAAGACGTAGCCGCGCTCGGCGCGTGTCAGTTTCAAGGTGGCGTCCAGCAGGGTCACCAGGATTTCGTCGAGCACGCCGGTCGTATTCAGCTTGCGCGCGGCTTCAAGAAACAGCGTCAGCTTCTCCAGATCGGTGGTGTCGGTCGAAATCTGGATCCCGGAAATCTGGCTCAGGAATTCGCGCGCAGTATTGGAGCTGGCATGGTGAGGATGAAAAATTACGTAGGAAACATCGCGCACGCCAAACTCGACGCGATCGTTGCGCTCGAGCGTCTTGCGCTGCACCCTTTCGCCATTAACGAAAGTTCCGTGCTTGCTGCCCTGATCGACGACGCAGAATTGCCCGTCTTCGGAGGTAATCAGGGCGTGATCGCGGGAGACGCGAGGGTCGGCGATGACCAGGTCCTTGTCCACCTTGCGGCCCACCGTGAACGGCGTGTGGTCAAGGTTGATGGTGCGCTGGTCGTTCCCCTGCACGAAAACCAGGGTGGGAAAAATTCCCGACCCCGGGGATGAAACCGGGCCCGTGATGGGTTGAAATGCCATGTGGCGCTGGCCTGCCTACATTCCCCTTCTAGCGACCGACTCCGGCAGGCAGGAGTGCGGTCCCCCAGCCTTCCCGATACGCAGGAAGGCTACTTCAGGCGCTCAGGCGGCCCCACGGCCCAGGGCCGTGAGCGCTTCCTGTTCACTGTCAAAGACCTCGAAAACCGTTGCCAGCTTGGTAATCTGCAGCACGTCGCGCAGGCGCTGCCCCAGGCCCGTAAGCTTGATATCGGCCCCGGCCCCGCGCGCCGAGGAATAGACCCCGACCAGCGTCCCCAGGCCGCCGCTATCAATATAAGTCACGCCCGAGAGGTTCAGGACCAGGCGCGGAGTCTCGGTCAGTACCTGTTTAAGAAAATCGCGCAAAGCGTTGGCTTCGTCCCCAAACATAATACGTCCCTGACAGGAAACGATGGTGACCCCGTCCACCCGGCGTTTCTCGACTTTGAGGTTCATACCCGCCTCCCGAAACGTTGTCGTGGCCGCAGTGTGGGAGAAGACTAACCTGTGATCGCGGCCCAATGCAAGGCCGGCGCGGCTTGGGGGGGAGGCGGCAAGGCAGGGCCCTCGGCATGCCACCAGCGGATTGCCTTCTGAGTGATGCCGCGAAAGATCGAGGTCATACTTCTCGCCTCCGCAGATGAAGTACAGCTGTGCCACGGCATCGGGAGATTCGTCGAGATCTTCAATGCGTCGAATTCGCTCCGGCCTTGTGTGCTGCAGCGGCTTGGGCAAGAAGCCTCTTGATCTCCTCCCGGTGATCTTCCACAAACTTGACGTGCTCAGGAGAAGCTGCAACCTCGGCGGGGTCATCGCCCGCGCGCCGGGATTGCAAACCTTGCGGCGCCCGCGGAAACATCGCCGTGTTGAGCGCCATCGTGGTGAGAACGTAGTCCCGAACTGATAGGCCGTGCTTTTCTATGATTTTTGCTGCCTGGGACACCGCCTCAAGGTAATGAGTCTGTGCCTCCAGCGTGCCTTGCTCTGGGCCATTCTGCATCTGGCGGCGGAACGCGGCATCGGAACTGAAGAGGTGGGCCATTTCGATCGTTGCTTGATACTTCTTTTCGACCTTCTCCATGGTCAGGGGATAGGCAGCGATGACCTTGGCATCTTGCATGGATTGCGCCTGGCCGAGCGGACAAAGCAGCAGTACAAGAACCACAATCTGAAACCAGCTGAGACGGGCATGAAGGTGAAACATGGGTGTCCCCCTGTTAAAGAGATTCCCGAAAGTTCAGAAAACCTGCCAGCGGGTCTGGGCGGGCATAGATTCAATCAAACCGGCGGCAGCGTCAACAAAACAGCTTCTTATCGCATCATTAACTCCCAATTGCTTTTTACTCAATGAGTTGGGCGACACTTCTTAACAGGGCGAGGGGAAAACCGGGGACATCCATGATAAGTAAAAGTCACGAGGAGACGGAGGTCTCCGGTCCCGCCGAGAAGCTGATCGCTAAGGTCAAGCCGGGAGGAGTGTATGCATCGGTTGTCGACGCGCCGCAGGACGCCGCGCAGTACCCATCTGTCAAAGTGGTGCACATATTCTCCAAATTCGACAGGAAAACTCTCAAGTTCATGGCCGAAGCGGTGCGAGATGGCAAGCTCGTAATCCCGATTAGCCAGAGACTGCCACTCCGTGAAGCGACCGAATCACAGGCAACTGCGGAGAAGGGTGGGGTCGAGAAAATCTTGCTGGTGGCTTGATATTATTTGCAAACAGAGGACACGGAAGGAAAATCGGAAATGAAAAAGGGTCTGCATGGAATTAATCCCGCTTCGAAACCGAGTGGTGATGGATGTGTGGAATGTCTGGCGTCCCCGAAAGGTTGGTGGCTTCATCTCCGCCGGTGTGCGGAGTGTGGGCACATCGGTTGCTGTGACAGTTCTCCGAGCCAGCATGCATCCAAGCATGCGGCGGCGACTGGGCATCCGATCATTGCCAGCTTCGAGCCCGGTGAGGATTGGTTCTTCAATTACGAAAAGCAGGACTACGAGAAGCAGGGGATCAAGGGTGCGGAGTTGCTCCCGCCTCATTCACATCCAAAAAATCAGCCCGCACCTGGACCCGCTGGAAGGGTGCCAGCCAACTGGGAATCACTCCTAAACTAGCTGGCGTCGATCGACCGTTTATGAATGGACGCGGGACTCGGGACACCGTATTTGCAATGAGCACGGTATCGAAAGGAGCCATCAATGAACACGGTACAAATCGAACAAAAGAGCTATGAGATGCCCCCGCGAGAGGGGATCAGCATCGCGCATTTTCTCACCGTCGCCGACGTCGAGCGATCGGCTCGCTATTACGAAAAGGTCTTCGGCGCTCGCATTCTGACCATGGGTGACGGCAACGCGCCTCCGTACCTTCAGCTTGCCAATATCTGGATGATTCTGAACGTTGGAGGCGGGCCGACCCCGGATAAGCCGACGGTAACGCTCAGCGTCCCTGACCCGAATCACATCAATAGCTTTATGAATTTCCGCGTCGCAGATATTCAAGCGTGCTATGAATTATGGAAAAGTCGAGGAGCCGAGTTCATCACTCCGCCGATACCCAAATACGGCGAGATACGCTGCTACATCCGCGATCCTGACGGCTATATCATCGAGGTCGGACAGAGCACTACCCTCACCTACGGTTAGCGCTCTCGGCCCGGACGGGATGCCGATTTTAATGCCTGCGGAACTCCGCTTAGAGCCAGCCCAGCGGCGCGAACGATATCACACCGCTCGGCCGCGGTTAGGTTTCATAGAGGTGACTTCCGATGAGTTCCTGAACCGTGGACACTACATTTCAGCGCGGTATGTGGGAAACCGGCCGAACCCGCTCTGCTGGAACGACCCCTTCCCCTTCCAGCAGGGCATAGAAGCGATCGGCTGCGAGGTTCTTGAACGTCTCAACTTTCCCGGAAGGCCAGCGGACCTCCAGCGACTCAATCTTCTCTGCCGACCCCAGCCCAAAGTGCAAACGGAAATCGCTTTGGGAGATGTAACTACCGCCACTGCGAACCTCGTCGGTCTGTGTCATCCCTCCGGCCACGACCGTAACGCGCGCCCCGATTGCCATGCGATTGCTCCTGGTACCCGCCAATTCCAGACTCACCCAGTGGCGGCCGGAAACACCGTGGTTCTGCAGGATCATCGGCGCGCTATCGAGGTCCTCGACCACGACGTCCACATTGCCGTCGTTGAACAGATCCCCGACCGCCAGGCCCCGTGACACGCGTCTTTCTTGCAGAGCCGGTCCGGCCAGATTGCCGGCATCACAGAAGGTGCCATCTTTCTGGTTCATGTGGAGCAGCTTGGCCTGCGCGTAACTACCGCCGGCAGGCACCTTTTCCATTTGCGGATAGACATGACCGCCCACTGCCACCAGATCCAGCCAGCCATCGTTGTCGAGATCCACGAAGGCATCGCCCCACTTCACAAGAGGAAAGGAGGGCAAGGCTACCCCTGACGCATAAGAGACATCCGTAAACATCCAGTTCCCGTCGTTGCGATACAGGTCGCTATAGTCGTCGCCGAAATTTGTCACGTAGATGGAAGGACGTCCATTGTGCAGGTAGTCGCCGAGGGCAACTCCCATGGAGGCTTGCTCAGAGCCGGTCTCGCTCAACGCGGTGCCGGATTCAAGGCCAAGCTCGGTGAACTTGCCTTTGCCGTCGTTGCGGTAAAGAAAGTTGGGCAGCGTGTCGTTGGCCACGTAGATGTCAGGCCAGCCGGTGTTGTTGAAGTCGGCCCAAACGACACCGAGGCCGTAGTAACCGTGCGGGTCATCCACGCCGGCGGCCTTGGAAACGTCGGTAAACGTGCCATCGCCGTTGTTGCGGAACAGCGAATCGCCCGCGCCCTTCAATCCGCGCGGTCCGCAATAGACATCGATACCGCGATATTTGCAGAGTGACTTGCCGCCAAACGGGGGCAGATGGTCGAGTTGGAAGTCAACATAGTTGGTCACCATCAGGTCAACGAATCCGTCGCGGTCGTAATCTCCGAAAGCCGCACCAGCCGACATGCGACCGTCCGCGACGCCGGCTTTCGCGGTGACATCCGTGAACGTGCCATCCCCGTTGTTGCGAAACAGAATATTTCCGCCGAGACACGTCACGTACAGATCTGGCCAGCCGTCGTTGTTGTAGTCGGCCACCGCGCCGCCCATGGCAAAGCAAGGCGACGCCAGGCCCGACTTGTCCGTCGCATCGCTAAATGTGCCGTTGTGGTTGTTATGGTAAAGCGCTCCGCGAGCCGATTCCTTGCGTTGGGCCATCTCGATGGTAGGCGCGTTCGTGAAATAGATGTCCAGCCAGCCATCGCGATCGTAATCCCACAGAATGACGCCGCCGCTCATCGACTCGACAATGTATGTGCTCAGCGGATTGGCGATATGGCGGAAACGGATACCTGCCTTCTCCGTGACGTCCTCCAGCTGCGGTACCGGACGTCCTTTGCACTGAACCTTCCTGGCGGTCGGCGGAGGAGGGGGCGCGGCCGGATGCTGCTCCTGACTCAACGCCATCGGTGCAAGCAGCACTGCTGCGCCGGCGAGCAGGACGCGAATGCAATGTAATGGTTGCGGATTCAATTGCTGTCCGTCGCGCTCAAGTTCATGGCTTCTTGTCTTCTTTCTTTTGCGGAACCTGCCCGGGAACAGTAGTCCCCAGTTCTCGCAGAGCCGCGCGAACCGCATCATCACCCGGGACAAGTGCCAGCGCCTTTCGCAATGCCCGGATTGCTTCCGGCTGGTTCCCGGCGCGATAGGCCGTGAACCCGAGATTGCGCATCAGGTTGGGTACTTTGGGATCCCATCCCTCCGCTTCCTGGTAGTGTCCGAGAGCTACGGCATACTGCTCCTGCATGGCTTCGATCGTGGCCAGATCACTGAAGGCGCCGCCCAGAACCGAACGCAGGAATTCTTCCTGGGCCGCCGCCTGTCTCTTCTGGCCCTGCGTCAGCTTGGCTTGCGACAGCGCGTTGCTGCCTAAGGGCGTGGCCGCATCCTTGCCCGCTCCCCCAAGAGGAACCGGCGGCTCGTTTTGCGAAAGGCTGGTGACATCGTCTGAAGAAACTCCGGACCCGCCCGAATCACCCATGCCACTCTCTTCCTGGTTCTCGGCGATGATGTTTTGCTGAATCGCGCGCGCCTTTTCGAAGTATTGCTCCCCTTCCGCTGCTCTTCCGGAAGCGATGAGTATCCGGCCAAGACTGGTGTAGGCCTTGCGGATATCGTCGTGAGTGTTTACGCCGCTACGTTCGGCGAGTGCGATTGCCTTCCGGAGAAGCCGCTCCGCGCGCTGATTTTCCTTGCGGCGGTAGGCATTCAGTCCCAGGTACAGCCAGGCTTGCGATGAAGACGGATTCAATCTCGCCGCCTCCCCCAGATAGTGATCCGCCTCCTGCGACTGGTTCGAACTGAACGCCATATAGCCCAGAAGATAGTTCGCGAAAAAATTTCTCGGGTCGATTCGCAGTTGCTCGAGAAATTGCCGGCGGGCCTCCGGCGTGAGCACCCATTCATTCCGCATCAAGTAGGTCAGGCCGAGAAAGTAGTGGCCGTTTGGAACTTTAGGATCGAGTGAGAGCGCACGCTGAAACTCCCGGATAGCGTCGTCGTAAAGGGTGGCATTTCGATAAGCGTCGCCGAACAAGAGATGGAGGCCGCTGCGATCACCGGACTCCACCGTCATCTGCTGGAAAATGGCCGCGGCCTTTTCCTTCTCTTTCAATCGCAGCAAACAACTGGCAAGACTGTAGCTGGTTTCGCGGTCGGGACGAATCTCGAGGGACTTCTGGAAAGACTCCACTGCGGCGCGGTAGTCCTTTTTCTTCATCTGCGCCTGGCCCTGAATTTTCCAGGCCGTGGCGTTGCGCGGATCGGCGGCAAGAGCCTGGCTGATTTCTTTGAGTGCTTCGTCCAACTGGCTGGTAAACAAGCTGGCAGTAGCGAGATCGAGGTGTGCATCTGCAACATCCTCGAAGTCGAGGGACCTGCGGGAGAACCTGGCGGCCTCGGGATATGCGGCTTCAAAGAGTCGCAACTTTCCCATTTCGCGGAGTCCGAGGGCGACTATCTTCTCGCTGGCGGCAGCGGCAGCCGGCAAGTCACCCGCCTCCTTCGCCGAGTTCGCAGCGGCAAATCGCCGGTCAAATTCGTCGAGTGGCGTCGCGGGCTTCTGTTGCGCGCTGGCTTGCAGGCACCCCATAGCGGCAAGCAGGAAAAGGCACGCGCCACGCGCAGGGCTTCTTCCGAGAGTGAGGTTCGAAGAGCGGGAAGGTGGGGTGAGGATCAAAGCCGAATGTCCGAGTTGGTACCTAAAAGTACACGCTTGGTGGCGAGCTGTTCAAGTCGCGGGATTTGGCGAGAAATCGCCATTGCACTCAACACCCCTGTTCTCTGGGGTCGGCCCGGTCAATCAACGCTAACGGGTTAGCACAAGCTTGGGCCGTTTGTTCGCCAAAAACCAAGGTTAACGAGTGAAATGGCGATGGTACGTCAAGCTCGCGGCCATTCGTGATGGAATCAGAGGGGCTAAGCCAGCCAACTGATCAACCAACATTCCCGATCTCTGTCCGTGGGCGCATGCCCCAGGTGGCGGCTGAAAAAGTCGTCGAGGGCGAGGAAAGCTCACCCGCAGGCGCTGAAGCGCGAACCAATCCGGACGAATTAGGGGCTCGACTGAAGTCGGGGCCTCCCGAAACCTGGTTGAATAGCGTTTTTCCGCAGGCTCCCAATCCGTGGCCGGGAAGCCGTCGCGCCACCGCTATATAACACTTTTTTGTTCCAACCCGGCAAACCCTGTTGTATTCTTTCCCGCCATGAACTTCACCTTGCTCGATTGGTCGGCGATCATCCTCTACCTCGGAATCACCCTGGCGCTAGGGCTTTATTTCCGCTCGCGTTCGGGCAAGAGCGTGGACGACTACTTTGTCTCCGGACGCAACGTTTCGTGGTGGCTGGCGGGCACGTCGATGGTGGCGACCACGTTCGCCGCCGACACGCCGCTGGTGGTGACCGGACTGGTCTATACCCAAGGCATAGCAGGGAACTGGTTGTGGTGGGCTTTCCTGCCTTCCGGCATGATGACGGTGTTTCTGTTTGCCCGCCTGTGGCGCCGCTCCGGGCTTCTGACTGACGTGCAGTTCGCCGAGATGCGCTATAGCGGAAAGCCCGCCGCATTTCTGCGCGGCTTCCGCGCGGTTTACCTCGGGCTGCTGATGAACTGCCTGATTCTGGGATGGGTAACCAAAGCCATGACCAGCATCGTGGCGGTCACTCTTGGTGTGAGCGACGGAAAAGCGCTGGCCATCTGCGTCCTGTTTCTGATTCCGTTCACCGGTCTGTACGTCGCGCTGGGCGGGCTTTGGGGAGTGCTGTGGACCGATCTGTTTCAGTTCGCGCTCAAGATGGCGATCGTGATCGGAGTGGCCTGGTATGCGGTTGCAGCGGCCGGAGGCATGAGCACGCTGCTCGCCCGTCTGGCCGAAATGAAGACGGCCGCAGGCCCGGGCGCGGGAGATGCCACCGCGTTCTTTCCTGACTTGTCACGGCCACTGACGCAGGAAGCGATCTGGGTGCTTCCGGTGTTGGCCTTCCTGGTAAACATTGGGGTGCAGTGGTGGGCGTTCTGGTATCCGGGCGCGGAGCCGGGGGGCGGCGGATACATCGCGCAGCGCATCTTCAGCGCCAAGGATGAGCGCAACGGATTGCTCTCGGTACTCTGGTTCAACGTGGCGCATTACGCTTTGCGCCCCTGGCCGTGGATCCTGACCGCGCTGGCGGCCATCGTTCTGTACCCTCACCTGGAGCACCCGGAAACTGGTTACATGCTGGTGGTCAGCCAGCATGTGCCGCCGGCTCTGCGCGGCATTGTGATCGCCGGATTCATGGCCGCGTTCATGTCCACTATTGCGACACAGCTAAACTGGGGCGCGTCTTACCTGGTGTCGGATTTCTACCGCCGGTTTATCAAGCGTCAGGCCAGCGAACACCACTACGTTGTCGCCTCGCGCCTGGTCACGGTGCTGCTGGTAATTGCGTCGGCCCTGGTGGCGGCGTTGCTGCAGTCGGTAGGTGAAGGCTGGAAGATCGTGCTCGAGACCGGAGCGGGGACTGGCGCGGTTTACCTGCTGCGCTGGTACTGGTGGCGGATCAATGCGTGGAGCGAAATCTCAGCGATGACGTCGGCGCTGGTCATGAGTGTGGGCCTGCGGTTTACCACGTTTCATCCCACGGGCTCAGCCGTCGATACCGCCATGCGGGCCCTGCTCGTCACCGGCGTGACCACCGTGGTGTGGCTGGTTGTCACTTTCGCCACCAAACCTGAGCCGCAGGAGATACTGCTCAAGTTTTACCGCAGTGTTCGCCCGCAAATTACGGGATGGCGGCCGATTGCGGCCATCGCCTCCGAGGTACCTCAGAGCCATGACCTGGGGCAGAACCTGCTTTCGTGGGTCTTGGGTTGCGTCATGGTTTATATGGCGCTGTTCGGGCTGGGGCATGTGCTGCTGGGGCCCTTCTGGGAAGGGATTGGGCTGCTGACGGCGGCCGCAATCTGCGCCGGCGCTCTGTACTCGAACATCCTGCGCAGCAATTGGAGCGATTAGTTTTCTTAGCGTCCTTTGCGGAATTTCTTTGCGATCTTTGCGGTTTAAGTGTTTCCGGAAAAGCTTGAACCGCAAAGGACGCAAAGGACTTCGCTAAGGTCGCAAAGGAAGAAACTGGGAGATGAATGTCACAGATTACTCTATGACTATGGCGTAGTTCACGCCTTCCCAGCGCTGTTCCTGGGGCCAGTAAAAAGTAAAAACAATCTCGCGGCCCGCCGCCAGGGAGTCGGAGGGCAGGTCGGCGACGAAGACTCCGAGCGGGTCGCGGGTGTTCGTGTCCTGCGCGGTCTGCCATCCATCAAAGCTCCAGTGCACCATGCCCGGTGAGGGCAACAGCAGGCGCAACTTCTTACCCTGCGGAATGGTGCGGCATTTGTTGTTGAATCGCCATTCGCAGAACGAGGACTTCTGGACTTCCACCTGGTAGCGCTGCACTGGCTGGGGCGGCTGATCGAAGATTTTGCCATCACGCAATGATCTTCGCAGCTTGATGTATTCGGAGTGCGCCCACACCAGAGGACAGGCCGAACCGGATGGCTTTCCGCGGAACAACTCCAGTGCGGGAATATCATCGGCATCCCAGACCTGCTCGGGAATCAGGCGGCCGCCTTCGGTTGAAAGTTCCATCACTTTGAGCAAGACCTCGGCGGCCTGGGGACGTCCAGCCGCGAGCTCATAGTGCGCCCGCTCACCGGCCAGCAGAGGCCAGGGCCTCCCCACGCCGGTCCCATCGAAGGGCGAACCGTCTTCGTGCTCGCCGTAGCCGTCGCCGTTGTAGCGGTACCAGCAGGGACCCTGGGGGAGGCTCACCTTGAGCAGGGCGTCAATCACTTTTATTGTGTTCAGGATTCGCGGGTCATCGGGGGCCCGCAAACCAAATCGCACCAGGGCGAGCGAGTCCGGGCTGATCAGGTGCACGGCGGGCGATTCACTTTGTCCCGGCGGCCGGTTCTTGATGGGGACAAATCCCTCGCAGCGGCGATGCCGCACAATCCGACTCCGGCGGCGCGATTCGCACATAATAGCCTTCCACGCCGAGCTGACGGGCCAGATCACTATCCTGCGCGTAGGTCCAGCGTTCGATGTTGTCATTCCAATAATCCGCGGTCTCGCGCAGATGGGTCGCGACGTTTGGTTCTCCCACCGCATCGGCCAGATCGGCGGCGGCCAGCAATCCCGATATTTCCACGGCCAGGGTAAAGGGCGAATAGCCGGCGTCTTCCTCCCAGCGATCCTGCTGGGTCACGGGACCGTTGCGAAGGATGTAACCGGCGGCGCGGCTGACCATCGCCCACCAGCGTTGCAGATCGCCTAGAACAAAAGGAGAGAGCCGGCGCAGCATATCCACCAGCAGGATGGGAAATGCGGCTTCGTCCATCTGCATGCCGTCCCAGTAGGGACGCCCGTCGAGCCACATGTTCTGCGCCCAATTACCGGCCGGCTCCTGAGTGACTTCCAGATAGCGCAGGACGCGCATGGCATCGGGCTCGGCGCCTGCGGCCAGGAAGCCAAACGCGGTTTCCACCAGGTCCCGGGGCCAGACCAGATGGTATCCGCCCAGGTCTTCGTCGCCCTTGTTGAATCCCCAGGGAATGGAGAGGCTGGCGATGACGCCTCCCAGAAAATCCTTGGATTCGTGCGAGCGCAGCACGGCCACGCTGGGACGGTAGAGATCCACCTCGCGGCTGGGTTCGTCCAGCTTTAAAAGGTTGTCCTGCCAATTTTTCCAATGCCAGACGTAGTGCTGGCGCAGTTCGTCGTGGGGCTCGAGCAGAGTGGAGCGCGCTTCTTGCCCCGCCTCCGACCAGATACCGCCGAAACCCAGGACCAGAGTGAACTCGCCCTGGCAGGCCACCAGGTCGATCTCGCCGGTGAGGGCCACGTTTCCGTTTTCCGCGCGAGTGTACTCCCAGGTCAGCTGGTAATGCTGCGCGAGGTCCTGCCAGCCATCGGAGATGCCGGCGAAGCCCGCTGCCATCTTCCGCCAGGGAACCGAGCAGGCAAAGGCCAGGGCGACGCCGTTGCGGTGGGCGAACAGGGCGGGCGTTCCTTTGTAGTCGCCGACCCAGCCGGTATTTTCCCGGCCGCAGTTCGCCAGGTGGGGCGCCAGCAGAGCGTACAAACGGTAGTCCGCCAGCGTGCCCTGAAGGGGGACGAAGCGTATTCTCTGCAGCACGACATTGCGGTAGGGATCGGAAAAGACTTCCTTTTCGATCCGGTAGCGGCCCTGCAATTCGGTATTCGTAAGCTTGTAAACGGGAACGCCGGGCTGGATGGCGTGGTTTTCAAATTTACAGTGGCGTTTCTCTTCGGAAAAGTAGCTGGAACCGTCGGTAACAATCAGGCCCTGGTCTCGGGTGCAGGCCTGGTCCACTCGCGGGTAGTAAACTTCGTTGAGGATTCCGTGGCTCAGGGTGAACCATACCCGGCTGTGCAGGTTGAGCGCGGTGCCTATGCCGGTCTTGGCGCTCGAGGTCCAGCGCGGCGAAATCCCCGGCCAGCCTGGGGCATAGCGTTCCACATCGTTTTCACTCACTTGCGGTTCCTCGCAACTGCATTCTGGACAAGAGAATTCTACCAACAAAGACAATACGTGGCCGGGTAACCCCGCTACGGAATCCTGCGTCAAACTCTATATATAGGCAGATCCCAGGAATCGGTGTTTTCGCCCGGGCGTATAATCACGAAAGGGTCCTCCAGGGCGGGGGGGCGGAATACAGGAGTCCATCATGAAGTTACGGCTCTTAGCAGTGTCGGCTGTGTTGTTAACTTTGAGTTACGCGGCGCCGCGAAGCTGGGCGCAGAACAAGGACGGAGCCGCGACGCCGACCTCCGATACGGCGGCCAAGAGCACCGCGCCAACACCCATCCAGGCGGCCGACCCGGAGAAGGTAAAACATGATGGCGGCAAGGAAGATGTCGATGCCATCGGCAACCGGAACGTAGGTTGCAAGACCGGCATGGGCAACTGGTACGGGGTGGAGAAACAGATCGCCATGGGCAAGCAATATGCCCAGCAGGTGGAGTCGAGCGTCAAGCTGATCCAGGACCCGGTGGTCACCGAATACGTGAACCGGGTGGGACAGAACCTGGTGCGCAACTCCGATGCCCAGGTCCCGTTTACGATCAAGGTGATTGATTCCGACGAGATCAATGCGTTCGCCCTGCCCGGGGGCTTTTTCTATGTCAACTCCGGACTGATCCTGGCGGCCGATGAAGAAGCGGAACTGGCCGGAGTGATGGCGCACGAAATTGCGCACGTGGCGGCCTGCCATGCGGCGCGCGAAAATACCCGAGGCAATCTGATGCAGATGGCCTCGATCCCGCTGATTTTCGTGGGCGGGGCGATCGGCTATGCCGGTTATGAGGCCGCCGGTCTGGCGCTTCCCCTGACCTTCCTGCACTTTTCGCGAGGCTTCGAGGCTGAGGCCGATTATCTCGGACTGCAGTACATGTACAAGTCGGGATACGATCCGCAGGCCTTCATCAGCTTCTTCGAAAAGGTGCAGGCACAAGAGAAGAAAAAGCCCGGCAGCCTGGCCAAGGCGTTCTCGACGCATCCGCAGACGCCGGACCGGATTGAGAAATCACAGGAAGAGATTGCCACCATTCTGCCGGCGCGAGCGCAGTACGTAGTTTCGACCTCAGAGTTTGACGACGTCAAGGCGCGGCTGGCGGCGATCGAAAACCGGCACAAGGTCCTGGACAAGAAGGAAGACCGGAACCGGCCCAGCTTGCGGCGGACATCGACCACCGACAGGAACGGCAGCGACGACAAGAGCAACGACGATGATCGACCCACGCTGAAGCGGCGGGACGACTGCAGCAGCAACTGATCCAGTCAATCGGTGCACACCTACCGGCGGCTTCGGCCGCCGGTTTTCATTGGGAGGAGAAATCAGTGGTCAGTTTCTCAGTTCCCGGTTCCCAGTTGGGTCCTGGCTGACGTACACGCCTGGTCTGTTTGCTTCGAGATTTTTTCTATGGTGCGCGGGACGGGCGGGACGCCCGTCCTCCAACTACGCCGCCGCTTTATGGGCCAGCGAGGCCACGTAGTCGCGCTGCTCCGAAGGCGAGTCGATGACCTTCATTTCCTGCCAGTCGTAGGGGAATTCCTTGCCGCAGTCCAGACATGCCACATAGGTACCGGTCAGCTTGGCCGCGGAATTCCGGCGCGCTACCGGACGAACCGAGATAGGAAAACTATAATGAGAATGTTTACAACCGAAGAAAGCATCTATCAGTTCCGCGATCATACTCCCTCCCCAACCGTCTCAACTCAGCGCCTGACAACTTCCAACCAGATACTTAGATTCAGATCGATGCAAAAAGGTTCTACCCGGGATACTTAAGCCGGGACACTCAGGCAAGGATACGCGGCATGGCGGCCGGGCGAATGGCGGAAAGGCCCTGCAGATGAAGAGGTTATGCTTCGCTCGGAACAAAGGCCAAATCGGGAAAAGGGATGGATGGGTGTGGTCAGGCTTCGCGCGGGCCGGATTTCTTGTGGGCCTCACATTTGGCCACAATGGCGGAACGCAGACGGTCGCGCAGATCGTCGGGCAGTTCGTAAAGCTGGGAACCGCGGTAAATCTCGATGGTCTTCTTGGTGGTATCGCAAACCACGTAGCAGTTGTGGCACCAGGCCAGATGGTCTTCCAGTTCAGCCTTGGTGCGGTCGTCCAGGACGCCGTCCAGGTAGTTTGTCAGTTCCTGCAGGAATTCAGCGCACTTCACTGTTTGCCATCTCCGCTCTCACGTTTCTGAAAGTAACGGCTGAGCCGTTCCCGCAACTGCAACCGGGCCCGCAGCAAGCGCGACTTGACCGCGGGAATGCTTAGTTCCAGCGCGTCTGCCGTTTCCTCGGTCGAAAGCCCTTCTACGTCGCGCAGCACAAAAACCGTGCGGAAGCTGGGAGGAAGTCCCTGAATCGTCTTGCTCAGGATTTCCTTGAGCTCGGCCTGGTTGTACTGCTGCTCCGGATTCGGACTCCAGTCCGCGACTTCGCGGGGGACGGAATCTTCCTCGGTCTTTACATCTTCGTCCAGCGAAACCATGCGCTCGGGACGCCGGCGCCGTAACTTCATCAGCGCTTCGTTGACCGCTATGCGCACCAGCCAGGTATAGAACTTCGACTGGCCCTGAAACTGCTTCAGGTTGGTGTAAGCCTTGAGGAACGCATCCTGCACTACATCTTCCGCGTCTTCGCGGTTTTGCGTGATGTGCTGTGCGATGCGAAATACGTTCCGGTCGTAACGCCGGACCAGTTCCTCGAACGAGCTTACGTCCCCGCCTTTGGCGGCCTGAACCAGCGCCAGCTCGTCGCTGACCGGCTCGCTTACATTTGGTTGGATGGCTGTCATCTACCTTCCGATGCAACAATTTTCGCGCCCTGAGAGCGGCGGCAGAAATGTTATTTTACTTGGTAACCCGACTTTCGGCTTATTTGTTTTGACGTATCTATAGCGGTGCGGTTTACGATAAATTCCAAGGAGCGGCCCTTCCGCAGTAGAACACGTCCTTAGGTGACCGGAAAACAGCGGGCAAGTGACCCTATAATCAAGGTTTAACCAGGATGAAGGGCAAAAAAGCCGGATCCAGCGGCCAAACAGCTGACCTGACCATGGCGGAGCGAACCGGAGTGGAACAAATCGTGGAGAAGGTGGTGTCCCAGGTCCTGGACAGGCACGTCCCGCAGTTGCGCGAGGAGTTGGTGCGCCGAGTTCTGGAAGAACTGCCGCAAGGGACGGCAGAGGCGGCAGCGGGCGCTTCGGGAGAAAGTGGATCGGCCAATCTGCTGAAAGCGATTTCAGCCATCCAATCAGGCACGACCCAACGGGAGATTTTGCGCACGCTGCTGGACAATGCGGTGCGCTACAGCGGGCGCGGAGCGCTCTTCGTAGTCAAGGCAGGCGCGGCGACGGGCTGGCAGGGACGCGGCTTCGACAAGGACGGCGACGACACCATTAAGGACTTTCCCCTCAATGTGACTACGGGAGTGCCGGAACAGGCCCTGAGATCGCGCATGCCGTTCAGTGGCGCGACTCGCGATATCGATCCGGAATTTGTAGCGAAATTCGGAGCGCCCGCGGATGACAAGGTGCTGGTGCTGCCGTTGTTGTTAAAGGAGAAGGTGGCGGCGCTGGTCTATGCCGATGCCGGCGCCGACGGCGGAAAGCTGGACGCCAGCGCGGTCGAATTGCTGGTGCTGGCCACCAGTGCCTGGCTGGAAGTGGCGTCGCTGCGCAAACAGGCGCACAAGGAAGAATCCACCGAGGGAGCGGGCGAGAGAGCGGAAACCGCACCGCCGCCGCCCAGCGCTCCAGCCCACTCCGATCCTTTCGCTGCGCACGCACCAAAACACATTGCTCACGATCCCGAGCCGGTTCCGCCTTCGCCGGCAGTGGTCGAGCAGCCAGTCGCGGTGGCACAGGCTGAGCCTGTAGTCACGGCGGCCGCGGCGGCGCCCGCTCCGGCGACCGATGCCTTTGCCAATCTTTCACCCGAGGACGCTGACGTCCATCGCAAGGCGCACCGCTTCGCGCGTCTGCTGGTGGATGAGATCAAGCTCTACAACCAGGTGAAAGTTTCCGAGGGACGCAAAAACCACGATTTGTATGACCGGCTCAAGGAAGACATCGAGAAGAGCCGGATCACTTATCAGAAACGATATGGCAACACGGCGGCTGGCGGAGCCGATTACTTCAGCCAGGAACTGGTTCGCAGTCTGGCCGAGGATGACACTTCGATCATGGGCGCCAACTTTCGGCGAAATTAATCATAGTGGTCTTTTATCGTTGGTCTTCGATACTGATTCGGGTCTTTTTGATCGCGGCTGTGCTGTGCTGCGATCTGGCCCCCCTCGCGGTGCCTGCGGCCGCGCAATCCTCCAGCAGGAAAACCCCACCTGCCAAAAAGCCGCATGGCAAGAAGAAGCATGGCAAAACCACGGCCAGGCACCGTAGTGTTGCCACGCCGCGGTCGCGCCGGATGCACGCCGCTCTTGTCGCCTCCACCAGCCTGAAGCCGATGGCGAGCCAGCTTCTGCAGGACCGGACTCCGGCCGCCTACGCGGGGGTAGAGGCCTATGCGCGGCGCCACGCCCAGCAGGACGCGGGCGCGCTGGCGTACCTGGTGCTGGGCTATGCCCACATTCTCGACAAGGATTATGCCAATGCCGTCGAGCCCTCTGAGCCGCGCCAAGACTCGGGCGGGCGACCTGGGGGATTACGTCGATTTTTATCTGGGCACCGCCTACTTTCAAAGCGGCCGGACGGCGGAGGCCGTCACCGCGCTGGCTGATTTCGATAAGCAGTATCCGGAGTCGTTGTTGCAGCGCGATGCCCGGGTGTTGTATGGCAGCGCGCTGCTGGCGGACAACCGGGCGAAAGATGCGATTGCGGTGCTGGAGAAAGACCGGCAGCCGCAGCGGGCCGACCTGGAGCTAGCGCTGGGGAAGGCCTACGCGGCAGCGGGAGAGCCGGCGAAGGCGGCGGAAATCCTGCGCAACCTGTACGTCACCATGCCGCTGAGTGAGGAGGCCGCCCAGGCTGACGTCGAACTGAAGCAACTGGCTTCGACGACAAAGTTGCCCCCTGTGGGTTTGAACGGACTCCGAACGCGCGCCGATCTTCTGGCCAAGGGCAGACGATTCAGCGATGCCGCAGCGGAATATCGCGACCTGCTCAGCGTGGTGGGCCCGAGCGATCGTCCCGAGATTCAAATCGCGCTGGCGGTGGCCTTGCGGCGCTCCGGCGATGACAGGGAAGCAAAGAAAGTTCTGGAGGCGATGCAGAGCCCGGCGGAGAGTGCAATCAATATTCAACGCATTTTCAACCTGGGAGAAATCGCCCGTTCCGACAACGACGAGCAGAGCTTCCTGCAGTACCTGGGACAACTGCGTCAGGCCGCGCCCACCAGTTTCTGGCTGCAGCAGGCCCTGCTTTCGGAGGGCAATTACTATCTGCTCAAGCCCGATTACGACAAGGCGATTGACGCCTACCGGGAGTTGGAGCAGCGCTTTCCCAACGCCAGCCGCGCTTCGTACGCGCATTGGAAGGTGGCCTGGCTGAGCCTGCGCCAGGGCAGGACGGTCGAGGCCAAGACGGGGTTCGAGCAGCAGATCGGGCTCTATCCCACATCGGCGGAGGTGCCCGCAGCGCTCTACTGGCGGGGACGCCTGGCGGAAGAGGACAAAGATCCCGCCATGGCGCGCGCGTATTACCAGAAGATTTCCGAGCGCTTCCGCAATTTCTATTATGGAGAGCTGGCGCGCCACCGCCTGCGAGAGATCAAGACGGGCGCAAGTCCTCAGCACTACGCGTTGCTGGACCGGGTCCCCGCCATCAACGCCGGAACGAACATTACTGCCGGCGAACCGCCGACCGACAATCTGCGTTATCAGAAGGCGCAAGTGCTGGAGAACGGCGCGCTGGTGGACCTTGCGGTGGGCGAACTGCAGGCCGCAGGAGAGGAAGACAAAGGGAACTGGGTCGCGACTGCGATGGCCAAGCTTTATGAAGATGCGGGACGCTACGACGGCGCCATCCGGGTATTCAAGCGCGCCGTGCCGAATTATTTCGCGGTGGATTTGCCCACGCTGCCGCGTCCCTACTGGGAAGCTCTGTTTCCCAAACCCTACTGGCCGGACCTCAAGAAGTTTTCTTCGCAGAACGCGCTTGATCCCTATCTGGTGGCGTCCCTGATCCGACAGGAGTCGGAATTCAATCCCAGTGCCGTGTCGCGAGCCAACGCGCTGGGACTGATGCAGTTGCTGCCCAAGGTGGGTAGTTCAGTCGCGCGACAGGAAAAGCTGCGCCATTTTTCCTCGTCGCAATTATTTACGCCCGAGATCAACCTGCAGCTGGGCACGCGCTATTTCCGCGAGATGGTGGACAGGTTCGGCACCTTCGAATACGCTCTGGCCGCCTACAACGCCGGGTCGAACCGGGTGGATGACTGGCTGGGGCAGGGGAAATATCGCGACCCGCAGGAGTTTGTCGAGTCCATCCCGTTCACCGAGACCCGGGAATACGTGCAGGCCATCTTGCGCAACGCCAACGTGTACCGGCAGCTGTACGGAGCGCCGTAGGGCAGGCGCAGTGTTACCCCTGGAGTCCGTCCCATGACCAATGTGGGATGCTGAGGCCGTTCGGCACATCGTCGGCGGATTGGTGATAGCGGGACATCGTTGTGGTGGTCGCCCAGGCGAAGTAGTCGTGCAGCACTATGTCGCAGCGCAGGGTCGCCGGCTAGTCCGATATCGGCCAAAGCCTCGTCGAAGCAAGCAATCGCGCGGCGATCCATTTCGTCATGCTCTCCGTTGCCGCTGTGCATTTTGACCACGGTAGTCTCGTCACCATAGGAGTCGGAATAGGTGCTGGGGCCACCGAGGGCCTCAGCCCAGTACGCGGCGAGTCGCTCGACATGCTGGGGGTGGAAGCCGTGGCTGAAGGCATGGCCGACCACCTCGTCGGCCATCACCCGACGATGCCAGGCGTCGGCAAGGCGGAGCAGGCCGTCGCTTCCACCCGCCGCTTCGAAGACAGTTTCCATGTCGCCCATGATGAACATCGTTTCGTTTTTATGCAAGATCATGTTTATGCAAGATCATGGCCTCGTGGCTTGTCGCGCAAGGTGACGGCGAGTACTCCGGGCGCCTTTGACCATTCCGGCCCCGGTCAGAGTAAGCATTCTCCTATGGCTACCCAGGGCACTGCCCCAGAAGCGATAATTTAAGCCGATTTATCCTCAAAGGCCCGGCCTCTGAATACGGTAAGAACTGTATTGCACTGGTAGGCAAGTTAGGTGTATCGCATATTCATTGGGCTTCAACCGAGGCGTTGAGGTCTACGGTGTTACGAACCCCACAATTTGTTGCCGCGAACGCAGAGTGCGTCATGGCCTCGGCAGGCATGATCGCGCTCCAACCAAAACCGTTAAGCCGATTTGGATTGTTGCAGGTCTGAACCGCAACACTCCGATACATACCACGCCACGCCTTGAATCAGCGACGGCAAACGATCTCAAACAATGAAGGAGGTAATGATGAAAATCGTAGTCATCGGGGGCACTGGACTCATCGGATCAAAACTTGTCAACCAGCTGCGTGAGCACGGGCATGAAGCGGTAGCGGCAGCGCCCAACACAGGGGTCAATACCCTCACGGGCGAGGGGCTGGCCGAAGTGCTGAAGGGTGTCGCGGTAGTCGTTGACGTATCGAACTCTCCCTCCTGGGAGGACGCAGCAGTGCTGAGGTTCTTCGAAACATCGACCCGTAACCTCCTCACCTCTGAATCGGCCGCCGGGGTAGGACATCACGTTGCCTTATCGGTTGTCGGCACCGACCGGCTGTCCGAAAGCGGCTACTTCCGGGCGAAGACCGCTCAGGAGAAATTGATCAAAGGCTCAACGATTCCTTACACCATCGTGCATGCGACGCAGTTCTTCGAGTTCCTCAAGGGCCTTGCCGACATTTCGATGGTCGGGGGCAAGGTGCATTTGCCACCTGTGCTTTTCCAGCCCATGTCCGCCGACGATGTCGCGAGTGGCGTGGCGAGGGCTGCAGTAGGTCAGCCGGTAAACGGCATCGTCGAAATTGCAGGCCCGGAACAGTTTCGGGTGGATGAACTAGTCCGGCGGCGCCTGGCCACACTCAAAGATCCTCGCGAAGTCATTGCTGATCCAACCGCCCGTTACTCGGGAGCGAAAATCAGCGAGAGAACACTGCTTCCTGGCAATAACGCACGACTCGGCGAGACCCGTTTCGAAATCTGGCTGACTCAGCCAGAGGCACAAATCCCGAGTACCCATGCTCAGCCCGCAGGCGTTGCGGTGGTGAGCAAGGAGAAAGAGAATCAGAAAAAAGCAAGCTGATATCACCAGCGTGCACCACCGTCAGACGAAAGGTGGAGTTATCACGTTCACAAAAGTGATTCTGGCGCTGGCGTGTCTCGTCTCCGGCACGCTGGTCGCACAGGAGGCTAAGGTAACGGAACTGCTGTCGAAAGACCTGACAAAGTTTCCTGGCAAAGAAGGTTTGATGACCACGGCGGAATATCAGCCCGGGAGTTCGGACCCGATACATCGCGACAATGCAGATGCGTACGTTTATGTGGTGAGAGGTGACCGATGAAGGCGATTGTAGTGACGGATCAGGCGGCGGGAACGGCCGGGGTGAAGCTGGTGGAGCGGCCCCAGTCGCAGGCGGCGATCAACGACGTACTTGTTCAGATTCATGCGTCGGGATTCACCGGGGATGAGCTGACGTGGCCCTCGACCTGGATCGATCGCGTGGGGCGTGACCGGACGCCTTCAATCCCCGGACACGAACTGGCCGGAGTGGTTACCGCTCTCGGCTATGGCACGACGGGGCTGTCGATTGGACAGCGGGTGTTCGGTCTCACGGACTGGTATCGCGACGGCACGCTGGCGGAGTATGTGGCCGTCGAGGCACGCAACCTCACACCGCTGCCGGGCGACGTTGACTTCACGGTGGGCGCGGCGCTCGTGATGCCGGGCCTGACCGCGTGGCAGGGGCTGTTCGAGCACGGCCGACTTCAGGCGGGGCAGAGCGTCCTCGTACACGGTGCGGCCGGCGTGGTCGGTTCGATGGCGAGCCAGCTCGCACGTGAGGCCGGGGCGTACGTCATCGGCACCGGACGCGCTGCCGCCCGTCAGACGGCTCTCGACTTCGGCGCACAGGAGTTCGTTGACCTCGATAACGACGTCCTGGAAGACGTCGGCGAAGTCGATCTGGTTTTCGATGTCATCGGCGGCGACATCGGGAAGCGGTCTGCGGGCGTGATTCGCGCCGGAGGAACGCTGGTGACCGTCACTGGCCCGACCGAGGCGCGGCCCTCTGGCGGACTGACTATCGACTTCGTCGTCATACCCGATCGCGCCCAATTGAGTGAACTCGTCCAGCGGGTCCGGGCGGGCCGGCTGCGGACAAACATCGGCGAAGTGGCTGCCCTCGACGATGCGGTTGCGGCTTTCAGCCGGACGGAGCGGATCAAGGGAAAGACGATCATCCGCGTTCATCCTCTACTACGCGAAAAGGAATCTGGAAGTCTAGGCCGATTGGCAGGAGTGAAATAAGTACGGCTGCATAAAAGCGAAGACGACCAGTACACACGTCGCATTGAAATGGCGCCGGTCAAGCGAAAGGTTAGGTCATGAAATTCCCAAGACTAATTTTGGAGGTGGTGATTCTCGTGTCCAGCACGCTGATGGCACAGGAGGCGAAGGTAACGCAGCTCATGTCGAAAGACCTGACAAAGTTTCCCGGCAAGGAAGGTCTGATGATCACGGTGGAATATCCGCCAGGCAGTTCGGACCCCATCCATCGTCACAATGCCTATGGGTTTATTTACGTGCTGGAGGGCTCGATCGTAATGCAAGTGAGGGGCGGAAAAGAGGTAACTTTGACCCCTGGCCAGACCTTCTACGAAGGGCCGGATGATGTCCACGTCGTCGGACGAAACGCAAGCCAAACCAAACCGGCAAAATTCGTCGTGTTCTTCGTGAAGGACAAAGGCGCTCCGATATTGGTGCCCGCCAAATAAATCCACAAACTGCGAGTGATTCTGCTCGCATAGACCCACAAACTCAAGGCGAAGACTTATGTGAGCACGATCACGGTAAAAGATGGCACGACAATCTACAACGCGCATAATGGCTCTGCCCCGGCATCCCCGGTCTGCCGGTTACGACTTTTTACAATCTTTTGTTATTCCTCACAGGCACGCGAGGACTAAGATGTCCACAGTTCGAATACTAGACTGGCCCTATATTACAACTGATGTAACAAACGCAAAGGAGACCATCTAATGCCAGCCAATGTTAAACCAGTTCCTGAGGGATTCCATACCGCAACCCCGTCCCTGGTGGTTCACGATGCCGCGAAGGCCATCGAATACTACAAGAAAGCATTCGGCGCCGAGGAACGCATGCGGATGCCGGGTCCGGGCGGAAAAATCATTCATGCTGAAATAAAGATCGGCGATTCGATCATCTTCCTGTCGGATGAAATTCCCGGCATGGGGGGCAAGTCGCCGCAATCTGCGGGTGCCTATACCGGGGCGCTCTACCTTTATGTGCCCAACGTGGATGAGGTCTTCAAGCGGGCAGTGGACGCCGGCGGCAAAGCCCCGGGTGGGGTGAATGACATGTTCTGGGGTGACCGCCTGGGCCACTTCGTGGATCCCTTCGGCCACGCCTGGACTGTGGCCACGCACGTAGCCGATCTGAGCGAGCAGGAGATGGAGAAAGGCGCGAAGGAGTTCTACGCCCAGATGGAACAAAAGAAATCGGCGTAGTTTAGAGGAAACACTTAAACCGCAAAGAACGCAAAGGAACTGCCGCGAAGGACGCTAAGAATCTACCGGCGACTTTCGCGGCATTTGTTTGCGACCTTTGCGGTTAAGCTTTTTCAGGCGGGTTTCGGCGGCGCCGAAGGTTTTCCGAGGAGGATTTCGATGACCAGCAAGCCGGCGCCCACCACAATCGCGCTATCCGCCACGTTAAATGCGGGCCACTGGTATTGGCCGACGTAGAACAGAAGGAAATCAACCACCCGGCCGCTGAGCAGGCGGTCCCAGAGATTGCCCACCGCGCCACCAAGAATCAACGCTAACCCAATTCCCGTAGTGTGCATGGCATGGCTGTTGCGCCAGAGCAGGACGGAGACGATGGCCAGGGCCACGATCGAGAACAGGACGAGGGCCGCAATCTTCCACTCCGAAGGCGAGTCGGCGAAGATGCCGAAGGCTGCGCCGCGATTCTCCACGTGGGTGAGACGGAAGAATCCCGGAATCACCTGGATGTTGTCATGCAGGGAAATGTTTTTCGTGACCGCCCACTTGGCCGCGCGGTCAAGGACAATCACCAGGAGGGCGATGGTGAAGTGGAAGCCGCGCGTGGTATGGGTCGTCATTCGGATCTTTTCAGGCTCTCCAGCCACAGCGACCGTTGTGCCCGGCCGGGGCTGCGCACATCTATCCCGCGCTCATTCACCGATTTCTTTCAGCACCGCGCTGCAGCGCTCGCATACCGTGGGATAGACGCTGTCCTCGCCCACGTGGGTGGAGTAATTCCAGCAGCGCTCGCATTTGGTGCCGTCGGCTTTGCTCACCTGGACGCTCACTCCACCCGTGCCGTTGCCTGACGAGCCCTGAACCAGCGTGACCGCCGAAACAATGAACAGGTATCGTAGCCGCTCCTGGTAGCGCTTCAGGACGGAGAACACCGGCTCGGCCGCCGTTACCGTGACTTGGGCTTCGAGGTTGGCGCCGCCGATCAGCTTGCTCTGCCGGGCCTCTTCGAGCGCCTTCAACACCTCGGTGCGGACTGCCAGCAATGTGCTCCAGTCTTCACGCTGCTTGGGGTCATCCGCGGGCACCGAAGCGCCCAGAATGTCAGATGCGGCGGGGAAGGTTGCCAGATGCACGCTGGCCGGACGGTCGGGCAGGGCGGGCAGGTACTGCCATACTTCCTCGCAGGTGAAGCTGGTGATGGGCGCCAGCAGGCGGACCAGAGCTTCGCCGATGCGCCAGATCGCGGTTTGCGCCGCCCGCCGGGCGCGTGAGTCCGGGGCGGAAGTGTACAGGCGGTCTTTCAACACATCGAAGTAGAACGCGCTCAGCTCCACCACGCAAAAGTCATTGATGCGGTGATAGATCTTGTGGAAGGCGAACTCGTCGTACCAGCGGGTCACGTCCGCCGCCATGGCCACGGTCTGGCGCAGCATGTACTGATCGAGAATGTCCATCTCATCGAATGTGACCGCGTGTCTTTTGCGGATCAAAATCGTAGAGATTGCTCAGGACGTAGCGGAATAGGCTGTTGCGGATCTTGCGATAGCTTTCCGCGACGCGCTGCATCAGCTGCTCGGAGCCGACTACGTCTTCACGAAAATCGACGGAGGCCACCCACAGACGCACGATCTCGCCACCCATGCGGTTGGCGATATCGACGGGATCAACGTCATTGCCGCGCGATTTTGACAAAGCCCGGCCCTGTTCGTCGAGCGTCCAGCCATTGGTTGCGACGGCGCGATAGGGAGCCTGGTTGCGGGTGCCGACCGCGCAGAGCAGGGACGAGTGAAACCATCCGCGGTGCTGGTCGCCGCCTTCGAGATAAAGATCGGCGGGCCAGGGCAGGCCGGGTTCGTGGCCGAGCACGGCGGCGTGGCTGCATCCGGATTCGAACCACACGTCCAGAATGTCGGTTTCTTTTGTGAACTTCGTATGGCCGCACTTGGCGCATTTGGTTCCGGCGGAAACCAGGGCGTCGGCCGCGGGGGTGTACCAGGCGTCGGCCCCGCCGCGCGCGAACAGTTCGATTACTTTGCGATTCAGCGCAGGATCGTTCAAGGGCTTGCCACAGCCTTCGCACAGGAACACGGCGATCGGCACACCCCAGATGCGCTGGCGGGAGATGCACCAATCGGGGCGGGTGGCGATCATGTTCGAGATGCGCTCTTCGCCCCAGGCCGGGTCCCATTTCACTTTCTTGATTTCGTCGAGCGTCCGGCTGCGCAGGGTGCCGCCCGGCATCGGCGTTTCCATGGAGATGAACCACTGCTCGGTGGCGCGAAAGATGATGGGATTGTGGCAGCGCCAGCAATGCGGATAGGAATGCTCGAGCTTTTCGGAGTGCATCAGCACGCCGCGCTTTTTGAGCAACTCCACGATGGGCTGGTTCGCGTCGAAAACCTTCTTGCCGTCGTATTCGGGCAGGCCGTTGCGCATGATGCCGGCGGCGTCCACGTTGGTGGTCAGGTCGAGCTTGTACTTGACGCCGGTGTTGAAGTCGTCGGCGCCGTGCGAAGGCGCGGTGTGGACCACGCCGGTGCCCTGGTCCATGGTGACGTAGTCGGCAAGCACACCCAGGACGGTGCGATCAAGGAAGGGGTGGGCAAACTTCGCGTATTCCAATTTCTTGCCGGGGAAGCGGGCGAGAACATGAGTCTCCTTCAGCCCGACTTTGCCGGTGAACTCGGCGGCGAGCTGCTGGGCGACGATGTACACCTCGCCCGCGGATTCGAGCGCTACGTACTCCGCGTCGGGATGAAAGGCCACCGCCATGGAGGCGGGAAGCGTCCAGGGCGTGGTGGTCCAGATCACGGTGAAAACTTTTTTTCCGGCGAGCGCGGGATCGAGCCGCGCCGGGTCTTCCGCCAGCGCGTACTTTACCCAGACCGTCGGGCTGGTATGGTTTTCGTACTCCACCTCGGCTTCGGCGAGCGCAGTCTTGTCGAAGATGCACCAGTAAACCGAGCGCAACCCCTTATAGACGAATTCTTTTTCGAGGAAGTCATAGAACGTTGCCAGCACCACCGACTCGTATTGCGGCGTCATGGTGGAGTAGGGGTTGTCCCAGCGTCCGAAGACGCCGATACGTTTGAACTGCTCGCGCTGCAGATCGAGAAATTTTTGCGCGTATTTTCTGCACGCCTCCCGGACTTCCAGTTTCTCCATCTGGAGCTTCTTGCCGCCAAGTTGCTGGTCAACCTTGATCTCGATGGGCAGGCCGTGGCAGTCCCATCCCGGGACGTAGGGCGAGTCAAATCCGGACATGGTTTTGGATTTGACGATGAAATCCTTCAGGCACTTGTTCAGCGCGTGGCCGAGATGAATGGGGCCGTTGGCATAGGGCGGACCGTCGTGCAGGACATAACTTGGAGCCCCCCGCCTGGCCTCGCGAATGCGGCCGTAAATGCCCATTTCCTCCCAGCGAGCCAGGGCTTTAGGCTCATTTTGGGGCAGGTTGGCCTTCATGGGGAAGCCGGTCTTAGGCAGATTGATGGTGGATTTCAGCTCCAGCGGCACTCGGTTGGTTTCTCCCAAATGATTGATTTTTTTCATTATAGGGAGCGAAGGAAGGAACGTCCATTGACCCGCGGAATCAGGCCCCCGGGGCAAGCGGGGATGGCGTGAGCGGCAGCCCCAAAAGCACTGTCGGAAAGGCCTGGGAAACGTGTACAATTTTGCCAGAGTAACGTTTGCCGGAAGCTGGCATCTAAAAGAATCAGGGAAGCATAGCGGCAGGGTCGGGTTGCGCTTTCGAGAGGGAGCATGAAGTATTTGGTGCCCCGAAAGCAACTTGGCAGCTCATGTGCTCATCAAGCTTAAGATAGATCAGGCTAAAGGCCGGTTGCCGATGGGTCCCGGCGCAAAGCAGTCGAAGTCGGGTCAACTATGCCAACACTTGAGATGAAACCCCGCGGCGAAGCCGAACCCGAACTCAATCTGCTGCTTTCGAAAAGTACTCTGGAAGAGCCGCTGTGGAAGTCGCTTTTTCAGAATCTGGACGATTTTTTCTTTCCCAAGAAGTTGCCTCCGCTGGTCCTGACTTCGAAGCCGGTCCCGGTCAAGGACATCTGGGGCTTCTACGATTACAAGAAAAACGGCGTGCTGGGCTCGACCGTCGTGCACATGCTGGCCATCGCTGCCATCATTGGGATTACGCTGCTGGGTCGAAGAGTGGTGCAGCAGATCGTGAAGCCGCATGAGGCGATAACTCTGGTTTCTCCCGACGATATTCCTCCCCTCGAGCCCTCGAAGACACTCTCGGGCGGCGGTGGTGGCGGCGGCGATCGCGACAAGTTCCAGGCACCCAAAGGTAAATTGCCCAAGCAGTCGATGGAGCAGATCACGCCTCCGATGATGGTGGTGCGGAACGATAATCCCAAGCTGACGGCCGAGCCCACGGTTGTGGTCCCACCGCAGGTGAAGCTGGCGATGAACAATCTGCCTAACCTGGGTGACCCGATGTCGCACCTACCTTCGGGCCCGCCCTCGAACGGAACCGGTTCGGGCGGCGGCATCGGCTCGGGCTCAGGCGGCGGCGTTGGCGTGGGCACCGGCCCCGGCGTAGGTGAGGGCCGCGGCGGCGGCGTGGGTGGCGGAGTATTTCGTGTAGGCGGCGGAGTGAGCGCACCACGAGTTGTGTATCAGCCCGATCCTGAGTACTCGGAAGAAGCCCGCAAGGCGAAGTATCAGGGCACATGCGTCCTCTGGCTGGTGGTAGGGCCGGACGGACGTCCGCGAGACATTCGCGTGGCCCGCAGCCTGGGTCTGGGACTGGACGAAAAAGCCATCGAAGCGGTCAAGACGTGGAAGTTTGAGCCGGCCATGAAAGACGGTAAGCCGGTGGCAGTGCAGATCAACGTGGAAGTCAGCTTCCGGCTGTACTGAAATTCATTTTGTTGGAAAGCGGCCGCGATCAAACTCGCGGCCGCTTTTTTGCCCCAGTACAAGAACGCTCAACACCCAGTGTCACCCTGAGCGAGTCGTGATCGTCCGCTTGCGGGCGATCGCGGCGAGTCGAAGGGCCCCTATGCCCGCTCTGAGCTCCGGGTTCACGAGCTTCTTCTCCTGACTCCGGCAACGTCCCCTCAACCCACGCATCGATCTTGCTATAGGGGCCCTTCGACTGCGTAGCTGCTTCGCGAAGCGAAGCAGCTACTCCGCTCAGGGTGACAGTTACTCTTTTAATTCGACGTGCGCCACGTCAGCGATCGGACTGCCCAGGAACTGCGCTCCCATCCGGCGGAATTTATCCACTGAATCGGTCACGAAGAATTTCAGGCGGGGTACTCCGCGGCGTTCGCTTTCAGTGGAAGGCTTGGGCAGACCTTTGCGGAGTAACTGGCTGACCACGCGGGCCGTGGAATCAGCCGAATCGACAATGGTCACAGCGGCCGGCACCAGGCGGTGGAACAGCGGCTTCAGCAGGGGATAGTGGGTGCATCCCAGCACCAGCACGTCGGCGGACTCGAAGTCGCCGGTAAACGCCTGGTCCAGATAAATGCGGGCCACCTGTTCCGCGACCGGGTGCTCTGCCCATCCCTCTTCGACCAACGGCACCAACAGCGGGCATGCCTTTTCCGTGGCCTGGATTCCACGCGCCTGGAGGGCCCTGGCGTAGGCGTGGCTGCTCACTGTAGCCTCGGTGGCGATGACCACCACGTTGCGCGTCTGGCTGGCGGCCGCGGCCCGCGCTGCTCCGGGCTCGATGACGCCCACCACGGGAACGCCGGCAGCCTGCGTGATCTGGTCAAGAGCCAGCGCGGTGGCCGTGTTGCAGGCGATCACCAGCATCTGGGCGCCATGTTGTTCGAGGTATTGCGCCGAGCCGATAGCGTACCGGGCAACGGTCTCGGCCGACTTCGAGCCGTAGGGTAGGCGCGCCGTGTCGCCGAAGTAGATGTAATCGGCGTCGGGGGCGAGCGCGACCAGTTCCTTGAGGACTGTCAGTCCGCCAAAACCGGAATCGAATACGCCGATGCAGGGTCGCCGAGCGCTGGCCATGAAGATATGCGAAGAGACATCATAACGGGCGGGTTGAGTTTTTGCGCGGAGAATCGGCGGCTGGAGTTAGGATAAAAAAAGAGTAACGCTCCGGTGAGCAAGAAGCGTGAACCACGAAGGACACGAAGGTCCACGAAGGAGAGCTCGAGAGCGCGGCCTTCGTGATCCTTCGTGTCCTTCGTGGTTCACGCTTTTGCGAGCTTCATTTCTGAAACTGATTTCAACCGGAGGGAGAGGACATTCATGATCCGATCCACGATTTTACTGCTGGTTGGCGTGATGACGACCTACTGCGTGCCGCGCAAGCAAGCTGCGATCACGCAAGGCGAGCTAGTCCGCAACACCCAGGAGATGTTCGATGCCGTGGCTGCGGGTGACCAGGCGCCCTGGCAGAAATACTTCGCCGACGACTGTATGTACTTCGACGAAAAGGGAAGAGGCATGGACAAAACCGCTCTCGTCAAGGACGTGACTCCGCTTCCCACGGGCTACTCCGGCAGCATCAAACTGGTGAATCCTAAAAGCAACATCCAGGGTGACACGGCGATCCTTTCCTACGACCTGAACGAAACTGAAACGATTTTCGGTCAGGACCTGAGCGCCCGCTATCACGGTACCGATACCTGGATGTATCGCAATGGGAAGTGGCAGATTGTGGCCGGGCAAATGTTCCGCTATTACGAAGACCCGGCGCCGGGGAAGGCGGACGTGAAGAAATATGGCGAGTATGTTGGGACTTACGAACTGGCGCCTGGAGTGACGCAGACGGTTTCCGTCCGCGACGGTGGCCTCTACGCAAAACGTAGGAGCAGCCCGGAAGCCCAACTGATTCCCGAGTCAGGCGACATATTTTTTCGCAAGGGCGCGGAAGGCCGGCGTTTGTTCCAGCGGGCTGCTAACGGCAAGGTCGATGCGATGATTGATCGCAGGAATAATGAGGATGTGGTGTGGAAGAAGACTAAGTAGCACGGACCCCACTCATTTCGCGAAGAACGCGAAATGAATGGGGCACCGTCGGTTCCTAGTATTGGTTCCTAACATTGGTTCCTACGATTGGTTCGAAGGACGATGTTTACTTGAATTGCGAGGCCTGCACCTGTTCATGTTCTCGCTGAGACAGGTTGCGCTCGCAGCAGGGGCCAAGCGGGATGGGGGCGCCGTGGGGGCAGGTGCGGGGGTGGCCCAGGAAGGCGCAGATCTTATCTGTGGCTTCGGGCGAAAGGATGTGTTCGAACTTGCAGGCCTGCTGTTCGATTTCCGATTCGCTGTCGAGGGCGAGGCTGTCGGTGAAGAGGCGCTCGGCCAGGCGGTGGCGGCGGATGATGTCGGCGGCGCGCAGGCGGCCGCGGGGCGTGAATTCCACGATCATGCTGCCGTCGCCGGTGGACACGCCTGAAGGCTTGAGGGCATCGTGGCACGGGTTCACGAACGGCTTGTGATTGTGGACCTCCGGCGGATGCGGCTTGGTGGTGAGCAGGCCCAGGGCGGTCATCTTCTCGACTGCGATGCTTACCGGCAGGGCACCGTGAACTTCCATGCGCTCGATTTCAGCAATTTCTCCGTGCTCCTCAACTGCCCATAGTTCTTCGAGGACTTCGTCAAACTGCTCCTCGTCGGCCATGGCGAAGACTTCCTGGTCGGCAATCCTGCCGTGGTGCAGTTCGATGCGGCGGTCGGCGAGGCGGGCGACGACGGGATCGTGAGTGACCATCACGATGGTGCGTCCCTGGCGATGCAGTTCGCGCAGCAGGCGCAGGACAATCTCTTCGTTGACCGCATCCAGATTGCCGGTCGGCTCGTCGGCCAGAACAATTTTGGGATCGTTGATCAGGGCGCGCGCGATGCATACCCGCTGCTGCTCGCCGCCGGAGAGGTGGGCGGGCAGATGCCCGGCGCGGTCTTTCAAGCCCACGTGGGCCAGGGCTGCCAGCGCCTCCTGCTCATCGGTCATGCTGTGAAAGTATTGGGCCAGCATGACGTTTTCGAGCGCGGTCAGGTAGGGAATCAGGTGGAACTGCTGGAAGATGAAGCCAACTTTTTCCGCCCGGGCGCGGTTCAAATCCTGGGTGGAAATGCGGGCCACGTCTTCGCGTCGAGCCAGATTTCGCCCGAGGTCGGACGATCAAGGCAGCCGATCAGGTTGACCAGCGTGGACTTGCCGGAGCCGGAAGGACCCATGACGGCCAGCCATTCGCCGGGCGCAACTTCGAGAGATACGTCATCCAGGGCACGGATGACGCCGCCATTGGTCTCGGCCCGGGCCGGGTACAGGCGGCTGACATGGCTGAGCTTGATCATGTCATTCTCCCCTCAGGATGGTAGCAGGTTGGACCCGCCGCAGCAGAGATATTGGCAGGATCGCGGCGATGAGGGAAATGGCTATCCCACCCGCAAGAACCACTGGCAGAATGCTCAGGCGGGGAGTGACCGGGGCATGAAAATTGGCGTAGCCGATCCAGATCGCCACGCCTACTCCGATGGCAAAACCAAAAACCGCGCCAATCGCGCCCAGTGCGGCGGCCTCGGCGGCAAAGAACCCCTGCAGCATCCTTCCCGAGGCGCCGAGGGCTTTCATCAGGGCAAAGTCGCGGCGGCGGTCCGAGACCCATCCCGTCAAAGTGGAAAGGACGCACACCGCGGCAGTGAGAATGATCAGGATGGAGGCCACCAGAAGTGTGGAGCGCATCTTGCCCAGGACACTGGCCTCGGCCTCGGTCACCTGGCGTACCGGGTGCACGTCGGCCGCGGGAAGGACTTGCCCGAGACGTTGGATGACGGCGCTTACGTCCTCGGCCGCGCCTGACGCCGAGATTTCGACCGTTGAGTAAGGGAGATGGGTCCACTCCACAAAATCGGCTATGGAAATGTAAATGCGACTATCTTCCGCAGCGCCGGTCTGCAAGCTGCCGGCCGGATTGAGCCGAATGCTGCGGCCCTGAAAGCTGAGATCAAAGGGCTTCCCCGATGCGCCCAGGGCACTGGCTGCATGGGTGCCAACCAGCGCATCGTTAGAAGCTTTCGGCCATGCGCTTACCGACCACCAGCTGCCATTTAACTTTTGTGCCTGTGCGAAATCCGTTCCGGCAACGACCACCGAACGCCCATCCGCGGTACGCGCAACCGCGTAGGCAAAGGGAACCGCGGTGCCTCCCTCGCCCAGCACCGAGCGTACCTTAGCCAGAGTATCGTCAGGCAGGCTCTGGCCGTCTCTGGCGACGACAACGATGTTGGCGCCGTATTTGCGAAATTCGCGCCGCAGTTTGGCCTGGACATCCACGTAGAGGTTGAGCATGGCGGTGGCCACGGCGGCCGCCACGACCATGGCCAGTACAGCCGAAGCGGCCCGGCCACGGCGCAGGACGGCGGCACGCCACAGCATGCGCAGGAACATCGAAGTGTGGGGCGCGGCTTCACGGCGTCGGGCGACGCGGGCGTTGTCAGAAGAGCTCAAGCGTCACCCCGCAGCGCGTACACCGGATCAAACTTTACCGCCCGCCGGATGGCGGCCGCGCTGCCCGCAAAAGTCACCAGCACGGCGATCGACAGAATAATGGGCAGCAGCACAGGCTGGATGGCAATCTGCGAATCGAAAATGGAGTGCCCAATCTGACGGGCCAAAAGCGCGCCCGCGGCGAATCCCGCAGCGCCTGCCAGCAACGCCAGCAGCGTGGCCTCGGCAAAGAACAGGACGGCCACCGCCAGATTGCCGGCGCCCAGCGCCTTCATCAAGCCCACCTCGCCGCGCCGCTCCACCACCGCGGTCGCCATCGAGGCGGAAACCGCCAGCGCCGAGGCCAGCAGCGCCGCCAGCGTGATCAGAAGCATCAGTCCCTGGATACGGGAAAGCACGGTGCCTTCATTCTGCGCTACCTGGCGAATCTGTTCCGCGTGGGAGTGCGGGATGGCCTCCTGCAACTGGAATGCGATGGACTGCGCGTAGGGCGAGCAGTACCAGCGGTCGTACATCTCGGGCGACATGCTTTTGGGATCGCGGCGGGCGAAGGCGTCTTCGGGTTTGGTCACGGCGCTGACATAGACACGGCGAACTGCGCCGGGCTTGCCGAGAATCTGCTGTGCAATGGGCAGGGGCGCTACGATCTGATTGTCTTCCGGCCCGCCGGTGGAGAGAATGCCGGCAATGCGGTGAGGACGGCCCGCAATCTCGATCTCCTGCCCGGGCGCTCGCTTTAGCCTCGCCGCCAGGTGATCGCCGATCAGAACGTCTTCCGAAGAGTCATCCGGCCAGCTGCCCTGCACTTTCCACCAGGGATGCGTAGTGCGCACCCCGGTCACGAAATCCCGTTTGCCCAGTACCAGATGCCGCGCGAAGTATGTCCCCAGCAGGGTCACATTCTTTTCGTCGCCCAGCGGCTACGCTTACCGGCAGCATGGGAGCAAAACCCACGATATTGTTGCCCCAGAACATGCCTTTGATTCTGGGGAGGTCGGCTTCGTTCAGGTAGGCGCCGTCGCTGGGCGGCTTCAGGTTGACGCCGCCAATCTCGACATCCAGCGTGTCTTCCTGGGGAGTGACGATCAGGTTGGCGCCGTAGGTGCGCAGCTCGCGGCTGATCTTGTCGCCGATGTCGGTAGCCACGGCGATCATGGCGGTGGCCACGCCCACGCCCAGCATGATGGCAACTCCGGCCAGCATTTTGCGGCGCTTCTGCCGCCGGAAGGACTCATAAAGTAGGCGCAGGAACATGGGTCAGGGTTGGAAAATGTGGGCGCCGGCCGCGACGTCGGTTTCCCGGATGATGACGGCATCCGCGGTCTGTTCGGCGCGCAGCGGAATCGGATTGCAGCCGCCGGTCATGCCCACGGATTGTCCGTTGATCGGGGCAGCGCAGTTCTTGCAGATTACGCCGTTCGGCCCTTTGTAGAAACCGACCGGGCCACAAATTTCGCAGGCGTCGAAAACCGTGGCCACCTTGCCGTCGGGCTTCTTGTAAAGCCAGAAGCGCACTTCGACCCCGTTTTCCCGGGCCGCAAAGCGATGCAGATCACCGTCGGCGACCTGGGCCAGCGGAATGCTGACCTGTCCATCCGTGAAAGTGACGGCAGTCGCCGGCGAGAGCGCGCTCACGCTCTTGGCATAGATGAACTCAGCCGTAACCATCACGATGAACAGGAACGAACTGGCATAAACCGAAACCATCCACAGGCGCTCGCGGCGTGCGCTCCACTGTGCCTTGCGGCGCTCCGCCGGAGAATCGGAAAGGGCGGCAGGCTGGCGGCGTTTGACCTCGAACAACACCATTAAGAGCAGCCAGGGCAACGATGGTGACAAAGAAGAACAGATCGTTGCGCACGATGGGTCCGATCAGGGCCATCTCCTCGCGCGAAGAGGGAAGCACGCCGTTTTCAGATAGCTCGTGCAGACCGGAGATGATCAGCTGCGCCGCTACAAAGAACAGGATGACGGTGGTCACGCGGAAGAATTTCTGAAGATTGACGCGCACACTGCCCTTGACGAACATCACGCCAAATACGATGGCCACGATCACACCCGACAATGTGCCCAGGAAACTCAGCAGTTCGGTGGAGTTCAGCGACACCGCTCCCAGGATAAGGACGGTTTCCACGCCTTCGCGCAGGACCATCAGAAAGACGAAAAGGAACAGGCCGAAGGCCGCATTTCGACCGGCCAGAAGGCCGACTTTACCCTCAATCTGTCCCTTGAGCGCGCGCCCTGTCTTCATCATGAAAATGATCATGGTGATGACGAAGAAGGCGGCGATGAGCATGATCCAGCCTTCGAAAATGTCCTGGTTCCATTGGGTGCGCGACAGCAGGATGGCGATCCCGATGCTGCCCACGAAGGCGGAAATCAGGGCGGCAAAGACGGGTTTGCGCAGTTCGGGACGGCCAATTTTGGCCAGATAGGCCAACGTAATGCCGACGATCAGCGCCGCCTCGACCCCTTCGCGCAAAGTAACGATGAATGCCTGGAGCATCTTGTGGAAAACCCTCTTATTGCAACTCGGTTGCAACTTAACAGGTTATTGCTTCCTTGCTTAAAGAATAGCCCCCCTTGGTACGGGCGTCAACGGAGCTTTGAGAGTTCGTTTACAGCTGTTTCCGTCCTTTGCGCTTAAAAGTTTTCCCTGCTTGCGGCACAAGATCAGACCCTTTACCGCAAAGGACGCAAAGGTTCCGCGAAGGCCGCAAAAAAAAACAAAATCAGAGGCCTTTCAGGAATTGCTTTACTTCGTCCAGTTGGGGGAAGAGTTTTTCTTCTGCCTGAAATTCGGCCGAGTGCACACAGCGGCGGCTGCCCCGCAATTTTACCGGGTGCTTGAGGTGGAGCATTTCGTGATACACGATGTACTCGACGGCGGAGCGGGGAACGCGGGGATGGTCGAAGATACGGCTCACCACGATGGCATTGTGCGCCGGGTCGTAGTGGCCAAGGCTATTGCGGGCATGGTCGCGGCTCCAGGTCATCCGCGGGCGGGCCATGAGGCCATGGAAAAACCTTTGGTTGAGATCTTCGAACAGAACTTCCAGGTCGTAGGTGCGGCCCTGGGCAGAGTCGAGACGTTTACGTCCCCGCATCTGGCGTACCAGGTGGGCCTTGCGGCTGATGTGATGGCTGGAAACGTACCTGCGATAACGGGCCGCAGCCTCGCGGTCAATCGGCCGGCGGTACATCTTGGCCAGCAGGATGTGGGCGATGGCCTTCAACACGGAAGAGGGAGCGCCTTCCAGCAGGTCCGAGAGGCGCACCAGCAGTTTGCCTTCGCGCATGCGGATGGTGTTCTTGACGCTGGTGAAGGCGAAGAACTCCACTTTCAGCGCAGGCAAAGCTGCATCCGGGCGAAGCTCGCGGAATGCCTGTTCAAAGATTTGGAGAGGATTGTGCCTCACGTCCGGCTAGATTAGCACGACGAAACTTCTTACCGCGCCATCGGATTGCTTTGCCTTCAGTGCCTGGCGGTCTTCTTGTGCTTGGCTGCTTCTTCCTGTTCGGCCAACAACTGGCGGTGGTCCTGCACGCTGCTATCCAGGGTATCGAGTGCATTGGAGAGCAGGAATTCGTATTGCCCGGTTTCTTCTTTTTTGGCGGTGGCGTCGTCCCGCAGGGCGCGCAGCTTGGACTGGAATTCAGTGTCGCCTTCGATGACGGTTTTCAGCGCCTTTCGCAGGTCCGATTTGCGCTCGACGTAGGTGTCGATGTTGTCGTTCAACTCGTCGTAAACATCGAGGAAGTCCTGCAAGCGATCATGGGTGGCCTGGGCGCGGTCGGTGGTCTTGGGATCGGAGCGCGCCTGCTCGAGCGCGGCCAGCCGGGCCCGGGCAAAACCCACATAGAGTTTGAGCCGGAGATAGGGCTCGAGAGCCGTGTCGCGCAGCTGATCGATCTCCGGATCGGTGAGGGGATCGCGCTGGCGCTGGGCCAGAGCGGGGGCCAGCAAGAGAAAGAGGGTCAACCCCGCAAGGCTGAAGCGTAGAAAAGTCATTTGCCCTTCTTTTTCCCAAACATGGCGGAGAGCAGGTCGGTGCGCATTTTCTCCAGTTCGTCCACCGCCTGCTGGATGGGGGCCTGATCGTCGAAGGCCACGGTACGTTTGATATCGCGAAACTTCTCGGCCATCTTGCGCAATGTGATTTCCACGTTCTTCAGTTTCTTTCCGGTTGCGATGGCCGCATCCGTCGCTTTCTTGGAGTAGGTGACCACGTCCTGCAGGGCAGCCTTGCCTGCGTTGGCGTCGCCGTTGTCGTAAAACTTGTCGGCAGCCTCCTCCTTCAGGCGGGCAATTTTAAGGTAGAGGGCCGGACGATCGTTCGGTTGGGCGGTTTCGGCCCGGGCGATGAGCTGATCGACGCTTTCTTCCTTGCGAGCGAACGCGGGCAGGGCGGCCAGCGCCAGGAACGCGAGAATAAATATCCGGGTCCGCATGGTTATCATCTTCGGGGCTCGATCGTAATCAGGCGATGGCGGGCCTGCCATTCCTGGTCGGGAAAGTTCCCCGTCGCGGTTTCGAGGAAGCGGTGATAATTTTCCGCTGCCGGCTTGAACTGACGCAAGTGGTCATAGGCCGTGGCCCGCAGAAAGTATCCGATCGGAAGCTCAGGCAGAAGCTTGGCGCGGGCGTCCAGCGCCTTGATGACCAGCTCATAATTCTTGTTCTCATTGGCGGCGGCGGCCAGATCGCCGTATGCCGTCCCCATGCTGGGCTTGAGCTGAAGCGCGGCCAGCAGTTCCTGCTGGGCCTCGGGAAACTTGCGTTGCTGCAGGAGCAGCCTCCCCAGCCCGTAACGCAACTCGGGATCGTTGGGCTTGGCCGCCAGCAGGGAACGATACAGCGGCTCGGCTAAATCGTACTTCTTCGCATTGACATATAGATCGGCCAGGTCGAGCTGTGCCGAGGCATCGCCGGGGGCCAGCTTGAGGGCCTGCTGCAACTCCGCGATGGCAGGCTCGTTCTGGCCGTCGGCGGCCAGCATCCGGCCCAACTGCATGTGAGCGCCGGCGTCCCCGGGATGGAGCGCGACCAGTTTGCGCAGAATATCCTCGGCCTCGGTGTAGCGATGGCCGCGCATGTAAATATTGGCCATGCCGGTCAGCGCGTCGGCGGACGAGGGGTCGAGAGCGAAGGCCTGCTTGTACTCCTGCTCGGCGTCGGCAAAGCGGTTTTGATTTTCCAGCAGCGGGCCGGCAGAAAGATGCGGTTCAGGGTCTTTGGGATCGAGCAGCGCGGCCTGCTTGTAGGCCGCGATGGCCCCGTCAGGATTGCCGGCTTCGAGCACGTGTCCCAGCGACAACCAGGCGCGGGCCTGGCCCTCGGCAACGTGCGAAGTGGGTTTCAGTTTTGTGGCGGCGCGCAGAAACTCTTCGGCGCCGGGCTGCCTGGCTTTCACCAGCATCAGGCCAAGATTCAGATTGGATTCGAAGACGCCGGGCTTGGCCGCGACCGACTTGCGGTAGGCGGCGATCGAGTCGTCGGTCTTATCCAGCGCGTTGTAGAGAAATCCCAGATCGAACCAGGCGGCAAAGTTGTCGGGATCCTGCGCCACCACTTTTTTCAGCAGCGGTTCGGCGGTGGCGTAATCCTGCTTTTCGATGGCGCTTTCGGCCTGAATGAGTTCAGGTGGGGAAGAGGGATCGTCAACGGCGACTTTGTGGTGACGGACGGTCTTGCCGCTCTGGGCTTGGCGGCACGGCAAGGGCGATCAGCAGCACGATCACACGTAGGCCCGGACGCCCTCGTCCGGGCGGGCGAGCGCAGCTCGCCGAGGGGTTCTTGCTCGATTCCGCAAGCCTCGCCCCATGTAGCCGAGCTGCGCTCGGCTGGGCAGGTGGGGGCACCTGCCCCTACGCGGACGGTGCTACTTCCGGCCGTTGGTTGGTTGTCCGTTTCCATTCAGGACTCGCGCCAGAAACTTTCCCGTGTACGAATTCGGCAGCTTGGCGATGGCCTCCGGCGGACCGGCGCCCACCACGTATCCACCCCGTTCGCCGCCTTCGGGACCGAGGTCAATCACCCAATCTGCTGTCTTGATTACTTCCAGATTGTGCTCGATGACCAGAATCGAGCCCCCTGCTTCAATTAGACGCCGGAAGGCAGAAAGTAGTTTGCTTACATCGTCGAAATGCAGTCCGGTCGTGGGCTCGTCAAAAATATAAAGCATGCGATTACGACGGCGGGTCGCGCTCGGCGGAACTTGAGGGGCGTCCAATGTCGCGCGATGCCGGCTGCAGGTGGGCGGCCAGCTTCATGCGCTGCGCCTCGCCGCCGGAAAGCGTCGTCGCGGACTGGCCCAGGCGCAGATATCCCAGGCCGACTTCTTCCAGCACGCGCAGCTTCTCCACCACCTTGGGCACGCCGGAGAAGAAATGCAGGGCTTCTCTCACCGTAAGGTCCAGAACTTCATGAATGTTCTTGCCGCGATAACGCACTTCGAGGACCTGCGGCTTGTAGCGTGCGCCTTTGCACTCTTCGCAGATCAGTTCGACGTCGGCGAGAAATTGCATTTCCACGGTGACGGTGCCGTCGCCCTGGCAGGTTTCGCAGCGGCCACCGGGGATATTGAAGGAAAAGTGTCCGGCGCTGAAGCCGCGCTTTTTGGCCTCGGGCAGCGAGGCAAAGAGGTCACGAATTCCGTCGAAGGCCTTGATGTACGTAACCGGGTTCGAACGCGGCGTGCGCCCAATCGGAGACTGGTCAACCAGGATAACGTCGTCGATCAGGTCGTCACCTTCGAGTTCTTTCCAGTCGGGAGAAGGCAGGGGCTCACCGTTGGCCTGCCGCTTGGCGGCGGACAAGGCCTGGAAGAGGACGTCATGCAGCAGGGTTGATTTACCCGAACCCGAAACTCCCGTGATGGCGACCAGCATTCCCAGAGGCACGGTGAAATCTATGTTTTTGAGGTTGTGCGCGCGTGCTCCTGAAATCTTGATCTGGCGCGAACCTGGTTTGCGGCGCGCCTGGGGAAGCTGTATCCGCAGCTCGCCGGAGAGGTATCGTCCGGTGAGGGAACCCGGGGCCTTCAGGATTTCGTCGTAGCTTCCCACTGCGATCACCTGGCCGCCACTCTCGCCCGCGCCCGGGCCAAGATCGAGAATACGGTCTGAAGCGCGCATGACGTCGGGATCGTGCTCAACCACCAGGATGGTGTTTCCCAGGTCGCGCAGGTCGTGCAGAATCTTGATCAGGCGATGAGTATCGCGGCTGTGCAATCCGATGGACGGCTCGTCCAGCACATATAACGTTCCCACCAGCCGCGAGCCCAGCGACGTTGCCAGTTGAATGCGCTGCGCCTCGCCTCCGGAGAGAGTGGACGCCAGCCGGTCCAGGGTCAGGTATTCCAGCCCAACGTCTATGAGGAACTGCAGGCGCTCGTGAATTTCCTGCAGCAATTTGTCGGCAATGGCGGCCTCCTGCTCGGTCAGCTTGACCTCGGAGAAAAACTTCGACGCCTCTTCGACGGTCATGCTGGTGACCTGGCAGATGTTCCTGCCGTTGATCCTGACCTGCTGGGCCTCAACGCGAAGCCGGGCGCCGCCGCAGGCCGAGCAGGTCGAGTACCCGCGATAGCGGCTGAGGAATACGCGCACGTGCAGCTTGTATTTCTTGCGCTCGAGATAATTGAAGAATCCGCGTATGCCGGGGAACTTGCCATCGCCCTCGACCACCATTCGGCGCTGCTCCGGGTCAAGCTCCGCCCACGGGGCATAGAGCGGAATCCTGGCCTGCTTGGCGAAGCGCTTGAGCTCGTTGAAGAGCGTCCGATATTTGGGCTTGGTCCAGGGATCAATCGCGCCCTGGTCCAGCGATTTCGATTTATCGGGAATGACCAGGTCGAGATCGAAGTCGATGGTGTTGCCGAAACCCTGGCAGCGCGGGCAGGCGCCGTAGGGGTTGTTGAAAGAGAACAGGCGCGGTTCGGGCTCTTCGTACCGCAGATTGCACTGCTTGCATTCAAAGCGCTGGGAAAAACGGAGGCGCTGCGAAGGCTGGCCGTCGCGCGGCGCGGTCTCGAAGATGACCTCCCCGGCCTCGCGGTAGCTGATCTCGATGGCGTCCACGATGCGGGCGCGGGTGTCGGAAGAAACCACCAGGCGGTCCACCAGCAGGAAGACTGGCTGGTTGAAGTCAACATCGAGCAGGGATTCCGGAGTGGAGAATTCGAAAATCTGGCCGTTCTGGTAGAGGCGGTTGAAGCCGCGCTGGCGAAGTTCGAAGAGGCGGGTCCGCAGGTGATCGGAGAGAGCCGGTTCTGGATCGCTCTTCCGGCGCGGGCGGGACGCCCCCGCGACAGCCGGCGGGCCTGCCCTGAGCGAAGCCGAAGGGACGCCGGCGCTACGGTCGGCGGTTCGTTTCTTCGCTCGCGGTTCCTTCTCGGTGCTGGCGAGTGCGGGAACTCCGCTTTGCAGCGGGAACAATGCGTTCAGGCGGGTGCCTTCGCCCAGCGCGAGAATGGTCGCGGTTACTTCATCAACCGTGTCTTTCTTTACTTCCTGGCCGCACTGCAGGCAGTACGTCCGGCCGACCCGGGCGAAGAGCAGCCTGAGATAGTCGTAGATCTCGGTGGCTGTGCCTACCGTTGATCGCGGGTTGCGGGTGGTGTTTTTCTGGCGGATGGCTACGGCCGGGGCGATGCCGTCGATGGAGTCGGCGTCCGGCTTCTCGATGCGCTCCAGGAACTGGCGGGCGTAGGCGGAGAGCGATTCGACATAGCGGCGCTGGCCTTCGGCGTAGATGGTATCGAAGGCAAGCGACGATTTGCCGGAGCCGGAGACGCCGGTAACCACCGTCAATGAGTTGTGCGGGATTTCGAAGTCCACGTTCTTGAGGTTGTGAACCCGGGCACCGCGAACCACTATCGTTTCCGTGGACATCAGTTAAGAAGGACCCGTCCGAGCCGCTTTGGACCTCCCGAGGGTGCTCAGGAGGCTTCAGGAGCGGCTAGCGAATCTTTCTATTATAAGGCAGGGGGAGAGTCTGGTGGTTTCACGTAGGCCCGGACGCCCTCGTCGGCGTGGGCGAGCACAGCTCGCCGAGTTAAATCTCAGCGTGCGTCGCACAACCATTGCAGCGGGGCCGAGCTTCGCTCGGCCAGGACGGGTGAGGGCACCCGTCCCTACGTGGTTTGTGGGGGTTACTTGTTTTCGTCGTCGCGCTTCTGGCTGTAGCGGACTGCCATGCCTGCGCCCAGGGTCATGAAGGCGAGCGGGGGAAGCAGCAATACCAGGACACCGCGGCTGATTGCTTTCTGGCCTTCCTTGGTAGTGCCTTTGGCGCTGCTGTAGCACATGGCGCAGCCCTGGCTGAACGCGGGCGCCGCCCAGAGCAACAGGAATACCGCGATGGTGCAGACACGCAGCTTCATTTCACTCCCACTCCCAGGTGCAGGATGCGATATGCATCGGGCAAGAAGACCAGCATCATGGCCAGGCAAAAGACCAGCGAACTCATGGTAACCCACTTCATGGCCGAGATCTCAAATTTCAGGTGCATGAAGTAACCGATGATGAGTCCGGCCTTGATGAGCGACAATCCCATCAGGATCGACAGCATCCGGACCAGTTCCATGTTCTGATAGGCCAGATAAACTTCTATGCCGGTCATCAGCAGCAACGCGGCCCAGACCCACAGAAACTGTCCTTTGGCATGATGCCGCTGCTCCGCGGCGGCCCGCTGCTCCAGCGCTAACTGGGTTGAGTCATTCATTTGAAGTCGAGCTCCTCAAAAGTTTTGGACTTACACGTTTCTGCGTTAAACAATCCTGGTTGACATCAGGTACACCAGCGGGAAAATGAACATCCAGACCAGGTCCACGAAGTGCCAGTAGAGACCGGCGACTTCGACATCCGAGGCATCGTAAACCTTGGGCTTCAACCAGAGAATGATCGAGATAACGACTGCAGCTACCAGCAGCACGTGCGCGCCGTAGTGGAAGGGGCTATAGGCGGGCGTTCCCAGCCAGGCCACCAGCCACAATCCCAGCAGGACGGGGATGAACCATCTTCGCAGAGCAATGACCCCCAGATAAATCACGCCCAGCGTGACGTGCAGCATGTGCATGCCGGTCAGGCCAAAGAAGGTGGCGGCGAATTGCGGCGCCGTCTTGGTCACATTCACAAACTCGGCATTCCCGGCTTCCCCGGGAGGAACCGGAAAGACCGGCAGGGTCAGGCCTTCGGCAATGAGATTGGTCCACTCGCGGCCGTGCAGCACCACGAATCCCAGGCCGCACGCCATGGTGGCAAACAGCCACAGACGCTGCGCCTTCTGGTTTCCCATCACCGCGGAGCGCACCGCAAATACCATGGTCAACGAACTGGTGAGCAGAAACGCTGTCATGAACGTCGCATTCCGGATGCTCTCGGAATGAAACGGAGTCGGCCAGTTCGGCGTGGAAATCCGCCCGTAGGTGTAGGCGTAGAGCAAGGCTCCGAAGGTCAGCGAATCGGAGAGCAGGAACAGCCACATCCCGATCTTCTTGGAATAGGTGCCGAACAGGGAACGCTCGTAAACATCTGGCACCTGCTGCAAGGCCACATCAGACATGTGTTAGTCTCCCGTGCTTAGTTGTGTCGAATTGCTTTCGCACTACGCAACATTGTCATCCCGACCGGAGCGAGGCGAAGCCGAGCGCAATGGAGGGACCTGCTTTTCTTTCACTTTTTTGCCACAGCAAGCGAACAACAGGTCCCTCCACTGCGCTTGCTGCGCTGCGCTCCGGTCGGGATGACAAATTCATGCCGACCGCCGAGCTTACTCAACGCACAAACTCCAAAAGCGCAAAGATGTACAGCCACACCAGCGCCATGAAGTGCCAGTACCACGCGGTCACGTCCACGACGATGCGGCGATCTTCCACCGCTTTTCGCTGCAATGCTGTGACGCCGGCATACAGCAACACCAGCAAACCTCCGGCCAGGTGAATGGCGTGCGCCGCGGTAAGCACATAAACCATCGAACTGCTGGGACTGGTGGCAACGTAGAAGCCACGATTCGCCAGTTCACGCCAGGCCATCCATTGCCCCGCCAGAAAGGCCAGGCCGAGGGCGATGGTGGCGCCCAGCCAGGGGAAGTTGGATTCCTTTCCGATCGAAACGCCCGGAATGTTGAGGACCGGCGCCAGCGCCGCCTGCCGCGCAATCTGGCGGCGTGCGAGTTCCACGGTAAGGCTGCTCAGCAGCAGCAGGAAAGTATTGACCAGCAGCAGGGTGGTAGGCAGATTCACCTGCAGCCAATCGCTGACATAGGCTCCGGTGCGATCGTCCAGCGAAGGCAGGCCCCGGCGCATGATGTAAACGCTGGTGAACGAAACAAACAGCATGCTGCTGGCCACCAGCCCGACAATCAGCCCCAGCCGGGTCCGGCGCAAGCGCCCGCCATAATCGGATGAGCCACCGCCACCGCGATCGCCGCCTCCTCCTCCGGGGAGAGGGGGACGCGTCCCGCCGCTGCCGCGGCCGGTCTTGGGATCCTTGACGGCCTGATCCCTGATCGTGACTGTTGAACTGAACGTTGCCATATGTGCCTGTGTGCCTGTGTGGCCGCGGGCGACTCGCCCGCGCCGGGGAGGGCAAGATGCCGGCGCTACCTCAATGCGACGTCACCGTTGCCGGGTCCGTCTGCATCACGTAATCTTTCGGAGCTCCGGGAACGCTGTACTCATACGGTCCGTGATAGACCACCGGAGTCTTCCCGCCAAAATTGTCATGCGGAGGCGGCGTGGCCGTAGTCCACTCCAGCGTGGTCGCTTCCCAGGGATTGTCGCTCGCCTTCGGCCCCTTGAACATGCTCCAGAAAAGATTGATCACAAAGATGAACTGGGCGGAGATGGTTATGATCGCCGCATAAGTGATGAACCGGTTCAACGGAATCAGATGCTGCAGGTAAGCCAGTTCGGTGAACTGAGAGTATCGCCGGGGCTGGCCCGCCATGCCCAGATAATGCATGGGCATAAAGATGGCGTAGGTGCCGGCCAGGGTAATGAAGAAGTGCACCCGTCCCCAGGTCTCGTTCATCATGCGGCCGAACATTTTGGGAAACCAGTAATAGGTCCCGGCGAACATGCCGAAGATGGCGGCCACACCCATGATCAGGTGGAAGTGTCCGACGACAAAGGCCGTGTCATGCAGAGGAATGTCCAGAACCGGCTGCGCCAGGAAGGGGCCGCTCAGACCGCCCGAGACGAAGAGGGAAACGAATCCGATGGCGTAGAGCATCGGGGTCTGAAAACGTACCCGCCCGCCGCGAATCGTCCCCAGCCAGTTAAAGGTCTTGATCGCCGAGGGTACTCCGATAGCCATGGTCATGATGGAAAAGGCAAAAGCCGAGTACGGACTCATGCCGCTCATGAACATGTGATGGCCCCAGACCATAAAGCCAAGGAAGCCGATGGCCATGATGGCGTAGACCATCGCCTTGTATCCGAAGATCGGCTTGCGTGAGAAAGTGGAGATCAGCTGCGAAGCCACGCCCATGCCGGGCAGGATGGCGATGTACACCTCGGGATGTCCGAAGAACCAGAACAGGTGCTGCCAGAGCAGCGGCGAGCCGCCCTTGTGTCCCATGATCTGGCCGTTCACCACCACCAGCGGAACATAAAAGCTGGTGCCGAGATTGCGATCCAGCAGCAGCAGGATTCCCGCCGAAAGCAGGACGCCGAAGGCCAGCAGGCCGAGAATGGCGGTGATAAACCATGCCCAGACGGTCAGCGGCATGCGCATCATGGTCATGCCTTTGGCGCGCAGGTCGAGCGTGGTGGTGATGAAGTTCAGCGCGCCCATCAGCGATGCTACGCAGAAAATCGCAATACTGGTGATCCACAAATCAGCGCCCAGTTGCTCACCGGGGCCGGCGCTCGGCAAAGCGCTGAGCGGGGCATAGCCCGGTCCAGCCATGCAGGGGAGCGCCTCCGGTGACGAAGAAGGCAGCAAGAATCACCACGAACGCAATGAACGTGGTCCAGAAGGAAAGCATGTTCAGGACGGGAAACGCCATGTCCGGCGCGCCGATCTGGATGGGCAGAAAGTAGTTGCCGAATCCGCCCTGGGGCGCCGTGGTCAGCACAAAAAACACCATAATGGTGCCGTGCATGGTCAGCAGGCTGAGGTAGGTTTCGGGCTTGATTTCGCCCAGCAACGGCAGATTCGCCGTCGGCCAGATCATGTGGATGCGCATCAGCAGCGACAGGAACATGCCGACAAACACCGCCGTCAGCGCCAGAAAGTAATATTGCAGCCCGATGACTTTGTGGTCCAGGCTGAAAATGTACTTCCGAATGAAACTGGTCGGGGCCGCGTGCGCGTGAATGGCGTGCCCGTGAGGGTCGTTTCCGTGGGGATCGTGTGCGTCCTGAGCAACCATTATTATTTCTCCGCCTCCCGCGCCGCCAGCCACTTGTCAAAATCTTCCTGGCTGACGACATGTAGCATGCCGTGCATCTTGTAGTGGCCGAGACCACAAAGCTCGGCGCAGGCAATTTCGTACTCCCCGACTTCGGTAGGAGTGAAGTGCATGTGGATCTCGAGTCCAGGGACCGCGTCCTGCTTGAAGCGCATGTTTGGTACGAAGAAGCTGTGGATCACGTCCACGGCGCGCAGCCTCAGGTCCACCTGGCGATTGACCGGCAAATACATGGTGCCGGTGACCACGTCATCCTTGGAGGCCGGATCGTTGCTGTCCAGGCCCACCGCGGCTTCGTTTCCGGCGGAAGGGTCCATCAACTTGGGGTTGGTCGCTCCGAACTTGCTGTCTGCGCCGGGATAGCGGAAGTACCAGGCAAACTGCATGCCGGTCACTTCCACCGGAACCGATCCGACCTCGGCCGGGGCAAAGCGCTCCCGCGCCCATACGTTGCTGCCCATCAGGTTCAGCCCCACGAAGAGGATGGCGGTGAGCACGGTCCATAGCACTTCGAGCTTGGTGTTGCCGTGGGAATACTCGACCTTCTTGGAGTCGGGCCGTTCGCGGTATTGCCATACGAACAATCCCAGCGCCCCTTGCGCGGCCACAAATACGATTCCCATCAGGACGTAAGTCAGGGCGAACTGATTGTCGATGAAGGCGGCTGCGGTGGACGCGCCGTGGGGCAGCCACCAGGTTTTGGCCACGAAGAAATAGGTGCTGAAGAAGGTGATCAGCCAGATAATCGCGAGCAGAGCGAGACCCATCTACCAGACCTCCTGAAGGTCCTGGAATGCGGACTGCGATTGGGATGAATCAAAAATACTTCTGCAGATCGCCGGAAGTCTATCACAGCTCCACGTAAGCGGCGCAAGCCTCAGCGAGAGCGCTAACCACGGAGGACACGGAGGACACAGAGAAAGACGAGGCCGACTGCACGCCGGTATAAAATCTCCTGCCTATGCCCAGGAAAATCTCACGGCCGCGGCCACGATATTCGCGGACTTCGTATGCCGAAGAACCAATGCTTCGCCTGCGGTCCGGACAATGCCGCCGGCATGCATCTGAAATTTACCTTCGACAAACAACGCCAGCGTATTCGTCTGCCGCTTTCGCCTGGACGACCGCTACAGCGGGCCTCCGGGACACTGCCACGGCGGGATCATTGCCACAATTCTCGATGAGGCCATGGGCAAAGTGAACAAACTGCGAGAGGTCATCGCCCTGACTTCGCAGATGAAGGTGGACTACCTGCGGCCCGTACCGCTTGATAAACCCTTGCGGGTGGAATCGCGCGAGGTCAGCGTGCGCGGACGCAGGCACGTAAATATGGGCGAGATCCTGAATCAGAAAGGCGAGGTGCTGGCCCGCGGCCGCGCGGTCTTTATTGCCATCGATCCGCGCCGCTTCGCAAAGTTCCTGAAGTAAGTCTGGGCACGGGCGCCCGCCGGTGCGGCGGAGCAAAGCTCCGCAAGATTTCGTAACCATCCTCTGCCCTCAGCTACCGGTTCTCGCGCCGGCAGGCCTCCAGAGCCCGGGCCAACTGCTCAACTCCTCGACGCAACTCTCGCGCATCCACCGCGGCAAAACCGAGCAGCAGCCCCTGCCTGCTGAAGCGGCGGGAGGAGTAGCGGCTGAGCGGCATTACTTCGACCTCGCGCCTGGCCGCCTCTTCGGCGGCACGGTCCGCGCGCATTCCTGGCGCCAGCCAGCCCACGGTTTGCAATCCGGCTTCGATGTCAGGAATTTCCAGCAGACCTTGGAGCCGGGAACGCGACGCTTCCAGAAACACGGCCAGCCTTTCGGAATACAGTTCGCGCATGCGCCGAATGTGCCGCGCGAAATGCCCTTCGGTGATGAAGTCGCAGAGCGCGGCCTGATCGAGCAGAGGAGCATGACGCATGCTGACTGCCTGGGCCGCGGCAAAACGGTCTACCATGCCGGGCGGCACCACCAGATACGCAAGTCGGAGCGCCGGAAACAAAACTTCATTAAAGGTGCCGGCATAAATGACTACGCCCGCGCGGTCTAAGCCCTGAAGGGCAGGGATAGGCCTGCCCTGGTAGCGATATTCGCTGTCGTAATCGTCTTCGAAAATCAGGGTGCGCGAGCGCCGCGCCCATTCCAACAGCGCCAGCCGGCGGCGCAGGCTCATCGTCACTCCCAGCGGGAACTGGTGGGCGGGCGTCACATAGACGAGTTTGGCGTTGCTCCAGCGCCGCTGTCCCCATTCCAGATCCAGGCCTTCAGCATCGACCGGGACCGAGTGAACCTGGGCGCCAACCGCGCGGAAGACAATGGCAGCACCGGGATAGCCGGGGTCTTCGGTCCACACCGGATCTCCGGGATCGAGCAGGAGGTGGGCGGCGCGCTCCAGGGCCTCCTGCACGCCTGAAATAATCAGCACCTGCTCAGACGAGCACTTCACTCCGCGGGAAGCATTCAGGTAGGCGGCGACCGCCTGGCGCAGGGGAAGATATCCCAGCGCCTCGCCGCCAGCCAATAATTGTGCCGACGCACGACGCAAGCGGCGGGCGACTACCTGGGCCCAGAGCGTTGTAGGAAAGACGTCGAGGGCAGCCTGGTTGGCGCGGAAGGCCCGAGTGATGCGAGGCTTGCCGCCTCGAACCAATTGCAGGCGGCGGGCGTAGGCCGACCACTCCACGCGGCGGGGCCCGGCCGACTTGCCCGCTGCGGTGCGGGCCACCTGCAGGAGATCGTCGGGCAGCACCTGGCTGATATAGGTGCCCGCTCCCACTCTGCCTTCAACATAGCCTTCGGACTTGAGTTGCTCGAATGCGGCCACCACCGTAGCACGCGAGAGCTTGTATTCACGGGCCAGGTCCCGTGTGGCGGGCAGACGGGCGCCGGGGCCAATCCGGCCTTCGAGGATGGCCGATCGCAGCTCGTCATAGAACCAACGGTAGAGAGGCGTTCCCGAAGGAGGAGAGGGAAGGCTCAAAGGCAGCGATGTGGCGTGCTTGGGCATGAACCCGTCGTTGGTCTTTGGTCTGTTGGTCGTTGGTCTTTGGCCGTAGGATTTTGATTTTGGCCAACGACCAAGCGACCAAGGACCAACGACGCTTTCAATTGGTATGTACAGGATAGCGTAAATGGACCTTATGACAAGTCCAATACAGAGGTAGTCTAAACTAGGAATCACGGCCGGGCAAAGCCCGGCAAGATTTTTGGAAACATGGAACCGGCGAGCTGCGCTCGCCCACCCGGACCGGGCGTCCGGGCCTACGCGGGTCGAGGTAAATAAGAGGAGAAACTCATGTCGCAGAACAACGGAAGTTCAACCAGCTTGCGCCTGAAGACCGGGCTGGCGGAAATGCTCAAGGGCGGCGTCATCATGGACGTCACCAACGCCGAACAGGCGGTGATCGCCGAAAAGGCGGGCGCGGTTTCGGTGATGGCGCTGGAGCGGGTTCCCTCGCAGATTCGCGCCGAAGGCGGCGTGGCCCGCATGGCTTCGCCCAAAAAGATTCGCGAGATCATGGCGGCGGTATCCATTCCCGTGATGGCCAAGTGCCGCATCGGGCACTTCGCGGAAGCGCAAATACTCCAGGAACTGGGCGTGGACTACATTGACGAATCCGAAGTCCTGACCCCGGCCGACGAAGCCCACCACGTGGACAAGCATGCCTTCACCGTCCCGTTCGTGTGTGGCGCGCGCAACCTGGGCGAGGCCCTGCGCCGCATCGCCGAAGGCGCGGCCATGATCCGCACCAAGGGAGAAGCCGGCACCGGCGACGTGGTCCATGCCGTCAAACACATGCGCCAGATTGTGCAGGAGATGAGAATTCTCACCGTCCTCGGGGAAGAAGAACTCTATGCCAAAGCCAAAGAGCACCAGGCTCCGTATGAACTGGTTCGCATGGTGGCCAAGGCAGGGAAGTTGCCGGTGCCGAATTTCTCGGCGGGCGGAATCGCCACCCCGGCGGACGCCGCGCTGGTCATGCAGTTAGGTGCGGAATCGGTGTTTGTCGGCTCCGGCATCTTCATGCAGGATTCGACCACTTTCGCGGATCCCGACGAAGCGCAAAAGCGAGCCAAAGCGATCGTGCTCGCGGCCACGCACTTCAACGACCCTAAAGTATTACTTGAAGTCAGCGAAGACCTGGTCGGCGCCATGAAGGGCCTGGCCGTCTCGGGGCTGGACCAGGCTCAGATGCTGCAAACCCGGGGCTGGTGATGGCGGGCGGCGCGGACGTTCCGGCCCGCGCTATTCCCATGGCTGCCGATCCATCATCGCTCACTTCTCGCTTTGCCGCACCCGCGACTGCGGGCGCTCCCTTGAGCAATACCGACGTTCAATCGAAGCCGTTTGCTTCCGCAATCTCATGGATGGAGCTCTGGGCCGCGCGCAACGGCACGGATACATGCACTACTTCGTCAGGGTCGTTCACGTCCACCACCAGCGAGCCGCCATTCTTCTTTACGCGCACATGATCGCTCTCGTCGATGACCTCGACCAGGATTCCGTCGGGGCAGGCTTCGAGAGCAGGAATTGCGGCGTCAATGACGGGCAGATACGGGCGCAGCTGTTTTGATGCCTTGGCCAGATGGCGATCGGGTACAAACTCCAACGCGGCCGGTACCAGGGCGGCGGGAACGATCAGATTGACTCTGGTGCCGCCCACCTGCTTCTCGTGCACCTTGACGTGGATGAATCCCTCGCTGGAAAGCGCGGCTGCGCCGAGCAGCGCGGTTCCCATCACGCCCACTCCAAGTTTGGCAAGAAAGATCATGGGAGTTTCCTCGTGTCTTTTCGAGTTTCTATGTTCTCTTTTCCTGGTTCTCGTTTCCTGGACGTTATTGGCTCATTCACCCGAGCTATGCGAGTCCACCCAAACGCGGACGTTCTCGTCCTGGCCCGTCACCTTCACCAGGTTCATATCCCCGACATTTTCAAGAGCTCTGACCGCGGCTGCGATGTTCAGCTGGTCCTCGCTGGTTTCGGAGATCAGGGCCTGCGCGACATCCCAGGGAATCGTTACTTCGACGTTCTGCTTGTTTTCCTTGTCTGCTACGTGCACTACCATCAGTCCGTGCTCTTTCGCGACGCGAACATCGTTGCCCGTATCCTGCACACTCACAAACTCGCCTTCCGGGGCAGCCTTGAGAGCCTGGAGAATGGCTCGTACGTTCACGTTGTTGGCGTCGAGGTGGCCAATGCAGACCTTGCCATCCCGGAGCTTCCCGTGGTTGATCGCCGGGATTACCTGCGCAGCCAAGGTTAGCGGGAGGTTGACGCGAACCAGTTCGTGCGTACCCGGGCTGGTGACCCTGACGTGAATGTAACGCGTGGTGGTCGCCGCTACCGCGAAAGTCGCCAGAAGCAGGGCGGAGAATACCACCAGGGCGGTGAAACCTTTTCCAGTAGTTTTCATGTTGTCCTCTCAGGACGGATGGCGTTGGGCATCCCGGTTGGGGGGATGCCGTAAGGTGTCCTGGCAGAGATACGCAAGGGGTGCGGGGAAAGTTCCGGGTGGATTGAGCCTGGCGGAAGGCGGTCTTGAAGGGAGGCCGCGCCGGCTGGAGTAAAATTACAGCAGAACGTCGTAGCCGTGCCCACGCCCTAGCCATCCATGAGCGCCACCCGAAAATCCGCGAAAATCGGCGTCCTCGCCCTCCAGGGGGACTTTGATGCCCACCGGCGCCGCCTCGAAGAGCTGGGCGCCGAAGTCGTTCTGGTCAAAAAGCCCGAGCAGTTGGATGACATCGACGGTCTGGTCATTCCGGGCGGCGAGTCGGGCACGTTTCTCAAGCTGCTGGGCGCAAGCCGGCTTCGAGAAACTGAAACAGTTCGCCCGTACCAAACCCACCTTTGGAACCTGCGCGGGCGCCATCCTGCTGGCCAGCGAAGTGGAGAATCCAAACCAGGCGGGACTGGGCGTGCTCGACATCGGTATTCGCAGGAATGCTTACGGCCGCCAGGTGGACAGCTCGATCCGCCAGGGCAAGCTGGGCGAGTCTCCGATTGAAATGGTGTTCATCCGCGCGCCTAAGCTCGGGCGAATCGGTCCCGGAGTCGAAGTCATCGCAACCGAAGGCAACGATCCCGTGGCCGTCCGGCAGGGGAAAGCGATGGCGGCGACCTTTCATCCTGAGCTTTCTGAGGACACCCGTGTGCATCAGGCGTTCCTGGATCTGGTAGCAAACGGCCGCAAATAGAGGACGCCCTCAGGACATCTAGCCTAAAAAAATCCCCCTTCGATTTTTCCTCTTGACAGCTTCCATATGTAACGCTATGGTTACGCATTATGCGGAACCGTTCGGTTACATATTCCCCGGAAGCTGCCTTCCACGCCCTGGCCGACCCCACGCGCCGGGCCGTGCTCGACCTGTTGCGGCAGGGCATCCAGCCGGCGGGACAGATTGCGCGGGCCTTTCCGGTGTCGCGACCTGCAATTTCCAAACACCTGCGCCTGCTGCGCCGCGCCCACCTGGTGCAGGAGAAGCGCGAAGGGCGGCATCGCCTGTACCAGCTCAACCCCGAACCGCTGAAGGCGGTGGATTCGTGGCTGGAGCAGTACCGCGTCTTCTGGCAGGCCAACCTGAACAGCCTGAAGGCGTTTGTCGAAGCCGAGCATGCCCGGGAAACCGCCGGCCTGCGAGGCGGGGCAAAAGAAGGGGTTAAACGTTCGAAACCAAAGGAGTAAAGGGACTTTGAGACACCAATTCCGGTCCTCACGACCGATCTAACCTAGGAGGAGTTGAATATGAAGCTAGTCCGTATCGCAACCACATTGCTGTTTGTGCTGGCCACCACTGCGGCCTTTGCCGCATCGGCGGCGCAGAAGTCTTTCGACGAGCTCAAGGCGCTGGACGGGACCTGGGAGGGAACCGTGAAGAATGGCCAACCGGTCGAGGTGGATTATCGCCTGACGGCGGCCGGAACGGCGCTGATGAGCGAAATCAAGGGTAAAGACGACATGATCACCATGTTCCATCTCGATGGCGACCGTCTGCTGATGACCCACTATTGCAGTGCGGGCAACCAGCCTCGCATGGTGGCCAGCGCTTCGCCCGACGGCAAGACGTTCACTTTTTCCTTTCTCGATGCCACCAATGTTGCCACGCCCGACGCCGCGCACATGCATCGCCTGGTCATCTCGATGCCGGACGCCAATCATCACACCGAAGAGTGGGTGTACAACGACCACGGCAAAGAGATGACGGAAGTCTTTGATTTGCGGCGCAAGAACTGACAGCGATCCGCAGGGACGGGCGGGACGCCCGTCCTCCATTTTGAGGATTCAGGGTAAAACCATGACGATGATACCGGTATCTCAAATCACGCCCGATCAGGATGCGATCGTCACCGAAATCGACATCGCGGCGCCTCCGGAGCGGGTCTTTCAGGCGCTGACCGATCCGGCCCAACTGATGCTCTGGTGGGTTTCCACCCCCAAAGGGGCGCTGTGGGAGATGGACGCGCGTCCGGGCGGCAAGTGGCGGTACGAATTGACCGATCCCAGCAGAAAGATTGCGGTAAACGGAGTACGCGACTTTAAAGCGCACGGAGAGATCACGGAGTTCGATCCACCGCGCGTGCTGGCCTACACCTGGCTGGGTAACTGGCACGAACACCCGGAGCGGCCATGCACGGCGCGCTGGGAGTTATCGGCAACCCGCACCGGAACCCGGGTGAAGGTCACGCACAGCGGCCTCGCCAACGAACCGATCGTCCGCACGAGTTACGCGGGTGGCTGGCCCGGCGTGCTGGAAAAGCTGAGAAAACACTTCGAATAGAGTTCGAATAGAGAAAGAGGAGAAAGATCATGGCGACTGCCACAGTTACTCCCGACAACGACACAGTTCTCGCGGAAGTTTTTATTGCCGCCCCGCCGGAGCGCGTATTTCAGGCCATTACCGACCCCAAGCAGATGCCTTTATGGTGGGGACAACAAGGGCTGTATCGCGTGACGGAGTGGAAAGCCGATGTGCGCCCTGGGGGGCACTGGCGCAGCGACGGTGTCGGGGCCGATGGCCAGACGTTTAGCGTTGAGGGAGAATATCTGGAGGTTGACCCGCCTCGCCTCCTGGTTCACACCTGGATTGGAAGTTACTCCCCGGCATTGAGAACCGTGGTTCGCTGGGAATTGGAAGCACGCGGCGTCCACAACTTGCACCATGCCGGTCCCCAAAAAGCCGGGACGGGCACGTTCGTGAAAATCCGCCACGATGGATTTGCCGGCGATGTCAAACAAGCCAAGGGCCACGGCGACGGCTGGGTGCGGGTGCTTGGCTGGATGCAGGCGTTTGTCGAAGAGGGGAAGACAATCGACACGCGCTAGCGGGCACGGAGTTTCGTAGCCAGTTTTTGTCATCCTGAGCGGAGCTAGACCTGCGCTTGCGCAGGTCCAGCGGAGTCGAAGGACCCCTACCGCGCTGCTGAACGTTCGGTGCAGGGGATTGGCCGGCTCTCAAAACCCCACCATGGAATTGGGTAGGGGTGCTTCAACTCCGCATAAGCGGTCGCAAGCGACCGCCTAATGCTCCGCTCAGCATGACAGGGCTATGCCGTGGCGCCGAACCGTACTGACACCAGTTTCGACACTCCCGGCTCCTGCATGGTCACGCCGTAAAGCACAGGCGCGATGCTCATGGTTTTTTTGCTGTGGGTGATGAGCACGAACTGGGTCTGGATGCTCATCTCTTTTACCAGTTCGGTAAAGCGGCCGATGTTGGCCTCGTCGAGCGGAGCATCCACTTCGTCGAGGATGCAGAACGGGCTGGGCTGATACTGGAAGATGCCGACCAGCAACGCCAGCGCGGTCAATGCCTTCTCGCCGCCAGAAAGCAGTAACACGCTTTGCAGCCTTTTTCCCGGAGGTGAGGCCACCACGTCGATGCCGCTCTCGGCGCTGTTTTCCTCGTCGGTCAGGCGCATGAAGCCCTGGCCCCCGCCAAAGAGTTTGCGGAAAGTGGCCTGGAAGTTTTCGTTGATCTTGTGGAAGGCCTCTTCGAATTTCTGCCGTGAGAACGCATCAATCTCTTTGATGGTGGCCTGGGTGTTCTCGATGGAGTCGTAGAGATCTTTTCTCTGAGTCTCGAGAAACGCGTGCCGCTCGGCGGTTTCCTTGTATTCCTCGAGCGCCATCATGTTGACCGGGCCCATGGCATCGAGCCGGGCTCGCATGTCGCGGTAGATCTGGTCTTCGACAGTGAGCTGCTCATCGCGGACAATGGAAATTGTAATGTCCGCCATCAACTCGTCGCGCTGGACGCCCAGTTCGTTCAGGCAGGTTTCAGCCATGTACTGCGCATCCGACTGCAATTTGGCAGCGGCCGCGGAAAGGTCGGCGCGACGGTCGCGCGACTGGTCGAGCAGCTGGCGGGCCTGGTGAAGGGCCTGGTCAATCTCCGATAGCCGGGCGCGAACCTGTTCCGACTCGACCTGCAGCAGACCGTCGCGGGTCTCACAGGCGTTGCGCTCAGAGTCAAAATCGACCAGACGGAGGGCGATCTCCTGGTTCTCGTTCTCGCGCTGCAGTTTCTCTGCGGCCGAGGATTCGATTTGCAGGCGCAGAGCCACCACCCGCTCGATCATTTCATTCACCAGCAGTTCGATCCGCTCGAGACCCACCGTGGCGCTGCGATGCCGCTCTTCGAGCGTAGCCACTCGGGCCAGTCGTTGCGACGCATTCTGCGCCGCCTGGTCGCGGCGCTCGCGCAGGGCGGAGAGTTGCTCCTGTCCCGCGGCCGCGAAATGCTCCCGCTCCACCCTCTGTTGTTCGGCGGCGGCAATCTGCATCCGCAACTGGTCGAGCAGCGATCCTTTGTCCGTCCGCTCCGCCTCCAGCCGGTGCAACTCCTGCTGTGAGGTCTGCAGGCGCTCGCCGGCCCGCGTGAATTCGGATTCCAACTGCTGCAGCAAGTGCCCGGACGTCATGGCCTGCTTTTCTGCCTCGCGCTTTTCGCTTTCGAGCCGGTCCAGCAGGGAAGTGAGGTCCTTGATTTCGCGGCCCAGTGTCAGGACGCGCATTTCTTCGTGGCGCAGGCCCTGTTCCAGTTCACCCAGCTGGCGCAGCACATCGCGCAGCTCGCGTTTCATGGAGAGCGGGCCCTCCGCGCGCTGCCTGCCGCCGGTCACGGTCACGTTGTGGAAGCATTCGCCCGACTGCGAGAGAAAGAATGCATCGGGATTTTCCAGAGCCAGCTCACGGGCGAAGGTGGGATCGGGAACAATGTAGCCGTCGCGCAGTTTGGGCAGGATGACTTCGAGCGACCGGCCAAAGCCGTTGAGCACGCGAATGGCATTCTTCAACGGGACAATCGGGCGTTCCGGCTGCACCTGGTGCGCGTTTTCATCAATCGCAAAAGAGAACTTCGCCTGCGAATCCTCGGGATGCACCAGGAAGGTGGCACGGCCATCCACGTCGGTGCGGAGCAGGCGCAGGCCTTCGTCCGCTGCGTCCCACGACTTCACTACGATGTAATTCAGTTCGTCGCGCAGAAAGTCTTCCACCACGCCTTCATAGCGCGTTTCTACTTCGAGGAAATCGGCCAGCACACCGGCCGGGGCCATTCCGCCCTGCATCACGCCGGATTGAAAGAGACGGCGCACTGACTCGGTGGAATATCCATGCTCGGCGATGACCGCTTCGAGCGAACCCTTCTTGCCGATGGCGGAGGCGTACTCGGCGCGCAGGCTGTCCAGGTGGTTCTTGGCCTCGGATTCTTCGTGGCGGCGGGAATCGAGCGCTTGCCGGGTCTGGCGCAACTCCTCGGTCAGGCCGGAAACACGCTGCGACACGCTTTCAAATTCCAGGCCCAGCTGGCCGCGTTGTCCTCCAAAGGCTTCCATTTGAGAATTGGCCGAGGTCATTTCAGCCTGCAGCCGCTGCGCCTCGCGATCAACTCCGGCCAGACGCTCCTCGACCTGAGTGTGCTGATTGCGCAGGCCGGAGGCAGCCGCCACGGCCTCGACAATCGCGACCCGCGATTGTTCCTGCTGACGCTCCAGTTCGGCCAAAGCCTGGGCGGTGGCACTGGATTCCTGCTGGCTCTCGGCCAACTCCTGTTGCGCGGCCGCCAGATCGCCGGCCGCCGAATCCAGGATCTGACGATTGGCGTCGCGTTCCGCCGCCAGCGCCGCCAGCCGCTGCTGGGCCTGCGCCAGTTCGGCCTCGGATGCGGCCGCCCGCGCCACCAGTTCCGCGCAGCGCTCCTCGTTGTGACGACGCTGGGCGAGAGCGCGGTCCGATTCCAGTTTGAGCTGGCTCAGGCGCTCGCGGTTCTCGCGCACTTCGGCCTCGATGGCGTAGCCGCGCTGGGTACGCTCGGCATGCTCGGATTCGGCCTGCTGAACGCTCTCGGCCCGCTGGCGCATTTCTTCCGAAATCGAATTGATTTGCGCGTCGAGCGCGGCGCTCTCCTGCTCGAGGTGAGCGAACTTGCTGGCCAGCACCAGGCGCAGCTTGGCCCGCATCTCTTCCCGCAACTTGGCATAACGTTCGGCCTTGGAAGCCTGGCGTTTGAGCGAATTCATCTGCCGCGTAACTTCTTCGAAAATGTCATTCACCCGGGCCAGGTTGATCTTGGCGTCTTCCAGACGCGCCTCGGCCAGGCGCTTCTTGGTCTTGAATTTGGTAATGCCGGCGGCTTCTTCGATGATGGCGCGGCGATCGGTGGGACGGCTGCTCAGGATTTGCCCGATGCGTCCCTGCTCGATCAGGGCATAGGACTCCGGCCCCAATCCGGTTCCCATGAACAGTTCCTGGATATCGCGCAGGCGGCACAGCTTTCCATTCAGCAGGTATTCGCTTTCGCCGCTGCGAAACAGGCGCCGGTTGACCACAATCTCCCCAGCCTTAAACTGTTGCTTGAACTGTCGGCGGCGAATCTTGAGAACCACTTGGGGTCCGGCTACCTCAATGGAGGTCCGGGCGTCCTCGCCCGGCCCGACGGGCGGGACGCCCGTGTCTCCATTTTCTTCCACGCGCCCGGGTCGCGCTTCTTCGGTCAGGCGTTCGGTCTCTTCCGCGGCTTCGGCTCGAACTTCCGCTTCGTCCCAATCTTCGGCGGGCGGGGCATCTCGTCCTGGATTTCGACCTCGGTGGGTTCGTGGGCATCGGCGCCGTCATACACCTCGGGATCGATCAGCGTGAGCGATACCTCGGCCATGCCCGTAGGCTTGCGGTCGCGGGTGCCGGCAAAGATCACGTCTTCCATGCGCGAGCCACGCAGGGTCTTGGCCGACTGCTCGCCCAGCACCCAGGAGATGGCGTCGGCGATGTTGGACTTGCCGCAACCGTTAGGGCCAATGATGGCGGCGACGCCGTCCCCGTGGAACTTGAGTTCGGTGCGGTCGCAGAACGATTTGAATCCGAGAATCTGAAGTCTCTTGAGTTTGAGCAACTTCTACTCCTTAGGGCTGCCGAAGATCGCCGGGTTTGTGTGGTCGCGAGCGAGTCACCCGCGTCTTGCCATTGCTATCGGTGCTGTATGCAAGCATCATCAGCCGGGTTGCTTAATTGGATTCCTCCAATACATCGCTCTGGTGAGCGCCGCCCAGGCTGGAGTCGGCGAGGCACAAATTAGAGCTACTGTAACGGCGAAATCGTGCCGGGGTCAAGCACCAAAACACTATATCTGGTATGGCCTTGCGAGCAACCCCGCCAGATTGAACACATAATGCAGCATCGGGACGTTAATTCAACACGGAAGGACAAAGGAGGGGAGAAGCGCGAGAGCACAACCAGCCTACACCCAACGGGAGGGCAAAGACAACGCCGGCGCGCCACGGGCTAAACCCCAAAGGCCGCCAGGGATTCTCGAGGTGCGCAAAAGGAGAGGCCTCGGATGACGAGCACAGTACTTGACCAAGCCCGGCAACAAGCTCAGAATCCTGCCTGCCCGACAATTCGGCAGGCTCGCGATCGTCCTGAGCATCGCATGGCTTCGTCGGCGCGAAAGGGGCACTCATGACCGTCAAACAGGGAGACCTCTCGCTTCTGCAGCATCCTGCGTCGCAGGAACTTTTGCACTCGAAGATCCCAGCTCGCCTGGCCTATGTCTGGACTGACGGCACGCCCCGGGTGGTTCCCATCTGGTTTCACTGGAACGGGCGAGAGATCGTCATGGGAACGCCGCCCAAAGCTCCGAAGCTCAAGGCCCTGGCGAAGAATCCCAAAGTGTCGCTCACCATCGACGACAACGATTTTCCCCACAAGGTGCTGCTCATACGCGGTAGCGCACGCCTGGAAACGGTGAATGGGATCGTGCCCGAGTACGCCGCCGCGGCCGAGCGCTATTTCGAACCCGCAGTAAGAGAGGCCTGGATGGCCCAGCTCCGTACTCGCGTCTCAACCATGGTGCGGATTGCGATCACTCCGGAATGGGTTGGGCTGCTGGATTTTCAGACGCGCTTTCCCAGCGCCATCTCGGCCTGAACATGCGTAGGCCCAGACGCCCTCGTGCGGGCGGGTGAGGGCACCCGCCCCTACGTGGTCGCAGATTATGCTCCCAGCTTTTCGAAGAAGAGGCAGATCGATTCAATCCCGCGATGGAAGTTGGGGATGTGGAATTTTTCGTTCGGCGCGTGCAGGTTGTCGTCGGGCAGGCCGAAGCCCATCATCACTGAGGGAATCTTCAGCACGTCCTGGAAATCGGTGACGATGGGAATGGAGCCGCCGGAGCGGATGAACACCGTCTCTTTTTTGAAGACGTCGTGCATGGCTTCGGTGGCGGCCTTGATGTATTTGTTGTCCGTACCCACCACGCACGCCGGACCCTTGCTCCAGACCTTGATGCTGGTCTGAATGCCTTTGGGCGTAAGCTTCTTCACGTAATTTGTGTAGCGTTTGAGGATGTCGTTCGGATTCTGGTTGGGGACGAGGCGCATGGAAACTTTGGCCGATGCCCTGGCTGGAATCACCGTCTTCGCCCCGGGAGCGACAAATCCTCCGGGCATGCCGTGCACTTCAAGCGTGGGCCGCGCCCAGGTGCGATACAGAACGGAATAGCCCGGTTCGCCAGTGAGTACAGTTGAGCCTACTTCCGTCTTGCGATAGTGCTCCACGTTGAAGGGCAACCGCTTCCACGCCTTGAGTTCATCTTTGCTGGGCGCTTTTACGTTCTTGTAGAAGCCCGGAACCAAGACCTTGCCCTTCGCGTCTTTCAGTTTGCTGATGATTTCAATCAGGCCAAAAAATGGATTAGGCGCCGCGCCGCCATACATGCCAGAGTGCAGGTCGGTCTTTGCGCCTACCGCTTCAATTTCGGTATAGACCAGACCGCGCAGCCCCACACACAAGGTGGGGAGGTCGGGCGCAAACAGTTCAGTGTCGCAGACCAGTGCAAAATCAGCCTTCAGCTTTGCCTTTTCCTTGCGCACATAGGCAGCAATGGATTCGCCGCCAACCTCTTCTTCGCCCTCGATGATGAATTTCACATTCAACGGCAGGCTCCCGTTGTGGCCTTTCATCAGGGCCTCGATGGCCTTGACTTCCATCCAGAGCTGGCCTTTGTCATCGACCGCGCCGCGAGCGTAAATGTTGTTGTTGCGCTCGGTGGGCTCGAAGGGCGGGGAAACCCACTCGTTGAGTGGATCGGGAGGCTGCACGTCGTAGTGCGCGTAGCACAGCGCGGTCGGCTTGCCGGGAGCGTGGAGCCAGTCCGCATAAACCAGGGGATGGCCTTTGGTGGGAATTACTTCGACGTGCTCCAGCCCGATGCGCCGAAGTTCGGCGGCCACAAATTCCGCCGCCTTCTGCACGTCGAACTTGTGTTCATGCAGCGTGCTGATGCTGGGGATGCGCAGCAGGTCTTTCAGTTCGTTGAGGAAACGCTGCTGATTGCCACGGGCGTAATCGACTGCGGGAGAGGCCATGGGCTGTGCCTTTCTGAGGAGAAAACCCTTTAAGTATAACTGACGGTGTAGTGAGGAACCGCGTAAGGGCGGGTGCTCCGTCCGCCCAGCCGGGCAAAGCTCGGCCGGGATTGGCTGGCGCAAACATTGAAGCTGAAGGCGAGCTTCGCTCGCCCGCCCGGACGAGGGCGTCCGGGCTAGCGTGTTTTCGTGAAGGCGGAGCTTGCGATTATTTCGCCGCGACCAGGACTGTGTAGGTCAGATCACCGGAGCGGTAGGCATCGAGAATGATGTCGATGCCTTGCACGAATTCCCGCGCCGGCCGGGGCAACAGTCTGACGGCGATGGCCGCGGCGCGGGCACGCTCCTGACAGATTTCCCAGGTGCGTACGATTCCTGCGGTGAGGTCTTCGCGACGGCGCACTTGCATTCCCGCGGACTCAATCGCGGACTGGTATTGTTCCGCTGTCCATAATTCCGGACAAAGAAACGCGCGGGCGACTTCACGCACGCGAGCACGATCCATAGCGCCCGTCCACGCCGCCACCAGCAGTTGGCCACCGGGCCGCAGCGCGCCGGCCACATTCGCGAAGTAGCGTTTCTTGTCGGCAAAGTGTTCGGAAGATTCCATGGTCCACACCAGGTCGAAGGAAGAAGCAGGGAAGGGAAAGGAATCGGCGTTCCCGACTTCAAATTTCAAGAGGCTTCCGACTCCTGCCTGGGCCGCGTGCTCGCGTGCTAGGCTGGCCTGCTTGGAACTGAGGGTAAGCCCGATGCCCGGGCACGACAGCAATCGCGCCAGGTGGATGAGAGTGCCGCCATGGCCACAGCCCACGTCGAGGACACGAGCGCCGGGAGAAAGAGCGAGGAGGTTAATGCAATACTCGAGCATCCGGAGCTGCGCCTCCTCGGGCGACTCGTTGCCCAGAAACAGTCCGTGATGAATGTGGTCGCCCCAAAAGGTGCGATAGATGAAGGCGAGAGAGTCATAGTGCTCTCTGATTTCATCCGCCGTGATGGGCAGGGCCGGGCTCATCAGTTCTGAAAGCGTGCCGGAGAAAAGGGAGCCACATCATATTCGGGCTGGCCGCCGGTGACCATCTGCGCCATCACCTGCGCCGTAACCGGGGTGAGCAGGATGCCGTCGCGGAAGTGACCGGTGGCGACAAAGTAGCCCGGGATTCGCGTGGCCCCGAGAATGGGCAGGTTGTCGGGAGAACCCGGGCGCAGTCCTGCCCAGGCTTCCAGCATGCGCGCCTCGGCCAGGGCAGGAACCAGGCGGATTGCCGCCTGCCGCATGCGCTGGATGGTGGCTGCATCGGTGCGCTTGTCGTATCCGGCTTCTTCGAGAGTCGCGCCCACCAGGATGCGGCCGTCGCTGCGCGGCACCAGATAGATTTCGGGAGCGCGAATGACATGACGAACCAGGTCGCGCGCTGTCCCCGCCAGAGAAAGCATCTGTCCTTTGACCGGGCGAGTCGGGAATTGCAGGGGCGGCAATTGCCCGGCCCATGCGCCCGCACAATTCACGACCACCGGAGCCGAGTAACTGCTCCTGTCTGTGCCGACGCCGCTCACGCGTCCGTCTGCCAGAAGCACTTCGGTGACAGCCGTCCCCGAAGCAATATCCACATCGCGATGGCGCGCGGCTTTCAGTGCCGCCGCCGTGAGGGCGCGGGGATCCACGCTGCGTTCCTTCAGATAGACCGGGCACAGGGTTAGATGACCGAGCGCGGGCTCGAGTTCAGCCAGGGGGGCGGGAAGGGCACAATCCGTCGCCAGGCTGGGATGTTCCTCGAGTTGTTGTTGCGTGGCAAAAAAAATAGTGCCCTGGTCGCGCAGATCGACGTTCGTACCGGACTCGTCCTGCAGTTCATGCACAAACTCGGGATACATACGCGCGCTGGCGGTGGCGAGGGATTGGAGCGCAGGCGGAGTTTCGAGAGGGAAGTCGGCCAGCATGCCGGCGGCCGCGTGCGATGCCTCGCGCCCGGGTTCTCCACGTTCGACGATCAGTACGGTGACGCCCCGCTTGCGCAATGCGATGGAGAGCGAGAGCCCGATGATCCCGCCGCCGATGACGATCACGTCCCACCGCTTCACCCCTCGATTGTAAAGCAGTGCAGGAGAGCCGGCCCTGCGTGCAGACTAGGGAGAGATAGGCGGCGGCCGATCGAGCGCCAGACGAATGTCCGGAAGGACACCAAAGTTACTTTCAGCCGAACCCTTCTGGATATGCCGGGACTCCGCACCGCCAACTTATAATCCCCGCAGACTGCGAACTGCCATGGGGCCTTCTGTAAGCGCACCGGAAAAGTCCACCGCCGGACAGCTACCTCGGTCCACTGCCTCGCTTTGGATTTATAACCCCTGGCTCGATCTCATCGTCGGATGCGGCGCCTGGTCTGCCCCCCTGCTTCTGCTCGCCTACCTGGCCTCGACTTCGAGCGCCCTGGGATGGTCAATTGCGTTTTACGGATTGGCCCTGTTCTTCAACTATCCGCACTACATGGCGACGATCTATCGCGCCTATCACACAGCTGAGGATTTTCATAAGTACCGCATTTTTACCGTCCATATCACGGCCCTGGTGGTATTGACGCTGATCTTGTCGCACTTCTGGTTTCGCGCCCTTCCCTGGATTTTCACTCTCTATCTGATCTGGAGTCCCTGGCATTACAGCGGTCAGAATTATGGCCTGTTCATGATGTTCGCGCGGCGCGGCGGCGCCACGCCCTCGGCCGCGAGACGGCGGGCATTGTATTCCGCCTTTCTGATTTCCTACCTGATTTTGCTTTTGAGCTTTTTGACCGGCCCTTCGAACGATCCGTTGTTCGTCTCGCCGGCAATTCCGGCGCAGGCTAGTGCGGCGGCTGCACTGCTGCTGGGAGTGGCCTTCGTCGGCTTGCTCGGTGTACGGCTGGTCGGGATTGGCGGAACAGGTAGGCTGGCGGCGACTGCTTCCGTCCATCACGCTCTTCTCCACGCAATTCCTGTGGTTTCTTCTGCCCACGGTCTTGTCCATGGTGGAGAGACTGCGGCTGCCGCAGAGCCGCTACAGCAGTGGAGTGTTCGCCATCATGCACTCGGCCCAGTATCTCTGGATCACCAGCTATTACGCCCGCCGTGAAGCCAGTGGGAAAGGCGCAGCCGGCTGGCGTCCATTTGCGTACTTCGCGGTGCTGGTCGCCGGCGGCATCGCGCTCTTCGTTCCCGGACCCTGGCTGGCCAGCCGGCTTTTTCATTACGACTTCAGCGCCAGCTTCCTGCTGTTCACCGCGCTGGTCAACATTCATCATTTCATTCTGGATGGCGCCATCTGGAAGCTGCGGGACAGCCGGGTGGCCGGACTGTTGCTGAATTCGCCGGAGCGATTGTCCCAGGCCACGGTGGACGCGGGACGCCAGCTGCGCCACCGGCTTCGCTGGCTGGTGGGCAACTCAACTCCTGCCCGCACCCTGCGCATAGGGACGGCCATCGTTCTGCTGGCCTGGGGAAGTATTGACCAGGCACGCTACTACCTGGCCCTGCACCAGGAGAACCTGGCCGACCTGCAACGCGCGGCGGCGCTGGATTCCTACGACAGCACTCTGCAGACTCATCTCGGCTTGCAGGAACTGAAGCAGGGGAAGGCGGCGGCAGCAGCGGGAGCGTGGACGCTGGCGCTGAAGGCGAATCCCGCCAGCACCTCTCCACGCGATGGGCTGCTTCGGTATCTCACGCAGGAGAAGCGCTTCGATGAAGCCTATGCGCTGACCCGCCGATCGCTGCAATACACGCCCAAGGATGTGAATCTGCTGGTGAACCACGGCATCCTGGCCAATCAACTGGGACACGGCGACGAGGCCATCCAGAGTTGGAAACAGGCGATCGCGCTGGATGGTTCACAGGTCACCGCATATCTCTATACCGCCGGCGAACTGGATCGGGAAGGGAAGCCCGAGGCGGCCATCCCCTATTACGTGATGTTTCTGAACAAGGTCGCGCAAGCCGGGGTAGAAAGTCGTCCGCCAGCGCATAATCTGGTTGCGATCGTGTTGCGGCTGGCGCAGTGCCAGGTGCAGGTCGGGCACCCGGACCAGGCTGAGCAAACCTATGAGCTGGCCCGTAAAATCTCCGCCGAAGCCGGCGAAACCAACATGGAAAGCGCGGCCAGCGTCTCTGCCGCGGAACTCGAAGCCGGGCTGGGAAAGACCCGGCAGGCGCTTCAGCTCTATCAGCACGCCCTCAAGCTCGACAGCCAGCTGGGCGACGCGCAAGCCATCGCCTTCGACTCCTATAGCTACGGACTTTTTCTGCGCGATTCAGGCCTGTCTCCGGAATTGGCCTATGCCTGTCTGTTGAAGGCGCAGTCCTTGTTGCAGAAGTCGGGGCCCACGCCTGAATTCAACTCCATTGTCCGGGCCCGGGAGGAGATGGAAAAGAAGCTGGCTGGGCGATCCGCTAAGCGGCCTCAGGACCCAGAGGCAGGCTTCCGCGAAGCTTTGGCTCTTACTCTTCCCTGAAGTCACTTCAGAAAATAGAACTAGAGTTTGCCGAGGTAATCCACGATTTCAGGCTGGCCCCAGTCCACGGCGCCGATGAATTTCCTGCGCAAAACGCCTTTGCGGTCAATGATGTAGGTCTCGGGAAATTTGAAGGTCCCGTAAAGATTGTTGCTCTTCTGATCGGGATCGCGCACGGTGAGCAGGTTTACGTTGTGGGCCTTCAGGAAACTCTGGTATGCGCTCTGGTCGGCATCGACGCTGACGGCAAATACCTCGACGCCCCTGGCTTTCATCTTCTGCTGCATCTCCACCAGCGATGGCATCTCTTCAATGCAGGGCGGGCACCAGGTGGCCCAGAAATTCAGCACGACCACCTTGCCGCGAAATTCGTCGAGGCTGACCTTGCGGTCGCTGTCCTGGACGGTGAAGTCCGGGGCCGGCGTCCCGATGCGGGGCGGGCGGCTGCCACCGTAACAGCCGGCCAAGCTGAGCAAGAGGACAAGGACAATGATGCCGGGAAGGAACCCGGGAAGGAACGAAGACCGTCGCACAAAGTTATAATAGCTGATTCGGCCCATGACCGCGCCACAGACAGTATCGGGCAGGCCAACCGTGTCGGTAATCGTGCCGGCGCGCAACGAAGAGGCCAGCCTGGGCGCGTGCCTGGAATCACTGACGGCCCAGGCGGGCGTGAGCTCCGAAATTATCATGGTGGACGACGCCTCCACCGACCGGACTCGCGAAATAGCGCAGTCGTTTCCCTCGGTGCGCGTGGTGGACGCAGGCCCGCCGCCCGCCCATTGGACGGGAAAGAATAATGCAATGACTGCCGGCGCGGCGGTTGCCGCCGGCGAATGGCTGCTCTTCACCGATGCCGATACAGTCCATTTGCCGGGCTCCCTAGCGCGTGCGGTCGCGGAGGCCGGGCGGCACGACGCGAGTCTGCTTTCGTACTCGCCTGAGCAGGAAGTCCAGGGATTCTGGGAAATGGCAGTGATGCCGGTTATTTTTGCCGAACTGGCCGCGACTTATCGCCCCTCACTCGTCAGCGATCCCAGATCGCCGGCGGCCGCAGCCAACGGTCAGTACATATTGATCGCGCGCGCGGCCTACGACGCGGTCGGTGGACACGCGGCAGTGTGCGACAGCCTGCTCGAAGACGTAGCGCTGGCCAGGGTGGTCAAGGCATCAGGGCGCAGAATTTTCTTCCGCTTTGGCGGCGACGCCGTCCGCACTCGTATGTACCGCAGCTTTGCGCAACTGCGCGAAGGGTGGACCAAGAACCTGGCGCTGCTGTTTCGCTCTCCCGCCCGCCTTGCCGTGCTGAGGCTGACTGAGTTTGTGCTGATTGCAGGCGGCGCCGCCGCGGCGGTTACGGCTGAGCTGCACGGCCATGCCAGGCCGGCCGTGGCGGCGGCACTTTTGGCGGCCACGATGTACGGTTTTCTTCTGAATCGAATTCGCCAGGCACATTTTTCCTGGCAGGCAACCGCCTTGTCCCCGGCCGGCCTTCCCCTGTTTGCGTATCTTTTGTTGCGCTCCAAACTCTGCCATCGGGAGAGGAGCATAGTGTGGAAGGGAAGGACCTACGGAGGCGACGCAAACCACCTGGGGACGGACGCCGCCATCATAGAGGGGCAGCGCCCCGCCGAGCGCACCTCGGCCTAGGAAAACGGAGCAGAACGAGTACGACGAATGGTCTATCTCACTCGCAAAGCCGAATTTGCCGCCTCGCACTACTATCACAATCCGGATCTCACTCCGGAAGAAAACCTGCGGATTTTTGGAAAATGTAATAACCCGAACGGCCACGGCCACAACTACACCCTGGAGGTCACGGTCAAAGGGGAAGTCGATCAGCGCTCCGGTTTCGTAGTTGACCTGAAACAGCTCAAGGGAATTCTGCACCGCGAAGTGCTCGACGCCATGGACCATCGTTTTCTCAACAAGGAAGTGCCGGAATTCTCCGCCCGGATTCCGACCACCGAGAACCTGGCCATCGCCATCTGGCAGCGCCTGGTGGCGAGGCTGGACAAGGCACAACTGCACCGCGTACGGGTGTATGAAACGCCCGACCTGTTTGTCGATTTCTACGGTGAAGCATGAAAGCGCATCTGACACGTCGCTACATGTTCTCGGCCTCGCACCGGCTGCACAGCGATGCCATGTCCGAGGCGGAGAATGCCGCCACCTATGGGAAATGCAACAATCCCTACGGCCATGGGCACAACTACGCGCTCGAAGTCACGGTCAGCGGGCCGGTGGACGAGAGCACGGGAATGGTCTGCAACCTGGTTGATCTGGACGGTTTCGTACAGCGCGAAATTCTGCAGCGCTTCGATCTGGAGAACCTCAACCTGCGCCAGGAATTCGTGCGGATGGTGCCGACCACCGAAAACCTCTGTACCGCCATCTACGATATTTTGCAGCGAGGTTTCGCTCTGGCACATCTGGATAAGGTGCGCATCGAAGAAACCATGATGAATTCCTTCGAGTACGCCGGAAAAGGCGATTGTGTAATTGAGTAATTTTGTAATTAAGTAATTGGAGCAGGCTTTCAATTTCACAATTACTCAATTTCCAAATTGCTCAATTGGGGTCAACCATGAATCCGACCACTGAAGTACCTTCGCTGACCAGCGCCAGCTTCGAAGAGCTGGTGCGCGAAATGATCGTACGCATCGGCGAAGACCCCTCACGCGAGGGCCTTGTCCGCACCCCGGACCGGGTGCGGCGCTCCTGGGAATTTCTCTCCCGCGGCTACAAGGAAGATCCCGACGCCATGCTGCGCAAAGCCCTGTTCACAGTCACGTATGACGAAATGGTCATCGTCAAAGACATCGAAATGTTCAGCTTGTGCGAGCATCACATGCTGCCATTCTTTGGCAAGGTCCACGTGGCGTATATTCCGAAAGGCAAAGTGATCGGGCTGAGCAAGATTCCGCGCCTGATCGAGATTTTTTCCCGGCGCCTGCAGATTCAGGAACGCCTGACCACGCAAATCGCGGAAACCATTCAGAAAGCGATCGAGCCGCAGGGCGTGGGGGTAGTGATCGAGGCGCGACACCTCTGCATGATGATGCGGGGAGTCGAAAAGCAGCACTCCGCGGCGGTGACGTCGTCCATGCTGGGATGCTTCCGCAACGAGCAGGAAACGCGCACGGAATTTTTGTCGCTGATCCGGAACCGGACCAATGGAGTTTAAACCGGCGTCGGGCGTCGGGCGTCGGATCTTGGGCGTCGCACGTCAGACGATGCGCCACAGGGATGTGGAAGGGAACGGCTTCAGCCGTGCCACTGCGCTGAAAAGTTTGTGGGCGCTTTAGCGCCTGAGGTCGGCTGTATCGACCTGAAAGCTCACCCCAGGCGCTGAAGCGCGAGCATATCCAGGCTCGGCGGCCCGACTGAAGTCGGGCCCTTCCCGAAAACTGTTTGAAATAGAGTTTTCCCGCAGTCGCTGAAGCCGTGCCCTTCCACATCGTCCGCCCTTCACCACGTTCCATAACGATATCGTCTCGGCCGTTCGGGAATGATCTTGATCAGTACGATGCCCGCGACAAAGCCTCCCACGTGCGCCCAGAAAGCGACTCCGCCGCCGGTATCGCTGTAGTTCACAAGTGAGGTTGCCGCCCCGCTTACAAATTGCAAGACAAACCAGTAGCCCAGCGTGACCCACGCCGGCAGATAAAAGAGAAACAGGATGGGGAACCAGATCAAAACTTTGGCGCGGGGATACAGCAGGAAGTACGCGCCCAGGACGCCCGCAATCGCGCCACTGGCCCCAACCGTGGGAACGCGGGAGTGCGGATTGAGAATCACCTGCGCGACCGCCGCTCCGAAGCCAGTGAGCAGGTAAAAGAGCAGATACTTGAAGTGCCCCAGGTGATCCTCGACGTTGTCTCCGAAGATCCACAAGAACCACATGTTGCCGATCACGTGCATCCATGAGCCATGCAGGAACATGGAAGTGAAGGTGGGAAGAAATGCCGCCACCAGGCCCACCTGGCCACTGCCGGCCAGAAATCCGGTGATGTTGGCCGGCACCATGCCCAACTGGTAGAGCAGACCCTTGAAGCTTTGCGGCGTGAGGGTCGCTTCGAAGAGGAAGATGACCAAGTTGAGACCGATCAGGAAAAAAGTCACGTAGGGCTTACTGAATCGGGGCTGGTCGTCGCGAAGAGGAATCACGGGGGATTAAGCAATCTGGTAATTTGGTAATTGAGTAATTGGGCAATTGAAACGCGACCATTAGTTCGACTGCGGGAAGGACGGGATGCAGTCCTGCCTCGGATTTTCAAATACCCGATTACTAAATTACCAAATTACCCAATCTCCTGAATGAACGGCGTACTCATCATCGACAAGCCCGGCGGCATGACCTCGCATGACGTGGTCAACCGGGTACGCAGGATTCTGCACCAGCCTTCGGTTGGGCACCTGGGCACGCTCGATCCGCTGGCGACAGGAGTCCTTCCGCTGGTCACCGGAAACCTGACCCGGCTGGCTCAGTTTTACGGCGCATCGGAGAAGGCCTACGAAGGCGTTATCCGCTTCGGCTTCGCCACCGACACCTACGACTCCGATGGGGAGGCTCGCGGCCCGCATCAGACAGTTAAAGTGTCACTTGAAGAATTACGCGAGCTGGCCACGCGGTTTGTAGGGCTGCTCGAACAGATGCCGCCTCCATTTTCAGCCAAGAAGATCAAGGGCGTGCCAGCCTACAAACTGGCCCGCAGGCATCAGGAGGTTGCACTGAAACCGGTGCAGGTCGAGATCAAGCAATTCGAGATTCTGGCAGTCGATGGCGACCAGGCCAGTTTTCGCGCCCGCGTGGCATCGGGAACCTACATGCGTTCGGTCGCCCATGATATGGGCGAGCAGTTGGGTTGCGGAGCACATTTACTGTCGCTGCGTCGCACCCGGCTGGGGGAGTTCGATCTCAGCCAGGCCCACACCCTGGAGGAACTCGATGCGGCGGCCCAGGCCGGCAAGAGCGAGGAATTCTTCATTCACCCGCGCCTGCTCCTGCCCGAATTTCCATGCGTTACCGCCACGGAGGAAACGGCTGCGCTGATTCGCAACGGGCGCGCGGTAAATTTGCCGGAACTGTCCCAGGCGCGGCAGGTGAAGGTGTTTACCGGGCAAAGGGAACTGATCGCCATCGCCACCCGGATTGCCGGAACGCTATTTCATCCCCGGATCGTGCTGGCGGCTGAACCCCCGCGAACCACGTAGGCCCGGAGGCCTCATCCGGGCGGGTGAGGGAAGCTCGCCTCGGGGGTTCGAGGTAGCGAGCATTTAGAACCCAGCCGGGCCTTGCCCGGGCCGGGCGGGTGAGTTCACCCGCCCCTACGCAATTCTTACTCAATAATCGGCGAGCAGCAGGGCTTCTGAACCGGCTTCGGCTCCATCAATTCAACCCGGGTGAAGTTGGGGTCGTAGAGGTTGTACTGCCACTTGCCGTCGCGGCCGATCTGGGGCTTTTCTTTGCCTTTGTATCCGCGCTCGATGGCCAGCTTGTATCCGGCCTGGATACTGGGCACTCCCAGCGACAGGTGATGCATTACTCCAAGTGTGTGCGGGTTGGGATTGTTTACATTCAGCATGTACTCCAGCCAGTCGGTCCCGTCGGGAACGCGCATGGCCACCCAGTCAGTGTCCGTATCCTTCATTCCGCCTTGCCACTGCAATTTGAATCCTAGAATGTCCTTGTAGAAGCGGTCCGCCGCCGCACGATCTTTGACCGTAACGCCCACATGAATGATGCGGGTTGAAATACGGGTATCGGGAAGAAACTTGCCGAAGTTACGGCTGTGGAGGGAACCGGGCCGATACTCCACGAACTCGACGTCGTGGCCATCGGGATCGATGACGTCAAAGCCGCGGTTGCCGTCCTGCATGGGTTCGAGCTTCTCCGGCACCTTGACGCCGCGGCTGGCCAGGTAGGCCCGCATCTGCTCGGCGTTGGTGGTTTCGAACGATATGTGGGAGAGCCGGTCCATCTTGGGATCGGTCAGTTCGGGAAACATCTCAATGTACTGGTGGTCGTTGACCTTGAAATAGGTAAGCAGCAAGCCGGTGCCTTCGTCGGGCGTTTTGTCCAGGCTGAAGGGTTCCTGGAAGCCCAGAATTCCGGTATAGAACTTGCGGGCCGCCTCCAGATTGTCAGTTTTTAATCCAATGTGGGCGACACCGACAATGGCAGGTCGGGTCACCTGGGTCGCCGCCTGGGGCGAAGCCGGACCGGCGGCCTGGGTCAGAGACGTGAGGGCCAGCAGGGCAGCGAGGAAAGTGCCACGTTTCAGGTTAGCGTTCATGGCCTGAGATAGTGCGACCACTGGCACAGACTGTCAAGGCCGGAGCGTTGGAGTGATGCAATGTCCGATAACAGATATTATGTCCACTACGAGTTGCTCTCAAGTTCTGCCACCCGGCCGCCGATAGTTACGTTGAGGCCAACTCATGTCCGAAGCCGCGGCAATTCATCATTCACCAGACTTCACTTCGATGCGTCGTTGGGAGCGGTACAGAGTGAATGTCCCCATTCGAGTGATCGTTTCCCGCGCCATGAAAGCGTCTATTTTTGACGGTAGAGGAACTTCTCTGAGCGAAGGCGGGATGGCCCTGTTCGCGGGGGCGGAATTGCGGCCGGGCGATCAGGTAGCGGTCGAATTTACTCCCCCCTTTTCATCCCCTCCGATCAGGGTGGACGCCAGAATCTGCAATCGAACCGGCTATCACTACGGGGTGGAGTTTCTGGCTATCGACAATGCCCAAAGGCAGAGCGTGGCCCAGCTGCGCCAGCATCTTTCCAGCTTTACCATCGTGGCCTGAGTCGTTCACTCGCGCGGTCAGGATGGGCCGGCCAGGATGGCCTGCAGATCCGCGCGAAAGCAGCGCAACTTCTCCAGTCTCTCCGGGGTAGCTTCAACCAACTCCTGTTTAGCCTGAAAGACCGGGCGGCCTTCCTTTTCGGTGAGCACGCCGATGGCTTCTCCCATCCGCCAGCCCGGAGTGCCAAGCATCTGCAGACCATCGACCGATGGCACCAGCAGCGCTATGCAGTGGTCACGCACCACTCCGACGCACTTGGGAAAGCGGTCAAAAGTCTGGAGCTCAAAACCAGCCAGGTAAATACGCTGAAGCTGTTGGGCGGGATCGGGCATGAAAACGCTGCTGGCTTCTGGCTGCTGGCTTCTAGCCAGTTACTTCTTGGTCATGGCGAACCACCAAGATTTGTTTGTTCGGGCCAGGAGCCAGAAGCGGCTTTACATCTTGTACCGGCCCAGGTCCTCGTCGTTCAGACCTTCCAGCCACTTGCGCAGTTCCTCGCTGGTGACCCGGTCGGAGACATTGGCGGCCAGCTTGGAGTTCTTGAGGACATCGTCTTCGACAAATATGGGGCAGTCCACGCGCAAAGCTAGAGCCAGCGCGTCCGAGGGACGGGAATCGATGCTGATCACGTTTCCCTGCCGCTCCATCCAGATGACCGCATAAAAAGTATCTTCTCTCAGCTCGGTGACTACGACTTTGTGCACCTGGGTGTCGAGCCCAACCAGGACGTTCTTGATCAAATCGTGGGTCATGGGACGGGGGGTGCTGACTTTCTCGATTTCGAGCGCGATGGCGTTGGCCTCGTAAATTCCCACCCAGATGGGCAGTACGGCATCGCCGCTGGTGTCTTTCAGGATCACGATGGGCATGTTGGTGACCGGATCCATCATGAGCCCCCGAATTTTCATCTCAACTTCCATCGTGGCCCCCGGGAACTACCGATTTCAGATTGAAGATTTCAGATCGCAGATTTTTCACGGCTGCGCCCGAAGTTTCCAATCTGAAATCTCAAATCTTCAATCTGAAATCATCTTTCCTTTGCTCCTTATATCACCATTTCGCCCAACAGGCTGTTGGGAAAACTCCCGGTGGTAACCACGGGAATATAACCGCCCACCTTCGGGACAACGCCAGGAGGAGCGGTGAAATTCAAGGTCTTGTTCTGTGACGTGCGTCCAATCCACTGGCTGCGGGCCTCGTTCTTCCCTTCCACCATGACTTCCTGGATCTGGCCCACATGCCGTTGATACCGTCGTCTCTGAATTTCGCGCTGTTTCTCCTGCAGGATGATCAGGCGGCGGGACTTCTCAGCATCCGGGATGGCATCTTCCAGTTGCAGCGAGGGCGTATTGGGGCGCGGGGAATACTTGAAGCAGAAAATACTGTCGTACTCGACCTCGTCCAGCAGCGACAGCGTCCGTTCAAAATCCGCCTCGGTTTCACCGGGAAAGCCGACGATCAGGTCGGACGTAATACTGATTTCCCGCCGGGCCGCCTTGATCCAGGCGATGCGTTCCAGATACTGATCGCGGGTGTAGAGGCGCTGCATGGCATCGAGCACGCGGTCGGAGCCGCTCTGCACCGGCAGATGCACGTGATCGCACAGGGTCGAAACCGCGTCAATGGCTTCGACGATGTCGCGGCCGAAATCCCGGGGATGCGATGTGGTGAAGCGCACGCGCCGCACTCCGCCAATCCCGCCCACTGCCGTCAGGAGTTCAGCGAAAGTCTTCTTTCCTGAGGGATCCTTGTAGGAATTCACGTTCTGGCCCAGAAGCTGCACCTCGGTATAACCGAGGTCGGCCATCTTTTGCGCTTCCGCCAGAACTGAATCGGAGCTCCGGCTGCGCTCCTTGCCGCGAGTGAAGGGCACTACACAATAGGCGCAAAATTTGTCGCAGCCCTCGATAATGGTCAGATATCCGCGGTGCGGGTTGGTGCGGGCGGTGAATTCGGTCTCGAAACATTCCTCGGTCTCGCGGTCGTCCAGACCGGTGACCCGCTTCCCTGCCTCGAGCTGCACCAGCATCTGCGGCAGATTGCGATACGAGGCCGAACCGCAAACCAGCGAAACATGGGGGGCGCGCTCGAAAATCTTCTCGCCTTCCTGTTGCGCCACGCAGCCCAGGACGCCGAAGCGCTTGCCCTGCTTCTGCAGCTTCTTGTAGTCGGCCAGGCGGTGGAAGACCTTCTGCTCGGCCTTATCTCGAATGGAGCAGGTGTTGTAGAGGACGAGCCCGGCCTCTTCGACGGTGGGAACCTGCCGGTATCCCTGGGCCAGGAGCGTGCCGACGACCTTCTCTGAATCGTGAACGTTCATCTGGCAACCAAAGACTTCCAGGTAGAACGTCTTCTGTGGGTCCGCCGACATCGCACTTCAAGTATAGCGCAGTCACGCCCGCGCCTGGCGCGGCGCGCTTCCCTGCTTCCATGCTTTGCACAGGCATCCTCAGTTTTTCCACAACCGGATGCCCCTGAAAGCCTTGTCTGGCGGGCAATCGCAAGGGTCGGAACTCCTGTCAATCAATTTGCATCCGGTAATTCCGGGCAATCGTGCCGGGGCGCGAGACGAGCCGTTGACAAAAATTTCTTTAGGATTAGAATACGCGACGATTTCTGCCTGTAGAATTTCACTCATGAGCTCTCAACTTCTCGACTCCGTTCTGTTGCAGACCGACTTCCCCGAACTCAAACTGCACGCCAGCGGCAAGGTGCGCGACGTTTACCATCTGGACGAAGACCGGCTGCTGTTTGTCGCCACCGACCGCATTTCCGCCTTTGACTATGTACTGGCCACCGGCATCCCGCACAAGGGGCGGGTGCTGACCCAGCTTTCGCTTTTCTGGTTTGAATTTCTTCGCGACCTGGTGCCCAACCATCTTCTTACCGCCGACGTGGGCGAGTATCCGGCGCCGCTGCAAAAGTACGCCGACCAGTTGCGTGGCCGCTCCATGATCGTGGCGCGGGCGGAGATGTTTCCCGTGGAATGCGTGGTGCGGGGCTACATTTCCGGATCGGCCTGGAAGGAGTACAAATCCACCGGCAAGGTTTGTGGCATCGAGTTGCCCGCAGGATTGCGCGAGTCCGAGCGCTTGCCTGAGCCTATCTTCACGCCTTCGACCAAGGCCACCAGCGGTCACGACGAGAATATTTCCCTGGCTGAAATGACCAAGCTGGTAGGACCTGAGTTGAGCGGGCAGCTGCGCGACCTTACTTTGGCAATTTATGTAAAGGCAGCCGACTACGCTCTGCAAAAAGGCATTATCATTGCCGACACCAAGTTCGAGTTCGGGCGCACGGCACGGGGGATTACGCTGGCGGACGAGGTGCTGACTCCGGACTCTTCCCGTTTTTGGCCGGCGGACAAATACGCTCCCGGCCGGGCCCAGGAATCCTTCGACAAGCAGTACGTTCGCGATTATCTCGAAGAAATTCGCTGGAACAAGCAGCCGCCGGCGCCGGCACTTCCGGCTGAAGTGGCGCAACGAACCAGCGAGAAGTACGTGGAAGCGTACCGCCAGCTCACCGGACGCGAGCTGGATGTTTAGGCGTACCGTGGACTCCGGGAAGAAGGTATGAACGGCGCGGATTGGGCCATTGTCGCGGTGGTGCTGCTATCCACCGTGCAGGCGGCGTACTCGGGGTTTTTCCAGGAAGCGTTTCATCTGGCCGGCCTGGTGGCGGGATACCTGCTGGCGGCATGGCAGTATCAAACTCTTGCGGGTTGGCTGGAGCGGTATCTGAAGTCGGTCTGGTTGGCCGAGAGTGCGGGGTTCCTGATTATTTTTTTTGCGGTCGCGGTGGCCGCCGGGATCGCAGGCCAGACCGCCCGCTGGATCATGAAGAAGTCCGGGCTCAGTTTTGTGGACCGGCTTCTGGGCGGAGTGCTGGGGTTGCTGCGGGGCTGCCTGATTGTGGCTGTCATTGTGGTGACAATGACAGCGTTTACGCCCGGCTCGAAGTGGCTGGCAGGTTCGGAATGGGCCCCGTATTTTCAGGTGGCGGGACGGGCCGTTATCTGGGCCGCGCCCGCGGAACTGCGGGCCCGGTTTTATCAGGGGCTTGATTTGCTGCGCCGTGTGCCGCAGTCGGTTCCCGCCGGCGCCCTGCCCCCTCAAGCCCCGGCCAAGTAGGGAGTTCGGCAAACATTATTGGAGATCAGGCCCTTAGAGGCCAGCGATGGTTCGCGCAGAAAGAGAGATACCGTGAGAGATCAGCTCGAAGCCCTTATTATGCAGATGTACCGGAGTAATATTCTTTATTCCGAAGCGGTGCGCGAATTCAAAAAGAAGTTCATCCTCACGGTACTGCAGGAGAACAAGGGCAACCAATGCCGCGCCGCGCGCGAACTTGGCATGCACCGCAACACCCTGAGCCGCACCATTTCAGAACTCAAGATTGACGTGCGGCAGCTGCGCGACGGCGTTAAGCGCCCGCCCCGCAGCGCCCGGCCGGTCGGCTACGAGAAGAAGGCGGCGCGTTAAAGCCTGCAGGATCAAACTTCGCGACCTTCGCGGGTTCCTTTGCGACCTTTGCGGTTAAAGGTTTTGATCTTAATCCGCGAATGAGGCGAAATCTTGAACCGCAAAGGACGCAAAGCAACTCGACAAGGTCGCAAAGAAATCTCCAAGAATTAAGGGCAGCCCCTGCGGGCTGCCCTTTCGTATGCGGCGATGACCGGCTACCGCGGCTTCTTGCGAACTGGTGCCTTCCTCGCCGGCGCCGCCTTGGTCAAAAGGGCTCCCTTTTCCATCACCATTACAAACGGGCTGGGAGTGTAGGAAACCGGGGTGCCTTCAAAATTGATCTTGTCGCCCTCTTTGGGAACCAGCCTGGCGGGGATGGGCCCGGGGAACGAAAGGTCGATATCGGCGCGCTTTTGTTCAATGTCGTCCACGCTGGCTGCCAGCCCCAGTTTGGTTGGCGAAGCCGTAATGACCTCCACTTCCGCCATCTGCAGGTTCTTGCCCTTAAGCGCATTCCATACCGTGTCCTGGTCGGCCTGGGTTCCCACTGACAGAACCAGTTCCCATTCCGCAAAACTCATTTCCTCCGGCTTCTTTTTCTGGACCAGCTCGGCGGCTTGCTGCTGCGGCGTGGGAGGAACGTATTTGGTAATAGTAAAGCCAGCAGGCGGTAACGGCGTAGTCTTGGTTTGCGCCAGCAAGTCGTCCCAGCCCTGGTCGGTGCCGTGATACTGCATGTAGCGGCTGCGACCGAACTTGATGATCGAGTCCTTCCCTTTCGGGTCGCTGACCAGGTTGGCGGCGCGGGCGATGAAAAAGAGCCCGTTTACGTCATCGGGCGGAGTAGCGGTGAGATAGGAGAGCGCCAGAGGATAGACGTTCTCCACGTTGTTGGGATCAGCCTCGACTGCGGGGCGCAAATACTTCTGAGCCTCGGCATAGTCCTTGAGCTGCAGGGCCGAGAAACCGGCGACGCTGTTCAGCAATCCGGCCAGCTGGGTCTTCTGCTTGGCGAAATCGGCTTCGGAAACATTATCCGCCTTGGGCATCTTGTCCAGGGCCTGTAAACCGCGTTCGGCGTGCTGTTTGGCATCCGCCCACTTCTGGGTGGCGCGTTCGTTGTACGCCAGCAGCACCAGGGCGCGCGCGTTGTTCGGGTTCGCGGACAGGAGCCGGTTCGCGGTGTCGATGACCTTGGCCTGGTTGTTGGCCTGCTGGTAGGTCCCCATCAGCAGTTCCAGCGCATCTTCCTTCATCACGCTGTTGGGATACTGGGTGAGGAAAGCTTCCAGCCCGCTGATTTTGGCAGCCGGGTCCGACTGCTGCACCGCCCCGACGTAAGCGTTATATTCGGCGGGATCTTTGATTTCCTTCTTCTGGGTTTGCGGCTGTGCCGGGGAGGCCTGCGGTTGAGACGCCTGAGGTTGCGGCGCAGCAGCGTCCTGACCCGATGCCAGGTTAGCCATCACCAGCAATAGCGTCACTAGACTCGTCTTCATTCGAATCGCTCCTTAGATTTTCGGGAAAAACGGCGACCGCACCCAGGTATCACCCAAGCTGGCCCACCCAGGTCTTGCTGGAACACAGGCGGCACATCCACTGTGCCGACGGGCATCCGGAAATACTCGGCACTCCAGTAAACGTCTACACCGCCATGGCACCATTTCCGGTGAGGCGGATTATAAGTATGTGCCACGCCTAAGGCAAGTTCGTCTTTACGACGCCTCCTCACTTCCTCTTGTAAGATGCGAGCGAGGGCACAGGCGTAGGCCCAGATGGGGGCCCGAAAGTGCCAGGGAGCAGCATTCTATGACTGGATTAACCGAAGCTGAATTGCAAGGGCAGGTGGCCATCGTTACCGGCGCGGGCGGCGGAATCGGGGCAGCGATCGCCCGTCGCCTGGCCCGGATGGGAGCGCTCACGTTCCTTTGTGGACGGCGGCGCTCAGCCCTCGAAGGCACGGCGGCGGCAATCATCGGGGCGGTCGGTCGCGCCGAAATCGCCGAGTGCGACGTGACCGACTTGGGCTCAGTGGAGGCACTGGCCGCTCTGGTCGAGGGCAAGGCGGGCCGCGCCGACATTCTGGTAAACAACGCCGGAGTCGGCAGCTTTGCCGGCCCGCTCCACCAGATGTCTCCTCAATCCTGGGAGCAGGTCATGAACACCAACCTGCGCGGCGTCTATTACTGCATGCGCAGTTTTGTTCCCATGATGATTCGTGCGCGCTACGGACACATCGTCAACATCTCTTCCCTGGCGGGAAAGAATGCTCTGCCCAATGGCGCCGCCTACGCCGCTTCGAAATGGGGGCTGAACGGCCTGAGCTACTCGGCGGCGGAAGAGCTGCGCGGCCACAACATCCGGGTGTCGGTAGTCTGTCCGGGATCGGTGAACACCGACTTGAGCCCGCACCAGGGCAAGGACCCGAAGAAGATGCTCCAACCGGAAGACATCGCGCACGTCGTCGCCATGCTGGTGACGCAGGAGCCACAGTCATTCGTCAGCGAGGTGCTGCTCCGGCCCACGCAGAAACCCTAGAGAGGAGATCGTGATGGCAAAAGCGTCCAAGGATGCCGCACCCAAGCCCAGCCGTCCGCTCATGCCCGGCTACGGGTTGCCAGAGAGCAAGAAAGGCCTGCTGCCCTGGAAGTGGGCCGAGGAGCGCCTGCGCAAAAGCCACAATTACTGGATCACGACCGTAAAGCCGGACGGCTCGCCCCACACCATGGTGGTCTGGGGATTATGGCTCAACGGAGCATTCCTGTTCAGCACGGGGCGGCAATCGCGCAAGGCCCGGAATCTGGCGAAGAATAAAGGCTGCGTAGTGTGTACCGAACACGCGGAGGAAGCGGTCGTTGTCGAAGGCGTAGCCGAGATCGTGGATGTGCCAATACGCAGGGTATTCCTCAAGAAATACCAGCCGAAATACCACTTTGACATGGCCGGCATGGAGAAAGACATCCTCGCCATGAAAGAGCCGGTATTCGCGGTTCGCCCGCGCGTGGTCTTCGGATTGTACGAAAAGAATTTCATGGGCAGCGCCACGCGCTGGAAATTCAAACCATAGATGACCATGTGGGGACAGCCGCCCCCACGTGGTTCGTGGTGCGGTAAGATTTCCCCATGCCCAATAAATTTCGTGTCTTTGCGACCTGCGATATCGGCGATGCCATCGGACTCCTGCGCCAGCGCGGCTACGAAGTCGAAATCTACCCCAAGCCGGAAGCGCCACCGAAGGCCTTGATTATCGAGAAAGTGAAATCCGGCATCGACGGGCTGATCACCACTTTGCGCGATTCCATCGACGCCGAAGTCTTCGAGGCCGGCAAGGGGAAACTGAAAGTTGTGGCCCAGTTTGCCGTGGGCTTCGACAACATCAACCGCGCCGACGCCAACCGCTACAAGATTCCCTTCACCAACACTGCGGACGTACTCACCGAGGCCACAGCGGAATTCGCATTCTTCATGATGGGGGCTCTGGCGCGAAAACTGTGGAGCGCGGAACGTCTGACCCGGGATAACAAATGGAGCTATTGGCATCCCTACCTGCCCTTCCTCGGCGACGAAGTGACCGGAAAGACTGTCGCCGTCATCGGCACCGGCCGGATCGGCCTGGCCATGATCAAGAAATGCGCCGGCTTCGACATGGACATCCTGTGCTATGACCCGGCCTATCAGAACCACGACTACGTGAAAGCGATCCAGGAAAACATGGACCTGCGCCACGCGCGGGGCATTTCAAAAACGAAGAACTGGATCAAGTACGTGAGCGTGGACGAGGCCCTGGGCCAGGCTGATTTCGTCAGCGTCCACGTGCCGCTGCTGCGCGCAGGAGAGAGTTCCGCGCCCACTTTCCATCTGTTCAACGAGCGGACCCTGCGGCAGATGAAACCGACCGCGTTTCTGGTGAATACTTCACGCGGACCCGTGGTCGAGGAGGCTGCCCTGGCGAAAGCGCTGCGGGAGAACTGGATCGCCGGAGCGGCGCTGGACGTGTACGAGAAAGAACCGTTGCCGGCGGACTCACCGTTGCGTGATCCCGCGATCGAAGATCGCTGCCGGCTGTATCCTCATTTCGCGAGTGCTGGCCGCATTACGCGGCTCTCGCCCGATCCCGAAAAAGGCATGGCCGGACGCGCGGTGCAGGGCGTCATCGATGTGCTCGAGGCCAGCTACGGCGGCGATGTGGCCAAAATGCCGTATGTGGTGAACAAAGAAGCTTTCATGTAGGCGCGAGCGTCCTCGCTCGTGCTGAATTACGCCAAGGCATCAGAGAACGTTGCGCATCAGAGAACGACAGGTAGGGAGAGCGTTGCACGAGCGGGACGCTCGCGCCTGCATTTACTCGGAGATGGTGTGTTCTTCGCTCTGGGCGCGGAGGACGCGGTCAACCGAATACGGCGCGCGCCGGGTGGGCTCGTGGTAGTGGCGTACCTGCATTTCGCCCAGCAGCCCCACCGCCAGCATATTCAGGCCGGCCAGCAGCAGGACAGCAGTAAAGATCATCAGCGGCCCGTGGTTGGCCATGATGGGCGTATGGTGCCAAAATTTCTCAACCACCAGCCACAGAGTTACGCTTGATCCCCCCAGAATGCTCAGCATGCCGAAGGTGCCGAAGAAATGCAGCGGGCGCGAGAGGTAGCGCAGCAGAAAACGAATCGTGATCAGGTCAAAAAATACCCGGAAGGTGCGCGAGATGCCGTAGTGTGAAACTCCGCGCTCGCGGTTCACGTTCTGGATGGGCACTTCGCAGATGGAAGCTCCATGCCACGAAGCCAGCGCCGGGATAAAGCGGTGCAACTCGCCGTAGAGTGGGACCTGGTCCAGAATTTCCCGGCGATAAGCTTTAAAGGTAGTGCCGAAGTCGTGAATATCCACACCGCTCAGCTTGGCCATCAGCCAGTTGGCGCAGCGGGACGGCAGGCGGCGGAGCCAGAAGTTGTCAATCCGGCGCTTGCGCCAGCCGCTGACGATGTCGTAGCCCTCGGAAATTTTTTCCAGAAAAATGGGGATATCGGCGGGATCGTGCTGCAGGTCGCCGTCCATGGCGATGATGTACTCGCCACGCGCGTGATCGAAGCCGGCGGCCAGCGCCGAAGTCTGACCGAAGTTGCGGCGCAGCTTCACGACCGTCACGCGGCTATCGACGGCCGCGATCTCGCGCAACATATGGAAGCTGCGGTCGGTCGAGCCGTCGTCCACCAGCACAATCTCGAAGGTTTCTCCGTTGGCCTCCATGACGGCTTTGAGGCGGTCGTAGAGGTCGGTGACATTCTCCTGCTCGTTGTGCAGCGGAACTACGATGGAATACTTGGGCATGAGCTGTCTGATTATACGATTAGATGCCCGATTTTGAACCATTGATGCAGCACTATTTGTGCGCCGGTGAAACCCCAATAGTAACCACGCTGGTCAAAACCGCAAACCGCGTAGGCCCGGACGCCCTCCTTCGACTTCACTCAGGACCCGGGCGGGCGACCGAAGCTCGCTTGGGGGTTTGTCCGCCAATAACCAAAACCTGGCCGGGTCTTGCCCGGCTGGGCGGGTGGTGGCACCCGCCCCTACGCGGGCATCCTGCTACAAACCCGGGCCCTCGGGATAGGCCGGCAGATCCGGGGGCCGCGGGGGCAGCTTCTTCGGATTGGCCTGGATCTCTTTCATCACCACCTCGATGGCCTTTTCCAGTTGCGGATCCTGCCCTTTCACCACCAGGTCGGGGCGGTTCTCGACCACGATGTCAGGCTGCACCCCATGGTTCTCGACCACCCACTTTCTGTTGAGGTCGTAACGCGCGGCCTCGGGGCGCGTGATGTACCCTCCGTCCAGCAGCGGCATTTGACCACGGATGCCACGCACTCCGCCCCAGGTGCGCTCGCCGATCAGCGGACCCAGCTTGTAGTACTTAAAGTAGTAACTGAATATATCTCCGTCGGAGGCTGCGTAACGGTTGGTTACGCACGCCATGGCCCCGTTGAATACGACCGGGGGAACGGTGCCGCTCTCCCAATTACGCATCGAGCCCATTCCCGCCAGCACTCGCCGCAGCCTGGCGAAGATGAGCTGGTCCACAAAGCCGCCTCCGTTATAGCGCACGTCAATGATCATTCCCTCTTTCCGAATCTGGGGGAAGTATTGCTTGACGAATTGGTTGAGGCCCGGCCCTCCCATGTCAGGCAGATAGACGTAGCCAATGCGTCCGTGACTGGCAGCGTCAACCTTTTTGCGATTGCTCTCGATCCAGGCCAGTTCGCGGAGACCGTTTTCATCCGCCACCGGCTTGACCTGTACGGTGTGGGCGCCATCCTCCGAGGGCTTCGAATTGACGGTCAGCGTGACATTTTCGTTGGCCGTATTGACAAAGAGCTCGTAAGGATTTTGCGGCGTGCGCAGCGGCCGCCCATTGACCGCGATCAGGTAATCGCCTTCTTTCACAGTTACACCGGGTTCGGTCAGGGGCGAGCGGGTCTGCGGGTCCCAGTTTTCCCCGGCATAGATTTTCTTGAAGCGGTACATGCCGGCGGCCGGATCGGCCTCAAAATCCACTCCGAGCAGGCCGACGTTCACGGGATGCAGATCAGGATAATCTCCGCCGCCCACGTAGGTGTGCGAGTTCGAGAGTTCGCCAATCATCTCGCCCATGATGTAAGTCAGGCTGTAGCGGTCGGATACCGCGGGCAGGAGCTGGGCATACTTGTCTCGCATCTTTTCCCAGTCCACGCCGTTCATGGCCGCAGCGTAGAAATAGTCGCGTTCCTGCCGCCAGACCTCATTGAACATCTGCTTCCACTCGGCGGGAGGATCGATCTGCGCTTTCATGCCAGCCAGGTTGAGCGCCCCATCGCCAACTTTTTTGGGACCATCGGGCTTGGCGTCAATGATGCCGTAGGTGTGGCCGTCGCGCCCGCCATCGGCCTGATAGAGTAGCTTCGAACCGTCGAAGGACAGGGCGAAGCGTTGCACGCCCTCGATCAGCACTTTGTCCTTGCGCTCTTTCAGGTCGTAAACGCGGACTGCGGGACCCTCTCCAGGAATCGGTCCGGAGAGTCCCTGGATCGGTATCGTGGAATAGAAGACAAGACCCTTGGCCGCTAAATAGGAGCCGATGACCGAGGGTTCAATGGGCAATGCCACCACGCGGCCCGCGATGCCGGCCAGGTCAATGCGAAACTCCTTGAGTTTTTCCTTGTCTTCTTTCTTGTCCTTGTCGCTTTCGCCCTTGTCTTTATCTCTATCTTTATCTTTTGCTTCCGGAGATGGTTCTTTCTCGTTCTTCTTCTTATCCCGGGTCTCGGCCTTCCCTCCGGTTTTGCCTCCGGTCTTGCCTTGGTCCTTTGCCGGCGGAGTAAGTAGCTCGTCCTTGTTCTCCACTTTTTTGATTTGGGTCTCGTCGCTCAAAGGCTGAAAAGGCGACGCCTCATCCTGGCGCAAGGTCGCGACATAAATCCTGGTGGTTTTGGGATTGGAGAACTCGAAATCGACGTTGCCGAGGACTTCATTGAAGTCACGGTCGGAGAGGAAGTACAGATACTTCCCTTCCGGATCGAAGACGGGAGCGTAGCTGTTGGTCATGCTGGTGGTGACGGGAGTGCTTTTGCTGTCGGTCAATGAGTAGAGATTCACGACCGAGTAAAAGTTTTCGTCGTTCTTGTCGTAGGCCAGCCACTTGCTGTCGGGAGACCACGAGTAATTCAGAATTTCTCCGTACTTTCCCTGATCGACCTCGACCTGCTTCTTCTGGTTGATGTCCACATACCAGAGGCGGCAGTCCTTGTCGGACCACGCAATTTTCTTGCTGTCCGGGGACCACGCGGGCGCGTACTTGAAGCCCTTGTACCCGCTGGTGATCTGCTGCTCCTTGCCCATCCCGTCCTGGGGAGAGATGTAGAGTTCGTCTTCGCCGCTGCGGTCGGAAACGTAAACGATCCAGCGGCCGTCGGGCGACCAGGCCACGGATTTCTCGCGAATTCCGGGAGTGCGAGTCAGGTTGCGGACGCTTCCCTCTTTGGCCGGGACGGTGAAAACATCTCCGCGGGCGCCGAACACCGCCCGCTTCCCTTCCGGCGAAATGTCGAAGTCGGTGATGTTTCTGGCTACGCTGGTCCAGTGCTTGAGCGTCTGATCGCGGTCGCCAGGCAGATAGACGGTCAACTTCTTCGGCTGCTTCGATTCAAAGTCGAAGGTGTACAGGTAGCCGCCGTTTTCGAAAATGATGGAATCGGGACCCAGGCTCGGCCACATCACGTCGAAGTCAGTGAAATGGGTGAGCTGTTCGATCTGCTTGCTGCTCAGATCGTAACTGTAAAGATTGAGGTGGCGCTCCGGGCCGCGGTCGGAGGTGAAGTAGATGGCGTTGCCGCGCCACATGGGAAAAGTGTCTGTCCAGTCGGTGTGCGGCACGTCCTCGACCGAATTATTTTTGAGATCGTAAATCGCGATGGCCTGGGCCAGGCCCCCGGTGTAACGCTTCCAGGTGCGGAAGTTGCGAAAGATGGGGTTGTAGGCAATTTTGGTGCCGTCGGCGGAAAACGACGCCAGGCCGCCCTGGTCAACCGGCAAGGGTTCGGGCAAACCTCCATCGATGCTGACGCTGAACGGGCGCTTGATCCAGCCGTTCGTGGCATCGCGACGAGAGAGAAACAGAATGCGCTTGCTGTCCGGAAACCAGGTGACCACTTCGTTGTGGATGCCCATGCGATCGCTGAGCGGCGCCGCTGCCCCCTGGTAAAACGTCAACTGCCGGGGCTGGCCGCCCTGGGCGGGCATTACGTACACGTTGAAGTTGCCGTCATATTGGCCGGTGAAGGCAATCCATTTACCGTCGGGTGAGAATTTCGGAAAAAGTTCGCGCCCGGCGTCAGCGGTGATGCGCCGCGCCTCTCCCCCCGCGCTGGATGCCAGCCAAAGATCGCCGCCATACATGAAGACGATCTTGTCCTTGTAGATATCGGGGAAGCGCATCAGCCGGCCTTCCGACATCTCCTGTCCTGATCCTGTACAGGCGAAGGCAAGCACGGCGAGCAGCAGCAATCTCTTGAAATAAGACATTAAGACTCCTCTTTGAGGGGGTTCTGCCGGCGGGAAACTGGAATGATCTTTCATCACGAAACGAACGTGCGATTGTAACAGCCACCACAGCTCGAAATCATCAAATCATCACAGCGTTTCGCTGTCTTGGACGGGCAGAGCGGCGAAAGGAAAGCACGACGGGTGGAAGTTAAAGCTGAAGTTATCCTGGTGCCATCCTTTGCGCCCTTTGCGAATCCTTTGCGTACTTTGCGGTTAAAGCTTCTTACCGCAAAGGTCGCCAGGAAACCCGCAAAGAACGCAAAGGCAGAACCCTCGGGGGGCATTGACGGATCGCCTATAATTCCGCTTCCTGCTTCGCACCTATGAGGAGGATCGTTTTGCGCAAACTGAAAAGCCCGGTCACTGCGGATCCAGTGCCACCCCGACGGAAGTTCCTGCAGGCCACAATGCTTGGAGGAGTCGCAGCCGCTGTCGTGCCTGCGCTGGCGGGCGCCCGGGAGATGGCGGCCGGATCACCGCTTCCGTCTGAAGTTGGAGGCTTCGAACTCGACGAGTTCAACGTCGCCGACCTGCAGGCGGGCATGACATCCGGAAAATTCACCAGTCAATCCCTCGCTGAGAAATACATCTCCCGGATCGAGGAAGTCGATCGCCCGAAACCCGACGGCCGCGGGCCCGCGATAAATGGCGTGATGGAACTTAATCCCGACGCGCTGGCCATCGCTCACGCCCTCGACCAGGAGCGCAAGGCTAAGGGCGCGCGCGGCCCGCTGCACGGGGTTCCCGTCCTGATCAAGGACAACATCGACACCGCCGACCGCATGCAGACCACCGCCGGATCGCTGGCGCTGGTGGGTTCGCGTCCGGCCAAGGATTCTTTCGTGGCGCAGAAACTGCGGCAGGCGGGCGCGGTCATCCTGGGCAAGACCAACCTGAGCGAGTGGGCGAATATTCGCTCCAGCCATTCGGTCAGCGGATGGAGCGGCCGAGGCGGGCTTACCCGAAATCCGTACGCGCTCGATCGCAATCCCTGCGGCTCGAGTTCGGGTTCGGGAGCGGCCACGGCGGCCAATCTCTGCGCGCTGGCCGTCGGCACCGAAACTGACGGCTCGGTGGTATGCCCGTCATCCGCCAATGGCATTGTGGGCATCAAACCGACACTGGGTTTGATCAGCCGCTCGGGTATTGTTCCCATCGCGCACAGTCAGGACACCGCCGGCCCCATGGCGCGGACGGTTCGCGATGCCGCAATTCTGCTTAACGCGCTGGCCGGCGCCGATCCGCGGGATACTGCGACGGCCTCAAGCGCAGGCAAGATCCCCGCCGACTACACCCGCTTTCTCGATCCCAACGGATTGCGCGGCGCCCGCATCGGCGTAGCCCGCAAATATTTCGGCTTCAGCGACAGCGTGGACGCGCTGATGAGCAGCGTGATGGAAGAGATGAAGCGCCAGGGCGCGGTGCTGGTGGATCCCGCCGATCTCGAAACTTACGGCAAGTTTGACGACAGCGAATTCCTGGTACTGCTCTATGAATTAAAAGCCGATCTCAACGCCTATCTCGCGACCCGTCCCGACGCCACGGTTCATTCCCTGAAAGACATCATCGAATTCAACGAACGCAACAAAGAAAAAGAGATGCCCTACTTCCTGCAGGACATTTTCATCAAGGCCGAGGCCAAGGGCCCGCTGACCAGCAAGGAATATCTGGATGCGCTCGAGGCCAATCATCGCCTGTCGCGCGCCGAGGGCATCGATGCGCTGATGGACAAATTCCACCTGGACGCAATCATGGCGCCGACCGGCAGTCCAGCCTGGCTTACGGACCTGGTCAATGGCGATCACTCGGGCGGCGGCAGTTCGAATGCCGCGGCGGTGGCGGGCTATCCCGACATTACCGTGCCTGCGGGTTTTATTGCGGGCCTGCCGGTGGGCGTGTCGTTTTTCGGACGCGCCTGGAGCGAACCGGCGTTGCTGAAGATCGCGTATGGTTTTGAGCAAGCAACCAAAGCGAGGAAGCCGCCGAAGTTCTTGCCTACTGTTGAGAATGCAAGATCTTGAACCGCAAAGGACGCAAAAGGGACCGCAAAGGTCGCAAGGCTTCCCCTGAAGTTCCTTGCGGCCTTTGCGGCATTTCTTTGCGCGCTTTGCGGTTAAGGTTTTCTCTCCACCCAGGCCAAGCCATCCGCTCCGGGGCCGGTTGCAATGTGTTTTTCTACTTTCCAGTCCGTCAGGTTGAGCACTGCGACTTTGCCATCGCCGCTGCAGGAGACGTAAGCCCGATCGGGACGCACCAGAATCTGCACCGGGTCCGCGCCCACGGGAATGGTCCGCACCACCTTCATCTGCGCCAGGTCCACCACGGCCACGGCATTGGCGCTCTGCATACTCACCAGCAGCCATTTGCCGTCCGGCGTGGGCGTGGTTCCGTAGCCGACGGCTGGCAGTGTGATCCAGTTCGTGACCTCGTTGGCCTTGGTATCGATGATCGCCAACCGGGGACGCTTCTGGTCAGCCGTGAACACCCAGCGTCCATCCACCGACATGGAAATGCGCTGCACCGTTTCGGCCACGGGAATCACCTTGATCAGTTTGCGGGCCTCCAGGTCGAGCGCGGAAACGGTTCCGGCATCAACGTTGGCGGTGTAAGCGCGACGCCCGTCCGGTGAAATCACCACCATGTGGGACTCGGCCTGCTCGGTCGGGATGGAGCCGACTTTCTTGCGCAGATGGGGATCGAGTACATCCACCGCGTTGTCGAGTTCGGCGGAAACATACAACATGCCGTCCGGTCCGAACTTGACCCAGTGCGGCCGCACCGGACCGACATCCATGCTGGCCACGATGGCCTGTTTATCGAGATCGACAATCTCGACCGAGTGCCCGTCGGTCCCAGGCTTTCCCACACCTGAGTTGCCGTAGATGGGCAAATACGCCAGCCGCCCGTCAGCCGACGCGGTGACTTCGTGAGCGCGCACTTCGTTGGTCTTGACCTTGCCGATCTGCACCCCGGCCTCGGGATCCACCAGGCTCATGCTCTGGTCGCCCTGGTTCACCACCAGCAAAAGGCTTCGCGGCTTCATGGATCCGCTCGAGTGCGGGCTGGTCTGCGACTGGCTGACTCCGAGGAAAACGTTGAACAGCAGAATAAGACTGATCATATACCAAGTCATGCCTTGTCCCCTGGGAAAGAAAAATCCACGCCGGAATAGTGTATCCGCAATGGAGGTTTTCGAGGAGGTATGCCTGCCTCGTCGCAGTCGAACGAATGCCAGACCAGCGCCGCAATAGGCGTTTCCGGATCCAATGTCCGAGCAACGCTGAATGGCCGGTCTGCGGTAGAATTGGCTGGAATTGGCCCCACACTTGAATTCCTGACTACTTCATAGGAGACTGCAGGCATGGCTAGGTTCCTCATTGAGGTTCCGCACGAGTCGGAAGTGGTTTCCTGCGCGCGCGCCAACAAAGTACTCCTGGAGAGCGGTTCGCATTTTTTGACGCACGCTGATTTCGGTTGTCGTGACGGCGTACACAAGGCATGGATCGTGGTGGAACTCGACAGCAAGGAAGAAGCCCGAAATCTCCTGCCGCCCGTCTATCGCCGCCAAGCAACCATCGTGCAGTTGTCCAAATTCGGGGTCAAAGAGCTGGACGATCTCATCAAGCTTCACGGGGGCTGATCGCTGTTCCGCCCGCGTTGCCCCTCTCGGAAAACCACGCTTGCTGCCCCCCGCCCGCTCACGACTCTGTCGCTGTGCAAGCGGTAGACATGCTCAAAACCACCAGGAATTCTCCGGACGGCGAGCATTTCATATGCGCACCAGCAACAAACCTCCATCGGCTGGGAGTCGCAGATATAGGGGGTGGCCCCAGTGTGAGGCGAACACGCGACCTTCGGTTTAGGAAATATGCAAACGCGACCTAAGCATCTGATTGTATGGAACCAAGGAATGTAGCAGTCAAATGCACATCGACCTGGGTTCGGCCACATTCGGGACAAAGCGAGGAAAGTTCGTGCAGTGAATTGAGCGTTGAGATGAGTCGAAGATTCTTGGAGGCATCCGTGGGATTTTGTAGACCCCTGCTCGACTTCGAAGGGTGGTGGGTCTCCGCTCACTTGCCCTTCGACGAAGGCCCTTTTCTGATTCCAGAACAAAATTGCAACTTGCCTTTTGACAAAGCGTGGAATATGTGACTATGAGGCCGTCTTTCGAAAGGAGACCTAGTATGAGAACCGCACAAACCACCATTCTGTTAACATTTTCACTAATGCTGTTCTCTCCCGCCCGGTCGTCGGCATTGTGTTGGTCGTACTTTAACCATACTTCACCATGCACCGGGTCAGGCGGATGTAGCAGTTCATACACGTATTCGACATGTCTCAGCGGATGCGTATCCGGTGATTGCAACCCTAACGGCGGTAGTGGCCAATGCTGCGGGCACATCTACCACTCTGCGGTTATTTACCCCGACGGCGGCGAGTGTCACGGGGGGCAGTGCGGCTACCTACGAGCGCATGTTGATACGAAGGGCCAGCCTCGAAAGAGCCTTGCTCCACTTGTAGGCCAGGGCGTTGTCTATCGACTGCCGGGTCTTCGTTACGTTCCGGATCGATGCGCTCATAGTTACGCCGTGATTGTAGATGGCGCGCCACTGAGCCACATAGGATTAGGAGGTCTTTGAGCCATGTGCAACCTCCGTTGGTCTTGCTTTTTGTAATCCTCAGTGCGTCGATTGGAACCTCCTCGGCGCAATCATTATCTCCGTCTAAGGGACGACCTGGCACGAAGGGAGGAACCAAATCACCGCCAACAGGTTACCTTGTCCCCGTAGAAAAGGTTGTGGCAGCCACAGAGGTTGCAGCTACATTTGACCTACCTTTAACATGTGATAAGGATGGGAACCTTTACCTCCAGAGTGAGCGCTATGGCGTTTCTGGTATCCGAAAGTTAAACGCCAAGGGAGAACGCATCGCTCTTTTCCAACCCAACGCAAATCCTGAGTTGAAAATAACTGTGGTTGGTGACTTTGCTGTCAGCCCGAGTGGGGAGCTTTATGAATTCGTGTTTCCCGTCGACGAAATCACTCGATACGTGATGGTCTACAAATCCGATGGTACCTATAAATCCGCGATCAAGTTGCAGCCTGGCTTTGCGTGGACACCATCGACGATTGCGGTTTTTGCGTCCGGCGATCTCTTGGTTTCTGGGCTCGAATACGATAAGGACAAAAAGAACGCAATGTGGCCATTCACTGGCATCTTCTCTTCGGACGGGACTTTGTTGAAGGAGGTGAAGCTGGAAGATGACGATGCGCTGCGCGACCTGGCTGCTTCCGGCGACGCACGCGTCACGTCCACGACAAACCTGTCGGCGAATTATGCGATTGAGTTCGGTCAGTCGCAAGCCGCAGCTGACGGGAACGTTTACTTGATGCGATGGGTTACCCCCACCATTTTCTATGCTCTATCGCCGGGAGGGGGAGTCGTCCGTCGTTTCTTAGTAGACCCAGGGGATGACAGCTTCAGGCTAGCAGCAATGCACATCGTCGGTAACCGAATCGCTGTGCTTTTCTACCAGCCGCAAACTGGGGAGAAACAAATGAAGGTCGTGGATTTGGAAGGCCACGAGATTGCCACGTACGACCAGATTAAGGTTGACGGCAAACCGAAAAACGACTTTCTCGGATCGGCGTTTGCCTGCTATACCGAAGATCCGCAACGTTTTACGTTCCTTACCACCGGGGATGGAGACAAACTCGAACTCCGGGCTGCGGAGGGACGCTAACTTCTTGCTTTCGCGGTTGGCCAAGGCGTCCCGCCACTAACCTGGGCCTTAACCATCATCAAAGCCCTACGGACTGCCACGGCGTAGGGCTTCTCTCCTTCGCCCCTTTCGGCCCCGGCGAGATCCAGTTGCTGCCGCTTCGGCACAGGTTGAGCTGCAAACAAAACCATCACCATGGCAGACTGGTGGCCCCGGCGTGAGTCGAACACGCGACCTTCGGTTTAGGAAACCGCTGCTCTATCCATCTGAGCTACGGGGCCGTTGCGACGCAGCCCCCATTATGCCACGGCGGTTTGCCGCGGCAGCCAACGGGTCAACCGGCGCGTTAGCGATCGCGGCGCAGGCTACTCGCTCATGAGCAGAATGCGCGGCAGACCTGAATCCCGGTGCGTGAACTCCCAGTATCGCACCAGGATTGAATAGACGCTCAAGCCGATCTCTCCCTCTCCCCAAAGGGCATAGGCGAGAGACTGCTGCATCAGATTACGGCGTGTGAGCCCGAGCACAATAGTTTTTGGATCGAGCAACTCACTGAGATAAGCAATCGAATTCGCGATCGCAACCGCCCCCCAGACTTCGATCACCGAATTGCGGCCCTCCAACTTCACCTCGACCCGTAGAGACGATAGAAACTCACTCCGGTTGTCCAAGAGGTTGACATGAAGAAAGGCGATCGGCCCTTCCACCTTGAAACTCTCTTCGATTTTGCGGACCAGGTTCTTGCGCTGGGCTGAATCATTGGCGTGATGGGGAACAAGATTCACTTGTTTTTCTGCAATCGAAGCCCAGCGCCTGGCCGAGGCGTCATCGACAAATGTAACGTCCGCCACCCGCATTTCCGTGGAGCGGTAATAACGACTGACGGCGCTGGTGAGGACCAGCAGCAAAATGAATGTAGCGGCAATAATGACGCCGGAAGGCCGCTCGATGACGTTCGCGACCAGGGTGTAGGCGAAGACCGCAGTGACGATCCAGAAATAGCCTGAAAGCAGCACCCTTTTGGCTCCCTTAAGAGCACTTTCGCGTGACAGGGCGAGCGCCACCGCCACTGCCGCCGAAAACATGAGTACGAGGACGCCGGTAGCGTAGGCGCTTCCCTGCGCCTCCACATTGGCTCGAAATATCAGGGTGATCACGATGTCGATCGCCAGGAGCAACAAGACCAGCGGCCGCCGGTACGCCACCCAGCGCGGCGCCATGCCGAATCGAGGAAGATAGCGGGGAATGAGAGCCAGCAGTCCGGTCATCGCCGAGGCGCCGGCAAACCACAACACCAGGATGGTGGACAGATCGTAGATGCTCCCGAATACATTGCCCAACATTTCGTGTGCCAGATAAGCCAGGGCACGGCCATCGGCCACGCCCCCGGCGCGGTATGCGCTTTCGGGAATGAGCAGGGTCGCCACCAGGCTCGAGGTCAGCAGCATGACGCTCATGATGAGGGCGGCAGCGACCAGGAGTTTCCGGGTGGCACGAATTCTTCCCTCGGGTTTCCCTCCAGTTTCCTTGTCAGAATCTCCCGCCACCAGGGGCATCACCGATACGCCAGTTTCAAATCCACTCAATCCCAGGGCCAGCTTCGGGAACACAATCGCCGACGCCACGAATATGGCGGTCCAGTCGCCAAATGAATGCAGGCTTCCATGCCATTGCGATAAGAGTGCCGGGTGTTTAACAATCAGCCACAGCCCCCACATCAGCACGAACGCATTCAGCGCGAGGTACGGAATTGCCACCGCCGCGGCCAGTCCGATGGCTTCCCGAAATCCCAGCAGAAAAACGACCGCCAGCAGCCCTAAGAACAAAAGAGTGGTCGCAATGTGGGTGTTGCCCAGATAAGGGTGGAGGAAGGGATTGGCAATCGCGTGCCTGGCGGCGTCGGCCGCGGAAAGCGTCATGGTGATGACAAAGTCTGTGCCCGCAAAACCGAGCAGCACCAGCACGAACAGCTTGCTCTTCCACCCTGAGAAAAGATTTTCCAGCAGTGCGATGGAGCCCAATCCCGCGTAGGAGCGCCGCGCGACCTCCGAGTAAACGGGAACGGCGCCAAACAAGGTGACCACAACCAGGATGACTGTCGCAGGCAGGGAAAGGATCCCGACAGCCAGCAGGGCAATTCCCGGCTGGTATCCCAGAGTGGAAAAGTAGTCCACTCCCGTCAGCCAGAGAACCAGGTACCACGGGCGCGTATGCTCTCTGCTGGTGGCGGGCTTGTCGAGCGGCGTGCCGCTGAGGAAAAATCTGCCCAACACAGTTTTCGGCGGCGCGGTGCGACGTGCCGGAAGAGACAGACTATCGGGGCTCGATATTTCCATGATTCACTTACTCGGAAGAATCGTCCGGCTGCCTTGCATTGCTTTCCGGATCGGCGGCGGGCTCGAACGGGGTTTCAGTGGAGTCGTCGGGGTCAACATCAGTCTCCTCAATCAACTTGGCTGCCGTGTTGGCTGAGACCCAGCCGTCCTGCATAGCCTGTTCGATGGCACTCCTTTCCGCGGTTCTCAATCGCCGTCGTGCGACCTCAAACTCCTCCGTGAGGCGCCCTTTGTTTTCGCCGAAGATGGTATCGACGGTTCGATTGGCAGCTTCCTGTCTCGCCTCCAGTTCGCGGTGGAGCTGTTCATACACTGGGCGCGAAATCAGTCGCCCGCTCGCCATGGTTTCAAGCTCGGAGAGGGCAGAAGCCACGGCAACCTGGCGGACGCGGGCACGGGAATAGTCATCGTCGTTACTCTGCCCAATGCCCAGCAGGCGGATCAAGGGCTTCATCGTGATGCCCTGGACGACGATAGTGAACGCCACCACTCCGAAGGTCATGGTCAACAGCTGGGCCCGGTAAGGGAAGGCGGTTGCAATACTGAGAGCGAGCGCGAGGGAAAGAGCGCCGCGCATGCCTCCCCAAACCATGATGTGCTGCCAACGCAGGGGGATCTTGGGCGAGAAGAGGTTGCTGACAGGCACCAGCCCGTACACTGTGAGCACGCGCCCGGCCAGGACGGCCACGATCGTCAGCAGGATGGCCCGCCACATGTGCAGCAGATCGCCCATCCGCACCTGAAGTCCAATAAGCAGGAACAGGATGGAGTTGATAAGAAATGACGCATACTCCCAGAACGACCACAGCGCGATGCGCGTGCGTGAACTCATGCCGGTACGCACGCCAAAATTGCCCACCATCAGACCGGCGCCGACGGTAGCAATGACGCCCGACAGATGGAGCGATTGGGCCAGAAGATAGGAACCGTAGGCCAATATGGTGGTGAGAGTAATCTCGATTCCCGGGTCGTCCACTTTGTGGGTGAGCTGGCTGAATACATAGCCGAGCACCAATCCCACCGCCGCGCCGCCGGCAACGTCAACCACAAAATCCCGGATACCGGCGGTGATTTCCAGGTGCGAGCCGGCGACGGCCCCAAAGAGAATTCCGTACAGAACCACGGCGGTCCCGTCGTTGAACAGACTTTCTCCTTCGACCGTGATCGAGAGTCGTTTATCCACCGCCATGTCCTTGAAAATGGCGAGGACCGAAATCGGGTCGGTCGCCGCCACAATCGATCCGAAAACCAGGGCGACAAGAACCGGGATCCCAAGCGCATAGTGCACTGCCAGGCCGGAGATCAGGGTTGCCGCGAACACTCCCACGGTCGCGAGCAGGGCGATCGGAACGAGGTTCTCCCGCAACTGCCGCAATTGAATTTTCAGGCTTCCCTCGAACAGAAGCGCAGGCAGAAAAATGATCAGGCTGACGTCAGGCGTCAGCCAGTCTGGCGAGTGAGAGAAGAGCTTTTGCAGGACAGGCAGGTGAAATGAACCGAGGAGGAGCCCTCCAACGACCAGAGCAACCGTATAAGGGATTCGAAGACGCGCGGCTATTACCGCGATGACCGAAGCCGCAATCAGCAGCCAGATCAGAAACTCGATTGTGGTACTGGGTGTCATCTGTTTCGTCAGCCACGCTCATACTGCGTTACACCAGTTCGTTACAACATATTTCTTTACGCCAACTCTTTGTCAGGGATCAAGCGGACGGGTCTCCCGGCTTGGGATGCAATGCGGTCGCCGCCGGCTCGGATATTGAACGGATGTGCAGGTCACGCTGCGGGAATGGTATCTCGATACCTTCTTTTCGGAATGCATCGAAGATCGCGAAGTAGAGATCGCTCTTCAATCTTGCCGGTGTCTGTACCTGCTGAATAGTCCAGACCCGAAGGTGGAAATTCAGAGAGCTGTCACCAAACTCGGTAAAAATAACTTCCGGGCTGGGCTCGGCGAGAACATCGGCATGGTTCCGCGCCACCGCGATGAGAACGTCTCTCACCACGGCGGGATCGCTGTCGTAGGAGACACCCAGCGGAAGGGAAATGCGCACCTGCCGGTCATTGGCGGTCCAATTGGTAACACTCTGATTGATGAATTCCGAGTTGGGGACAATAATCACCACGTTCTCGTTGGTTCGTATCCAGGTGCTGCGTCCCCGAAGCCGGACCACATCTCCGTAGGTCTCGCCCACCTGGATGCGGTCTCCCAGTTTGATGGGCTGCTCCAGCAGCAGAATCAACCCGGCGACGAAGTTGCTGACGATCGCCTGCAAGCCCAGGCCGACGCCAATTCCGAGCGCTCCCCCGACCACCACCAGACTGTTCAGATTCAGACCCAACGACTGCAACCCTATCGTCAACCCCAGGACAAAGACCAGATACGAGATCACCTTGGCGGCGGCATACTGTTGCCCGATGGGAAGCGGCGTGTGCTTGAGGACTCTCTTCTGCAGGACGAGCATCGTGAAGTGACAGAAAATCACCAGCGCCACGATAAAAATCAGTGCCTTGAGAATGAAGAAGATCGTGATCGGCAGCCCGCCCATAGTGAATAGAGGCTGCATCAGAAAGTGCTGGACTCTCAATCCCGCATCGCCAAAGGCCGGAGCGTACCAGTTTCCGAATACACCGGCGGAAATCAAGAGCAACAGCGACATGGCGAGCAACAACATCACTCCTCGGCGGGATGCTTTCACGGCGAAGGCTCCTTCCTGGCACGGGGTGCTCACACGAGTTTCTCACAAGAGTCTGGTTTTTAGTTTGGGCCGATCGCCCGCTACCAGCAATCGGAGAGAGCCCACGTGACTACGTCCCAAGGTGCGACGGACAACTGTGCTAGCCTGTTCGTGGAACAGAAGCCGCCGAGTCATCCCCCGCTTCAGAGGGGAAGACGCCGCAGTGGTCAATCCTCGGGGCAAGAACCAAAAGAGCAATTCCCGCGCCCTGGGCTAATTCACTAACCAGAGGTCACTCTTGTCTTTACCCATAGAAGATTACGCAATGATCGGCGACTGCCAGACGGCGGCCCTGGTCTCAAAACAGGGATCGATTGACTGGCTCTGCTTTCCCGACTTCGATTCCCCGGCCTGTTTCGCGGCGCTACTGGGCACGGCCGAGAACGGTCACTGGTCCATCTCTCCCGCAGAACCGGTCCGCGCCATTCGCCGCCGTTATCGCGAAGGGACCCTCATTCTTGAAACCGAATTCGAAACCGATTCCGGATCGGTGCTGCTGGTCGATTGCATGACGCCGCGCAATGGAATGCCAGAACTGCTGCGCATGGTCGTCGGCCAACGCGGACAAGTCGAGATGAAGCTGGAACTGGTGATTCGCTTCGATTACGGTTCGGTTGTGCCCTGGGTCCGGCGTACCGAGCATGGCATCTCCGCCATAGCCGGTCCCGACATGCTGGGTCTGCGTACCGAAGTGCCTCTTCGCGGCGAGAACCTCAAGACCGTGGCAACGTTTACCGTGGCAGCGGGACAGAAGGTTTCATTTGATCTGACCTGGTATCCTTCGCACCGCGCGGAGCCATTACCCATAAACATTGACGATTCGATTCAAGATACTGAACAGTGGTGGAGGGAATGGTCTGGCCGCTGTTCTTATCAAGGCAAATGGCGCGACGCGGTACAGCGCTCGCTGATTACTCTGAAAGCCCTTACCTTTCTGCCCACGGGAGGAATCGCTGCGGCGCCGACAACTTCGCTCCCGGAGCAACTGGGCGGAGTACGAAACTGGGACTACCGTTTCTGCTGGGTGCGTGACGCGACCCTGACCCTGCACTCGCTGCTCGACGCCGGATATCTCGACGAAGCGCGAGAGTGGCGGGAATGGCTGCTGCGCGCCGTGGCCGGCAGTCCCTCAGAGCTCAACATCGTTTACGGCCTTCATGGCCAACGCAGGCTCACTGAACTGGAGCTGCCGTGGCTCCCGGGATATGAAGGATCCTCGCCGGTCAGGACAGGCAACGCGGCTTACGGCCAGTTTCAACTGGACATCTTCGGAGAGGTGGCCAACACTCTTTTTCAATGTCGCGAAGCAGGACTCGATCCACCCGCGGAGGATGCAGGCGAGGACGTTGCCCTGGCTTTGCTGGAGTTTCTCGAGACCGGATGGGAACAGCCTGACGAAGGTATTTGGGAAATGCGCGGACCGCGCCGGCATTTTGTCCACTCCAAGATGATGGCGTGGGTCGCCCTCGATCGCGCGGTAAAGTCGGCGGAGCGAGGCTGGATCGCGGGAGACATCAAAAAATGGAAAGCCCTGCGAAGCACCATCTTCGACCAGGTGTGCAGCCGGGGTTTCGACGCGGACCTCAACTCTTTTGTCCAGTACTACGGTTCAAAACATCTGGACGCCAGCATACTCATGATGCCGCTTGTGGGCTTTCTTCCGGCAAAGGATGCCCGGGTTCTGGGCACGGTGAAAGCCATTGAAACCCATCTTATGGAAGATGGCTTTGTTGCACGTTACACTCAGGACTCCGCCGTGGACGGCATGCCTCACGGCGAAGGCAAGTTCCTGGCCTGCACCTTCTGGCTGGCGGACAACTACGTTTTTCAGGGCCGTCAGGCAGAGGCGGAACGGATATTTGAACGGCTGCTCGACATACGCAACGACGTCGGCCTGCTTTCCGAGGAATATGATCCCCAGGCTAAACGCCTGTTAGGCAATTTTCCCCAGGCGTTCTCTCACGTGGGCCTGGTCAATACAGCCCTCAATATCAACCGCGGCCGTCCACCCGCTGGCACTACTCTCTAAGCGGCTCCCGGACGGTACCACAAGAAAGAGGCCCCGGGCGGGGCCTCTCGCTGCATGTTCTTCAGTCGGAAGGTCGCGCAGCGGCCCCGTTTTTTGAAGTTTCTCCTTACCCACACGCGGGTAGCGGGGTCACTTTGGAGACCATGAACCACGAAGGGCACGAAGGTACACGAAGGAAACCCTGAAGCACAAAGCCTTCGTGATACTTCGTGTCCTTCGTGGTTGATGCACTTGACCTGTCATATCACGAAACTGACCCCACTACCCAAAGGCGTTATCCTGAACCGCCCTTCAAACCGGCAGCGAAAATCGCGCTCACGCCGCCTTGTCCAGGCGAACCTTCTCCAGACGAACTTCGGCCCTCGTCCTGGGCAAGCTCTCCGGATGATGCTCCTGCAAAAACTGGACCAGTTTCTCGCGCACGTGGCACCGCAAGTCCCACGCCTGCGGACCGCTGGGCGCGCTCATCAGTGCCCGCAGTTCCAGGGTATGCTCGCCGGCATTGGTGACCTGAACGCCCCACGTCTTCCCATCCCACATCCCCGATGCTTCCAGGATGCGATGGAATTCCTGCCGGATTTCTTCCACCGAAACGGTGTAGTCAACGTAAAGGAAGACCGTGCCCAGCAAATCCGCGGTGACCCGGGTCCAGTTTTGAAATGGTTTCTCGATGAAGTAGGACAAGGGGACGACCAGGCGGCGCAGGTCCCAGATTCGTATGACTACATAGGTGGTGCGAATCTCTTCAATCCATCCCCACTCCCCTTCCACGATGACCACGTCATCGATTCGGATGGGCTGGGTGAGGGCAATCTGGACCCCGGCAATGACGCTGGCAAGAGTCGGGCGCATCGCCATGCCCAGCACCAGGCCGGCCAGGCCGGCGGAGGCCAGCAGGCTGGTGCCCAGGGTGCGGATGGCGGGGAATGTCATCAGCATGATACCCAGGGTCATGACCACGACTACGACCACAAAAATGCGGCGAAGCACTTGCGTCTGGGTGCGGATACGGCGAGCGGCCAGATTGTCGGCCACGTCGATCTCATGCCTGGCCGAGATGGCATCGGCCGCCACGTCTGCAAGCAACACGACGACCCAGGCCACGGAAGCAATCAGACCCAATCCCAGACCGTGCTGCAAATATCCCACAATCTGTGACCGCAAAGGCAAGAGCGGCATGGCCAGCTCAATCGCAAGCAGTGGGAAAATCCAGCGGGTCGGCCCCTCACCGTACCGCAGCAGCGAATCGTCGATGACGCTTTCGGTTCGCCGAGCCAACCGCTTCAATAACAGAAAAAAAAGATAGTGCACCAGCAGGGCGAACAGGACCGCCCCACTCAAGCCGGCGGCGGCCCAAAGCCAGGTTTTCCAATGTTCCAGTATGACGGTCACGCTCTCTCCCTCCTTTTTCTTCTTTCTTTACTTGATTGGAATCGCCTCGGAGGGGCGGGCATTTTTTCCCGCGGAGCCTTCGTCTTGCGAGTCCGCATCCTCCAGGTGCGAGCAGAAGTGTTCACACCAGCGGAATACATTCTCACTACGCACATTGCGGCGAAGCTTCCGCATTCGTGTGCGCCGCTCTTTCGAAGGCATGAGATACGCCTGATGCAGCGCTTCGGCAACTCCCTCAATGTCATAGGGGTTGACCAGAATCGCTCCGTTGCGGAGCTGGTCGGCGGCGCCCGCGAACTCACTCAGGATCAGGACTCCGTGGTCTCCGGCCTGGGCCGCGCAGAATTCCTTGGCCACCAGATTCATGCCGTCCTTTAAAGGCGTGATCAGGGCGATGTCGGCGATGCGATAGTGGGCCAGCAGGTCGGGCCGCTCCAGGTGGCGATGAATGTAATGAATCGGGACCCATCCGGAATCGCCGTAGCGGCCGTTGATCTGACTGACCAGGGTCTCGATCTCAAGTTTTAGTTCCTGATACCCGGGAATGTCCTCCCGACTGGGGACGACGATCTGGACCAGGGTAATCTGCCGCCGCAGCGCTTCATGCGATGTCAACAGATGTCGAAATGCGCGCAGGCGCTCCGGGACCCCCTTGGTGTAATCGAGACGGTCCACTCCAAGCACAATCTGTCGGCCCACCACGTTCCGCCGAATTTCCGCCGCCCGTTCGGCTACATCCGGAGCTTCCGCTCCGCTGGCGAATTCATCGAAGTCGATGCCAATCGGAAAACTTCCAACGAGCGTATGCCGACCGTCCACCCGGGCGTGCAGTTGTTCTCGCGAGCGATGCAACTCCAACTCAGGCAGGAAGCGGCGAACGCAACCGGCGAAGTTACGTTGATCGCGCGGCGTCTGGAATCCGACCACGTCAAAATCGAAGAGCGCCCGCAGCACCTGGCTGCGCCAGGGCAGTTTTTCAAATATGTCGAGCGCCGGAAACGGGATATGGAGAAAGAAACCCAGCCTGCACTTCAGGCCCGACTTCCGCAAAAAGTCCCCGACCAGCATGAGATGGTAGTCATGGATCCAGACCACAGAATCGCTGTTCGCTACTCGGGCCACGGCTTCGGCGAACTTGCGATTCACTTTCACATAAGCCTTCCAGTAAGCGGGATCGAAGTTGCATCTCGACTGCAGGTCATGAAAGAGCGGCCAAATGATCTCATTCGAAAAACCCGAGTAAAAATCCCGTCTCTCGTCCGCAGTAAGGGAGATGGGAATGAGGCCGCAGGGCGAATCGTACCGGCTGTCCGCCAGTAAACGCTCGATGTCTTCGGTGCATTCCTCGCCGGGCCAGCCGATCCAGCATCCGCTTCCCGCTTCGAGGACAGGTCGTAGCGCGGTTACCAGGCCGCCTGAACTGGGGTTGAGCCGTGGTCCATCCGGCCCGAGCCCGACGGTCGCGGGGAGCCGGTTCGAGACTAAAATCAGATCTTTATCTGTTTTCATCACGCGTCTCCGCATTTGTTTTTGAGCCGCTCGCAAAACTGCAATGACGCCATCGGCGGGCGGTCCAATGTGTTGGTGAACAGATATCCCGCGTCAAACATGGCGAGGGCTTTCGGCCTAAGCTCGCCGGGGAGAGATTCCAACTGGTTTCGTGTGAAACCAGCCCTGGTGTCATCGTAGCCCAGAACGAGGGCGCGAAAGCGGCGTTGTGGGATTTTTTCGAAGAAAGTGCTCTTGCAGTTGACTTCGTGAACAGTGGGAATGTTAGTGATTGAGTTTGCGTGGCGCGACCTGGATATTCAGGAAGTCGCCTCGTGATCCATTTCAGCTGCGTGGCTGTGAGTGATTCTGCTTTTCGTTGGACTTCGCTCGCTGGGAGGTTGGAGTCGATTCCGCCGCACGCCTTTGCACGAGCGCGGACGCTCGCGCCTACATGGGGCGGCGGGCCAGGTCGCGAATCTGGTTCAGATATTCGATATAGATCGGGATGGGTATGTCAGGCGAGTCTCCGTCGTTGAGGAAGTGGGAAAGCCTGATCTCCATTGGAATGGAGCTGATGACCTCGCGGAAGCGCGGCATCTGGAGATATTTCACATGCCAGATTTCGAGCATCAGGGAGCGGAATTCTTCGCTGATGAATCCCATTCTGCGCTCGCCCAGATAAATTGCGTCAAAATGACGCTCCGCCAGGGTCTTGCGAATAGGGTCGTCGGGCGTGGAAAAGTGATAGACCAGGTGGAACAGATCGGCCAGGTCTCCCCACAGAACTTTCTCTTCAAATGCGCTGAAACGAAACGCAACAGCCCCGCGCTGCTGCGCTGTTCGGGCATGGTCGGCGGGGCGGAGTCCGTGTCCAGCCAGCTTGTTGCGAAACCATCTCATCCGCTCCGGTACCAGGTTGTGCCGCAGGAACTCGATGGCGTAGGCATTCGGCAGATACAGTTTGGGATCCGCGTCGAGGCGTTGCAGCCAGGGCGTCCAGTCCCGGTGTTCGAGCACCTCGAGTAATTCCACCAATTGAGCCACGGTGACATCAGGATGATATTTCACCGCCTGCCAGAAATGTTCGGTGGAATCATAGGTTGATCCGTAGAGCTCGATGCCCTCTTCAATGGGATACCAGTTGGAGAGCACTCGCGCCGGAATCGAGGGCGCGGCGCTCCAGCAGTTCAGCGAATGCTTCCACTTCTCCTGCACCGCCAGAAAGGCCTCGGCGTATCCCGGCGGCACCGGTTCTTTCACCTGCGCCAGGGCCTGTCGCAGTTCCCCGCTGGTGTGGGTCACCAGGGCCTCGAGCGGACGCTCGTCAATCATGGAGACTATGCGGCTCTCCACTCCGCGCCGCAGCAGTTCGCTCGCCAGGCGTTGCCGGGCTACGTCATCGAGGCTGGCGCCCCAGCGCTGCTTCTGGGAATCGATGTAGGGAAACATTTCCGCCAGCGTCTTGAACTCGATGAAGCCATGCAGCGCGAAAGTCAGGGGCCGGCCGTCTTTTATGATCGTGGTGGAAGGCGTGACCAGCGCCTGCAGCGGAACCTGCTGTGCCCGCAAGGGCATGGCCAGGGCCGCGAGTACCAGCAGAATGTGTGGGGCGGACGCCCTCGCCCGCCGCCTTTGACTTTGACTTCCGAAATCAATCATAGGTCCGATAATCCCATCCACCGAAGTACAGTTTCACCCTCCGGCAGAGCATTCCCGCGTCGGAAAACCGACTTGTGCATTTTCTTAATCGGGCGGCCGTCAATGCTGGCACAATGCAGGCCTTCCCCCCCAGAAAGACCCCGCGTCGCCGATGAAAAACCGGGATGCGGGGTCTAGTCTTCAACCCGGCGAAACCCTCCGACGGGCGCCAATGCCAGGGCTATTCCTGCTGGGGCCCGTTCCTTGCGACTTCCGCATTCGCGGTCAATCTCAGATAAATCATGTAAAACACGATAGCGAGATTGATAAGCAGCACGGCCACGTGAATCACGGTCTGCCGCCGGATCAGTTCATAAGTCTCGAAGGGAACATACAGCGCTCCCGAGATCAGCGCAAACCATTCCGCCCAGGTCCGTTCCCGCCACAGTCCGTAGGCTTCGACGAAGCGGACAATCGAGTAGGCGGCGGCGCCGCCTGCCAGGGCCCACAATTTTCCGTCGGTGACATTGTCCGCCAGATCGAGGAAGACCTGGGCATAGTGGTGGCGGTCGGGATCAACGCGCAGAAACCTCAGCAGGGCCTCGGCAATGTCCCAGGCGTCCTTGTGAACCAGGGAGACCGCGCCAAAACCCAGCAGCAGCACGACCACCCCCTTGAGCAGTTCGAGGGAGGCCACGGCGCGCAATGCGGCGCGGCGGCGGTGCCGCTCCGCCGCCCTGGCGTGCTCTACGATGGCTGCAGCCACATGGTCCATAAGGCTTGCGATTATCTGCCGGGCTGGAGCAAAAGCTGTTCCGCAGGGGAGAATACCCTGCCGCGGATCAGCATGGTGCTGATCAGCGAGGTCAAGCCTGACGAAGCGAAAATCATGGCCAGCACCACAAACTGGTAAATCGCCGCATAGACGGGACGAGCGCCGGAGAGCAACATGCCCGCCATCAGTCCGGGAATCCAGACGATGCCGAGCGAGCGCATGGAGTCGATGGCAGGAATGAGGCTGGCCTCGAAGGATGCCTGCACGTAGGGCGAAACGCTGTCGCGGGCCTCCGCGCCCAAAGCCAGGGCGGTCTCAATCTCACCCGCATGCGCCAGCACGTCGGAGCGGAAGCGGTTCAGAGCGAGTCCGTTGGTGTTCATGGCATTGGCAATCAGCATACTGCCCACTGGAACCAGCGAAGTGATGGCGGTATCAATCACTCCCATCGAAGTCATCAGGGCAATGATGGAGCCTGCGCCGAAGGCAATGGCCCAGGCGGAAACATGAAACGCCCCCGGCATCCCCTTGGCCCGCCGCGCCGAGGTTGCCCCCGCAGCCACGATCATTCCGGCCAGCAGGAAGCCGCTGGTCCATCGCGGAGCGCGTAACAGGACAACCAGAATCGATCCCACCGCGATGATTTGCACCAATCCGCGCGCCATCGCGATCACGGTCTCGCCTTCCAGATGAATTCCCCGGCGACGGGCCAGCATGACCACCGCCAACGCCGCCAGCGCGGCCACCAATGCCTGCGCCAGACCTAATTGTAGTTGTGAGTGGAACCACAGTCTAAGCACGAAGGACCTCCTTGACCGGACCAGCCCGCAGGATGCGTCCCGATTCGAGCACCAGTGCCCGGATGGCCAACCGGGCCGCCTGGGCGACATCGTGCGTGACCACCACACAAGTCAGCCCCTGCTCCTGCACGACTTTCCGGATTACAGACTCTACTTCGAATTTAGCGGCATCGTCCAAAGCGGACGTGGGTTCGTCGAGCAACAAAACCAGAGGCGAGTTCGCCAGGGTGCGGGCGACTGAAACACGCTGGGCTTCGCCCCCGGAAAGATTGGCAACATCGCGGCCGGCGTAATCTTTGAGACCCACCTGGAGCAATAGTGCGTCGATGGCTTCAGTCCCCAATGTTTCGTCCCGTTGCATCGGGCCGAAGCGGAGGTTGTCAGCTACAGTGCCGGGAAACAGGTAGGGCCGTTGCGTCACCAGGCCGAGTTTGCGTCGAAGTTCACGCGGCTCAATATTGCGATAGTCCTTGCCCTCGACCCATACGGTTCCCGAGGTGGGTTCGTCGAGACGGTTCAGCAATCGCAGCAGCGAAGTCTTGCCCGAACCGCTGGGGCCGGTGATGGCCAGCACTTCTCCCTTTCGCAATTCGAAGTTCGCATCCTGAACCAGAATCTTGTCGCGGACAGCCCGGCCCAGATGCTCGGCTCGCAGGACGATCGAGTTAACATCGGCGACAACACTCACGTATTTGTCATCCTGAGCGGAGTCAGCCCATTCGCTCGCGAATGGGCTGCCGGAGTCGAAGAGCCCCTATCACACCTGCGCCGTGTTCCAGGGAAATCTACCCACAACTCTTTAGCCACGGCGATAGTTCGTTCGATTGCTGGTCACAGCTACAGAGTAGGGGTCCTTCGACTCCGCGCCCCGCTTCGCGAGCGAAGCGGCGCTCTGCGCTCAGGATGACAGAACTACATGGTGGCGCGGACGCTGGCGCGCAGTTCTTCCGCAATCTCGCGGGCGGCCTTGCGGGCCGCTACTTCCTCGGTGACACCGAACGAGATTGCGCCCACCCGGGCGTGGCCGCCGCCGCCGTAACGTTCACAAACCTTGGCCAGATTCACCGTGGGCTCGGAGGGCGCCCAGGGGTTCGAACCGACGGAAACTTTCACCCGGAAGCTGCTCTTGCTCAGTCCCACGCTGTAAATCGATTCCGGATGGAGATAGTAGGGCACGAATTTGTTGTAGCCCTCGAGATCGTGGTCGGTGATATCGAAGAAGAGAGTGTGGTCTTTCGACTCAATGCGCTCTTTCAACACCGTGATCGAGCGCTGGTGCCGCTCCAGCAACGGCGGCAGCAGTGGCGCCACAAAGGGCTCTTCCAGAATCTCGGCCAGAGGGCGCGTGGCCAGCAGGGGGATGAGCTGGGGAATGAAGCTGTAGCTCTGCGCCGACTCAATGATCAGCGTGAGCTTCATGGCGGGCGCCTGCATTTCGACCGCCGTCCTGGCATCCGGATACATCGCGCCATCGACGATGTCCGTCCAGTGGACCAGATCGGCCACGGGTTTGGGATCAAAGCCGAAGCGCTGTTGGGCTATGGTGGCGATGAAACTGGTGCAGGACTTGAAATCGGGATCGTAAAACTTGCGATTACTCTGGTCCTGCTCGAAGTGGGCCGCATCCTCGGGCGTGAGAAATGCGCTCAGATGATGGTCAAACCACCATGTAATTTTGGGCGAACTGGAGTACTTGAAGTCCACGATGGCGTTTTCGTCGCCATCAAATTGCTTCTCATCGAACAGCGACCCGGCGCGGTGCAGCAGGCCGGAGAAAACGAAGCTGACATCGCTTCGGATCCGCTCCCGGTAAAAACGCGAGAAGAGGGCAGCCGAGCAGGCCCCGTCAAAGCACTTGTCGTGATAGAAGACCCGAACTTTCAATCGTTCCCTTCAAAGGTCCCGCTTTCCGCGCCGGTAGCGTCACAACGGGGATGCGAACCGAAAGCTAATAGGAATGACATCCCGGAGAAGATCTGTCAAGCGAGGAAGTTTTGAACCGGTCTCCGGCCGGAGGCGGGGGAGACCGGTGATTCGCAAGAGCGCCGGCAGAGTTACTCCGCCGGACGCAAACTAGACGGCGTTGGCCTGTTTCTCCGCCAGGTCGCCAATGACCGGCAGTTTGAACATCAGTCCCTGATTGGCTTTGATCAACAGGATGATCCAGATGATGAACGATCCCAGCCATATGATCATGTGCAGCGGGAAAGTGATAAAAATCAACCCGGGCACAAAACCAATAATGGTCAGACCGATCCAGATGGCAATCATGGCCACGCAAAAGAAAATCATCTGAAAAGCATGGAACCGCACGAAGCGGCTCTTGTTATAGGGCTCCATCACCAGAAAAATGATCGCCGGAACGATGGTGATGTAGCACAACATGCCGACGACATTGTCGGTCATTCCGCCGGTTGTGGCCTGGGCGGCTGGGGCCGGCGGCGCTGCGGTGCGACTACTACAGGCCGGACACATGGTCGTGCCGTCCGCGATCTGCGTTCCACACCCGCTACAAAAAGCCATTGACTTTCCCTCCCGTGATTGTGCAACTTGGCCCCCGGACGCGAGTCTGTCCGGCCTTGCCTGAACCCGCGAAAGTTACCAGAATCAGCCTTCCAAGGCAAACAGAATCGCACGGTGAGGCTCTCCGCCGGTCCGGCGCCGGCTCAGGATCAAAGCCCGCAGGGCCTTCCCTGTCAATGTGATCCCGCCTCTGCAGCAGGCTACGGAACGGGATCGCTGGTACCCAGGGGAACGCTCGAGCGGCAGCGCCAGAGGCGGGCTGCGGTCAAGGCCAGGCCCTTGCGCAGACCGTAGCGTTGCACGGTTTCGATGGAGTAGCGGGAACAGGTCGGAAGGTAGCGGCACTGAACGTAGCCGGCCAGAAGAGGATTGCCCAGGCGCTGGTAACCGCGCACCAGAACGATGTAAATACGGGCTGCGAGCTGCTGCGGCGGCGGCCGAAAGCTGTCCGCAAACGCACCTGCCGCCAGCAGGCCCAGAATCGCGAGATAAGTCGCGGGGTGCTTCAGGAGTTTCCGCAATGGGGACATTTTGCGCTCACCTGCAACCGCTTATTGCCGCAATGCGGACAAGCGACCAGATTACCCGGCGGCCGCGTAAAGAGATAAATAATGAGCCCGATGATTCCAGTCAGCATGACCAGGATCATCCAGATGACGGCGTTGTCCATGCCCCGGCTTTTGGCGTCGCGTGCCACCCAGATCAGCAACGCGATGTTGAGGGCGATGATGCCCACCATGATGACGCCGAAGAAGCCCAGGCAACCGCAGGCCACAAAGGGGCTGGCATCGGGATTGCGTTGCCAGAGCAGGAAGCCGGCGGGCAGGTTCGCCTCGCACGCTCGTGCGGCTTCCGACACCAGGATGAAGAGCATGCATCTGTCTCCTGCGGAAAAAGTGGCAGCGGGCAGGTTCGGCCTGCGGCCCGGGACGGCTATGCCCGGCCTGGGGAGGATTGGCCGGGTGCGGCGGACATTATCAAAAAAGATTTGTCCGCGCAACCCAAAGATGTTCGGCGGGAGCGGGTCAGTTTCGTGATAGGCACGGCAAATGCATAGACCACGAAGGACACGAAGTATCACGAAGCCTTTGTGTTTCGGGTTTTCCTTCGTGTACCTTTGTGCCCTTCGTGGTTCATGGTCTCCAAATTGAGCCACCACCGGCACGAGCGAGGATGATGGCACCTACATCAAGTGCATTTGTTTTGGCTGAGGGCACACCATAGAATCGAAAGCTCGCGGGCACCAGGTCCCTTGTAGCGCCGGCATCTTGCCGGCTGGCTCGGGGGCATCCTGCCCCCGGGGGCGGGCAGGATGCCCGCCCGACAGCCGGCGGGACGCCGGCGCTACAAAACGCATGGCCACTACAACCACTTCGATTTCCCCTCGCACCCGCTTCGGCGTCGGGCGAGTTCTTGTGTTCTTGCTGGTCGCCGCATTGCTCGTCGTTCTGGGGGCCGTGGCCTGGTTCTATTCCATCGCGCGCTCTGCCCTGCCCCAGTTGGACGGAAGCCTGAAGAGTCCCGGCCTCTCCGCCCGGGTCACGGTGATTCGCGACGGGCACGGCGTACCCACAATCGAAGCCGCAAATCTCGGCGACCTCTTTTTTGCGCAGGGATATGTGACCGCGCAGGACCGTCTGTGGCAGATGGACATGATGCGGCGCTTCGCCGCCGGCGAAGTTTCCGAACTGCTTGGCGATGCCTTCCTCAAGCACGACCGCGAGCAAAGGATTCTTGGCCTCAGGGTGGCCGCGCAAAAAGCGCTCGGGGTTGCCTCGGCGCAAAACCGCGCTCACTTCGAAGCCTATGCGCGCGGGGTGAACGCGTTCATCGAATCTCATCGCGACCGGCTGCCTCTCGAGTTCCGCATCCTGCGCTACGCCCCGCGTCCCTGGGCTCCGGAAGACTCCACTTTAATCGCCTCCCAGATGGTGAAAGACCTGAACCATTATCCCTATCGCGATGCTCTGGAACGCGAGAAGATCCTGGCCAAGCTCGGTCCGGAACTGACAGCCGACCTCTATGTAAACTCTTCCTGGCACGACCGTCCGCCCACCGTGGCACGGCCTGGGGCTGATCAGGATACGGACGACGACAGCCCTCCCCGCCGTACGATGGGCACTTCCGTGGCGCAGATTCCGGCGGGGGCGCTTTTACAGAGTCTGGCAGACGGGCCGGAACCGGATGCTGATGCACGCATGGTGGTCGGTTCCAACAACTGGGTGGTTTCGGGCGCCCACACGGTCTCCGGCAAGCCTTTGCTCTCGAACGATATGCACCTGGGCCACCAGATGCCCAACCTCTGGTACGAAGCCCATCTGCGCTGCGGCAACTTTGACGCCGCCGGGGTCACTCTGCCCGGGCTGCCTTACGTGATCGTGGGACACAACCAGCGCATCGCCTGGGGCTTCACCAATATCGGCCCGACCGTCGAAGACGTTTACATCGAGACCTTTAATCCGGAGGGTCAATATCTGACGCCCGAAGGATGGAAGGCTCCCGAACATCGCAGCGAAGTGATTCACGTGAAGGGCAGACCGGACGTGGTGGTGGATGTAGCCGTGACCCGCCACGGACCCGTCATCACTGAGCTGATTCCCGGCGAGAGCCGCAAGCTGGCGCTGCGCTGGACGCTCTACGACGGCACTCGCGATCCGTTTTTCGAAGTGGATTCGGCACAGGACTGGCGGCAGTTCCGCAGCGCTTTTTCCGCCTTTGACGCACCCGGACAAAACGTGGTGTACGCCGATGTGGATGGCAACATCGGCTACCAGGCTACGGGAAAGATTCCCATTCGCGCATCGGGCGACGGCAGCCTCCCCGAAAACGGCAGCGACAACGCGCATGAGTGGACGGGATACATTCCCTTCGACAAACTGCCCAGCGTTTACAATCCGCCTTCGGGCATCATCGCGACCGCCAACAGCCGCATTACGCCCGACGGATATCCCTATTCGATCAGCACGGGATGGGAGGCGCCCTGGCGATCGGCACGGATTTATCGGGTGCTGGAGTCAGGCAAGAAGTTTTCCGCGGCAGACATGCTGGCGTTGCAGACCGACATTTACTCCGAAGCCGACCGTTATTTTGCGGAACGATTCGTGTACAGCGTGGACCATGCGAGCAATGCTTCGGCGCGGACCAAGCAAGCCGCCGAACTCCTGCGCGGGTGGGATGGCCGGATGACCGCTGATTCAGCCGCACCCACAGTCGCTTATCAGGCCCGTGCCGAGCTGTCGCGTCTGCTGCTCGAGCCTATGCTGGGCGCAGCGCCCACAGATCCCAAACAGGCCGCGGCTAGGTTGAGCTGGAAAACCTATTCCTGGGGAATGCAGTCGGTGTGGCTGGAAAACGTGGTCCACCATCAGCCTGCGCGCTGGCTTCCGCAGACCTATGCCAGTTACGACCAACTGCTGACTGCAGCGGTTGAGGCTGCGGTCGGCGGTCCAGAGGCCTCGAAAGACCTGGCGGCGTGGAAGTGGGGAAAGTTTCACCCGGTAGAGATACAGCACCCCATCCTGGGCAAGATTCCATTGCTGCGGCGCTGGAGCGGTCCCGGAACCGTGCCGCAATCGGGCAGCAGCTATACGGTGAAAGCGGTGTCGCGCAGCCACGGGCCTTCGGAGCGGCTGACGGTGGACCTCTCCGATCTGGACCAGAGCACGTTGAACCTGGTCACTGGCGAGGCCGGAAATTTCCTCAGTCCTTACTACATGGACCAGTGGAAGGCGTGGTACGAAGGCTATACGTTTACGCTGCCGTACTCCGAAAAGGCGGTCGCGGGGACCAAGCGGCATGAATTGGTGATGGAATAGCTGTCAGCTGTCAGTTGTCAGTTCTCAGTATTCGGCGGACAACTGACGGCTGAGGTCCGATGTCAATCTACCTCTTTCACATCCACAGCCTGGCCGATGACGTTCACCTGAGTGGTCTGGAGCTTGTCGGTGGTGGTGTCGTAGATGCCCAGCTCACCGTTCTGGACCACGTACACGACGTTCCTGCGGTTGATGGGTTGAATGCCGGTGACATCACCCAGCAGCGGCGGCACGATCACGGTGGACTTGGCGGTATTGAGGATGGACAAACAGCCTCGCACTTCACCCGGGGTGCTGCCGCTCGACGGAGCCTTGATATTTGTACAAGTCCGGGCGCCGATGAACAGTCGGTTGTTAGCTCCCATCGCCATGTGGTTGTGGTAGCCGTCGGTAATTGTGGCGGTGGCGGTGACCGTCATCAAACTCACGTCAACCGTGGAAACTTCTCCGCAGGCAGTGGCCAGGGTTGCGGTTGAAGAACCCGCGCAGGTGTTGGCCCCCGGTTTGGTCCCTGCAACGTAGAGGACATTGCCGGAGAGCAGCCCGGTGGTGCCGGCGTCGAGCGGAATGGTCGGGCCGGGCAGGTTGCTGTTCATGTCCAGCAGCGTGATGCTGGCCGCCGTGCCTCCGCATTCCGGGCCGCAGTTGAGGATGTAAGCCGTCGAATCATCGCTGCTGAAAGCTCCCCAAACCGGATGATCGAAGAGCGCACTTTGAACATCGGTGCGCGGGTCGGTGCCGGTGCCAAGCGAACTTGGCGAGAGAACGGTCACAGTATCGGACCGACCGCCAAAGACCAGAATGCGGTTGCCGTTATGGCTCTGCGCCAGGTAGCGAGCGCCGGGAATCGGAACCGCAGCCGAAATGACATCATTGGCCAGGTCCAGCAGGTCAACCACGCCGGGAGGGCCCCCGGCGACGGTTGCGTTCGGAACCGCGGCGAAGCCGGTCACGTTGTCCGGAGCCACCACGATGCTCTCGCTGAAGCCCGGCAATGTGATCGACGCCGACGTCCCGCTCGAGGTTTGGGCCACATTCTGGCTGGCATTGTTGACCACGGTGATGGAGTTGTTCGAGGCGCTGAAAATCAGCGTGAACCTTTTGTTGGGGAACAGGACCATCATTCCGGGGGTCGGGCTGGTCGCGCCCACGGAAACTACACTGGGTGAGAGCAGATCGCGCTGTCCATCCACGACGTTGAGGACGGGCGCGGTTGAATTGCCGTTGGGAAACAACGGATTGGAAACGAAAACATGCACCTTGATAGTGGCCGGGTTTGCCCCTGGCGTTTGGCCGATCGGGTTGTTGTTGTAGTTCGTTCCACAAGAGACGAGCACCGCGGTGGCCGCGGCTAGGACCAGAATGGCGAATGCGGATTGCCTCAAACCAGAAACTCCCACGAACCTGAGGAATGGAGAGTTAGATGCAAGAATCGGGATTATAGCAGAGAGTTTCGGGTAGGGTGGCCAGAGCGCGCCAAACCTGCTTTATCGGGCGCGCTGGTATTGGCTCAATTCGACACCGTCTCTTTCCTGGCGACGTCACGGCCTGAAGGCCGCTCAGGATGACGCTGCGGGTGATGATGCTGTGGTAATTCTAAATTTCAAACTGCGGCCGGCTGCGGGCACGCAGGCCATGATGCAAAACTAGTCTTCATCTTGTATTCTCAAACAGATGGCTGCCGATCTGCTAGCTCGCCTGAAACAATCTCCGGTCCTGTGCGACGGCGCGACCGGGACCCTGCTCTACGCCAAAGGCATATTTATCAATCGCTGCTATGACGAGTTGAACGTCTCGCAGCCCGACCTAATCCGCCAGCTGCATCATGAATATTTGCAGGCCGGTGCGGAGATTATTGAAACCAATACCTTTGGAGGAAATTCTTTCCGTCTGGGGCGTCATGGTCTGGAAAGCCGGGTCCGCGAAATCAATCTGGCAGGGGCAACTCTGGCCCGCGAAGCGGCCAAGAGTTTCGATGTGTGGGTTGCCGGCTCGGTGGGACCGCTGGGGGTGCGCATTGAACCGCTGGGCAAGACCTCTTTCGAAGAGGCCCGGGCCGCGTTCCGGGAACAGATCGCCGCTCTGGTCGAAGGCGGCGTTGATCTGCTGATGCTGGAGACCTTCGGCTACGTGGAAGAACTACACCAGGCGATTCTGGCTGCCCGGGACGTGAATCCGAAAATTCCGGTGGTGGCCCACGTCACCATTGACGAAGACGGCAACTGCCTCGACGGCTCGACCCCGGAAAGCTTCACGCCGCGGATCGAGAGCTGGGGCGCCGATGTGATCGGTTGCAACTGCAGCGTGGGTCCGGTGGCGATGCTGGACGTGATCGAACGCGTCCGTGCACTCACTTCCCTGCCCCTGGCCGCCCAACCCAACGCCGGCATGCCGCGATCCGTCGAGGGCCGGAATATCTACCTGTGCTCGCCCGAATACATGGCGAGCTATGCGCGCAAGTTCGTGGCTGCGGGAGTCCGCCTGGTGGGCGGCTGCTGCGGCACGACGCCGGAGCACATCCGGGTGATGAAATCGGCCTTGCGGGCAGGCGAGGCGCGGGCCAGGACCAATCCGTCGAAAGCTCAGGGTGAGATCGCGCTCAAGGCCGCTCCCATAGTGCCACTGGAGAAGCGGTCGAGGCTGGGCGCAAAGATTGCCGCCGGCGAATTCCTGACCATGGTGGAAATTGTTCCGCCCAAGGGGATCGATGTCCGCAAGGAAGTTGAGGGTGCGCGTTTTCTGAAGTCCGTGGGCGTGGACGCCATTAATATTCCGGACAGCCCGCGGGCCTCGGCGCGCATGAGCAACCAGGCTCTGTCCCTGCTGGTGCAGCAGGAAGTGGGAATCGAAGCGATCCTGCACTACACCTGCCGCGACCGCAATGTGCTGAGCATGCAGTCGGACCTGCTGGGCGCGGCTGCGCTGGGCATTCACAACCTGATCTGCATCACCGGCGATCCGCCGAAGATGGGCAACTATCCCGACGCCACGGCGGTGTTTGACGTGGACGCAATCGGCCTGGTCAACATCGTGCACAACCTCAACCGGGGCCTGGATATCGGCGGCAACCCGCTGGGCACGGGCACGTCGTTTGTGATCGGCGTAGGGGCCAATCCGGGCGTGCCTAATATCGATGAAGAGATCAAGCGCTTCGAATACAAGGTGGAGGCCGGAGCTGAATGCGCAGTGACACAACCAGTCTTCGATCTCAAACTGCTGGAGGCCTTCCTGCGCCGCATCGAGCACTGCAAGATACCCGTCATCGCGGGAATCTGGCCCCTGGTGAGTGTGCGCAACGCCGAGTTCATGAAGAACGAGTTGCGGGTCTCGGTGCCGGACTCGATCCTGGAGCGCATGGCTGGAGCAAAAACGCCTGAGGCCGCGCGCGAAGAAGGCATCGCCATCGCCCGGGAGATGCTGGTTGCGGTGCGAGGCATGGTGCAGGGGGCACAGATCAGTGCGCCCCTGGGCCGATATGCCTCGGCAGCGGACGTGCTCGAGGCCCTGGGCTCCTGATATTTGTCCTGAGATTAAAATAGTTAGAGGAGTAAATCCGTTGGCTAAATTTGAAGAGTGCCTCCAGCGCCTGGAAAAAATCGTGCAGGAACTGGAGAAGGGCGAAGTGCCTCTGGAAAAATCCTTGACCCTGTTCGAAGAGGGGATGCAGCTTTCCGCCACTTGCCGCAAGGAACTGGAAGAGGCCGAGGGGAAGGTGGAGATCCTGCTGAAGCAAAATGGGAAGCTCCAGGCCGAAGCCTTCGAAGCGCCAGCGCGCAAACCTTAGCTTGCTTCCGTGTGGGTCGGACACTCCTGTCCGACCCACACTGGCGATTGTTATACTCACCCGCATGCTCAACCAGACCCTGGAACAGGGCCAGAGGCTGACCGACGCGGCATTGGAACGTCTGCTGCCGGCGGCAGCGCAGCGTCCGTCCTCGATCCACCGGGCCATGCGCCACAGCGTGTTTGCCGGGGGCAAGCGCTTGCGACCCATTCTTTGTATCGAAGCCGGACGCATGATTGGCGGTTCTCTTCCCACAGGCATTGAAGACTTGGGCGCCGCGCTCGAGATGCTGCACACCTATTCGCTGATCCATGACGATCTGCCGGCGCTCGACAATGACGATCTGCGCCGGGGCCGGCCCACCTGCCACAAAGCCTTTGGCGAGGCCATCGCCATCCTGGCGGGGGATGCACTGCAGACCCAGGCCTACGAGGTACTCTCCCGGCTGCGTTGCTCCGCCGAATCCCGGGTGCGAATCATTGAAGAAATCGCGCGCGGAACCGGCACCGTCGAAGGCATGATTGGAGGCCAGGTTGTGGACCTCGAGGCGGAACACACCAAGCCCGATCTGGCGACGCTGGAGTACATCCACCGCTCGAAGACCGCGGCCCTGATCAGCGCCAGCGTGGTCAGCGGCGGACTTTATGCGGGAGCGGACGATAAAGCTGTGAGCGCCCTGCGAGCGTTCGGGCAATCCATCGGCCTGGCCTTCCAGATCGTGGATGATGTGCTCGACGTGACCCAGACCTCGGAGCAACTGGGCAAGACGGCGGGAAAAGACACCACCGCGGAGAAGGCCACCTATCCGGCGTTGTTCGGGGTTGATGAATCGTTGAGAAGAGCGGGTGTGCTGGTAGATTCGGCGCTGGCCTCGCTGGACGCCTTCGGGCCGCGGGCGGAAGCGCTTAAGGATCTGGCACGATTTCTCGTGGAACGGAAAAAGTGATGACGCCTCCCCTCGACATTCTTGCCCTCGCTGCCCACCGCGACGATGTGGAGCAGACTTGCGGCGGCACCCTGCTCAAGATGGCGCAGCGCGGGCATCGCACCGGGATCCTCGACCTGACTCAGGGTGAGATGGGAACGCGTGGCAGCGCTGAAGAGCGCGCCCGCGAGGCCGCAGCGGCGGCAAAAATATTGTGCACCTCGTGGCGGCAGGCGCTCGATATTCCCGACGGACGGGTCGAAAACACATTTGAGAACCGTCTGAAAGTTGTGCGCGTGCTGCGGGAGCAACGGCCGCGAGTAGTGATCCTTCCCTACTGGAAGGGACGTCATCCGGACCACTACACGGCATCGGTCCTGGGATACGAAGCCTGCTTTCTCTCAGGACTGGCAAAGCTGGATGTTGCGGCGAAACCCTACCGGCCTTTCAAGATCATCTATGCCACGCTCTACTACGACGTTCGGCCTACCTTTGTCGTCGATATCACGGAACAGTTCGAGGCCCGCCTTGAGTCGCTTATGGCCTACAAAACCCAGTTCAGCGATCAGGAAGCGGGCAAAGGCATCTTTCCTGCACGGGACGAGATACGGTCACGGGTCGAGGCCATGGCCCGCTTCTACGGCATGCTGGGCGGGGTGACCTACGCCGAACCGTTTCTTCAGAAGGAAGTGGGGCTGGTAGAGGACTTGACGCTGATTCCCGTCAAATCGATCTAGTTTTCGCAGCCGTCTCGGATATCGGGAACCAACCAGTTTCCAGTTGGGAGTTCCCGGTTGTCAGTTGGTTTACTTTTTTATGGCCACGGCAACGCCGTCACGAATGGGCAGGATGGTGGTGAAAAAATCCGCCGAACCGTAGAGCAGACGGTTGAACTCCAGGATCGCCCTGGTCGAAGCCTCGGAGGGATCTTCCTGCGTCACCTTTCCGCTCCACAAAACATTGTCGGTAACGAACAGGCCGCCTTTGCGCAGGCGTGGCAGGACGAGCTTAAAGACGCGCGGATAGTCTTCTTTATCGACGTCATTAAAAATGATGTCGAACTGCTGTTTCTCTTCGGAGAGAAGTTCGAGGGCGTCCCCGGTCCTGAGCGTAATTTGTTTTGTCACCCCGGCGCGCTCGAAGTATCCCCGGGCCTCGTCAGCTTTCTTGCGGTCGCCATCGGTGTAGATGACGCGGCCGCCTTCGCCGACGGCGCGCGCCCACCAGATGGTGGAGTAGCCGACCGCCGAGCCCAGTTCGAACACAGTCTTGGCGTTGATCATTGTGGCCAGTTGATACAGAATGCGGCCCACGGCGGGACCGACGATGGGAATCTTGCGCTGGGCAGCCTGCGCTTCGATCTCCGTCAGTACTTCGTCGCGCGGAGGCAGCAGGGAGTAGATGTAATTTTCGACGGCGTCAGCGGTGATTCCGCCCATACGCCAGGCGGCATTGATGTCGCTTTGTGCTGGCACGTTCTCTCCTCAATCAGGACAAGGTTACGCCCGGTGTCATTGCTATGATCTCGACATCCGGCAACAGTTTTTGTAAATCGGCGGGCCGGCCCGTGAGGACCGGAAAAGTTCCAAAGTGCATGGGGATGACCGTCTGCGGCTGGAGCAGGTTGCAGGCATAGGCAGCTTCGCGCGGTGACATGGTGTAGTGGTCGCCGATTGGAATCATGGCAATCTGCGGCGCATAGAGGTCGCGAATGATGGCCATGTCGCCGAACACATTGGTATCGCCGGCGTGGTAGATCTTCACCCCGTTGGAGAACTCGATCACGTAGCCGCAAGCTTCGCCGCCGTAAACGATCTGGTCGCCGTCGGTAATTCCACAAGAGTGGTCAGCGTGCACCATGGTGACCTTAATGTCGCCGACGGTTTGAGTGCCGCCCTTGTTCATCTCCGCGACCTGCTTCACACCTTTCTTTTGCAGCCAGTGCGCCAGCTCCGGAATCGCCACCACAACCGGATTGTGTTTCTTGCCGATTTCCACGGCATCGCCGATGTGGTCGAAGTGGCCGTGGGTGCAAAGCATCACATCCACTTTCCTGACGTCCTTGTCCTTCTCCGGACAGGAGGGATTGCCCATGACCCACGGGTCCACGATGATGCTCTTGCCCCCGGGAGTCTCGATGCGAAAGGTCGCGTGGCCCAGCCAGGTAAGCTTGATTCCCTTCAGGTTCATTTCATGCCTTCGGTAAGCTGGCAGCTGACACTTGGCGCTTGAGCCTTCCAAACCCTAAGAGGATTTGCTGATTGCCGCGTGCCAATTTCCAGAAGGTTTAGTTTAATATGAATCGCCATGGCTGAGTTGAAAGTCCTTATTCCGCGCGAAAAAATAGCCCAACGAGTGGCTGAGATGGGCGCCGAAATCAACCGGGACTACTCCGGTCAATCCGTGATCCTGCTGGGGGTGTTGAAAGGCGCCGCCATCTTCCTCAGCGATTTGTCCCGCCAGCTGCAGATTGACTCCACCTTCGATTTCATCGGAGTCTCCAGTTATGGCAACCGGCCGAGCCCTGCCCAGGAGCTCAAGTCCGGATGGGACTCGACCGGCGAAGTGCGGCTGACCAAGGACATGGACCAATCCATGATCGGAAAGAACGTAATCCTAGTGGAGGACATTCTCGATACCGGGCTCACATTGACTTACCTGAAGAAGCTTCTGATGGCGCGGCAACCGAAATCTCTTCGCATCGCCGCCCTGCTGGACAAGCCGTCGCGCCGGAAGCAGCCCATCGAGGCGGACTACGTAGGCTTCAGGATTCCGGATGAGTTCGTGGTCGGCTATGGCCTGGATTACGCGGAGAAGTATCGAAATCTTCCAGACATCTGCATCGTACCGCGGGAACAATGAAAGCCTGGATGGAGGTGGAAGCGAACGTCCTCGCTCGCATGGAGCGGCGTGTGTGGTGGCCTCCGCACGAGCGGGGACGCTCGCGCTCACATCCCGGCTGTTATCATTGAATTTCCTGGAAACAAAATTTGTGGATACCGCTGTGACCCAATCCGATCCGTTGAAAGTCGAGCCGCTGCTGCTTGAGGTGGCGGACGTGGTCAACACCACCCTGGACCTGGACACTACGTTGCGCCGCGTGGCGGAACTGGTGCGCCGGGTCATCGACTACGAAATCTTTGCCATCCTGCTGGTGAATGAAAAAGCGCAGGACCTGCGAATCCGTTTCCAGGTGGGATATGCGCGCGAAGTTGCGGAGCGGGTGCGGATCAAGATCGGCGAGGGCGTTACCGGGCAGGCAGCGCAGCGCCGCGAGGCCATTCTGGTGGACGACGTTTCCAAGCATCCGGAGTACATCTCCGCCGCCCCTAATGTGCGCTCCGAGCTGGCCATCCCGCTGATCGTGAAAAACCGGGTGATCGGAGTGCTGAATCTCGAAACCGACGAGGCCGGGCGCTTCAAGGAGGAACACAAGCGGCTCTTGACCCTGATCGGCTCGCGCATGGCAGTGGGAATCGAGAACGCCCGACTGCACACGCGCACCACGCGCCAGGCCCACACCCTGGTCCTGCTGAACGAGATCGCGCGCGAGCTGACCTCGATCCTGAACGTGGACGAATTGCTCAAGCGCATCGCCGAGCTGCTCAGCCGCCTGATCGATTACCAGATGTTCAGCATCCTGCTGCTGGACGCCGAGGGGGAGAAATTGCAGCACCGGTTTTCCCTGCGCTTCCAGGAAAACATCCAGCTTAAGCACGACGTGCCGCTGGGCGACGGCCTGGTGGGCTATGCCGCGCGTCACCGCGAGGCTGTGCTGGTGCCCGACGTGAGCAAAGATCCGCGCTATATTTCGTTAAATCCGGAGACCCGCTCCGAACTGGCTGTGCCCCTGATCTACAAAGACAACGTCATCGGGGTACTGGACCTGGAACACACCCGGCGTGGATTCTTTACCGACGACCACAAGCGCACGGTCACCACGCTGGCCGCCCAGGTTGCGATCGCGATCGAAAATGCCAGGCTCTACGAGGAAATCGCGCGCCAGGAGAAACGACTGGAACGCGACCTTTCGCTGGCCCGTGAATTGCAGTTTCGCCTGCTGCCACAATCCCTGCCGACGCTGAAGAACCTGGAGGTTGCCGCCAAGTTTAAGCCGGCGCGCGCCATCGGCGGCGACCTGTACGACTTCGTCAATTACTCTCTCGACCACCTGGGAATGGTGATCGGAGACGTCAGCGGCAAAGGCGCCCCGGCGGCAATCTATGCAGCGTTGGTCAGCGGTATTCTGCGGTCGCACGCTCCCATCGAACCAGGGCCGGCTGAAATGCTGCGCGCGGTGAATTTCTCTCTGGGAGAGCGGCGCATCGAGGGCCAGTTTGTCTCGCTGATTTACGCCGTGTGGGACGATCGCAACCGTTCAGTGAAGATCGCCAATTCCGGTTTGCCGCGCCCTCTTTATGTTCATGACGGCAAGATTGAAGTCATCGAAGCCACCGGCCTGCCGCTGGGCTTGTTCGATGACGCCGAGTACGACGAGCTCACCTTCAAAGCCAAACCCGGCGACATGTTCGTGTTTTTCAGCGACGGCATCATGGATGCCCGCAACCGCGCCGGCGATATGTTCGGGCGCACCCGGACCGAAGCCATTATTGTGGGCTGTGCCGACATCTCGGCCGATTGCGTGGTCAAGTCCCTGTTCAAGGCTGTGACCGAACATGCGGCGGGAGAAGAGGCTTTCGACGATGAAACTGTGGTTGCCATCAAGGTGAAAGGCGAGCCCAAGCGCAAGTGAAACTTAGCGCAAACCGGAGCGCCGGCCGTCCGCCGGCCTTTGCCTATCGCGAAGTGCGCCAGGGATTTCTTCGCCGCCGGCCGGTCGGAGCTGCCCTGCATTGTGATCAGGTCGCTGCCGAGCGCCTGGCGGAGCGCTTTGGAACTCCGCTTTACATTTACTCTGCATCAACCATCCGCGAACGCATGGCCGCCTTCGAACATGCGTTTCGCAAGGTTCCTCACACCGTCTGTTATTCCGTAAAAGCAAATTCCAGTCTGGGCATTCTGCGCCTGCTGGCGGGGGCGGGATGCGGGTTCGATGTGGTTTCGGGGGGAGAACTGGAACGCGTCCTGCGCGTGGAGCGGCGCGCGGCAAAGAGAGTTGTATTCTCCGGTGTGGGCAAGACCGCGGAGGAGATGCAGGCGGCCCTCAAAGCCGGCGTGATGCTCTTCAACGTGGAAAGCGAGGCCGAGCTCTGGCGTCTGGCCGAGTGCGCCGCCCGCACCCGGGAAAAGGCGCGGATCGCACTGCGCGTGAACCCCGATGTTCCCGCCAACACCCACCCTTACATCTCGACCGGTCTGCAGCAGCACAAGTTCGGCATTCCCATCGGCAAGGCCCGGAAGTTATACGCCCAGGCCTCGGGGACAAAGTATCTCCGGGTTGCGGGCGTGAGCGTGCACATTGGCTCGCAGATTACGGACGTGCAGCCCTTCGCGCTGGCCATGGAACGCGTAGCCGAACTGGTGCGGATGCTGCAAGGCGACGGCCACCGCATCGAGTACGTGGACGCCGGTGGCGGCCTGGGGATCGATTACCAGGATGCAGCGCCGGATGAATTCGCCGGGCAGACAGCTGAATATGCGGCTGCCCTGCTGCGTCCCTTGCGCGGATTGAAGGTACATCTTCTGCTCGAACCGGGACGCTCCATCGTGGGGCCGGCGGGCATTCTGCTGACTCGAGTGCTGTACCGGAAGACGAACGGCCCTAAACAGTTTCTGGTGGTCGATGCGGCGATGAATGACCTGCTACGGCCTTCCCTCTATGACGCGTACCACGAGATCATTCCCGTGGAACTGGATGCGAACGCTGCCCGCCATGAAACGGTGGATGTGGTCGGTCCCATCTGCGAGAGCGGAGACTTTTTTGCGCGCGGACGCGAGTTGCCGGTGGTCAACGAGGGCGACCTGCTCGCCATTCTGGATACCGGAGCTTACGGCATGGCGCTGGCCTCCAACTACAATACGCGGCGGCGCCCGGCCGAGGTGCTGGTCGATGGCAAGTCGGTGAAGCTCATCCGGCGGCGGGAAACCATGGACGATCTGCTCCGGCCGGAGTTGCAGTTGCGCTGATGTGAGTTGCACGCTAGAGAAAAAAGAAGACGGCGGAGCTTTGCTCCGCAGGACAGCCGGGGCGGCTGTCCCCACGTGGGTGGCGGATTACCTGTTATTTTTTTCGACCGTATGGCGCAATTCTTCCAGCTGCGCGGAGCGGGTCGGATCGGGATGCGCGGCCAGGAATTCCTGCATCAATCTCAGCTTTCCATTTGCCATGTCTTTCTGATGTGCCTCCTCATACAAGCGGACGAGAGTGGCCAGGGCATCCCAATAGGGCGGATCCGAAGAGCGCAGGGACGCGGCGCGCTGGTCCATCACGGCCAGTAACTCATCCCCTTTTTGCGGCCGCCCGGCAAGGCGCTCACCGCGAACCTGCAGGCTCCACACTTTCCAGTACTTGACCTGGAGTTCGCGCTGGGCCTGACGTTTGAACTCAACGCTGTACCAGTCGAAAGGCCGGATGCGCTGCAGCCGCCATTCGTCGTCTCGAATGCCCTGCAGGGCCATGGCGGCAATGCGGTCGGGGTCGCCATGCTGGGCCAGCAGGCGCTCGGCCTGATCGACCAGCGGGCTCGGATCTGGCAAACCTGCCGGGCGCGGCTGCAGAGAATATCCCGGACAGAGCGCCAGCACGCGCTCCCGCTCGGTCTTCTCCCTGGACTCATCGTGGAAAGCCGCTGAAGAATAGATTTCCGCCAGCGCGCCGTGGGCCGGCGCGAAGTCGGGATGAGCGGCGATAATTTCCGTCATTTGCTGCATTGCAGAAGAAGTATTGCGTCCCATCAGGCTGCGCGCATAGAGGTAACTGTAGGTCAACTGGTCCGGGTGCTGCATGGAAAGAACCTGATACTCCTCGGTCAACTTCCGCAAGTGGCCTTCAATGCCGTATTCCTGGACAGCGTCCTGATAGCGCTGATTGACCCACAGATCCTGCGGGTGCTGCCGGCGGAGAGCCAGCAGCGGGGCCAGGCCGCGATCGAAATCCGCGGCTCCGGTCACGACTACTTTGGTCTTTGCCAGTTGAGCGCGGATTTCGGGCGATGGCCCACAGGCCTCTCGCTGTGCCCATGCGGTTGTCAGTAACAGGAGCCAGGCGACACAGGCCTGAATCGGCATGGAACGAAAAACGGAGCGGATCGCGGAGAGCTTCACAGACTCCCTCCGCGATCCGGGGACGAACCAGCCATCACGCTACAGTGAACGCAGGAAGTTCAGCACATCCTGCTGCTGCGAGCGGTTAAGGGAATTGAATCTGCGGACCACGTTGTTGGCTTCTGATCCGTTTGACGCATGGGCCTGGATAGCCTGCAGCAGGTCGGAGGTCCTTCCGTCATGCAGGAAAAACAGGCGCTGGCCGATACCCCAAAGCGGAGCGGTGCGGAACTGGTCCGGACCGGCCGCCCCCTGATTGATTCCGTCCGACAATCGCGACCCCATGTGGTGGAGAGCGAAATCGGAGAACGGGTGATAGGTGGTGTTCGACATGCCGGCAAATTTCGACATGCCGGTGGTCAGAGTAGAGGTGTGACACAAGGCACAGCCCACGCTGCCGAACAGGTTGAACCCGTTCTTAGCCGAGGCTGTCATGGCTGCCGGTGCAGGCGGCGCCGAGAGCCGCATGAAGGCGGAGAAGTTCACCAGGTCCGATGACAATGCCGCTGCTGTGCCCACTGGGCTGCCATTGTCGTCCACCATTTTGGTGGCATCCTCCGGAGATCCGTTGTACACGCAGCCCGGCACCGCCGAGCGCTCGTTGCCGAAGGCCTCGTTCGACACTCCCTGTTCGACGTTGTAGGCTTCACCGGCGAAAACCATCAACGATTTGTTTTGCGCTTTCCAGCCGAAGCGGGTGACCGTGCCGTCGTTGCCGCTGGTGTTGAGCGTGCCGCCGATACCAAGCTGGGATTTGATCCTGCGATTAGCAGAAAGGTTGGCTTGCAAGGTCGAGTCCGGTGTGGCTTCCACCAGACCGAGCCCAAAGGTTGGAGTTGGAATACGGAAGATCACGTTGCGATTGGCCAGCTGGCGGGCGAAGTCAGGCTGGGCCAAAGTACACCCCTCGGCATCGGTTCGACCGCTAATGGTGTACAGACCATGCACCCCGCCATCCAGGGAGCCGTCGGGGTTGCGGATGAAGCGCGCCTCCCGCACCGGGCCGTCGGTGGTGATGAAAGAAGGAACCGTATTCGTGGCGCCATCGAGGTTAGCCAGAGCGACCTGCGGATTCGTGATTGGACTGCTCCCACCCACCGCCGGGTGGGCATGGCACTGCGCGCATCCGGCCCCGTTGAAGGTTGGGCCCAAACCCGATCCTTCTTCGCCGGAGATGCTCCCACTCACCGAATCGATTTCCATGAAGTCGACCCTGGCATCGTCAAAAAAGGATTGCAGGTCCGGACTTAGTCCGGGCAACGCTCCCCCGGCTCCTGCAGTTCCCGCGCGCGGTCCGGGATCGTGCTGGGCCGCAATAGTCCCCGTGTTCAAGATCACGCTCAAGGCGAGACCGGCAACCGTAAACAAATGAACTGGTTTCAAACTGCACCTCCGTGCACGCGAAGACACACCCCTGGCTCAGCCAGTTGGTTTACTACTTGGGAGAGGCGCGATTTTGCTGATTCAGCCGTTTCGACTACGCCAAATGGTTTGGCGTCGCTGCTTGCAGTCGAACGGTCTGGAAGTGGCTACAGGCACGGCTTTCCACGCACCGTGCTGAGCATTAGAAAACGTTAATGGAAGGTACGCCGCAGACGAAAACCTGTCAAGATGGCCGTTAGTACATCCTGACATGCGCAAAGTACATTGCCGGCGGGAGAATCCAGGCACAGCGGACTTGGCGGATTCGTGCCTCCGGCGGGATCATCGGCCAGAACTTTTCCCGCCATCCCACACCATCTTCCCGCCTACGAACGTCTGCAGCACTCGAACGTCCCGGATTTTTGCGGGGGCGATGGTAAAGATATCGTCGCTGAGCAGGACCATGTCGGCCAGCTTGCCCGGCGTGATCGAGCCCTTGTCCTTTTCCTGAAATTCAGCATAGGCGGAACCCATGGTGTAGGCCTCAACCGCCTCTTCGACCGTAAGTTTTTGTTCCGGAAACCAGCCGCCGGGATTCTTGCCGTCGAGCGTGGCGCGCGTCACCGCGGCATAGAGCCCGAACATCGGATTGAGAGGAGCGACGTTCCAGTCAGTGCCGAAGGCGAGGCGCACCCCGTGATTCAGGAAGGTGCGAAAGGCATAAGTGCGGCTGGCGCGGTCGTGGCCAATGCGCTCTTCAGCCCAGCGCCCGTCATCGATGGCATGGTAGGGCTGCATGGAGGCGATTACGTGCAGTTGCGCGAAGCGGTCGAAATCTTTTGCCGCCATATGCTGCGCGTGTTCAATGCGGAAGCGCCGGTCCCGCTCGCCATGGGCCTTCACGATTTCGCTGTAGAGGTCGAGAATGATCGAAATGCCCTGGTCGCCGATGGCGTGCGTACAAATCTGCAAACCGGCGGCATCGGCCTTCATCATGCGCTCCCGCATCAGAGAAGCCGGATGCATTTCGTCGGAGAGCAGGCCGTGGTTGTTGGGCTGGTTGCTGAAGGGCTCGAAGAAGTAAGCGGTGGAAGATCCCAGGGAGCCGTCGGCATACGCCTTGAGAGCTCCGATACGAAGATAGGGACCGCCAAAAGCGTGCCGGATGCCGATTTTGACCTGATCATCCACCCCGGTGATCAGAGGTGCGGCATAAATGCGGGCGGTCAGTTCTCCCCGTTCCAGCAATTCGGAGTAAACGGCGATGTCGGCATATTCCGGATTCATATGCTGCACGCTGGTCACGCCGAGCGAAGCCGCATGGGCCAGGGCGCGCCTGACGGCCCGCAAACGCTCATCGTGGGAGAGCGGCGGAGCAATCTTGTACACGTAGTCCATGGCCGCGTCTTTCAATGCGCCGGTGGGATTGCCCTGCGCGTCGCGAACAATCACGCCGCCCGGAGGGTCGGGGGTTTGCGCGGTAATGCCTGCCAGCCGCAGCGCGACCGAGTTGGCCAGCGCCATGTGGCCGTCGTAGCGGCCCACAAATACGGGGGTGTCCGGTGTAAACGGATCGATCAACTCCTTGGTGGGCATGGCCGAAGGAGCCCACTTGGTCTCATCCCAGTCCCCGCCGGTCACCCATTCGCCCTTGGGTGTCTGCTTGACCCGCTCGCGAATGCGGCGCGCAAACTCCTCGGCGCTGGTGGCGTCGTTCAATTGCACCCGGTCAAGGGCCAGGCCACCATCCACAAAATGCACATGAGAGTCGTTGAAGCCCGGCAGCAGAAGTTTGCCGGCGGCATCGACGGTCCGGGTGCGGTCGCCGCGCCAGGCATCGACCTCCTGGTTGGAGCCCACCGCCACAATGCGGTCGCCGAGCACGGCCACGGCCTGGGCCGTGGGATGGCTCGCGTCCACCGTCCAGATTTTGGCGTTGCGAATAATGAGATCGGCGGCGGGCGGCGACTGTGCCCGCAGGCACGGCGTCACAATAAAGGATGCAAGCAGCATGACCAGCGCCATCATCCTATTCGGTCTTGCGCTGGGAGCCAGTGGATTAGAGTCGAAGCGTGATCTCATAGGGGAATAAACATACAAGATCGGGGCCAGGGATGAAAGTTTCAGTGGACGGCACCGGAAACCAACTCAGGGTTTTCCTTAACACTTTTGGGCCACCTCCGGCACGATCGAGCCATTGCCTTCGACCATCGGCGCAGTTACTCTCGGCCAACGCAATTTTAAATATTATCTGGCCGGCTCGGACGCAGCATGGAAGCGTCGAAGCACGGCTTCGCGCTGTTGGTCCGCCGGCTGGCAGGATTCAAAGTATGCATATGGCATCATCGACCGTTTATGACTCCCCTCATCCCCGGGTCCGGGTCCTGGTGGCTGACGATCATGAAGTGATGCGCCTGGGAATTCGCAATCTGCTTGAAGTCCATCCCGGTTGGAGTATTTGCGCCGAGGCCAATAACGGGAAGGAAGCGGTGGAAAAAACGCTGCAGTTTCATCCCGACGTGATCATCATGGACATCACCATGCCGGTGATGAACGGCCTCGAAGCGGCCAGCGAGATTACTCGGAAACAACCGGAAACTCCCGTCATCCTGTTCTCGCTGCACCTGTCCGACGATCTGTTTCGCCACTTCAAGACCGACGGAATTCGCGGAGCGGTCGCCAAGGGCGATGCGGCGCGCGATCTGGTGCTGGCGGTGGAAACAGTTTTGGCTGGCGGAACATTCTTTCCCGGCCGGAAAACCACTTCAAGCTGACTCAGGATTTTTGGGGGAGGGCTTAATTAGGAGGGGCAGACGCCGGCCGGTTATGGGGAGTTACCAGCGTCTGCCGTTCGCTCCTTCGCGTTGGGGTAGTTTCACAGTACGTCGGTAGGGGGATCCGCTATCGGGAAATGCTGTAGTACCTGTGGGAAAATTACTGACAACCTCTTAACCGCCGCCTAGGTGGAGTAGTCGGCGTTGATGCGCACGTATTCGGCGGTGAGGTCGGTAGTTAAGAACTGAATAGAGCCCTTGCCCCGGCCCAGCAGAATACGAATCTCGGAGCGCGGCCGGGCCAGAGCTTTATGTGCCCGTTTTTCGTCAAAGGCGCAACCCATGCCGTTGCGGCAGACCATTTGATCGCCGATCTGGATGCTGACCCCGGTCGGATCAAGGGCCACACCCGACCTGCCCACCGCGGCCAGAATGCGCCCCCAATTCGGGTCCGCGCCCGCCCATGCAGTCTTCACCAAGAGTGAATGCGCGACCGTCTGCGCCACCTGCCGGGCTTCCTCGCGGTTCCTGGCCTGTTCGACGGATAGACGAATGACGTGCTTCACGCCTTCGCCGTCGAAGACGATCTGCTCCGCCAGAGACTGACAGACCTGCAGGAGCGCTTCCGAGAATTGCTTTCGCAGCGAGGAGTTCTTCAAGCCTACCCCGCTGCGCCCGCTGGCCAGCAGGAGCACGGTATCGTTGGTGGAGGTATCTCCATCAATCGAGATGCAGTTGAATGTTTGCTCGCAACAATCTCGTAATAGGCGGTTTAGCTCGGCCGGAGTGGCCGCCGCATCGGTCAACAAGTAAACCAGCATGGTGGCCAGTTGCGGATGAATCATGCCCGCGCCTTTAGCTATGCCCAGCAGGTTCACCGCTGATTTACCGGAACGAAAGGTTGCGCAAGCCACCTTGGGACGGGTGTCGGTGGTCATGATGGCGCGGGCAAAGTTGGCGATGCCCTGCTTTGTCGAGGCGCGCCCCGCCGCCAGTTCAGGTAACGTTGAAACAATTTTCTCTACCGGTAGAGGCACGCCAATGATGCCCGTGGAGGAGGGAAAAATCTCGCTCGCGTGCAGTCCCAGGAGCCGCGCCAGTTCCCGGCAAACGTTTTGACACGCCTGTATTCCAGCTTTGCCGGTGGCGCAGTTGGCATTGCCCGAGTTCACAATTACGGCCCGCGCTCTTCCGCGATTGGCCGCCAGTGACGCGCGTCCCACCTCGAGCGGTGCGGCTACGACCCGATTTTTCGTGAATACGGCTGCCGCCGTTGTGCCCGGAGAGGCTTCGACCAGCGCCAGATCGAGGCGCCCGCTGGCCTTGATTCCCGCACGCGCCGCCGCGAAGGCAGAACCCGCTAGGCAGGCAAATGTCTTTGTGGGGAAGACTGCGAACTTTCATACCTCGATCTTCACCAGCCAGTTTGCAGGCTGAGGAAGCATGGCGAATTTGGGCAGTTCACCGCGCACCATGGCGACTTCATCGCAGTGATCGAAGCGGGGGCAGACACAGCAATCTTTGTGGATTTTATCGGGCAAATCCTCGCGCTGCGCCATGGCGAATCCCAGGCGGGCGAAAAATTCGGGTATGCGGGTAAACAGGCAGATGGAGTTGACATCGTGTTTACGGGCCTGCGCCAGCAGGGCCTTCACCAGGCGCTCGCCGCCCCCCGAACCCTGGCGCGCGGGATCGACGGTGATGGAGCGAATCTCGGCCAGATGGGGACCGTAAAGATGGAGCGCGCCGCATCCGATGATGTGCCCGTGATCTTCCAGCACCACGAAGTCGCGCACATTCTCGCAGACTTCGGCGAAGGTGCGCGGCAGCAGGGTGCCGTCGTGAGAATAGGTCGCGATCAGTTCATGGATCTGTTCGGCGTCGGGCAGCAGGGCTTCACGCGTGCGCATGGACGTCCTCCCGCATGCTCTCCACTTTGCGCCGGGCATCGGCGATGGCCTGCCGAACCCGTGCCGGAGCAGTGCCGCCCGGAACATCGTGGATACTGAGTACAGCCTGCAGACTCAGACATGAGTAAAAATCCTGATCAAACGCGGGATTCAACTGGCGCAATTCCTCCAACGGCAAATCTGCCAACTCGCAGTTTCTTTCGATGCAGATTTGCACCGCTTTGCCAACTATTTCGTGGGCCAGGCGAAACGGGACGCCATGCTGGACCAGATAAGTCGCTGCCGCCCAGGCATTCATGAAACCAGACTCGGCCGCCTGCTGCATGCGCTCGTGATGGAATTCGACGGCTTTCATCCACCCGGAGCCAGCGGCAGCAACGAAAGCACGGTGCCGGCAGCGTCAAAGAGCGGCTGCTGGGTTTCCTGCAAGTCTTTGTTGTAGGCCAGAGGCAAGCCTTTCACGGTAACCAGCAGCGCGGTCGCATCGCCAATGATGCGGGCGGCCTTGCCGCGCGTGAGTTCGAGCAGGTCGGGGTTCATCTTCTGCGGCATGGCGCTGCTTCCCGTCGAATAAGCCTCGGGCAGGCGGATGAAGCCAAACTCCTGGGATGAAAACAGAATCATCTCTTCGGCCCAGCGGCTGAGGTGCACGGCCAGAAGCGAAAGTGCTCCAACAAACTCCAGGATGAAATCGCGGTCGCTGGTGGCGTCGATGCTGTTGGCGGTGGGCGCATCGAAGCCCAGTTCCTCGGCCATGGCGCGGCGGTCGAGCGGCAGCGTCGTGCCCGCAACCGCCCCCGAGCCCAGGGGAGAAAGATTCAGCCGCGTTCGACAGTCGGCAAGGCGGTCTGCGTCACGCAGAAACATTTCCACGTAGGCCAGCAGCCAGTGCGCCACCAGCACCGGCTCCGCCCGTTGCAGATGGGTATAGGCGGGCATGGCTGCGCTCCCAGATTGTTCCGCCCGGTCGAGAGCAACGCTCAGCCACTCCGCCAGATCGGCGCGCATCTGGTCGATCGCAGCCCGCACGTAAAGACGCAGGTCGGTCGCGATCTGCTCATTGCGGCTGCGTCCGCTGTGAAGCTTGTAGCCCGTGTCTCCGATCAGCGCGGCCAACTGCTTCTCGACAAAGTGATGCACGTCCTCGGCTTCGCCGTCGTCCAGAAACGCCGGGGAGGCCGCGGCCTTCTCACCGATCTGCTTCAGTCCCTGAAGGATGCTGATCAGTTCGCTCGAAGTCAGGACTCCGGCATTCTTCAACGCAGCGGCGTGGGCGCGGCTGGCGGCAAGTTCTTCCCGCAGCAACCGCCGGTCGAAGTCGAACGACCGCTGCCAGCGCTCGAAGTCGGCATCGAGCGGCTGGCGGAATCGTCCTGACCACATCTTCATCGTGTCCCCCCGGATCGTGTCACCTCGGGCTTTGCCGCGTCGGCGCGGAGACGAGCGCGCGAGCGCGAGGGCAGGCCCAGGATGCGGATGAATCCTTCCGCATCCTTCTGGTCATAGCTTTCGCCCATGGTGAAAGACGAGAGATCGGTGCGATAAAGAGAGTTTTCCGACTGGCGGCTGACCACGGACACATTGCCCTTGTAGAGAGCAAGCGTGGTCGTGCCCGTGATGTCCTGCTGTGTGTTATCGACGAATGCGTCCAGCGCTTCGCGCAGCGGGGTGAACCACAGCCCGAAATATGCGAGCTCGGCATATTTCAGCCCAATGTGCTGCTTGAAGTGCATGAGGTCACGCTCCAGGCACAGGGCTTCGAGCTCGCGGTGCGCGGCAATCAGCAGCGTTCCACCCGGCGTCTCGTAACAACCGCGCGACTTGATGCCGACGAATCGGTTCTCCACCAGATCAATGCGCCCAATGGCATTGCGTCCGCCGATCTCGTTCAGCAACTCGACCAGCGAAACCGGGTCAAGCTTCATGCCGTTCACGGAAACCGGAGTTCCCTTTTCAAATCCGATGACGACCTGCTCTTCGCGGTCGGGGGCCTCCTGCGGTGAACGGGTCAACTGCCAGGTGCTGGGGAAAGGCGCGTTGCCGGAGTCTTCCAGTTCCCCGCCCTCGTGGCTGATGTGCCACAGGTTGCGGTCGCGGCTGTGAATCTTCTCCCGGCTCGCGGTCACGGAAATTCCCCGCTTCTCGGCGTAGTCGAGACAGTCTTCGCGCGATTTCAAGGTCCATTCGCGCCAGGGCGCAATGACTTTGAGTTCCGGAGCCAGGGCCTGGTAGGCGAGTTCGAAGCGGACCTGGTCGTTCCCTTTTCCGGTGCAGCCGTGCGCCACCGCAGTCGCGCCCTCGCGCAGCGCCACTTCCACCTGGTGCTTGGCAATCACCGGACGCGCCAATGAAGTGCCCAGCAGGTACTTGTGTTCGTACACTGCGCCTGCCCGCAATGCGGGGAACACGTATCCCGTGAGAAATTCCTCGCGCATGTCTTCGACGACCACCTTGCTGGCGCCGGTCTTGTAAGCCTTCTCGACCACGGCCTCGATGTCGTCTCCCTGGCCGACGTCTCCGACCATGGCAATCACGTCGCAAGCGTAGTTTTCCTTCAGCCAGGGAATGATGATGGAGGTGTCCAGACCTCCCGAATATGCGAGCACAACTTTTTCAGCCATTAACATTCCTCGAATTCGTGCGGCCCACCTTGCCGCCAAGAAGTAAAAGCAGGATGGCCTTCTGCACGTGCAGACGGCTTTCCGCCTGGTCGAATACCACGGAGCGATCGCAATCCATGATCGCGTCCGTGATCTCCATCCCGCGATGCGCGGGCAGGCAGTGCATGAAGACGGCGTGAGGCGCGGCCCCGGCCGCGAGCTTTTCGTTCACCTGGTAGGGCGGGAAAATCCGGTTCCGCTCCTGCTCTTCATGCTCGTGGCCCATGCTGGTCCAGGCGTCAGTATAAACCGCATCCACCCCGTCCACGGCCTGCTTCGGATCGTTGAGGATTTCGATGACCGCGCCGGTTTGTCGCGCCAGGTCGCGGGCATCACTCACGACTTGCGCATCGCAGGCATAGCCCTCAGGAGTGGCAATGCGAATGCGCGAGCCCAGCGTTGCCGCGGTCAGCAGCAGAGAGTGCGCTACGTTGTTACCGTCACCCACGTAGGCGAGACATATCTTCTTCAAATCGCCGAAGCGCTCCAGCAACGTGAAGTAATCGGCCAGCGCCTGGCACGGGTGCTCCAGGTCGCTGAGCGCGTTGATCACCGGAATGCAGGCGTGCTCAGCCATTCCCTCGACTGTGCCGTGGGAGTAGGTGCGCAGAACAATGGCATCCACCCAGCGTTCGACGTTGTGCGCGATGTCGCTCAGCTTTTCGCGCGCATCGAGGCGGCCCGCGGTCTGGTCCATGAAGAAGGCGTTGCCGCCCATGCTGGCCATGCCGGCTTCAAAGGTGAGCCGGGTGCGCAACGACTGCTTTTCGAAAAACATCACCATCTGCTTGCCGGCAAGCGCGCTGCGGAAATTCGACGGACGCGCCTTGAGCAGTCCCGCAAGATGGAAAATCGTCTCAATCTCGATCGGGCTGAGATCACGAATCGAAATAAGATCGCGCCCCGGAAAAGTCGTGGTTGCCGGCGGAGTTGCGACCTGAGTGGTTTGGAATGGCTGGCTGCTCAACGTAGTTGGCTCCTTCTCTTGGACTTTGCGTCAGAGGTCAGATGCTTTTTCAGATGCTCTTTCCGTTGGGTGAAGGCAAGCGCCGCGTCGAGCGCGCGAACCACCAGGTCCACGTGGCGTTTCTGAATAATGTAGGGCGGAAGAAAACGCAGCACCGTGTCCTGGGTGCGGTTGATGAGAATGCCGCGATCGAGTAGCTGCGCGACCACCGCCTTGGCCCGCTCTGCCGAATCGAGATTCATCCCCAGCATCAGACCCATGCCGCGAATTTCGCGCACGCCCTCATGCCTGGCCTTGAGGGCCTCGAGTTTGGCGCGAAAGTAGTCGCCGGTCTGCCGGATGTGTCCCAGCATGCCATCGAGCACGCGCAGAAACTCGATGGCCACGGCGCAGGCCAGCGGCCCGCCGCCGAAAGTTGTCCCGTGCATTCCGGGATGCATGCCGCCGGCCACGCGGTCCGTGGTCAGCAGCGCTCCCAGCGGAAGCCCCGCCGCGAGCGGCTTGGCAACGGTGACGATATCGGGCTGGACTCCGTAATGCTGGTAGGCGAAATAGCGTCCGGTGCGGCCCAGCCCGCATTGAATCTCATCGAGAATCAGCAGCGCGCCGGTACGATCGCAGAGTTGTCGCGCGGTCTGTAAAAATTCAGGAGTGAGGGGACGGATTCCGCCTTCGCCCTGAATGGTCTCCAGGCAGATGGCGCAGACGCTCCCGTCGAATTGCCGTTTCAGGTCGTCAACATCGTTGAAGGCGACAAACCCGACTCCCGGCACCAGCGGCGCAAAGGGATGCCGATATTTTTCCTGCCCCGTCGTGGCTAACGAACCGAAAGTGCGGCCGTGAAAAGAATTTTCCAACGCCAGCAAGCGCCACTTGGCTTTGTGGCCGTTGTTGTTCTGCGTACGGGCAAAGGCGCGGGCAAGTTTGAGCGCACCCTCCCAGGCCTCGGTGCCGCTGTTGCAGAAAAATGCCTTGTCCAGACCGGAAATCTTCGTCAGCCGCTTCGCCAGTTGCGCCTGGTACTCATGGAAGAACAGGTTCGAGACGTGAATCAACCGTCCCGCCTGGCGTTTCAACGTCGCCTGAATGACAGGATGCGCGTGTCCCAGAGCATTGACCCCGATCCCGCTCAGGAAATCGAGATAGCGCTTGCCCTTCGAATCCCAGAGATAGACGCCGCGCCCGCGCTCGAACAGCACGCGCTGGCGATCGTACGTGGGAAGCAACAGTTTGGATTCTGAACGCGCTACGGTGGCCAGGCTCATGCGACGATCACCTCCGTGCCACCATTGAGCCTGGTGAGATAAAACTGCGGCAGAGTTTCAGCCTGCGCCGCCGGCAGGATTCGTACCCGGCCCACGCCCTTGCGCAAGGCCTGACCGCAGGCCTCTAGCTTGGGCAGCATGCCGCCGGCAATCACGGCGCTCTCGACCATCCCGGCAATCTGTTTGGTATTCAGCCAGGGCATGACCTCGCCTTCGGCATCTTTTACCCCGGCCACATCGGTGAGGAAAATGAGCGTGTCGGCGTGGCAGGCGACGGCGCAGGCGGAGGCCATCTGGTCCGCATTCACGTTGTAATATTCGCCATCCGAAGCCAGCGCCACCGAGGACAGCACGGGAATTCCACCGAGGCCCCAGATGGCTTCAAGCCAGCGCGGTTCCACCGAACAGATTTCTCCCACATATCCGAGATCGTAGCCTTGCGTCTGTTTCTTGCGGGCGCGAAACGCCATGCCGTCGCCGCCGCACAGACCGATCGCCGGACGTCCTGCGGCGACAATGGCCGCGACCAGACTCTTATTCACGATTCCGGCCAGCACCATCAGCGCGACGTCGCGGGTCTCGGCATCGGTAATGCGCAAGCCGTTTACGAAATCGCTCTCCTTGCCCAGTAGCTTCAGACGTGCGCGTGAGCGCGGCCCCGCCGCCATGCACCACGGTGACTTTGTGGCCATCCTCCGCCAACTCCACGATGGCGCGAGCGCACTTGATCAAGGTGTCCTTGTTTTCGAGGGCCGCGCCGCCGAGTTTGATAACGATTTTCACTGCAGGCCTTCCTGTTCTTTAAACCCATACATGAGGTTCATGTTTTGCACGGCCTGTCCGGCCGCGCCCTTAAGCAGGTTATCGATGCAAGAAACCAGCACCAGGCGGCGTCCATCTTTGGCCAGGCAAAAACCCAGATCGCAATAGTTGGTATGGAGCGAAAACTGGATTTCCGGCAGCTTCGGCGTCGCGAAAACCCGGACCCACGGCTTGCCTTGGTAAAATTCCCTGAAACAGGATTCCACTTCCGCCGGCTTCGTCTCCTGTTTCAGATGGACGTAGATGGTCGAAAGAATTCCCCGCGGAATGGGCAGCAGGTGCGGAGTAAAGATCAACTCGCCCGAATCCAGTTTCAACTGCTCAAGAATCTCTCCTACGTGGCGATGCCCGAAGACCGCGTAAGCGGAAAGATTGTCCGCCACCGAAACAAAGTGGGTGCGCGCGGTCGCCTCCTTGCCCGCGCCCGAGACGCCGGACTTCGAATCGGAAATGATTCCCTTTCCGCGATCGATGATGTCGGCAGCCAGCAGCGGGGCCAGGGCCAGAATCACGGAAGTGGCGTAGCAGCCGGGATTCGCCACCAGGGCGGCGCCGGGAAGACGATCGCCATTCAACTCGGGAAGGCCATACACCGCTTTCTGCATGAGATCGGCCGCGGTGACGGCATTCTCGTCGTGAAAGCCATAGACGGCGCGATTTTGCTCCTCCCGCAACCGCCACGCCCCGCTCAGGTCCACCACCCGCATGCCGTGCGCGATCGCTTCCGGCACCAGGGCGCGAGACACTTCGTGCGGCGTCGCCAAAAAGAGTAATTCGATCTCCCGCTTTTTCAGCTCAGCCCATGACCACGGCTGCAGAGGATATCTGCCATTACCGGAGATGGCGGGATACATGTCCGCGAGATTGACCTCTGCTGCTGCGTCGCCGGAACGCTGAAGCATCACCGGAGTTTCCACGTCGGGGTGGCGCAGCAAGAGGCGAGCGAGTTCGAAGCCGGAGTAGCCGGTCGCGCCGAGAATCGCGGTTTTGAGTTTGGAGGCCATCAGGCGAGCATCTCCTGAATGCGCGCGGCCAGGAGCTTTGCGCCCCGGTTGTCCGAGCACACCATCAATATCGTGTCGTCGCCGGCAATGGTTCCGATAGCTTCCTCCCAATCCTGTCCGTCGAGGGCGGCGGCCACGGGCTGCGCGCTGCCGACGGTCGTCTTGATCACCAGCAGGTTTTGCGCCGCTTTCACTTCCAGCACAAACTCCCTTACCAGCCGCGAAACCGGCGGCAACGCCGGCTCCGAAACCGCTTCGCCCGGCAGCACGTACCCGCTTCCGGTCTTCACCAGGCCAAGCTCGTGAATGTCCCGCGAGAGCGTCGCCTGCCCAACCTTCAAGCCGCGCTTACGCAAAGCCCGCTGCAAATCTTCCTGACTGCTGACTGTGCTGCGCTCCAGCACCTCCAGGATGACCTTCTGTCGCAGCGGCTTGCTCATGAATGACTATTCATCATGATGAATAATTATTCATCTATGGTAATTGGTATGCGGCGGGTGTCAAGTAGAAATTTCGATACGGCTAATCGGGAATGCAGCCCACGTGGGGACAGCCGCCCTCGGCTGTCCGGCGGAAGCTCGACTAGGTTTTCCAGGACCTGATTAAGGACCGCTTCGGTCATTCTCTAAGAAGCGGAAGCTTCGAACTTCGCTCGACTGGACAGCCGAGGACGGCTGTCCCCACGTAGTTGGCGGTTAGTCTGCGCCATGCCAGACCCATTCGGCCTGGCACATTTCCAGCGGGGCCTCGGGTTCGAGGACGGGCCGAGAGCTGGGGAAGAATGCACGATGCAGGCGCTGCACCGCTTCTTCTGCATGCGATTCGTCCACCAGAAAGCTGATGCTGCGCTCGGATGCTCCCTGGCAGATCATGCGTACCTCGATATTGACCATGGCGCGGAATGCCTGGCTGGCGACTTCCGGGCAGCGCCGGACCTGCTCACCCACCAGGCAGACCAGCGCCTTATGGTTTTCCCAGCGGACGTTGGCCATGCCCTTCAGTTCCTCCGCGATTGCCGGCAACCCCGAGACCGAACTCACCAGCAATGCCAGACTGCCGCGTGAAGCCGACAGCAGATCCAGAGTGTGCTCATGACGCTCGAACACGTCGAAGACTTCGCGGAGCAGTTCGGGCGCAAACCACCGCACCGGCTCCACGTCCACGATTGCCACGCCCCGCTTCGCGGTGATGGCCTTGACTCCATCGACGGGTTCGCAGAAGGCCACGATCTCGGTGCCGGGAGACTCCGGGTTGCGCGAATTGAGCACCCACACCGGAATATTGCCGCGCATGGCCGGCACCAGGGTGGCCGGATGCAACACCTTGGCGCCGAAGTAAGACAGATCGGCGGCTTCGTCGAAGCTCATGCGAGCAACGCGGCGGGCGTCCGGACAAAGGTTCGGATCGGTGGTCAGGATTCCATCCACGTCAGTCCAGATTTCGATCCGGCTCGCGTGCAGGCCCGCAGCCACGATGGAGGCGCTGAAATCGGAGCCGCCGCGACCCAGCGTGGTGGGAATGCCGTCCCGGGTCGCGCCGACAAATCCGCCCATCACCGGCACTTGCCCCGCCTCCAGCAGGGGCAGCACAACCGACTGCAGGCGCTGGTTGGTCTCGTCCCACAAGGGCGTGGCCCGGGTATGTGCCGCGTCGGTGACGATGCACTGGCGGGCATCGACCAGCGCGGCGTTCACACCAGACGACCGCAAGGCGGAGTGAATCAGTTTTGATGAAAGGGATTCGCCCGCCCCCAGCAGACTGTCCTGCAAGCATGGAAGCAATGCCTTATCCGAGGCAATCCGACGCAGCAGACTGTCCATCGCCGTAAATTCGGCGGCGAACTCGCCGGACAGCCGAAGGCGTTCGTCACCCCTGACCAGAGCGCCGGCCACGCTCTCATGCCGCTGGTGGATAGCCTGAAGCATCTCCCGGGCGGAATCCAGGTGTCCCGCGGCTGCCGCCGTGCCTGCGTTCATCAGCTGGTCGGTGATTCCGGCCAGCGCGCTGACCACCACCACCCGAGGTTGCGCCGAAGACCGCCCTACCAGTTTGCATAACCGGCGAATCGCAGCCGCGTCCTCCACCGACGTGCCGCCGAATTTCATCACCACACATGCGCAGCTCCGGCCCTCTGCTGCTCTGCCCTCTTGCGACGGATCGCTCATATCATCTCCCCCTGTGTTCTTCGTGATCGGACGTTGATCTTTCCGGGAAACAGCGGGCAAATAAAAAAACCCACCGGCCAGTTGCTTCTGGCGGTGGGTCTTTGTCAGCCGTTAAAGCTTTGTGTTTCTCAGCTCACCTGACGCCCTCCCCCAGAAGCACGCTAATTCGCTTCGACGTGCCCGTGCCCATCGATGTAATTCGCTTAGCCTTCTGGGAAGTTGCTTTCATGGGTTGCTGTCCGTGAAACGCGATCTAGTTGTGCTGCTCCCGGCTCAATCTTGTCTCCGGAGTCTCTTCCGGTTTGAATTCTTCAAAGAATTGCATCAGCCGGTCAACCAACCTGCGCCTGCCTCCGATAACATGAAGGCCGCTCTCATGCTGATGCTCTTCCAGGATTTTGTTCAATCCACTTTCCAGTTCTCTCATGCCACACCCCCTCAGCTGGGTTCAAGTTAGTTTGATAACCACGGGGTACCAGGACCTAAGCTTCTGAGGCTTCTGCCCGAAGCATAGCAAGTCCTTAAGACAAAAAGAAATTGGAAATTATGATTGGCCGCATCGACAAATTCGATCACGATCCGGCGCCCATTTACTGGAGACGTCAGTTGTCATCCTGAGCGGAGCCTCCGCTTCGCATCGCGAAGCAGAGGCGCAGTCGAAGGACCCCTAGTTTTTCCACCAAACGTCGCGAGGTCGTTTGAATCAGATTGTTGCCCTGCCACGGGAGAACAAAGCATCCCGCTCTCATCCGCTCATAGGGGTCCTTCGACTCCGCGGACACTTCGCGTTGCGAAGTGCCAGCTGCGCTCAGGATGACAGAAGAAGATGAATCCACGCGTCTGATGGGATCACTTGGAGGCGGTGGCCAGCTGCCGAACCGTGCTGATGAAGGTGGTGGTGGCGCGGGTGTGGGTGCGGTCGCGCCGGTAGGCAATGCCGAGCTCGCGCCAAAGTTCCTGGTCCCGGATGGGAATCAGTTTGACCCGGCCCGCCAGCACCTGGTCTTTGGCAAAACTCGAACTGATCAGAGAAACTCCCAGCCCGGCCGCCACAAAGCTCTTGATCATGCCCACGCTGGGCAGTTCCATGCGAATTTGCAGGTGGGAGGCGTAAGGACGGAAGAGCTTGTCCATCACCCGGCGGCTGTAACCGGTCTTGGGCAGCAGCAAGGGCTGCTTGGCGACTTCGCTCACCGGCACCACGTCCAGCTTGGCCAGGGCATTTTGTGGACTCACCATCAGCATCAGCTGATCGCGGAAGATGGAGTGGGTTTTCAAGCTGGCCGACTTCACCGGCAGGGTCACGATGCCCACGTCGATGCTGCCATTTTCCAGTTTCTCGACAATCTTGTAGCTGAAGTTGCGGTAAATGCTGATCTGCACCCCGGGATACAAGTGGCAATATTTCGCGAAGACATCGGGCAGCACGTACAGGCAGGTGGCCTCATTGGCGCCGATGACCAGGGTGCCGCGAGGACTGGTACCCTGATCGGCTACGGCCAGCAGAGACTCGTCCCGCATCTGCAGCAGGCGCTCGGCATAGGCAAAGAGCACTCTGCCGGCAGGGGTGAGGGTCACATCTTTCCCGGAACGATCGAGCAGGCGGTCTCCATACTCCTGCTCCAGTTGACGAATCTGGGCGCTGACCGCGGACTGGGAGCGAAAAACCTTCTGCCCGGCCCGGGAAAAGCTCCCCAGCTTGGCCACTTCCAGGAAAGTTACTAACTGATCAAAGTCCATGAGTAGTGGAAGATTATAGCGGACAATCTAACGCAATAGAAATTTTGACGTGCTCGATGTCCGGTCAACCGGCTCTACACAAAGTCGTCTCCAGGGAAGTCTGCCACGGGTGCTCTGGCCCCGGCACGGCATTTCCGCAATCTGGAACACTTTTCAATCCTGCGCTTGATTGCGGCCAAATTGTGTGATTATCGTTCGCCCGGCCAGAACCGGGCGAAATGGCCAGAGAAAACCAAGGCTACATCTTCACCCTCGATGGCTGGCGAGCACTGGCCATCATTGCCGTCCTGGTGGATCATGTGGTCGTCTATGAGGTTCACGGCCGCAGCTGGTTGTTCGCTCTCACGCGGGTCGGTGCGAACGGCGTCAGTCTATTTTTTGCCATCAGTGGATTCCTAATCTGTTCACGTCTTCTGGAAGAGCAGTCGGCATTCGGGCGCATCAGCCTGAAAGGCTTCTATATTCGCCGCGCCTGCCGTATTCTTCCGGCCGCCTTAGCCTATCTGATGTTCGTCACGTTGCTGGCATTCCTGGGCTACATCGCGCTAGATCGACGGGAGTTCTGGGCGACACTATTTTTCTGGCGTAATTATCTTCCCAAGGGATGGATCCATCGGGGCTGGGGCGGATACACCGTTCACTACTGGTCTCTGGCGGTGGAAGAGCACTTTTACCTTATCTGGCCGATTCTGCTGGTCGCGACGGGAAAGCGAAGGGCACGTGTGATGGCCCTGGCCCTCGCCTTCCTGGTGGCGCTGTGGCGCTGGTGGGATTTCCATCATCAGTGGGTCGCCGCATTACTGCCCGGCCTACAGTTCGCGGGACGGACAGATGTCCGGCTGGACGGTCTTCTGCTAGGCTGCGCGGCCGCGTTGTGGCTCGACGATCCGGGCTGGCGAGTCCGCGTTGAACGGTATTTTACCTTCCTGCCGTGGCTGCTCTCTGTCGTCGCCTACATGCTTTTCACCATCATCGCAAGGCAGCATCTGTACACGGTATGGGAGTCGGCTCTATTGCCCTTGATGATAGTGGGAACTGCTCTGCACCCGGCCAGCAGGGTCAGTCGGATCCTGGAATATCCGGTGCTGCGCTGGATCGGTAAGCTTTCCTACAGTCTTTACTTGTGGCAGCAATTTTTTCTGATTGGGAGCTTCGCCGGCCTCTTTGGCTGGCTGGGAAGATTTCCTTTAAACCTCGGGATGATTTTTCTCTGCGCGTTTCTGAGCTACCAACTGATCGAACGTCCTCTTATCCGCATGGGCCATCGCCTGGCGCCGCCTCCGACGCCGGGCCGGAGCGATCTGAAAGAGGCCATTAGGCCCGGTCTGCAAGCTCCGAGAGCCGCGTAGCGAAATCAGAATTGCTTAAACAGACGGCACGGAAAGTGGTATTACGGCCTTTTTGATGGCGGACTAGCCCGGGGGAATCGCCGGCTTCTCGTCTAAACCACTGCGATGGCGGGCGCCTCAGCGGACTGCGGTACGTACACCCCTGCCGGCCTTGGCGCCGAAGCCGGCTGGCGCTTGAACCGGGCGAGAATGGCGGCCCAGGTTTCAGCGATGGTGCAGGGCAGGACCAGAGGCTCCACTCGCAGGAATGGCAGAGGGGCGGTGGAATTCAATAAGACCAGGGCGCGCGGGCTGCCGGTGAGACGCAGATGCTTGCGCAATACACGGCGCAGCCACACCTCTTCCCTGACCTCGACTGGAGCCAGGCGGACGGACTGCTGGTTGTATCCGTAGCCTCCAATCGAATCGCGCAGCACGTAGGCCAGCCCGCCGGTCATGCCTGCCCCCAGGTTCATTCCCGCCGGACCCAGAATGACGGCCACACCCGCGGTCATGTATTCGCAACCGTGTTGTCCCACACCTTCGACCACGGCGAGAGCGCCGCTGTTGCGCACCGCAAAGCGTTCGCCTACCCGGCCCGCGACATACAATTCTCCTCCGGTCGCGCCGTACAGCAAGGTGTTGCCGGCGAGCACATCGCCCCGCAGCGAGGCTTTCTCTCCGCCGGTGATGGCAATCGTTCCTCCCGACAAACTCTTGCCCACATAATCGTTGGCCTCGCCCACCAGGCGGAAGTTCAGGCCCTTGACCAGGAATCCACCGAAAGTCTGGCCCGCGCTGCCGACAAACTCATATTTCAGTGACGCATCCGCCGGCGCCTCCGCCTGGCGCAATATCTCTCCACTCAAGTGGGCGCCAATGGAGCGGTCTGCGTTGGTAATCCGGTAACGGCGGCGACGCGCGACCCGGGTCTCAGGATCACTCAGGATGGTCTGGTTCAACTCGCGATACAGAGTGCTCCGGTCTTCGACCGGGCAAGCGGGATGGCTGGAAGAAACAATGTCATCCAGCAACCCGCCCAGCGTACGCTCCGCCTGCGGAGTGCGGGGACGCAGCCGCTCAGCCAGGCCCACGATGTCGTCAATCGAGCGGGCGCCCATCGCAGCCAGCAACTGGCGCACGTCCGCGGCCACGGCCCGGAAGTAGGTTTCGACCATTTCCGGTTTGCCGGTGAAGCGGGTGCGCAGTTTTTCGTCCTGGGTCGCGATACCGACGGGACAGGTGTTGAGATGGCATTGCCGCGCCATGACGCATCCCAGCGCCAGCAGCGAGGCGGTGCCAAAACCGAATTCCTCCGCCCCCAGAAGCGCGCCGATGATCACATCGCTGGCGAACTTGAAGCCGCCGTCCACCCGCAGGCGGACGCGTCCACGCAACCCGGCCCGCACCAGCGCGGCGTGGGCGTCGCGCAGGCCGACTTCCCAGGGAAGCCCCGTGTTCTTGATGGAAGTAATCGGCGAAGCCCCGGTGCCGCCGTCGTGGCCGCTGATGGTGATGACGTCAGCCCCCGCCTTGGCCACGCCGGTGGCGATGATTCCCACCCCCGCGCTGGCCACCAGCTTCACCCCGATGCGCGCCCGAGGATTGATCGCCCGCAAGTCGTAGATCAATTGCGCCAGGTCCTCGATGCTGTAGATGTCGTGATGCGGCGGCGGCGAAATCAGCATCATTCCCGGCACCGCATGCCGCAAACGCGCGATATAGACGGAAACCTTGCTGGCCGGAAGTTGGCCTCCCTCGCCGGGTTTAGCGCCCTGCGCAATTTTGATTTCGAGCTCGTCGGCGTGCACCAGATACTCCGCCGTCACGCCGAAACGCGCCGATGCCACCTGCTTGACCCGGTTGTTGGCTTCGTGGCCGTTGCGGTAAACCTCGGGATCTTCGCCGCCCTCCCCGGTATTGCTGCGACCGCCGAGGCGGTTCATGGCAACCGCCAGAGTGCTGTGCGTCTCCGGCGAAATCGCGCCCAATGACATGGCCTGCGTGCTGAAGCGGCCCAGGATGGAAGCGTCGCTTTCCACTTCTTCGAGTGGCAGGGCCGCGCTGGGCACCACCTCCAGCAAGTCCCGGACTGCTACCGGCTCCCTCTGCTCGCCAAGCTCCCGGAAGGCGCGATGATTTTCCTCGGTAGGAAACTTGATGTAGCGATGCATGCGCCGCACGAGCTCAGGCGATGTGGCGTGCAACTCTCCCTGGTGGCGGAAGCGATAGAGCCCGTGGTCCTGCAATTTCGCGCTTACCGTCATGGTGGGAAAAGTCAGGGCAAAAACCGAATCATGCCGGTCGAGACAATCCTGCAACAACTCGGTCAGGCCCTTGCCGGCAAGCGAGCAACTCGCATCCTCGAAAAACTGGTCGCACACATCGGGATCGAGACCGATAATCTCGAAGAGATGACTATTGCGGTAGCTGGCGATGGTTGAGATGCCCATCCGCGCCATCACCTTGCGCAGCCCTTTTTCCACCGCGCCGCGATAAGCGTTCGCGCCACCCAGTTTCAGGTGCGCCGCCTGCTCCAGCGCCAGGTAGGGGAACACCGCGCTCGCGCCCGCCGCCACCAGCAGAGCCACGTGATGGGTATCGATGACTTGCCCGCTTTCGATCACCAGCGGAGTCTCCTGCAGCCCGGCCTCGACCATCGCCTTCCAGGCCGCGGCCAACGCCAGCAGGGCGGGAAGCGCTACCTGCTGCGTGCCTACACCGCGGTCGGTCAACAGGATCATGCCCGGAGGATGGGCCGAGGCCGCCCTGATGGTCTCCTGCATGTGCGCCAGCGTGGCCTTCGCCGCTTCTACTCCGTCTTCTGCCGCAAACGTGATAAGAATTCGCTCAGTCGCTCCCAACTCTTTTTGCAGCAGCCGTAATTGCCCGGCATCGAGCAGCGGTGAATTGACTGCGGCCTTGCCCAGAAAGACTTTCAGCGACATCACATGGCTCTCACGCAGAGAATCAATAGGAGGATTCGTGACTTGCGCGAAGCGCTGTTTGCAATAGTCCCATAACGGCCGGCGGAAGCTCGACATGGCAGCGGGCGGCGCATCGTCACCCATGCTCCAGACCGCTTCCTGCCCTTGTTCGACCAGAGGTTGGAAGAGCAGACGGAACTGATCTTCGCTCCAGCCCAGCGCCGCCATGGCCTGCTTGGGTTCCGGCGTGGTCTCGAAATATGGTTGATCAGTCGGATCTACCAGCACAGCAGGCTCGGATGAAACCGCTCGGATGCCCTGGCGCATCTGCAGCGAGAGCAGTGGACGAACAAACTCACCGCTCGCCGGATTCACCAGCAGAACTTCTCCCGGCCCCAGCCGCTGCCTCTCGGCAATCTCTTTGTCATGCAGATCGGCGATGCCTACCTCAGAGCCCACCACCAGCAACCCGTCGGCGGTCACCGTATAACGCAAAGGACGCAGCCCGTTGCGGTCAAGCTTCGCGCCGATAGTGCAGCCGTCGGTGAAGATCAGCGCTGCCGGTCCGTCCCACGGTTCCTGCATGCGGGCTTGCTCTTCCAGGAAATTTCGCAGTTCCGGCGCCGCTTCGGGCGAACGCTCCCACGCCGGTGGAACCATCGAGAGCATCGCCTCTCCCGGGCTGTAGCCGCGACGCAGGAAAAGTTCAAATCCATTGTCGAAGCTGGCCGAATCGCTGACCCGCTCTTCCAGCAGGCGTGTCTGCTCCGAAAGTCCGACTTCGCGACGCAATGCCGGCGCCTTGGCCCGCAGCCAGCGCCGGTTGCCGCTGATGGTGTTGATCTCCCCGTTGTGCGCCACAAAGCGGAAAGGCTGCGCCATCGACCAGCTGGGCTGGGTGTTGGTGGAGTAGCGCTGGTGAAAGATGGCAAAGGCGCTTTCAAAGTCCGGGTCGCGCAAATCGGAGTAAAACGCCGGCAGCTGAAAAGGCGTCAGCAGTCCCTTGTAAACCACGGTGCGGCACGACAGCGAACAGAAATAAGTTCCGCCCGGCGCCTTGGCCTCCGCTTCCTTGCGGAGGCGGTACAGAAGCATTTCAAGGTCAGGCGTTTCCGATCGGGGAGCGAAGTAGCATTGCTCGATCACGGGAAGAGCGTCGTGGGCACGAGGGCCGACAACTTCCGGATTGATGGGGACCGAACGCCAGCCCAGGCACTTCAGGCCGCTCTGCTTCGCCTGGGCCTCGATAGCTTTGCGCGCCGCCTCTTCCTGTCCCGGCGGCATGAACACCATGCCCAGCCCGAACGAGGCGGGCAATTTGATTCCAGCCTCATGCGCATGCTTGCGGATCAATTTTTCCGGGATGCGAGTCAGCAGGCCGGCGCCGTCACCGCTTCGTCCATCGGCGTCCACACCTCCACGGTGCGCCAGCCGGACCAGCGCCTCGAGGGCGCGGTCCACGATCTCGCGCGAAGCCGCCCCATCGATTCGGGCGACCAGGCCGACACCGCAGGCGTCGTGGTCTGTGGTCAGGTGACTCGGATTCATCTTTACAGTGTTTATCGTCAATCGACCGTGGAAGTACAATCGAGAATTTCGATGACGCTAATGGATTTTTTGGGCAGCCGCCGAAAGGCTTTAACCACGAAGGACACAAAGGTACACGAAGGAAAACCTTGAACTTAGGTCGACTTCCTTCGTGAACCTTCGTGTCCTTCGTGGTTAACGATTTTGCTAATCTTCAACGCTGAATGAGGTTTTTGCATGGAGACTCTTGATCCCCACCAGGGGTGCGATTTCCGCGGTCTTCGAAAGGTCCTTAACCACCAAGGACACGAAGGTACACGGAGGAAACCTTGAACTTAGGTGGATTTCCTTCGTGAACCTTCGTGTCCTTCGTGGTTGATGATTTTCTCTACTCTTCAACGCTGAATGAAGTTTTTACCTGAAGATTCTTGATCCCTACCAGGGGCGCGATTTCCGCGGTCGCCCGGACGTGCAGCCCACACTCGGTCTTCTCCGATCCGGCCCAACGCCCCGCCCGGGCGCCTTCTCCCGGACGAATGGCTCGGGTGCAATGGGTGCATCCGATGCTCGGATAATTCTTGTCATGCAGCGGGTTGTAGGGGACATTGTGCTTGAGCGCGTGACCCCACACCATTGCCGAAGTCCAGTCGGCGATGGGATTGACCTTCAGCAGCTGAAACTTTGCATCCCACTCCACTTTGCGGGCGACGGCTCGTGACGAAGTCTGGTCGCGGCGGATGGCGGTGATCCAGGCGCGCAGTTCGGTCAGCTTGGTCCGCAGCGGCTCCACCTTGCGCAGGCCGCAGCACAGGTCCGGGTCGCGGCTCCAAAGCGCCGCGCCGTGTTCGCCCTCCTGCTCCTCCGGGGTCAGCGTGCTGTAAACCCGCTCGATCTTGATACCGTAGCGCTTCTCGACCCGGTCCATCAGATCGTAAGTTTCAGGAAAGAGGAACTCCGTGTCCAGCGTGAACACTCGAAAGTCTGTGCGCACCCGCGAGGCCAGATCGAGCAGCACCATGCCCTCAATCCCGAAGCCCGAGGCGATGGCCACATCATTTCCATAAGTGGCAAAGGCCCAGCTCAGTATTTCTTCCGGCCGCCATCCTTCCGCTTCGGCGGGTATCAGCTCGACGTGGTCTCTCACTCCGCACGCTCCTGTGAAACCGGGGACACTGCACCATTCGCCCCAAGATCGCTCTGCCAAGCGAACTGCTGCAGCGCGGCAGGCTTGGCCAGCCGCACTACCTCGCCCACCACCAGCAGCGTAGGCGAGGGCAGTCGCGGAGAGGTATGCAGATCGTCCACTGTGATCACATGAACCTGCTCGTTCGCCGACGTGGCTTGCGAAACGATGGCGCAGGGCGTCGTGCCCGCAACCCCGGCGCGTCGCAATTGCTGTGACGTGTTGCGATAGTCGTATCCGGGCATGTAAACCACAACCGTCGCATCGGTCGGAATTTTCGCCGGCCAGTCGGCAAATTCGTCGGCGCCGGCATTGTGGCCGGTTACCAGCACCACCGCTGACGAAACCTGGCGATGCGTGAGGGGAATCTGCGCGTTGGCGGCAGCGCCAAAGGCCGAGGTCACGCCGGGCACGATTTCGAATTCGATGCCGGCCCCGCGCAAGGCTTCCATCTCTTCTCCGGCGCGGCCGAAGATCAGCGGGTCGCCGCTCTTGAGGCGGACGACTTGCAGCCCCAGCAGCGCGTTCTGAATCATCAGGGAATGAATTTCTGACTGGCTGATGCGCTTTTGACCGAAGCGCTTGCCCACGTTGTGGACCTTGGTCGAGGATGGAACGAACGCCAGAATTTCCGCGCTGATCAGGTCGTCATGCAGCACGATGTCAGCCGACTTCAGAAGCTTGAGAGCTTTGAGGGTCAGCAGTTCGGGATCGCCCGGACCCGCGCCCACCAGGTACACCTTACCGGTCATGATATTTTCTCCAGAATGGTTGCTTCGATATTGAATCCCGCCGACCGCGCCCTTTCGAAGGCCTCGCGGCTGGCCAGTTCATGCAATAGCTGTCGTCGTTCTTCCGGGTCAATCTTGCTGGCAAATAATTGCTGCCGGATCGCGCCCAACTGCTCCAGCCACTCGCCATACTCCGGGCCAAACTGGACTTCGAGTTCGCGCCGGATCCTTTGCGCCAGCGCCGGACTGTGGCCATTGGTCGAGATGGCAAGCTGAAGTTCTCCCCGCCGCACCACCGCGGGATAGTAGAAGTCGCAGTACTCGGGATCATCCACCACGTTGCACAAAATGTTTCGCTGCCCGGCCTCGCGGAAAATCGCGGCATTTACAGCACGCGAATTGGTCGCGGCAATCACCAGAAAAACCCCATCCAGATCGGAGATTTCGAAAGCCCGCGCTTCCCACGTGATCGCTCCGGCCTTCGCCCATTCGGCCACTGCCGGCGTAGCAGTGAACGCCACCACGCGTACCGAAGCCCCCGACGCCAGCAGGCTGCCGATCTTCGGCTCACCGATGGTGCCGGCTCCCACCACCAGGCAGGAGCGCCCTTCGAGTTTCATGAACATCGGGAATAAGGTCATCGAATCCGAACCTTGTCATCCTGAACTCTGTCATCCTGAGCGAAGTGGCTGCTTCGCGCAGCGAAGCAGCCACGCAGTCGAAGGACCCCTACTTGCTTCGCGCCCTCTCCGTGTAATTTGATGAACAAATCCTCAACTCCCAACCGTTCACGAGCTTCCAGGGGTCCTTCGACTCCACCATTCCATTCGCGAGCGAATGGAATAGCTGCGCTCAGGATGACATTGAGGTTGGTTTCAAGCTCGCGCTTTCCTCTAGCCTTCCACCGCATGTGGCACCTTTCCGGGCGAAGCGTCGCGTTCGACTGCGGGCAGAAACTTCCCGGCCAGGCACTCGCGCAATTCTTCATCGCTATGGCGCGCAAAATAGTGGCGCAGGTTTTCGTCGGGTAATCTTTCTTCCCGATAACGAAGCAACAGCCGCTCGATGGCGTCCGGGACTTCGCTGGCCAGGCAGCGATAGCCGATGGGACGCGCCACGGACTGGTGCAAGCCGACCGCGCCACCCACGCAGAAGTAGTAGGCATCCTGCTGGCGGCCATCCACTTTGATCTTCTTGCCCTCGATGCCGATGTCGGCAATCCAGTGCTGGCCGCAGCTATTGGGGCATCCCGTGACGTGTAACTTCAGGTGCTGCTCGAAGCCGGGCAGGCGCTCTTCGAGTTCTTCCACCAGCCAGCGGGAAAAACTTTTGGTTTCTGTAATCGCGATCTTGCAGAATTCCGAGCCGCTGCACGCCACCACGCCCCGCCAGAATGGAGAACCGCCCACCGGCATCTTGTTGGCTTCGAACTCGCCGGCCAGCGCGGCGGCGTTGCGATTGGGCACGTTGACGATCAGCAGGTTCTGCATGTTGGTGGTGCGCAACTCGCCTGCCGCGTAGCGGTCGGCCGCGTCGGCCGCAGCGTGCATCTGCTGGGCCGAGATGCGCCCTCGCAGTACCGCTGCTCCTACGTAGGAATAACCGGCCTGTTTCTGAGCATGGACTCCAACGTGATCGCGATAAATGTCCTCCGGCGGCTTTTCTTCTGCCGCAGGATCAAGATGAAAGCCGATGCGTCGCTCCAGCTCTTCCTGAAAACTATCGGCGGTCCAGCCGTGTTTCAGGAAAAGGAATTTGAGCCGGGCGCGTTCCCGGTTCTCGCGCAGCTTTTCGCTCTCCCGGAAAATCTCGGCAACACCCTTAAGCACCGGAATCACCTGATGTCGCTGCACAAAAGCGTTCAGTCGAAGCGCGAGGTGAGGATCGGTCGAAAGCCCTCCGCCCACGCGCAGCGAGAATCCGACTTCAGCATCGCGGCGAATGGCGGTGAAGCCTACATCGTTGATTTCCGGATACGCGCACCAGACGCGGCATCCGGTAATGCAGACTTTGAATTTGCGCGGCAGGTTGTAGAAGTCGCCATTGCCCACGAAGAAGCGATTGGCCTCGAGCGCCAGGGACGAGGCGTCGCAAATCTCATCGGCATCGACGCCGGCCAGCGGGCAGCCCGTGATGTTGCGGGTATCGTCTCCGCAGGAGCCCATGGTGGTCAGACCGGCGCGCCATAATCCGTCCAGCAGCTCGGGCAGGTCCTGGATCGTTACCCAGTGCAATTGAATGTTCTGGCGGACAGTGAGGTCAGCGCTTCCGCGGGCATATTTCTCGGTAACGTTGGCGATGGTTCGCAGTTGATGAGAATGCAGCAGGCCGTTCGGAATGCGAATTCGCACCATAAAGAACGGCAGGGCCTTCCCTTCGCCGTTCTTGCCGCCGATCACTCCGGCGCCGTCCCCCTGGGTGTAAACGCCCCACCAGCGGAAATATGTGCCCAGCCATTCCGGCGTGATGGAGTCGAAGCCCTCGCGGGCGAACTTGCGGATGTCGTCGAGGCCTTCCCAGGGATTCTTCTCCCGTTTCAGCCGCTCGACCCGCTGGACTTTCGTTTCTGTCGCTGTAGTTGCCATAGGATATTGACCACAAAAAAACCCACCGCCAGTGAGTTGCACTGGCGGTGGGTATAAGTGCCGATTTCTAAATTATTCTTAGGTCAGCAACCCCCGGGCGCCAGTGGACACACACATACAACAACAAGTACAACACTGGCAGCGCGTTAAGCAGGAAGCTGACATGAACCCGTTTATGGTAGATAGCAAAGGAAAGCCTGTCAATCTACTTCTTGGTGCATTGGATGAAAGTTTTGGATGGGACGCATCAAAATAGTTGCACCAGGAAACGTGACACACTTCGCGAAGAAGCTGCAAGGCAGCTCATTGTATGCTCAATATCGTAGGCTCAATATCGATGGCCGGGGCCTTTCTGTCCAGGTTCTGGCTTTGACCGCAGGGGGAGGACCGACGAGGTGACAGCAGCCGATTTCCGTCGCATCGCTTTAGCCTTGCCGGAGGCAATCGAAGCCTCCCATTTTGGGAAGGCTGACTTCCGGGTGGGCGGAAGAATCTTTGCTACTCTGGCGCTCGAAGCAGAAGGTTACGGAGTGCTTCTGCTGACTCCGGAGCAGCAGGCCGGGATGGTAGAGGACGAGCCTGAGATTTTTTCTCCCGTCCCCAAGGGCTGGGGGCGAATGGGCGCTACCCGGGTGCGACTGGCGAAAGTGCCGCGGGACATCCTGGCCGCCGCATTGCGCACGGCGTGGCAGAGAAGAGCGCCGAAGCGTCTTTTGCCTCCGAAGTAGCACCGTAGCGCCGGCGTCCCGCCGGCTGTCGCAAGGGCGGCTCGCTCTCGCAGCGCAGTGCCCTATCAGAGCAGTGACCTTTCAAACAGAAAAGCTAACCGCGGTTACGGCTTCGCCGGCTCGGAATCAACTTCAATTCCTGACCGTCGAAAGCCGAAATGCAGAATCCAGGCCCTGGCGGTCGCCTGAGCTGGGGAGAACTTCCACTGTTGCGCTGCCTGCATGGCTTGGCGGGAAAAATATTTGCTTGGGCCGGCGGAAATTAAGCTGGCATTCTCCACGTTCCCCGCTGCGTCCACCAGAACCTTTATGCGGATCCGAATGGTGCCGCTGATCGTATTCTGCGCTGACCTGGAGACGACCGGCGAAACCTGTTGCAGAACACTGCCTTGATCGGAACCCCCGCCAGAAGCTGGGCTGGACGCGGCTGCCGGAGCCGACGGCGGAGCAGCGGCTCGAGCACTCGGGCGCTCACCGCGAGTTTTGATCGCCGAAGGTTTAGCGGCATCCGTAGCCGCCGGCTCGGCCTCTGGGGCGGCGCGTTGGGTTTCAGGCTTGGCCACCGGCTCAGAGACTACGGGTGGAGTGGAGGAAACGGAACCCGCCGGCTGATTTTCCGGACGCCGGCTCAGTAATTTCGGAGCAAGCCACACCGCGGCCACCGCCAATACCACCGCCGCGATAAGAAGGATGTAGCGCCACTTCGCGGACCCGGCGGGTATCCTGACCGTCGAAGGCTGCGGCGAACTTGATGGAGCAGACTGCAGCCGGGTGGCAATATCCGCCACCGTGCAGCGGCGCTGGGGATCGAGGCGCAGACAGCAGTGGGCGATTCCCATGAACGGCGCCGGCACTGTCTCCGGGAGCGGTTCCGCGATGCCCTCGCACACGGGCAGGCGCTGGGTAAGCGCTTCCATCACTGTCATCCCCAGTGACCAGGCATCAGATGCCGGAAAGATGTGGCCGTTCGCGATCTCGGGCGCGTCGTACGCGCTGGGAGGAGCGATGACGCCTGCGGTTTCGCCGGTCCGAAGCAGGCTGTCGCTGGAGAGCTTCAACTGGTCCTGCGCCGCCAGGACATTCGAAGGCTTCAGGCGGCTGTGCACCAGCCCCTTGGTATGGATGAAGGTCAACGCATCCAGTGCCGGCTCCAGCAGATCGCGCACCTCTGCCGGGGTGAGCGCGCGGTGGGGAAGAATCTGTGCCAGATTGTCCTCGGCATACTCCATCACCACATAAAGGAGGACCACTTTGTCCAGCTGGCAGCTGCCCGATTCAAATAGCCGGAGCAAATGGGGATGGGTCAACTTCGCAGTCGCTTCCCAGCGTGCAAGTTGAACGCCAGCAGTGGCGGGATCCGCCGGAATAAGTTTGATGACGGCTCGCTGCGGCTCCCGTCCACGGCGTTCCGTCAGGAAAACCGCGCTGTGGGCGGAACCGCCCAGATATTGGCGGAGCAGGAAGGTGCCATTCACAGTCTGGCCCTCCCACTGCTTCCAGTCCCGGATCATTCGGGTCCCCGTTTGTCCGCTCGTCTGCATGCCGCTATTGTAAGCGAGCACCCGCCCGTGTGGGTCAGGCTGTCCCACAAAATGTAGCACCGGCGTGCATGGCCGGCTGTGTCGAGGGCTTTTCACCGTGGCGGAACGCCCGCCGGGCAACTGCCAATAGAGCGCGGCTACTTTGTCTGGAGCATTTCTACCAACTGCGAGGTCAGGGCGCTTCGGTGCGCCACTTCCTGTCCTGCTGCTGCATGATTTCGTAGCATTCGCAGCAGGCGCCTTCGAGACGGCTTCGGTCAACGATGTTGACATGGCCGCGCGAATAAGTGATCAGCCCCGCTTTCTGCAGAATGCCGGCCGCAACCGTAACGCTGGCCCGGCGCGTGCCCAGCATGTGGGCCAGAAATTCCTGGGTCAAAGGCACCAGGCTGGAGCCGACGCGGTCCTGACACATAAGCAGCCAGCGCGCCAGTCTTTCATCAACTTCATGCAGCCGGTTGCAGGCTGCCACCTGGGTGCCCTGCATGGCCAGCCTCTGCACATAGCGTTGCAGGCGATTCGCCAGGGTTGGACATTGGCTCACCGTTTGCGTAATGGCACGCGCGCCGATGCGAAAGGCGGTGCCTGCAATCTGTACCACCGCCTGGGTGGGACCACTGTTGAAGCCCACGATCAGGGGCAATCCGACAAAACCGTCTTTGCCCGTTAATCCCACTTCCACGCTTTTCCCCTCGGCTAACACGGTCAGGATCGAGGTCATGCCGCGGTTCAGAAAATAGCCGTACTGGATCGGCTCTCCCGGTTCATGCAACACATCGTGCGTTCTCAGATCGACGAAGGTCAGCTGCGGAAATACCGCTTCGCGTTCCTTCGCCGGCAGACTGAGCAGAATCTCGTTCTCTACGGGCTGTCCATCGATTGAGGGCGGGCCTTGACCGTCGGATTTCACACGAAGACGAGATGGTTTATCAGGCATGACGGATCCTTGCGCAAAAGAGTGTGACGTCTGATTTCGCAGGGAACCGTCACCGTGAGGCGCGGCGGGAAGATGCGTTATGAGACCTCTTTAACAGTACGCGCCGGCGCAGATGTTTACTAGGCAATAATCACGGGAGCGAGATGGGAAAATGTGCGCGGTGGCGCACTACCTCGGCGCGGGCGTCACCCCGACGGACTTCAGTCCCGAAGGATCTGGCGTGCACAGCGCTCGCGCCTGCCCAAGCCGCGCGCTTACTCCCGCCAGATGCTTCGCGGGGTCACTCAAGCCCGGCTGAGCGACCGGTCACAATCAGCTTCGACCAGCGACCGCTGTCCAGGCCGCATTGCGGCTGGAAGAGGCGAGCACTGCGGAAATGAATTGCATTCCGGCCACGCCATCTTCGACCGTTGGCACCAGTAAAGAAGATGCGGCTGCGGGACGCTTTTCCAGGCGGGCGCTGATCTGCTCGGCGATGTCGGTGTAAAGCTGGGCGAAGGCTTCGAGATAGCCTTCGGGATGGCCCGCCGGCACGCGGCTGGCGTGCGCGGCCACCGCAGTGGCGCCTGGCCCGGCGCGATGGATCAACGTGGGAGCCTTGCCCAGCGCGGCAAACCACAGGCCGTTGGGATCTTCCTGCCGCCATTCCAAACCGCCCTTCTCTCCGTAGATCCGCAAGCGCAGATTGTTACGGTTTCCGGTCGCGACCTGGCTCGCCCAGAGCATTCCACGCGCGCCTTCGGCGAAGCGCAGCATGATTTGCACATGGTCATCCAGGCGCCGGCCGGCCACGAAGGTGGAGAGCTCGGCGGCCAGCTCCCGGCAATTCAGTCCGGTAACAAAGCAGGCGAGATTGTAAGCGTGAGTTCCAATGTCTCCCAGCGAGCCGGCAGGGCCGCTCTGGGCCGGGTCGGTGCGCCAGGCGGCTTGCTTCTGTCCGGTCTGCTCCAGCGGCGTGGCCAACCAGTCCTGCGCATATTCGACCTGCACTACGCGAATCGCTCCCAGCTCTCCGCCGGCCACCATTTCCCGGGCCTGCCGCACCATCGGGTAGCCGGTGTAGTTGTGGGTCACGGCGAAGAAGCAGCCCAGTACGGCTCACGGTCCGCGCCAGGTCCTGGGCATCCTCAAGCGTTGTCGTAAGCGGCTTGTCGCAGATGACGTGGATGCCGGCTTCGAGAAATGCTTTTGCCGGCGCGTAGTGCAGGTGGTTCGGGGTCACGATGGCGACGGCATCAATGCGATCTTTTCGGGAAGCTTCCGCCGCCGCCATCTCCGCAAAACTGCCGTACGCCCGCTCCGGAAGAATATGAAGATCCAGCGCAGCCGCTCGCGCCCGCGCCGGATCGGATGACAACGCCGCCGCCACCAGCTCGAAGCGATCGTCAATCCGGGCCGCGATGCGATGCACCGCTCCGATAAATCCGCCCGGACCACCGCCCACCATGCCCAGGCGCAAACGGCGGCCGGGAGTTTCGTCGTGTTTTATTTCAAGGCTCATAGCTCTCAGCTTTCAGCCGTCAGCTCTCAGCCAACAGGCCCCAATTCATAATGTAGCGCCGCTGTCCCGGCGGCTGTCGTGGGGGCGTCCCGCCCGCACCTGCCGAGGGCGAGACGCCGGCGCTACGAGTGCGCAGAGGCAATCGCTGCACCATTTGCTGACAGCTGACAGCTGAGAGCTGACAGCTTTAGTCCAGCCCCATCATCCGCCGGCTCGCCGCCTGGTCGGAGCCTGCGCTGGCGAAGTCGTCGAACGATTGACTGGCCGCCTGAATAATGTGGCGGGCGATGAAGGGCGCCCCTTCCGTCGCTCCCTGCTCGCTGCTCTTTATACAGCATTCCCACTCCATCACGGCCCAGCCGGCAAAGCCATATTGCGTGAGTTTGGAAAAAATGCCGGCGAAATCAACCTGCCCGTCGCCGAGCGAGCGAAATCGTCCGGCCCGTTCGATCCAGGGCTGGTAGCCCCCGTACACACCTTGCCGCGCCGAAGAATGAAATTCCGCATCCTTCACATGGAACATCTTGATGCGCGCGTGATAGAGGTCGATGAATTCCAGATAGTTGAGCTGCTGCAGCACAAAGTGGCTGGGATCGAAGAGCATGTTGCAGCGGGGATGGTTCTTCACCCGGTCGAGAAACATCTCGAAGGTGACCCCGTCGTGCAGGTCTTCCCCGGGATGGATTTCAAAACATAAATCGACTCCCGCATCGTCAAACGCATTCAGAATGGGCAGCCAGCGAGCGGCGAGCTCTTCGAAGGCGGTCTCGATGAGTCCAGCCGGGCGTTGCGGCCACGGGTAAACATAAGGCCACGCCAGCGCGCCGGAAAAAGTTGCATGCGCCGTGACTCCAAGATTGGCCGACGCCCTAGCGGCAAAGCGGAGCTGTTCCACGGCCCACTCCTGCCGCGCCTTGCGGTTTCCCCGGACCGTTTCGGCGGCGAACCCGTCGAACATCGCGTCATAAGCGGGATGTACCGCTACCAACTGGCCCTGCAGATGGGTCGATAACTCCGTGAGCTGCAGGCCATGCGTAGCCAGCGTGCCGAGCACTTCGTCGCAATATGTTTTGCTCTCGGCGGCGAGCTTCAGATCGAACAAGCGGCCGTCCCAGGAGGGAATCTGCACACCCTTGTAGCCCAGACCGCTGGCCCAATGAGCGATATGCTGCAGACTGTTGAACGGGGCAGCGTCGCCCGCGAACTGCGCCAGAAATATTGCCGGACCCTTGATAGTTTTCATCACCCGACTTTGACCCTCGTAAATATTCGCCAGCTAATTTACACCGGATGAAGATGCCGCGTCATTCTTGACTGCCCTTTGCGTCCTTTGCGGCGCTACTTTGCGTCCTTTGCGGTTAAAGGCCTTTTTGGTGATGGGAGCGAGATCAAACCCTTTAACCGCCAAGGACGCAAAGAAATGCCGCAAAGGACGCAAAAGGGCCGCTGCCTTGTGCGAATGGTCAGCCTGGGCGAAACTTGTTGATCATCCACGATTGCGTCTTCGCGATTCGTTTCGAAGGGAGCTTTCCATGCGCGGCGGCCTGCACGCACTCTTTTGCTTGTTAATGCTCTTCCCTCTTTCTCGGGCGCAGGAGACGCCTGCGGCCCAAGCCAGCCCCGCCCCGGCACCAGGATCGACCGCAGCGGAGGCGGCGACGCAGCCCTCCCGGCCCCGGCTGAAAATTGGCGTGGCCCTGGAAGGCGGCGGCGCGCTCGGGCTGGCGCACGTCGGCGTGCTGCAGTGGTTTGAAGACCATCACATTCCCATCGACTATATCGCGGGCACAAGCATGGGCGGTCTGGTGGGCGGGCTTTACGCCACCGGCAAGAGTCCACAAGAGCTTCGCCGGCTGGTTGAAGAACAGAATTGGGATGTCATCCTGGGCGGGGCCTTGCCCTATGAGGTTCTGTCCTTCCGTAGAAAAGAGGACAAGGTCGCATTTCCCAATTCGATTGTGCTGGGTCTGCGGCGGGGCCTGGTGCTGCCCGGAGGACTGAACGCGGGTCAGCAGATCAGTCTCCTGATCGACCGGGAAACGCTGGCGTATTCGAGCGTGCACTCGTTCGACGATTTTCCGATTCCCTTCCGCTGCGTGGCCACCGATCTGGTGAGCGGAAAACAGGCCGTATTCAAAGATGGATCGCTTTCCACCGCCATGCGCGCGACCATGGCGATCCCCGGGCTCTTCTCTCCCATCCGCGAAGGGGAACATGTCTATGTCGATGGCGGGCTGGTGGGCAACCTGCCGACGGACGTGGTGCGGGCAATGGGCGCGGACGTCGTCATCGGCGTGCATCTGCAAACCTCGCCCGCCGAGGCCGACAAAATCCAATCCCTGTTCGCCATTCTGGGCCGCTCCATCGACGTGGTGGTCGCGGGCAATGAGATCCGCGGCCTGGCCGGGGCGGACCTCGTGGTCAGCGTCGGATTGCAGGATTTCAACTCGCTGGACTATCCGAAATCGAAGGAGATCATCGAGAAGGGTTCTGAAGCCGCGGCCCAGAAATCGCGAGTCCTCGAAACCTATTCCCTGGACGATGCAGCCTGGACGCAATATATGGAGCGGCGGCACTCCCATCGGAAAAATGAAATCGCAGTGCCGCAATTTGTGAAGGTGCAGGGCGCCAATCCGGTAGCCGAGAAGAACATAGAGCGCTTCCTGCAACCCCAGGCCGGGAAACCGATCAACACCGGCGAACTGGAAGGTCTGCTCACCCGGCTGACCGGAATTGGGCGCTACGACACCGCCGGCTACCAGCTCACCCAGAAGAATGGGCAGGATGGGCTGCTGGTGACCGTGCACGAAAAGCTCTACGCTCCGCCCACGTTGCAGTTGGGCTTTGAAGTGGATGGATCGGAGAGCAACGACGTCGATTTCACTCTCGCCACCCGCCTGACCTTCCTCGATGTGGCAGGTTACCGCTCGGAGTGGCGCACGGATTTTATTTTTGGCAACACCTACGGGATCGAGAGCGAGCTTTACCGTCCCTTTTCGCCCGCCAGCAAGTGGTTCTTCGCTCCCCACGCGGCCGCCAGTTCATCCGCCTTCAAGATCTATCGCAAGAGCGATCCCCTGGCCGAGTATCGCTTTAACCGCACCGAGATCGGCGGCGATATCGGATACGGATTCAGCCGCTTCAGCGAAGTCCGATTCGGCTACGAGGTGGGCACGCTCGACGCCCGGCTGCGATTAGGCACGCCGGAATTCTCCTCCATCAGCGGGAGGACCGGGGCGACGCGCTTCCGCTGGCTCTTCGACCACACCGACGATCCCGTTATCCCGCGCCGCGGAGTGAGCGCGGAGTCGAATTTCCAGTGGTACGACACCAGCCCCGGCCAGACCAACAGCTTTCCGGTTGGCGATGCGCGTGTCGCATACTTCCAGCCCATTACCAAACCAGCGTCTTTGTTCGTGGTCGGCGAAGGCGGGACCACCTTCGGGTCCACCGCCAACGGCTATCCACAGTTTTTTCTCGGCGGCTCCAATCGCCTCAGCGCCTACGGCACCAACGAACTCTTTGGCGACCAGTACTACTTCTTCCGGGCGGGATATTTGCACGATCTCCTCACCCTGCCTCCGCTGGCGGGAAAAAAAGTCTATGCCATCGGCGCCTACGAATTTGGCAAGATGTACGGCTTTCCCGGCGCCAGCAAGTTCCCCAATGACGTTGCCCTCGGCGTTCTGGCTGAGACTGCGGTAGGGCCCCTGGTGTTTGGGGGAAGCATCGGCGACAGCGGACATCGCAAGTGGTTCTTCCAGCTGGGCCGGGTGTTTTAGGTCCACGAGAGTGTGGTTCAACAATCCTGGACCCTTAAACCACACCGGGCTGCTTAATTTGGGAGTGTCCTACTTTGAAACTAGGACGCCCCCGGACTTGAATCAATCTGGAAGTCGCGACGGGAAGCTGAAATAGAATCGCGAAAGCTGTACTGAATCGGGCTGGGCCGTTCGACTGTGCCTTTAGCATTCCGCATCCCAGCCTGTCATAGCTTCATTTTGGTTTACCCGTCGAGAAAGGAATAAACGAATGTCAAAGAGCCACCGTACACTGGCGGTCAGTATCGTGCTTGTTCTCGCCTTTTGCACATCCGTAGTCGCCCAAAGAGGGCGCTGGACATACCTTGGAGACTCCCATGTGGATGGCTCCGTGGACCATGACAGCATCAAGGTCGGCAGGTCGGACGGATCCTTCCGGGCCATCCGCTTGCGCATCAGTGGTGGCGCAATCAATTTTGAGCGCGTCATTGTGCGCTTCGGAAATGGCACCCAGGAAGAGATCCCGATACGGGCTCGCATCCCTAACGGTGGACAAACCCGCGCCATCGATCTCCCAGGTGAGCGCCGAATGATCCAGAGCGTGGATCTCTGGTACAGCAAAGACCACTGGAGCAGGCGCCCCAAGGTCACCCTGTACGGAACGCGCTAACTCATGCCAGGCTTGCCGGCCAAGATTGCCCGAAGGCAAAGTCGGGAGGAACGCCAGGCAGGGACGGACTGAAAGTCGGGAGAACCTCCCGTTTCAGAGTCGGCCCGGCGTTCCCCTCGAGGAGCGCGGCGAATCACCTTCGCTATTTCGCCAGGTTTTTGGGCGACCTCTTCCTTAGCGTGGCCAGCAACACACTGGCGGATTTAGGAGCAGCTACGGCTTTGTTAAACACAATGTCTTCCGCGCTTACTTCTTTGCCGTAGAGCTTCTTGTTCGCGTCATTGTCAGGACGCAGGGTTGATCCGGCCAGCGATATTCCTGCGAACAATCCCCGGGCGCGCGAGTAGGAGAGAATTTCCGCCCGCAGGCTGACGTCGGTCTCGGCCGAAGCGTTGCGTCCTACCGGCCCCGCTGCGGCGGAAACATCCCCGCCAAGCTTCACTTTGCTGCTCAAAATGCTCGAGGCCGACCGTGGACTCATGAGTAGCAGCACGAAGTCGGTTGCCTGCCCGCCCAGTTGCAATCCGAAACTGCCGCCTTCGAGCGCCATCATGGTGGGCGCGCTCCAGGGGCCGTGGAAATTCTTGCCGCTGCGGCAGGTCATCACTCCCCGACCGTAGCTGCCCCCAATCCCGAAGGCAAACTTGATCACCGAAGGCAACACCACCACACAGTCCGCCTTATCGATGACGTCCTGCGGGACATCGTCTGGAATATTCATGATCTCTTTGATGACCTTCCCCGCATTCGCCACCCGCTCCTCTTCCTTGTCCTGGCCCAGGGCGGGCATGACCAGCAGGGACAGCAAACAGAAACCGATGATGATCTTCTTCATACGCTTTCCTCAATTAGGTATTTTTTCGCCTGGCAGCACGTGCCCTGCGCCGGGCAGTTCATGGGCCGAAGGAATGCCGTCATGATAGCAAATTTCCGGCCTTGAGCCGGCTGGCGCAAGTCGTCGGTGCCCGGATTCAACGCTGCCGGTTCCCTTCGCGGTTTGGTCGACTACTCGCCGCTGCGGGAAGTCAGCGTCGCGAAGCTGCAAAAAATATGGCCCCCCGCTCGGAGGGCCATTTTCTGCTGGTTCTTATATGGTGAGCGCGGATGGACTCGAACCATCGACCCATGCCTTAAAAGGGCATTGCTCTGCCAGCTGAGCTACGCGCCCACTCTCTTCGAGTATATTTGAAAAGCGCGAATTCGGCGAAGTCGGGCCGTGCTTTTTCCGAGCGCGCGATCAGCACACAGTCAGCAGCCGTTCACGCTCGACTCATCCAATTGCCTCCATGTGGGATAAGGTTTTTGCAGGTCTTCCTGCCCCCACTGGAATCAAGTGTTTTCCTTGAAATCCTTGTGCCACCCCGACCGACCGCTTCATGATGGCCGGAAACTGCATCGAAGTAACGTGCGCGCCCGATTGGACAGATGGCTGGACCTGTTACGCAGCGGCTTCTGGTTCGTACCGCTGCTGATGCTGCTGCTCGCAACCGTTTTAGCGCTGGTCCTCCTGCATGTGGACACGCTCGTGGATCCGGGAATGAAGGCATCGCTGGTGTGGGCCTATTCGGGCGGTCCCGACGGCGCGCGGTCGCTGCTCAGCACGATCGCAGGATCGATGATCACGGCTGCCAGTGTTACCTTTTCCCTGGCGTCCGTTGCCCTTTCCATCGCTTCGCAGCAGTACGGCTCCCGGGTGCTGCGAAACTTTATGCGCGACAAGATCACGCAAGTGCTGCTCGGTACCTTCGTTTCCACCTTCGTTTACAGCGTGCTGGTGGTGCGCGCGATCCGCGGGTCGGATGTTTCCGGCGGCTTCGTCCCTGCCATCTCCGTCACCGTATCGATCGCGCTCTCCCTGGCGAGCCTGGTGCTGCTGATTTTCTTTATCCACCACATCTCGGCCTCTATTCAGGCTTCACGGATTGTGCGCGTGATCGCCGATGAAATGGCGGACGCCATTGCGAGGCCGAGCAGGACAGAAAATGCAAAGCCCCGCGAAGAGCGCAGCCACCGGGATTGGATCGCTGATCTCAATGCTTCGCCCGTGGCCGTCGCCGGAGACGGCTATCTGCAGACCATCGACCTCGATGCGCTGCTCGATGTAGCGACTCAGTCCGGCGCGGTCATCGAAATCGTGGTGAAGCCAGGCGATCATCTTGTGTCCGGACAGGAGGTCGCCCGCCTCCGGGGAGATTTCTCTCAAGACCAGTTCGAGCGCGTAGTCGAATCCTTCCTGCTGGGGGGAGAGCGCACGCCGACCCAGGACATCCGTTACCACTTTCAGCAACTGACGGACGTCATCATCCGCGCCCTTTCGCCCGGAATCAACGATCCCTACACGGCCATCAACGGCATCGACGAGCTGACCTCGTCCGTCCCCCGGCTGGCGGAGTGTGAGAGCCGCGAGGAGTGGCGCGACGATCAGGGTGCATTACGGATCATCGTGCCGAAGGTTAGCATCGGTGAGATTCTGGACGAGACCGTTGGGCATATCGCCATTTATGCCACCCGCGACAGGTTCGTGATGAACCGGCTTGACGTGCTGCTCGACAGAGTCGCGCCCCATCTGCAAAAGGAAGTGGACTTACGGACGCTGCTGCGGCTGCGCCAAGAGGTCACACCGGCGAAGTAGCCGCGTCCGCAGTTCTTGTCCACGGAGTGCTGCTCCAGGTCGCGGTTGTGTAGCCGTCGGCATTTCCCCTCGCCATCACGCTGGCATCGACCAATAACCTTCACGCCAGTCAGTCTCCGATACGAAGTTCGGCCTCCCCGGCAACATCGGGGACCATCACGTGAAGCGCGTGCTGGGTCGCGTCATACGAAGTCTGGAGTGCAGCCGCGTGGTTGGAGAGCCTGGCATTGGCCTGCGCCGATGGCCAGTCGTAAATTACAACTTCGACCGTCTTCCACCAGGGCGCGTATGTTCCCTGGCGCGCGCCGAAGTTTACGCGCACTGAATTTCCCTCGGCCTGGCAGGTAAACGCCTGGCGCAGAAATTCGCCGTGCTGGTAGCGGAGTGTGTGTCCGTCGTCCAAATAGAGCGAACCGCTGCACGAGGCTCCAGGATAGACACGAAGTTCCAGTGGACCGCTGGGAGTTTCGTCGGTGCTCTGGACGAGCGGCTGCATCGGCAGAATGCTTCCGCCCCGGACGTACACCGGCAGAGTGTCCAGCGTGGGATGGATGAAAGGCCGGAAGGGGTACGCCGTTCCGGGTCCATTTTTGGCGATGTCGTTGGAAATCTGCACAATGGAAGGCTCTGGAGGAGGAATCGGCGTCTTGAGGCCAGTCCAGAAGTCGTACCACTTGCCGTTGGGGAACGAGACCACGTAGTTGTCGAGAGTCTCGCCGAAAGGCTGGGGAGCAACCAGCAGGCTCGGTCCCAGCAAAAATTCCGTGTCGAGGTTGCCGAAGCCGTTCGAAGGTGGCGTGAAAACTTCCGGAAACTCGAGAAAGATGGGGCGAACCATGGGGAGTCCCGTGCGAGAGGACTCTTCGGCGAGGCTGTAAATGTACGGCATCAGGCGGTAGCGGGTCTCGATGTAGCGCCGGCGAATCGCCTCATGCTCCGGGCCATGCACCCAGACTTCCTGCATCAGCGATCCCTTGGTGGTGTGGTCGCGGAAGAGCGGATTGAACGCTCCAATCTCAATCCAGCGCGTGAGCAGGTCGGGCTCGGGCGAGCCGTTGAAGCCGCCAATGTCGTTACCCACAAAAGAAATTCCGCTGAGGCCAAGATTGAGCAGCTGCTGGGTGCCCATGCGAAGGTTGTTCCAGGTGGCGGAATTATCGCCTGTCCAGGTAAAGCCGTAGCGCTGTCCACCCGCGAAAGTCGCGCGGGTCAGGACAAAGGGTCGCTCGTCCGGGCGCAGCTTGAGCAGGCCGTCGTAGGTGGCGCGGGCATTCTCCAGTCCCACGATGTTGTGGATCTCGGCGTGGGTCGCATTGCGGGTGGCGAAACCCGGCTCTTCGATGCGATGAATGTTGTCGAGTGGCATGGTTTTGCCGGGTCCGTCGAAGACCGCGGGCTCGTTCATGTCATTCCAGAATCCGGCCACGCCATCTTTCACAAAGCCCTTGTACAGGCCCCCCCACCAGGCGCGCGTCTGGGCGCGAGTGAAGTCGGGAAAGACCGCCGGGCCCGGCCATACGACGCCGACGTACTCGCTGCCGTCGGCCTTTTTCACAAAGTTGTTGCCCGCCTCTCCGGAATCGTAAGGCGCATAGCCCTGGTTGGCGATGTGAGCGATGTGCAGATCGGTAATCAGGACGAGATGGAAGTTTTGTTTGCGAAGATCTGAGACTAACCCGGGAAAGTCGGGAAAGGTTTTCTCATCGACGGTGAAGGGCCGATTTCTGTCCTGGTAGTCGATGTCAAGATAGAGAACGTCAGACGGAATCTTGTCCGCGCGCATGCGGTCGGCAATTTCCCTGATCTGCGACTCCGGCGTGTAGCTGTAGCGCGACTGCTGAAAGCCCAGGGACCAGAGCGGGGGGAGCGGATGGGTTCCGGTGAGATAGGCATAGCCCTCGACCACCTGCTTCGGGGTAGGCCCATAGATCAGGTAATAGTCGAGCGGGCCGCCTTCGGCGCCGAAGGAATAGGCGTCGCGCGCCTGCTTGCCGAAATCGAACCAGGTGCGCCAGGTGTTGTCGAGAAACAATCCATAGCTGCGGCCGCCGCCGATTCCCAGGAAAAACGGGATGCTCTTGTAAATGGGATCGACCGCTTCCTGGGGGCCGATGTCAGTATTCCACAGCGTGTAGGCCTGATTTTTGCGATCGAAAGTGCCCGCCTTGTCGCCAAGGCCAAAGTAGTGTTCGTGGCCCGGCATGGTCTTGTGGACCGAGAAGCCCCCCAACTGGAATTCGGTGGGACGGCCAACCGCGTCGGCGGAGATGATGTTGCCGGAGAGATCGCGAACCACAAGCCGGAGCGGAGTACGCTCGACTCGCACATCGAGTGCCTTGGTGCGGAAGCCGACGGACGCGGCATCCTTTATCGCCTGCACATCGACCGACTTGGCACGCGGTGCGGAAAGAACTGCCCATGACGCGTCCTCAGGAAAGGTGCTCCCCAGCGTTACGCGTACTCGCAGGATATCGTCTCGCAGCGCGATAATGCGCATGCTCGCCGGGCCCGCCTTGACATCAATGCCGTCGCGTCGCGGCTGGGAACTGGTCACAGCCTCGAGCCTAATGCCCGGCTGCGATGATACGCGGGTTTCTGCCTGCGCGAGATTCAGCGAAATGACTGCCCCGAAAATGAAGACAAGAACTTTACAGGATGATTGCATCATGGCTCTCTCCGCGGAGGATGGCGTTCGCACTCCAACTCTAGTGCGGCTTGCCGGCGAAATGGATGACGAGTTTCTCATGAGGATATGGTTCAGACGTGCTGGCCGGGATGGTGAGGTTGATTCTGCTGCTGTCGGCATCAATCTTTACCACTTCGGCGCCCTCAACCGAGGCCACCTGCGCCGCACTCCACATTCCGAGTTCATACTGTCTGCCTTCGGCCCCGGAAAGTTCAAGGGTGAGAGCGTCCCGCGCCGGCGTCCAGGATTCGGACAGCACGCGCAAACCCTGGCTGGCGCTTCCCAAAGGCGGCAATCCCGGTGAGATGCTCAAGCCGAAATCGTCCCGGATGCGAAGGCGCAGTGTGTTGTCTCCATTGACCAGGGGAAATTGCACGGTGACGTGCTGGTCCACATCACTCTTGCTCACCTGGAATAGGACCTTTTTGCGGTTTACCTCCGCGCCGAGGATTTGCGCGCGCGGGCTTAGCGCGGGAGAAAACTCCAGAGTACAATCGCCGCCGCCGATTCCGGGTCGCAACCAGCGAAATTTCGCCGGCACGCTTGCGATACGCCAGCCGCAAAGCACACTGGCCCGCGCGCACATGGTCGAGCGTAAACCAGGTCCAGTCTGCCGGGACGTGGGGCGCCAGCGTGACCCGGTGCGCGCCGGCATCAGTCTCCAATCCAAAAAGTCCGCGCAGCAGCGGACTGATCACCATCGCTGCAGACCAGATCTGGTGCGGAGAACTGGTGGACAGCGGTTGATAATAATCGCCCGACAGCACCTCGGTGACGTGGCCCAGCGATCCGTCGAGCGCCAGTTGAGCATTGGCCATCAGATTGGAGAAGCCCGGCAAGGCGCGGTGGTAGCGGTATTCGCCGACCGACGCCCATCCCGTAAACAGCGGCCACACTGAGCCAAAGTGGTAGCCGCCGGCGCTGTATTTGGCGGCGCGGGAAGAAATAATCCTCATCCCCCAATCGGCCTGATGCTCGGGCGCGGCGAGTTCTGTGATCATGGCGCCGGCCTTGTCCTGGTCCAGCAGCCCGAACCACATGGGCACCGCAGCCAGCACGCTGGGCTCATCCACTTGCTGGTTTTTCTGATCGAGAGCAAAGGCGAACCGCTTTTTCTCCGCCGACCAGAAGGTCTTGTTCACGAGCGCTTGCTGGCGGGAAAAATCTTCGGTCAGCTTCCGGCTGACGTCTTCTTTTCCGGTAAGATGCGCCAGGCTGGAGAGTGCCCGCAAAGCCTCTGCCCCCAATGCGCTCTGGTAAAGCTCGGTATGGACCGGCAGCAGCGGGCCGCCTTCCACCCAGCCATGGCCGATACCAAAATTGCGCGGCAGCCCCTGCGCATCGTAAGTGGAAAGCAGGAATTGATACGCCTTCCACAGGCTGTCCCACTTCTGCCGGGCGAAGGCCACGTCGCCGCTGGCCACCACGTAATCGTTCATGGCGATGATGTACAGCGGCGTCGCATCGGCGGATGCGTAAGGGTAGGGATAATCGGTGAACCAGGGAACGAAGTTTGCGCCCTGGGAAATTTCGTGCGGCATCTTGCCATCGGCGCGCTGGTATTTGCCAAGAAAATCCAGCGCCGTCCGCGTGGTGCCAAAATCGCCTTCAGCATCGAGCGCCAACGAAGTCCAGAGCGCGTCGCGACCGAAAAACCAGGCGAAGCCCGGACGCTGGCTGCCGCCCGAAGTGCGATAGCCGGCGATCAAACCGGTGCCCAGATAAGGATTGCTTACCAGTCCTTGCAGAACGCTGACCCGGGCCCAGTCGTAAGACTGCTCCAACGGATGATCGGGCAGATCGACGCTCACCGTCTTATCGAGGTAGGCGCGGTAATAATCAGCAGACTCCTTCAGCAGCGTCGCATAATTGCTTACGAGTCGATGGTAGGCCGCCTCTGCTTCAGCCTGCCCATGGACCGAGCCTGCAATCACGACAATCTTGGTTTCTTTCCCCTTACCGACGGCGCCAAGGTGAAACGAGTTTTCCTTCGCGCTGGAATAGTTGGTGTCATACTCCTCGTGGATTTCGCCGGCGGTGGGAGAACCCACGAAGGCGGAGAATTTCTTCTGTTCCTCGCCGAAGTAAAAGGCATTCAGCTTCGCGTCCCAATAAGAGTAGGTGCCGCCCAGAGCAGCCGGCCATTCCAGCTGGAAATCCCGCTCGAACTCAACCTGTACGTCCAGCGGATCGGCGCTCTCAACCTCAATGATGATCACGGCCCCGGACTCGTGCACCGGAACAAAGAACGTTTCGCGCGCTGAGAAGGTGTCCCCGGCATAGAGAATCGTGCTGGACTCCGGCCGCACCGTGAGGGTGCGCGCCAGTGCCTCCGCCGGGACCACGTGGCCATCCACCAGAAATCGCAGGTGGAAGTCGCGCAAAATCTTCAGGGGATAAACCCAGGCCTCAAAGTTCCCCGCTTCGTTTCCCAGCAGTCCAGCACGCTCTCCTACTGCCGAAAGAAACTCCCAGGGACGAACCGGGCGCGAGAGTTCGACGGGACTTGACGGCTCGACCGCTTTTGCAGGAAGCGCCAAACCCATCGCAAGGAGGGCAGCCACGATCAACCGGGAGGCCGCTTCACGCGGCCAGCAGCGAGTTGCGCGTATCATAGGTACAAACAGACTAGCCCACTTGCATGGAGCTCGATGCTTTGAATTTGCTTCCGTGCCTGACTTGCAAAGTAGCAATGCACTGAATAGAGTAGGGGCGAATTCTAGCACGAGCCAACTCCGGGAAGGTACTGCCCTTTTGTCTCCTTCGCGCCGTACGTTTCTGCAGTCCCTGAGCAAGTCGGCGCTCGTGCTGTCCCTCGATAGTGTCCTGGCTCTGGCCCGTCCTCTGCGGCCCGGCGCTTACGTCGAAGCACCGGAAAAACCTGCCGCCGGCCTGGGATTGAGTTTTATCGACGTGGCCCGCCAGTCCGGACTGAACGCGAAAACCATCTACGGCGGCGAGCACAAGAACAAATATCTTCTGGAAACCACGGGCTGCGGAGTTGCCTTTTACGATTACGACAACGATGACTGGCTGGATATTTTTCTGGTCAACGGCTGGCGCCTGGAAGGCTTCCCTGCCGGACAGGAGCCCGCTTCCCATCTGTTCAAGAACAATCGCGACGGCACTTTTACCGACGTCACCGCCAAAGCCGGCGTGGCGCACTCCGGCTGGGGACAGGGCGTCTGCATCGGCGACTATGACAACGACGGTTTCGAGGACCTCTTTGTCACCTACTTCGGCAAGAACGTTCTCTATCACAACAACGGCGACGGCACTTTTTCCGATGTCAGCGAAAAGGCGGGCGTCGCCGGAAACGGTAAACGCTGGAACACGGGCTGCGCTTTTGTGGATTACGACCGCGATGGCAAACTCGATCTGTTCGTCGCCAACTATATTGACCTCGATCTCGCGACTGCGCCGGTCCCGGAATCCGGCCCTTGTCTCTACAAGAGCGTGATGGTGGCCTGCGGGCCACCCGGCCTCAAGGGCGGAAAAAATATTCTTTACCACAATAATGGCAACGGCACCTTCACGGATGTGTCCGAGGCCTCCGGGATTCTGCAAGCCAACGGAACCTTCGGCCTGGGAGTACTGACCGCCGATTTTGATAACGACGGGTGGCCCGATATCTACGTAGCCAATGATTCCACCGCCAGCGCTCTCTACCAGAACAAGAAGAACGGAAAATTCGTGGACATCGCCATGGAAGCCGGTTGCGCCCTCAGCCCCGACGGCAAACCGCAGGCCGGCATGGGAGTCTCGGCCGCCGATTACGATATGGATGGCAATCTGGATATCGTAAAAACCAACTTCGCCGGCGACACCCCGTCGCTCTACCACAATCTCGGCGACGGCAATTTCGAGGACACCACGTTTGCCGCCGGTCTGGGCGCGCACACCCAGTATCTGGGATGGGGCTGCGGATTTCTTGATATGGACAACGACGGCTGGCCCGACATTCTCATCTGTAATGGCCACGTCTATCCCGAAGTCGAACAGCTTAAGACCGAGGCCGGCTACCCGCAACGCAAACTGCTCTACCGCAACCTGCGCAACGGCCGCTTTGAGGATGTATCCATGCAGGCCGGCTCCGGAATCTCAGTGCCGGTGGCGTCGCGGGGATGCGCCTTCGGAGACTTCGACAACGACGGCGATATCGACTTCGTGGTAAATACGGTGAACGATTACCCGCAACTGCTGCGCTGCGATCTCGCCCCCGGCAACAACTGGATCAAGGTTCGAACCATTGGCACCAAATCAAACCGCACCGGCATCGGCGCCCGCCTGCGCTGTGTCACCCAGGCGCCGGGTGAAAGCAAGCCGCATTCCCAGATCGATGAAGTCCGCAGCGGCGGCGGCTACTTCTCGCAGAACGATCTGCGAGTTCACTTTGGCCTGGGCAAGGCCGAAAAAGTCCAGTTGCTCGAAATCCGCTGGCCCAGCGGCCAGGTAGATACTTTGAAAGACGTCAAAGTGAATCAACTGGTTTTTGTGAAGGAAGGCGAAGGCGTTGTGCGCACCATGCAGTTCCCCTCCCCGGCAACGGGTAAACCGAAATAGGCGTCCTCCGGAGCACGGTGGAGAATCTTGCGTTCAGCGGATACGCGATTTTCCCGGCAGTATCGTCGCGCACGCCGGATCCTTCGCGCACTGACGCTTCTGAATTCGGAGGCGCAGTTCTCTGCGTCCTTTGCGGGTTTTCTTTGCGTCCTTGGCGGTGAAAAGCTTTTTGAACGCAAAGGACGCAAAGGGGCTGCTGAGGCGTTAAGCACCCTTCGCTGCCGGCTTCACATCCACACCCGACCCTTCTTTCAGGGTATGAATCGCGTCCACGGAGAGGTTGTTCTCGAAGCGCTCGGTGAGCCCGCTCGGCCAGCGAATCTCGATCCAATCAATCTTTGCGACCGTTCCCAGCCCGAAGTGGATGCGCATGTCGTTATTCGAGTCGTAGCTGGAACCGCTGCGCACTTCATCAACCAGCAATCGCGCTCCCGCTTTCACCGTGATGCGCGCGCCAATTCCATCCCGGTTGGATTTCGTGCCCACGGTCCTGATTCCTATCCAGTGATGGGGCGAGCGCACCTGGTTCACCAGAAGACTTGGAGTTGCGTTCATGTTGCTGATCACCGCCGAAATGCGGCCGTCGTTCCACAAATCGCCGATGGCGAGCCCGCGTCCGGCGTGGACCGCCGTTATGCCAGGCCCGGCCTCGGCCGAGATGTCGGTGAATGTCTTGTTGCCGTTGTTGTGATACAGGATGCGCGGTTCCTCGTAGCTGCTGCCCAGGTTCTGCTTATCGACTTCGGGATAGACGTGTCCGTTCACCAGAAGCAGGTCGGGCCAGCCGTCGTTGTCGAAATCGAGAAACATCGTTCCCCAGCCCAGGTAACGGGTGTAGAGACCGAGGCCGGCGGCGAAGGTCACATCATCGAACGTGCCGTTGCCGTTGTTGCGATAGAGGGTCGAGGTATCATCGGAAAAATTGGTCTTGAAAATATCCAGCCGGCCGTCGCCATCGTAATCGGCAATGGTCGATCCCATGCCGGCCTGCTCACGGCCATCCTCGTTGTAGGCGGCGCCGGCCACCACCGCGACATCGCTGAACGTTCCATCACGATTGTTGTGGTAAAGGATGCTGGGCGTGCTGTCGCAGGCCACATAGATGTCGGGCCAGCCATCGTCGTCGAAGTCGAACGTGGATACGCTGAAAGCATAATGTCCGCTGGTCTGATCGATTTTCGCTTTCGCAGTGACGTCGTCAAACTTGCCGTTGCCCGCATTGTGGTAAAGAATATTTTTGGCGCCGGGCAGGCCACGCGGACCGCACATTACCGGAACACCTTTCCACACGCATGACGCTCTCTCGCCCGGCGCCGGGGCGGTGGAAAGGTCGAAGTCCACGTAGTTCGCGACCATCAGGTCGAGCCGCCCGTCGCGATCGTAATCGACGAAAGCGCATCCCGTTCCCCACGCCTTTCCGCTTCCGGCCACGCCGGACTGCTCCCCTACTTCCGTGAACGCTCCATTCTGATTGTGATAGAGACGGTTCTTTCCGTAGTAAGTGACGTAGAGGTCCTCCCATCCGTCGTTGTCGTAGTCGCCCACGCAGACGCCCTGCCCCCAGCCGTTTGCGGTCAGCCCGGATTTCGCGGTCACGTCAGTAAAGGTCCCGTCGTGCAGGTTGCGATACAGATGATTGGTGGGGGCCGTGCCTGCAGGAAATCCTTCGAGCGTGGTGCCGTTCACCAGGAAAATGTCCGGCCAGCCGTCGTTGTCATAATCGAAAATGGCTACACCGGTGCCGGTAGTCTCGATGATGTACTTCTTCGTATCTTTCCCGCCAAAGACCTGGGTCATGGTCAGCCCGGCTTTTTCTGCCGTGTCAACGAAGTTGGCGATGGGCAGGGATTTTCCGGTTTCAGCGGCTGACGCGGCGACAAAGACGAGGAGGAACGCCAGTCTTGCGGCGGCTGGGAGCAAACAAGACGGCGGCGAAAAAACTGAGGTCATGGCCCAGGTTGAATACTAGGGCGCGGGAATAGAGAGGGTCAAGCCGGGCGGGTACTCGTGTTGGCCTGCGTCATGCCGAGCTTGCGAAGCATCTGGCGTGCAGCGCATCTGCGGCTGGCGAGCGCTGGCGTGGCGCCGCGCCAGATCCTTCGGGACTGAAGTCCCTCAGGATGACCCCAAGTCTTCAGCAGATCTTGACCCGCGAAACACTCCCCTTCAGGGATGCTGCTCTTTGGCCATGACGGCCAGCTCACGGACGATTTCCTGAAGCCGCGTCCGGCGCTCCTTGTTGGCGCGGGAAGCCATCGGGGCCGGGGCCTCTTGTGCAGCGTAACGATCGTTCATGTCTCGGATGCTGGCGATCTCGCTTCGCAGGGCTACAACGTTTCTCAACACGTCGGCGGTGTACATACTTACTAGAATACGCTAACGACGCCTCTCGCGCCGGAACTGACGAACAATGCCCCCTGGACTTGGGGACCCAGCACAAATTCCGCCCGGCGCAGCATAGTAGTATTTCTGAGTGGCCTTCGCATCGTTTCGTCCAGCAGTCCGAAAAAACGCTCGCACCCGGAACGACCTGCCTCCCGTGCTCCGGTGCCTGGTCGCGCTGGCGACATGTCTGCTCACGTTGGCAGTCTCCGTAGCCGCACAGAAGCAGCGTGCTCCTGAAGAAGTCCAGTCACTTTATCGCCAGGGTGTGGCAGCCGTTCAGGCCGGTGATCTGGCGAAAGCCCGTGCAGCCTTCGAGCGGGTGCTCAAGCTCGAACCCGGCAGCGCCGAGGCACACAACCTGCTGGGCTGGGTGCTGTTTTCGCAGGGCCAGACCTCTGAAGCGATTTCCCAATTCAAGACCGCGTTGCGTCTGAAACCCGGCCTGGCAGCGGCGCATGTCAATCTTGCCAATGCACTGGTGAAAAACGGGTCGCTGGCCGACGCCGAGTCCGAGGCCCGAGCCGCATTGCGTCTGGCCCCCAACGACGCGGAGGCGTATCGAACCCTGGGACGAATCGCCAGCTTTCACTCCGACCTGGCGACGGCCACGACTGAACTGAAAAAGGCCGTGGACCTGCAACCGCAGCGCGCCGACCTGCGCGACGAGCTGGGTTCTGTGCTGGCCCAAAGTTCACAATCGGACGAGGCAGCCCGGCAATTCTCCGAGGCCTTGCGCCTGCAACCCGGCTTCGCCCAGGCCGCCTTGCATCTCGGCGTGGTGCGCTGGCAGCAAAAGCAGATGGACGAAGCTCTCAGCCTGTTGCAGCGCGCGGTTCAAAGTTCCCCACAAAACGCGCAAGCCCACTTCTATCTGGGACGCGTGCTGGAAGAGACCGGGCAGCCGGCAAAAGCAATTGAGGAAATGCAAACCGCGGTCAAGCTTCAGCCCGGGTTCATCGAAGCCCAGACCCAGCTGGGAAAAATGCTGCAGCGGTCGGGGGACGCACCGGGTGCGGTCGCAGCCTTCCGGCAGCTGGTGCAACTGCGCCCCGATGATCCCGATGCGCATAACAATCTGGGCCTGGCGCTGATCCAAAGCGGCGACGCGACCGCTTCCATTTCCGAGTTCGAGGCAGCGCTCCGGCTTCGCCCCGCTGACACCGGCTACCGCACCAACCTGGGAACAGCCTATTTGCAGAAGGCCGATTTCGACGCCGCCATCGCGCAATTTCAAACCGCTCTAAAAGCCACGCCGCAGGACGCAACTCTGCACTACGATCTTGGTCTGGCCCTGAAGTTAAAAGACCAGTTGGCGGAGGCGGTTGTCGAATTCAGGAAAGCCGCCGAGCTCGATCCCAGCCAGCCCGATGTTCATTACACCCTGGGAGTGACGTTCTGGCAGCAAGGTGAGTTTGATCAGGCCGCCAACGAACTGCGCGCCGCTATCCATTCCAAACCTGATTACGCCGAGGCACACTACACCCTTGGCACAGTTCTCAAACAGCAGGGAAAATTGCCGGAAGCCGCAGCGTCGCTGCGCGAGGCCATCCGCCTGCAGCCCGATTTTGCCGGCGCGCATACCACTCTCTCCATCATCCTGCGCCAGTTGGGCGATGAGGAAGGCGCCGCCCGGGAGCGCCAGTTGGGAGCGCAGATCAGCAAAGACAAAACCAATTTGCAGGCCGCGACGTTCGATACCAACTCTGGAAAAAGACTGCTCGGCCTGGGAGACCTCGATGGCGCCATTTCCCAGTTTCGCGCCGCCGTCGCCCTGGTCCCGACCTACGCTCCCGCCCATTTTCATCTGGCGGAGGCCTTGCAGAGGAAGGGTGAAGTGCAGGAGGCGCGCGCGGAATTTCAACGCGCCGCCGAACTCGATCCGCAATTGAAGCCGCAACTTCCCTGATATCGCCTAAGGCTTCGCGCTGCGCAACGCCACGATCTCCGACTCCACCGGAACCCCGCGCGTCACCTTGACCCGCAGCACTGCTTCAAAAGGCCTCAATTCTCCCGTGTTCTCCACCGGGAGGCGCCGCAATATTTCTTCGAGCGAATTCTGCTGACACACATATTCGACCGCGGCCTGCGTGCCGATGGTGGTGGTGCCGGCAAGAATCAGGACCGACTTCGCAGGATTCAAACCATGCACCAGCGCAATCACCGAATAGTCCTCGCTCAACGTGGAATGAGAAGGGCTGCCCACCCAGTACTCCGCTTCCCCTGCCTGAGGATGGACGTTCTTGATCGACAAATCGCCCTTGCGCGGGCCGGAGTCGAGGCGGCGAAATACAAAGTCCTGCGTGCTGGGAATTTCGCGCAGGGTCAGGTTCTCGGCCGGCGAACCGACAAAAATCATGTCGTTGTTTTTTACATCGTCGAGCGAAAGCAAACTTCCGCGCTTGACCCGAATTTGCCGGTGCAGCAAACCAAACGTGCGGTCGAGAGCGTGCACCGCCAGCACTTCTCCCACGCCGGTGTAGTGGTCCAGAATGGCTTCGCGGGAATCGCGGGCAGAATCGAAGTAGCGCATGCCGGTTTCCGGCCGGCCCACGAACGCGCCGTTGCTGAAAATCACCCAGGGCTCTTCTGGTCCGATAACAAATCCTTTCCAGAATGCGGAAAACGCCGCCGGGGCTGGTTCAGTTCCCACCGCCTGCCGGCGAGCGGCGTTCTGGTTCAGCAGAAGCAGGCCAATGGTCGCGACGGCTGCGGCCAGCAGCACGGACAAAATCACCGGCACCATGGGCCACTGGCGCGGTCCCCTTTTCTCGGCTAAGTCGCTCTCCAGGTCGCGTCCGCCGCCGGAGCGCACCCGGACCGGACCGGCAGCCCGCTGGTGGAATGAAACCACGTAAGTGCCCTTCGGCACTTCCACCACCAAATTGTCATCCGCCCCTTCGGTGCCGTAGTACTCCGCCAGCTTGAGGCGAAGACGTCCGGCCTGGACTCGAATCGTCGAATCGTGCTGCGGATCGAAGTCATGCGGGCGCCCAAAAACTTCGGTCGCGATCTGATATTCCTTCAGCGACGATCCCGGATGATCGAGCGCATGCTCAGCCAGATAGCGCAGCAATTTGCAGAGAGATTCCGACCCGTGAAGCACCTGGCTGTTGACGAGCCTGTCAATTTGCCCCAGGCACCGCTCTCTTTCGGAACTCTGCGCGCGCGTAACAGACATTTAACGTAGGGTAACAAGCCGCCGTATGAGGCGGCAAGCGGAAGACTTAGCGATCCGGTCACGGTATCAAACCTCATGAAACTTAAAAGATGATGGCTTTGAGCCCAGATTTTGTCCGCGTTTCGGGCCGTCGCCCCTCGCGAAGAATTGCTTGCGGACCGCTCTTCCGCAGCGAAGAGCAATGGAGTTATTGCATTAGAATCAATCGTTTACCAAGATTTTGCGGTCGTAAGAAGATGAGAAACGAATCTGGAGAATTATTTTTTTTCATATGGGGAGGTTCGCGAAATCCCGATTGTCATACCCGATTTTGCTGGCAGCTTTGCCATTACTCAACGCTATCAACGATCTACAGCCCTTGATCGTTGGGAAGACGAACTGCTCGCATCGACCACAACTAGTGCTTTTGTACTAAACGGGCCACGTACTGGTCATTAGGGGCGCAACCTGCAAAGCAAATCTTCAAAATCCGTTCCATCGTCTGCGCGATGTTCTGATGCGCGAGCGCATTTCTCTATGGCTACACCGTTTGCCAAAAAAAGTAATGAGTGTGGGGAGGCAGCAATGAAGAAGTTCTCGGCGGTTCTTTGCGCATTGGCGTTGTTGGTGTTCGGCTGCGCGTTGTTCACACCGCAGGCCGCTGCACAGGCAGTTTTCGGCAGCATTTTCGGCACCGTCACCGATCCTTCGGGCGCTGCGGTTCCGGGCGCGAAGGTAGTCGTCACCTCGGCAACCAAGGGCACGTCTCAAGAAACGACGACCAACACCGACGGCAACTACAGCGTGACCCACCTTATCCCCGACGTTTACAACGTCCGGGCGGAGGGAGCGGGATTCAAGGCATTCGAGGCCAAGAACATTGTCGTCTCTGCTGACGCCGCTGCGCGCGTGGACGGACAATTCCAGGTCGGCGGATCGACCGAAACCGTCGAAGTGACCGCGGAAGCTCCCCAGTTAAAGACCGACCGCGCCGACGTGGCGACCATCTTCAATGAAAAGGCTGTCGAAGATCTGCCCTTGTTTAACCGCAACTTCACGGCTCTGGTTCTGGCATCGCCCGGCTCACAGCAACTGGGCTGGTCGCATGCCTCCAGTGAAAACCCGCAAGGCAGCTTGCAGACCAAGGTGAACGGACAGACCTTTGCCGGCACCGGCTTCATGCTCGACGGAACCGACAATCGCGACCCGATTCTCGGCATCATCGTGATCAACCCTACTCTGGAATCAGTGACCGAAGCCAAGATGACCAGCCAGAATTACGAAGCTGAATTTGGTCAGGCTGTAGCAGGTGTGGTGGCGAGTCAAACCCGGTCGGGCAGCAACAGCTTGCACGGAAGCGGTTTCGGCTTCCGGCGGAGCGATGCCACCCAGGCCCGCGACCCGTTTGCCCAGAGGACTCCGGATCCCGTCACTGGCCGGTTAATCCCGCCCAGCCTGTACGGACAATTCGGCGGATCCGTGGGCGGACCGATCATTAAGGATAAGTTGTTTTTCTTCGGAGACTATCAGGGGACCCGCTCGAAAATCGGTTCTTCCTATCGTCAGTCAGTGCCTACCGATCTCTTGCGCTCAACCTGCGGCAGCGCGACCAGCCTGATCTGCGATCTGAGCGAGTATGTCACTGCTTCTCCCGGCAACGTGATTTACGATCCGACAACCGGAATTCAGGGCGGTGCGAACAACGGAGAAAATCGCACGCTATTCAACGATCCCAATTGCGCCGCTGCCGGCAAAGCCCCCGGAACTTGCATCGATAACAGCCGTCTTGCCCCGCAAGCTGTCGCCCTGCTTAATCAATTTCCAAGTGCCAACGCTTCTGGTCTTTTGGACAATCTCAGTTCGGGCGGCAACGGAATTTTTAACAACGACCAGTTCAACACTCGGATCGACTTTCAGGCTACGTCACGGCTGCACACCTTCGGGCGCTACAGCTTTGCCAATTACAGCCTCATCGGTTCGGCAGTCTTTGGCGACCTCGGTGGAGTAGGCTTTGGCACGGGCGGATTCGGCGGACAGTCAAAGAGCCGCGACCAGAGTATTGCCGGTGGTTTCGACTACGCTCTCAGTTCCTCCGTACTTACCGACTTCCGCTTCGGGTATGTGAGATATCACGTGAACGTTGTACCCAACGGTGTCGGTACCACTCCGGCGCAGGACATCGGTATCCCCGGCCTGAACACTGGCGATGACTTCACTTCAGGCCAGCCCTCCTACTTTGTTGGAAGCTCCGGCGGAGACGGTCAGGACACCGGCGCTGTCGGACAGAGCGGAGGCCTCAGCAACTTTGGCTATGGACTGGGCGTAAACCGTTGTAACTGCCCTCTGGTAGAACAGGAAGACCAGTTCCAGTTTGTCAATAACTGGACAAAGATACTGGGCAACCACCAGATCAAATTCGGCGGCGACATTCGCTACGCCCGCAACCTGCGCGTGCCTAGCGACAACCATCGCGCGGGAGAGTTAACCTTTGGCAAGACTTTTACGTCTCTGAATAAAGCCAACCTGCTGGCAATCGATCCCAACGATCCAACTCCTTCGGGCGGCTTGGCGATCGCTACCTTCCTGCTCGGGGATGTCACTACCTTCAAGCGCTACGTCAGCACGGTTACAACCGCAGCCGAGCGTCAAAGGCGCTATTTCTTCTATGGCCAGGACACGTGGCGCGTAAGTCCCAAGTTGACTATCAACTATGGATTGCGCTGGGACATTATCAATCCGGAGTATGTGAACGGCGACGGCAACGGCTCGCTCTTGGACTTGGCCACCGGTAACCTGCGAGTGGGCGGCGTGGGAGATATCGGCCGCAACTTCAACGTCGATAACAACTTCCATAACTTCGGTCCCCGGTTTGGGATTGCTTACCAACTGACCGAAAGAACGGTTATCCGGGCGGGCTATGGACGAAGCTACGACATCGGAGTTTTCGGATCGATTTTTGGCCATGCCGTAACCCAGAATCTGCCAGTCTTAGAGGTTCAGAACAACAACGCGGCGGATAATTATGCCAACGTGTTCACCCTCGCCACCGGCCCTGACGCCCCGGTCTTCCCCGCCGTGCCGTCGAACGGCCTGCTGCCTCTGCCTAACGGTGTCTTCGCACGCGCCCGTCCCACCCGGATGCGGTTGCCGCGCCTGGATGCCTACAATTTGACGGTTCAGCACCAGCTGACCAACACCATTTCTATGGAGCTCGCGTTTGTGGGCAACAACGGCCACGGTTTTTATGCGAATAACCCGGACGTCAACGTGAACCAGCCCACCCTAGTGGGCTTCGGAACTGTTTCCCGCGACGACCGCAGACCCTACTTCGCGAAGTATGGCTGGACACAGGATATTTCGTTCTTCGGCAATGACGCACCCAGCTACTACGACGCTCTCCAGGCCAAGATCGACAAGCGCTTCAACAATGGCTTGCAGTTTGTTGCCCACTACACCTGGTCGAAGAACCTGACCCATGACGGCAGCTACGCCAATATCGATCCGCAGGTGAGCTACGGTCCCGATGATTTCAACCGCAAGCATGTCTTCTCGATCAGCAGCGTCTATGAACTTCCCTTCGGTAAAGGAAAGCGCTTCATGGGCAACGCCGGCCGGGCATTGGACTTGCTGATTGGCGGCTTCCAGTTGAACACGACGACCAACTACAGCAGCGGCTTGCCCTGGACTCCGCAGTACAAGGATTGCGGCAGTGACGAGGACACCGGTCCTTGCCGGCCCATCGTTGTGAGTAGTTTGTCTCAATCAGCGGGGCACTTCGATCCCGTAGCTGGAGTTGTTCCTTATTACACGCCGGTGCCTGAATTGACCTCCAATGGGCAGATCAACGGACCTTTCCAACGTCCTCAAGCGGGAACTTTTGGGAGCGGACGCAATCCCTTCTACGGTCCTCGCTTCTTCAATTCGGACATGTCCCTGTTCAAGAACTTTGCGATCACGGAGCGAGTCGGCGCGCAATTCCGGTTTGAAGCCTTCAATGTCTTCAACCATGTGAACCTCGGCCAACCCAATAACTGCGTGGATTGCGGCGGTGGAAATATCACCAACATAGCGTCAAATTCGCAGATGCGGAATTTGAACTTCGGACTGAAGGTCACCTTCTAGGAAATTCGCAACCATTTCACAAGGGAGCCGCTTGCGGCTCCCTTTTTTTGTATCTTCAAAAAATGGCCACGCCACGCGCACGGACGTTTTCCCTCGGACTCCTGACTCTCATCGCTTCAGGCGTGCTGTTCTCCTCGACTTCGCACTGGACGAATGGTCCGTGGATCCGCCTGTCACCCGATCCCATCATCTCTCCTCAGGGCGATGGCTGGGAAGCAGCGGGCACCTTCAACCCTGCGGTCGTCATTCACCACGGCAAGGTCGTCATGCTTTACCGCGCCCAGGACAAAGACGGCACCTCCCGCCTGGGCTATGCCGAGAGCATCGACGGAATCCACTTCACTCGCCGCCCCCAGCCTGTGCTCTCCCCCGAGGCTGACTATGAAAAAGATGGCGGCGTCGAAGATCCGCGCCTGGTGAAATTCGGCGACACCTATTACCTGACCTACACCGGCTACAACAAGAAAGACGCGCAACTCTGCCTGACCACCTCTAAAGACCTCCTGCACTGGCAGCGCCGGGGAGTGATTCTGCCCGCCTATAAAGGCCACTGGAACGTTGGTTGGACAAAGTCTGGGGCCATCGTTCCGCAAAAGATCAACGGCCGTTACTGGATGTATTTCCTCGGTACCAGCGCCGACAAAGCCGACCAGATGGGGCTGGCGTCCTCGACCGACCTTATTCATTGGACGGAGGCGACCGCAGAGCCCGTCCTCCCGCGGCGACCGGGTCAGTTCGATTCCCGTGTGGTTGAACCCGGCCCGCCGCCGATCGTAACCAAGGACGCGATTGCCATGGTCTACAACGCGGCCGACGACAAACTTGTCTATCGCACTGCCATCGCCGTGTTTGACCGCCACGATCCCCGCCGGCTGCTTTGGCGATCGGAGCAGCCCGTCTTTTTTCCCGAAGAGAATTGGGAAAGAATCGGCCAGGTCCCGAATGTGGTCTTCGTCGAGGGCATGGCCACAGTGGGCAAGAATTATTACTTCTACTACGGCGCGGCTGACAAATACATCGGAGTGGCAAGAGTTCCTGTTCCGCAGTGATCTTGCGAACAATGAATTCCTGACCCGCACCTCTTAGCAGGCTAAGTGTCGGGGATGAGTATAATTTGTCAGTTGGCCACTATGCGCTCGCGAACCTGTAGAGTTGATATTGTCCTGCTACTATTCGCTATCTCCATTCGATGTTTTGCCCAGGCCACCCCTCCTCCGCAGGCGAGCCAGCCGAATCCAGACTTTGCCGCGGCGCAAGTGCTGCTGGAGCAGGGAAAATACGACGAGGCCATCGCGCAACTGCAGGCCACCTCTGCGAAGAATCCCGGGCTGAAAGGTTTGTCCCACGAACTGGGCACGGCCTATTACAAGAAGGGCGACTACATCAAGGCGATTGAATCGTTCAAGCAGGCCCTGGCCGAAGATCCGCAGGACAAGGAAGCGATCCAGTTGCTGGGGCTCTCCTACTACCTTTCGGGACGGCCCACTGAAGCCATCCCGCTGCTGGAAAAGGTCCAGGGCTGGTATCCGCGGGCCAATGTGGATGCCACCTATATTGTGGGATTGTGCTACATCCAGGCGAAAGACTACCCGCAGGCGCGAACCGCCTTCGCCAGAATGTTTGCGGTCCCGCCGGACTCCGCCGCCAGCTACCTGTTCACGGCGCGCATGCTGCTGCGCCAGGAATTTGATCCGATCGCCGAGGAGTACGCCCAGAAAGCCGTCGCTCTCGATCCTAAATTGCCCCTGGCCCATTTCTTTCTGGGAGAGCTTCACATGTACAAATCGCGGATTCCGGAGGCCATCAACGATTTCCAGCAGGAACTTGCCCTCAACCCCGGCCACGCGCCGACCTACTACAAACTGGCCGACGCCTACTCCCGTATTCAGAAATTCGACGACGCGGAGCGGCTGCTGCAGCGCTCCATCTGGCTGGATTCAACTTCAACCGGGCCTTACATTCTCATGGGGAAGGTGCTGCAGAAAAAAGGAGAAACCGAGCTCGCGGTAAGGGCCCTGCAACACGCTTTGGGCATGGATCCCAACAATTCCGTCGCTCACCACCTGCTAGGCCAGGCGTATCGCGATATGGGACGGAACGAAGACGCAGAGCGGGAGCTGAAGATCGCCGAGCAGTTGCAGGAAAGTACGGCCGGCAAGCCCTAGCACTTGTGGGTCGGACACTCCTGTCCGATGCCTTTGACTCAGACTTTCTTGATAACAATTTTCGAACAAAACCAAAATCAACTTCAAAAGCGTCGGACAGGAGTGTCCGACCCACACTTTTTACTGCTGCTCTTTGGCCAGGCGCTCCGCCATGTCTTTTGGCAGTTCGTGCAGGAACACCAGGAAGGCGGCATTGGTCCAGCCAAAGCCGATCACGTTCTGCTGATATCCCGCGTGCACGCCTGACTCGGAAGAACGAGTGACCACGTTGTACTTCTCGCGGATCGTACCATCGCGGCGAAAGTTTTCCACGATGGTAGCCAGAAAATTGTAAGAAATCCGATTGGCATCGTCGTTGAATCCATACCGCCTCAGGCCTTCGATGGCGACGATCTGCGTGGGCGCCCAGCCGTAGGGATAATCCCACTGCACGTCGGCGAAGTTGCTGCTCATGGCCAGTCCGCCGGGCTGTTCGAAAATACCCAGGTTGCGGACCAGTTCCTGCGCCTGTTCCGGAGTGGCCAGTCCGGCCCACAGTGGATAAAAGGTGGTTATGTATTCGTAGGAAGAACGCACCCCGGTTTCGAAGTTGTAATCGAAGAACAACCGGCGCCCGGGATCCCATAAATATTTCTGGATCCTTTCCTTTCTCAGCTCCGCCCGCTGCAGCCATTTCTGCGACTCGTCCTTGCGGCCGAGAATCTCTGCCATCGCCTGCAGGTCTTTCTCGGTTTTATAGAGCAGGCTGTTCAGGCAGATGGGGGCGTAGTGATGAGTCGCAGCGCCATACGGGCCAAAGCGAAAGGAGATGTCGAATCCCGATTCCCGCATGGAGCGGTCGCCTTTGTAATAATCGGGAGTGAGCGAAATCTTCCGCGCCGGTTCGCATTCCGGCTTTGCCATGGTGGTCGCGGCATCGCAGACCTGCATCGAGAAGCGGAAGCCGACGGCAGAATCTGCGTCGCCGGTATTCTCCACCAGATAATTCCGTCCCGTCTGCGGGTGCAGCAGGAAGTAACCTGCAACTTTGCGATAGCTTCCGGCTTCGTCTTTCAGGCTCTCCGGAGCCGGGCCATTTCCGAAGTCGTAGTAGCGCGAAAGCCCGGTGGATCCGGCGAGGTGAGGATCACGGTTCCAGGTTTCATAATCCTTGCCGGCATAGGCGTACGCCTTCTCCAGCCAGCCGCGGTTTTCATGACCAGCCGCTTTGTCGGCCTGGTACACCTCCATGATCATTGAGGTCAGAAAGGGCGGCTGCGAGCGCGTGAGGTAGTAGGCGCGATTCGCATTCAGGATGGTGCCGTAGTGCTCAATCTCGAAGAAGAAGTTGTCCACCATGCCCCGGGCCAGATCAAGGCGTCCGGCGCGTACCAGCCCGAGAATGATGAAGTAGCTGTCCCAGCCGTACATCTCATTGAAGCGACCGCCGGGAACCACATATTTGTTCTGGAGGTACAACAAGCCGGGAGCGATCTTGCCGGGATCAATCTGTCCGGGGGCGGTAATAACGGCAGGCAGTGCCCGCACCTGCACCTTGCAGCGCTTTTGCAGGTCCTGCACCGCTGGGGTTGCGGGGAAATCAGCCGGCAGGTACAGCACCGACGCCTCGGTCAGCTTGGGATCAACCACGGTCTGGCAATCCGCCATGGAGCGGGTCAGTGTGTCCCAACCGGAGGATATGTAAGTGAGGATGGGGGCGAGACCCGAATCCGGCGCGGATTTGGCTTCGGCGGCGTAAGTCGTGACGCTAGCAGCGCCCAGCCCCAGGACTAAAAGAACGATGACAAGGGCACGATTAAATCGCCTGATCCTTAAGACTGGGGTTGAATAAGTCATGAGGTTTGCAAGTGTGGGTCGGACACTCTTGTCCGACGCCTTTGACTTCAATGACCATGCCAACAACGACCAAAACCGCCTTTAAAGGCGTCGGACAGGAGTGTCCGACCCACACCACATATCTGCGTCATACTGCCATGCGGCCCTGCTCGGCTTCTTTCTGGGCGATGTACTGCAACAGCAAGTCGCGGGAAGAGACCAGTCCTTTCAGTTCCTTGCCATCCACGATGGGCAGATGACGAAAACCGAATTCCCTCATCAGGTACAGGCAATTTTCTATGGTTTCTTCAACGCTGACCGCTTTGGGGTTGGCGGTCATCACTTCAGAGATTCTGGTGCTTCCAGGCAGGCGTCCGGCAGCCACCACCCGGTTCATGATGTCGCGCTCGGAGAAGATGCCCACCAGTTCGCCGTTGCGCAGGACGGGCAGCGCCCCGATGCGATGCTCCATCATGAAGCGCGCACCTTCCAGGACGCTACGGTCGGCTTCGATCGAGTAAACCCGGCGGTCCTTTACGAGATCATAGATCGGCGACATGGACGACTCCTCCCGGCGTCAACTGGAGCTGCCCTCAGGGGGCAACAAAGGGCACCACTCTACCACGTATGCGGTTTGGTATCTATCCTTTGTGAGGGTTTTGGGAAGAATAAAGCGGCAGCCTGGGAAGGCTGCCGCGGGCACTGCTCCAGCTTCCTTCCTAAAAGCGGAAAGCCGGACCAAAGGTTACTTTAAGGTTATTATGAGTGCCGTTATCAAAGTAGATTTCGTCACCCGCCTCCAGCCGCAATCCGATGGGTCCCCAGAAGCCCTCAATCCCGCCGCCGGGATACATCGCGAAGCGTGTGTCCCCGGTCTGCACCGCGCCGAGGGCCCCGACAAAGCCCGAGGGGGCGTTCTGATCGGTAACGGTGAAGTTGACGAACCCAAGTTTGCCGGTCACATAAGCCCGGAAGGGTCCCGAACTGGTCTGGAATTTAGGCCCGAACAGAGCGGTGAGCGGGCGCAGGCGCGTTTGCACAAACTGGGTCGTAATCCCATCGGAAAACACGCTGGTGAAGTTGCGCTCGAAGTCGTAGGACATTTCGCCCTCGAGCTGAATGTTGGGATGCACGTTGAAAGCGGCGCGCCCCCCTACTCCGACGAAATTGATGTGGGGGGACGTTGTACTGAGGTTCAGATAGTCGGCGAAGACTCCCACTTCGACGTGGTCCGAATCTTGCGCCATCAGCGCCGACGGCAAGGCCAAACCGCAACCTAGCACAAGCATAAGAATAATGCGTTTCATCCGTTGTATTTCCTCCTGGTTCGGTCTCTTGCTCACACACTCTTCCCTGAGAGCATTGGCCACGGGAAAGAACTGCTGCAGGAGCGGTGCAGGCGGGTAAGCAGGGCGTAAGATGCCAGCGGAACGCGCTGGGGTTGGGTGTCCAGGTTCGGTGGTTGCAGTGTGGGTGTTTCTGTGTGGGTCGGACACTCCGGTCCGACGCTTTTGACTTGGACTTGGATTGTCGGAGTGTGGGTTGCTCGTTTCCAAGCAATACCCAGGTCGAATTTTGGAGGTCAAAATCTAAAGTCAAAATCTGAGAGTCAAAATCTAAAGTCAAAGGCGACGGACAAGAGTGTGTCCGTCCCACACAATCTCCAAATTTGACTGAAACCAAAAGGGCTACAAAGAATCATAGGTACAAAGAACCATAGTTGACGGGGTTTGCCCGACCCCGATAGGCTGCTAGCAGTTACCAACGTCATCCCCGAGCACTGCTGCTGAAAACCGGGTTTGGCTGGAACCGGCTTCAGGGCAAGGCAAACACTGCAAGCAGTACAACGAAAAGACAGTTACGCCGCATCTGAATTAGTGCGGCCGGAAAAGGCGACTTGACGGACGCGAAAAAACTACAGGGCGACAAGCTTTCGGAAGCAGATGCGATCGAGCGCGCCAAGCAGGGAGATGCAGAGGCTTTTCAGCTTCTGTACAGCCTGCACAAGAGGCGGGTTTACTCGCTGTGCCTCCGCATGACCGCCAACACGGCGGAAGCTGAGGATCTCACTCAGGAAGCTTTTCTGCAGTTGTTTCGCAAAATCGCCACCTTTCGAGGCGAATCAGCTTTCTCCACGTGGCTGCACCGGATGGCGGTAAACGTTGTCCTGATGCAATTGCGAAAAAAGAGTCTCCCCGTGGTTCTGCTGGATGAAACCATGGAGAGCGAGGAAGAGGCGCCGAAGAAGGAACTGGGCGCGCAGGATCCGGTGCTGTCGGGCTCGATTGACCGTTTGCGGCTGCAGCGTGCGGTCGATGCGCTGCCCCCGGGATATCGCAGAATTTTTGTACTGCACGATGTCGAAGGGTACGAACACAACGAGATTGCCGCGATGGTGGGATGCTCCATCGGAAACAGCAAATCTCAGCTGCACAAGGCGCGCATGAAATTGCGCGAATCGCTTAAAACGAGCAGAGCCGAAAAGGCCACCAAGCCGTGGTAAGCGATGAGCAGGCTGTCGAGAGTGGTTTTTTGGGGAGATGAAGTATGAACTGCACAGAATTTCAGGAAATTTTGCCGGAGGTGTTTGGCGCGGGCAGGACCGCGGAGCAGGCAGCGCATTTAAAATCCTGTCCCAGGTGTTCCGGCTTGCTGGCGGACCTCGATCTCATCGCTCGTGAAGCACGCCAGCTGCAAGAGCTGGCCGAACCCAGCCCGCGAGTGTGGAACTCGATTGAGATCGAATTACGGCGCGAAGGCGTCATTCATGAGGCCCAGGGCGGACCCGCGCTGGTGGCGCCACGCGCACGACCCTGGAACCTGGGAGCATGGCTGGCTCCGGTGGCGGCCCTGGCGCTGGTCGCGTTCGGAATCGGCGTGTACCAGAGAGGATTGCGCACTCCGCAATCGCCGCCGCAGCTGACGGCCGCGGCCCCCGCCCGGATCTCCAGCCCGCAGACGGCCAAAAGCCCGCTCCCCAACAGCGAAGACCAGCAATTACTGGCTGCGGTGGCTTCACGCTCCCCGGCCATGCGGGCGGAGTATGCTTCCAATTTGCAGAATGTGAATGCCTACATTCGCGACGCCGAGGAATCGGCCCAGGCTGATCCCAACGATGAGGAAGCCCAGCAGATCGTGATGGACGCATACGAGCAGCGCGCAGCCGTTTACGAACTGGCTTTGGACCGCTCTCTGCCTTAGGGCAGGGTGGGAAGGACTCATGGTCCTGGCCACCCTGGCCGCGGACCCGTGAGAGAGAAAACTATGGCGAGAGCACGGCGCATACAACTGGGTTCGGTCGTGATTCTGGCGATGGCAATTTGTGCTTCCGCCGAAGTCCGAAAGGAATTCCGCTTCACTGTAGGCCCCAGGTCAGTCATCTCCATCACGAACCAGTACGGACCCATTTCTGTAAAGCCGGGCGCGGGCACGCAGGTGATCGTCACCGCCATTCTTCATTCCGATCAGGTTGAGGTTGACCACACCCAGAGCGGGAGCCGCGTGGACGTTCTCACCCACATCCTTTCCCAGACCGACGCCGACGCCGGTCGCGTGGACTACGAAGTATCGGTTCCTGCCGACGCCAGCGTTACCCTGCGCTCCTCCACAGGCCTGCTGCATGCCGAGGGCCTGCACGGCGATGTGACCCTAGAAAGCAGCCAGGCCAACGTGGAAGTGCGCGACATCAGCAATGCCCACGTGCACGTCCGCACTCTGAATGGTTCGGTAGCGCTGAACAATATCCGCAACGGGCACGTGGAAGTCACCTCCGTGGGCGGCGACGTGACCCTCAATTCGGTGACGGGCCCGCTGGTGCAGGTAAACTCGACCAGCGGCAAGATCCACTACGAAGGCGATTTTGGCAGCAGCGGCGAGTACATGCTGACCAGTCACAGCGGAGATATCGAGGCCAGCGCTCCGACCGATGCATCGTTTGACGTGACCGCGCGCTCGGTGCGAGGCAAGGTGGAAAACGACTTTCTCCTCGAACCCAAGCACACTCCCTTTGTGGTCAAGGCAGGGAGTGCCTTCGCAGGTACGATGAACAAGGCAGCATCTTCGGTCCGGTTGTTTTCCTTCAGTGGTAAAATCCACCTCAAGAAGCGCTAAAACTCAAGCGACAATGAGAAGCTGGCGGGGGCGGTTGAATCGCGCCCGCGATTTGCCCTACATGAGCACTCGACCAGGCGGGCCGTCCGACAGCACCAAGCCCGCGTCTGTCCCGGGGCTGCGGGCCGTCGTCCTGGTGGGTTTCATGGGCGCCGGCAAGAGCAGCGTCGGGGCCGCATTGGGCCGCAGGCTGGGCTGGCCTTTTGAGGACCTGGACGAGCGCATTCAGGCCCGGGAACAGCGCTCCATTGAAGATATTTTTCGGCATTCCGGAGAAGTCGCGTTTCGCCAGTTGGAGCATGCTGCGCTGGCTTCGCTGGTCGCGGAAGTGGGCGCGTCCGCCAGGGTGGTGGCGGTGGGGGGCGGGGCCTTCGCCCAGGCGAACAACGCCGCACTGCTCCAGGCGGCAGGATTCTCAACCATTTTCCTGGACGCTCCGGCGGAAGAGCTCTTCCGGCGCTGTCGCCAGCAGCCGGTGGATCGGCCCTTGCGCGGCGATCTGGATGAATTCCGCCGCTTGTATGAGACCCGCCGGCCCTGCTATCTGAAGGCCGGGTTGCGCATCGACACGGCGGGCAAAGACGTGGATCGGGTGGCGGCGGAAGTGATCGACGGCCTGGGACTTCGATAGCCGCGTTCCGCCCCTCGCAGGCCGGCCGAATTTCTTTTGACCGCATTTTTGAAGGAGTGCGAACGTGAAGGTGAGAACGGCTCGTAGGGTTGGGATCGGGTGGCTCCTGCTGCTGTTGGCGGCGGTGGCAAGCCCGGCCAAGGACAAGGAACCGGCATACCAGAGTGTGGACGCAGGCTCATTCGGCGTCTTCATGAATGGACGAAGAGTCGCTACCGAAAAGTTTTCCATCCAGCAGAACGCCTCGGGTAGCGTTGCCACTTCCGAATTCAAGACCGAAGTGGCCACCGCCCCCGCCGTACAGTCGTCGGTACTGGAACTGGCGCCGAACGGGGACTTGCGTAAGTACGAGTGGAAAGAAATGAGTCCGGGAAAAGCGCGGGCCGTGATCACGCCCAACGACAATCTGCTGGTCGAGCGCTCTACCAACAACCCGCAGGACAAGGAAGAGGAACATCCTTTCCTGCTGCCGCTTTCCACCAGCGTTCTCGACGACTACTTTTTTATCCACCGGGAAATTCTGGTGTGGAAATATCTGGCCACCGGCTGCCGCCAGGACAAAGGACAGGTCACCTGTCCGCAGAACCAGCAGGTAAAGTTCGGCGCCATCAATCCCCACCAGCGCTCTTCGCTCCTGGTGAGCATGGCCTTCACCGGGAAAGAAAAGACTCCGGTGCATGGCGTGGAGCGGGAACTCAATCACTTTCTGCTCAAAAGCGATGCGGGAGACTGGTCGCTGTGGCTTGACGATCAGTTCAAACTCGTACGCATTCTGGTGCCCGGTGACAATACGGAAGTAGTGCGCGACTGAATACAAAACGGTTTTTATGTCCCTGATCGACGCACGTACGTCGCGGGTCCTGTTCACGGTGCTGCTGTTCGCGCTGGGCGTCGGCTTTCTATACATCGCCCGCCGTACCCTGATTGCGTTCCTGTTTGCCGTCTTCTTTGCCTACCTGGTGGACCCGGCTGTCTCCCGCGTGGAAAAGTGGGTACGAGGCCGGGGACGGGCGATTGGGCTGATCTATTTCCTGCTGGTTATCCTGCTGGTCACGTTCTTCTTCTTCGTCGGACCAAAAATTGCGCGCCAGAGCCAGCGCCTGAGCGAGTCTCTGCCCAAGCTTCTGGAAACGGTCAGTTCCGGCCAGATCGCCGAACAGATTGGCAAGGAACAGGGTTGGAGCGTGCACACGCGGGCGCAACTTTCCACCCTTCTGGCCAACCACCGCGATGACCTGCTGGCCCTGGCCCAGCGCATCGGCTTGCGCGTGGCCGACGTCGCCAAGCAGGCCTGGTTGCTGATCGTGGTCCCGATTCTGGCCGCATTCTTTCTCAAGGATGGGCGCGCCTTCGGCGAAGTGCTGCTCGCCTTCGTGCACTCCCGTCCCCAGCGCGAATTCCTGGAGGGCGTGCTGGGCGATTTGAACCAGATGCTGGCCCAGTTCATCCGTGCCCAGTTGACCCTGGCGGCATTTTCATTTGTCATCTATATCGCGTTTCTGGAAGTAGCGGGTGTTCCCTACGCGCTGGTGCTCGGCACCGCCGGTGGACTCCTCGAATTCATTCCAGTGGTGGGACCTCTGGTGGCCGCCGCCGTCATTTTCGGCGTCTCCTTGTTGATGAGCTATCCCCACTGGCTGATCCTGCTGATTTTTCTCGCCGCCTGGCGCATGGTGCAGGACTACGTGATCTCTCCGCGCATCATGGGACAAAGCATGGAACTGCACCCTCTGGCGGCCATCTTTGGGGTGCTGGCCGGTGGCGAGATCGCGGGTGTGCTCGGCATCTACCTTTCCATTCCCATCATGGCCAGCCTGCGCATCGTGTGGCGGCGCTGGCGCCTCTATGCCGAGAAGAAACGCTTCGGCCCGCTGAACGAATATTCCTTCGGCTCCGAGATCACTCCCAGAAGCTAGCCATGTGGGGACAGCCGCCCTCGGCTGTGCGGCGGAGCGAAGCTCCGCAATTCGGCATCGCGTAAAACCTTGTCGAGCTGCGCTCGACTGGACAGCCGGGGGCGGCTGTCCCCACGTGATTTCAGCGAAGTGAACTGGGTATTGACACCTGTAAGTCAACACTTTCGGCTTCGATCCGATGGTGTAGGCCACCTGTGTTGTAAAATCCCAAGAAACCCTTATGGCTGAGAAAATCCCTGTCGGAATCCTGGGCGCTACCGGTATTGTCGGGCAGCGCTTTGTGCAGATGCTGGAACATCATCCCTGGTTCGAAGTCGCGTGGCTGGCGGCCTCGGACCGCTCCGAGGGCCGCCCTTACGCGGAGGCTGCGCGCTGGAAGTTGAAGACAGCAATCCCCGCGCGGGTCGCGGGAATGCGGGTTGCGCCCGCCACTCCCGAAGGTGCGCCCAAAGTTATTTTTGCCGCGCTCGATGCCTCCATCGCCGCCGAGATGGAACCTCGCTTCGCCGAAGCCGGTTGCGCCGTCATCACCAACTCCAGCGCGCTGCGCATGCAAAAAGATGTGCCGCTGGTGATTCCGGAAGTGAATCATGATCACGTCAAGCTGCTCGAATGCCAGGCGTGGCGCAAGAAGTCGGGCGGGTTTGTGGTCACGAATCCAAATTGTTCGGCGATTGGCCTGGTCATCGCCCTGGCCCCGCTGCAGCAGGCGTTTGGCCTGGATACCGTCATGGCGGTCACCATGCAGGCGGTGAGCGGCGCAGGCTATCCCGGCGTGGCTTCGCTCGACATTCTGGGCAACGTGATTCCCTACATTTCGAAAGAAGAAGAAAAGATGGAAGAAGAAACCCGCAAGCTGCTGGGCAAGCTGAACGGCGCGGGTATCGTGATGGGCTCCTTCGGCATGAGCGCCCAGTGCAACCGCGTGGCGGTGGAGGATGGGCATACGGAGTCGGTTTCGGTGAAGCTCACAAAGAAAGCGAGGCCGGAGGAGATCATCGCAGTCTGGAATGATTTTCGCAGCCTGCCGCAGGAGTTGAAACTGCCCAGCGCTCCGGAACAGCCGGTGCATTATGTCACGCCCAGCGACCGCCCCCAGCCGCGCCTCGACGTCGATTCTGGAAAGGGAATGACGACGACGGTAGGCCGGCTGCGTCCTTGCGGCGTGCTGGACTGGAAGTTCACCGTGCTTTCGCACAACACGATTCGCGGAGCGGCGGGAGCGGCGCTGCTGAACGCAGAGTTGCTGAAGGTGCAGGGCTATCTGGGGTGAACAAAGGCTCTCCAATGATTCAGCCGGGAGCTCCTTCGTGTACCTTCGTGTCCTTCGTGGTTGGCGCTCTTAAGAATTGATGACGCCCTGGCATATCACTCACGCGCTGGTCTCCTTTCTCTGCCATAGGAATCTACCCCGATGATCGTCATGAAGTTCGGCGGCACCTCGGTGCAGGACGCCAAGGCGATCGAGCGGGCGGGCGTGATCGTTAAAGGCCGTCTGGAGCAAAAGCCAGTCGTGGTCGTCAGCGCCATGGCCAAGGTGACCGACCAACTGCTGGCCATGGCCCGAGCCGCCGGTGCGGGCGATCGCAAGACCGCGCTCAAACTCTGCCGGACCCTTCAAGAGCGCCATTACAACACTGCCGGAGAATTATTAGGCACCGCGCTCTTTACCCAGTTTCATTCCGACCTGGGCGCTGATTTTGAAACTCTGGAGGAGTTGCTGCGCGGCATCGCGGCCGTGGGCGAACTGACGCCGCGCACCACCGACTACGTCTCGGCATTCGGAGAGATACTGTCGAGCAAGATTGTGGCCGCTGCCTTCTCCGCCTTGGGCATGGCGTCCGCGCTTGTGGATTCGCGCGAATGGCTGGTCACCGACAGCGCGCACATGCGGGCCGCGCCCCTGTTCGAAGAAACCAACCAGCGCTTGCAATCGAGAGTTGCACCCCTGGTGGCGGCAGGCAAAGTTCCGGTGATGGGAGGTTTCATCGGCGCATCGAAAGCCGGGATCACCACCACCATCGGCCGCGGCGGGTCGGATTATTCCGCCGCCATCGCGGGCGCCGGCCTGGGCGCCGAGCGCATCGAGATATGGACCGACGTGGACGGCATGATGACTACCGACCCGCGCCTCAGCGCGGATGCCCGCCGCATCAAGGTCATCAGCTTCGATGAGGCCGCCGAACTCGCCTACTTTGGAGCGAAAGTCCTGCACCCGGCCACGGTGCTGCCCGCGGTGCAGAAAAATATTCCCGTCTATATTCTGAACTCCGGCAATCCCGGCTGCGAAGGCACGCGCATTACCGCCCGCGCGCCCCAGTGCCGCAACTCTTTCAAGGCCATCGCGGTAAAAAAACGCATCACCATTGTGGATGTGGCCGCTCCCCGCATGCAGCTGGCGCATGGCTTTCTCAGTTCGATTTTTTCCGCTTTCGACCGGCATCGCGTGGCCGTGGACGTGGTCTCCACTTCGGAAGTAAGCGTTTCGCTCACCGTGGACTCGAACGAATCCATTCCCCCGCTGGCCGCGGACCTGGCCAAACTGGCGGACGTAAAATATGAAGGACGCAAGGCCATCGTCTGCCTGGTCGGCGAGAATTTGCGCGACACTCCCGGCATCGCGGCGCGCGTCTTCGGTGAACTGGCCGACGTCAAAATCCGCATGATTTCGCAGGGAGCTTCCGAGATCAATCTGACGTTTGTGGTAGAAGAGGACGTAGTCTCCGACGTAGTGCAGCGGCTTCACAAAACGTTCTTCTCAGATCTGGATCCGGAAGTGTTTGCCTAAGAGTTGGAGAAATGAGCGCGATCCGAGCAGATTTTGCGTTTTCGACCAGACTTTGGGGAAGGGAGCGCCTTTGTGGAAGGGCACGACTTCAGTCGTGCCATAAATAGCCGGAAGGGAGCGGCTTCAGCCGCTGGGGTTCGCTGTTCCGGACGGGAGTACAGAGTCTTGAGGAACCGTTTGTGAAGCTGCTCATCTTAGGACGTGGCAAAACCGGCTCTCTGGTCGCGGAAGTCGCGCGCGAACGGGGCCACGACATCACATTGCTATGCGCCGCGGAAAATCCCGGCGCGACAGCGCTCACCGCCGAAAAACTGCGCGCTATCGATGCCGTGATCGATTTCACAATCCCGCAGGCGGTCCTGGGAAATATCGAGGCCTGCGTCAGCGCCGGCAAGAACATGGTGGTCGGGACGACCGGCTGGTATGGCGATCTGGACAAAGTCCGCCAGTTAGTCGAGAAGAACGGCACCGGTTTCCTGTATGGCGCGAACTTTTCCATCGGCATCAACCTGCTTTTCGAGGCTGCACGCACTGCGGCAGGAATCCTGCAGCATCAATATTCCGGACAAATCTTCGAGCGCCATCACGCCCAGAAGAAGGACGCACCTTCGGGAACGGCGGTCACTCTGCAGAAAATCATCCGCGATGCCTCAGGCAAGGACCTGGAAGTCACTTCGTTCCGCGAGGGCGATGTAGTGGGTATGCACGAGATCGTGCTGGATTCACCCAACGACACCATTTATCTGTGCCACGACTCCAAATCGCGTCGGGGCTTTGCCGAGGGCGCGGTGCGGGCCACGGAATGGCTGGACGGGAAAAAGGGATTCTTCGACTTCAAGGATATATGGCGAGAAACGTAACCGAGCCGAGCTTTGTTCGGCCGGGCGGGTGAGGGCACCCGCCCCTACGTGGTTCTTGCTTGCACATCTGCTGTTTCGCCCACACCCCAATTAGCGTTATCTTTATCTCATGCAATTCCGTGGCTGCGGTACAGCTTTGGTCACACCATTTCACCAGGACGGCTCTATCGACGAGACTGCCCTGCGCAACCTGGTCGCGTGGCAGGTGGAATCAGGCATCGATTTTCTGGTTCCCTGCGGCACCACCGGCGAAACGCCCACTCTCTCTCACGATGAATGGTTGCAGGTCGTCGATATCACCATCGAAGTAGTGGCGGGACGGGTGCCGATTGTGGCCGGCGCTACCTCGAACTCGACCCACGATGCGGTCAATAAGGCGAAGGAACTGGCGGCGCGGCCCGGAGTCAATGGCATCCTCACCGCGTCGCCTTACTACAACAAGCCGACGCAGGAAGGACAGTACCGACACTTCCGCGCCATCGCGGAGGCCGTGGACAAGCCAATCATTCTTTATAACGTCCCGGGCCGCACCGGCGCGAACATTGAGCCTGGCACCCTGGCGCGACTGGCTGAGGTCCCCAACATCGCCGGCGTCAAGGAAGCCAGCGGCAACATCAGCCAGATGGCTGAAGTCTGCAATGCCGTTCCCGAACACTTTGCGGTCTTGTCGGGCGATGACGCCGTCACCCTCCCGCTGATTGCGCTCGGCGGCGTGGGAATTATTTCCGTAGCCTCCAACGAGATTCCGCGCGAGATGTCGGAGATGACCCGCGCCGCGCTGGCCAACGACTGGGAGACGGCCCGCCGCATTCATCGCAAATATCTGCCCTTGATGCTGGCGAACTTTATCGAATCCAACCCCCTGCCAGTGAAGGCCGTACTGTCCATGATGGGCAGGATCGAAGAAGTGTACCGTCTGCCCATGCTGCCCATGCGCCGCGATACCCGGTCCAGGCTGCAAAAGATTGCTGCCGAAGCGGGATTGATCAGCAAACCGGCCGCCGCCGTGCCCGAAGCCGCCGACTTCTACGTCTATGAAAACTGGCTGGCCGGACCGCACAAGATCGTGCTGCATCGCTCCAGTTGCGGCCAATGCAATCACGGCAAAGGGCGCCCGGCAGGACATGACGCCAACCATGCCCGCTGGCATGGCCCGTACGCCACGCTCTCCGAGGCCCGCGAAGCCTCGCAGCACATGGCGGGTGTGCTGATTCGAAGCGAATGTAAGTGCATCTGAGGGCAGACGCGGGCGCTACCAATTCCTTTATACTTCCCTTCTCATGCCCTCCCTGCAATCAGCGATCGAGCGCCTGGCCACGCTGGGCGAGGTGGAACGCAATCCCGACGCGCGCAAAACTTTTCTCGAATTCCGCGAGCAACTCACCCAGGGCAAGATTCGCGCCGCCGAAAAGCTCAACGGTGAATGGAAAGTCAACGCATGGGTGAAGCAGGGCATTCTGCTGGGCTTTCGCCTCGGCGAGCTCACTAAAATGGGCGACACAACTCTTTCCTTCGTGGATAAAGACACCTTCCCTGTCCGCCAGTTCGCCGTGGCCGACAAAGTGCGCGTGGTTCCCGGCGGATCGTCGGTGCGCGAGGGCGCCTACGTCGCGCCTTCGGTGATCTGCATGCCGCCCATGTTCATCAACGTCGGCGCGTATGTGGACGAAGGCACGATGGTGGATTCGCACGCGCTGGTCGGCTCCTGCGCGCAGGTAGGCAAGCGGGTACACCTGAGCGCGGCGGCCCAGATTGGCGGCGTGCTCGAGCCGATCAATGCCGCCCCGGTCATCATCGAAGACGACGTGCTCGTCGGCGGCAATTGCGGTGTTTATGAAGGGACGCTGGTGCGGGCCCGCGCCGTGCTGGGAGCGGGCACAATTTTGACCCGTTCCACCCCGCTCTACGACATTGTGCGCGGCCAGGTTTATAAAGCATCCGAAGACAAGCCGCTCGAAGTTCCGGAAAACGCCGTGGTCGTGCCCGGATCGCGGGCAGTGAAAAAGGGACACGCCGCCGAATGGAACCTTTCGCTCTACACTCCGGTGATCGTGAAGTATCGCGACGAGAAGACCGACCAGAGGATTGAACTGGAGGAGTGGCTACGTTGAAACTCTAAGCGATTCGACCTGGACGGTCAGGCCGGAAGCGCCACGCATGTCGCCGACTCTGATCTGCGCCAGCTTCTGGATCACCGCGTCGGCCTCCAGCAACTCCGCCGCCGGATACGTACTGGTAATTCCAATCGCCTTCATTTCTCCGGCATGGGCCGCGCGAATCCCCGCCGGCGCATCTTCGATCACCAGGCACTCCGTGGGATTCACTCCGAGCAACCTTGCTCCCATGAGATAGGGTTCGGGATGGGGCTTTCCCATCGACACATCATCCGCGGAAACCAGCACTTTCGGCATGGGCAGGTTCCCGAGCTGCAGCCGGGCAGTTGCCAGATAGCGGGTGCCGGAGGTGACCACGCACCAGCGGCCTTCGGGAATCGACCTGAGCAAGTCCGCGGCGCCCGCCATGACCGAAACGCCTTCCTGGTCGTCCGCCTCACGCTTCTCCAGTCTCAGCGTTTCCGCTTGGGCATCGAGCTGAGGTGCCAGCCGGCGAACGATTTCAATGGTGCGAACGCCGTGAGCGATCTCTACCACTTTGTCGGGATCCAGATTCTGCTCCTCCGCCCAGCATCGCCACTGGCGCGTGACCGAGCCGGTCGAGTCCACCAGAACTCCATCGAGATCGAAGAGAATAGCAGCGCAGTTGAATGTTTTCATGTGAGGTCTTTTTGCGAACTTTGCGGCTCCGTTTGCGTCCTTTGCGCTTAAAAGCTCTTTTAAACCTTTTTAACCGCAAAGTACGCAAAGGGAGACGCAAAGGACGCGAAGGAACCTTCGATGGCTCAGGACGGCAATACTTTTGGGGCTTCGGAGACGACGATCAGCTTCCCTGAGGCCATCTGTTCCCGTATTTCCATATGACGTTTGCGGAAGTGCGAGCGGGCGCGCTCACCCCAGGCGCGCACGAAATAATAATTCAATCCCGCCCCGATCACCGAGCTGGCCAAAGGGATGAGCCGTCCCGACCACTTTTCCACCACTTCCCTGCTGGCCTGCGCGGCGATGCGCTGGATGACGCGAGGCACGAATTTGGCGATCACTTCTTTCTCCACCAGCTCGCGGCTGATGTCCACCCCGGCGGCGCTGGCAGCGGCAATCCATAATTCCGCGGTTTCTTCTTCGGTGTTGAATTCGAAGCCGTAGAGCAGGCTAAGTTTCTGAATGGTCCGCAAGGTCACGCCCGACAGGATGCCCAAATCGGGAATGATGGTCATGAGGCCGCCCAGGCCAAATCCGGCACCTTCAGCCGCGGCCACTTTCATCCCGCTGCGAATCACCCGGTGCGCCAGGTCATCAAGCTGGCCGACTTCTACCGAATAGACGCCCTGGAAGTTACTGATCGGAAGGCCATAGGCGGCCCGCACCTGCAGCAGGAATTTCGACGGATCTACCCTGACGGTTTCGTAGGCGCGCTGGAAGCCGCGACTCAATCCCGCCTCCACCCGCCGTCGCAGCCATGTTTTTCGTTCCGGCTCAACCATGTGCTTCAACCTTATCGCAGATGCTGGCTGCTGGGAAGATTACGGACGATGTTGTGTGGCGCGGGCGCCCTCGCCCGCGAAGGGTTTGATAGCGCAGGCGTCCCGCCGGCTGTCGTGAGGGGCGTCTCGCCCGCACCGCCGAGGGCAGGATGTCCTCGGGACAGCCGGCAAGATGCCGGCGCTACATCCTGTGCTACGATCAATTACCGCATGCCAACTGGAAAATTGCACATCGTACCCCTCGGCGGCCTGGGCGAGTTCGGAATGAACTGCATGGCCGTACGCTGGGGTGACGACATCATCGTCATCGACGGCGGCCTCATGTTTCCTGAAGCCGAACTGCTGGGCGTCGATATTGTTGTCCCTGATATTTCCTATCTGACCGAAAACCGCCAGCGGGTGAAGGGAATCATTCTCACCCACGGCCACGAAGACCACATCGGCGCGCTGCCCTGGATTCTCAGCGAGTTGAATGTGCCGGTCTGGGGCACGGAGTTCACCCTGGCCTATGTGGAGGACAAGCTCGAAGAGCATGGCCTGCTCGACGACGCCGACCTGCGCGAGATCCGTCCCGGCGAGGGTTTCAAGATTGGACCCTTTACCATTCATCCCATTCAGGTCACGCATAGCCTGGTGGATTGCGTGGCCTTGGCCGTCCACACTCCGCTGGGCGTGATCATTCATACCGGCGATTTCAAGGTCGATCCCACGCCTACCGACAACCGCCTGTTCGATCTCCACGCCTTCGCCGAGTACGGCAAGACCGGAGTGCTGGCGTTGTTCCAGGACTCGACCAACGTGGAGCGCAAGGGATACACGCCGAGTGAGCGCGCCGTGCGACGCAAATTTGACGAGGTCTTCGCGCACACCAAGCGGCGGCTCTTCATCTCCTGCTTTTCATCTTCGATTCACCGCATCAAGCTGGTCGTGGAGATGGCGTGGCAACACGGGCGCAAGGTGGCCTTCGCCGGGCGCTCGATGAACAATTCCGCGGAGATTGCCGAGGACCTCGGTTACATCGAGATTCCCGAGGGCCTGCTGATCCATCCCGGCGAGATGAAGAATTTTCCGCCGGAAAAAGTTTGCGTGCTGATCAGCGGGACCCAGGGCGAGCCCATGTCGGCGCTCTCGCGCGCCGCCGTGGACAACCACAAGCACGCCAAAATCGAGAAGGGCGACACCGTAATGCTCTCGTCCCGGATCATTCCCGGCAACGAGAAAGCCATCTATCGCATGATCGACCACCTGTTCCGGCGTGAGGCGCACGTGATCTACGACGATGGCTCGTCGCCGCCAGTACACGTCAGCGGCCACGCCAGCCAGGAAGAATTGAAGCTCATCATCAACCTGGTGAAGCCGAAGTATTTCATCCCCATCCACGGCGAGTACCGGCAACTGAAGCTGCACGCCGAAATGGCGGCGGCGATGAAAGGGTCAGTCGGGAACGTGATTTTGATCGAGAGCGGAGACATCCTCGAGTTCGACGAACTGGGAGCGCGCAAGGCGGGCCGCGTCAATGTGGGCAGGGTCTGCATTGACTCCGGATCGCGGACCGACGTAGTCGAAGACCTGATCGTCAAAGACCGCCGGCACTTGAGCGAAGATGGCATCGTCCTGCCCATCATTGCCATCAACAAGCTAACCGGCAAGGTGGAGACTTCTCCGGAAATCGTGACCCGCGGCTTTTCTCCGGGAGAAGACGGCTTTGACGACGGCGCCCGCCAGATCGTGATGCAGACCCTGGATGCTTCCAGCGCCGAGGAAAAAGCCGACTATGGCGTGATCAAGGAAAAAATCCGCGCCGATCTGAAGCGCTACGTTTCCAAGCAGACGCAGAAGCGTCCGCTGATCATGCCGGTGATCCTGGAAATTTAACGGTCGCGTCATCCTGAGTGTTCTTGTCATCCTGAGCGAAGTGGCTGCTTCGCTTCGCGAAGCAGCCGCGAAGTCGAAGGACCCCTACCCCCGGCAGTGTGCCTGGTAATAGGGATCCTTCGACTCCGTACAAACTTCGCGGAGCGAAGTTTGTCCTCCGCTCAGGATGACAGTATGGAGATAATCTCATCGTCACTCTCAACCACATTCGCGAAGCGCAATCTCGCCTGCGCGGTGTAGCCGTGCGCACCAAGCTGATCCCTTCCCACATCCACGAATCTGGCAAAGTCAACGACAGCCGTCAGCTCTTCCTCAAGCCCGAAAACCTGCAGCCGATCGGGTCGTTCAAGCTGCGGGGCGCCTACAACAAGATCGCATCGCTCCCCCAAGACGAGCTCAAACGCGGCGTAATCACCTATTCCAGCGGCAATCATGCGCAGGGCGTGGCCTACGCCGCCCGTGCCCTGGGAGTGAAAGCCGTCATCGTGATGCCGGGAAATGCGCCCGCGGTCAAGCGCGAGGCAACCCTTGCCCTGGGCGCGGAGATCATACTGGTGGGCCCGGGAAGTTCCGAGCGCCAGGCCAAGGCGGAAGAACTGGCAGCCCAGCACGGATACGCCATTGTGCCACCTTACAACGACGAAATGATCATCGCGGGCCAGGGCACCATGGGACTGGAGATACTGGAAGACTTGCCGGAAGTGGAAACCGTGATCGCGCCCGTCGGCGGCGGCGGGATGCTGAGCGGAATCGCCACCGCCATAAAGCTGAGCAAGCCCACGGTGAAGGTGATCGGGGCCGAGCCGGAGCTCGCAGCCGACGCGCAAGCCAGCCTGCGCTCCGGAAAGATCGTAGAGTCATCGGCCGAGCAGGTCACGCGGACGCTGGCCGACGGGCTGCGCACGCAGAGCATCGGCCCGCTTAACTTTGAACATATCCGGCGCTACGTGGATGACATCGTGACCGTGAGCGAGGACGAAATCAGGCAGGCTATGCAGCATCTGGCCGGTGATCCCAAGACCCTGGCGGAACCGAGCGGAGCCGTAGCCGTCGCCGCATTTCTGTTCCACCGCAACGAACTGCCTAAGACCACGATGAACGTGGCCGTAATCAGCGGCGGAAATGTTGAAGCCGAGATGCTGGCGGAACTGAGGAAAGAAACATCATGAAGGCCTGTCATCCTGAGCGCAGCAACTTCTTCGCTTCGCGAAGAAGTTGCGGAGTCGAAGGACCCCTAGCGCCGGAGCAAAGTTCTGAGGGTAGGGGTCCCTCGACTCCGCCGCACATTCGCCAGCGAAAGTGCGACTGCGCTCGGGATGACAAATCTCTGTGCAGCGGCGGCGCTACTCTGTTAAGGGCCCTTCTAATTATCAGCAGTCTGCTCGCCTTCGCGTCCTCCGCTGGCGCTGCCAATTACGAGCGCGGCGCCATGATACGCGTCGCTCAAGTCTATCTCTCGCCCGACGCCAGCTCCGCGAAACTTGCGGAAATGGATCGCGGGCGCGAAATCATCGTCCTCGAAACCAGCCGCGAGTGGGCGCACGTCCAGGCCAATCTGACCGAAGAACGCACCATCACCGGATGGGTGCTGGATAAAGGAGTGGTGCGCGCCTCCACTCCGAACGGCGACAAAATACTATTCGGCGAGGCGGTCGATTCCGAGGACCAGGCCAGCCGCCGGCACGGACGCAACGGCGCCGCCCAGGATGCGATGCGGCTCTACTACTGTGTCGCCGAATATTTTCCCACCTCGCCCCTGGCGGGCGAGGCCATGTATCGCTCCGCCGACATCCGCTGGCAACTGGAGAAGGCAGATGTGGCCTCGCGTCCTTCCTCCCGGGAGCGAGAGTCTTTCCTGCGCGAAGGCATGGACGAGAAGTACATGAAAGAGGTCATCAAGAAATTTCCCGGGAGCAAGTGGGCGGACCTGGCGGCTTTCCATTTGATCGACAACAAGCTCTGCGGCGATTGGCAGGGCAGCTCGAAGTGCCCGGTGAAGGAATCGGAGATTTACGAAAAATATGCCACCGAACATCCCCAGTCTCCGGCCGTGGGTGAAGCTTTGTACGATGCCGCCTGGCGGTGGTCCGCGTTGATCGAAATTTACAAAACTGAAGAAGAGCCCAAGAAATCAGAAGAGGCGAGGGGCAAAGCCATCGCGCTGGCCCAGAAGGCGGTGGCGCAAACTACATCCCAGGACTGGGGGGCCCGCGCCCAGCGCCTGCTCTACCTGATGGAGCAGGGCATCCCGACGTACGGAAACGTAACCCAGTAAGTACCTTCGCGAAGTTTCAATTCATACATTGGATTTTTCTGTAATACTTTCTTTCACCCTGGCGGGAGGAAACTTGAACGAGTACCTGCTGTCGGCAGTCCTGGGAATTATCGAGGGACTCACGGAATTTCTTCCCGTCAGCTCCACTGCGCACTTGCGTATTTCCGAGTCGCTTTTTCATATCAGCCTGTCGGACGGCTACTGGAAGATGTACACCATCGTCATTCAGTTGGGCGCTATTCTTTGCCTGCCGGTGTACTTCCGCAGCCGCATCGCCAGGTTTCTCTCGACGTTTCCGCAGGGTGAGAGTGGCGACCGCAATGCCCTGACCCATCCCCTGGGACTGACGGCTATCGCGTTTGTCGTCACCGCGATTCCGGCATTTCTTTTGACCAAGATCATCGGCAAACATCTGGAGAGTCTGCACATCATCGGGGCTTCCTTGCTGATCGGCGGCGTAGTGATGTGGATCGTCGATGCCATGAATGCCCCGGCAGAAGCCGCCGGGCCTGTGCCCGGAAGCCGCATCCACACCTGGAAGATGGAAGCCATGAGCGTGGGACAGGCGGTCTGGATTGGCGCCTGCCAGATTCTGTCGGCGGTTTTCCCGGGCACGTCGCGATCCATGGCGACGATCGCAGCGGGGCAGGTGGCCGGCATGTCGCGGGCTTCGGCGCTCGAGTTTTCGTTTTTTCTTTCCATCCCTACCATGGCAGCCGCCACTCTGTATGACCTGCTCAAGTCGCTTCGCGGCAAGGGCGCGAATCCTATTGGAGTCTCGCAGATCGATCCTCACGGATGGGTGGTGCTCGCGATTGGCTTCGTGGTTTCATTTCTGGTGGCCTATGCCGCGGTGGCGTGGTTCATTGCCTGGGTGCGGAAACATGGGTTCGTTCCCTTCGCGGTGTACCGGATTGTGGTAGGAATTCTGGTGCTGGTGTATGCGGCCAGGCTGGCAGGGTAGCGCCGGCGGGACGCCGGCGCTACTAACTCGATACTCTTGCCGAATTCCTTCATTGTCGCGCCGCGACGCTTCTTGTCATAATTGTTGGGCTCTGGATGGTCTGGCGCGCACGGGTCAGTCTCGCCTGTCGCCCGACCGCCAAAACGGCCAATGAAGTTCGCACAGATATTCGCTCCCACGAACAACCGGCGCCTCAACGAACTGATCGGGTTCGTGCTTTGCGTTTCAGGACTGCTCCTGTTCCTGGCGCTGGCTTCTTATTCTCCGCTTGACCCTTCATTCAACAGCGCCTCGGTGCTGACCGGTTCGCGGGCGGCACGCAACTGGGTCGGACTGGTGGGCGCCATCATTTCCGACTTGATGCTGCAGGGCTTCGGCATCGGGGCCTTTCTGGTTCCCGTTTTCCTGGGAGCGCTGGGCTCGCGCTGGTTCCGCTCGCGCAAGATCACGTCTCCGGTGGCGAAATCCATGGGAGCAGCGTGGCTCCTGATATTTGTCCCTGCATTATTGGGCCTCATGCCCGGACACGTGCGCTGGATGGGCGTGATTCCCATGGAGGGCCTGGCCGGGCGCATCGTCGGCGATGTTCTTATCCATTACCTGAATCTGGCGGGCGCATATATTGTGTGCGCTACGATTCTGGCGGTTGCGCTGTATCTGACCACCGCTTTCTCTTTCGCTTCTCTGCGAGTCTGGGCGCCGACCCGCTTTGCTTTTTTGGTCGCGATCTGGAACCGCTACAAAGACTGGCAGGAAGAGCGCGCGAAAAGGAAGATGCAGAAGGAATTGGAGAAGCGGCGCGCTGCCCGCCCGACGATTACTGCTCAGCTGGTTCCGGCGCGTTCTGTTCCACCTCCAGCATCGGTTCGTGCGCCTGAACCGGTTCGTACAACTGGCATCGACCGCATGACCGCGGCCATCCGTACCGAGGAACACGATCTCGAACCGGCACCCATCCGCGCGGCTCCGGAAGCCATCATTCCGGATGTTGAAGTCACCGAGCGCGCCGACACTGGAGCTAAGCCCAAGACGACCATGCCGCGCATCGCAGCCGGCGGCTTCAAGCTGCCGCCCAGCAGCCTGCTGCATCGTCCCGACGGACAACAGGCCATCGATGCCGACGAATTGAAGTTGCTGGCCCAGGTGCTCACGGAGAAATACGCGGAGTTCGACGTCCACGGCCAGGTCACGCAAATCAATCCCGGGCCGGTGGTCACGACTTTCGAATACAAGCCCGAAGCGGGGATCAAATACAGCCGCATCACCAATCTCACCGATGACCTTTGCCTGGCGCTCAAAGCCGAGAGCATTCTGATCGAGCGCATGGCGGGCAAATCCACGGTGGGGATTCAGGTCCCTAACCGCGAGCGCGAAATCATCTGGCTGCGCGAGAACATAGAATCCTCCGAGTTCATCGGCACCAAGTCGAAACTCACGCTGGCCCTGGGCAAGGACATCAACGGACGCATCGTCACCGCCGATCTCGCAGGCATGCCGCACCTGCTGATCGCAGGCTCGACCGGCGCGGGCAAGAGCGTGGCCATCAATGCCATGATCATGTCCATCCTGTACAAGGCCACGCCTGACCAGGTGCGGCTGATCCTGGTGGACCCCAAGCGCCTGGAGTTGGGCAACTACGAAGGCGTGCCGCACCTCTTTACGCCGATCATTACCGAACCCAAACTCGCCGCCAATGCGTTGCGTAACGCTGTGCGCGAGATGGAGCGCCGCCTGAAACTGCTGGCTGAAAAAGGCGTGCGCAACATGGAGCAGTACAACAAACTCTTCGATGACGAGGGCACGCGGAGCCTCTTTGGTGAGGATTCCGAAGACCGTCCGCTGCCTTACATCGTGATCATCATCGACGAACTGGCCGACCTCATGATGCTGGACTCGGGTAACGTGGAAGAGTCAGTCACGCGCCTGGCCCAGATGGCGCGGGCCGTCGGCATTCATCTGGTGCTGGCCACGCAGCGACCATCCGTCGATGTCATCACCGGCCTGATCAAAGCCAACTTCCCTGCCCGCATTTCTTTCCGCGTGGCCACCAAGGTTGATTCGCGCACCATTCTCGACGCCAACGGCGCCGAAGCGCTGCTGGGCAAAGGCGATATGCTCTACCTGCCCTCCGGATCGGCCCGGGTGCACCGGTTGCACGCGCCATTTGTCACCGAGAAAGAAATTGCGGCCGTAGTCGAGTTCTGGAAGGCGCAGGGCCTGGCCGAATACGAAGAGAAATTCCTGCAGGCCCCGAAAGACGAACGCGTGGCCGGTGAGGCCGGAGAAGCCGGCGAAGACGGAGCCGAAGAAAACGATCCCCTCTACAACGACGCCGTGCGCCTGGTGGTGGAGTTCGGCAAGGCTTCCACTTCCCTGCTGCAACGCCGCCTGCGGATCGGATATGGCCGCGCCGCCCATTTGATCGATCTGATGGAGCGCGACGGCATTGTGGGAGCAGCCGACGGCCCCAAGCCCCGCGAAGTGCTGAAGCGACCCAACTGGCTCTCCGAAGTAGAAGAATCGATGCGGTAAATTTCCTGTGTCATCCTGAGCGGAGCAAGAATTTCGCGAAGCGAAATTCTTGCGGAATCGAAGGACCCCTATCGTAACGCTGCATCGCGGGAATAGGGGTCCCCTCGACTTCGCTCGGGGCAGGCTCTTCGACTGCGTCGGCACTTCGCTTTGCGAAGTACCGACTTCGCTCAGGATGACAATGCTTTTGCTTTTAATCCCCGAATCGCCAGCGCCGCCAGCACGATCACTGCCAGCAGCATCGCCAGCCACAGCACTGCTTTGTGGCGTTCAGACCAGGGACGCTCATCCGGGCGCCCGCGATAGGCTTCATTATGTGTACCGGGCCCTAACTCTGCGCGGGCCGCAGCCGGATCGGCCTTGAAGAAGCGGGCGTAGTCATAGACCGGAGCGCCGAGCTTGTCGTCGCCATAGTAAAGCTTGAGCAGTGATTTGCCCTGCGGATCAAAATACACTCGCCGTTCGACCGACAGCAGCTCAACTCCGGATATCGACAAGGGCGGATTATCCCCGTTGTCCACGGTCACTTTCAACTGGCCGGACCTCTGTCCCCCGATCGGCACATCCATTTCTTCCGAGAGCACCGTGTTTCCGCCGCGATTCATCCGCACCCGCGTGACATCGCCGCCCCCACAACGCTGATCGCTCATATCCGAGAGAACAACCGCCCGCCGGAAATTTACCTGCCTCGGATCGACCCGAAAGCGGACCCGGTTCACCGGAACCCGCGACGGCGAATTGCAGAGAATCACCGTAGTGCGCGCGACCTGCGACGGCGCGCCGCACGATCCCACCTGGTCCAGACCGCTTCGGTTTCCTGCAGGTCGTAAACCGATGCGCCCTTGACCTGCGCGGAGCGAAATTCCAGCGGAAAGCCTCACGTGCAGGTAGCGAAAGCTTGAAGGCGGCAGCTTCAATACCGCGTTGGAGCCGAGTTCCTCGCGGCTGAAGTCATACATCGTGGCCGGCGGCAAATGAGTCGCTGACTTCGCGCCCAGCTGGTTGCTTCCCGCCAGCGATGCGGTCACCACGAAGTCTTTGGCATCCAGTTGCAGCCGGATGCGGTCGTATTCGCCGATGTCGGCCATGTCGAGATCAAACTCGGTGCGTCCGCCTACGCTCCCCAGGTTGAGAATCTTGGCCGCTTCTTCATGGCTGGACGTTCCTCCGCGCTGTTCGCTGAAGCGCGTACTGCACCTGGGCTTCTCCGTCATAGATTCGCAAGTCGGCCAGATCGGGACGCGCCCGGGCCCATATTTCTTCATTCACCACGAAGTAATTCTGTTGCTCAGATTGAGAGATACGGACATCGCGAACGTTGGTGAAATAGGCGATCGATGGTCCTGCGACCAATGCAGCACCGAGAGCCAGAACAATGCGAGCAGGTAGGAAGCGGGCTTCATGTGCCGGCAGGGCTTTCTTTGGACTCGATCGCGGCTCGACAGTTTAAGCCAATCGCGCTGGTACATAAATGAAATCGCCAGCAGCAGCACGCCCAGCACGATGAAACTTACGATGCGGTAGCCGCGATCCAGTTCCGACACATCGTACAGGAACACTTTTCCGATGGTGAACGCGATCAGGACCAGCGCCTGCCAGCGTACAAATGCCGAGCGCCGCCAGAAGCCCACCACCATCAGCATGGCGCCGTAAGCCATCCACAGGGCGGAGTAAGTGAAGTCACGCGCGATTTTGACGTGATGCCAGTTTGTCCAGGCCGCAGGGTCCCATTGCCTCTGCGGAAGAATTCCCGTCATCTCCCGGCTGTAGTAGTCGGCCACTTCGCGGCTCAAGGCAATCAACGCGAGCAGATTCAACGCCACAACCGCAATCCCGGCGACGGCACGCGCGGCTTCATCCTTCCGGCGGCTGCCATACCAGGCCACGGCGCCCAGCACTGCGATGGCCACCGCGTAGGTTGCCATCCGTGTATTGAAGATGGGGCGGGTGACGTAAAAGTTATCAATCAGGAGAAGCCGGCCCACGCCCAATAGCAGAGCGCCGATGGCGAAGACGTTGAGCAGATCAGAGTGGATCCGGTCGGCCACCCATAACAGTACCGCCACTTCCACAAACCATCCCATCGTGATCCAGTGGGCGTCCAGGCGGATGGGGATCGCCACGGTGATAAATCCGATGGCCAGCGCGAGGTGCAGCAGGTCGACGATCCGTGCCGCCTCGGGATTGCCCGGCCGCCCCCGGGCCTGTCGGCTGAGGAAGATATAAAGGGCAGCCAGGGCCAGGGCAAACCACGCCGTATCCCGGGTGCCGATATCTTCGAAGATCACATAGATCTCGAGAAAATATCCAGCCGCGTTCACCACCGCGACCAGGGGAGGAACAGAGTCGGAGAGCCATCCCTTCTGTGCCGGGCGCGCCAGCAATGGCGACACCGCGAAGATGGCGAAGAACAGCGTGGCGAAGCCCACTGTCATCCGCACCTGCGTGACGTCATAGAAACTGGCGTACCAGCCGACATAAAGCAGCAGCGTGCCGGCGAAGCTCAACAGCAACAAGCGCCGCCACGGTTTCAGGATGACCAGCGCGAGCGCGCCTGCATCGAGGAGGACGACGTAGGTGAACAGCGCAACTTCACGATTCTGACCCGTGGAGAGCAACAGAGGCGTGCTGAATCCGCCGATCAAAGCGAATGCCGCCAGGATTTCGGCGTCCTGGGTCCAGGCCATCAGGGCGGTCGCCGCCGTCACCGCGAACATCATGGTGAAAGCCACGCCGCCGGGTATCAGGCTGTACACCTGGAAGGCGGCGTACAGCGAGAGATAAAGTACGCCGATGCCGACGGCTTTCAGCGAGTAGGAAAAGATGACGTATCCGCGGTGGCGGAAATTTTCGCTCCAGACCACGATGGCGATGCCGGCCAGCAGTCCGATGGCGACGCGCCCGGCGGGACCGATCCAATTGTTGTCAAAGGCAAATTTGAGAAAATAGGAAACGCCGATCAACACCGCGGCGATGCCGATCCGGTTCAGCCAGTGCGATCCGATGCGGGATTCGAGGTCCGCGCTGCTCTGCTTTTCCGGATACGACCGATGGCGCCGGGGCGGAATATTCGGCATCGCCGGAGGAGCCGGCTTTGCTTCTGCCGCGGATGAAGGCGGCGAGGGAGCCTGCGGTTGGCGGCGCTTCGGCGGCGACTCCCGACGGCAGGTTCAATGCGCGCTCAATGCGAAACACCCGGGCGGTGAGTTCGCCTACCAGCCGCCGCAGTTCCTGCAGTTCGTCGCCAGAAGTATTCACCCCACCTCCGGGAAACTGATTTCCGTAGCATTATCTGCGAAACTGGTCTGGCTTTCACGAACTATTAAGGGGACGAACCATGAAGTGTCTTACCGAATATCTGAAATTTCACACCCGCTCCCACCGCGCCTACGTGCACATCACACCCCAGGTGGAACAGATCGTCAGCAAGAGCGGGGTGCAGGAGGGCATGGTACTGGTTTCGGCCATGCACATCACGGCGGGAGTCTATGTGAACGACAACGAGAGCGGATTAATCGAAGATATCGACCAGTGGCTGGAAATGCTGGCGCCCTTCCGCAAAGACTACAAGCATCACGATACCGGCGAAGACAACGGCGACTCGCACCTGAAGGCGCTGCTGATTCACCACGAAGTCATCGTGCCCATCACCGCGGGCAAACTTGATCTGGGAACCTGGCAGCGAATCTTCTATGCCGAATTCGACGGCCAGCGGGACAAGCGGGTGATCGTGAAAGTGATGGGCGAATAGAGCTCATCCGAGTATTGGCAAGATTTGACGGGCAAAAATGGAGGGCGGAGCGGCAACCCCCTCTTCTCGTTCGATGGCCAACGATTTCAATTCCGACGACTACGGGCGAATCACGATTCCTGCGGAGTAACGGAAATTGTTATTAGACGAGCCTCCGTTGGCGTGGAACGACATCCAGTCAAACTGCACCACGCGAAAGGACAGGTGGGGCGAGAACTTGGCATCCACGCCGGCCAGAAATCATGGCGGAGAGCACGACGGGAGGCGAAAGTCCCGCTGAGCGGGTCCCCCTAAGGGCTGCTCAGCGGGTAGTCATCGGGCGGCGACGCGATCATTTCCCAATCTGGATGTGCGGATCTGCTGACTGCCGTCTTCGAACTCGAAGAAGGCTTCATAGGTATAGCCGTCGCCTCAGGCCGGGCTGGACCCGAGTTGATCTGAGTCGTGAACTCCGACTGTCACAGGAAACTCGCGATAGAAGGGATGCGGAAGGGGAACTCCCACGACGCCTTTCACTTTGCAAAAACTTCAACTTGCTCGACACGAAACCTCTTCAATACGAAGTCCAGTGCACCGAATCCTGCCGTGAAATCGAGATCTGGATCGCGGGATGGTCCTCTGGCTCCGGTACATCGTCAACCTACGTAGATCTTACGATCGCCGACTCTCCCGTGGAACTGGAACACTTCTTCTGGCTTCTCCCATACAATTTTCCTTGCTTTCAAATCGAAAATACGGTTTCTCTCAACACCTGGGCCCGACAAGTTTTTGAAAATCTGGCTTCCATGCAGGTGATCAAGTTCGGGCGGCAATCTTGATCTCCGACGGAGCAGGCCTGTCAGCCACGGCGCCTCGAAGCCACTTGATCGTGGGCGTCATCCTTCTCGCCAAAATGGTTATGCACGATGGCCGCATTCAACAGCGCACTCGCGTTCGTTGGAGCCGGAGCCCGAGAGCTCGTTGTAGATGCCAGCGCATGGCCTCCGGCTTATTCCCGATCATGGCCAGATATTCGGCCTAGAATGACCGGACGCGCCCGTCGCGGGGATTGACGCGCAAGTCTCTTCATCCGCCAATCGAATGGCGCGCGATACGTACCTCTCGCCTTGCCGCGTTTACCCGGCGACTTGAGAATATGCGTCCCCCAGATTCCCGCAACTGAGCCAGCTCCTTATGCAGAATTTCAGGCCTTCCTCGTAGTTCGCCGCGGCCCATCTCGAATTGCCGCATGTAAAAATAGGCTGATCCCAGATTGTCATAGACCTCGACAGTGGGCCAAAGAGCGATCGACTTTTCGCAGCACCGCGATAGCCTGCGGATACTTTCCCTGGGCAACGTACATCGCTCCCAGGTTGCAATAACCCCGGAAATTGTCTGGGGCTAGAGCTCACGGCTTCCTGAGAAACATTCTGGCCGCATCCTCGTATCGGGCCTGCTCCCGCGTAAGAGACTCCCAGCCAGCTATAGCCTGGCCCAATATTGCGGCCTCAGCTCGATAGCTCTCCGGTATAGCTCCGCCTCGGCCGGACGATTGGCTTGCCATAAACCTCATGCAACGAGTCCACGAAACGTGTCATCGTTGGGCGGGTCCAGCGCCGCCGCCCTCTCGAACTGGCGTGGCTGCTTTTCGTACTCCCCGGTCCCAGGTACACCTACCCAGACAAGCATAACCGTCGGCCAGATGGGCTGTCGGCGACAGCCTGATCGCAGGCGGCACACGCTTTCTCTAGCCAATCAGGATTCCCAAGTCTTCCCCGTAACCGGCCAGAAGGCCTTTCCCAGACCGGCATAGGCCTGGCCATATTTCGGATCGAGCGTAAGCGCGCGATTGAAGGCGGAAATGGCGTTCTCGATGTTTTCGTGTTTGTGATAGTCGTGAAGATAGCCACGGCCCCGCAGATACTGATCGTAGGCGTCGGATCGTGGTTCCGTGCGCGGCCAGCACTGCGCGCTCTTTGCCTTTGACCGCCAGGCCCAGCATGTGAAGAACGCCATCCACCACCTGGTCTTCCACCGCGAAGGCGTCGCTGACGTCGGCGTCCACGGTGTCGGCGCTTAATTGACGGTTAGTCTCGGCATCCACCAGAGAATAATTCACCCGCACCTGGTTGCCTGAGCCGTGCAGGTTTCCCTCCAGCACCAGGCCCACTCCGAAATTCTTACGCGCCTGTTCGACGCTGGTAACGCCTTCGGCGCGTATCTCGCTCGTCGCCACCACCTGCAGGGGATAGTTGCCGCTTAGTTGTGCCAGCTTGGCAGTCAGGGTTTCGGTCAGGCCGTCGCCAAAGGCCTTGCTGCTCGGGTCATTCGTAGTGGGCGCAAAGGGCAGCACCGCCAATTGTACCGGCACCGAAGACTTCGACAGGATCACCCCCGGACGGACCACCCTGTAATGCAGGTACACGGGAACCGCAACCAGCAAGGCGGCCGCAAGGCCCACAGCCCAGAGCCATTGCTTGCGCCGCGGGCGCGGTTGCGGCAGCGGCACCGGCCGCGCCAGTCCACTGGAGGACAAGCCCTGGTGCACGTCGCGCAGCGCCTCCAGCAGTTCGTCCGCGCTGGTAAAGCGCCGCCCCGCGTCCTTGGCCATCGCTTTATTGACGAGGGCCTCCAGATCTCGCGAGACAGAGCGATTGAAAATACGAATCGAAGCCGGAGTCTCGCCCCGGATGCGGTCGGTGGTGGCGACGAAGCTGCCGGCCATAAAGGGATGCTGTCCGGTCAGGACCTCGTAGAAGACCACGCCCAGGGAAAAAATATCGGCCCGGCCGTCCGGAGCCTGCTCCAGCAGAACTTCCGGAGACATATAAGCAGGCGTGCCGGCAAAGGTACCGGCGCGGTCTACGGTCGAACTCTGGTCGGAACGCGGCAGGTGCTTGGCGACGCCGAAATCCAGTATCTTGACCTGGCCCTCGCTGCTAAGCATGATGTTTTCCGGCTTGATGTCGCAGTGAACGATGCCATGCTTGTGCGCTGACACCAGGGCTTCGGTACACTGAAATGCGATGGTGAAGAACTCGTCCAGCGATAAAGGCTCCCGCAGCCGCTGGCGCAGGTTCTGGCCTTCCACATATTCCAGGATCAGGAATATCTCGCCCTGCTCCTCCAGCACGTCATAAACAGCCGCGACGTGGGCATCGCCGAAACGGGAGGCGCGTTCGGCTTCTTCCAAAAAGCGGTGGCGGTAAAGCGAGTCAGCACGCAAGGCAGGCGCCAGGCGTTTGAGGGCGACAGTGCGCTTCAGTTTGGTGTCCTCGGCGCTGTAAACCTCGCCCATACCACCCTTGCCCAACCGTTCTCCAATGCGGAAGCGTCCCACGACCTTGCCGGAGAGGGAATCCTGAGGCTGTGTAGAACTCGCGAGCGTGGGCTCAAATTCCGCCATATGGCCCTGCACAATTCAGAATGGAGAACAGCGTCCCGAGGCTTTAGGGGACAGCTATGCTGGGCCGCCGTTGCGCAATCTTACTCCTGGGCCACAGGGCGGGCAATCATACCCGGGTCTGCTCCGGATTCTTGCGGTGACGCAGCGCGAGGCAAGATGAAATGACGGAGGGTCGGCAGAAGTGACCTCAGGTCGGCATCCGCCGGGTGAAGGAGAGCCGAGGTCGTCAACCCCTCAATGAGTTACCTGTCTTCCCTCAACTCTCACTTGCGGCCAGTGGCGTGCATGCCTTGAATCATCCAGCGCTCCCGGTCATCGGCCCGCTCTCAGGAGACCCTCGATGCTGCATAAGTGTGCTAATCCCGCCTGCACCAGTTTGTTTCGGAGTCTCAGCCTCGGCAAGCTCTTTCTTCTGGAAACTGAGAATGGCGAGGCTCTTACGCCCCTGGTCGCTTCCCGAAGTCGCAGAGACCGTTCGCTTCGCCACGTGGAGCGCTATTGGCTATGCGATAGCTGTGCTGGCTTACTAACCCTGACCTTTGAACCAGGACGAGGGATGGTTACGGTTCCGCTACCTGTCCCGAACAGCTTAGTCCCTGCCCTGCATCTGACGGAGATGCAGCGCTCGATGCGAGGGTCTCCCAGGGAGCTGAAAGGTGCCTTATGAATCATTTCAGGACTCATTTGTGTGCAATCTGTGGCGAAGAGCGCTCCCCGAACCAGCCGCGCTTCCTGGTGGCCGAGAACACATGGGAGGACAAACTGACGATTCTGCAATGGAATGAGCAGATGGCCTCCCGTGCAGGCATTCAGGTGGCCTGTGGCATTGATCATGTCGAGGAGCTGGTCATTCACTGGATGACGACAGGAAGTCTTGATTATCCCTTCGCGCGAACCGCATTGGGTGCGACGGGCTGGCGCCGATCGATCACGCCGGGCGGCCGGCTTGACCTCAGCGGCGCACGGCCCCTCGGAGAACTGGCGGTCCATCGCGAAAGCATCGAGCGCGTCCTGGCCGAGAACCCGCAGTCCCTCAAGGTTGTCCTGGATGCGCTGCTCGACGCCCTGCGCCAGGAAATCAGGGTCGAAGCGCACCCAGTATTGCGGCAGGAACCGGAAGCGGAAGAAGAATTGTGCGGGGTCGCTACCGAGCCGGAATACTAGGCGAGCGCTGAAACGCCAATCCAAAACGATGACGTGGAGATTTTCTACTGCAAGGGTCCGTTCCCGTTTCGGGATCTCACGCCGCACTGATTGCTCCCGATAATTTTGAAAACAAGGAGTTCACGAACGGCTTGACTTCGATGGCACCCGCCGCAACAATATCTGCGGTTGGCACTACAAAATTGCTATGCTTCCTCCCTGATGGTTCGATTACGTCAGTAATGTGCGGACTTGACCACCCTTGCCGCATCTTATATAGCATGCGAGATCCGAAACAAGCTGGCAGAGTAAGGAGCCGAGAGTTGCGATTTCAATTTGAAATTGAATGCGAGGATGACGGCCGCTGGATTGCCGAAATTCCAGAGGTTCCCGGCGCAATGGCGTACGGCAATACCGAAGAAGAAGCAAAAGCAAAGGCCTATGCCCTGGCGCTATATGCTGTGGCGGATGACGTAGAGAGATCCAACCAGATCCCCGACTCTATCAGTATCCTTCCCATCCCGGCTTGAGTCAGTGGCCCAGCACCAAAGCGAACATCGTTTTCCGAGCCCTTCTCCGCATGGGCTGGCGCGTCCTCTCGCAAAAAGGATCGCATATCAAACTCCAGCACCCTGTGCGCGGAAACTACATGTTCGGATTCCACGATAACGAAGAACTTGGTCACAAGATGCTGTCCCGCATTGCAAAGCGAACTGGTCTTACTCCTGATGACCTGTGACCGAGAAGCCTGCGTGGGTCGGACACTCTTGTCCGACGCCTTTGACTTAGACCGTAGGTTTTTCGAACCTTCCTGCATCCGTCCCTCACAACCTTGGTTCCCTGGCTAAGACCAACCCCAAAAGCGTCGGACAGAGCCTGCCCTGAGCGAAGTCGAAGGGAGCGTCCGACCCACACCGGCTGGGCTGTGTCAGTCCTGACACGATACTGGTGGAGAGCCACACTCTTGTCCAGGCAATGCCTCGTAAGTCTCTGTCATTCAGTCACATCCACATGGCCATTCACTCGCTACCTCCAGTCTGTCCGAATGGAGGCATCTATGGAACTCGTATTCACGACGGTCGCGGTTATCGGCGGCATGACCTTCTCATTGGCGGTTGCAATCCTGGTGGAGGAACTGATCTTCGGCAAGGTGCTCGGGGTATTTTTTGCTCCGCGAGCGGCCCAGCCCAAAACCGCGATTCAGCGCTAGGCCCACTGGAACTTTTGCTGGCGGGCGCGGGTCAGTGTTGATAGGGCCACGCTGGCTTGACAACCGGCGGGGGGATGCCGAATCGAGAGAGTACCAGGCACAGGGTCCAGAGCAATGCGGGATGCGGTTTATAATTCGGCCATCCATCCGCCCATCAACCCGCGTATCAATTTGCGCGTCAGTCTGCGTGGACCAGGCATGCTCGCGCCACGTTCTTCGCGGTTCGTCAGCTTCCTGGTATTTGCGTTGCTCTTCGGGACCGCGGCAAACGCACAGGACTGGGCTGGCGCGGAAGGCCTTCTGGCAGGGAAAATCGCATCGGCCACAGGCCCGAAAACCGTGGCCCTGCAAGTGTCGAATCGCTCGTCGATCAGCGCCGCCCGGAGCGACGACATCCGGCGCAATCTTCTGACCCAGCTTGCCGTCACCGGCGTGCGCTTCGCCTCCCCCGAACAGGCTGCCGTGAGCGTGCGAGTCACTCTCTCCGAGGACCTGAGGAACTACGTCTGGGTGGCGGAAATTCGCCAGGGCGGAAATGCGCCTGCGGTAGTGATGGTTTCGCTGCCGCGATCTGCGGTTCTCGCTGTTGGGCCCGCACCCGCGACGATGGTGCTTCGCGAAGTTTCGCTGTGGTCGCAGCCGGAACGCATTCTGGATGTTGCGCTCATCGGCAGCGATCCCGCGCGCATGCTGGTGCTGGATGCGAACGGCGTAACTTCTTACCGGATGCAGGAGAGTCGCTGGCTGGTCGAGCAATCGCTTCCGATTCCTCACTCCCGGCCGTGGCCTCGCGATCTGCGAGGCAGGCTGGTATTGCGCAGTTACGAAAACAAAGACCATCTTTTTGATGCCTACCTGCCCGGCGTCACTTGTCGAAATTCCGGGGGCGACTCTCTGGTCATGACGTGCTTCGAGAGCAACGATCCCTGGCCCATCGGGTCGGACGGGTTCAAACAGAGTGCGTCTTTTACTTCCTCGCGCAATTTCTTCAGTGGATCACTCTCTCCCGGAGCAGGCACTCAAACCAGGGCGCCGGCTTTTTATTCCGCGGCAGCTATTCTCCGCGAACCATCCCCGTGGTGGCTGCTGGCAGCCGTGGATGGCAGTGTCCATCTGCTGGACGGCATCACTGATCAGGTGGTGGACAAGCTGAAATGGGGCAGTGACATTGCCAGCCTGAGGAGCGGTTGCGGGTCGGGCTGGCAAGTCCTGGCCACTGGAGCCGGTGCCGGCGGGAATGATGCCGTGCAAGCCTACGAAGTTCCTGGCCGGCAGCCTGTCGTCGCGAGCATGCCCCTCGAGGTAAGTGGCGCGGTGACGGCTTTATGGACAGGTTCCGACGGAAGCAGCGTGGTGGCGGTGGTGCACAATTCGGAAATGGGGAAATATGAAGCCTTCCGGCTTACTCTTACTTGTGGCCGTTAGTTTGTCCCTGACGGTGGTGGCGCCGGCCCGTACCCGACCACACTACGGCGGGACCCTTCGCGTGGCTATCGGGGAAGCGCCTGCCTCGCTTGATCCTGCGGAATCCAAACGGAGCGGTAGCCCGATCCTGCCCAGCCTCTCGCGCCTGGTCTTTGACACGCTGGTCACGCTGGACGCGCGCGGCCAGGCCCAGCCCGCACTCTCACCTTCATGGCAAGCCGATCCCGGCGATCAACGCTGGCAGTTCGCGATCCGCCGCGGAGTTGCATTCCATGATGGCACCGCGGTGAGCTCCGATGCGGTCGCGGCTTCCCTGCGCGCCGCCAATCCTGACTGGAAAGTGTTTGCCACGGGAGAAGCGGTCGTTATTGAGTGCGACGCTCCGACCCCGGAGCTTCCCGCGCTGCTGGCACTGCCACGCTATGGCATCGCCAAGCGCACCGGCGGAAAGGTGGTTGGCAGCGGACCCTTCGCCATCAACCGCTGGGAGCCGGGAAAGCAACTGGTTTTGTCTGCGCGTGACGACTACTGGGGCGGCCGCGCATTTCTGGACGCAATCGATATTGAAATGGGCAAGAACTTTCGCGAGCAGATGATCGCCCTCGATCTGGGCAAGGCTGACCTGGTGGAGATCGCGCCCGACCAGGCGCGTCACGCGGTGCTGGAGGGACGACGTGTGGTGAGTTCACCGCCCGGAGAGTGGATGGGCCTGGTCTTCAACCGGGACATTCAATCGCCGGAAGATGCGAAATTACGCGAGGCCCTGGCACTCAGCATCGATCGAGATTCCATGAACGGCGTTCTCCTGCAGGGCGGCGGCGAACCGGCAGGCACTCTCCTGCCCGACTGGATGAGCGGCTATGCCTTCCTTTTTCCCACCGCCATCGATCTGCAGCGCGCGCGCCAGGCGCGGGAGCAGGCCCAGCAGGAACCGGTCTGGACTCTGGGCTACGATGCATCCGATCCGCTGGCCCGCGTCATCGCAGAGCGCATCGCCCTGAACGCGCGCGACGCCGGACTTACGCTGCGGGCCGTGACGCTCCAAACCGCGACCTCCACCTCCGACATCCGTCTGCTCCGCTTGCCGCTGCCCTCGCTCGATGCGCGGGTTGCGCTGGCCGAGTTCGCCGGCAGCCTGGGACTGCCCCTGCCTAAGTTCGGCGGCGACCCGCCGCCGCAGAGCGCGGACGCCTCCACGACGTACGCCGCCGAGAGTGCATCACTGCAATCGCAGCGTGTAATTCCCCTGCTGCATTTACGGACTGCGGTTGCACTCGGGACAAACGTAATGGGTTGGCGGGAAGATCCGGATGGCGGCTGGCGTTTGCCGGACGTCTGGCTGGAAACGGAGAAACCTTGAGCTTCCGCCGCAAACTTCTACTGGTGTTCGCGCTGACGGTTTTTCTCTGCGTGGGCGCGGTGACCGGAATCGTATCCAGCGTGACCCGGCGCGCCTTCGAGCGCGCCAACGAAGCGCAGACGACGGCGTTGATTGCGCAATTTCGCCGCGAGTTCAGCCGGCGGGGCGACGAGGTGGCGCACCGCGTGGAAACCATCGCAGGCAGCGACGCAGCCACCCGCATGGCGCTGGCGGTGAGCCGTGGTTCCGCGGATTACAGTGCTTACGTGAACGAGGCCAGGACGCTGGCCGACAACCAGCAGTTGGACTTTCTGGAATTCGTGGACGGCAGCGGCACCATTCTCTCGTCGGCGCAGTGGCCGGCGAAATTTGGTTATAAGGAAAGTTCCCTGCCGTCGGGAGCGCCTTCCCAGCCGCTTTTCTCCGGCAGGAGGAGCTTCCTGACGGAGCGGCGCTGAGTCTTTCCGCCATGCGGCGGGTGGAGGTTGGCGACAAGCCCATCTTCGTAATCGGCGGCCGTCGTCTTGACCAGGATTTCATGGCCAGCCTCGAACTTCCGGCGGGCATGCGGGCCATGCTCTATCGCAACCTGGCCAGGGGCTTCTCCGCGCCGCTGCTGATCGCCCCGGCGGGCGACCCGCGGGAACTGGCCCGGCTGGCGCCCCTGATCGAACAAGTCCAGCAGCAGCGGCAGGAAGCCACCGCTCTCCTTCACTGGTCAGGCGACGCGGCCGACGATGAGAGCGTCCATGCCATCCCCCTGAGCGGCCAGGATAACCAGTTACTGGGCATTCTGCTGGTGGGCAACACGCGGCGTCCCTATGTTGAGCTGCGCAATCGAATTCGGTCGGCGGCGCTGCTGGCGGGGAGCGTCGGCATTGTTCTCGCCATCCTGTTCAGCGGATGGGCCTCTTCCCGGGTCACGCGTCCGGTCGAACAACTGGCCGAGGCGGCCCGGGAAGTAGCGGCGGGAAACTGGAACACGCGCGTGGCGGTGGATTCATCCGACGAACTCGGAGCTCTGGCCGAATCCTTCAACCGCATGACGGGAGAACTGCTCCAGCAGCGGGAGCGCCTGGTGCAGGCCGAGCGGGTCGCGGCCTGGCGCGAACTGGCGCGCCGCCTGGCGCACGAACTCAAGAATCCATTGTTCCCCCTGCAGCTGACGGTGGAGAACCTGGTGCGGGCACGGCAGCAGAGTGCGGAGCAGTTCGACGAAATCTTTCCCGAGAGCTCGTCCACGCTGCTGGCGGAGATCGCAAATCTGAAATCCATCATTTCGCGCTTCAGCGAATTTTCCCGCATGCCGCAACCCCAGTTTCAGCGGGTGCAGGTGAACGACGTCGTGCGGAATGTGGCGCGCCTGCTGCAGGCTCAACTGCAATCCCCGGAGCATCCTCCGGTTGAATGCCGCCTTGAACTGGGGGAAGACCTTGCGCCCATTGCGGCCGATCCGGAACTGCTGCATCGCGCATTCTCCAATCTCGCGTTGAACGCGATGGATGCCATGCCCAAGGGCGGCACGCTCACTCTACGCACGCGGCAGAGCGGTGACCGGGTTGCGGTGGAAATTGCCGACACCGGCACCGGCCTGACCGCGGAAGAATGCGAACGCCTGTTCACTCCCTACTTCACCAGCAAGGCGCATGGCACCGGACTCGGACTGGCTATCGTGCAATCCATCGTGAGCGACCATGGCGGCAGGATCAGCGTGCGCAGCCAGCCGGGACAAGGAAGTACATTTATGATCGAGCTGCCCGGGTAATCTGGACAAGCTGGCGGCGGGCTAAGGAGATATCGTGTATCAGAAAGCGGTGCCTCAGAAAGCGCATCTGCTGATCGTGGACGACGAAGCCAATACTCTGGCCTCGCTGGCGCGCGCATTTCGTCTCGCCGGCCACGAGGCGACATTGTGCGACAACGCCGCCAAGGCCCTGGAACTGGCGCGCGCGCAGACTTTCGACTTGATCCTCTCGGACGTGGTCATGCCGGGCAAAGATGGACTCTCCCTGCTGGAAGAGTTGAAGTCCCAGGGGGTCGCGACGCCGGTGGTCATGATGTCGGGGCAGGCGCATATCGACATGGCGGTGCGCGCCACCCGCCTGGGGGCGCTCGACTTCCTGGAAAAACCAGTCTCCACGGAGAAACTACTGCTCACAGTAGAGAACGCGCTCAAGCTGCAGCGGCTTGAATCGGAAAACCGGCAGCTGCGGCAACGCCTGGGGAAACACGAAATCGTGTGGACCGGCGAAACCATGAAGAAGCTGATGGCCCAGATCGAAAAGGTGGCCGCCAGCGAAACCCGGGTCTGCATTCTGGGCGAAACCGGTACCGGCAAGGAACTGGTCGCACGCACACTGCACGAGCGCAGTCCCCGCGCCTCCGGTCCGTTTATCACTTTGAACTGCGCCGCCGTTCCGGCTGAGCTGATCGAATCTGAATTGTTCGGCCACGAGAAAGGCTCTTTCACCGGCGCCGCCGGCCGCCATGTCGGCAAGTTTGAACAGGCGGAGCGAGGCACGATTTTTCTCGATGAAATCGGCGACATGCCTTTGGCCATGCAGGCCAAACTGCTGCGCGTGCTGGAGGAAGGCGAAGTCGAGCGCATCGGCTCCGACAAGTCCACGAGGGTGGATGTGCGCGTGCTGGTCGCGACCCATCGCAACCTGGAATCTCTGGTACGCGACGGCAAGTTCCGCCAGGACCTGTTTCACAGGATCTACGTCTTCCCCATCCTGCTGCCGCCGCTTCGGGAGAGAAAAGAGGACATCCCCGTCCTGATACAGCATTTCGCGGAACAGGTCTGCGCCCAGAATAACTGGAAACCGATGCCCTTCACTCCGGAGGCTCTACAGGAACTTCAGGCGCACAGTTGGCCGGGCAACGTCCGCGAACTGCGCAACGTGGTGGAACGGCTGATTCTGCTGGCAACGGAAGGCGCAGTAACCACAGACACCGTCGAGATGGCATTACCCCGCGGACTCGGCTCTCCAACTTCCTCTGCCAGCTCCGGCACTCTGGCGGAACGGGTCCAGGGCTTTGAGCGGGAGGTGATCGTGGCGGAACTGAAGCGCAGCCATTTCCACGTTACCAACGCCGCCCGGGCCCTGGGCCTGGAGCGCAGCCACCTCTACAAAAAAGCGGAGCAACTGGGCGTCGATCTCCGGTCATTGCGTAACGAGCCGTCGGAATGAGTCGAGTTTTCCACACAGATTCAAATCACCGATAAGGGCCATCCGAAAATACAGGACAAACTGTATTGGCGGACCAAGGGGCGCGGGTATAAACTGTTCGGCACAATAGAGTAGTGTCTGAAAGCGGCGTCCATCAAGGGTTTTCGCCGACAGGCTTACTTGGTTCCGCTCCCGGCTTCGTGAAGGCATGAAGTTGCGCGACTGGAGTACGCGATTTCAGCAAGAATTACACTGCAAAAGTTTTCCACAGGTGGCTAAGGCGTTGGAAGGGCGAAGCATCCCCGTTTGGCAACGATGATGCTTATATAGAGGCATCCAGGGAAGTTTTGTCCGTAGAGCCAGGTAATTCTGGGGAGGTAGTCGATGGCAGCATTCAGGATATTTATTGCGGACGACCACGAAGTGGTGCGCAAGGGTTTGTGCGCCCTGTTACAGGCTGAGCCGGGCTGGGAGGTTTGCGGCGAAGCCGCGGACGGGCGTGAAGCTGCCGAAAAAGTCCGTGAATTGAAGCCTGATGCCATCATCCTCGATATTGGCATGCCCGGACTGAATGGCCTGGAAGCGACCCGTCAGATCATCAAGGATGATCCCCGCGCCCGGGTGCTCATTCTGACTTTCCATGACTCCGACCAGGTAGTGCGGGACGTGCTGAATGCGGGGGCCCGGGGATTTCTGCTCAAGTCCGATGCTGCCCGCGATCTGGTGGTTGCGGTCGAAGCCCTCAAGCGCGACAAGACATACTTTACTTCCAAGGTCGCAGCCATGGTGCTGGACGGATATCTGAAGGGCGGAACCCAGGCGGCGGCCATTGCCGTGGGCCGTGACCGGCTGACTCCTCGGGAGCGCGAAGTGGTGCAACTGCTGGCCGAGGGTAAGAGCACGAAAGAGGTCGCGGTTGCGCTGGGCCTGAGCGTGAAGACCGCGGAAACGCATCGCTCGAACATCATGCGCAAGCTGCAGCTGCACTCAGTCAGCGACCTGGTGCTATACGCGGTCCGGAACAATATTGTGCACGTGGTCCAGCCTACGATTGAGTAGGGTGTTGGGACCTGAGGGTAACGCCGGGCGCCCGGTATTTTCGCTGCGCGCGCCCGGATGCGCTTCGGATGGACACAACTTCAGCATCGGGTTCGGGTTCATCCTATACAGCAAGTTAATGAAACCACTACAGGGTGCACCGGATAGACCCTGATCGCTTCTGCACTTAGTCTTAGCGTCGTGATGAAAACCGATATGCGAGGGTCAATCTCAGACTCGGGAGGCAGACGCGTGACCAACCAGAACGTTCCTATGGCGATGAACTCCGATGCGAATGGCACGGTCCGATCGACTACGGACCTCGAATTGATCAGGCGCGCCCAGCGCGGCGACTCGGAAGCCTTTGCCGCTCTGTTCCACGCGCACAAGGCCCGGGTTTACTCCATTTGCCTGCGCATGACCAACAATGCTGCCCAGGCCGAAGACCTTACCCAGGATGCATTTCTGCAGGTGTTCCGCAAGCTTTCCACCTTCAAGGGGAACTCGGCTCTGTCCACCTGGCTCTATCGCATCGCGGTCAATACCGTGTTGATGCACTTCCGCAAGAAGGCCCTGAAGCAAGTCTCGCTGGATGAGCCCTCGAGCCATGATGTCAAGATGGTGCGCCGCGAGTACGGCAGCCGCGATGGCCGCCTGTCAGGATCGGTGGATCGCATCACCCTGACCCGAGCCATTAAAGATCTGCCCGCCGGCTACAGGACCATCTTCCTGATGCACGAAGTGGAAGGCTACGAGCACCAGGAGATCGCAAAGATCCTGGATTGTTCGGTGGGAAATTCCAAGTCGCAACTGCATAAAGCCAAGCTGCGGATTCGCGAATTCCTGGAGGATACCGGGAAGAACGAAATGGCGGTCGATGCGCGGCAGGCGGCGCCCAATGCGTCCCCTTCGCGCCAGCGCAAAGGCCCAGGTTCGGAACTCGGCTTCGCCGAAGCTGTCTGAATACACCCAGCCAGAAACCACGTGGGACAGCCGCCCTCGGCTGTCCAGCGGAGCAATGCTCCGCAACTTTCTTATTCGAAAAAAGGCCAGCCGCGCCTCGCGCGGCCGGACAGCTTGGGGCGGCTGTCCCCACGTGTTCCACGATCAGCGCTGGCCCCATTTCAGCTTGGTGCGCAGCACGTCAAAGAATGTTCCCTGCGTATGCAGCAGCGTGACCTGGTGCTGTGATTTGCGGCATAGCACACGGTCGCCGTCCACCATGGGCATGCCGATCTGGCCGTCGATGCTGAGATAGGCTTCATCGTCGCCCGTCTTCACTACAATCTCGATTTCCGAAGTATCGCGAACGACCAGCGGACGATGAGTAAGGGAGTGGGCTGAGACTGGCGTGACCACAAAGGCATCGACCGATGGCATCAGGATGGGCCCGCCGGCCGCCAGCGAATATGCAGTAGAACCCGTGGCGGTGGAGACGATCAGGCTGTCGGCCTGGTAGCTTGAAACAAACACGCGGTCAATATAGACGTCGCAGTGATTCAGCCGCGCGATCGTGCCTTTACCCACCACCACATCGTTGAGCGCTTCGTAACTGGCCACGGAGGCGTCCTTGCGGAACACCTCGCAGTGCACCATCGACCGGCGGTCCAGGTTGCAGCAGCTATTCTCGATATCCTGCAGGGTGGAATACAGATTTTCCAGCGGCACTTCGGTGAGGAACCCAAGCGAACCCAGGTTGATGCCCAGCACCGGAATTCCAGCCTTGGATACAGCCCGGGCCGCGGAAAGCAGAGTGCCGTCGCCGCCCAGCACCACCACGAAGTTCAGCGGGCGCGAGGCCATCTGTTCCCGGGCGAGGACTTCCATGCCAGGGGCAAAGGGCGCGGTCTCGGGATCGACCACCACCTTGTACCCGTGCTCGCGAAACCAGGCCAGCAGGGGTGGAACGATCTCCGTCAGTTCGGCTTTGCCCGGCTTGGAAATGATGCCGGTGGACTTCGTAGTTGAAACCGTATTCGGGATGGCCATGATGCAAGTCGAATTGTACAGAAATTCCGGGCAAAAGCTTTAACCGCCGAAGACACGGGTCGTGACTCCGCTTGAAAATTCCCCTGCAAACCGGAATCATCCTGAGGGACTTCAGTCCCGAAGGACCCGGCGCGCCCGGCGCCCCGCTTGCCGAACCTCGCACGTGCTTCACGCTTCGCGAGCTCAGCGTGACGCCTTGGATTGTGAGCTAAACCTAAAGTCAAACACCACGGAGGAAAGCCTCAGAATTGTCCGTACAGCAGAAATTCGCGATTCCCTTCCCCTCCCAGTATGGGAGATTCGATCACGTCGGTCTGGTGGCATCCCAGATCCAGCAAGGCGTGGCGAACTTTCTCGACCGCAGCCTTTTGTACCAGGGGGTCGCGCACGATGCCTCCCTTCCCTACCTGCTCGCGGCCCGCTTCGAACTGCGGTTTGACCAGCACGATGATCTGTCGTCCGCCACGCTCCTGCGGCCCGGGAAAAGCGGCTGCAATCACCGCGGGCAGAACCAGGGTCGCCGAGATAAACGAGACGTCCATCACCACCATATCCACGCTCTCGCCGATTTGTTTCGGTGTGAGATAACGGGCGTTGGTCTTTTCCAGCAGTCGCACGCGAGCATCCTGCCGCAGGCGGAAATCGATCTGGCCGTAGCCGGTATCCACGGCAATGACCCGGCCGGCCCCGCGCTGCAAGAGGCAATCGGTAAAGCCTCCGGTTGAGGCTCCCACGTCGAGGCAGGTCTTGCCGACGACATCAATCTGCCAGTGCTTGAGCGCCTCCTCCAGTTTGAGGCCGCCGCGGCCGACGTATTTGAGATCCTCTCCGAGCAGGCGAATGTCCGCCGATGAATCCACACCTGCCCCAGCCTTTTCGATTTTTTGTCCGTTGACCAGCACTTTGCCGGCCAGGATCAATGCCTGGGCCCGCTCCCGCGAGGTCGCCACTCCGCGTTCCAGCAACAACTTGTCGAGCCGCACTTTCAAAGTATGACTCCGGAGTGACCAGTCGTGGTGCAACTGAAGCGGTTTGAGCACCCGCCAAGGTGCAAGGTGCAGAAAGCCCTCGTAACAAACAACTTAACAGTGTACTTTCCCGTTTTTCCACAGAATTTTCCACAGCGGTGTTGAAAAAGTTCAGCGCGCCCGCCGGTGCGGGCAAGGAGGCGGGAGGATGAAGCTGCGGTTTAGTCACCGCTGAACGGTTGGCCGAAGTCCGAGGTCTGAAGTCCGCTCTACCCCGCTACTTCTTCCAGAAGCTTCTGGTCGATATCGAAATTGGAGTGGACGTTCTGCACATCGTCGTGCTCTTCGAGAGCTTCCATGAGCCGGATCATCTGGCTGGCCGCCGGACCCTCGAGCTTGATGTAGTTTTGCGGAATCATCGATACGCTGGACGACGCGGGCTCAATGCCGGCCTTCTTCACCGCTTCGAGAACGGCTTCATAGACCGAAGGTTCGGAAAGCACTTCCCAGTTATCGCCATCGTCGCGTAAATCTTCCGCCCCAGCTTCGAGGACAATACCCATCAGATCGTCCTCCTTGGCAGCCGCTTTCGGAATGACGATGTCGCCCTTCTTGTGAAACATCCAGGAGACGGCACCCGCCTCCGCCATGTTGCCGCCGTTTTTTCCGAAGGCGTGACGGATTTCGCTGACCGTGCGGTTGCGATTATCGGTATTGATATCGAGCAGGACGGCCACGCCCCCGGGGCCGTAGCCTTCGAGCGAGAATTCTTCGTAGGTGGCGCCGGGAAGCTCACCTGTGCCGCGCAGGATGGCCCGCTTGATGTTGTCCGCCGGCATGTTCTCGGCCTTGGCCGCGAGGATGGCGCCGCGCAGACGGGGGTTGGTATCGGGATCTCCGCCATTTTTGGCGGCAATGGAAATTTCCTTGATCAGGCGGGTGAAAATCTTGCCCCGCTTGGCATCCAGGGCGCCTTTTTTATGCTTGATTGTGGCCCATTTTGAATGGCCGGACATGGAAATACCTCGTATCTATTAGTCTCTTGTGGCACGGAACTGGCCCGTCGAGGAGATCAACGGATTGCCTCTAATGAATGCCGCCGAACGAAAAATTATAGCATGGGACCCTGATAGCCGCAGGACTCGGCACACCGACTTCAGTCTTTGCGTCCTTCGCGGAACCTTTGCGTCCTTTGCGGTTTAAGATTTTGATCAGCGCTGATAGAACAAAAAAACCTTAAACCGCAAAGGACGCAAAGGTTCCGCGAAGGACGCAAAGGGGGATTGAAATCAGGATAGCGTGCGGGCCTGTCGGGCTTTGTACGCATAGAGCACAGCCAGCAACGGCGGCGCCAGCAGCACGCCCCAGAACGGAATAATCATCCCCAGCACGATGGGCGCCAGGATGGACGCCCACAGCGGCACCTTGGCGGTGCGCTTCATCAGGTAAGGCTGCAGCAGAAAACCATCCACCACGGCAATCACCGCGTACAGCATCAGAACATAGAGCGGATGCTCCCAGTCTCCCCACTTGAACATGGCGGTCAGGGCCGGACCGATCACGCCCAGCACGGCGCCAATCTGGGGGACAAACTGAAACGCGGCGCCGAGCAATGCCCACAAGGGCGCCCAGGGCACACCGATGATGAGCAGCCCGACCAGCCACAGGAGGCCGACCGCCAGAGAATCCAACAGCTGCGCCACCAGCCAGTTTTTCAGCGCTCCGCCGGTAACTCGAAAGTGCTCCCAGAAATCCACCTGCGTAAGATGCCCCCGCTGGCCACGATGATAGTCCCTGCACCCGGACCGGGACGAAGTTTGTCCGGGCGTCAACCTTATGTCGCGGTATTCGTCCATACTCATAGCAGGAAATCCGGCGGTGGTTCAGTTGGTCAATTTCACCCGAGTCATCCCGAGCGCGGCCCGGGCCGCGCTGGCGCGGTGAGGACAAGTCGAGGGACCCCTGCCGTGCCAGGGATTCATCAGTTCATAGGGGTCCTTCGACTCCGCGAGACGTTTCGCAAGCGAAACCTCTCGCTACGCGCAGGATGACAAGAGTACTGAGCTGCTTAAATATCCAGAGAGGGCGTGTGGACACGGTCCTGACGACAGCCTTGACTTCGCCCGCGACTGAATCCGCCGAAGCGATCTCGGCGGAGCGCTTCGACGACCTCATGCGCCAGCACCAGCGGCGGGTGTACCGAGTGATCTACCTGCTGGTGCGGGATGCCGACGCCGCCGACACTCTCACCCAGGAATGCTTTCTGCGTGCCTACCAGAAGCGCGCCAGCTTTCGGGGCGAATGCCGGATTGAAACCTGGATTCTGCGCATCGCCGTCAACCTGGTGCGCGACCATGGCAAAAGCCGCCGGGCTTCTTTCTGGAAAAAGCTGGTGGGCCTGGATGATGGCGAAGCCGCTGACACCGAGCCCCGGCAGTTTCCCGCGCGGGAGCCCTCGGCCGAGCGCACCTTGCTGGCGCGCGAAGAGTTGGAAGCGGTGTGGAAGGCGATGGATTCGCTTTCGTCGCAGCAGCGCACTATTTTCTTCCTCCGCTACGAGGAGGAAATGCCGCTGGCGCAGATCGCGGACCTGCTCGAAGTCAAGATCGGCACGGTGAAAACGCAACTGTCGCGCGCGACCGGGAAGTTGCGGGAGATGAAGGAGAGACAATGGAGATAATTCGACATCTGAGCAGTGAGGAGTTGATCGACCTGGTGATGCAGAGCGATCAGCAGGCGCTGCGGCCGACGCTCGAGGCCCTGCCCGAGTGGGCCCGCGCTTCGAGCGAACGGCCCGAGGAATTCTGGCAGGAGCAGCGGGGCGCTATCTGGTCACGTATTTCGTCGTGCGACCGGCATCCGAATCGCACGGTTCGCCGCCCGATGATGCTGGCATGGCCGGTGGTAGCGGCGATGGTTCTGCTGGCAGGATTGATGCTGGATCGCGCTACCTACGCTCCGCCGCCCAAAGCGCGGGTTGATCCTGATCATGAACTGTTACTGGCGGTGGAGCGCGCAGTGCACAATGACGGACCGGCAGCTCTCGATCCCGCGGCGCTCCTGGCCGAGGAAATGGTTCAGGACCTGCCGGCTGCACATTCCCCGATTCGCAAGAAGGAGCCAACTCATGAAAATTAAGTACGCAGGCGTATTCGCTTTGCTTCTCCTGCCATTGTCGCTGCCGGCACAGAACAGCCGCACGGTGACTTCATCCACCTCCGTGGCGGCCCCTGGAACCAGAGCCAACTTCGTGTACCACAGCGAGCTGGGAAAGTGGTGGCAGAACTCAGAGATCGCCAAAAAACTACAGCTGGGCGACGGTCAGATTGCGCAGCTCGATCAGACCTTCTACGACCACAAGCTGAAGCTGATCGACTACGGCGCGGAAATGGAGAAGCAGGACCTGAAACTGCAGTCATTGCTTGACGCCGACGTCCCCAACGAGGGCCAGGTCGAAGCCCAGGTGGACCAGGTCCTGAGCGCGCGCGGCAAGCTGGAACGCGAGTTCACCATGATGAATCTCGATCTGCGCAAAGTGCTCTCACTCGACCAGTGGCGGCAACTGAAGTCGATCCGCGGCCAGGGCGGGACCTTTGCCGGCGGCGACAGAGTTTTCTTTCGCAAAGTGCTGCCTCCCGGCGGAGGGCCTGAGCTTATGACTCAGCCGCCCGGCGAATTGCCGCCGCTTCCTCCTCTGCCGCCTCCTCCTCCCGGAGACCAGATGTACTGAAAAATTCCACCGCCTCTGAATGGTTCTTGTAGCGCCGGCATCTTGCCGGCTGGCTCGGGGGCATCCTGCCCCCGGGGGCGGGCAGGATGCCCGCCCGACCGCCGGCGGGACGCCGGCGCTACAAGAACCTCTGAATGCTTTTCAGCAACACGGGCGGTGTTTTCTTCGTGTTAGACTTTCATCAGCCTCATCTCCGAGGAACCCGATGAAATTTGGCGTCATCATTTTCCCAGGATCCAACTGCGACCATGATGCGTATTGGACGATCCAGCAGGTGGCCCGGCAGCCGGTCACGTTTCTATGGCACGAGTCCCATGATCTGGAGAATTGCGATGCGGTGATCGTGCCCGGCGGGTTTTCCTACGGCGACTATCTGCGCACCGGAGCCATCGCGAAATTCTCTCCCGTGATGGAGGCGGTGCGGAATTTCGCGGCCTCGGGCGGGTTGGTGCTGGGAATCTGCAACGGCTTCCAGATTCTGTGCGAGTCCGGCCTGCTGCCAGGAGCCTTGATGCGGAACGTCGGGCTGAAGTATGTCTGCAAGCCAGTGCAGGTGCGGGTGGAGAATGCGGACACTCCCTTCACCGGCACCTGCCGCCAGGGCGACGTTCTGACCATTCCCATTGGCCACATGGAAGGCAACTATTTCTGCGACCAAGCAACTCTGGCCGAGTTGAAGCGCAACCAACAGATTGTCTTTCGTTATTGCTCGCCCGCGGGCGAGATTACCCCGGGGCCAACCCCAACGGCTCGCTGGAAAACATCGCGGGAATCTGCAGTCCGGGGCGGAACGTGCTGGGCATGATGCCCCATCCCGAGCGCTCCAGCGAGCCCGAACTGGGAGGCACGGAGGGATTCAGGATTTTCGAGTCCATGGTCGGAGCCATGGCGGTGAAATAAGCCGGTCCGCCGGGTGGCTTTGGGGAATTGCCCGCATCCAATCCACTGGGAGTAGTGGCTCAGTTTGAAATTTCTTTTTACCCGGGGCGTCATCCTTCACGGCCTTCAGGCCGTGAAGGATCTGGCGTGCAGCAGATACACCCTTTACCTCTGCGTTGCTGCGGATGCACGCCGGATCCTTCGGGACTGAAGTCCCTCAGGATGACGCCGCGGGAAAGAGACGGTTTTCAAATTGAGCCACTACCCACTGGGGAGCTGGCGCGCAACTTTCGCGTCACGTAGGATTCTTGACAGAAGGCTCCAGAAATATTCCATGACAGTCCACCAACCTGTGGCCAAACTTCTGGTTCACCTGAAGCTTCTCCGACTGGCAGCATTCCCCGGGATGCCGGCCTTTCTCCTTTTGCTGCTGCTCCTCGGCACCGCCCGGCCGGCGGCGGCGCAGGACGTGCCCAGGGTGCAGGTTTTCGGCGGCTACTCTTACACCCGGTTCGACAGCCCGTCTTTCGGTTTCTCCAGCCCGTCCGGGCTGAACGGTTACAATTTTTCACCCGCCTTCAACCTCATCTACGGCTTCGGGGTAAAGGCGGAGGTGAGCGGACAATACGGCTCGAACCTCAACCTGCGCGATATCGCCGCGGGTCCACAGTTCCTCTACCCCAGGGGCAAGGCACTGTTCTTCGCACACGCACTCTTTGGCAGTGCCCGCTCGCTGGTGCGGGTGGGGAACAACGAAGAAGACACGGCCCGCGCCGTCGCCCTGGGCGGAGGCATGGACTTCGATATCACCTCCCGCTTCGCAGTGCGCGTGTTTCAGGTGGATTATCTGCACACCAGTTTGTTTTCGCAGACCCAGAACAACCTGCGTTTTTCAACCGGCCTGGTTTATCACTGGGGCGCGATCAGGAAGGGACACCATGCGCCCCCGCTGGGTCAGTAGGCCGGTCGCGACATGAGGCGGAAAGGCTTTGGAAGGGACTTGATGATACGGATTCGACGGGTGGGCTTGCTGGGCGCCATCTTTGCCCTGGCGTGGTTAGCGGCCTGTGGCGGCAGTAGCGGCGGCGGAGCGGCTTCCGGCCGCAATGCCTATGTCGCCGTGCCCCAGGCCAACGCCGTTGCCGCGTTCCGGGTAAACTCCTCCGGCGATCTTACCCGCGTGCTGGGCTCTCCCTTCGCCGGTGGCACCTCTCCGGTGGCCATTGCCGTCCACCCTTCCGGCAAATTTGTCTATGCCGTCAACCAGGGCGGGAACGACGTTTCCCTGTTCACCATCAACAGCAATACGGGAGAGCTTACCGAGGTCATGCCCCGCACCGCGGCGGGCCTGAATCCGTCGTCGCTGGTAATGGATTCAGGCGGCGACCTGCTATTTGTTACCAATGAGACCGCGAACACGATCTCGGTTTATTCCGTCAGTTCGAGCGATGGCACACTTAGCCAGATTGCCGGCTCGCCCTTCCCCACCGGGGCCCGGCCGGTCGCGCTGGCCTTGTCGCCTTCAGGTAAATTCCTGTATGTAGCCAGCGGAACTCTGCCGCTGGTATTCGGTTATTCCGTGGCTGCGGGCAGCCTGGCGCCAGTTCCCAATTCGCCTTTTTCGGTAGGCAATGGACCGAGTTCCCTGGTGGTCGATCCCTCGGAGCATTTCCTCTACGTAACCAACTTCAGCGACAACACCGTCTCCGGCCTGACGATCGACTCCAGCGGCGCCCTGACCGCCGCGCTGGATTCTCCATTCACCGCCGGCACGGGACCAATCTCGGTCACGGCCTCCGCAAAAGCTTTGTACGTGACCAACCTGGGCTCAGGCAATGTCTCGGTCTATTCGATCGATTCCACCACGGGCGCGACCACCCAGCTTGATAAGTCCCCCTTCAGCGCCGGGACCGCACCAGTGTCCGCGACGATAGATCCCGCGGGGACATTTCTGTATGTTTGCAATCAGACGTCGAAGAACATCACCAGATTCACCATCAATCCGGATGGCGGCGGGCTTCCCGGCAGCACCGTCGCTGCGACCATTAACGTGGCCCCGGCGTCTATCGTGTTCGCGAAGTAGAAGTGGTGTGGCGCGGGCGCCCTCGCCCGCGTGGACTGGAGCCAAGGAACTGCTGTGCCAGGCTCCCGGCTGGAATCAGGATCAGAATCAACTTCAAAAGCCGCGGGCGAGGGCGCCCGCGCCACATTCTCAAATTCCATGGTTCGCTTTGGCATTCTTGGGTTTGGATTGCACGCGGTCAAGCGGTTGATGCCGGGATTTGCGCTGGCGCAGAACTGCCGCGTCACCGGCCTGTCACGACGCACTCTGGACAAGGCACGCGCTTCCGCCGAGCATTTCAAGATCCCGCTGGCATTTGATTCGGCAGAGGAACTGTGCCGGTCACCGGAGGTCGATGCCGTATTCGTTACCACTCCCAATGCCTGCCACCTGGCCGATGTGCTGCTGGCCCTCCGCTGCGGCAAGCCGGTATTGTGCGAAAAGCCCATGGGGATCCACGCCGGCGAATGCCGCACCATGGTGGAAGCCGCCCGCAGCGCGAAAATGTTGCTGGGCGTGGCCCAGGTTTTCCGCTTCGAGGAGAGCACCGCGCGCCTGCGTGATCGGGTGGCCGCGGGGCAGATCGGCAAAGTGATTTTTGCCCGTTCCGAGTTTTCATTTCCCGCGAGCGCGGGACATCCGCGGGCCTGGATCTACAACCCCGTCGTGGCTGGCGGGGGACCTGTCGCCGACGTCGGCGTCCACTGCGTGGACGCCTTGCGTTACATCCTGCAGGATGAAGTGGTGCGAGTGAGCGCGCGCGGACAGCACGACCTAGGGCCCGCGGCGGTCGAAACCGCTGCGGTGCTCACGCTGGAATTTGCGCGAGGCACACTAGCCACGGTAGCGGTTTCCTTCCGCGCTGAATACCGCACGCCCCTGGAGTTGGTGGGAGAGACTGGCGTCCTGCGCGCGGATGACGCGTTGAACGTGGAACGGCCCATCACGCTGGAATTGCGTCGTGCCGGCTCCGTGGTTGAAACTGACCAGGTTTCGAACCGCCTGGCTTATGCCCGGCAAGTGGATGGGTTCGCAGCCGCCGTCGAAGACAGGGCCACCTTTCCAGCGCCGGGAGAAGAAGGCTGGCAAAACCAGGAAATTCTGGACGCAGCCTATCGCAGCATGAAAAGTGGAAAGACTGAGGAAGTGACGCAGGTCAGGTGAGAGTTCGACCTCATTGAGCCCCTGCCACCGGAGCCGGCGTCGGCGGCGGGGTGGAAGGAACGCCCTTGGCCTGCACGATCGCCCAATGCCACTCCTGGTCCTGCCCTGGCGCAACCCCTAAATTCTCGTGGAAGACCGTCGTGCTCGACGGCGCCGCCGAGCCTTTGAGGTGGTAGAGAACAGTTGAGTCAGGATGCTTTTCCGAAAGCAGCGTAGTGGTCTGCGCGGCCGGCACCAGGCGCGCTGCACTACTCCGGGCCGTGTTGGCCTCGGGGCCGCGCAGAATGGTAAGGCCTACCGTAATTTCCCTGATGTTCCAGTTGGTGCCGTTGTGCACGGCGACTTGCAGAGTGTCCCCCGTGATCGTTGCCGGGCCATCCAGTTTGGCTAACTCACTCGCCGGCAGATCCTGCGGGGCGTATGCATCCGACAGCAGGGATGTGGCTGCGGCGCTAAAAGAGAGGTCGCACGTCACGTCGGGTGAGGAGACCTGGAACTTTTTTGTGATGCCGTCGATGCTGAACAGCAAGCCGCCATTGAGCTTCCGGGTCTGCACTTCATCCATAATCTGGTGCAGGTTGTCGTTGTCGATTACGGTATGCTCCGGCCCTGGCGCAGGCGCCGCCTTGGCTTTGCGGAACATACGCGCCAGATCGCCCAGGGACGGTTCCGCGCTATCGGACTGTGCCACTCCGCACACCGGCAGGAAGATTCCCAGCAGGATGAGGGTGAGCGGCAGAAACAATTTGCGGATCATGAAAGCATCTCGGACACTTCCCTTACATTGTGCCGCAAGCAGCGCACCCGCGCCGGTCCTCGCGGCGGCCAGCATTCGATTGATAACTAGCGGGAGCTTGTCCTTAGGAAATTGTACTCAGGAGTGCAGGCGGGAACGACCCGGCAGGCGCAAACGTTAGTCGTAGAACCTCGGAACGACGCACGCGCAAAACTAGGGGACGTAGGCAACACTTGCGGGACGAACAGCTACTCAACCAGCACCGCACGCCCGCTTTTAGCCTCGGCTTACAGCAGACCAGAGGAACGGAAGCGCGTAACCGGGTCCATCACCGGAACCGGAACCGATTGCCGCTGAAAGATCCAGCGGGCCACCGCATAGCCCAGGGCCGCGTAGCAAACATAGACTAGCTTCATGGCTCACCCCAAATTGTTAGATGCGCTTTCGCCTATTTGGGGGAGTGCGATAAGCCGCACCATACCAGCTCAAACTAACAAGCAGGCACCGGTAGGTCAATGAACCACCGGTGCCATCCCTATGGCCCGAAAGTAATACGGGGTAACCAATTCGGGAAAGGCAAATATCCGCGGAAATCCGTGGCCGGATTTCCCGTTTATGGCGCAGGCTTGGCCAGCACGAACGACTTCACCACAATGTTATTGGGTTGAACTCCGACCGGGATCATGGTCAGCAGCGAGTACTCTGTCGGTTCCAGCTTGCTGGGATTGCGTTTCTGGATGACGGTCACGTCGCCGGATTGCGAATCCAGCACCAGCAGATAATTCTCGCTGCGGGAAAGAGCCAGCCCGTCGGGATGACTGCCCACCGGCAGAGTAGCGATCAGCTTGCCGATGTCGATGTCATACACTGCGATGGTGTTGGAGCCGAAGTTGCTGACGTACAATCGCGAACTGTCGCCGGTCACCAGGCCTCGCGAAGGCTGGGTGCCGATCAGGTAGCTGCCGCCGACCTCGTTGGTCGATGTCTCGATAATCGAGATGTTGTCGGAATCAAAATTGGTCACCACCAGCTCGCCGCCATCCGGCTTCAGTTCGAGATCTACGGGTGTCTTGCCCACATCCAGCAGGGCCAGCAGTTTGTCCGTCTTCAAGTCGATGGATGCCACCTGCCCGGAACCGGCGCAGGCCACGAAGGCCTTGCTGCTGTCGGGAAGGATAGCGATGTCCTCGGGCTCCCGGCAGACGGAGATGGTGCTACGGACCGTGAGCTGCCTGGTATCGATCAGCGAAACCGTGTTGTCGCCCCGGTTACTGACGACGACAGTTGCACCGTCGGGCGAGACTCGCGCCAGCCCCGGCGAAGCGCCCACCCGGATATTGCCCAGCACGAGGCGCCGGTCCAGATCCAGCACCGAAACATTGGCCGACTTGGAATTTGCGACATAGGCGCGGTTGCCGTCCGCCGACACATCGATGAAGTATGGAGCGGCGTGCACGCCGATGGTCGCGACCACTTTATTGCGTTCCGCATCGATCACGCTGATGCTGTTCGACTCCGTATTCACCGCATAGACTTCATTTTTCTTGCTGTTGGCGGCAATGCCGGTGGGATCGCCCCCCACACCTATTGTGGCCGCAGGCTGAAAAGTGCGCAGATCAATCACCGAAACCGTATTGCTTTTGCCGTTGGTAACGTAGGCGTACTCGCGGTAGGCGGGGCCGTAGCTGGGCAGCTGGCGTTCCTGGAAATACCACCATCCCAGGCCGCCAGCGATGGCCAGAGTGACCGCAAGAAAAAGAAATTTTCTCAAGCTAATGGGCTGATGGCAGTTCGAGCGCCGGACTGCGCCGGCCGGGTTTCAGAACTCCGGACGTGATTCCCGATGGCCGGCACCATTCGTCCCACCACGGGCGCAATCTGCCGCACCTGTTTCATCAGTTCGTCGAACTGCTCGGGATAGAGCGACTGGATTCCGTCGGACATGGCGCGGTCGGGCTCGTGATGCACTTCCACAATGAGTCCATCTGCACCCACCGCGATCGCGGCCCGTGACAGGGGCGTGACCTTGTTGCGCTTTCCGGTACCATGGCTGGGATCGACCACGATGGGCAGGTGGCTGAGCCGTTGCACCGCGGGCACGATACTGAGGTCGAGGGTATTGCGGGTGTGATCGGCGAACGTCCGCACCCCGCGCTCGCACAGGATGACCTTGTAATTGCCTTCGCTCATCACGTACTCGGCGGCCATCAGAAATTCTTCCAGCGTGGCCGACATGCCGCGCTTGAGCAGCACGGGTTTGCGGCACCGGCCTGCGCGCTTGAGCAGCGAGAAGTTCTGCATGTTGCGGGCGCCGATCTGGATCACGTCGGCGTACTTCTCCACCAGTTCCAGCGATTCGTTGTCGATGGCCTCGGTGACGATCTTCATTCCGAACCTGTCGCGAATTTCGGCCATGATCTGCAGGCCCGCTTCTCCCAGGCCCTGGAAGGAATAGGGCGAGGTACGCGGCTTGTAGGCGCCGCCGCGGAAGAATTGCGCTCCGGCGCGGCATACCTGCTCGGCCACCGTCATGGCCTGTTCGCGGTTTTCGATGGCGCAAGGGCCGGCGATGACGGCCAATCCCGGACCGCCAAATGTGGCATCGGTGCCCGGAAAGGTGATGACCGTGTTTTCCTGTTTGACATCGCGGCTGACCAGTTTGTAAGGCTTGCTGACGCGAATCAGTTCCTGCACGCCCGGCATTTCGTCCAGCGTGCCGGGTTCGACCTCACCCTGATTTCCAGTGATGCCGATGGCGGTGCGCTGCACCCCCGGCATGGCATGGGCCCGGTAGCCCAGTTCCTCGATCTTCTGGCAAACCGCGGTAATCTGCTCTTCCGTGGCCTGCGCCTTCATCACAACCAACATGTGGTTCCCCTCGCGTTCGCCTTGAGTTTATCGTTGTTTCCCCCGGCATCGCAAATAGACGTGACCCACCGGCGTCATCCTGAGGGACTTCAGTCCCTAACCGTAACTGGGAACTGGCAACCAGAAACTGGCAACTGCCAGGTATAAAGTGGCACACTGATGCTGTGCCCCGCTCCCTCGCCCGCGATCCGGACATCCTCAAACGGTCACCCAAAGTCCCACCCAGGCTGACTTCGCGGCGCATCGGTATCCACACTTCAAGCGCAGGCGGCGTGCAGAACGCGGCGGAGCGCGCTTATCGCCTGGGCTGCAATACGTTTCAGATCTTCTCCTCCAGCCCGCGGCAATGGGCCGCGCATGACCTCAGCCGCCCCGATTGCGAGGCCATGAAGCAGCTGCGCGACAAGTATGACCTGAGGCCTCTGGTAATTCACACCAATTACCTGGTGAACCTGGCAGGAGCCAATGAGTTGTTCCTGAAGAAATCGGTGGAAGCATTCCGTGGCGAAATCGAGCGGGCATTGGCTCTGTGCGCGGAGTACCTGGTGCTGCATCCCGGTTCGTTTCGCGGATCCGGCCGGGAGCAAGCCCTGATGCAAACCGCGGCCGCTATTGCCGCCGCGGCGCAGGGATTGGACCTGGCTAAGCGCGGCCTCACCATCCTTATTGAAAACACCGCCGGAGCGGAATACTCACTCGGGAGCAGCTTCGAACAGGTCGCAGAGGTTCTGGATTACCTGCGAAACCTGGTTCCGGTCGGCGCCTGCATCGATACCTGCCACACTCACGTCGCCGGCTACGACATCGTCAGCCCGCAGGGAATGCGCGCTACACTGAAGCGCCTGGACGAGACCGTAGGTCTGAAGAATGTTCGGGTTTGGCACTGCAACGACGCCAAGGCCGCCCGGGGATCGAAGCTTGATCGTCATCAGCAAATCGGCAAGGGCAGCATCGGAATGGAACCGTTCCGCCGCCTGTTGAATGACCCGCGACTGGCGCATGCCGCTTTCATCTCCGAAACCCCGATTTACCAACCGGGGGACGATCTCAGGAATGTGGCGGCATTAAGAAAGCTGGTTAAGAAATAGGATCGAGTTTTCCCCCTTTCCCACGGCGTCATCCTGAACGGCCTTCAGGCCGTGAAGGATCTGGCGTGCGTGCCGGTGCGGCAAGGGCAGGCTCGATCTGGCTGCGCGCCGGATCCTTCGGGACTGAAGTCCCTCAGGATGACGCCGCAGGCATTGCAGCAGCAGGTTTCATCCAGGAGGTTTCGCAATGAGCTGGGCCAAGAAGCTTTCCAAACCCTACCGGGTCGAGCACGGCAAGAAATTCCGGCTCAAGGACCACGATCCCACCGACACCGCCAAGCTTCACTCCCAGGAACACGGCGAAGAATTGCTGGCGAAGGGTGTGGCCCGCATGGCCGAACTGCAGGACAAGCTCTATGCCAACAACCGCTGGGGCCTGCTCCTGATTTTTCAGGCCATGGATGCAGCCGGAAAAGACGGCGCCATCAAGCACGTAATGTCCGGGGTAAATCCGCAGGGCTGCCAGGTGTTTTCCTTCAAGGCGCCTTCCGTGGAAGAACTGGACCACGATTTTCTGTGGCGCAACATGAAATGCCTCCCCGAGCGCGGCCGCATCGGCATCTTCAACCGGTCTTACTACGAAGAGGTGCTGGTGGTCCGGGTCCATCCGGAAATTCTGGCCAACGAGAAGATACCCGCGAATTTAGTCACAAAGAACATCTGGGAGGAGCGCTTTGAAGATATTTGTGGCGTCGAACGCTATCTGGCCCGTAACGGCTATGTGATCCGCAAGTTCTTTCTCAACGTATCGAAGAAGGAGCAGAAAAAAAGGTTCCTCGACCGGCTGGAGCAACCGGAGAAGAACTGGAAGTTTTCTTCCGCCGACCTGCACGAGCGCGAACGCTGGGACGACTACATGGACGCCTACGAAGACATGATCGCCAACACTTCGACGGCGCATGCGCCCTGGTTCGTCATTCCCGCGGACAATAAATGGTTCACCCGCCTGGCCGTGGCGGCGGCCGTGGTGGATGCGCTCGACGACCTCGACCTCTCCTATCCCAAGGTGGACGCGCAGAAGCAAAAAGAACTGGCAGCAGCGCGTAAGCTGCTTTTGAAAAACAAGCACAGTTGATGGAGGACGGCGTCCCGCCGCCGGGCGGGACGCCCGACCTCCATCCCGCCTCATTTTTGGATGGTGGCTGGGCCTCCGATGGTTTGATAGCGGCTGCCAAACCTTGGCAATGCTAGAATCAAAGAGATTGGCTGACCTGGAACCACCTGACTGGTCGCCTGGCCGCATCCAACTGGAAAGTGGCATCGAGAACATTGAGCCTCCACAACCGACACCGACCGGCGAAGTGGTTCACCTGCCTTGCCGTCCTGTGTTTGGTCTGTGTTCTGTTGTCCACCACTGTCCAGGCCACCCACTTCTGCAGTCTCGGCGGCCTTGAAACGCAAACCGCGGTAGAGCTGGATCGAACCACTTCGGCCACTCCGGTCTGCCTCACGTGCCTTATGGCTCCGTCCATGAGCGCCCTGATTCTGCTGGTTGCATTCTTTGTCATGGCCGGCAGCCTGCTGTCCGTCGGCACCCTGCAGATGCGCCCGAAGCCCGTCCTGAGTTCTTTCCAGCTGTATATTCGCCCTCCTCCGCAAGCCCTGGCCTAGGGCGTTTTCCGATTTGCAATTTTTCATTTTTCTCGTGGGGCCTATTTCTTGCATTCGAGGAGCATGATACGAACGCTGGAGCTTGTGGGTGCTCGGGCATCTTGAACATCAGCGCGCCAGGGTCAGCGCATCCTGGTCGCATGGCCTTGGGTTCATCAGGCCTGCGAAAAATCGCAGGAGTCGCGACCTTGCTCCTCCTGCTGCAGGGCGTGGGCGCCGGGCAAAATACCACGCTGATCAGCCTGGACCAGGCCATTGATCTGGCCCTGGCGCACAATCATGCGCTCAAAGCCACGCGCACTCTGATTCTTCAGAACCAGGCCCAGGAAATTACCGCCAACCTTCGTCCCAATCCCACCTTCGGGGCTGATTCCCAGTTCATCCCCATTTTTACTCCGCAGGATTTCTCAGCCGACGAATTGAACCAGAGCCAGCAGTTCGACATTGGAGTCTCATACCTCTTTGAGCGGGGCCACAAACGGCAACGCCGTCTGCAAGCCGCCCGCGACCTGACTGCGGTCACGCGCGCCCAGGTTGCCGACGCGGAACGCAGTCTTGTCTTCGACGTGGGACAGCAATTCGTCAGCGTTCTGCTGGCCGAGTCAACCCTGCAGTTCGCGCAAGAGGATTTGAAGGACTTTCAGGGAACGGTCGATATTGCGCCAGGCGCAGTACAATGCCGGGCGCCATCAGCGAAGGCGATTATCCTGAAGATCAAGCTGCAGCTGCTGCAGTTTCAGACAGACCTATCCTCGGCCCGCCTGGCCAAGGTCCAGGCGCTGGTCGGCCTCAGACAATTGCTGGGGTACGATGCAGTGCCGGCCAATTACGACGTTCTGGGAGACCTGGCGTACCAGCCGCTCAAGGGAAATGTGGAGGACATGCAGGCGCGGGCCATCCGCGAGCGCCCCGACTTCCAGGCCGCCCGGCTGGGCGTGACCGCCGCCCAGAGCCAGGTCCTGCTGGCCCAGGCCAACGCCAAGGTGGACGTAAACGGCACCTCCGACTTCACGCACACCGCCGGGCAGAGTTCTGTTTCGCTATTTGCCAGCTTCGATCTGCCCATTTTCAACCGCAATCAGGGCGAGATCGCGCGCTCCCGCTACGCCTTGACCCAGGCCCAGGAAGCGCAGCAAGCGGCAAGCGATACGGTAATGTCCGATGTGGCCAGCGCGTATGAGGCGGTACGCAGCAACGACGAAATTGTCCAGCTCTACAACTCGGAATATCTGAAACAGGCGCAGGATTCGCGCGACATCAGCGAGTATGCCTACAAGCGCGGCGCCGCCAGCCTGCTGGATTTTCTGGACGCCGAGCGCAGCTACCGGGCGGCCCAACTGGCCTATCGCCAGGCCCTGGCTTCTTACCTGACAGCACTCGAACAACTGAAACAGGCGGTCGGAACGAGGAACCTGCCATGAAAATGGGGAATGACATAGCCCGCAGCCACAAAGTGTTCTCTCGATTCTTCGCGGTGGGGCTGGGGCTCTCGGTGATCACCCTGCCATTCGCCGCTTGCGGACGGCCGGCATCCGAGAGCACGGTCAATCATGCCGCCGCCCAGGATCCTAATCATCCCGAGCTGTTCACCATCCGCCCAGAGCAGATGTCGCACGTGCAGGTGGTGACGGTTGCACCCACAACCCTGGGGCGCACGCTTCGCCTGACCGGCGCTGTGGCCTACAACAATTTTCGGACGACCCCGGTGATCACTCAGGTGAGCGGCCCGGTCAGCCGCGTGGTAGTCGTTCCCGGCGAGAAAGTACGACAGGGCCAGCCCATGCTGTATGTGGCCAGTCCTGACTACTCTCAACTGCGCACCAACTATCTGAAGGCCAAAGATGCATATTCGCTGGCGCAAAAGAATTACGTCCGGTCGCAGGACTTGTACCAGCACCACGCCATCGCGGTAAGGGACCTCGAACAGGCGGAGTCCGCCGAAGTGCAGGCCGGAGGTGACCTGGCGTCGGCGGAAGCCGCCCTGAAGGTGATGGGAGTTACAGACCCGGACGCGATGGAGAAAGGGCCTCCCTCCTACGAGGTGCCGGTGCGCGCTCCCATCGGCGGAGAAGTGGTCGAACAGCTGGTTTCCGCCGGACAGCTCCTCCAGCCCGGCAATACCCAATGCTTCACCATTTCCGATACGGGCACGATGTGGGTGCTGGTGAATGTTTATCAGAAAGATTTGCCCTACGTGCGGGCCGGAGACCAGGTCACGATTCAAACCGATGCTTATCCGGACAGCTTCCGCGGACGCATTTCCTATGTCGCGGCTGCCCTCGATCCCGCTACGCGCACCCTGACGGCCCGCATCGAGACTCAGAACCCGGGCGGCAAGCTAAAAAAAGATATGTACGTGACCGCGACCGTGCAGGCGGGAAAAATTCAGAACGCTATCGCCGTGCCCGATTCCGCGGTGTTGCGGGACAACGAGAATCAGCCTTTTGTCTATGCCGAGGTTTCTCCCAACCAGTTTGGGCAGCGTCCGGTTACGGTTGGGGAAAGCCAGCAGGGGAAGACCGAGATTACCGCCGGGTTGCACTCCGGCGACAAGGTCATTGGCGACGGCAGCCTCTTCCTGCAGTTCGCCAACTCATTACAACGTTAGCCATGATTGAGGAACAAAAAGTGGCCACCACATCTAGATGATCCATCGAATCGTCCAAGCCGCGCTGCGCCAGCGATTCCTGGTATTGATGCTGACTGGTTTCATCACGGTCGGCGGCATCCTGTCGTTCCAGCGCATGCCCGTGGACGCCTATCCCGACCTGGCCTCGCCGCAGGTTGAACTGATTACCCAATGGCCCGGCCACGCCGCCGAGGAAGTGGAGCGCCTGGTCACGCTGCCTCTCGAACTTGAGATGAATGGCGTGCCGCATATGGTCACCATGCGGTCCATTTCACTGTACGGTCTCTCCGATCTGCGCCTGACCTTCGAAGACAACACCGACGACTATCTGGCCCGGCAGATCGTTTTTGAGCGGCTGGCCGACGCCGAACTCCCGGCCGGAGTGACCGCCTCCATGGCGCCGTTGTTCAGTCCCAGCGGCCTGGTTTACCGCTACGTGCTGGAGAGTCCGGATCGCAGCCCGCAGGATTTGAAGACGATTGAGGACTGGGTGGTCGAACGCGCCTACCGCTCTGTCCCTGGCGTGGCCGACGATTCCGGCCTGGGCGGGGAAGTCATGCAATACCAGGTGGTGCTCGATCCCGCCCGCCTGTATGGATATCACCTGACGGTGGCGCAGATCAGCACCGCGCTGGCTGCGAATAATTCCAACGCCGGAGGCGGCTTCTACTCCCAGGGCGGGCAATTCTATTACGTCCGCGGAATTGGCCTGGTGCGCAATACGGACGATATTCAGAACATCGTCGTCGGCAGCAACAAAGGCGTACCCGTCCGGGTCCGCGACGTGGGCGACGTGATCATCGGCCACGCCCCGCGCCTCGGCCAATTCGGTTTTCAAAAGAATAACGATGCGGTCGAGGGCGTGATCCTGATGCGCCGCGGCGAGCAGACCCAGACCGTCCTGAAAGGTGTCCAGGCCAAGACCGACGAGCTCAACCGGTCGGTGCTTCCTCCCGACGTCAAGGTTCATCCCTTCTACGACCGCAGCGACCTGGTGAAGCTCACTACCGATACCGTGGAAGCAAACCTGCTTCGCGGCATGGTGCTGGTGCTGATCGTCCTGATTTTCTTTCTGGTCAGCTTCCGCGCCGCCGTCATTGTTGCGCTCACGATTCCGCTGTCCCTGCTGTTCGCTTTCATCGTGCTGCACGCCCATGACGTGGCCGCGAATCTGCTCTCCATCGGCGCCATCGATTTCGGAATCGTGATCGACGGCACCGTGGTCATGATCGAGAACATCTATCGCGAGCTGGCGCTGCGCGAAGGACAAACCTACAACCTGAACGAGGTAATTCTGGCCGCGGCCAGAGATGTGGACCGCCCCATCTTCTATTCGGTGGCCGTCATCCTCGCCGGTTATCTGCCTATTTACGCTCTGAGCGGGCCGTCGGGAAAGCTCTTCCACCCCATGGCCGAGACCATGTCCTTCGCGCTGGTGGGCGCGCTGATCCTGACTCTCACGCTGATTCCGGTGTTGGCGTCTTACTGGTTCAAGAGCGGCGTCCGCGAGAAAGCCTAACCGCGCCTTCGAATGGATGAAGCGCAAATACGCCAGCCAGCTCGATTGGGCCCTGGCGCGTCCCAAGGCCACCATGGCGATCGCTACCCTGATCTTCGGCGCATCGCTGCTGCTGGTCCCTTTCATCGGCGGAGAATTCATGCCGCACCTGGACGAAGGCGCGCTCTGGGTGCGGGCGACCATGCCCTACACCATCTCCTTCGAAGAGGCCAGCAAGATCGCACCGCAAATCCGCGCCATCCTGATGTCTTATCCCCAGGTCACGGTCGTGGGCTCGGAGTTGGGACGTCCCGACGACGGCACCGACCCGACCGGCTTCTTCAACTGCGAATTCTATGTCGGCCTGAAGCCCTACAAGGATTCAACCTGGAGCGGCGAGGTAAGCAACAAGGAAGACCTGATCGCCGTCCTGAACAAGAAGTTCAGCGCCTTTCCCGGCATCATCTTTAACTTCACACAACCCGCGGAAGATGCAGTGGACGAAGCGCTTACCGGGCTCAAGAGTTCACTGGCGGTCAAAATCTATGGCCCCGACCTGAACGTGCTGCAGGACAAAGCGGTGCAGATGAAGAACGTGCTGGCCAAGATTCCGGGCTTCACCGGATTGACGGTGGTACGGGAACTGGGCCAGCCCAGCCTGCTCATCGATGTGGACCGCGACAAGATTGCGCGCTACGGCATCAACGTCGCCGACGCGGAAGCCGTGATCTCGGCAGCAGTGGGCGGCGCAGCGGTCACCCAGGTTATCCAGGGAGAAAAGCTTTTCGATCTGGTGGTGCGCATGCAGCCGCAGTTCCGCAGCAGCGCCCACGACATCGGGAATCTGCTGGTAGGCACACCTGACGGCCAGCAGATTCCGTTGAGCCAGCTCGCCACCATCAGCCAGGGAAACGGCGCGTCATTCATTTATCGCGAAGATAACTCCCGTTACATCGGAGTGCAGTACAGCATTGCAGGCCGCGACCTGGAGCGTGCGGTTCACGACGGCCGGGCGGCTGTGCAGCAGGCGGTGACGCTGCCGCAGGGTTATCGCATGGCGTGGGGCGGCGAGTACAGCCAGTTTCTCGAAGCCAGGGAGCAGATGTACTTTATCGTTCCGCTTGCGATCGGGCTGATCTTCATGATCCTGTTTGCCCTTTACGGAAATTTCAAGTTTCCCATCACCATTGCCCTGGGCGTAATCATGACGGAACCAGTCGGCGCGCTGGTGGCCCTGAAGCTTACGCACACTCCGTTCAGCGTTTCTTCCGTCCTGGGTCTGCTGGCGCTGCTGGGCGTTTCGGTTGAAACCGCCGTCATTCTGGTTTCATATATCAACAAGTTGCGGCTGGAGGGAATGGACATACGCACCGCCACCCGGGAAGCTTCCCTGCTGCGGCTGCGTCCCATCATGATGACCGCGCTTGTGGCCTGCCTGGGATTGCTGCCCGCTGCCCTCTCTACCGGCATTGGATCAGACACGCAGAAGCCCTTCGCCATCGTGATCGTCGCCGGGCTGATTTCCCGCCTCTTCATCGGATTCTTCGTGAATCCCGTGCTCTACGAACTCGTTGCCCGGGAAGGCGACGTGCTTCAGGTGTAATTAAACCGCCTTTGTGCGGGTTCCTTCGCGTTCCTTTGCGACCTTTGCGGTAAAAGCTCTTGATTTGTGCTGGCAGGGTGCGGCCCGATCGCACTCCCGCCACAAGTTTCTCTAGGTCGGTTTACCGTAGCGTCGCCGTCCCGGCGAGACGCCGGCGCTACAGGTTCTAATTGAAGAAGTATCTCTATGCGGGTAGGGGTCCTTCGACTGCGCAGCTGCTTCGCGAAGCGAAGCAGCTGCTCCGCTCAGGATGACACTTAGCCCTGGGCGCCGCAGCACTTCTTGTATTTCTTGCCGGAGCCGCAGGGGCAGGGATCGTTGCGGCCAACTTTGGCGGTACCGCGCACGACCTGTTGTACGGTTTGGGCGTCGCCGGAGCCAGCCATGCGGGCCTGGTCCAGTTCGCGCCGTTTCTTGCGCTGGAAGGATTCTTCCAGCTCGTCCACTGACGTAGAGACGTTCCGCGGACGGCTGCCATTGCCATCCGCTCCATGCGGTTGAGTTTCTGCCCCTGCCGCCGGCCGCTCCAGGATCTGCATCAGGTAGAGATAGCGCGCGGTCTCCTCCTGAAAGCGCGTCATCATCGCCTCGAACATGTCGAAGGACTCGCGCTTGTACTCGACCAGCGGATCGTGCTGCCCGTAGCCGCGCAGCCCAATGCCCTCCTTCAGGTGGTCCATGTCCCGCAGGTGGTCTTTCCACTGCGAATCGAGGACGCTCAGCATGATCATGCGTTCGTGGTAACGCATGGCGTCAGGGCCGATGAGTTTCTCTTTCGCGTCGTAACGTTCTTTCAGCTTCGCGAAAATGGCATCGCCAAGTTCCTGCCGGCTCAACTCTTCGGGCTTGATGCCCTCGGCCAGAATGTCCACGCCGAAGCGCGTGAAAATAGCATCTTTCAGACCCTTCGTGTCCCAATCTTCGGGATGGACCTTGACCGCGCAGAACTGGTCCATCACGTCGCTGAGGATGCCGGAGACGTAGTCTTCGAGGATGAGTTCCTTCTGCTCCACGCCCTCGAGCAACTGGCGGCGCAGGCCGTACACCGCCTCGCGCTGCTTGTTCATGACGTCGTCATACTCGAGCAGATGTTTGCGGGCCTCGAAGTTCTGGGCTTCGACGGCTTCCTGCGCGGTGGCGATGCGGCGTGTGATCAGGCGCGATTCGATGGGAATGCCCTCTTCCATGCCCAGGCGCTGCAGCAGCTTTGAAACCCACTCCTTGGCGAAGATGCGCATGAGGTCATCTTCGAGCGAAAGATAAAAGCGCGAGGAGCCGGGATCGCCCTGGCGCCCGGCGCGCCCGCGCAGCTGGTTGTCGATACGGCGGGCTTCGTGGCGTTCGGTGCCAAAGATGTGCAGGCCCCCGACCGCCGTGACTTCATCGTGTTCCTTGTCGGTCTGGACCTTATGGCGGTTAAAGATCTCGATCCATTGATCGGTGGGAACGACGTATTCATTGCCGGCGTAATACCAGACCGTGCTCTTGGTCTCGTCCACGTCGATTTGGATCTTGCCCTGGGCGGCACGCAACGGTTGCGCGATTCCCTTCTTCACACATTCCTGCTTACCCATGAATTCCGGATTGCCGCCAAGCAGGATATCCGTGCCGCGGCCCGCCATGTTGGTGGCGATGGTGACCATGCCCTTGCGTCCGGCCTGGGCCACGATCTCGGCTTCGCGCTCGTGATACTTGGCATTGAGCACCACATGCTTGATGTTTTTCTTCTTGAGCAGTTCGGAAAGCCGTTCCGATTTTTCGATCGAGGTTGTACCCACCAGCACCGGGCGTCCGGTGGCATACAGCTTCAGAATTTCATCGGAAGCGGCGAAGTACTTTTCCTTTTCTGTGCGATAGACTACGTCCGGGTTTTCCAGCCGCAGCATCGGCTTGTTGGTCGGGATGATCATGACTTCCAGGCGGTAGATACTCTCGAATTCGGAGGCCTCGGTTTCCGCCGTGCCGGTCATGCCGGCCAGCTTCTTGTACATGCGGAAATAATTCTGGAAGGTAATGGTGGCGAGGGTCTGGTTCTCGCGCTCGATTTTGACGTTTTCCTTGGCCTCGACCGCCTGATGCAATCCGTCCGACCAGCGCCGGCCCGGCATCAACCGTCCGGTGAACTCGTCCACGATGATGACTTCGCCGTCCTTCACCACGTATTCGACATCGCGGCGGTAGAGCGCATGGGCCTTGACCGCGGTATCGACGTGGTGCTTGAGGTCCCAGTTTTCGGGATCGGCAATGTTCCCGATGCCCAGAAGCTGCTCGACCTTTTCCCAGCCGGCATCGGTGACCGTAATGCTTTTGTGTTTCTCGTCCACCACATAGTCACCGGTCAGCTCGCTGGGCTCGCCGGGTGCGGTGTCGAGTTCTTCGCCTTTTTCCAGCTTGGAGATGATGCGATTGACCCGGGCGTATTTGTCGGTGGACTCTTCGCTGGCTCCGGAAATAATCAGCGGGGTGCGCGCCTCGTCGATCAGGATGGAATCCACTTCATCGACGATGGCGAAGTTGTGCTGGCGCTGCACGCAATCATGAACGTCGAACTTCATGTTGTCGCGCAGGTAGTCGAATCCGAACTCGTTATTGGTGCCGTAGGTGACGTCCGAGGCGTAGGCTTCGCGGCGCTCTTCATCGTCCAGATCGTGTACGATCACGCCCACGGTCAAACCCAGAAAGCGGTAAAGCTTGCCCATCCATTCGGAATCGCGCTTGGCCAGGTAGTCGTTGACCGTGACCACGTGCACTCCGCGTCCGCTCAGGGCGTTCAAATACACCGGCAGGGTCGCGACCAGGGTCTTCCCTTCGCCGGTCTTCATCTCGGCAATCTTGCCCTGGTGCAGCACCATTCCGCCGATCAACTGCACGTCGAAGTGGCGCATCTGCAGCACCCGGAGGCCGCCTTCCCGGACCACGGCAAAAGCTTCCACCAGCAGCTCATCCAGGGTCTCGTTGATGAGCTTGGTACGTTCCTCTTCAAGTTGCTTAAGGCGGTCGTGATCGGCGTCCGGCTCGTCGGGAAGGCTGGCCAGGCTATCCTGCACCCGTTTGCGGAATTCGTCCGTCTTGGCGCGCAACTCGTCGTCCGAGAGCTTCTGCATCTGCGGCTCAAGCGCGTTAATGGCCTCAACCCGAGGCCTGAGCCGCTTCAGTTCGCGCTCGTTCTTGGTCCCGAAAACCTTGCCTAATACCTTGTTAATCAAATCAATGCACCTGTGAAGGCAGACCCGCCCCTATTAGAAGCCTAGCATATTAGATGCGGCCACAGCGCGTAAGTCGCGGAGAGGAACCTGGGATGAAAGATGCCAGGTAGCGCCGGCGTCCCGCCGCGTCACACATGCGAATGGTAGCCAACTTTGGTCTGCAAAAGCCGGTTTCATGTAATATTTCCGCGAACCCATGCCCACTTTCTACGATCGCTTTGTCGAGTGCGTCGAGCACTGGCCCGGGAACATTGCCCTGGAGATCCAGCGCCGGGATCGGGTTGAGAGCTGCACCTACGCCGAGTTGCGGCACATGGCGGAGTCGGTCGGGTCCTGGCTGGGCGGCAACGGATTCCAATCGGGCGCGCGGGTCGTAATTCTGGCCGACAATCATCCCCGCTGGGTGGCCGTATTCCTGGGGGTGGTTGCTTCCGGGTGCACCGCCGTACCGCTGGACACCGCCCTGCACGCCGACCAGATCACGACGCTGCTCAAAGACAGCGGCAGCTCGCTGCTATTCTGCGACGTCAAGCATCTCGCGACGGCACAGGAGGCGATTGGCGAGCTTCCCATCAAGATTGCGCTTATCAATTCTGCCGAACCTAAGTCTGTAACAGCTCAGGCGAATGCCGGTCCGGCCGCGCTTGCGCCGGTGGCCGACCTTGAAAGCATTTTTGCTTCAGGCCCGGGCAGCTTCGCGCCCGCCGCGGTCGCAGCCGATGTTGTCGCTTCCCTGCTCTACACTTCCGGCACTACTTCCAATCCCAAGGGCGTGATGCTGACCCACGCCAACCTGCTGGGGGAAGTGGAATCGGTCTTCCGATGGGCGCGGGTCGGTCCCGAAGACGCGGTGCTCGGCGTGCTGCCGCTCTTTCATGTGCTCTCCCAGATGGCGAATCTTCTGCTGCCTCTGGTCAAGGGCGCAAAGGTCGTCTATCTGGAAACGCTGAACACCACGGAGTTGTTGCGCGCCCTGAACGAGCGGCAGATTACGATTTTTGCCGTGGTACCGCAATTTTTTTACCTGATACACGAACGCATCTTCAAGGAAGTCGCCAAGCGCGGCAAGGTGGCGGGCTGGGCGCTGCGGGCCCTGATGGCGCTCAACCGCGGCTTGCGCAAAGTGGGATTCAACGCCGGCCGCGTCTTCTTCGGCAAACTGCACAGCACATTCGGCGACCGCATGCGCTACCTGATCACCGGCGGCTCGCGCTTCGATCCCCAGATCGGATACGACTTCCACGCCCTCGGTATCGACGTCCTTCAGGCTTACGGCCTGACCGAAACCACGGGCGCGGCCTTCGCAGCCCTGCCTCATCACAACGTAATCGGCTCCGTCGGACCGCCGCTGCCCGGGGTCGAAGGAAAGATTGTCGATCCCAAGCCTGGCGAAGATGGCGGACCTGCCGTCGGAGAAATTGCCATCAAGGGCGCCATCGTGATGCAGGGCTACTGGAACCGGCCGGATGCGACGGCCGCTGTCCTGAAAGATGGCTGGCTGCACACCGGCGATCTTGGCTATTTCGATTCGGGCGGCAATCTGTTTATCACCGGCCGCGAGAAAGACGTGATCGTGCTCAGCAATGGCAAGAATGTTTATCCCGAAGAGATTGAGTCGTACTATCTGAAATCTCCCTACATCAAGGAAATCGGCGTGATGGCGCTCGAGAGCGAAGCCGGCAATCCCGCCTCGGACCGGCTCTATGCCGTGGTCGTACCCGACTTCGACCTGCTGAAAGAACGCAAGATCGTGAATGCGAAGGAAGTCATCCGCTTCGACATCGAAAGCATCTCGGCCAAGATTCCATCCACCAAGCGCCTTGGCAGCTACGAAATCTGGCAGGAGGCGTTGCCGCGCACCACCACCCGCAAGCTTAAACGCTTCGAAATGGAAAAACTGGTGCGCGCCAACCAGAAAAAAGGACAGCCCGATTTCGAGGCCCGCACCGCCCCAACTCTTAGCGTCGAGGATGCTCAGTGGCTGGAACAGCCCGAAGTGCAGCAGGCGTTGAAGATCATTCGTGAATCGAGCAAGAGCGCTCCCGAAGTCGTTCGTCCCAGTGACAATCTCGAGCTCGACCTCGGGCTCGATTCCATGCAGCGCATTGAGTTGCTGGTCGCAGTCGAAAAGGAACTTGGCGGAGACGTAGAAGAATCGGCCATGGCTGAAATCTACAGCGTCCGCCAATTGGTGGACGCGATCCGCGAGAGTGCGGCCGGGGGAAAAACGCGTGCTACTTCGACCCGGCAGCCGGCGGGCTGGAAATCGGTGCTTGAAGAGGACCCCACCGATCCCGAAGTCCTCGCCCTGGCCAGGCCCGGCCGCCTGGCCGAGGGCTTTCTGTACGCAGCATTTCGGCTGCTTCAGGTTTTTGCCTACGACCGTTTTCATCTGCGGGCGAGCGGGTTGGAAAAGCTTCCGGCGCAGGGCTCTTACATTATTTCTTCCAATCACCAGAGTTATCTTGATCCGGTTGTGCTCGCGTCGATTTTGCCCTGGCGGGTATTCCGCGGGCTGTTTGCCGTGGGCACCAGCGAAATTTTCGGTTCCGGCTTCATGCGCCGCCTGGCGCGCTGGTTGCGCGTCATTGTCGTGGATCCCGATGCCAACCTGGTTTCCGCCATGCGCGCCGGCGCCTTCGGATTGCGTCATGGCCGCGTCCTCATTCTCTATCCGGAAGGCGAGCGCAGCATCGACGGCACGCCCCGCACTTTCAAGAAGGGTGCCGCCATTCTTTCCATTCATCTGCAGGTGCCGATTGTTCCGGTGGCGATTGAAGGCTTTCATGACGCCTGGCCGCGCGGCCAGCGCTTTCAAAAGTTCGCGCCGCTGAAGATTCAGATTGGCGACCCCATTTACCCGCCACTTGACGCCGACGCATCGGAATCATCCTACGAGAAGCTCACCGCCGAGTTGAAAGCGCGCGTGGTGGGAATGTGGGATGGGCTGCGCGACGAGCACACGCAAACGCCACATTCATGATGGCGCCCTCCTGCCGCTTTTTCTGACGACTGAAGACCGACGACTGAAGACTATTTGGCCCGGGGATGAGTCTGGTCGTAAACCTGCAGCACGTGCTTGATGGAGAGCTGGGTGTAGCGCTGTGTGGTAGCGAGGCGCTCATGGCCGAGCATCTCCTGAATGGCGCGCAGGTCCGCGCCTTCTTCCAGCAGGTGGGTGCCGAACGCATGCCGCAAGGTGTGGGGATGGACGTCCGGAGATAGCCCCTTGGCCACCGCAATTTTCTTGATGATCCTTCCCACGCTACGCGTGGTGAGCCGGCCGCCGCGGCGGTTGATCAGCAATGCTGGTGAAGTTTTCTCGCGTTCTGCCAGCATTCGCTGGCGGGCCGGCAGGTACGCCGCGAGCGCAACCTTAACTGTGTCGCCGAACGGTACGTAGCGTTCCTTTTTTCCCTTGCCCCGGATGAGAATGGCCTCGTTACTCAGGCGAATGTCCTCAAGGTTGATCCCGATCAGCTCCGAGTTCCGGATGCCGCAGCCGTAGAGCAACTCGAACATCATCCGGTCACGCTCGGGAAAAGCGGCGACCTCCGGCATGTTTCCGTCGAGCACACCATTCATTTCCTCGATGGTCGGCACCCGCGGAAGTTTTTTAGGCAGCTTCGGGGTCGAGACCAGGGCCGCCGGATTCTGTACGACCACTCCCTCCTGGGCAAGCCAGCGATACAGCGATCGCACCGCCGCCAGCGCGCGCGCTACCGACGTCTTGCCCAATCCTTTTTCGTAGAGGTGCGACAGAAATCCGCGGATGGTGACGTGGTCGATTTGCTTCCAGCCGCGTGAACCGGCGTAGGCGGCGAATTCCTCCAGATCGCCCCGGTATGCCTTGATGGTATGAAGCGAGGCATTGCGCTGGCGTAGCGACTGCAGAAACGCGCGCACAGCTTTATCGATGACGCTGGATTTCATGTTCATGTTTGTGTAGCGCCGGCATCTTGCCGGCGCTACAGATTCGTCCTCGTCTTCGCGCGGGGATGATGTTTCTGGTACACACTCTTCAGTCGATCCAGCGCCAGGTGGGTGTACACCTGCGTAGTGGAAATATCGGCGTGGCCCAGGATGATCTGCACCGTACGCAGGTCGGCGCCATTTTCAACCATGTGCGTGGCGCAACTGTGCCGCAGCATATGCGGGCTGGCATTGCGCCCGGCGCTCACCGAAGCTGCGCGCACCAGCCGCCACACTCCTTGCCGCGTCAATTTTTTGCCTCCGCGCCCCAGAAACAGATGCGGCGAACTCTTCCCTTTGGCCAGAATGGGCCGAGCTCCCTTCAGATAGTCAACCAGGGCATCCTGCGCGCCCTTCCCCAGCGGCACAATCCGTTCCTTATCGCCTTTGCCGCGCACCAGCAGGCAACCCAGATCAAGTTTCAGGTCTTCCAGTTTTACGCCCACGATCTCCGACACGCGCAGTGCCGCCGCGTACAAAACTTCCAGCATGGCGTGATCGCGCACCGCCAGCGCGGCCGCGTCTTTCCTCATCGACGCTGGCTGCGGACCGCCGAGCATGCTTTCCATTTCGTCCCGCGCCAGCGCCTTGGGCAATACCTTCCACTGTTTGGGCGAATCAATGTTCAGCGTGGGATCATGCTCGACCATCCTGTCCAGCAGCAGGTAGCGATACAAATGGCGCAGAGCAGACAGTTTGCGCCCCACAGATCGACCGTCAACCGAATTGCCGAACAATTGCTGAATGAACTCCCGCACATGGCTGCGCTGGGCATCGAGCAATGTGCGTTTACGCTTCTCCAGAAAACCCGCGAATTGCCCAATGTCGGTGGTGTACGCCGCGACGGTTAGAGGCGCGAGTCCCTTTTCGATCTTCAGATAGTCGAGGAACCCTTCGACCACGCGAGCGTTGGTTGAGGAGGACACACCACGAGTATGCTCATTATCGGACGTTGAGAAAAGTACCCAGGATGGTTAACCACGGAGGACACTGAGGACAAAGAGTTTTGGACCTTCCCCCGTGTCCTCAGTGTCCTCCGTGGTCAATGAATCTCTTTCAGAATTTCCTCCGCATACAGCACGCCTTCAGGCGTTTCTTCATGCTTGAAATACGCGAACACATTGCGCTCCTGCCCGAGAAGTTCTCGCATCCGCTCCATCATGACGCGGCGCTCGTCGGCGGAGTAGGAAGGCTTGCGGTAGCGGTAGTAGCAGAAGTCTGCGGTGACCACGTCGGGCGTGGTTCGCTCTTCGGTTTCGGCGATGCAGAGCGCCCGGTTTCCGCTCTTTAATAGATTGAAAATCTCATCCGTAAACCAGGAAGGGTGGCGGAATTCAAATGCCGCCTGGACCGCTCGTGGCAGGGCGGGAAGAAACTCCTCCAGCAATTTCACGTCGGCCTTCAAATTTGGCGGCAACTGAAACAATACCGGGCCTAGTTTGCCCGCCTGCGCCAGGGGTTCGATTGTGCTGAGAAAGCGGGGCACAAAATCGGCTGTGCCTTTCAGTCGCTTGATGTGGGTAATCACCTGGTGCGCCTTCACTCCAAAACGAAAGCCCGGCGGCGTCTCCGCGATCCACTTCTGCGCAGTCGTCTCCTTGATCAATTGCCGAAAGGTGAAGTTGACTTCGACGGTGTTGAGCCGGGTGGCGTAGTGCTGCAGGAAATTTTTCTGTGCAAGCTTGGCAGGATAGAAATCCGGCTTCCAGCTGGGATACGCCCATCCCGAAGTTCCCACGTAGAGTTGCGCCATGATCCCGGATTATATCGTTCTCGATTTTTTGCCTGCTGTTTTCTTCTTCGCAGGTTTCACGGCCTTCTTCTGGCGGCCAGCCTGGGCTGCGATTTTCAATCCCGTACCGGTGGAGCTTCCGCGAGCTTCGCTCGCCGGACGGGCGGGGACGCCCGTCGCTCCATCCACCGCTAACTGGGGCAGCTTTTGTTTCAGGGTGAGAACGGGTTCGAACAAGTCTCCCATTTTTTCCACGCGCTTGAGCACCTGATCGGCTTCGAACACCAGCAGGCCGGGGTCTCTCTTCTTCAGCATGTGCTCAACCTCTTCCCACTTCACCGGCGTAGAAGCCGTGGGATGCTCTCTGGCCCGCAGCGAATACACTCCAATCGTCGTTTTGTGCTGGTCGTTCTGGCTCCAGTCCACCAGCACCTTGCCTTTGCGCAACTCCTTCTTCATGTCTGAAACCACCAACTCGCGATGCTGATCCTCCAGCAGGCGAGCCAGCGCGTGCGCGAAGGGCTTGGTGGCCTCGTAGCTGGTGGGTGTGTTGAGCGGAACGTAAATCTGCAGCCCCTTCGAGCCCGAGGTCTTGGGAAAACTCTGCAAGCCGAAGTGCTCAAAAATTTCCCGCAGCCACATGCCGACCTGCGCGCACTGCACGATGTTGGCGGGCGGTCCGGGATCGAGATCGAACACCATCATGGTGGGACAGCCGATATCTTTTCCCAAAGAGAGCGAGGGATGCAGTTCGATGGCGGCCAAGTTCGCCATCCACACCACCGTGCTCAGATCGTCGGCAAGAATGTAGTTGACCGTGCGCCGGTTGCCCTCGCTCCAGATGGGCGCGGTCTTTACCCACTCCGGCCGGTGCGCGGAGGCGTTCTTCTCAAAGAAATATTGGCTGTCCACGCCGTTGGGATAACGCTTCAGGGTGAGCGGACGCCCCTCCAGATGCGGAACCAGAACCGGGCCAATGCGGGCATAGTAGTCAATGACCTGGCCCTTGGTGAACCCGGTCGCGGGATACAGGACCTTGTCCAGATTGGAAAGCTTCAGTTGCCGGCCTTGAATTTCAACCATCGGTGCTGTGCTCACGCCACCTCGCTCGGTGTTCAGTATAGTGTGGCGCGGGCTCTCCCGCCCGCGGCTTTTGACTTTGCCTTTCGCCTTTTGACCTTAAACTCCCGCGGGCGGGGGCGCCCGCGCCACACAATCAACATCTGTCAAGTTTGACAACTTCCCTTCCCGCCACGTAACTTCAAGTTCTTCCTGAAATGCTCTGTCCAACCGCAGTGGAGGTCCGATGAAATACCGCGCACTCAAATCTGTAGCTGTGCTTCTAGTTCTGTCCGCGATGGCCGTCGCGCAAGATCTGTCTGCTTTCGAAAAGCGAACTACGGTCAAGAAGCTGGACAACGGCCTGACCGTCGTTATCTGCGAGCGTCCGGAGGCCCCGGTCTTTTCTTTCAACACCCACGTGAACGCCGGCTCGGCGCAGGACCCCATGGGACAGACCGGCCTGGCCCACATGTTCGAGCACATGGCCTTCAAAGGTACGGACAAGATCGGCACCACCGATTACCCCGATGAAAAGATCGCGCTGGCCAAAGTGGAGAAGGCATACGCCGCCTATATCGAGGAGCGCGACAAACGGGTGGGCCGGGATGAGCAGAAGCTGAAAGATCTGCAAAAGGCCTGGCAGGACGATATCGCCGACGCACAAAAGTACGTCAAGCCCAACGAGTTTCCGCAAATCCTCGAAAGCAACGGCGCGGAAGGGTTGAATGCCTCCACCGCCGAGGACCAGACCGAGTATCACTATTCGTTTCCGGAAAACCGCCTGGAATTGTGGGCCTACCTCGAGTCGGAGCGCTTCATGCATCCGGTGATGCGCGAGTTTTACAAGGAGCGCAACGTGGTAATTGAGGAACGCCGCATGCGCGTGGACAGCAATCCCATCGGGCGCCTGCTGGAGCAGTTCACCACCGCCGCGTTCCAGGCGCATCCATATCATCGGCCCGGCATTGGCTGGATGGCTGACCTGAATTCATTCTCCGCCACCGATGCGCAGCATTTTTTCGATGAATACTACATTCCGTCGAACATGGTGGTAGCGGTGGTGGGCGACGTCAAGGCCTCGGAGACGCTGCCCATCATCGAAAAATATTTTGGCCGCATCCCTGCCCGCGAGCGCCCCGACGAGCGCACCACCACCGAGCCTCCTCAAAATTCCGAACGCCGGATCGTCCTCTATGACCGGTCGCAGCCCCTTTACCTCGAGGGCTACCACCGTCCTGACTATCGCAGTCCCGATGATGCCGTCTATGACGCCATCGCCGACCTGATGTCGAACGGGCGCACCTCGCGTCTCTACCGGGCCCTGGTGCGCGATAAGAAGATCGCCGCCTACTCGGCGGGCTTTACCGGTTTGCCCGGCAACAAGTATCCCCACCTGTTCGCTTTCTATGCCTTTCCTCTTCCCGGCCACACGAACGAGGAAGTGGCGAAAGCGATTCATGCTGAAATCGATCGCCTGAAGAAAGAAGACATCAGCGACGAAGAACTGAAGATGATCCGGACGCGGGCCAAAGCCAACCTGCTGCGCGGACTGGATGACAACGAAGGTCTGGCCTCCTCCCTTGCTTTGTATCAGGCGCTCTATGGCGACTGGCGCGAGCTCTTCCACCAGGTGGAGAACCTCGACAAAGTAAGCAAGGCCGATATCCGGCGCGTCGCCAATCAGACTTTCGTCCCCACCAACCGGACCGTAGGAATTATCGAGACCATCTCGCCTCCCCAGGCGGCCGCGCAAAATGGAGGTGGGCAATGAAGATGAAAAGAATTCTTCTCCCTCTTCTCACCTTCGCGTTCATGATCGGCTTGATCGTTCAGGCTGCTCCGGCGGCCGCCCAGGCCACCGACTGGCAGAAGATCACCATTCCGCCGCTTCCCGCCTTTCATCCCCAGGAGCCCAAACGCATCGTCCTGCCCAACGGGATGATCATCTTCCTGCAAGTGGACCACGAACTGCCTCTGGTTGATGGCGTCGCCCGAATTCGCGGCGGCTCCCGCTCCGAGCCTGCCGACAAGACGGGCATGCTCGACATGTACGGGGAAGTCTGGCGCACCGGAGGCACCAAGACGCAAACCGGCGATCAACTGGATGACTACCTCGAAGTCCGCGCCGCCAAAGTCGAGACCAACAGCAACTCCGATTCGACAACCATTTCTTTCTCTTGCCTGAAGGCCGATTTTGACGACGTGTTCAAAGTATTCGACGACCTGCTGCGCGGGCCGGAGTTCCGCGCCGACAAGCTTGACCTGGCACAGAAAGAATATTTTGACGCCATCTCGCGCCGCAACGATGACGTCGATGGCATTGTAGGCCGCGAAATCGCAAAACTGGCCTACGGCGCCCAGAATCCGTACGCGCGAGTCGCCGAATACAAGACGGTCGCCGCCGTCACCCGCCAGGACTTCATCGACTGGCACCGCGCTCACGTCAATCCCAACAACATCATCCTGGGAATCGTCGGCGACTTCGACGCGGCCGCGCTGGAGGCCAAACTGCGCCAGGCCTACGGCGCCTGGCCCAAGGGGCCGGCTCTCAAGGAAAAAGAGATCGAATTCACCCCAGCCAAACCGGGCTACTACCTGGTCCAGAAAGACGATGTCAACCAGAGTTCGATCGACATGGTGGGCGTCGGCATCCGGCGCGACAATCCCGACTACTACGCCGTCCGCGTCTTTAACGAAGCCTTCGGCGGCGGCTTTTCTTCACGCCTGTTCCGCACCATTCGCACTCAACTGGGGCTGGCCTATGCCGTCGGCGGCGGCATTGGAACCGCTTTTGACCATCCCGGCATGGTGCGCCTGGCCATGGGAACGAAAAGCGCGACCACGCTCGAATCCATCAAAGCGCTGGATGAGCAGATTGACGACGTGGCCAGGCATCCCATTTCCGCAGCCGAAATCAAGCTGGCCAAGGATTCGATCCTGAACGGCTTCATCTTCAACCTTGATTCGCCCGACAAGATTCTGCGCGAACGCATGGCCTACGAATTCTATGGCTATCCCCAGGACTACCTGGAAAAATTCCGCGAAGGCGTGGAGAAAGTAACCGAGGCGGACGTAGCGCGGGCAGCCTCCAAATACCTGCACAAGGAAAAACTGGCCATACTGGTGGTGGGCAATCCGCCGGAGTTTGACAAGCCGCTTTCGTCGCTGGGCGCGGTGACCAACATCGACATTTCGATCCCGCCGCCCCCGGGCGGGCCCCCGGAACCGCCAGCCAAACCGGCCCAGTAGCCCAGCGTGCCGCGCCGGACCAGATGGAGAGCATCCGCCAAATTATCGCCGCTGCGGGCTTCGTCAGGTCCGGGACGTCTTCCGATCCTCTGATTGTCCTGCGCTCGCCCATACTCTGGGGCATAGCCGGGGTCGGGATTGGCATCTTCCTCTTTTTCCGCGGCTTCCCTTTCCTCAAGCGCAAACGCCTGATCCAGAACATACCCACATCCACCATCCGTGGCGCAGCGCTGGGTGCCGTAGAAGTAAGCGGCACAGTCGTGGGACCGTACACCCTGATCTCGCCCCTTTCTGAAGCGGACTGCTTTTACTACCACGCCGTGGCGCGCAGCACTGATGAAGAAGAGAAAGAAGTGGCCGAGGAAGTCCTGTACGCTCCCTTCTTCCTGGATGACGGAACAGGACGCTTGATGGTGGATCCGCGTGGCGCCGAGATGGAACTTCGGACCTCCGTCGAGGAGGAATACTCGCCTTCCACGGGCGATGCCTTTACCCGGCATTTTCTGGTGCGCCGCGGGCTTTCCAGCTTTGTGCCGGCGAAACTCCAGGAGTTCTGCATCCGCCCCGGCGACCATTTGTTCGTTCTCGCCAGTCTCCGAGAGAATCCAGGCCTCGAAAATGCCGCTGACTGTCTGGCCGGCGACGCTGCCCAGGGACGCCAAGGATTTCTGAGCGCGCGCCGCCGCCGATCTCCAGCGGCGGGCCGCGATCGAATCCATGTTGCCTCCCGGCAGCGCCGTCCCACGCATCCCCCAGGCTACGCCGGTCGAAACCCAAGCCTTCGATCTCACCCCCCCGGTGGTGCTGATGAAGGGCAGATCGGGTGAGCCATTCTTCATTTCCTGGCGCAGCCAGCGCGATGTAGTGGCAGAGCTGGCAATGCGGTCAGTTCTCTACATCTGGGGCGGCCCGATTCTTGCCCTTGCCGGCGTGTGGCTGCTGGTCAGACACCTGCTCTAGAAAATCTTATGGAGGACGGGCGTCTCGGCCGTCTAGCCGGGCGGGGACGCCCGGCCTCCATTCCTCTTGACACCAGGGAGGCCAGCGCTTAACCTGATAGCGAACAAAAGGCGAATATCGTATGGCTACCCTTCCCCTCCTGCCTGTCCCCGGGCCCAAACTGGTCGGCATCGCTCGCCTGGCCTCCGAGGGCGAATCCCTGCGCCAGGGACATGAAGTCGAGTACTTCACCCTGCCCGTGCGTTCCCTGCTCAACCGCTGCACCGGCGTGCGCATGCCCTTTACCTGGACCATCAATCCCTACCGGGGCTGCGAGTTTGCCTGCAAGTATTGCTACGCTCGCTACACCCACGAATTCATGGAAATGCGCGACGGCGTGGATTTCGAGCAGAAGATCTATGTCAAGCAGCACGCCGCAGACCTGCTCCGGCAGGAGTTGCACCGGGTCAAGCCGGGCGAGCAGATCGCTCTCGGCACCGCCACCGATCTTTATCAGCCGGCCGAACGCCGTTTCGAAGTGACCCGCGCCATCCTGGAAGAATTCGCCCGACACCAGGGGCTGGATCTGGGTATCGTCACCAAGGGCAACCTGATTCTCCGCGACCTGGACATCCTCCGTCAAATTTCACTGAACAACCGCCTGACGGTGCACATAACGATTACGACTTTGAATGTGAAGCTGGCCCGCATCCTCGAGCCGAGGGCGCCCCGACCCGATCTTCGGATGGAAACCGTCCGCGCTCTGACTGAGGCGGGCATTGAAACCGGGGTAAGCTGTTCCCCTGTGGTCCCCGGAATCACGGACTCGCTTCGCAATCTGGAAGCGCTGGTTCGCGCCACCGCGGAAGCGGGCGGAAAACATATCTTTGCCAATCCCCTGTTTCTGAAGCCCTGCTCGGCTGCGGTCTTCATGCCTTTTCTCGAAAAAGAATTTCCCCAGCTGGCCGCCGGCTACCGGCAGCGCTACCAGGATCGCGCCTTCCTGCCCAAGGCCTACGGAAAGCGGATTTCGCAACTGATGAAGAACCTGCGGCAGAAATATGGGATGCCGCATCTCGGCCGCGAAAGACTTCGGCTCCTGCCTACGGCGAGCGAACCGCAGCTGAATCTTTTCTGAGGGACTTCACCGCCTGCCCGCCTAAACCCTGTCATCCCGAGCGCAGCCGACCGATTCGCGTTGCGAATCGGTCGGCGGAGTCGAGGGACCTGCTGTGGCCTGCGGCACGGAGAGCGCTCCGACCCTGACCTTAGTAGCGCCGGCGTCCCGCCGGCTGGCTCGGGGGCATCTTGCCCCCGGGGGCCGGCAGGCCGCAAGCATCAACCCCTCGCGGGCGAGGTCGCCCGCGACCACACCTGCGCGGCTCGACTATAATTCGGGCTCGATCATGCCATCCTCCAGCTCCAGACCCGCAGAGCCGGCGCCCCCAGGCGTCAAAGCTCAGCTCAATCAGTTCTGGCAGCGCGTGACCGATGGACTCGAACTCAACCAGCTCTGGACCCAGTTCCACACCGACGCGCGCGCCAGTTTTCGCCTCTACCAGCGCGACTATGGCGCACGGCGGCGGCAGGAAACCCAGCCTCACGGCGTCTTCCATACGATGCTCGATTTTCTCTGGGCCATTCTGGAAAAACTCAGCCCGGCCCGGCGCGTCCTGCTGCTCTTGGGGATCGTGTTCCTGGTCTTTCCCAGCGGAGGATTCAGCCACACAGGGGAAATCAGGAGAAGTGGAGGTGGTCGAATTCAACTTTCATTTCTATGGCGGGATCGTGCTCTTCGTCCTGCTGATGCTCGAGGTGTCGGACCGCGTGGTCATGAAGCGCGATCTGGAAATCGCGCGCGACATTCAGAGCTGGCTCCTGCCGGCAACTCCGCCGCAGGTTCCCGGACTGGCGATCGCCTTCGCCACCCGGCCCGCCAATACCGTCGCGGGAGACTACTACGACGTCTTCGCCCGTCCAGCCAATCCTTCCGGCGAGATCCGCTTTCTGCTTGCCGTTGCTGACGTCGCCGGAAAAAGCATACCCGCAGCCCTGCTGATGGCTACTTTTCAGGCCAGTCTCAAAACCCTCTCCGCCCTTCCCTGCTCTCTGGCCGAACTGGTCACGGGCATGAACCGTTATGCCTGTACCAATAGTCAGGGCGGGCTGCGCTTCACTACTGCATTCCTGGCGGAATTCGATCCGGTGAGCCGCACCCTCACCTATATCAATGCCGGACATAACACACCCATTCTCAGACGCAGCCCGGGTGCCGTGGAACGATTGACCATCGGTGGACTGCCATTGGGGATCCAGGCGGAAGCCCGCTATGAATCCGGCAGCCTGCAGTTACAGGATGGCGACTGGCTGGTGATCTTCACCGACGGCCTGGTGGAGGCGCTGAATCAGCGCGAAGAGGAATACGGGGAAACGAGGCTGCTGGAGGTGCTGAATGCCGGCGCGGCCGGCTCTCCCGACGAAATGCTGCGCCGCATGATGGCCGACGTGGATGCCTTCGTGGGCGCAACCCCGCAACACGATGACATCACCTGCCTGCTGGTGAAGGTAGGCTAGAGCTTCCGCGCTTATGGAGCACGGGCGTCCTCGCCCGTGTTTTCCGCGGGACGGGCGGAGACACCCGTCCTCCATAAACTATACTGGCCTTATCTTCGCTTGCGCCGCGCGAAGAGCAAGCCCAGCCCCGCGCCCAGCAACAACGTACCCAGCAGCTTCTTCTTGTCGCTCACCGCGATGAAGTGAGTTCCCTGCGGACCCACCTCGAAGACGCCCACGGGAAGGGCCCCGACTCCGCCGCCTCCCCCGCCGCCCTCGCCCCGCGCGGTCTTGATTTCCAGTCCTCCGCTGCCCGTCCCGCCGCCAAAACCGTATGCGATCTTGGCCACAGGAATAATTGTCTTGTCGCCCGCGACGATCGGTTCTCCGAACACACTCGTGACCTGCGCCCGGGTGGATAGGCTCTCGTGCAAAGATTGCAACAAAGTCAGACTGCTCATAAAAAAACTCCTTTTCGTCGACAACTCGCGCTACATATTCATCACTTCAGCATACATGCGGTGAAAGGCGTGCACTCCCGCCTCCTGCTTGATGCTGTAACGACCGCGCTGGTAGCTTCGCGAGTGCAGATTTTTCTGCACCGTTTCGCAGATGCCCACATCTTCAACCTGAATCTGGTCGCTGAACTCCACCGACGCCCTGGCCGCGGCGCTGCCCAGGTCTTTCTCCGGCAGATACCACTCGAAAATCGCCAGCGAGCGATCGGCCGAAATGGGCAGCACGATGTTCAGCGAAACGTTGTCGGGATAGCAGTTGAGCATCCAGTTGGGAAAAATCCAGAAGTAGTCTGTGGTCAGGCCTTCCGCAGCTTCCTGGTAACGGCGCGGCGTGGCGTCCCCCGGCTGAGCGCCGCGAATCGGACTGAATTGCCGGACGTGACGGGCATAAGGCTCGACCGTGTAGGCGTTGTAATCGAGCTCTCTATTCAGCCCGGGATGCACGCTGGGCAGGTGGTAGCCTTCGAGATAATTGTCCACATAAGTTTTCCAGTTGCACTTCATCTCGTAAGTGCGCCGTTCAAACAGCTTCATACCGGTAAAGCCGAAGCGCTCGGCTTGCTGCGGAAGCTCGCCCAGAGTCTTCGCCAGGGGTGCGGCATCACGATCAAGGTTGACGAAAATCAGGTTGGACCACTCTTCCGCCCGCACGGAAGCCAGGGTAAATTCTCCGGGATCGAATCCCGGCTGTCCTTCGAATTCCGGGGCGCTGATCAGCGCTCCGTCCAGCCCATAAGTCCAGCCGTGATAACCGCAGCGAAACAGCTTGCGTGATCCGCATCCTTCCGCGGGAGGCCCGGCGCGGTGGCGGCAGACGTTATAAAAGCCGCGCAGCTCGCCCTGGGCGCCGCGCACCAGCAAGAGAGGCTCGCCCAGCAGCTCGGTAGTAAAAAAGTCGCCGGGCTGCAGCAGTTGTCCGCGATGTCCCACCACTTGCCAGGCGCGCGCAAAGATGCGCTCTCTTTCCCGCGCCCACACCGCAGGGTCGGTATAGAACGGCGCCGGAATCGACCACGCCCGGGAAATATCAGCATCGATCTGAATGGCTGGTAGCTCGGGCATGCCGCACTATTCTACGTCAGGACGCCGGAAGGCGGACCTCGGGCGTCAGACGCAAGACCTCGATCCTAAGCCGGGAAGCGAGTGAGGTTCCTCCGGAGGGCTGTCATGCTGCGCGGAGTGGCTGCTTCGCGAAGCCAAGCAGCCACGCAGTCGAAGCACCCCTATGACCCGGTGAGTGCCGGGCGCTATTTTCCGGTTCGCTCGGAAATGCCAGGCACTGCAGGCTGCTGAAGAGTTCGTGGAATGGTAGGGATCTTTCGACTCGCGCTCAAGATGACAGACTCTTATTACGGTTCTGAATCGGGAGAGATTCCTCTTTCGGGCTGCTGCAATCTGTCATCTTTTGTGACACGAAGTGGTCATGTGCGCGCATGCGCAGAGCTTGCGTGCGCTGACGCAGTTCTCGCTTTTCGCAGCGACGGTGCAAGCAATCAGAGTTAGCTGCAACCCGTCTTCCATGTCGCGGACACGCTCGCATTGGCAGGCCACCTGCCTTCACTAACTGTAGAGAAATTAAGAATTCACTAACGGAAAACGGAGATACACAAAACAACTATGCGTAAACAAAAAGGTTTTTCACTGATTGAACTTTTGATCGTGGTCGCGATTATTCTGATCATCGCTGCGATTGCAATTCCGAACTTACTGCGCGCCCGGATCGCAGCCAACGAGGCCTCGGCGGTCGCGTCCATCCGCACCATCAACACCGCGGAAGTGACCTATCTCACCGCGTATCCGACCGTCGGCTACTCGATCACGATGGCAGCCCTTGGGCCGTCCGGCGCTGGTGCATGTTCGGTTCCCGCCTCGACCAACGCCTGTCTGATTGACTTCACCCTGGCTTCCGCGACTGCCGCCTCGGCGGCCAAGAGTGGGTACTACTTCGCGATGGACAATGGGACGACCGCTACCACTCCCGTCTCGAGTTACACCATTGGCGCAGCGCCCTCGGCCTTCAACAGCACAGGCGTGCGCTCGTTCTGCTCGGTCGAGGATGCCGTCCTCCGCTCCTTCCCGGCGTAGCTGCAGCTCACCGATCGCTACGACCGCAGGCTGCATCGCCTTCACCACACTCTAAGAAGTGGGGTCGGCCAACATGGTCCAGAACGAAATCCAGGGAGCATCGGAGCAATCCGATGCTCCTTGGAAATTTTGCAGGCAAGGAAACAACAGGATGCGTAAACCAGATGGCTTTTCATTAATTGAGTTGCTGATCGTGGTGGCCATCATTCTGATCATTGCCGCGATCGCCATTCCCAACCTTCTCCGGGCGCGGATCGCCGCCAACGAAGCCTCTGCCGTGAGTTCGATCCGGACCATCGTCAGCGCCGAGGCCACCTATCAGTTAACCTACCCGACAGTCGGCTTTGCCGACACCCTGGCCCAACTCGGACCGGGCGGCGCCGGCTCCACCTGCTCCGGTCCCACCCAACTCGCGGCTTGCCTGGTGGACAGCCTGCTCTCCAACGCCACTTCAATCAACGCTGCCAAGAGTGGATACTTCTTCGGCCTGGCGGGCGTAACCGGCGGCTCCGTGGTGGTCAGCTACACCGCGGGGGCATCCGCGTCCGGCTATAACTCCACCGGCGTGCGCGACTTCTGCTCCGTCGAAGACGGCGTCCTGCGCGCCCAGAATCCCAGCGGACAGTCCGCCCCCGTGATCGTGCCCGCAACCTGCACCGCCTTCGTCGCCCTGCGCTAAACTCGTCCACCCAGCGCTCGCCAGCGTCCTTCCCGACACCCGCATCAAGCCCAATGGAAAAGCCTGGTCACGGATCCGGCCGAGTGCCCTGGCGCTTTCGATGCGCTGTCCTGAAAATGCTTAGAAACTAATATCGTCATCCCGACCGGAGCGAAGCGCAGCGAGCGCAGTGGAGGGACCTGCTGTCGCAACTCGAGCTGCGCCGATTACGTTTTAGTCGCCGGTTGTCTATTTCCGGAACAGCCGCCCGGATACGGCGGAGAAAAGCATTTCACTTACGATGCGACCATAGAAGCTAACGGCGGACCAGCCAGATGCCTCCCAAGGTCCAGTCACGGCAATAGACGACTATCAAAATGTAAGAGCGCAGGTCGAGTTGGCGACAGCAGGTCCCTCCACTGCGCTCGCTGCGCTTCGCTCCGGACGGGATGACAGACCAATGAATTTCAGGGACAGGACCCTTAAGTCTCACGGTCTCCGCTATAACTTGAGCTTGCAATTGAGGCTGGCCTTCAGGCAGCCGACGACTTCCCCGAATGGGCGAATCCAGTCGCTGCGAGTCCCAAAATGACACAGATTGTCACTGCTCCTGCCAAAATCTGACACCGATCCAACCCTGCAGCCCTCCGCCGAGGGCGTTACCCGAATAACCAAAGATTGCCTAAATACTGAAAATAAAAGACATGCAGGTCGGAGAGGCTTGGAATGGCGCGCCTCGGGAGTGGCCTCCCGAATGCGAACACATTCCCTAATTGGGTCTGCTGAAGACCAAAATTTTGAATCGGAGAGAGGGACTAACGAGATGCGGAAACAGAAGGGTTTTTCACTGATTGAGTTGCTGATCGTGGTTGCGATCATTCTGATCATCGCTGCGATCGCCATTCCTAACCTGCTGCGTGCACGTATCGCAGCCAACGAATCGTCTGCCGTCAGCTCGATTCGTACCATCAACACTGCCGAGGTGACCTATCAGTCTGCGTATCCGACCGTCGGTTACGCGGCGGACCTGGTTTCCCTGGGGCCGGGCGGCGGAGCGCAGTCGTGCCCCGCCGGCGGACCCGTCCAGGCTACGGCCTGCCTGGTGGATGGCGCGCTCGCCAACAACATGGCTACCGGCGGCAAGAGCGGCTACAAGGTGGACGCACTGGGCGCTGCGGGTGGCGCAGGCGCACTGCTGATCACTTACGGTGTGGGTGCGGCCCCGGCTGCCTACAACCAGACCGGCGTACGTGCCTTCTGCTCGGCTGAGGATGGTGTGCTTCGCGCCAATCCCAACACCGGAGGCGCGATTACGACTCCGGAAACGGGTGGTGCGGCGAACTGCATAGCTCCCTACCTCGTTCTGCAGTAAGAGTTGGCAAAGTACCCGGGGGAGGGTACGAAGCCGGAGCATCGGGTGGCAACACCCGATGCTCTTTTTTTGTTTTTCAGCCCAGCGCCACATTTTGAAGTCGTCCCGCCTTCGATCCATCCTGATCCACAAGTCCTGCCAGACAGCCGACCTCATCCGGCCAGAAACTCGGCTCCTCCGTCCCGGCAAGATTCCCGTCTTGACCGCAGGCCACGGGATCGAAAATAGGTGTAGGATATCGGTTGGCCAGCTCAAACAGGCCTTGCAGGGCGCGATTCGGCCGCATGGCTGGGCGGACACCCGGTTTGACCCGGGTCGGCGACGCCGGTCTCAGGGACCTGATTGGGACTGAGTTGGGCCCTTAACCTTGTGGGGGTATTTACGATGAAGCAGCGGCAGCGCGGCTTTTCACTGATCGAGCTTTTGATCGTGGTTGCGATTATTCTCATCCTCGCCGCCATTGCCATTCCCAACCTGCTGCGTGCCCGCATAGCGGCCAATGAATCGTCGGCCGTGAGCGGGATCCGCACCATCAACACCGCCGAGGTCAGCTATTCGACGGCCTACCCGACCGTGGGATATTCCGCCAACCTGGGCCAACTGGGGCCTGGGGCGCCAGGTTCGACTTGCCCCGCGGGGGGGCCCACTCAGGCCAACGCTTGCCTGATTGACAGCACCTTCTCGAATGCCACGGCTCCCGGTGCGGCCAAGAACGGCTACTACTATGGTGAGGTCGGATTGGCGGGAAATGGCGGCAGCTTGAACCTGGGCTACGGAGCGGGCGCGGCCCCAGCTTCCTTCAACCAGACCGGAGTGCGAAACTTCTGCTCCGCCGAAGACGGTGTCATCCACTTCAACGTGGGTGCTGCCGGCGCACCCCCGGTTACGGGCGGCGCTGCGGTTTGTACCGGTGCTGGGTATCCTGTCCTGTAGAACCAGCAGCTGGGACCAGGCGAGGTGGGCAGGAAGGAGGAACCATCAGGGATGATCAACCCCGATGGTTTTCGGTTCTGCCCCGTCCGGCCGTCAGACTCCGCGCCAAATATTGTCGCTGATTGCGACAAATAGTGTCAGAATCTCACCCCGAAATCTGCTCCCCCGGACAGGAAGTATTCTAAACCATTGTTTTTAATGCATTTAAACAACAACGGCGCTCACCGTCGAGATTGGCCAGAAAAGTGCCATATCATTCCCGTAATGGAGCGGACAAGCCCAATTCGGAAATCTGCAACCAACGCAGGGTTCTCTTTGATCGAGCTCCTGATCGTGGTTGCCATCATTCTGATCATCGCGGCGGTTGCGATTCCCAACCTGTTGCGGGCGCGTATCGCCGCCAACGAGTCCTCAGCGGCGGCCTCGGTTCGCAGTATCGCGACTGCCGAGGTCACCTATAACGCAGCTTATCCCACGGTGGGTTACGCACTTGCGCTAGCCAACCTGGGCGGCCTGCCCACCGGATGCACTCCGAGTTCGGCCACGGCGTGCCTCATCGACCCCGTGCTTTCGACCGGGGTGAAGAGCGGATACGCGTTCAAGGCTACGGGTTTTCCTTCAGGCGCCAGCGCCATGAATGTTTCGTTTGTGGTGGGTTCTGCCCCGTCAGCGTTCAACCAGACCGGTGTCCGCAACTTCTGCATAGTTACGGATGCAGTTCTGCGCAGCAATCCGGGCGTGTCGGGCGGATTGCCCGCCCCGGATGTCGCGACCTGCGTGGCTTACGCGGTCGCTCAATAGATCAAGCTTCAGCCGGGGTTGCAACACCCTGGGGGCCGGGACCACTGTCCCGGCCCTTTACTTTCGTAATGCCGCGTATTCCTCCTGCCATTCCAGCCCGCGCGCCGATTGAAATATACTTTGTGTGACACCCAAGCAACGCGTCGAGAGACGCCTCAGTTCCTGCTATGGCAGCCATCGAAATACTCGGTTTGGAAAAAACCTACAGCGTCGGCTTCTGGCGCAAGAAACCCCGATACGGCTTGCGGCCGCTTAACCTGGCCATCGAAGAGGGTGAAGTTTTCGGTTTTCTGGGGCCCAACGGGGCGGGTAAGACCACCACACTCAAGCTGCTCATGGGCCTGATCTTCCCGACTTCCGGGACCGCCCGCATTCTGGGCATGGAACTTGACGATCCGAAGATGAAGGCGCAGATCGGATTCCTGCCCGAGCAGCCGTATTTTTACGACTATCTCACCGCCCGCGAATTGCTCGAGTACTACGGACAGCTTTCGGGGGTCGATCCCAAACAGCTTTCGCGCAAGGTCGATGAAGTGCTGCAGCGCGTGGGGTTGCCGGATGTGGCGGGGGTGCAGCTGCGCAAGTTTTCCAAAGGCATGCTGCAGCGGGTGGGAATCGCGCAGGCCATTCTGCACGACCCTAAAGTGCTTTTCTTTGACGAACCGATGTCGGGCCTGGATCCCATGGGCCGCCGTGAAGTTCGCGACCTGATGGAGCAGCTCAAGCACGAAGGCAAGACCATTTTCTTCTCCACCCACATTCTGTCGGATGCGGAAGCGTTGTGCGACCGGGTGGCCGTTATCCATCAGGGCGAACTACGCGGTGTGGGCGCCGTGGTTGACCTTACTTCCAGCGTTCACGGCCGGGTGGAACTGGTCTGGCACGGGACGGCGGTACCGGCCATCGTTGCGGGCGCTGGGCGCGGAGTGCTACATCACCGGCAATACGGTGCGGGCAGTCCTTTCCGAGGCCAACCAGGACGCTGCCCTCGAGGCCCTGCGCCGGGAGCGCTTGCGCCTGATCTCGGTGACTCCGGTCCGGACTTCACTGGAAGACTACTTCATGCAGAAGCTGCAGCCTGCGGGCGCCACGGTGGGAGGGAGAGTATGAGCGCGCGCATCGTCCACATCGCTTCCAACACCTTCCGCGAAGCGGTACGCGACCGGGTGCTTTATAACCTGATCGTGTTCGCTCTGCTGATGTCGGGAGCGTCCATCCTGGTGGGCCAGATCTCCATCGACATCGAACGCCTGGTGGTGATCAACCTGGGCCTGACGGCGGTCTCCCTGTTCGGCGTGGTCATTGCCATCTTCATCGGGATCGGGCTGGTCTCGAAGGAAATCGAGAAACGGACCCTCTATACCGTGCTCTCGCGGCCGGTGCGGCGCTGGGAATTTATTGTCGGCAAATTTTTTGGGCTGGCCGGCACCCTGGTGGTGAACACGTTTTTCATGGCTATCGGGGTCTTCGTCGCCCTGCTTTACGTTTCGCACCGTTTTCAGAAGCCGGATGCATGGGTGCTGGTGGCGCTGTATTTCATCGTCCTGCAGTTTCTGATCATCACCGCCCTGACCTTGTTCTTTTCTTCATTCTCGTCACCGCTGCTCGCGGCGGTGTTTGCATTTTCGCTGTTTGTGATTGGCAGCTTTGCCGAGGACCTGCGCGGATTCGCCGGCATCAGCCAGGGCATGACGCGCTGGCTGGCCACTGGCGCGGCCTACCTCGTGCCCAATTTTTCCGCGCTGAATGTCATCAGTTCGGTGGCCCACTCCAATCCGGTCGCGGGCCAGCTCATCCTCTACAACAGCGCCTATGCTCTGGTTTACGCCACGGTAGCCATCTCCGGAGCGGTGCTGGTCTTTGAACACCGGAACCTGAAATGAGCCGTTCGCGGCAAGTCACGGTCGTATTCAGTGTACTTCTGGCGGGTTGCCTCGCGGGTTCGGTGCTGCTGTTGCGCCGCCTTGACCAGGTCAGGAGCGGCGCCACGCTGGAAGAAGTCCTCTACATTTCTTCGCCCAAAGCGCTTAAGCGATTGAGTCTGGGCTACGATGGCCTGCTGGCTGACATCTACTGGACGCGGGCGGTGCAGTACTTTGGCAACCGGCATCACGGAGGCGCACAGCGTTACGATCTGCTGGCGCCGCTGTTAGAGATCACTACCGCTCTCGATCCCCACCTGCTCGTGGCCTACGAATACGGCACCAATTTTCTGGCTCCGGAGCCGCCCGGCGGCGGTGGCATGCCCGAACGCGCCATCCAGTTGGAAGAATTCGGCATCCGCAACAATCCCGATGAGTGGCGCCTCTACTACAACGAAGGCTTCATCCGCTACATGGACTTGAAGGACTACGCCGGCGCGGCCGAAGTATTTGCCCGCGGGGCGCGGGTGCCCAACGCTCACCCCTTCCTGGCCATTCTCGCGGGCAAGATGGCGGAACATGTTGGGGATCAACAGTTGGCCCGAATGATGTGGAGTACCACCTACCAGACGACCAAGGACAAGAACGTGCGGGCCAATGCCGCAGCCCACCTGCGGGCGCTGCAAGTCGATGAAGATGTCACCACACTGGAAGCTGTCATCGGCCGCTACCAGCAGCAAACCGGGCGCTTCCCTGCCAGTTTTGCCGAACTGGAGGCCGCGGGACTGCTGCGTGGCCTGCCCCGCGACCCGCTCGGCCATCCCTACCAGCTAAGGTCCGGGGGCCGTGTGGAACTGCTCACCCCCGACGACTTTCCCTTCATCCAGAAGGGCACGCCCCCGGGATACGTAGCGCCACTGGCACCCAAGTTTCTACCGACGGATTAAGATATGGGCGCGAGCGACCACGCGAATAGCCCATTCGGGCCATTCCCATGCTTTCCGGAAGGCGTTAGGCTGTTCTTGAGCAGACTTCGGGGGAGGGCTGTTCGACGAGCGTCCCATGACTCTATGAGTCTGGGACGCTTTCGTTTTTGGGGCGAGATTTGTCCCCAAAACACGCGGGGACAGCCGCCCTCGGCTGTCCGGCGGAGCAGAGCTCCGCTGATTTCTCTCTGGTTTTAGAAGGCTTGACGGAAGAGATGGCCACTTCCGGTGACCTACTATTGAGCCGCGAACTACGATATCGTTAATCAGTGAAAGCAGTCTCCCTGGCCTTCCGGTTTCTCGCTCCGCTGCTGGCCTTGCTGCCGGCGTTGGCGGCGAACCCGACTCCTGACGTTCACGCCATCGCCCGGGCGGTGGACAATCACTACAACCATCTGCGTACGCTGCAGGCCGAATTCAGCGAGACCTACCGCGGGGCCGGAATCGAGCGCTCCGAATCGGGATCACTGTGGCTGAAAAAGCCTGGCAAGATGCGCTGGGAATACCGTTCTCCCAAGGAGAAGCTCTTTCTGAGCGATGGCAAGGAGGCGTGGTTTTATGTTCCCGGCGAGCGCCAGGTACGGCGGACCTCGGTGAAGAAATTGGACGACCTGCGATCGCCCCTGGCCCTGCTTCTGGGCAAGACCCGGCTGGAAAAGGAACTGGATGGCCTGTCTGTTGCCCCCGACGTGCCTCCAGTGACCCCGGGCAACACGGTCCTGCGCGGCGTGCCCAAATCCATGGCCGATCGAATCAACGAAGTTCTCCTCGAAATCACTCCCGATTACCGCATTGCCCGCATCCAATTTCAAGAGGCGGACGATTCGGTAACTGAGTACCGGTTCCGTGAGCAGCGCGAGAATATTGCCATCGCCGACCAGCGCTTTCGCTTTACCCCTCCCCCCGGGACTGAGATCGTGGACCAGAGCTTTGGACAGTAGAGTTAACGAAAGGCTTATTTAACATCTCGTTACGGGGATTCTTTAAAGGTGTCGCTTGGCATTGAGGCTGGGGGTTACCAGCGGTACCTGCCGCAGGCACTCGTTAGGGCATATTCACGGCAAGTTCATACAGCTGAATGCTAGACTTGGGTGGGAAGAGGGGTAACACGACCAGGACATGGCCCAATTTCTGGTAAAAGTCGCGGATGATCGCGGCCACCTGGCGCAACAGGTGGAGAATGGTTACTCGGAATCCGAAGTCCGCGAGCGCTTTGTGCAGCAGGGTTACCTGGTCTATTGGGTAAAGCCGAGGGGCCTGTTTTCCGGGGGAAAGATTCAGTTCGGCGGGCGGAAGGTCCGGCAAAGCCAGTTCGTGATCTTCAACCAGCAGTTCCTGACCCTGATCAAGGCGGGCCTGCCCATCCTGAATTCTCTCGATCTGCTGATCAAGCGGCAGAAAGACGCGAACCTGAAAGCCTGGCTGCAGAATGTACGGGAGCGGGTGAAGAGCGGCGAACTGCTGTCAGATTCGTTCGCGGCGCAAGGAGTATTTCCGCGAATTTACACCACCACGCTGATGGCGGGTGAGAAAAGCGGCAACATGGAAGAAGTGCTCGGCCGTTATATCGCGTTTCAACGGCTGGCCCTGACTTTCAAAAAGAAACTGGCCGTCTCCCTGGTCTATCCCGCTTTGCTGGTGACGATGGTGATGGTCATGCTGGTATTTCTGGTGACCTACGTAGTGCCCGAGTTTGCCAAACTCTTTGAGAACCTTAATGCACAGTTGCCGACCATTACGGTCATCATGTTGGCCATAGGAACACGGGCGCAGAAGTATGCTCCGTACGCGGCCATTGTGGTGGTGGTCGCGGGGGTGCTGTTCTGGCGCTGGAAAAACACCGACCGGGGCGCCGAGAGCATCGATGCGGCGATTTTGAAGATGCCCTTGCTGGGTGACATCTGGCTGAAATACCAGGTGGCAAATTTTTCACGCATGCTCTCCACCTTGCTGGCCGGCGGTCTGCCGCTGGTGCCGTCGCTCGAAACTGCGGGGGCTTCGATGAGCAGCCGGCGCATTCTGAACGGGATCGCGGAAGCAGCCATCCGGGTGCGCGAGGGCCAGACCCTTTCGGGCAGCCTGGAGGCACAGAAAATGTTTCCCGACCTGTCGGTAGAAATGATCGAGGTCGGCGAATCCACCGGGGCCTTGCCGGCCATGCTGAATTCGGTGGCTGAATTTTATGAAGAGGACGTGCAGACCGCGCTGGGAGCGACCATGGCGCTGATCGAACCGGTCATCCTGATTGTGATGGCGGTCTTCGTCGGCGGTGTATTGATTTCGCTTTATCTGCCGATCTTCTCTTTGGGTTCGAATATTCACTGAGGCCCGCGTACTTACAGGTCGAACAAGGTCCGGGATTGGTAGGAAGCTTGCAGGCAGATTTGGAATGGCAAAAATAGCGGAAACCAAACCGATAGTCGCGCACGGGGGAAACGGAGGGGCCCGTCTGGCTCCCGCACCCCACGTGGACGATCTGGCCAAGGCCCAGGACATCGCCCGGCGCTACCGCTGCGAGTTCATCGACCTGCATAACTTCCAGCTGCATCACGATCTGTTCAAGAAGATCCCGGTGGATCTGATGTTCCGCTATAACTTCGTGCCGCTGGATGAGACCGAAGACGGGCGGCTGGCCATCGCCATCGCCGATCCCAGCCAGCTCATGATGATCGACGAGATCAGCCTGCTGCTGGGCAAGCGCATTCTCACCAAGGTCTCCACCCTGGCGCAGATCAGCGAGATCCTCAAAAAGACGGAACAGTCGAAGCGCGTCCTGGAAGAAGCCAGCGAAGGCTTCACCCTGGCCGTGGTTTCCGAGGATGAGGCGGGCGGCGAAGACAGCATCTCCATCGACCGTCTGACCGCGCAGGGCGACATCAGCCCCATCATCCGCCTGGTCGATACCACTATCTTTACCGCGCTGCAGCGCCGGGCCAGTGACATTCACATCGAGACCCGCGACGATTCGGTGTGCATCAAGTTCCGCATTGACGGCGTGCTCACCCAGGCCATGCCGCCCATCGGCAAGGAGCATCACTCCACCATCATTTCGCGCATCAAGGTGATGAGCGAGCTGGATATTTCCGAACGCCGCGTCCCGCAGGACGGCCGCTTCCGGGTGAAGTACGGCAATCCCGAGCGCCCCATCGACTTCCGCGTTTCCATCATGCCCTCGATTCACGGCGAAGACGCCGTGCTCCGCGTGCTCGACAAAGAGTCGATGAGCGAGAAGTTTCACAAACTGGTGCTCGACGTGGTGGGCTTTGACGCCGACGATTTGAAAAAATTCCGGCGCTACATCGCCGAGCCCTACGGCATGGTGCTGGTCACCGGGCCGACGGGCAGCGGCAAGACCACCACGCTGTACGCGGCGGTAAGCGAGATCAAGACGGAAGAAGACAAGATCATCACCATCGAAGATCCGGTGGAATATCAGATTCGCGGTATTACCCAGATTCCGGTCAACGAAAAGAAGGGCCTCACTTTCGCCCGCGGGCTGCGTTCCATTCTGCGTCACGATCCGGACAAGATCATGGTGGGCGAAATCCGCGACACCGAAACCGCCCAGATTGCCATTCAGTCGGCCCTCACCGGGCACCTGGTGTTTACCACCGTCCACGCTAATAACGTCGTGGACGTAATTGGCCGCTTCCTGAACATGGGGGTCGAGCCTTACAACTTCGTCTCCGCCCTGAACTGCATTCTGGCGCAGCGGCTGGTCCGGCTGATCTGCGAATCCTGCCGTACCGTGGTGCACTATCCGTCGGAAGTGCTCGAAGCCAGCGGCCTCGATCCGGGACAGTGGTCGCAGGTCCCCTTCTATGAAGGCCAGGGTTGCATCGAGTGCGCGGGCACGGGCTTCCGCGGCCGCACCGCGATCCATGAACTGCTCGACCTCAGCGACCGCATCCGCGAGATGATTCTGGTCAAGAAGCCGACGTCGGAGATCCGGCGCGCCGCCCGCGAAGAGGGCATGCGTTTCCTGCGCGAGTCGGCGCTCGACAAAGTCAGGCTGGGCATGACCACGCTGAAGGAAATCAACAAAGTCACATTCATCGAAAACATGCGGTAAAGCAGTCGTCAGTCGTCAGTCTTCGGTCGTCAGCAAAACACGTGGCGCACGCGCGGGTTTGCTGAAGACTGACGACCGGCGACTGACGACTGATAGTGCCCTTCCGGCTATTGCTATGGCGCGCCTGGCCGCGATTTACTTGTTAAGATAAGCCCAAGTGATGAGTACTTTTCCCAAGTCCGGATCCAGGCCGAAGCTGGCTTGCGAAATCTCTGCTGACCGCGTCCTGGTGGGCCGGGTTTCCGAGAACGGCGGCCACATCCTGGAGGCTTGCGCCGCGAGCGAGCTCGCGCCCGGCTGCGTGGTTCCCGACCTGATCGAAAACAATCTGCGGCAGCCCGATGCCGTGTACGAGAGCATTCGCGACACCCTGGGCAGCATTGGCGGACGGTCGCGTGACGTCATCGCGGTGCTGCCCGACGCCGCCGTCCGCGTCGTGCTGCTCGACTTCGAGACCCTGCCCTCCAAGCGGGATGAAGCCGAAGGCGTAGTCCGCTTCCGGCTCAAGAAATCCCTGCCCTTCGATGTGGACAAGGCCAAGGTCTCCTACCACGTACAACCTTCCAGCGCGGGCGTGCGCGTGATCGCCGCGGTGGCGCTGGCCAACGTGGTTGAGGATTACGAAGCCGCCTTTCGCCAGGCCGGGTACCAGCCCGGCGTGGTGATGCCTTCCATGCTGGCGGCGCTGGGAGCGGCCCATGCGAAGGAGCCTTCGCTGGTCATCAAAGTGGATGCCCGCACCACCAGCATCGCCATCCTCGACGGCCCGCAACTCCTGCTCTTTCGCACCCTCGAGAATACGCGAGGGGTCAACATTACCGGGGAGCAGCTGGCGGAAGAAGTCTATCCTTCGGTGGTATTCTTTCAGGATACTTACCACTTGAATATTGGCCAGATTTTTGTGGCTGGCCTGCCCGAGTCGGGCGGCGCCGCACCGGCGCTGAAGGCCCAGACCAGCGCCCAGGTTTCGGACCTGGTCTCCGCATCGCAACTGGGCGGAAGTGTGGGATCGATTCCCAAGTGGAGAATGGCGGGAGTCGTGGGGGCCCTGCTCTCCTGATATGCGCGTTGACATCAATCTCGCCACCCATCCCTACGAAGACTCCGGCCCTTTGTGGCTGCGCTGGGGTGGGGCCGTGGCCGCCCTCAGCCTCTTCACCCTGATTTTGCTGTACAGCGCGGTGTCGGGATGGATCGCGGCGGGTAAGGACCGCAGCCTGATCGAACAGCGCCGGCAGCAGATTGAGGCCCGGGATGAGCAGAAAGCCAAGGCGGAGGCGATCCTCAACATGCCCGCCAATCGCGGCACCCGCGACCGGGCCCAGTTTCTTAACGATCTGTTTCAGCGCAAGTCGTTCTCCTGGACCCAGGTATTTTCCGACCTCGAACGGGTGATGCCGCCCCGCCTGCACGTGGTTTCCATCCGGCCGGGAAAGGCCGACGACAACCAGTTGCAGATCAAGCTCGTCGTGGCAGGAGAATCGCGCGACCGCGCCCTCGAACTGGTACGCAAGATGGAGAGTTCGCAACACTTCCAGCAGACCCAGATCGAACAGGAGTCGAGCCGGACCGGACAGGCCCCCGGCGACAATGTTGAATTCGAGCTCAGCGCCCTGTACGTACCGGAAATTGAGAGCGACAAGGGAGGCGCGCACTGATGGCCGAAGCGCCCGATTTCCGCAAGAAGGCCAAGATCGCGATCGCAGCCCTGCTGGTGGTGGACATCGCCGCCGTCCTCCTGCTGATTTCTCCCCTGGTCGGATCGGAGAGCTCCCGCCGCGAACAGCTGAACCAGCTGTGGCAGGAGTTGCAGCGAAAAACGCACGAGGCCGAACCGCTCAAGGACGTGGACAAAAAGATCGCGGTCGCCAGCCAGCAGATCGACGAGTTTTATACGACCCGCCTGCCCGCGCAGGACTCGGCGATTTATGAGGAACTGGGCAAAGTGGCGAAGCAGAGCGGGGTCAAGATCGGACAGATTCGCTCCAAGGCCAAGGACACAGACCCGGTGGGCCTGCGCCCGGTGGAAATTCAGGCGGACTTTTCCGGAGACTATCTGCAACTGGTGCGCTTCATCAATTCGATCGAGCGCGACCGCCTGTTCTTTATCATTGACAGCGTGGACCTGGGGGGCGAGCAGTCGGGTGTGGTCAAGCTGCAATTGAAACTGGAAACATATCAGAGGGCGAGCGGATAAATGCAGCTGGGGACGGAAAACCGGAACAAGACCATTGCGGCCATCGCCCTGGCGATCGTGGCGCTGGTGATGGTTGTCGTGCGTTTTTTCCCCAGCTCCCCGGCATCGGCCAAGACTCCCACTCCGGTCGTGGCGCCCCCGGCGGGAGCACAGCGGATAGTGGCGGCAAGACCCAGGCCGGGGAAAAAATCTGGCATCGTGCCCGTACGTTCACTTGATCCCACCCTGCGCTACGACTGGCTGAAGGCCAGCGAGGACACGCAATACAAAGGAACGGGACGAAACATTTTCCGCGCCGAAGTGGAGATTCCGAAGCCCATCGTGCCCGTACAGACGCATCCCGTTGCAGTCGTCCCGCAGGGTCCTCCGCCGCCGCCTCCCATCAACCTCAAATTTTTCGGCTTTGCCAGCAAGCCGGGTCAGCCCAAGAAGATTTTCCTCTCCCAGGGCGAGGATGTTTTCATTGCCGGAGAAGGCGACATCATCGATCGCCGCTACCGGATTCTGCACATCACGCCGGTTTCGGTCGAAGTGGAAGATGTGCTGAACAATAACCGGCAGAGTATTCCGTTGACGCAAGGGTAAGGCAGTCGTCGGTCGTCAGTCTTCAGTCGTCAGGATTTGGTCCTTGGCCCTTGGTCGTTGGCAAAGGCGCTGCTGCCAGCTGTTTTTCCGACCAGTGGAGTGTTGCACTGGATTGAACTTTAATGACTCAGGACACACTGCTAGCGATCAAAGGCCAAGGGCCAACGACCACAGGCCAACGACCAACGACCAACAACCATCCTCGCCGCTCCGAACGTGGTTACATCCTGCTCATGCTGATGCTGTTCGTGACCTTGCTGGTGATTGCTGCGGGCGTGGCCGCTCCCACCATCGCTTTCCGGGTGCGACGCGATCGCGAAGAAGAAATGATCCACCGGGGAACGCAATACTCGCGGGCGATTCAACGCTATGTAAAGAAAACCGGGCGTTACCCCTCTCGCCTCGAAGACCTGGAAAATACCAATAACATTCGCTTCCTGCGCCGCCGCTACAAGGATCCCATCACCGGCAAGGATTTCAAGCTTCTGCACGTGGGAGAAGTGCAGCTCACCGGTTCTCCAGGCATTGCCGGAGCCGCTGCCATCGGGAGTCCCGCAGCCCAGGCCGGGGGAGCGGCCCTTCTGGGGGCAGCCAGCACCATGCTCGGAGGAGCCGCCGCCCAAGCCACCGCTGCGGCCGCCAGCGCAACTCCGGGCGCCAATCCAGCCGGTGACTCTGGTGCGGACGCGGCTACAGCCAGCCCGGATTCGCCGGATGCGTCCAAATCCGACTCCAGCCCGGCTGGCGGGATTGGCAGCGCTCAACTTTCCAGCGCGGTTTTCGGCGGCGGCCCTATCGTCGGCGTGGCTAGTCTCAGCAAGGCAACGACGATTCGCGAATTCAATCACAAGAACCACTACAACCAGTGGCAGTTCATCTACGATCCAACCATGGACCGCGGCGGCCTGATCACCACCCCGGCGCAGCCTGCGTTGCAATCGGCAGCCCCGCTGCAGCAGAACTCATCCACTCCCAATTCACCAGGAGCCCAGGGCTCTTTTGGTGGAATGCAGACTTCTTCGCCGGCACAGCCGGCGCAGTCGCCGCCACAGCAGTAAAAACCTGACGATCGATTGGGATGGATTTGACGGGCGAGGACGCCCGTCCTCCATTTTTTGCATCGACAATCTGTTCCAGCTCAATCACGGCTATCCATTGGCGATGGCGCGTCTCACTGTAAACCACATTCCCACCCAGCAGCTGCGCCGCCGCTGCCGGCGGCAGATCGTGGTGGTAGTCGAAAAATCGCTGTTTCCACTCCTGCCACAAATGCCAATCCTGCAACAGCGGATGGGCGGGCTCGTATTTCGTCGAGAACACGAGCGCGACCTCAAAGTCGGCGCGAACATCATTCGAGCGGGCGTCGGCCGCCGACATAAGCTGCTCCAGCGCGAAGTGTTCAATTCGCACCACGCGCATGGGGCGCGTCACATAGCCCAGGTATGGATGCGTCAACTCATCACTGGCCGGCCAGGCGGTAAGCACCCGCGCCATGGGATAGCGCGCCTCCAGGAATCCTTCGGCATGCTGGTGCAAACGGATGTAATCCACATAAGCCAGATTGTCTTCCGGAGCGAATCCGTAGGGAGGGTTGACGAACCATCCCGCCACGAACATCAAAGCCACGACCACAACCACACCGAGCCACAGGCGTACCCTGCGCCAGAGGGTGGAGACGCAGACCAGAATCACCAACGGAACCACCGGGAGCATGTAACGCGCCAGCTCTGCGCCGCCGACCACCGCCATGGCGAGAACGTACGCCGCAACCACCGAGAGCATGGCGAATTGTGCGTCCAGGGCGATGCGCGGACGTTCACCACCCTCGTCGCGCAGCGGCGGCAGCCACATTGCGAACAACGTTGCCAGGGTCAGCAGCAGCAGATGAAAATACCCGGCGGTCTGCCACAGGCGAACCAGCAGGGCCAGCAGAATTCGCAACGGCTGCAGCGTGGCCTCGACGTTGTAGCGAAAAAATTCCGGATTGCCGAAAACAAATCCGGTCTTCGAGTAATGGAAAACGTACCAGGCCGCCAGTGGAAGCATCGGAAGCAGAAGCCAGCCCGGCTGCGGGAATCTTCGCTCCGGCAAATTCTCCTTCTGCCAGCTCCGCCAGCGCCGAGGTACGAGCTCCCAGGCGAACAAAGCAAGCGGCGCGAGGATCGCGGTCTCCTTGGTCAAGCTGGCGAGCGAGAACCAGAGCGCGGCGTTCCCTCCTCTTCCCTTCATGTAGGCGTTCAGTCCCCAGAAGGTAAGTCCCGCGGCTGCCAGGTCGAGGTGGACGAGAGAGCTTTGCGCGAAGAAGACGGGATAGAGCGCAGTCAGGATCGCAGTCGTCACAGCGATTTCGAAATTGGCCAGCGTCTCCGCCAGCCGAAACAGGCCGAGCAGGGCAAACGAGGATGCGAGCAGAATCGCCGTCCGGGTCACGATAGGCGCAAAACCGGCCAGCTTCCACCACAGCGCCAGGTAAGCCATCAGCAGGGGCGGGTGCGCGTTGGAAACGGTTGAGTGCGGAATCGGGCTGCCGGTCATCAGCAGATCGCGCGCGGCGGGCACGTAGTATCCGGCTTCGTCCCAGAAATATGGCAGTCGCAGCAACGGCGCATGCAGCGCCACGAGCGCCGCCAACGCGATGGCAAAGACAAGTCCAGAGTGAACCCGTCGCGAAGGGTGGTCAACGGTAGTCAATGCAGTGGATGGATGCGGTGCCTGCCGGGGCTAGTGCACCGGGCCGGGAGCCATCATACGCGGATCCAGCTTGATCTCACCAAACGTACTCTCGTACCCCGCCACGTTCTGCTGCAGGATCGCCGACAGCGCTTTCGCCTGCTGCGGACTTAAATAAATCCCCTGAAAATTATTGACCTCCACCTGGGATTCGCTTTGCTGCAGCAAAGTGCCGAATACCAGAAAGAAATCCCAGACGTTTACCCGCACCTGCACGCTGTTGGCGTAATTTTCGCGATAGTCGGCAGTGTTGCTCAGTTTGATATTGGGCTGAATTGGGTTCGACATAAGAGTGCCAGTGTAGCGGGATTGCGCCAGGGAAACAACGGAACAAGTCTGATCGCAGACAGCACCGTGTCATCCTGAGCGCAGCTGAACGTTTCGCTTGCGAAACGTTCAACGGAGTCGAAGGACCCCTACCCTATACGCATCGCTATTGCAAGGGATCCCTCGACTCCGGGTGAAGCCCGCGAAGCGGGCTTCACTCCGCGCTCAGGAGGACAGAGGATTTCGACCCGCCGGGCCCTGAGCCCGGGCAACTGAAAGTTTCAATGCGTAGCCTCTTGCGGGGATGGTAGGTTATACGAATCCCAAGAATGGTACAGGGCCCACGCGGCAGGTCGGTCACGCTGAGATATCGGCGCCGCGGCAAGGAACAGAAACGAAGATGACCATCAGCAGACGAGAGTTCATCGCGAGAATCGCCCAGGCCGGCGGCTATGGCGCCGCCTTCATGACCATGCACTCGCTGGGGCTCTTTGGCATGGTCGAGAGCGAGCAGCGGAAGGACTTTCCCCTGCCGGCATCGACCGGGCGGGGAACAAAAGTGATTATTCTCGGCGCTGGGATTGCCGGATTGGTCTCCGCCTATGAAATGCAGCGGGCCGGCTTCGACTGCACCGTGCTGGAAGCGCGCGATCGCCCCGGCGGGCGCAACTGGACCCTGCGCGGCGGATCGAAGCTGGCATTCAACGATGGGACATCGCAAGACTGTACCTTCGACGAAGGCAATTACTTCAACTGCGGCCCGGCGCGCCTGCCCTCCATACACAAGACCATGCTGGGCTATTGCAACGAACTGGGAGTGGAACTTGAGGTTGAGGTAAACAGCTCGCGCAGCACGCTGCTGCAGAATGACAGCGTCTTCGACGGCAAACCCATCCGGCAGGGGCAGGCCATCAACGACACTCGCGGGCATGTCGCCGAGCTGCTGGCCAAATGCATACAGCAGGGCGCGCTCGATCAGGCCTTCACCCGCGACGACCACGCTGCGGTCATGGAATTTCTGAAGACCTATGGCGCCCTGGGAAACAATTATCAATACACCGGCTCGTCGCGCTCCGGCGACCGGCAACTGCCCGGCGCGGGCGATCAGGTTGAAATCCCCCGCGCACCGCTCTCTTTTCCGGAGTTGCTCAAGTCGGATTTTTGCAAGCCGATGCTTTTTGAAGAACTGCTCGACATGCAGGCCACCATGTTCCAGCCCGTCGGTGGCATGGACCGGATTCCGTACGCCTTCGCGCGTTCTCTGGGCGATGTGGTCCGCTATAACTCACCCGTCACCGAAATCAGAAAAACCACCGGCGGAGTCAGGGTGTTGTACCGCAAGGGAGAATCCGGCCCGGTTGAGTCCGCGGAGGCGGCCTATTGCATTTGTGCGATGCCGCTCAGCATCCTCAAGACAATTCCCAGCGACTTCGCTCCGCGCGTGAAGTCGGCGATCGAGCAGGTGGTCTATGACTCTGCCTACAAAGTGGCGTGGGAATCGCGGCGCTTCTGGGAGCAGGACGGCGACGAGATTTACGGCGGCATCTCGTTCCTCACCACCGGTCTGATCAATCTGCTCTGGTATCCCAGCGCGAAGCTGATGTCGAAACGGGGAGTGCTCCTCTCCGGCTACGCCGTGGAGAACTGGATTGAGTTCGGCAAGTTGCCTACCTATGACGCGAAAATTGGAGCTTCCAGGGCCGCAGTGGAAAAACTGCATCCCGGCAAGAGCAAGGAACTGCAGAAGCCAATCTATATCTCCTGGGGCAAGGTGCCTTATAGCCTGGGATCCTGGGTCAGCCGCGGGCCCCAGTTTCCGGCCCCTGCCGATGCGCCTTTCTATCGAGGTCCCTACCAGGAACTCATCGTTCCCGACGATCGGATCTATTTCGCCGGAGACCACTGCAGTCACATAATCGGCTGGCAGGAAGGGGCAGCCCTGGCGGCGCAGAGGGCGATTACGATGATCGTCAACCGGGTCAGCCAATCCCAATAGATTTCGCCCCCCTGCACAGGTAGGGGCGGACGCCCTCGTCCCGCCCGGCGGAGCGAAGCTCCGCAAACCTTCCTGCCGCAAATTCCATGGCGAGCTGCGCTCGCCCGCACGGACGAGGGCGTCCGGGCCTACGTGGGCGTGTTTAGCTTCAGTGCGTCCGCAGGCGCAGGAACAAAATCCCGCCTACCGGGTGCCCGCCGTAGATCGGCTGCAGGGTATCCGGCACGCCATACCACGTCAATTGTCCACCCAGCGCCGTTGAAAGATGCGGAATATGGCCAACCTCCCGCTCGTAGCCGGCGCTGTAAGCCTGCACCCGGGTGAAATACCGCTCGCTGAAACCGGGCGGCTCGGGATCGCCGCCCAGCAGAAGCTGGTTTGTGCGGTCCACATTTTCAATGCGAGTCCAGGCATAGTTGCGGTCGAAAAAGCGCAAAGTCGATTCCAGCAGATAGCTATTGCCAACGTTGCCGCCAGCGACATCCTGATTTCTCCCCCACAGCAGCAACGACGCCCAGTTGCCCTTCCGCAACGGGCGGTTGTACTGGACCGACGCGGTCATGCGTCTGATGTCCTCAGTGGGAGCAAGCTCCTCCGGGCTGTGCAGCTGCGCAATGGAATATTGCACGCTCCAGTTCTGGCTGGGATTGGCGGTGACCCGCATCGACCACGAGTCCATCTTCCCGGAGTTGATGTTCCAGCGGAACTCGTCGGGCTCGCGTCCATGAAATCCCGAAACCTCGACTCGCAGGTTTCGGTGAGTCATGCCCAGCGTGACCACATCGGCCGCAATGTGCGTGGAGTCCTGAAGATGATGGCCCAGCGGCGCGATGGGATCTTCCGACGCCGAGGCCCGATGAGGATAGGCCGTCGGCCCCATTGCCGGATCGCCCATGGGCGCGGCATACACGGACAGCATCGTCCGCTCTGAGATCTTGTAGTCATACAGAGCGGCCAGCTCCATGAAAAAATCGTGGGGATGCTGCCCATCCACAACCGGACGGCCGAAGGCAGTCTCGCCCTCCTGGAAAAGCTCGGGGTAGCGGCGGTCCGAAACCGTCGCCGGTTCGAAGCTGAGCATGGTCCTGAGGGTCAGAGTGCCCTTGCCGAATTTGCGCTGCGCCATCGGCATCCACCAGTTTGTGGAAAAGAGCTTGTCGCCACCGCGCGGCCCGCTCTGCTGGGTCTCGCTGAGAAAGCCTTCGCCATGAAACATCAGCGTCCACTTCCCTTTGGTCGTCATAAGCATGGAAAAGGGAGTGGAATTGGGCTCTGCATCCGTGCCCGAGGTGGCATGCTGCAACAAAGACGAAATGAATGAGTGCGAATTCATGTCCATCTTGTCGTGGTCCATTTTCGTCTCGGCCATGGATGAGGTTTGCCCTGACACATTCATGTCGCCGCCATCCTGGGCCCGGGCCGGTTGACTTGAAACCAGAAATGCCGCGATGGCCAGGGCAAGCAAAAAGATGTTCCGCACCGACGTTCTCCTTCACCGGTTAAAGCGCAAGCCAGACAGTCGCCTGAAACCACGTGGGGACAGCCGCCCTCGGCTGTCCGGCGGAGCAACGCTCCGCTATGTTTCATGCCAAACCCTGCCGAGCCATGCTCGACCGGACAGCCGAGGGCGGCTGTCCCCACGTGGGTTGTCAAAAAAAAACGAATGGTTTGCGTTGGGTCTAGATGCGCAGTGGAGTGAGCTTTGGTGGGTCGGCAGCCGAGGCCGATACCTGCATGGCCATTGGAAGCATCGCCGGCGCGGCGAAGATTTCGGTTCGCTCAACCGGAGCGGCGAAGTCGGACAAATCCGGTCGCAAAGGCCGCGAACTTTGCACGATGGCGGAATCGTGTCCGCTCTGGCAGCAGCGGTAGCTCACTGGCTGAGGTGAAGGGAGCGCGCCTTCATGTTGATGGCAGGCAGCGGGCCGCGCCGCTGACATCATCATTGCACCATCCTGCGCCGCCAGCGGGACCACGATCATCGCCGACAGCAACAGGAGGGTAAGCCAATATGTATTGGACTTTAGCACTCTGGTGGGAATGATATCAGTACCGGCGTCAGTTAAAATAGGCGTAAGCCGGGATGGCGGAATTGGCAGACGCGTTGGACTTAGG
>CAVVYF010000005.1:0-246331 GCA_963752375.1 Terriglobia bacterium
CAAGAGCGCCTACGACCGGCTGGCGGCGAGCAAGTTCCAGGACCACGATTGCTCGGTGCACGGCGAACCGGCGGTGCTGGTTGACTCTGAGAGTTTTGCGGCGCGGGCCAGAAAGCTGGTCACCCGTGGCTTCAAACCCAAAGACGCAGCCCAGATTACTCTGCAGGAAATTACCTTCGAGAATCGCAACGATCCCAACGCAGCAAAAAGGGCCCAGGCCGACGCGGAAGACTTTTTGCGCCGGGTAAAAGACGGGCTGATCAAAATCTGCGCCCTGCCTGAGCAAGCGTGACTTCTCCGCGCAGGAATACTAAGATCACGACATCAATCAACATACCAGAAAGCGGGTCATGACGGAGAAGCCTGCCGCGCTGGACGATGGCCTGCGCATGGGAAAAGGTTGATCACCATGCAGATTGAACTTCTACCCGAAAAATGCGCGGCGCATGTCGGCGTAATCAAAACCCTCCTTTGTCATCGAGATATCCACCTGGACGCTGCAAAGCGATACCATCCTGAACATGGAGCGCCGCTCCGTGGTCGAATACCTCGACAGCTTTCTGCAACGCGGGCGGGAATGCGCCTACGTTCAGCACCGCGGGTACCGGACCGTGCGCTGGACCTTCCGGCAAGTTGCCGAGGCCGCCTTTCGCTTTGCCCGCGAACTGGAGGGACGTGGAATTGGTCAAGGAGAGCGCGTCCTGCTCTGGGGAGCAAACTCGGCGGAGTGGGTGGCATGCTTTTTTGGTTGCGCCCTGCGCGGCGTGATTGTTGTCCCATCGATGACGCTGGCGCCGCGGACTTCACCCTGCGCGTGTTTCAGCATGTGGATGCGCGGCTGCTGGTGTCTTCCCGCGAGCATGTGTTGCCTGCAATCCCGGCTTTGATTCTCGAAGATTTGCCGGAAACAGTGTCGCGCCATGTGGCGGCGCCTTACGGCGCCGCAGCGATCGGCCCCGCCGATGTGCTGGAAATCGTGTTTACTTCCGGAACCACCGCGGAACCCAAGGGCGTGGTCATCACCCACGGCAATGTGCTCGGCAACATCGCTCCCCTGAAACAGAAATCCAGAGATATCTGAAGTACGAACGCTGGGTGCATCCCGTCCGTTTTCTGAATCTGCTGCCCTTGAGCCACGTGTTTGGCCAATTTCTGGGAATATTTCTGCCTCAGCTCCTCGGGGGCACGGTCATCTTTCAGGATGCGCTCAATCCCGGCGAAGTCATACGCACCATAAGGCGCGAGCGCGCGTCGGTGCTGGTGGCGGTGCCGCGCATGCTGCAATCGCTGAAAGAGAAGATTGAGCGCGATCTGGAAGATGCAGGCCGGCTGAAAGATTTTCAACAACGCTTTCAAGCAGCGGAGGGAAAGCATTTCCTTCATCGCTGGTGGATCTTCCGCCGCGTGCATCGCCAGTTGGGATGGAAGTTCTGGGCATTCATTTCCGGCGGGGCTGCGCTCGACCGCGTGACCGAAGAGTTCTGGGGACGCCTGGGCTTCGCGGCCATTCAGGGCTACGGGCTTACGGAAACCACATCCATCGTCAGCGTGAATCATCCTTTTCGACTGGGTAAGGGATCGATTGGGAAGGTGCTGGCGGGGCGCGAGGTCAAACTGGCTCCGGACGGCGAAATACTGGTCCGCGGCAGCGGCGTGGCCGCCGGATACTGGACCGGAAACGAACTGCAGCCCATGACGTCGGAACAAGGCTGGTACGGGACCGGCGACATCGGCGCGCTCGATGCCGAAGGCAATCTGTTCTTCAAGGGCCGCAAGAAAGATGTGATCGTCACTGCCGCCGGGATGAATATCTATCCCGAGGACCTCGAAGCCGCGCTGCGCCGCCAGCCCGAGATCAGAGGTTGTGTGGTGATCGCGCTGCCACGGGACGGGAACGCCGAGCCCTGCGCGGTGCTGATCATGCGGGAGAGCAAGGCCGATCCTGAACCGGTGGTGCAGCGCGCCAACGAAATTCTGGCGGAGTACCAGCGCATGCGGATTTGGTTTCTGTGGCCCGAAGATGACTTTCCGCGTACTTCCACGCAGAAGCCGCGAACCAGCGCGATCCTGAAAGTCGTGCAGGCGCGTTTGGGGGCGATGCCGGCCGGGCAAACCGTACTGAGTCCGCTGGCCGAATTGATTGGGCGGGTGCGAGGGAAAGGCGCGGGGGAGTTGAGTCAGGAGACCAGTCTCGAAGCAGAATTGAATCTGAGTTCCCTCGACCGTGTGGAATTGCTGGGCGCGCTCGAAGATCGCTACCAGGTGGACTTGAGCGAGACCCGGTTCGCCGCGGTGAAAACCGTGGGTGACCTGGAGCGCATGCTGCATGGCCAGCTTCCACCCCGCGCTCTCTACCATTATCCGGCCTGGGTGCAGCGTTGGCCCACCACCTGGGTGCGGCTGGTCACGCACTACCTGCTCCTGCGCCCGGCGGTATTTCTGTTGGGATGGCCGCGCATCAGCGGGCGGGAAAATCTTCGCGGCCTTCGCGGGCCGGTGCTGGTCGTCTGCAACCATATCGACGACGTGGATGTTGGTTTTGTACAGACCGCGCTCCCGGCCCGCTTCCGTCATCGGCTGGCTACGGCTACTGGAGGAGAAGCCCTGGAAGCGCTGCGCACTCCGCCCAGCGGCCGAAGTTTGCTGGGCCGAGTCTTTGGCCGGGTGCAGTGGGTGCTGGGAGTCTCGCTGCTCAACCTGTTTCCCCTGCCCCGGGAAGCTGGGTTTCGCGAGAGCTTCGCTTTCGCGGGAGAGTCCGTGGACCGGGGGTACAGCATTCTGGTCTTTCCCGAAGGACGCCACACCACGGACGGGAAAATGCGTCCCTTCCGGGCGGGCGTGGGATTACTGGCAAATAATCTGGCGCTACCGGTCGTCCCGATTCGGATCGATGGTCTCTTCGAAATGAAAAAAACGAAGAAGAAATTTGCTCCGCCGGGGAAGATACAGGTGAAAATCGGGGTGCCGATGCGGTTTCCGCGGGGGAGCGCTCCGGAGTGGATTGCCGCCGAGTTGCAGAAAGCGGTGGAAAACTTGTAGCCCGCATGAGCGTTGGCCTTGTTTATCGATCTTGTTACCTTGCGGACAAACCCGCTGAATGGCCTCCGCATCACAGTCCGTGCGTGTAGTATTTTTGCAGGTTGCCGAGAAGCAATCTGCAGCGACGCGCCGTCCGCGCAGTCAGGCTTACGATAAGAATCCTAGTGGAGGTTCGAAGGCATGCATTTCGATCTGAAGCAGCTATCCCGAGTGGCAACAGCCTTTCTGCTGGCCATGATTTTCCTCCTTCCCCAGAACCTGCTGGCAGAAGGGGCTGCGCACCTGGTTAGCCCGGCAGACTTGGAGCGGGCCGCGGTGCAGGCTTCCAACCTGCGGCAGCAGAATGTGGAACAGGTAAGGCAATTCTTCTCTTCCGAGAAGGCCGAAACGGCATTGCGCTCCGCGCACATGAACCCGGAGCAGGTGAAGAACGCCGTTTCCACTCTGGACGACGCGGAACTCGCGCAACTGGCCCAACGGACCCAGAAGGCGCAGGCTGATTTCGCCGCCGGCTCGCTGAGTGATCGCGACCTGATCATTATTCTGGTGGCGGTTGCTGTTCTCATTCTGATCATTGTTGCGGTCCGCTAGGTCTTGAAGATGTCTGGCCGCGCGGTCAGGGTCGTGTTCGTGCTGCTCGCGGTCTGCGGCTTGCTGCCGGCCGCGGACCTTCCGGGCGTCTGGCTGGATGTTCCTTTCGTAAAGCAGGAAAAAGACGGCTGCGGCGCAGCCAGCATCGCCATGGTGATGCAATACTGGCAAGCCAGGCAGGGCGAGGCGCCGAGCAACGCTTCCGACGCAACCGAGATACAGCGCACGCTATTTTCAGCCAAGGCCCACGGCATCTATGCTTCCGACATGGAGCGCTACTTCCGGGAGCAGGGCTTCCGCACGTTTACAATTCGCGGAGAGTGGGAAGATCTCCAACAGCATCTCGCCAAGGGACGTCCCCTGATCGTGGCCCTGAAGCCTGCGGGCGGCGGCACGCTGCACTATGTGGTGGTGACCGGAGTGGGCCCGGAAACAGTAATGGTCAACGATCCGGCCCAGCGCAAGCTTCTGCAACAGGAGCGCTCCACCTTCGAAGGGGAATGGAGCGCGGCCGGAAAATGGACGCTGCTGGCTCTGCCTCAAGGCCAATCTCGCTGATCCGATCCTTTGTTTTTCTTTTCCTGTTGAGCTTTGCCACCCAGGCGTTCACCCAAAGCAAAGACCGCACCTTGCTCGAACGGCTGCGGGAGTTGACCGCACAACGGAATTGGCAGGAAGTAATCATCCTCTCCGAAGCAGCACGCTCCCCTTCGGCTGATCTCGATTTTTATTACGGTACGGCGCTGGCCCAGCTGGGGCGATGGGACGACGCGCAGCGGGCGTTCATGGCCGGCGCCCGCCTCCAGCCCGGCGACAAGCGCTTTCCTCTGGAAATCGCGGGAGTGGCATTCAGGCAGAAGCGTTACCCCGCCGCGGCGCGCTACTTGCGGCGGGCCTTGCAGCTCGATCCCACGGACTCCTACGGTAACGATTTTCTTGGCACAGTCTATTTTCTGCAGGGCAACATCGAAGCTGCGCTGAAGTATTGGAACCGCGCAGGCAAGCCGCGGATTGTGGAGGTGCGAAGCCAGCCCACGCCGGAAGTGAATGCCGCCCTGCTCGATCGCGCCATGGCTTTCGCGCCGGCCAGCGTGCTGTGCCTGTCCGACCTGCTGACCACCAGGGTCCGTATCGATGGGCTGGAAATATTTTCCCGCTATCAGTTCGATCTGCAGGCCCGAGACGATGGCAAATTCGACGTTCTTTTCCGCAACCGCGAGCGCGACGGCTGGGGCCAGGGCAAACTGGAAAAACTGTTTCTGCTGTTTCGCGGCCTGCCGTTTCAAAGCATCACTCCGGAGATTTACAACCTTCGCCACCAGGCCATCAACTTGGTCTCCATGTATCGTTGGGACGCGGACAAGAGGCGGCTGCAGGCGCAACTTTCAAGCCCCTTCCAGGCGAATCCCAAATTCCGCTACAGGCTGAGCGTGGACCTGCGCAGTGAAAACTGGGACATCAGGAATTCATTTCAGGGTCCGGCACCCGTGTTGGAAAGTTTCAACATGCGGCGGGAATCCGTGGGCATGGACTTCGCTGCTTTCGAAAGCGGGCGCTGGCAGTGGTCTGCCGGGGCGGAACTTTCGCATCGCGACTTCCGCAGTGTGGTTCCGGAAACAGCCCTGCCTCCCAGCCTCCTGGCCAGAGGATACCAGCTCAAGCAAATCACGCAATTGAAGGCGGAGCTCTGGCGATTGCCGGAGCGACGATTGACCCTCGAGGGCGGTGCGTCGTCGCAACTGGGCCGCACCTGGTCGCAACCCTCCCATTCGTTCGAGAAGCTGCAGGGCTCACTGCGGTTTCACTGGTTCCCACAATCGCAGGGCGACGACTATGAGCTACAGCATCGCATTAGGGCAGGCAAAACATTCGGAGAGGTTCCATTCGATGAACTCTTCATGCTCGGCCTCGAACGCGACAATGATCTGGAGATGCGGGGACATATCGGAACGCGCGACGGCAGAAAGGGCAGCGCTCCCCTGGGCCGAAATTATTTCCTGTCCAATTGGGAAGCTGATAAGAACGTGTATCGCAACGGAATCTTTACCGTAAAGCTGGGGCCCTTTCTGGATGTCGGCAAAATCACTGACGCCTCCGCTGGATTGGGTTCACAGAAGTGGTTGTGGGACCTGGGGGCGCAAGCGACGGTACGGGTCTTTGGAGTGGGAGTTGCGGTCTCTTATGGCAAAGACCAGCGGACGGGGAACAATGCTTTTTATGTCACCATGCGGTAGCAGCACGAACCACGTGGCGCTTAAAGATGCGCGCTATAATGTGGTCATGAAAAACGGATCAATTTCTTCTGCCATTGCTCTGTGTTTGTTCGTTGCCCTGTCGATCGCGGCCGCGGCCAAGACCACGGTCGAACTGAAAGATGCGCAGGGCAAAAGCGTGGGAACGGCGGTGCTATGGAGCAAGGGAGCATCGTCGGGCGTGACCATGGAACTCAAGCTTCATGACCTTCCGCCTGGAGTGCATGCTTTGCACTTCCATCAGAAGGCGCAGTGCGACGCACCGGACTTCAAGTCGTCCGGCCCGCACTTTAATCCTGAGGGAAAGAAGCACGGCCTGGAGAATCCCGAAGGCCACCACGCCGGCGACATGAACAACTTCACCGTCAACGCCAAGGGCAAAGCCAGGTTCAAGGTGGTCAATAAAGACGTAACTCTCGGCGACGACAGCCACTCCCTGTTCAGCAACGGCGGCACGGCGCTGGTGATTCATGCCAAGGCGGACGACATGAAGTCCGATCCGGCGGGAAACGCAGGCGACCGCATTGCCTGCGGCGTGATCACGAAATAGGCAGGATCACACAGGTTGAACAGGTTATTCACAGATAACCGGCCCGAAAATACAGTGAAGACCTTATAGACCATGTAGTTTTGCCCCGACGTCTACCTCAGGCGGCAGACCCAGACCCGACCCGGACATTAGACCTCAGCGCAAATTTTAAGGCCGCGTCCTGAGGTCTGAAGTCCGAGGTCCGACGTCCGGCTTCTCAGTCATAGCTTCCCTCCACCTGCCACTGCCCGTTGAGCAAATCCCGCACCAGACGATAGAGCGTGATGCCGCCAGCTTCCTGTAACGCGATGTCCCATTCGTCGCGGGCCCATCCTTCCTGCTCCCACCAGTCTCCAGAAGTGCGCCAGGGGCCCGCGGCCCAGAGGATTTCCCCACAGATCTCCTTGCGCCTGGGACAAGCGATGCGCGCCGGCCTGCCTTCCTGCAGAGTTACCGTGGCGCGCACCGGTGGACGGAAGATGCGCATGGCGGTGACCGCGGCTTCGTTTTGTTCTTTGGGCTCATCGAGCTTGTCATTGCGGGATGCCCTGGGCTTGCTCGCCCCCTGCTCCTGCCTGGGATCGGGGGCAAAATGCTGCATCCGGAATGCTTCGGGATGATGCGTGTCCAGCAACTGCAGCGACCCCACTTTATTCTGGCCCACAATTCCCGCAATCCTGGCCAGCGTGAGTTCGAGTTTTTCCGGCTCCGGAGAAGGGGGCAGGAACAATCCACTCTGCGCTGCCCGCGGCCGCACCGGCTCCGCTGACAAATGGATCTTCACGATGGGAGCGCCGGGTGGGTGCGCATTCAAATCAAGCTGCAGCAGTTTGAGGAAGACTTTGGCGTCCAGCAGGGGAACAGGCAGGCGCAGGGTGCGGTGGAAACTTTGTCGAGCTTGCGCTCGACCAGGACGGGCGGGGGCGCCCGTCCCCACGGGGTCAGCGGGACTGCATTCCAGGGTCAGATCCAGGTTTAGCTCCTGGGTGGCTAAAGCGCGCGCGCCCAGGCGGGCGCATAGCTGATCCAGCAACCGGCCCAGCAGAAACGCCAGCGGTTCCAGCAGCACCAGCGGATATTCCAGCTCGATGGCCTCTTCAAAAACCAGCGGCGGCTCGACTGGAACCAGCGAACGCGAACTGCAGCCCCGCGCCAATTGCTGCAGGCGAATGCCTTCCTGTCCCAGGCGCTCGCTCAGGGCGATTTCAGGCAACGCGGCCAGGGCGTGAAGATTTCGGATGCCCCAGCGCTCGAGCACGTCCAGGGTCTGAAGATCGTGACCTCCGGTAAACAACACTTCCAGGGGAAGGTTGCCCAACTGTTCGGCTTCTCTTCCTGGAGGAATTACGACCACCCCGGAAAAGCCATGAGCGGCGAGCACAGCGGTGTCCGGACTGGAGGCCACGGCAACGTTGGCTTCGAGACCCAGGTCGGAAGCACGGCGCGCCACATCCCGCGCAATTTTCGGCAGCGGACCGAAAAGCGGCTCCAGGCCGGCAAGGTCGAGAAGCACGGTGTCACAACCCGCATCCTGCACTCGCGGCGAAAATGACTGCGCGCAATCGAGCAAGGCAGCGTGAGCGGCAGCCTCCTGCAATAAAGAGCGTGGGCGCAGCACAAGATCGGAGCAGGCTTCCACCTGAATCTTTGTCATTCCCGCTGAAACTCCAGCCTGGCGGGCCTCTTCGCTCAGAGCAAAAACCGTTTGTAGCGGTACTTTGCCTTCCAGCACGGCCAAAGCTTGTGAACGCAAGTCGGGTTCGGCGCGCAGCAGGGCCTCGACCGGAAAATCAGGAACGAAGATGCAGGCAAAGGCAGTCATTTTGGTCGTCAGTCGTCAGTCGTCGGTCGTCAGAAATTCGTAGCGCCGTCCCTTGCGCACCTACGCGATCCGCACCGCCCTGGTGGCGAACGCCGCAGTGATGCCTTGCGCCGGTTTTCGCTGCATACGCGAACGCAGCAGCTCTCCTTCAACGCGCAATCCATCCAGAAGTTGTGCGTGGGCCGGCACTTTGGCTGAAAGCTGAGAGCTGATAGCTGAAAGCTGCTCCCCCGCCCGCAGCCTGATCAGCAGAGAAGCGCAAGCCGGAGCGCAGGGCGCCTGGGCCACCGCCAACAGCACGGTGGCGGTGGGTTCGACCGCGCGCTGAAAGCGGAACCAGGAGGCCAGCGGAATCCTCCGCGCCGCCGCGTCCGGCACATCGCCAAGATCAATGGCCACCAGGCCAAAGCCTCCGCTTTGCAGGAGCAGGTCGGTCACTCGCAATGCCTGTTCAAGAGAGCGGGCGTCGGACCACGGACCTCGGACATCGGACGTCAGACCGTTGTCCGCTGATCTCTGACTCCTGACTTCGAACTTTGCCCCCGAGGTCCGGGGTCCGACGTCCGACGCCCGGCTACAGCGAATCCAAAGCAATCTTCCCAGCTCAACTCCCGCGGCTGCGGCCGAGGCCGCATCGAGCGCGTCCGTGGTGTCCACCAGGGCGCAGGTTTCCTGACGCCGGGTAGCGGCCGCCAGGGCGGCCAGCAACACGCTGGTGCGTCCGGAAGAAGCGGGCCCGCAAATTTCGCTCAGACATCCCCGCGGCAGCCCGCCGGCAAGTGCATCGATCTCGCGAATTCCACTGGAGACCATTTCCAGCGCAGGCCGCGCCTCCAGCCGCGAGGCCGCAGTCACGCCCGCCAGCTTGGGCAAAGCCGCCAGGTGCTGTAAAACCTGCGCCGGCTCCTTTTTTGCAGCAACGACAGCAGCGCCGCCCGCTGGAGCGGAAAAGAGTGGGGAAGCCATAAGGACCTCAAAATTTCAGGGAACGCCGAGGCGGCTGGCCGAGGCTGCGAATGCATGTTCGCTTTTTATTCGCTAAATGAAATTAGCGCCGAGGGGGGAATATTGTCAAGAGATAAGGTGATTGCTGGGCAGACGGCAACGTAGCGCCGGCGTCTCGCCCGCTATCGGAGCCGGCCGGAGGGCCGGCGCTACCCAGGAAGGCCTGCCCTGTTTTGCTTTGTTATAATGACTGCTCTCCGGTGGCGCTATCGTCTAGGGGTTAGGACGGAAGATTCTCAATCTTCAAACACGGGTTCGATTCCCGTTAGCGCTACCAAACCACGAAAGCACGAACGAGGTACGAAGTCTGAGGGCTGACGCCGCTCTACTGCAGCACCACTACCAGAATGCGGCCGTCGGAGTGGTATCCGCCGCCGGTGGCGTTTTTTGCGCCCTGCACCGGATCGGGCGGGAGATAGTAGTACAGGCTCTTTACCTTGCCTGACGCCTGCAGGGTCTGGCCGATATTGTCGCGTTCGCCATCGACCGCAGGGTCGATCTTGTGGGTCACTTTGCCGTTGCGCTGGTCTTTTTCGAAGCCGATGTCGTGGGTGCCCGCTCCGGCCCACATGGTTTCTCCGTTCCATGTGGTCGGAGCTTTCCAGATTCTGAAGTGATGGCGGCTGGCCACCACTGAATATGCCTGGGCCAGCTCATAGCCATAGTCCTGTTTGCGTCCGAAGAGGTAGAGCTGGCTCATGGGCATCTGCAGATAGTCCTTCTTCTGATAGGTCTGCAGCACCGCCTTCAGGACCGCTTCTTTGCTGTCGATGTCGGCCACGTGCCAGTTGGCGGCGTCGAGCGCGTCCTTCACCTGCTGCTCGGAACCGACCAGTACAAAGTTCACCATGTCGCCCTGATTCTGGAACTCATCGTTCACCCGCCGGGGCAAGCCATCGATGTCTTTTTGCAGGGATGAATCCAGCTTGCCCGGCGACAGCTTGAGCGCGGGAGTTGGCGCGGTAGCGGTGGTGGCAGAAGTCGGCGGCACCACATCATTCCCCGTGGGCGCGGCCGACGCCGAGGTAGTGGAAGCCGTCGCGCCCGTTCCGAATTGGCCGGCCAGAAAGACCTGGGCGGCGCTGGCCAGTTTCGATTTGATATCCTGCGCCGGCTTTTGACTTTCTGGGGATGCGGCTGCAGGCTGCGCCGTGGTGGGCGAAGCAGCGGGCGTCAGCGAGTTACCGGCTGCAGGTGAGGCGGGCACAGCCTCGGACGCCACGCTGACCTTGACCGCAAAGCTGCCGCTGCAGGGTGGCGTGCCCGACGTGTTTACTCCCAGGAAGAGATGGCCCGGCGCTTCAACTTTGAGCTGCTGGCCGCTGCCCACCAGGACCGGCACGCCCTGCGCCTGCAGCCTGGCGATCAAGGCCCCAGCCGGCGCCGACACTATGGGCAGGCCGGTGCCGGTGGAACCGCTGACTCCCGCCGGGTCACAGCTTTCCGCTGCGCTGGCGTTTATCCGTAAAACTTCGCCCGGATGCAGGTCCACTCCGGTATCGGTCCAGGGCTGTGCGCTTGAGATGGTGAACGCATAGTCCTTTGAGGGCGTTGCAATCTGGAACTGCGCCGAAATTGCGGGGACCGTGAACGCTCCCGCCAGCAGAACGAATCCGCCCGCCATCAGGGAAGAGAACTTCATAGGCAAACTCCGGGTTGGCCGTGCAAGCAATGCCGGAGAATTTTATCGATTACCGCCGTGGGAGTCGAATTGCAGGGAAAGTAGCGCCGCCGTCCCGGCGGCTGTCCGGCGGGCGGGACGCCTCGGGACAGCCGGCAGGATGCCGGCGCTACGTACTAGCGCGCCAGCGCAGGCTCGAGCTGGCCTGACTTCAGGCTCTCGTAGCGCTTGTTGACTTCGTCCCAATTCACTACGTTCCACCAGGCCGCCAAATATTCCGGACGGCGATTGTTGTACTTGAGGTAGTAAGCATGTTCCCAGACATCGTTGCCCAGGATGGGGAACAGGCCCTGGGAGATGGGATTGTCCTGGTTCGGGGTGCTGAGAATCTGCACCTCGCCGCTGCGCTTGCCGGCCAGCCACGCCCAGCCGCTGCCGAACTGCTTGGCGCCGGCATCGTTGAACTTGGCCTGGAAATCCTTGAAGCTGCCGAAAGCCTTCTGGATAGCCTCCGCCACCGGGCCGCTGGGATCGCCGCCGCCTTTGGGCTTCATGATCTTCCAGAACATGCTGTGGTTAACGTGTCCGCCGCCGTTATTGCGGACAGCGCCGCGGATGTCTTCCGGCACTGCGCTCAGGTCGCGAATCAGATCTTCGGCGCTCTTGGATTGCAGGTTGGGATGTTTCTCCAGCGCCGCATTCAGGTTTTTTACATAAGCCGCGTGGTGCATGTCATGGTGCAGCTTCATGGTCGCGGCATCGATAGTGGGTTCAAGTGCGGAATAGTCGTAGGGCAATGGGGGCAGTTCAAATGCCATATTTCCTCCTCTTATAACAGTCTCAGATGATGGTATCGCGATTGGAGATTCAGCGTCGAATCGGTTTGTTTCTCGCCAGGGTATTCGATCTCTGGATGGCTGGAAATGGGAACAGGTTGCTTGGGGAAAAACCGCCATGGATTTTCACGGATCCAAAACCCTGATTTGTTTTGATCCGTGTGAATCCGTGCAGATCCGTGGCCGCTCTTACTGGCTCAGGGTACGCTCCAACTGCTGGCAGTCGCTGGCATAGGTCAATCCCACATCCCGGTCCACGACTCCGGCCCGAATCAGTTTTTCGATCTCCTGGTCGAAGTGGAGCATGCCCTCCGAGGCGCCATTCTTGATGGCCTCAAGCAGCGTACCTCCGGAAGCGTCCTCGCAATCGACGTACTGCACAGTGCGGTAAGTGTTCCTGAAGACTTCCAGAACGGCCACGCGCCCGCCGCCTTTCCGGGGCAGGAGCTGCTGGGATATGACATAGCGCAGGGTCTTGGCCAGACGGCCGCGCAACGATGACTGCTCCTGCGGCGGGAAGGCTGACACAATGCGTTCCAGGGTCTTGGCGGCGTTGGGGGCGTTCAGGCTGGAGAGGACCAGGTGGCCGGTCTCAGCTGCCTCAAGGACCATTTCCATGGTTTCGCGGTCGCGCAGCTCCCCCACCAGGATCACCTTGGGCGCCTGCCTCAGGGCGGCGCGTAACGCCAGCGCGAAGTTGGGCGTATCGCTGTGCAGCTCACGCTGGTGGATGGTGGAGCGTTTGTGATTGTGCAGAAACTCGATCGGGTCCTCGATGGTGATGATGTGGCAGGTCTGCTTCTCGTTGATGCGGTCGAGCAGTGCGGCCAGGGTGGACGACTTTCCCGACCCGCGCGCCCCTGTAACCAGGACGATGCCATCACGGAGGTTGGCGATGTCCCCGAGCTGGGCGGGAAGTCCCAGCGCCGCGAATTCGGGAATCACAGTTGGAATCACGCGCATCACCACGGCGCAGCTGCCGCGCTGGATGAAGATATTCACCCGAAAGCGGGCCAAGCCAGGGAGACCGAAGGAGATGTCGCAGGAGCCCTGCTCGCGCAACATGTTGATGGCCTGTTTATTGTCGCCGATGAGATCGGACGCGATGCGGCGGGTATCGTCCGCCGTAAGCAGCCGCAGGCCCGGCCCCTGCACCGGAATCAGTTGGCCATGCACTTCCACCTGCGGGGGCCGCCCGGGAGAGAAAATCAGGTCACTCACTTTTTCGGTGGCACGCAACATGGCCGCCAGCAAGGCATGCGTGGCCGCCGAGCCGGAGATCGAGGACGGCTCGAAGGTGACCTGAAGCGGAGCTGTGCCCGGTGTTGCCATTCGTTTGTCTGGATTTAGAACCCGAGTGAGGGGAAGCGCTCAGGACCGTGATCTCAACTAAATGTAGCGAAAACAGGGGCGGGCTTCCACGAAGAACGTCCTGTACATAGACCTTAGTAATGCGAGGAAGGGGAATAGTGGGTGGGGTCGGACACTCGTGTCCGACGCCTTTGACTTTGGTTTTCCGTACCCCGACAACAGGCAAAGCAAACCAAAGTCAAAAGCGTCGGACAGAGCCTGCCCTGAGCGAAGTCGAAGGGAGATCCGACCCACACTGGGCTACTTCTTGGTCGTCTTTTTCTTCGAACCGTAGCTGGTCTCGATGCTGCTGCCAATGTACTGGAGCATGCCCTTGGCGCCCTCGGCGAATTGCCCGGTGGGCTGCAGTTCGAGATATTTATTGAGCGCTTCCGCCGTGCCCGGCGCCGGGATCACCTTGCCCGTCTTGGGGTCGGTGGTGGCTTTATTGATCAGGTTTACGCCCTTCTGGTAGTACGCCTCCGCCTTGGTGGGATCGGCCGCGATGGACTTGTCGAAGGCCGTATTGGCCTCGTCCACCTTGCCGCTGTTGGTCAACACCGCTCCCTGGTTGTAGTAATACTGTGCCGCGCCGGGAGGATTGAGCGCTGCCGCCTGGTCATAGGCCTTTACGGACTCTTCCAGTTGACCGGTGCGGGCTTCGGCCTGGCCCAGATTGTTGTAATAGGCGGCCAGGTATTTGGAGTCATCGGGCTTGGGAGTGGTCTCCATGACCTTCTTCTTGAGGTCGATCGCTTTCTGGTAATCGGAGACTGCCTCGGTGTAGCGCTTGGCCTTCTCCGCAGCGTCAGCCTGCTTGGGAGCCGAACTCAGATTCGCATCGCCCAGCCGGGCCCAGAGCAGGTCCCGCGTGGGATCCATTTGCGTGGCTTCGTTAAGGGTGTTCACAGCAGTTTCGAAGTCGCCGGCCTGCATGGCGGTGTTGGCCGCAGCCAGCTTCTCGTTCAACGCCTTGACGGTATTGGTTTCCTTGGCGGCCTTGGCCTGCTGCTCCTGCATCTGCTTCAACTGCTCGGGGGTAATGCCCTTCTGCTGGGCGGCCTCCACCTGGGACTTCTTCAAATCGAAATCGAGAGTGGCCTCTTCGCCCCCGACGGGAAAATTGCTGACCTGGTCCAACTGCTTGCCGTCCTGGGTGAGGGTGATCTTGTACTTGCCCATTTCAATGCCCAGCGAGAAGTACTCACCCTTCTTGTTGGTCTTCAGGTTGTACTTCCGGCCATTATCGGTATTGAACCATTCAACGTTGGCGCCGACGATGGGCTTCCCTTCCATGTCTTTACAGACACCCTTCACGGTTCCGGTGGCCTGGGCAAACACCGGGGGTACACACAGCGCCGCCACCATCACCACCAGCATCAATATCAGCAAACGTTGCTTCATGTTTTTGGCCTCCCGGCTCATAAAACTGATTGAAATCGCAGCACCGGCATTCGGGCCGGTTCGACTAAGCTCTTTCCGCCATCTGCACGTATGGAATCGGGTCCGCGCTGCCCGCATCTCGGAAAGCCCGCAGGCGCAAAACGCAGCTGTCACAAACTCCGCAGGCGCTGTCCTCGCGGCTGTAGCACGACCAAGTTAAATCGAAGGGCGCGCCCAGTTCAAGGCCCAGCCGCACGATTTCCGACTTACGCAACTGGATCAGGGGCGTGACAACTTCGATCTGGCCGTCTTTTGTGCCCAGTTTTATCACCTGGTTGAACGCCTGGTAGTAGGCGGGGCGGCAGTCAGGATATCCCGAACTGTCCTGTTCCACCGCGCCGATGTATATCTTCGCCGCTCCCAGCACCTCCGCCCAGCTCACCGCTACCGAGAGGAAATGGGCGTTGCGGAAAGGCACATAAGTCACCGGAATATCGCTTGTCATGATTTCAGAATCCAGGCCGGGCGAGTGCGGAATACCGATGTTGTGATCGGTCAGCGCCGAACCGCCAATGGCGGAGAGTGCCTCGTTCCTCACCAGCAGCCGGTCACGAATCCCCAGGCGATCGCAGATGGCGAAAAACGCCCGCTGCTCGCGCTCCTCAGTGCGCTGTCCGTAGCTCACATGCACCGCAGCCGCCTGGTGATCGCGCGCCGCCAGCGCCGCGCATACGCAGGAATCCATGCCACCGCTCAAGAGGACCACCGCGCGTTGAGCATCCTTCACCATTGCTTAGATGTCGTTCCGAACTGAATCGCCGTCCAGCTCTAAACACTTGAAAACAAATCAGATCGAGGGAGCTATTTCAGATTGCAGATTTTAGATTGTAGATTGAAAATCACTGAACCACTCTGGGATTTTAAATCTGAAATCTACAATCTGAAATCTTCAATCCCTAGACCCCCTTCATCGCCGGATCCCAAATAAATTTGTGGATCTGCAATCCCAGTCGCGCAGGAACCCCATCCGCCAGAATCCACTCCGCCAGTTCGCGCGGGTCCAGCAGGCAACCAGAGGCATCGCGCGCGCCGCTGGCTTGCTTGCTGAAAGCGGGCGAGAACAGGACCGCGTTCACGCGCCGGTCCAGATTGTGCTGGGCCACGAACTCTCGAGCAAACTCGTAGTCGCCTCGATCACTGAGCACGAACTTGACCTCGTCCCCGGAATTCAGCCAGTCGAGGTTTTCCATGTGAAAAGTGCCGGGCTCGCCCGAGTTCGGGCATTTTACATCCACAATCTTGATGACCCGGCGGGGCACGCGCTCCAGCGGACGCTCACCGCTGGTTTCGAGCAGAACAGTGTAGCCCGCATCCAGCAGACTCTGCATCAGCGGGACCACTTCGCGCTCCTGCAGCATGGGTTCGCCCCCGGTGATTTCCACCAACCCGCCTCCGGGGCTCAGGCGTTCCACTTCTTTAATCACTTCTTCTACGGTGTGGCGCTGCCCGCCAGTGAAAGTGTATTCGCTATCGCACCAGGAACAACGCAGGTTGCAGCCCGTAAGCCGCACGAAAACGCAAGCCAGGCCCGCATGCGTGGATTCACCCTGGATCGACTTGTAGATTTCCGTGATCTGCATGGAAGGCAGTTTTCAGCTTTCAGTTCTCGGTTCTCAGTTTTTCCGTTGTCATCCTGAGCGGAGCCGGGCGATTCGCTTGCGAATCGCCCAGCGCAGTCGAAGGACCCCTATAGCTCCCTGACGGCTGGGGTCGGAGGATTGTTTCCTCTACCCAGTAACACCTACTCCGAATACGTCGCCGTCGTGACGTCGGTTTCAAATACGGTGACGTTCTTGACTCGCACCCGCCCCTGGGTCACGCGATCCAGGTTCGCGTTGGTCTCATCGTAAAAATATTTGGCCAGGTTTTCAGCCGAGGGATTCAGCACCTTGAACGGCTCCAGATCATTGATCATCTGGTGGTCCAGCCGATCAATGACCGGTCTCATCGCTTCCTTCAATTCCCTGAAATCGAGCAGCAGTCCGGCTTTGTCCAGTTCCTTGCCGGCCAGGGTCACCCGCACCTTGTAGTTGTGCCCGTGCGGGTTCTCGCACTTGCCCTTGTAGTTGCGCAGGTAGTGCCCAGCGGCAAACGAATCTTCGACTGTGACTTCGTACATGGACCCTCTTGGCAGCCGGCGCAATACAGACCAGGCCTCAGCCTCTGATCAACCCTCTATTTTACCCTGTACGCATGCGCGGCGGGCGAGGGCGCCCGCCCCACACGGGTTCTGCTATGCCACGCCGAAAAACTCCTCAACCTGCTTCAGGTCGGTGGTCCGGCGATAGGGCGGCAGGCTTTCCACGAACACTTTCCCGTACTGCTTTTTCAAAATGCGGTTGTCGAGCAGCACCAGCAGGCCGCGATCATGGAGCGAACGGATCAGGCGCCCAAAGCCCTGTTTCAGCGTGATCACGGCCGACGGAACCTGGTATTGGAAAAAGGCGTTGCCGCCGTCCGCGTCGATCGACCTGATTCGAGCCGCCACCACTGGATCACTGGGCACCGCGAAGGGCAGGCGGTCGATAATCACGCAACTCAACTGCTCGCCCTGCACGTCCACACCCTGCCAGAAGGATGAAGTGGCGAACAACACCGCATTCGGGGTAAGGCGGAACTCTTCCAGCAGCGCGGTCTTCGGGGCATCGCCCTGCAACAGCATGGGGAAATCCAGCAGGCCCAGCAGGCGCTGGTACACATCGTTCATCTGGGCATAGCTGGTGAACAGGACAAAGGCGCGGCCGCGGGTAATTTCCAGCAGACGCCGGATACGGTCCGCGGCCTGCGCCGCGAATTGCGGCGTGCGGGGGTCGGGAAGGTCGGGAGGAGCGTAGAACAGCGCCTGATTTTCATAGTCGAAATGCGACGGCAGCACGCTTTCGCGGGCGTGCTCCAATCCCAGCCTCTGGCGCATGTATTCGAAGCTGCCGCCCACAGCCAGCGTGGCCGAAGTCAGCACCGCGCACTCCAGTTTGTCGAACAGGCAAGTCTTCAGGATGGGAGCAACGTCGATGGGAGTGGCCTGTAGAAAGACGTTCTGCTTGTCGCGGCCGCCCCGCCGGCGCTCGATCCAGAAGACGGTGTTGCGGTCTTCGGACTCCATCAGGAAGCCGAGCTGCACCTGCAACTCCTGCGCGCGGCGGGCGAAGTTGAAGACTTCCTCCGGCTTGGAGGAAAGGTTTTCCAGCTCCGAACCCAGACGGGTGAGCGCCTGCTGCAATCCCAGAAACTCGTCGCCATTTTCTTCCAGGAACTCGCGCCGGTTTTCGAAGGCGAAGCGGCCGTCGCCCTGGGGCAACAGCGCGAAGAAGAACAGGGCCCGCTCGCGCACGCTCTTCAGCGCGCCCGAAAGCGAGGCCGAGAGCATGTGGTTGCGTTGCAGCGAGACTTCGACGTCGCGGCACAGTTCTTCGAATCTCCCGTTGCTGACCGAGACGCCGAAATAGCTCCCCGCGATGTCTTCCAGATCATGGGCTTCATCGAAAATCACCGCGCCGGCTTCCGGCAGGATTCCGGCATCGGGCGCATACTCGGCCTGCTGCTTGATCGACAGGTCGGCAAAAAACAGGTGATGGTTGACGATGATGATGTCGCTCTCCATCGCCCTGCGATGCATTTCCGTGATGAAGCAGCGCTCCCAGGCGCTGCACTTCTGCCCCAGGCAGGTATCGGCGCGGGCATCGATCTTGTGCCAGAGCGCGCTGGCTTCCGGAAGCGATGCCAGTTCGGACCGGTCGCCGGTATTCGTCACTTTCTCCCAGGCGGCGATGGCGCGGTAGTGCTCGATCTCCTCCAACCCGCTGAGCACCGGCTGGTCGGTGAGGTCGTAAAGCTTCTTGCGGCACAGATAGTTGTTTCGCCCCTTCATGTAACAGGCATTCAGCTTGCCTTCGCCGCCGGGAAAGAGCGCCTGCTCGAGAAAAGGAATATCTTTAAGGAAGAGCTGTTCCTGCAGATTTTTGGTGCCGGTCGAAATGATGACGCGTTTGCCGGAACGAATGACCGGCACCAGGTAGGCCAGCGTCTTGCCCGTGCCGGTGCCGGCCTCGACAATCAAGTGGCGTTTTTCCTCGAGCGCCTGTTCGACCGCTTGCGCCATCTGCAGCTGTCCCCGGCGAAATTCGTAGGCGGGATGAGTGCGCGAAAGCACTCCGCCCGGGGCGAAGAACTGGTAAAGGGAAGCCATCGCGTTTCCGGGTAGCGGGGACGGGCTGAGAACTGGAAGGCACGGGAATCACTATAATAAGCGTTACCGCCGATGTGTGTGGCTGTGTGGGGGGGCGGGCGCCCTCGCCCGCCGTTTTTGCCTCTAGATTTTGGGTTTAGGCTCTTGTGCCCGCGCAGGCTCGGTTCAGAAAGGCTGAAAGTCAAAGTCAACAGCGGCGGGCGAGGGCGCCCGCCCCGCATGGACCTGATCTCTTATGACCCATCCAACTTTGACCTCACCCTCGGCTGCGGCCACTGCCGGCATGCCTACCGTCGCCATCGTGGGGCGTCCCAACGTCGGCAAATCCACGCTCTTCAACCGGCTGGTGGGCTCGCGCCGCGCCATTGTTGGCGATGAACCCGGCATCACGCGTGACCGTCTGTACGGCGAGGCGGAATGGCGCGGACGCCACCTGCGCATCGTGGACACGGGCGGCATCCTTCCTGAAGATAAGGATTTCATTCCGGCGGAAATTTTCCGCCAGGCCAAGGTCGCTCTCGAAGAGGCCGACGCCGTTGTCATGGTGGTGGACGGCCGCACCGAAATGGCCTCCCCCGATATTGAACTGGCCCGCCAGTTGATCCGCTCCGGCAAGCCGCTCTTCCTCGCGGTCAATAAAGTCGATACCGAAAAGCAGCAGAGCCTGACTGACGAGTTTCATCGGCTCGGAATCCGCAAGCTGTTTCCCATTTCCGCCGAAAATGCCCGCGGGCTGGATGACCTGCTGGATGCCATCCTGGAAATTCTGCCATCGAACCCTCAATTAACCACTGAGGACACGGAGGACGCAGAGGAGACACCTGAGTCTCCCGCGACCCACGAAACCAAGGTGGCGATCATCGGGCACCCCAACGTGGGGAAATCAACTCTGCTGAACCGGCTGACCGGAGCGGAGCGATCGATTGTTTCCCCCATTCCGGGAACTACGCGCGACGCGGTCGATGAGATAGTCGAGTACAACGGGAAGCCCTTCCGCTTCATCGATACCGCCGGCATCCGGCGCAAGGGCAAGACCCACCTGATGGCTGAAAAACTCTCTGTGGTGATGGCGCGCAAGCATCTGGAAGCCGCCGACATTGCGCTGCTGGTGATCGATGCCACCGAAGGCGTGAGCCAGCTCGATGCCGCCATCGCCGGATATGCCCACGAGAGCGGACGCTCCATGATCATCATCGTGAACAAGTGGGACCTGGTGCTCAGCGGCAAGGAACGGACCGGCCGCCAGACGAAGGCATCCCGCATGCAGGAGAACAAACGCCCTGGCGATCGCGCCGCCTACGAAGAGCGTGTGCGCTACGCGCTGAAATTTCTCAGCTACGCGCCCATCCTGTTCGTCTCCGCCTCAACCGGGAAGGGCACGGAGAAAATCTTTCCCACGCTGGAAGAAGTCGCCCGCGAGCGCCGCAAGCGTGTGGGCACAGGCGAAATGAACCGCTTCCTCAAGCATGTGGATTTCGAACGCGCCTCGGTCCCGGCGCGCCAGCAAGTCAGGATTTACTACATGACCCAGGCCGCAGTTGGGCCGCCCACTTTCGTCATCTTCACCGACCGCAAAGTGAAGCTGCACTTCGCCTACCAGCGCTTCCTGGAAAACCAGATTCGCAAAGCATTTGGATTTCTGGGCACACCGATCTGGATCAAGAACCGGGCGCGGGACTAGAAGTCATCGGGTCGCACGCGGATGAATGGCGGTCAATCGAGATCCTTGGTCAGCAATGCCACCCGGTTGATTCCCGCGTTGTGGGCTTCGGCCACGACTTGCGCCACGTACTCAAAGTCGAGGCTTTCATCGCCCTTGACGTACACAACTTTCTCCGCACGCCCCAGGAAGATACGCTCCAGGTCAGGCTCCAACCGCTCCCAGGACACCGTCTCCTGATTGATTTTGAGCAGAGGAGCGCGACTCTGCGCATCCCAGGTAACCTGGATCACAATGGTGCGCTCGTTCTGGTGGGGTTGGTCTGCTGTCGCCGGCTGCGGAAGAAGGGCATCGACCTTGTACTCCTTCGTCGTGGCTACGATCACCATGAAGACGATGATCAGCACCAGAAGAATGTCGATCAACGGAGTGACATTCATTTCGGGCCGGGACGGACCACCGCCTGCCGTTGAGAACGCCATACGGATTTGCTCCTCTCAGGCACGCGCGTGTTCTGAAAGGATTAGACACTCCGTATGCAGTCAGAGTTCCCCGAACGAATCGAACTCATTTTCGACAGAAAGCTAGCCGATGGGCTCAGGCGTAGGCAGTAATGGCGGCGGTTCGGGAGGAGGCGGCGGCGCCACGGGTGGCGGCGCAGGATATAAAAGCGCGCTCAGCGGCGCGTAGCGCGCGGCGAAGAAATAAATGGAATAAGCCGGAAAGAACACCACGGCGGGCACCGAGACCAGGGACATAATGTAGAACAAAGAGAAAATCGCAATCGCTCCCACCACAATCGCGAGCGTGATGGTGTAGAGGTTCCAGGTAAGTCCTGCCGCCATGCCGCCAATCATCGCCACCGCGCCCAATCCCGCGACCGGAATCAGAAACAGCAGGAAGACAATGGCCGACACGATGCCGAGAATGATCGCAGCGCCGATCGCCATCACAATCTTCATTCCAATGTAGGCGGCATAACCGCCCATCTCGCCTTTGATTCGCTGGCCACAATCGCCGCCAGCCCTCAATCGCGCCGATCTCCTCCAGCGCCATTTGCGGGACCACAAAATCCTTGGTCATCACGTGGACCACCAGCTGCACCACAATAAAAAGCAGGAACAGGAAAAACAATACCAGCCCGCCCAGAATCAGCGGGACCATATGCTGCTTCGGCTCTCGGAGCCAGCCCATAAGAAAAGCGAAGCCTGCCGGGATGCCGAAGAGAATGGTGAAACCGGCGATCGAAACCAGGCCCAGCAGAATCTGCCAGACAAAAAAACGTCGGCCCGGCCCCTGGCGCCGCATCCAGCTGTATCCAATGCGGCACTCCCTGGTCACAACGCTGTCGAAGAGTACGAAACGCATCACGCTGTTCACGTAGATGAACAGGATGAAGAGCACGAACCCGGTGACGACCAGCGCGGCGATCAGGGAAGCGGTGAACACAGGGTTGATGGAGGGTAACCCGCCCAGAAGACGCTGTGAGCTTTCGGGGTGGGGAATGCGGAAGCTGCCGGGATTGCAGCCTCCCCCGCCGCCCGAGCCCATTTCACCCGCCAGCAGACCGACCAGGGCAAGCTTGGCCCACTGGCCGACCCGGAAAGGCCGCACCAATTGCTGCCGGGCATGCTCAAAAGCCGGAGTAATCGCATCCACGGCGGAAATCGGCAAAGTGCACCTCGGGAGATCGTGGTTCGCAGCAAGGTACTGCGAAGCGGGAATTGGGTCAATGGGATTCTTCGTACGCGGCAGATTGCAGATCTGAGATTGCAGATTTCAGATTTAAAATCCCACACCCCAAATGCCAGTAAACGATCGGTTTTCAATCTGAAATCTGCAATCCCAAATCTGAAATCTTCTTTCACTCGTACCGCAGCGCCTCCACGGGATCGAGTTTCGAGGCACGCAGCGCGGGAACCATCCCGCTGACCACGCCCACGGCCAGCAGCACCAGGGTGGAAAGCATGACGGTCGCCATGGAAATCTTCAAATGGATATCTGCCTTGCCGGAATCGTCTTCAAACAACGGCCCCATCAGGGGCAGAGTGCCTACGGCCGCGGCAATCGCATAGGACAGCAGGACGCCGGCGAGCCCGCCTAACAGCATGATGAGCAGGGTTTCCGCCAGGAACTGGAGTTTGATCTGCCACTTCTTCGCCCCCAGCGCCCGCCGCAGTCCAATCTCGCGGATGCGCTCGTCCACCGACACCAGCATGATATTCATGACCCCGACGCCGCCGATGCCGAGAGTCAGCGTGCCCACGAATGTGAGCAGTACCTGCAGCCCGATGGTGAGTCCGTCGATCACCGGCCGGAATTCGTCGCGCCCGAACATCTGGAAGGCCTTCTTGTCGGTGGGGGAAAATTGCTGCCGGGTCGCGATCGCAGCCAGCACCTGGGCTTCGGCCCTCCGCTCAAACTGGGGCGCGATGGGCTCGAAGACCATCACGGCGGCGTACTTCGTGTTCCACACGTCGCCGGCGGCGCTATAGGGAATCCAGGCGGAGTCGTCGTCGCTGGAAAAATAGTTGCTCAGCTGGATCTTACGGGCCATCACCCCGATCACAGTGAAATGCACCCCGCCGATCTGCACCGTTTCGCCCACCGCGGGCCGGCCGCTGAACAACTGCTCGCGTACCCGTCCACCCAGAAACACCACGCGGCGGCGCTCCAGTTCGTCTCCCGCGGAAATCCAGCGCCCTTCAGACGGGACCTCGTTGCGCATCTCGCCATACTCCGGGCAGACACCGCGAATCGCGGCCGTGCCCACGATCCGTTCGCCATAGCTGATCCCGGGGCGGTCAACCGTTTCCAGGCAAACGTGTTTCACCAGGGGAGCCATTTCCTTGACGATATCGAGGTCCGCCTGCTCCAGCCGCACTTTTTTCCCGGCACGCTGCCCGCCGGGCTGCTCGCTGGTCTGCTGCGGCCAGCAGATAACAACGCTCTTGCCGAAAGCATCGAACCCGCCCACCAGGATGCGGCGAAAGCTGCTGCCATAGGCAATCAGCAGAGTGACGGTGGCAATCCCCCACACGATGCCCAGCATGGTCAGCAGGCTGCGCGTGTAATTGCGTCGCAGGGCAGTCCAGGCTTCGAGAATGATTTCAGTCAGCATCGCTTAAACCTATAACCACCAAGGACACGAAGGTTCACGAAGGCAACAATTCCGAGCGTTCCTTCGTGTCCCTTTGTGTCCTTTGTGGTTCAAGATTTTCATCCTCCTGCCTCATAGCGCAGCGCCTCTATGGGATCGATCGACGCCGCCCTGCGCGCTGGATACAGCGCCGAGAAGATCGCGACGATGCCCAGCAGCGCACATGCGGTCGCGCCGGACTGCCACGTCGCCACCAGTCCGGCGAAAAAGTCGGGCATGGGCAGCAGGTTCACCAGGAAGCAGATGCCGTACGCGATTCCCATCCCGATGGCCCCGCTGACAAAGGCAATCAGCAGCGCCTCGATAAAAAATTGTTTCAGGATGGTGCGGGCCGGAGCGCCCAACGCCTTGCGCACGCCGATTTCGCGGGTCCGCTCCCGCACCGCCACCATCATTACGTTCATCACGCCCAGGCCGCCGAGAAACAGGGTCACGATGCCGACCGCGCCCAGAAAATACTTCATGCCGTTGGTCATCTGCTGGAAGGCCTTGGCCTCCTGCACCGTGTCCCAGATGGGGCAGGCCTCTTTGTCATTAGGATCGAAGTTGTGCAGACGCCCCAGTACGGTCTGCACTTCGCGTTTGCAGGCCTTGTGTTGCTCAACCGACCGGGGCGTGACCAGCAACTGGTCGAAGGTGGTGGAGGTGCCGGGAGGTTTGTCGGGAAAATCACGCCGCATGGCTGCGAAAGGAACAAATATCTTGTTCACGTCCCATCCGTCGTAACTGGAATCCTGTTTTTTCGCCGCCATCACGCCGATGACTTTGTAGGGAAACGCGTTCAGATACACATCCTCGCCCACGGGGTTGCGGCCGGGGAAAAGCTGCTTGGCGGCATCACTGCCGAGGAAGGCCACGCGACGGGCCTCCTTCTGATCGTCCCAGTTGTAGAAACGGCCCTCGCCCACGTCGAGGCTGCGAATGTATCCGAAGGGGGGATGAGATCCGGTGACGGTAAACGCCGCATTGTTGTAATTGCTGTGGGCGCGGACATCGTTTTGCTCCAGTTCAGGAATGGCGTATTCGCAGTCCGGTGCTTCCGCCTGAACCGCCTGCACGTCCGAATTTTCCCAGCGCAATGCCCGCCCGGCGCGGGCCCCTCCGACCTGCATACTGGTGCGGCCATGGAATACAATCAGAATGTCCTTGCCCAGATTGCGGGCCTGCTCGGCCTGTCCCTTGCGCAGTCCCTCGCCGGCCGCCACCATCAGAACGATAGACACGATTCCCCAGGCGATTCCGAACATGGTCAGGAAAGTTCGCAGTTTGTGCGCCCACAGGGTGCGCAACACATCGCCGATGAGATCACTGAGGATCATTGCTCTATGGACGCGGACGCCACCCGAACGTGAGCCGGGCAAGGGCGTGATGCCCTCGCTGACTTATACGAACCTGGAGCTGATTTTGTTCAATGCCAGGTAGTTCGTAGCGCCGCCGTCCCTGCGGCTGTCCGGCGGGCGTCTCGCCCGCCGCGCAGGGGAGGGCAAGGCTTGTCCTGAGCGAAGTCGAAGGATGCCCTCCCGACAGCCGGCAAGATGCCGGCGCCACTTTTTTGCTGGTGGAGGCACCGTCCAGAGAGGAAGGGCCCAGGAATACGGCGCACAGTCCAACGCTAAGTCAAAGGCGGCGGGCGAGGGCGCCCGCACCACACTTTTCCAGCCAAGCGTCAAACTGTTTCAACGCCAACTCGCACTGCCGCCGGTGTCTTTCCTGGCGGTCGCGGATTTTGTGCTCCAGAGGTGGCAGCAGGTCAAAAGTAATGTTCGCCGGCTGGAAATTGTTGGCGTCGGCGTGGGTCACGTAGTGCACCAGAGAACCGAAGGCGGTCGGCCGCGGCGGGCACACCGGATCCGCTCCCGTGGCCAGGGCCGCCGCATGAATGCCTGCCATCAAACCGGTCGCGATGGATTCGACATATCCCTCCACCCCGCAAATCTGGCCGGCGAAGAACACCGCCGGGTGCTGCTTCATCTGCAGCGACTCGGACAACAGGGCCGGCCCGTTGATGTAAGTGTTGCGATGGATTTGCCCGTAACGCAGGAAGCGCGCATTTTCGAGGCCGGGAATCAGGCGCAGCACGCGGGCCTGGTCGCCGAATTTCAGGTGATTCTGAAAACCCACCAGGTTGTAGGAATCAGCCCGCAGGTTTTCCTGCCGCAACTGCACCGCGGCGTAGGGAATCCGCCCGGTGCGTGGATCTTTGAGCCCCACGGGCTTCATGGGACCGAAGCGCAGCGTGTCGCGGCCGCGCCGGGCAATTTCCTCGATGGGCAGGCAGCCTTCAAAATAATTCAGTTTCTCCCAGTCGCGAGCTTCGACCGCTTCCCCCGAAATCAAGGCATCGCAGAAACCGTCGTACTCCTCTTTAGACATGGGGCAATTGATGTAATCGGCCGAGCCTTTGTCGTAGCGCGCCGCCAGGTACACCTTGGACATGTCGATGGAATCAGCTTCCACAATCGGGCTGATCGAATCGAAGAAGTACAAGTGGTCTGAACCGCTCAGCCGGGCGATCTCCTGCGACAACGCGTCGGAGGTCAGTGGGCCAGTGGCGATGATCGTGATCTGATCTTCGTCAATCTGCGCAACTTCCTCGCGCCGGATTTTAATCAGCGGTTCTCGCGAGAGTGCATCCGTGACCCGGGCGGCAAAGGCAGTACGATCAACCGCAAGCGCATGTCCAGCGGGAACGGCGCACTCGCGCGCGATTTCCAGCAGCCGCGATCCCGCCCGCCGCATTTCTTCCTTCAATAGCCACGGTGCTGTGTTCTCGCTGTCGGATTTGAGCGAGTTCGAGCAGACCAACTCCGCGAAGTCCGCGGTCTGATGCGCCGGCGTCGAGCGCACCGGACGCATCTCCCAGAGTTCGACTGCAATTCCGCGCCGCGCGCACTGCCAGGCTGCCTCGGATCCCGCCAGCCCGGCACCGATGACTTTTACTACTTCCGTCACCGCGCGCCTCCGGCCACAATATCCAGCGCGTTTCCATCCAGGCACACCGTTTTCCAGTCGTCCAGAAAAGTGGCGCCCAGTTCCTTGTAGAACTCGATCGCCCGAGTATTCCAGTCGAGCACCTGCCAGCGCACGCCGAAGAAATTTTTTTCTCGGGCAACCGCCGCTACGTGGGCCAGCAGCGCCTTGCCAATCCCCTTCCCCCGGTACCGGCCGCGAATATAGATGTCCTCCAGAAAGAGTCCGGGACGGCCCTCAAAGCTGGAGTAGTAGTCGAAGAAAAGCGCGTAGCCGGCCGGTTGCCCCTCCCATTCCGCCAGCAGCGCGCGGAATTTGGGCGCCTCGCCAAACCCATCGCGCAACAGGCCCGCTTCGTTCGCCTCCACGGGAAGATGCTCAAATTCGGCAAGTTCATGGATGAGCGTATTCAAGATGGACACGTCGCCGGCATCGGCGGGACGAATTGCAAGCATGGGCTGTTTCCTTCCGGCGCGCAGGGCAGACCGTGCCTCATTATACGGAGATGCTCTCCAACGAGACCTGGCGCTTTCATCAGTACCGCACAGGTCCGCCCGAGGCGAAAGAAGAAAAATCGGCCACGGATTCGCACGGATCTCACGGATTGATCTTTAAAGCCTTATCAGTTTAGATCCGTGAAAATCCGTGGCCAGTTTCGGCTTACAGAATCAATCTCTCATCTCCCACCCTGCGCGTCACGTGCTCGCGGTCGAGATATTCCAGCAGGGGGATCGCGTACTTCCGCGTTACTCCGGTCATGTCCTTGAAGCGGGCCACGTCCATCTTCGGCGATTTTGCTTTTTCTGACGACATGCGCGTGCGCAAATCCAGCAGCGCGTCGCGATGGAAGACCAGGTCTTCAGATATTTTCACCAGAATTTTGTCGCGCAGCAGCAGGGTGACGATTTTTTGGGCGCGAGTTCTGTCCACTTTGAGTCCGGCCAGCACGTCCTTCAACGCGGGGACTTTCAAGCCAGCCAGGGCGAATGCGCGCTCGATCATCTTTTGGGACTCCGCTTCTTCGTCTTTCATCACCACGCCGCGTCCCGGAAGATGGACGATCTCCCCGGCAACCCCCAGATTCCTTTCGCGAACCAGCATGTCCAGGGCGGCGGCAAACACCTCGCTGGACGCCCTGCCCTGGTCACGCAGTTCTTCCTTGCTGATCCCCGCGACCAGCGGGTTCTTCCTGTGAAAGCCGCCAACCGCGTCGATGATCAGCGATTTCAATTCCTCCATGGCAGGCAGATGTACAACCCGGTCGCCAATTTGAGAGACTGCCGCGGACCACGCCGGAGCCGACAAACAAGTTTCAATTTCCTGCCGGGACCATCCGGTTTCCGCAATTAGTTCCGCGATTGTGATTCCGGCATGACCGCGTCGCGCGATGCGGGCGCGCAGAATCGATTGACGGTCGCCCTCGGCCAGGATCTGCAGGAAGCTCTCCAGCCCCGGCAGGCGAGGAACCGGCGATGCGTCGAGCACCACGCCACCGCCAATGGTCACGACCGGCGAAAATTGCCGCATGATGAAACGGTCCCCGGGCAACAGAAGGGTGGGCGCCGCCAGGCGCAGCTGGGCCATCGCAGTTTCTCCCGGCAAAACCTGGTCGTGTCCAGATTTCTCACCAAAGAGCACAGCCGTCGCGATGGTTTCAAATGTGTGGACGTGCAGATGCACACGCGCCCGGTCCTTCAGGGGCTTAGCCGAAGGCAATAACGTAAGCGACACATCCAGCCGTGAAGTAAGGTGAAATGTTGCAGGCGGCGCCAGCACCATGCCGCGCGCCATTTCCTGCGTAGTCACTCCGGCAAGATTCAAGGCGGTGCGCTGCCCCGCCACCGCTTCCCCAGCGGCCTGCGCATGCACCTGAATTCCGCGCACCCGCACGCGCCGGGCCGTGGGGAAAACTTCCAGCTCATCCTCTTTGTGAATCGTGCCCGCGACCAGAGTGCCCGTCACCACTGCGCCGAAGCCTTTCATGGTGAACACGCGGTCAACCGGCAGGCGGGGCAGCACCGAAGAGTTGCGCGGGGGAATTTCGGCTACGGCCTGTACCAGGGCCTGCCGCAGTTCATCGAGGCCCGCTCCGGTCAGCGAACTGACCGCGACCACCGACGAATGCGCCGGGTCCAGAAACGAATTGCGCAGAAATTCTTCCACTTCGAGTCTCACTACGTCCAACGTCTCGCGGTCCACCAGATCGGATTTGGTCAGTACCGCGATTCCCCGGCGCACCGAAAGCAGCCGGCAGATATCGAAGTGCTCGCGGGTCTGCGGCTTGATCGACTCATCGGCGGCAATCACCAGCAGGACCAGATCGATTCCGCCCACGCCGGCCAGCATATTGCGGACAAAGCGCTCGTGCCCGGGAACATCGACAAAGCCGAGGCGCAGGATTTCACCGTTGGGTTGGGACAACTCCAAATGCGCAAAGCCGAGGTCAATGGTGATGCCGCGGCGCTTTTCTTCTTCCAGGCGATCGGCGTCAATGCCGGTAAGGGCCTTGACCAGCGCGGTTTTCCCGTGGTCGATATGCCCGGCGGTGCCGACGATGACGGACTTCATTCGGGGAACATTATAAGTCGGCCAAAGGCCACACAAGGGCGGGCGGTACTTTCATTGTGCGACAATAGAGTCTCCCCATATGAGCCCATCTTCAACCGCGGTTATCACGCCCGAGATCATCCGGGAGCATGGCCTCACTCCGGACGAATACGAAAAGATCAAACAGCTGCTGGGCGGACGCGAGCCTACCCTCACCGAACTGGGAATCTTCAGCGTGATGTGGAGCGAGCACTGCTCCTATAAATCCTCGCGGGTGCACCTGAAGAGATTGCCCACGCGCAGCCGCCTGGTGGTGCAGGGACCGGGGGAGAACGCCGGCATCATCGACATCGGCGACGGCTGGGCCTGCGCTTTCAAGATCGAGTCGCACAATCACCCATCGTTTATCGAGCCCTTTCAGGGCGCGGCCACCGGCGTGGGCGGAATCCTGCGCGATATTTTCACCATGGGCGCGCGCCCGGTCGCGGTGATGGACTCGTTGCGCTTCGGCCCGATTGGTGTGGGGCGGGCGCCCTCGCCCGCCAGTTCTGCAGCCGGCACGAGCGGGACGCTCGCGCCCACATCAAATAAGGACATTCACAAGAATCAATCTGTCCTCGAGGGCGTGGTCAGCGGAATCGCCTCCTATGGAAATTGTTTTGGCGTGGCCAACCTGGGCGGCGAGACCAAGTTCGAGCCCTGCTACTCCGGCAATCCGCTGGTCAATGCATTCGCGCTGGGTTTGGTCCGGCGCGATCAAATTTTCTACGCCAAAGCTTCGGGCGAAGGCAATCCGGTGATTTACGTCGGTTCGAAAACCGGGCGCGACGGCATTCACGGCGCCACCATGGCCAGCGAGGAGTTCAGCGAGGCCTCCGAAGCCAAGCGGCCCAACGTGCAGGTGGGCGATCCGTTCCTGGAAAAACTTCTGCTCGAAGCCTGTCTCGAAGCCATGCAGACCGGCGCTATAGTCGGCATACAGGACATGGGCGCCGCCGGGCTGACCTGCTCCACCTGCGAGATGGGCGCGCGCGGTCATGTGGGAACTGAAATCGAACTCGATCTGGTGCCGCAGCGCGAAACCGGCATGACGGCATACGAGATCATGCTGAGCGAATCGCAGGAGCGCATGCTGCTGGTGGCGCAGAAAGGCCGCGAGCAGGAAGTTTTTCGCGTCTTCGAAAAATGGGGCCTGGACGCAGTCGAGGTCGGCCGCGTCACCGGCGACGGCAGGATGCGCGTCCTCCACCATGGAGAAGTGGTTTCCGACATTCCCAACGAAGCCCTTACCGACGACGCGCCGGTTTACAAGCGTCCGCTCGAGCGCTGGGAGCCGCTCGTGCCGCGCGAAATGCCGGAGCATGTCAAGCTGACAGAAACTTCCGACCTCACCGGAAATCTGAAACGCCTGCTGGCCACGCCCAACATCTGCGGCAAGCGCTGGGTCTGGCAGCAGTACGATCACATGGTGCAGACCAATACGGTGGAAGGCCCGGGCGCGGGCGATGCGGGAGTGATCCGCATAAAAGGTTCGCAGCGCGGCCTGGCCATGGCGCTCGATGGCAATGGACGCTGGTGCTATCTCGATCCCCGGCTGGGCGCGATGCATGCTGTCGCGGAAGCCGCGCGCAACGTGGCTTGCGCGGGTGCAACCCCCATCGGCGGCACCAACTGCCTGAACTTCGGCAATCCTGAGAAGCCGCACATCATGTGGCAATTTTCGCAGGTGATTGACGGCATTACCAAGGCTTGCGAAGAACTGGAAATCCCCATCACCGGGGGCAACGTCAGCTTCTATAACGAAACTCTGGGCGAAGGAATTTATCCCACGCCGGTGCTGGGCGTGGTGGGTGTCTTCGAAGATGTTCACAAAGCGGTGCGTCCGGATTTCCGCGAAGCGGGACGCACCATCGTTCTGCTGCGCGGTTCCGACCCCGGAGATGCTACCGATGCCGAATCGACTTTCGGATCTTCGGAGTACGCCAAAGAAATTCTGGGTGCGGTCTGGGGATATCCCCCCGAACTGGAGCTGGAAAAAGAGGCGGCGCTGCAGAAAGCGTTGGTGGAAATAGCTCAAATCGAAATTTTGGATTCCGCCCATGACTGCTCGGACGGCGGCATCGCTGTAACGCTGGTCGAGTCGGGGCTGGCTAAAGGCATTGGAATGAATGTCGATCTGATGTCTTTAGGATTGCCGCCGGAGCAAGTTCTGTTTGGCGAGGACGCGAGCCGGGTCATCATCTCGTGCGACCGCGAGAACTTCGGCAGAATCCAACAGGTGGCGGTAAAATATGGCATCACCGCAGAATTGATAGGAGAAACGGCGCCGGAGCGGGTTGAGATCAAGCTCGATGGCCATGTAGTCGTGTCGGCGGCGATTTCGGAAATGCGTGAAGTGTACGAGGGCGCGCTGGAGAAAGCATTGCGGACGGAAGCGGAGCCGATGGCGGCGGATTAGTGGCACACTGCCGAGCTTCGCTCGGCTGGGCGGACGAGGGCGTCCGCCCCTACGTGGACTGTGGTGGCTACGAGCTAAAAGCTAAGGGCTAAAGGCTGACTATGTTCGACAAATTCCATGACGAATGCGGAGTGGTGGCAATCTACGCCCACCCTGAGGCTGAAAAGCTGGCTTACCTCGGGCTGCATGCGCTGCAGCATCGCGGGCAGGAATCGGCGGGCATTGTCACTTCGAACGGGCTGACTCTGCGCGCCCATCGCGCCATGGGACTGGTGGCCGACATCTTTACCGAGGATGTTTTGTCACCGCTCCACGGCTCGCTCGCCATCGGACACACGCGTTACTCCACCGCCGGCGACTCCGCGCTCTTCAACGCCCAGCCCATCATGGTGCAATCGAACAAGGGCATGATTGCGCTGGCGCACAACGGCAACCTGGTGAATGCGCACGAAATCCGGCATCGCCTGGAAGCCCAGGGCTCGATCTTTCAGACCAATAGCGACACTGAAGTTATCGTCCACCTGATTGCGCTCTCCAAAGAACAGACTTTGCCGGATGCGATGGCGGATGCTTTACGCCGGGTTGAAGGCGCGTTTTCGCTGGTCATGCTGAGTTCGGACCGGGTCTTCGCCGCCCGCGATCCTCGCGGCTTCCGTCCTCTAAACATGGGGAGAATCCCGCGTCTCGAAGGGCAGCGGCAGGACACCATTGTTTTTGCCTCCGAGACCTGCGCCTTCGATCTGATCGGCGCTACCTACGAACGTGAGGTGAAGCCAGGCGAGTTGGTGATCGTGGGGCCTGAAGGCATCACGTCGCGCTTCTACTCTCCGGCAGCCCCTCAGTCGAGCTGCATTTTCGAGCATGTGTATTTTTCGCGGCCCGACAGCATGGTGTTCGGTCGCCCCGTACAAGTCAGCCGCGAAGGTTTGGGACGACAACTGGCGCGGGAAGCGCCTGCCGACGCCGACCTCGTGGTACCTGTTCCTGACTCCGGGGTGACTGCGGCCGTGGGCTATGCCGCGGAGAGCGGCATCCCCTTCCGCTTTGGACTCATCCGCAATCATTATGTGGGACGTACTTTCATCGAGCCCCGGCAAAGCGTGCGCGACTTTGGCGTAAAACTGAAGCTGAACCCGGTACGCACCCTGCTCGAAGGCAAGCGCGTAGTGCTGATCGACGACTCTATCGTGCGCGGCACCACCAGCCGCAAGATCGTACGCATGATCCGCAACGCGGGCGCGAAGGAAGTGCACATGCGCGTCTCCTGCCCGCCCACGATTTCGCCCTGCTTTTACGGCGTGGACACGCCTTCCAAAAAAGAATTGATCGCAGCCAACAAGTCGGTGGAAGAAATTCGTGAGTTCATCGGCGCCGATTCCCTGGCCTATCTCTCACTCGAAGGAATGAAAAAGGCCTGCGCCGACGGCGAGAAGACGACCTACTGCACCGCCTGCTACACCGGTTCCTATCCCACCAAGTGGGTCGATGTGGACGAAATTCAGCCGGCGGCGATCGTCCAGCCGTAAAGACTTTCACACGATTCACACCTGGGGGCGGTTGCCCTCGCCCGCCCGGACGAGGCGTCCGGGCCTACGTGGTTCTCGCCGAAACTACACGTTCTATTCCCTGCAGATCTTTCGCAATCTGCACGTCGTTCCAGTCCGCGAGCAACTGCCGCACACGTTCTGCAATCGTGCCGCTGATTTCCATCACCAGCCAGCCTCCGGGTTTGAGCGACTCACGGGCCTGGGGGATCAGGCGTTCGATCACTTCAAGCCCGGTCTCGCCGGCGAAAACCGCATTGCGCGGTTCATGCTTGCGGACTTCAAGCTGCACCTGGTCGGCTTCCGACTCGCCGACATAAGGGGGATTGGAAATCACAAAATCGAATCTGCGCTCAAGCCCCTGCAGCAGGTCGGTTTGATGGAAGTGAATTCGGCTTTCAAGCTGGTGGCGCGCTGCATTGGCGCGGGCAATTTCCAGGGCTGCCGGTGAAATATCGGTGGCGTGGATTTCGGCCTGGGGCAATTCTCTGGCCAGGGCGAGGGCGATGCATCCGGATCCCGTGCCGACGTCCACGAGGCGGACGGCGGCGGGTGAGTGCGCCCGCCCCACTCCAGCGAGGACGGTTTCGATTACGTGCTCGGTTTCCGGACGCGGAATGAGCACCGCGGGGGTGGCGATAAGGTCCATGCCCCAGAATTCCTGGTGCCCGGTAATGTACTGGGCGGGCATGCCACATTCGCGTTCGGTCAGGGCCTGGTCATAGCGGCGCCGCTCGTCGGCAGAGAGCTTGCGCTCGGGATGAGCATGGAGATAGGCGCGGTCGCATTCCAGAGTGAATATGAGCAGCAGTTCGGCGTTCAGGCGAGGCGAAGGGACGCTTGCGGCGGCAAGGCGGGAGATAGCGGAGGTGAGTGCATCGCGAAGCGTCACGGGACTTATTTGAACACAAGATTCACGTAGGCCCAGACGTCTCGTTTGGGCGGCGGAGCTTCGCTCCGCTGGGCAGGGTGAGGACATCCTTCGACATCGCTCAGGACGGGCTCTGCCCCTACGCACGGCCTCACACCGCTGTGGTGGCTTCTGTCTTCAGTTTTTCCGATTGGTAGTGCGTGACCAGCGCCTCGATCAGGGGCTGGAGTTTGCCGTCCATGACCTGCTCGAGCTGGTGGATGGTCAGCCCGATGCGGTGGTCGGTGACCCGGTTCTGCGGAAAATTATAAGTGCGGATCTTCTCGCTGCGGTCGCCCGAGCCCACCATCGCCTTGCGTTCTTTGGCCAGCGCGTCCTGCTGCTTCTGCATTTCCATCTCGTAAAGACGGGCCCGCAGCACGCGCATGCCTTTCTCGCGGTTTTTGATCTGCGATTTCTCGTCCTGGCAGCTGACCACGGTGTTGGTGGGAATGTGGGTGATGCGCACGGCGGAATACGTGGTGTTGACCGACTGTCCGCCGGGACCGGAGGAGCAGAAGGTGTCAATGCGCAGGTCTTTGGCCTCAATCTTGACGTCAACATCCTCGGCCTCGGGCAGCACGGCCACCGTGACGGCCGAGGTGTGCACCCGCCCCTGCTGTTCGGTTGCGGGTACACGCTGCACCCGGTGCACACCGCTTTCATATTTCAGACGGGAATAAACCCGCTGGCCTTCGATGATGGCAATGACTTCTTTCAGGCCGCCCACCGAGGAATCGGAAGTGGAGAGCACTTCGACCTTCCACCCCTGAGTCTCTGCATAGCGGGTGTACATGCGGAACATTTCAGCGGCAAACAGCGTGGCCTCGTCACCCCCGGTGCCGGCGCGGATTTCCAGGATGACGTCTTTCTCATCGTTAGGATCTTTCGGCAGCAACAGGACCTTGAGTTCTTCTTCCACGCCGCCGACGCGCCCTTCCAGTTTGTCGAGTTCCTCCTGGGCGTAGGCCCGCATTTCGGGATCTTTTTCATCCGCCAGGACGGCCCTGCTTTCCGCAATGCCGCGCGTCAAGTCTTTATACTCGCGATATTTTTCGACGATGGACGAGACTTCGCTGTGCGCCTTGGCCGTCTTCTGATAGCGGGCCGAGTCGTTCATGATTTCCGGCGAGGAGAGCGCCTGCGTCAACTCCTCGTAGCGGGCTTCGATTTGGTCGAGTCGTTCAAACATAGTTTCAGTCGTCGGTCGTCGGTCGTCAGTCGGCGGTCGTCAGCAAAACAGGCGCTGTTCACGGTTCAATTCTAGTACTGAAAGGGTTTGGGGAGAATGTTCGCGGGGGAACCGCTAGGCAATCACGAGTTCGCCGCCGTGCTCTTTTTCGAGGGCCATGGCATGGTCGAGCGCGATGATGGCGCATTCGGCCTGGTCGTCGGAGGGCGGTTGCGTGGTGATGCGCTGCAGCCAGAGGCCGGGGGCGGTCATCAGCGCGAACAGCGAACCGCGATGTCTTGCGGCGAAGCGGATGATCTCGTACGAGACTCCTGCAATCACCGGCAGCAGCACGATGCGCATGCCAAACTTGGCCCAGAACGTGGTCACCGGAATGACCGCGGACACCAGGATGTACACCATGATCGAGATCAACATCACCGTCATCAGAAAGCTGGTGCCGCAGCGCGGATGGAAGGTCGAATACTTCTGCACCGATGCAGTCTCCAGCGGATCACCGTTCTCGAAGGCGTAAACCGTCTTGTGCTCCGCGCCATGGTATTCGTAAACCCGGTGGATATCGCTCCACAGCGAAACTCCCCAGATGAAGAACAGGAACAGGGCGATGCGAACCACGCCGTCCACCAGGTTGAAAAGAATCTGCTCGCCGAAGACCGGGTTCACACGCTTCAGTCCGGTGGCCGCCAGCAGCGGCAGGAACTTGTACATGAAAATAAAAAAACCGACCGAAATGATGATGTTGACCGCAGCCATCCAGCCCGTTATTTCGAGCTTCTTCTTGTCCGCCGCGGGCTCGGGCTGCAGCTCATCGAGGGCCACATTCGCGGAAAACTTCAACGCCCGGAAGCCCAGGGTCATGGCATGCCCCAGCGTAGCTACGCCGCGAACCACCGGCCAGGCCATCCACTTGCGCTTTTCGGAGAGCCGTTCCAGCGGCTCGCTATGGGTTGAGATTTCACCGGAAGGCTTGCGGCAGGCAATGGCCCACGCGTGCGGAGAGCGCATCATAACGCCCTCAAGCACAGCCTGGCCCCCGACCAGTGTTTCCTCGCCCCCTTCAAGGGCGGGCAAAAGCTGCACGGCCACCAGGAAACGCCACCATGTCCGCAAGAAACGCATGAGTGTTAGATGCCCCTTCAGCGATCAGGGCTCAAACCACAAGAGTACCACAGGCGGTTTCGTTTAGGATGAGGGCAGGGGCGGTTAAGTGACTAAAGGGACTGGGGTTAGGAAAATGTAGGTGCGAGCGTCCTGGCTCGTGCCGACGCGATGAATTTCGCTCGCCCGGGAACAAGAAGCCGACAGGGCACGAACCGGGGAGGCACGAGCGGGACGCTTGCGCCCACATCAAAAACTTCATGATGAAGCTGGCTGAAGCCTGTGAACGAATCGCAGGCACCACAAAGAAACTCGAGAAGATTGCGATCGTTGCCGACTACCTGAAGGCGCTCGCGCCCGAGGAAGCATCCCTCGCCGCCGTATTTCTTTCGGGAAGGCCCTTTCCCGTCTGGGAGGAAACCACGCTGCAGGTCGGCGGCAGAGTGCTGTGGAGAATAGTGGCTGGGCTCTCCGGGAAAAGCGAAGCCGAGCTCACCGCCGCCTATCGCAAGGTCGGAGACCTGGGAGCGGTTGCGGAAGCGGTCCTCGCAGGGACCAAAGCCCACGTGGGGACGGGCGCCCCCGCCCGTCCGGGCCGGGCAAAGCCCGGCAATCCAGCACTGAGCCTGCCGGTCGTCGCGGCCAAATTCCGCGAGATCGCCGCTGCCCGTGGCCCGGCAGCGAAAGCCGCATTAACGCAAGAGCTTCTGTCACAGGCCTCGCCGCTCGAAGCCAAATACATCGTGAAGATCATGACTGGCGATCTGCGCATCGGATTGAAGGAGAGCCTGGTGGAAGAAGCCATCGCCAAGGCCTATGGCACAACGTTAAGCGAGGTCCAGCGGGCAAACATGCTGCTGGGAGACATTGGCGAAACTTTAAAGCTGGCAGCAGCAGGAAAACTGGACCAGGCGAAGATGCGACTCTTCCATCCTCTGGGCTTCATGCTGGCCAGCCCGGCCGAGTCGGCGGAGGAAGCACTCAGCTATTTTGAGAACGCATTGGTCGAAGATAAGTACGACGGAATCCGCGCCCAGGCCCACTGTTCCGGTGGCGAAGTAAGAATCTTCTCGCGCACCCGCGACGAAATCACCGAATCCTTCCCCGAATTGCCGGACGCTCTTGCTGGTCTGCCGGAAGACGCAGTTCTCGATGGCGAAATTGTGGTTTGGGGCTACGAAAATGTAGCGCCGGCGTCCCGAGGGCTGTCCGGCGGGCGTCCCGCCCGCCGCGCCGAAAGCGATGGCGAAGCCGGCCGAGCTCTCCCCTTCAGCACGCTACAGCAGCGCCTGGGACGAAAGCAGGTCAGCGAAAAGCCTGATGCGGCAGGTGCCCGTGGCCTACCTGGTTTTTGATGTCCTCTACGCCAGGGGCGAGTTGCTGCTGGAGCGCCCGCTGCGTGAGCGGCAAACAATTCTCGACGCCTTGCTGGCAGTTCCCCGGGAGCCTCGCGTCAGGGCGCGAATTGCCCCGGGAAAACAGGGTCAGCTTGAATTCGACGACGCACAGCGAATCGAACACGCGATTGATCCGCGCGCCCGTCTTTCAGGCATCGACGCCGCCAGAACTCGACCAACTCTTTGAAGCGGCCCAGGTCCGAGGCAACGAAGGCCTGATGATCAAAGATCCCGAATCCCACTACACACCCGGACGGCGCGGGAAGTCATGGCTCAAGCTCAAACGTGAGTTGGCCACGCTAGACGTCGTGGTCACCGCGGTCGAATACGGCCATGGCAAACGCATCGGCGTGCTGAGCGACTACACTTTCGCGGTGCGCGATGGAGAGAAACTGGTGAACATCGGCAAAGCTTACTCCGGGTCTAACCGACGTCGAGATTGCCGGGATGACCAGGTGGTTTCTGGAACACACCATCGATGATCAGGGCTTCCGGCTGGTGGTCGAGCCGAAGATTGTGCTGGAAGTGGCTTTCAACAACATGATGGAATCCGACCGGCATGAGAGCGGGTATGCTCTGCGCTTTCCGCGGATCGTGCGGCTACGACCCGACAAGCTGCCGGAGGAAGCAGATTCGATTGAACGAGTCAGGGAGATTTATCAGAGCCAGTCGAAGGGTTGATATCTTCGGTGGGTCAGCCGGGTCTTTGAACCGGCAAGGACGGGTTCCTTCGACTTCGCTCAGGACAGGCTCCGACCCGTCTCCACACGAGCAACTATGGAAACATCTCTTCAGTGCTTGTGCTGGTGCTCGGATTCGCTTACCGGAATCACGCACCCGTGGGCCACTTCGCAGACTGCGTTTTCGAATTGAATGGTGGTGTGGGCGATATGAAAGTCTTCGCGCAGGCGGTCTTTCACGTCGCGCAGAATGCGTTCGCTGACCGACGGCGGAATGTCGGCAATCGAAATGTGGCAGGAAAGCGCCCGCGTCTCCGATCCGATGCTCCAGACATGCAGGTCGTGGACATCGTTCACGCCGTCAATCTTCCGCATCGCAGCTTCAACCTGCTCCAGCTTGACGCCGCGCGGCGTGCCTTCAAGAAGAATGTTGAGAGTCTCGCGCACAATGCCGAAGCCCGACCACAGAATGAGGACTCCGATTCCCACCGACAGCACGGAGTCAATCCAGTACTGGCCGGTGGACATGATGGCCCAGCCGCCGGCAATGACGGCCGCGGTGGAAAGCGTGTCTCCGATTTCGTGCAGGAAGGCGCTGCGGATATTAACGTCGCGTCCGGCGCGATACAGCAGCAGCGCGATCACGCCGTTCATCACCACGCCCGCGGCGGCCACGCTGATCATGACTCCGGCGTGCACCCGCTCCGGGTTCTGCAGGCGGTGGAAGGCTTCGTAGAAAATGAAGCCCGAAACCGCAACCAGAGACACCGCGTTGACCAATGCCGCCAGCACGCCCGCCCGGTGATAGCCATAAGTCTTGGTGGAACTGGGCGGGCGGGATTGCAGGTAAACCGCGGCCAAAGAAAGCAGCAGGGCAAAAAAGTCAGAGAGATTGTGTCCCGCCTCGGAGAGCAGCGCCAGCGAGTGGGCGCGGATGCCGGCAACGACCAGCAGCACGATGTAAGCCGCGGTAACCACCAGAGAAAAACGCAGGATGCGCGAGGTCTTCTCGCTTCCTCCGTGGCTGGCGTGCACGTGCATACATTAAGTCTAAGAGGATTGAGTGCGAGGTTCAAGACACAGCGGTAACGGGTAGTGGCTCAATTCGAAACCGTGCCGTTTCCCGGCGGCGTCATCCTGAGGGACTTCAGTCCCGAAGGATCTGGCGTGCATCGGAAGCAACGCCTGGCAAAGGGGTGTATCTGCTTCACGCCAGATCCTTCACGGCCTGAAGGCCGCTCAGGATGACGCCAGCGGATAAAGAGAACTTTCAAACTGAGCCACTACCCGGTTAATACGGCGCCCCGTCCTCGTCTCTCCGTCTTTTGGAGAGACAGGGCGGGGGGTTGTTCGCTACGGCTTCGAGTTCGCCTCCGCCCACCCGGTCATTCCAAAGAACGGAACGACGAGGGTGGGGCACCCCTGTACAATGCTTCGTCATTCGCAGAAATAAAGCATGCCCATCCGGGAACAAAACTTCTGGTCAACAACGGTAGAAATGCCGAAGACCGACCCGGCGCTTCCGCTTCCTGGCGGCGTTAATGTTGCCATCATTGGAGGCGGTTTCACCGGGCTCTCGGCGGCGAGAACGCTGGCGAAACTGGGGGCCAAGGTTGCCGTGCTCGAAGCCGAGACCATCGGCTGGGGGGCGAGTTCGCGCAACGGGGGCATGGTGCTTACCGGGCTCAAGCTGGGCGTCAACCAGCTGATTTCGAAGTATGGCCGCGAGCGGACACAGCGCATGTACGCCGCGTCACTGGCGACAATCGACTGCGTGGAACGCCTGGTCAACGAGGAGAAGATCGATTGCGATTTTCTACGCAGCGGGCATCTCGAAGTTGCCTGCAAGCAGAAGCACTTCGACGACTACGCCCGCCAGGCGGAGGTGATCGCGCGCGAATTCAATCACCAGCTGCGGGTCGTGCCGCGAAACGAATTGCACTCCGAGATCGGATCATCTATCTACCATGGAGGGATGGTGGACGAAGTCAGCGCCGGATTGAATCCGGCTAAATACGCGGCCGGACTGGCGCGGGCAGCGATAAAGGCGGGCGCCGCTGTCTTCGAAAATACGCGAGTGGAGAAAATTGAACGTGAGGACCAGCATGGAACGCAGCACTGGCGAATCTCCACGTCTCGCGGTGACCTGTGGGCGCGCGAGGTGTTCGTCGGCACCAGCGGCTACACCGGCGCGGCGACTCCGGAGCTGCGCAAAAAGCTTATTCCCATAGGCTCCTACATCATCACCACGGAAGTCCTGCCGGAGCCGCTGGCGCGCGAGTTGAGCCCGCGCAATCGCATGATCTACGACTCCAAGAATTATCTCTACTACTATCGCCTGACGCCCGACCGGCGCATGCTCTTCGGCGGCCGGGCGGCCTTCTTCCCCGAGACCCGGGATTCAATCCGCAAGAGCGCGGAGATTCTGCGGCGCGGCATGATCGATGTCTATCCCCAGCTGCGCGATGTGAAAGTCGAATACGTCTGGGGAGGCACGCTGGACTTCGCTTTCGACATCATGCCGCATGCCGGGCAGATGGATGGAATCTACTACGCCGTCGGCTATGCTGGACACGGCGTCGCCATGGCCACCTGGCAGGGCCAGCAGATGGCGCACCTGATCGCCGGCGAGAAGCCCGACAACCCGTTCGTTGGGATTCCCTTTCCCGGCGCGCCGCTGGGGCTGTACAACGGTAGGCCATGGTTCCTGCCCTTCGCCGGAGCCTGGTACAAGTTCAAAGACTGGGTGAGTTGAATCACAGTGGGGACAGCCGTCCCCGGCTGTCCGGCCGCGCACAGCGCGGCTAAATTCTTTGTTCTATCTGCGAAAACCCCGCGGAGCTTCGCTCCGCCGGACAGCCGAGGCGGCTGTCCCCAGGTGTTTCATGCCGATTGCCTGACTGCGCGCAGACCGAAGTACACCACCGGGCCCAACGCCAGCGCCGCCGGCCCCCACAGTAATCCGTAGCGGTCGCTGCCCAGAAGCGCGACCGCGCTCATGATCAGGACCGCGGCCACGGAGTAGATCAGGCCCGCGCGTCCGCCGGGAATGACGAACGGCCGTGGCATGTCTGGTCTGCTTGCGGCGCAGTTGCCACGCGGCGAGCACGGTCATGACCGTGGTCGCGACCCGCAGCCAGTTGTAAATGCTGATCAGCTGCACCAGTGAATGCAGAGACAGCAGCCCGTACACCACCGCCGACACGACAATCGCAATCCAGGGCGTCCCATAGCGCGGGTGTTGGCCGGTAAGCGAGTGCGGCAGGTAGCCATCCTCAGCCATGGCGAAGGGCATGCGCGTCGAGGTGAGGATCGTGCTGTTGAGCAGGGCCACGTAAGTGATCATGGCAGCCAGCGACATCCAGGCGCCCAGCCAGCGCCCTCCGATGAGTTGCGCCGCCGTTGGAAAGAATCCAGTGTGCCAGCTCTCCCAGTTACCCAGCGCCGCCAGCGCGGCCAGGGTGGGCAGAAAGTAAGCCGCGATCGACATGGGGACCACCAGCGCCAGGGCCAGCGGATAGCTCCGGCGCGGATTCTCCACCTCTTCCGCTACCGTCGAACACTGCTCGTATCCGGAATACAGCCAGAGTCCCAGCGCCAATCCCACGCCGAAGACGTGAAACGTGGGCTGATGCGGAGGGACCACCGGAACAAACGGATTGTGATGCCACTTCGCCAGTCCGATGACTACCAGCACCAGCACCGGCAGCAGGATGAAAAGTTCGAGCACGGTGGCAAATTTCCCCACCATCTGAATGCCGCGCACGTTGATGTACGTGATCACGGCGACGATGGCGAGCGAAACGATGTAATGCCTCCATCCCGTGAGCTCGGGAAAATAGAAGCCCATGTAATCGGCGAACTGCACGGCATACACGCTGCCCAGCAGGAAGGACGCGCACCAGTTCCACCAGCCGGCAAGGAATCCCCAGAAGTCGCCGAAGCCCGCGCGCACCCAGCGATAGAAGCCGCCTTCGACCGGCATCGCGGTAGTCAGCTCGGCGGAAACCAGGGAGACGGGAATGCACCAGAAAAACGGAATCACCAGCAGGAAGATCAGGGTCATGCCCGGGCCGGAGGTGGTGATCATGTCCTCGAGACCAAAGGGGCCGCCGGTGCAGTACGAGAACATGACCCAGACGAAGTAGAACAGGCCGGCTTTGCGCAGGGCGGACTTCGCGGTGGTCACGGGGTTGGATTATACGGAAGGGGATTGCAGATTTCAGATTGATGATTTCAGATTGAAACCCCTGCGCTTACACGTTTGGGATTAAATTCTTAAATCTGAAATCGGCAATCTGCAATGAGGTGCAGGATGCGCGGAGGGCAGGATGCCCTCCGGACAGCCGGCGGGACGCCGGCGCTACGAAAAAAAGCCTCCCGCTTGCGCGGAAGGCTTTTTCGGGGGAGGGCTTCGGGCCTTTCGGTCCGTCGTCCTGAATCAACTATTTCGGGGGCGCGGGCTGGTCCTGGCTCGCGGGAGCCGGGGCAGCACTGCTCGAAGCCAGCGTTTCCAGATCGTTCTTCAGGAGGCTGATTTCGACGCGTCCACCGCTGGTGCGCTTGGTCGTTTCCCCGGCAGCCGTGGGCACGGGAGCATTGCCCATGCCGACCACGTAGATCCGGTACACCGGAATCTCGTGATTGAGCACCAGGTAACGCACTACCGCGTCCGCCATCTTCTGCGAAGTGGCGATTGCGGCCTGGCCATGACCGGAGGAGAAGCCCTGCACTTCGATGATGTAGCCGCGCTGATCTTTCAGCGGCGTCGCCATATCATCCAGCGCAGTCTTGGCATTCTTGCTGAGCACGCTCTGGCCGGGACGGAAGCGAATCTCGGTCTGCGTGGAAGCCTTGTACTGGTCGATGTTGCCTACCACCTGTTCCACCGTGGTGAGACGGGCGTTGGCCTGGGTCGCGGTCTGCTGCGCCATGGTGGCCTTGTTGCCGGCGTCAATCGCGTGCTGGTCGGCTTCGTTGGCCTTGGTCGAGGCCAGGCGGATACCATCCTGCGCCCGCGAATCGGTGTCCTTGATCATCTTGGTGTTCGCGGAGGTGAGCTCGTCCAGTTCATTGACGCGGTCACGAATGGGAGCGGTCTGGCGTTGCACATACTTCTTGCGGGCAAAGGGATTGATCTTGCCCCAGAAGCCTTCGTGCGTGTCCGGCTGCAGAGCGGGCTTGCCGCTCGCGCCCGAAGCGGCGGCTGCGGGTTGGTCCTGCGTGGTAGGAGCGGCCTGCTGCGCCAGAGCGGGAAGCGCCAGCACACCGGCCAGAAGCAGCGCTACAAACATACGATTCTTCATTTCTACGTCCTCCAGGTGGGGGAGCATCAAGCTTCGCCCCAGCAAAAATACAAAAATATCGGCGTCCTGAAACCGCTTGACGCCTGCTCTGTGTATAACAGGTCGAATGCCAAACCAGCCTAAATCTAAGTCGTTAGCTCACAACACATTGTAACGCCGCCAGCGGGGGAAGGCAGCGAAAAAGCGCAATGCCGGGTAATTTTGCCGAAATCTGATATAAAAACTGCGTGTGCCCATGGCTGCAAAAAGTTGCGGTAATCAGGTAACAGCAGCAGCGCGCACGGGCTTCATTCCTCTGCGCCAGACTCACCGACCCGCCATTTTGACGCGCTCCTGGATTTCCGCCCTCTTCCTTTTGACACTACTCGGCTGCAACCACGCCGAAAAGCTCGATTTGACCCGGCTGAAATTGCCGCCAGGTTTCAACATTGCGGTCTTCGCCAAAGTACCCAATGCACGGGAGATGGCCTTCAGTCCGGGCGGTGTGCTGCTGGTGACTGACACCAGCGACGGCACTGTGCTAGCCCTGCCGGATGCAGAGCACAGCGGCCGCGCCGAACGGGCGGTCCCCGTGCTGTCGGGCCTGAACGCGCCACACGGCATTGCCTTTCACAACGGAAAACTCTACATCGCGGAGATCAACGCAGTGCGGAGTTACGCCTGGGATGAAGCCCGATTGCAGGTTGGCAAGGGACAGAAAATCGCCGACCTTCCGGGCAGCGGCGGCGGGCACTCGACTCGAACCATTCTTTTTTCGAACGGCAAGATGTACGTTGCGGTTGGATCGAGTTGCAATGTCTGCGTGGAAGACGACAAACGCCGCGCTGCCGTTACCGAGTACAACGAAGACGGAAGCGGCCAACGCACCTTCGCCTCCGGCCTGAGGAATGCTGTCGGGCTGACCGTCAACCCCAGGACCGGCACAATCTGGACCACTGACAACGGCCGCGACTGGCTGGGCGACGACCTGCCGCCCGAAGAGGTCAATGATCTCGGTCGGCGCGGCGGCAATGCCGGATGGCCCTACTGCTACGGCAACCGCGTTCCAGACCGCTCCCAAAGCGAAGACTACGATTGCTCGAAAACCATTGCTCCCGCCGTCGAAATGCAGGCGCATTCTGCCCCGCTGGGTCTGCTGTTTTACCAGGGCGAAATGTTTCCCCCGGAATATCGCGGAAGCCTGTTCGTAACGTTTCACGGATCATGGAACCGCAGCGTGCCCACGGGATACAAAGTGGTTCGCATAAAGTTCAATGACAAAGGCGAGCCGCAGGGCCCGCCAGCTGATTTCATCAGCGGATGGATCCGCCCGGGCGAGACCAAGAAGGGAAAGTGGATGGGACGCCCAGTAGGATTGGTGGTCGGTCCGGATGGCGCGTTATACATCAGCGACGATTCCGCCGGGGTAGTGTATCGCGTGACCTGGAGCCCACGGTAACCACGTAGGGGCGGGTGCCTCACCCGCCCGGCCGGGGCGTCCGGGTCTACGTGGTTATTTGGTTCCGCAATACTTTTCGTGCTGCTCGTAAATAAAATTGTCAGTCATGCCCGCGATGTAGTCGCAGATCACACGCGGCAGTGATTCCTGCCCGGCTTTCTCCTGATAACTCTGCGGCAGGCTCTCCGGTTTCGCTCATCCAGAAGTCGAAGAGCTGGCGAATCACGCGCTCCGCGTCGTTTTTTTCTGGCTCCAGCGCCGCGCTGAAGTAGAGGTTCTGGTAGAGAAATTCCTTGGTGCGCCGCCTTTCCTCTTCCACCGTGGGACTGAACGTGGCCAGCCGCCGCGGGTACGCCCGCACGTCTTCCAGGCTGCGGATGCCGGCCGCCTTGATCTGGCCATGCAGGTTGCGAATCAGATCGCCCACCATGCGATCGAGAATCCGCTTCACCGCTTCGTTGAACTTCAGCTTCTCCACGGCATGGGGATAGGCGCGGTCGGCCTCGCCGTAAAAACCATCGAACCCCGGAACGCCGCCGCGGATCTGCGAGAGCGTGAGCAGGCGGGCCTCATAGCCGTCGTCGAGGTCGGCTGTGTCATAGGCAATTTCGTCAGCCAGATCGATGAGTTGCGCCTCCAGCGGCGGACGCTGATCGAGCAGATATTCCGCCAGTTCGGGAAACTGCGCGACGGAGTAGTCGTGCGAGTGCTTGATGATGCCCTCGCGCACTTCGAAAGTAAGATTGAGCCCGCGAAATGCGGCATAGCGCAGCTCGAAATCTTCGACAATGCGCAAGGCGTGCAGGTTGTGGTCAAAGAAAAGGCCGTGCTCGCGCATCACGGCGTCCAGCGCCTTTTCGCCGGCGTGTCCGAAAGGTGGGTGACCTACGTCGTGGACCAGGGCCAGGGCTTCGACCAAATCCACATTCAGCCCGAGCTGGCCCGCGATGGTGCGGGCAATCTGCGCCACTTCGAGGGTGTGGGTCAGGCGGTTGCGGAAATGATCGGAAAAACGACGGGTAAAAACCTGGGTCTTGGCTTCCAGCCGGCGGAAGGCGCGGGAGTGAATGACCCGGTCGCGGTCGCGCTGAAAGTCATCGCGGTAGGGATGCTGGGGCTCGGGAATGCGGCGTCCGCGGGATTGTTCAACCCGCACGGCGTAATCGGCCAGCATGCGGAAAAGTTTAGCACCGCGCGGCCCGGAGATCAGCAGTCAGCCAAGTAGCGCCGGCATCTTGCCGGCTGTCGGGAGGGCATCCTGCCCTCCCTCGGCACGGTGGGCAAGATGCCACCGGACAGCCGCCGGGACGGCGGCGCTACGAAGTACTCAACTTCAAACGCATCTCGTTGGTCGCTTCGAATCCCAGACTCTCGTACAGCGGACGTCCCTTGTCGCTGGCGTGCAAGGTGACATGCACGAAGCCCTGCTCGCGGCACCAGCCAATCATGGTCTGCATAAGCCTGCGGGCAATGCCCCGGCGTCGAAATGGCGGATCAGTGTACATGTTCAGGATCGTCGCACGGCGGCACTGGCCGTCATAAGGATGGCTGGGCCACGGGCTGATCAACACCACGCCACCAGCCACAATCTGGTCGCCCACGCATGCCAGCCAGCCATGCAGCGTACCGTTCGCCAGCGCTGCCTCCAGGTAGGGCGTGCAGGTCGAAACCATCGCAGACAGGGCCACGGGGTCGTTGTAGCCCATGTCTTCGTACATACCCTGGCGATGGCGCAGCAATGCAGGAATGTCGTCGAGCGTGGCCTGCCGAATGAGCACGTCACTCATTGCTTTTCTCCACCCCACCCTCGTCTCTCCGTTTTTTGGAGAGGCATGGGCCTCGCGATAAGGCTTATCAGAATACAAAAAGAAAGCCGAGCTTGCGCTCGGCCAGGGCAGGTAGGACACCTGCCCCTACGTGGTCTCTGCTGGTTATTTGTTCTCGGAGTCTTCCTTGGCCAGCTTCATCTTGGCGGATTCGAGTTTTTTCTGCACCCGGGCCAGATCGTTCTGGTCAACTTCGGCGGCCACGGTCTTGTTCCACTCCGCAATCGCGCGCTCCCAGTGGGCCGCCGCCAGCTTGAGGCGGCCGGTCTTCTGATAGAGGTCGCCGAGGTGGTCCTGCACCGTGGGATCGGTCCCGATGCGCTGCGAGGCTTTGATCAGCGTGTCTTCCGCGGACTCGTATTTGCCCAGCTTGAAGTAGGCCCAGCCCAGAGAATCGAGATAGGCGCCGTTGGCGGGATCGAGATCGACCGCCTTCTTGATCAGGCCCAGGGCCTCGTCCAGCTTGACCCCGCGGTCGGCCAGCATGTAGCCGAGATAATTGAGCGCAGTCGCGTTCTGGGGATCGCCCGCCAGGACTTTGCGGAACATCTCTTCCGCCGGATCATATTTCTTCTGGCGTTCGTAGGTCGAGCCGCGCAGGAAGTACACATACTGCTTGTCTTCGTCCTTGGTGGAGAGCTGTTCAGCCTTGTCGAGGGCCGCCTCGGCCTCGGGCCAGCGCTTCAGGCGGCTGTACATCTGGGACAACGTAATGTAAACGTCGCGGTCGTCGGGCGTGCCCTTGAGCAGGGCTTTGACCTGCTGCAATCCGGCATCCGCCTGGCCCATGTCGGAGAGCTGGGCAGCGTACACCATCTTCAGGCTGCGATTATTGGGCAGTTTCTGTACTGCTTCTTTGGCGGTGTCCGTCGCCTGCTGCCACTGCTTGGCTTCGCGGTAGGTATCGATGATCTGCTGGTAGCCGCGTTCGGCATTTTCGTCACCCAGCACCACCATCTTTCTGAAAGTTTCAATGGCCTGAGCATCGTTCTTGTTGTCGCGATAGATCGTTCCCAGGCGTTCCAAAAATACGGACCGGTTATTTTTCTCGGCCTGGGTGTAGCTGTTGTCGGTCTTCTCCGTCTTTTTGAGCAGCTCCTGCAATACCTGGATGGCCTCGTCGTAGCGGCCCTGGGCCTGGTACACGGCGGCTATGTTGTACGGGACCTCGATCGAGTCCTGCACCATCGATCCGGCCTTCTTCAGGCTGTCCAGCGCCAGGTCGAATTTGCCGCTCTTGCGGTAAATCTCCGCCATGCGCAGGTAGGTTTGCGCATCCTCGGGATTCGCGTCGGCAATGATCTTGTACTGCTCCAGCGCGGCATCCGTCTGGCCGTCATTCATCAGGTTCTGAGCCAGGCCGCGGATGGCGTCCAGATTGTCGTGGTCGAGCTCAATCGCCTTCCGGTAGGCAGTGATCGAGTTCTTGTACTGCTTCTGTTGTTCGTAGGTGTAGCCGAGCGCAGAGTAAAGCTTGGCGGAGCGGGAGGCGTCCGGGATGGAGCTCAGCACTTCGCCGGCGCGAGCGGTATCGCCTTCTTCGTTGTACAGGTAGGCCAGCGTGGTGACCGCTTCTTCCGAATCGGGATCAAGCTTGACCGCGGTCTTGAACTCGCCCTCGGCCTTCTGCAGATCATTGTTCAGCCGGTAGAGGCGTCCCAGCAGAAGGTGATCGTCAACGTTGTCGGGTTCGATCTTGATGATCTGTTCGTACTGGTCGATGGCCAGCTTGAGGACGTTCTGCGAGCCCTGCCCGGCCTGCACGTCACCCAGCGAGCGCAGATAAATACGGCCCAGCAGTTTGTGAGCTTCCAGGTTGTTGGGATCGCGCTTGAGAATGTCCTGGGCTTCGAGGACAGCATCCCGAATACGCCCGGTCTTGGCATAGAGCTCAGCCAGCGCGGAAGTCAGATACTCCGAAGTAGGATCGGCATCGATGGCCAGCCGGTATTCCTCGATGGCTTTATTGGCCAGCTCGCTGCGGCCGTACACCGCCACCTGCTCCTCGTACATATGGGCCAGGGTGTAGTGGTAATACGCCGCCGCCTTGTCGAGCTTGCGGGGCGCGGACGCGGGCGCTGCTTTGGAATCCGCAGCCGGAGTCTGCTCCGCGGAAACAGCAGGGATGGCCAACAAGACAATAAGAGCGCAATAAATACTTTTCATCGAGAACCTTCGGCCTCCCCGAAGCATAGCGATTGGATGCCGGACCGCTGCTGGCGGGTGCTTTTCATATTGTAAACCGTACCGGCGCAAGGGGGTGAAAAAGCGCACTGCGGAACCGGGCCGGTAATGATCGGAAGTACAGGGACTAACAGGATTGACGTCTTCCCCAGGTTGAGGAATGTAAAGAATTGTTTTGTCATCCTGAGCGGAGTAGGGGCTTCGCGCAGCGAAGCCCCTACGCAGTCGAAGGACCCCTATGAGCTTCGACACCCATGTGGCGGAGATCTCCAGAAGAAATGTCCCCCCACGCTCCATCGCGACCGAGCAATACCGCAAGTTGGTAGGGGTCCTTCGACTGCAGCATCGCATTCGCAAGCGAATGCGATGCCTTCGCTCAGGATGACACTGGCGGAGATATCTAGTGCCGGAAGTGCCTCACACCCGTAAAGATCATGGCCAGCCCCAGCCGGTCGGCGGCTTCGATGACCTCCTGATCGCGCACCGATCCGCCGGGTTGAATGATGGCGGTGGCGCCCACCTTTGCGATCTCCTCCACGCCGTCGGGGAAGGGAAAGAACGCATCGGACGCAGCCACGGTTCCCTGCAGCGGCAGGACCGCCTTCATGGCGCCGATCTTGCAGGCATCCACCCGGCTCATCTGGCCCGCGCCGACGCCCACGGTTTGCCCGTCGCGGGCGTAGAGAATCGCGTTCGACTTCACATGCTTGGAAACCTTCCAGGCAAATAACAGGGCGCGCTTCTCCTCCGGCGTGGGCTGCCGTTTGGTGACCACCTTGAGATCGGCTTCCTGGAGCACGCGGGTATCGGCATCCTGCACCAGGATCCCGCCGGAGACATTTTTCAGCACCCACTTCTGCGGAGCGTGGCTGATTTCCACCAGGCGCAGGTTCTTCTTGGCGGCGAATTTGGCTTTGGCGGCATCGTCGAAACCCGGGGCCGCGATGACCTCGAGAAACAGCTTGGCCATCTCTTCCGCGGCTTCGCCATCCACCACGCGATTCACTCCAATCACACCGCCGAACGCCGACACGGGATCGCACTCCAGCGCTTTCCGGTAGGCCTCAGCCAGGCTCTTGCCGGTGGCCGTGCCGCAAGGATTGGTGTGCTTGATGATGGCGCAGACCGTCTCATCAAATTCCTGGGCCAGGTCCCACGCCGCCTGCAAATCCACAATGTTGTTGTAGGAAAGTTCCTTGCCTTGAATCTGGCGGCCGTTGGCTACCCCGCTCCCCGAGCCATCGCTGTACATGGCGGCCTTCTGGTGGGGATTTTCTCCATAGCGCAGGTCCATGATCTTGCTGAACGAGAGGCGCAGGTTCTCGGGAAATCCTGCTTCAGGATGAAACTCGAAATGGCCGTTGGCGCTGACCCGCTCCAGGGTGGACGCGATCGCCGAATCGTAGGCGGCTGTGGTGGCGAACGCCTTCTGGGCCAGCCGCCACTTGGTCGCCGCCGAGAGCGCTCCGCCCGACGCGGCCATCTCTTCCGCCAGCGCGTTGTAATCGGTGGGCGAGGTTACAACCGCAACATCCTGAAAATTCTTTGCGGCGGAGCGGATCATCGACGGTCCGCCAATATCGATGTTTTCGATCAGGTCTTCAAAGGGCACGCCCGGCTTGGCCGCGGTTTTCTCGAAGGCGTAAAGATTGACCACTACCATGTCGATCGGCTGGATGCCATGTTCGGCCACGGCGCTGCGGTGCGAAGCCATCTCGCGCCGGTGCAGGATGCCTCCGTGCACTTTGGGATGCAGCGTCTTCACCCGCCCGTCGAGCATTTCGGGAAAGCCGGTGAGCTCGGAAATGTCCTTCACGCCGATCCCGGAGTCGCGCAACAGCTTGGCCGTGCCCCCGGTCGAAATGAGTTCCACTCCCAAGCCGGCAAGTTTGCGGGCAAACTCCACCAGCCCCGTCTTGTCGGTCACGCTGAGGATGGCACGCTGAATTTTCGTCTGGGTCGCGGACATGGCTGACCTCGAATGAACTGGGAATGTGCCTGGGAAAGGCAGGAAGAAATTCTAACAGGGGCAGTCGTCGGTCGTCAGTCTTCGGTCGTCAGCCCAACGTAGCCTGACAGCCGGCGAGACGCCGGCGCTACAAAAGACTGACAAGGGAAATGAATGTGCAAGGGCTGACGACTGATGACCGACGACTGATGACTACGTCTTCGCCTTGGCCTTGAGCTTTACCTGGCCGCTCTGCATTTCGACCGTGTATTCGACCAGTTCGCAACCGTACTGCTTGCGGATCTGTTCGGTCTTCTTCTGCACAAACGAGGCAAAACTATCGAGGTTGCCGGAGACGGCTTCGCCTGATCTCTTCTTGGCATCGGTGAGTGCCTGGTAGAGTTTCTGCACCTTGTCGCGTTCGGAGCGGGCATCGCCGCACTGCATGCTGAAAGGCTTGGCTTCGACGGCTTCGGTAGCTGCCGCGGCCGCGGCTGCATGGCCTACCCCGTAAACTTTGTGTTCCGGCTCATGCTCCTCCACCCGCACGCCCTGGACCGAGAGCAACGCGTCCTGGGGACGGCGGTAGCCTTCTTCACGAATCCGGTTCTTCTTGCGCCACAGATCGCTGTAAATGGCATAGCGCTGCGCGATTTCGTTGTAGCGGAAGCGCTGCGAAAAACTCATGCGCCCGCCGTCGCTGAATTTGCGCAGCAGGGAGAGCACCTTCCATTCGACATCGGTAGGGGGGCGCTTGTGCGGATTGCTGAAGTAGATCTCGTACTCAATCTTCAGCCGGCGCAGCTGCGTATCGAGCACGGTCAGTTCTTCGTCGATGGTCACCCGGGATTCTCCACAGACAGTCTAGGGGCTACCCGGCGGGAGAACGAGATTCCCGTTGGCCACAAGAGGGATGGAACGAAAGTACCCAAAGGGCAGCATCTAGCTTCTGGCTCCTAGTACTACTGTGTTATAAACTGGATACCTTGAGCTGAAAAACCACCCGGTCTGCCATTCTTTAATGTTAAGTTGCCGGTCATGAGCGCCCATTCTGTTGCGCCAGGCGCCCAGCAAAAACGCTTCGCGGCCTTTCTGAATCGCCTGGCGCAAGCCGCGGGGCACCTGGATCGCGTGGTCCCTCTGAAGTCCTATTGCACCGGCTTGCTGCTTCCCGGGGAACGCAAGAGTGTGGAACCGATGGCGGCCCGCCTCTGTCCCGACAAGGTGCGTCAGACCCATCAGTCCTTACACCATGTCGTGGCTCACGCGCCCTGGAGGGATGAGAACATCTTGGAGGCGGTGCGCCAGTACGCCTTACCCGCCATGCAGAAGCAAGGACCGATCGAAGCCTGGATCGTCGATGACACCGGGTTGGTGAAGAAGGGGACGCATTCGGTAGGAGTGACCCGACAGTATTGTGGGCAGGTGGGCAAGCAAGAGAACTGCCGGGTGGCGGTGAGTTTGTCGGTCAGCACCCGAGAGGTGAGTTTGCCGATTGCCTGGCGTCTCTACTTACCCGAAGTGTGGGTTCACGATAAGAAGCGGAGGAAGGCCACGGGCATACCGCGGGAAATCAGTTTTCAAACCAAGCCGGAAATTGCTTTGCAACAAATTCGCACTGCCCTGGACCGAGAGATCCCCACCGCTCCGGTACTGACGGACGCCGCCTATGGCAACGACACCGGATTTCGCGATGGCATCACCGAATTAGGTTTGCTGTACGTAGTGGGTATCCAGTCGTCGGTGAGCGTATGGAAACCAGGCCAGGCACCGCTAGCCAAACGGAAGTGGAAAGGAATCGGACGCCCCACCAAGCTGCTACGCCGCGATGGCCAGCACAACCCGCTTGCGGTGCGCGAGTTGGCGATGAGCCTGCCTTCCTCCGCCTGGAAGATGGTGCGCTGGCGGCAAGGAACTCGTAAGCCCCTGCGTTCCCGGTTTGCGGCCCTGCGCCTTCGTCCCGCACACCGCGACTACGAGAGCAGCGAGCCCCGTCCGCAAGAGTGGCTGCTGATCGAGTGGCCGAAAGCGGAAGCCGAACCGACCAAGTACTGGTTATCGACTTTGCCCGTCGACACCCCGCTTGCCGATCTGGTGCGCTTGGCCAAGCAGCGCTGGATCATCGAGCGTGATTACGAAGAACTGAAGCAAGAACTCGGCCTGGGCCATTATGAAGGACGAGGCTGGCGCGGCTTTCACCATCACGCGACTCTCTGTATTGCGGCTTATGGGTTCCTGGTGGCCGAACGGAGCCGTTTTTCCCCCTCCGCTCGCGCCGGTCAAGTGGACTTACCCGTCGCCGAAATGCCGCTCAAGTTCCGCCCTCGGGGTTCGCCCAGTGCGCGTGGAGCGCCATAACCCCTGGTCCATTGCTACGCTTCGACAAACCATCGCACGAGTTCTGCTCCGGCAACTCTCGGGTTGTCCTTTTTGTGGAGCTCCTTTTTTATAACACAGTAGTACTAACTTCTGGCTGGTAAACCAAACTCCGATCTTTCCACGGCAGGCAGCAGGTACGCGGCAGGGACTGGGCAAGCTGACGTCGAAAAATCCTGAAGTCGCGAGCTCAGAGCTAGAAGCCAGGACCTAGCAGCTGCGTTTACTTCGCCGCCATCTTCTTGACCATGGCCAGCACCAGCTTGCGGTCGCTGTCGTTGAGGCTCACGGCATAGCGGCGAATCTGGCTCAGGAAGCGGACTTCATCATCGGACAGCGTGGGAAGGTTCTTGGAGCCGTTGCTGTGTCCGGACTCGGAGAAAAACTGGGAGAGCGCAATTTCCATGGCCCCGGCGATCTTGGCCAGGGTATCGAGCGACGGAATGGTATGTCCGTTCTCCACCCGCGAAAGGTAGCAGCGCAGCAGGCCGGTGCGCTTTTCGATGTCGCCCTGGGACATGCCTTTTTGCAGCCGGTAGTTGCGGATGGTCTCGCCGATGTTCATAGAGAAGGCAACCAAAGCAGACCCCCAAGGATGACGTGCATAGTAACCAGAGTAGTACCTGTTGGCAAGAGGAATTTCGTTGCACCACAACCGGTGATGAAGTAAAGCGCGAACTCCGCCCGGGGAGAGCCGCCCCTTACGGCAGTTGGGTAATCCATTACCCGGAGTCCACGCTATTTCCTGTTGGGCCCGATCATTTTTTCAGCGAGGCGGCCAGGAAACTGGTGGTGTGCTTCCACGCGTCGGCAGCGTCGGCGGCGCGGTAGCCGGCTTTGTTGTTGGGATTCTCGAAGGCGTGCCCGGCATCGGGATAAATCACAATTTCCACTTTGTTGCCCTGTTGTTTCAGCGCCTGCTCGAACTTCTTTATATCGTCCACCGGGATACCACGGTCCAATCCGCCGAAGATGCCCAGTACTGAAGCGTTAATCTTCCTGAGCGAGGCCGCATCCGATGCCAGGTGGCCGTAGTTGATGACGGCCACGGCCAATGTGGGCTCCTGCAAGGCCACGTCAAGCGAGTATCCGCCGCCCATGCACCAGCCGATGGAACCGATCCGGTCTGGCTTTACATTCGGTTGCGACTTCAAAAATTCAAACGCCGCATGCAGATCGCGCGCCGCCCGGTCTTCGGGAACGCCGCGCATGATTTCATGGGCCTCGTCGGGCGTGGTCGCCACTTTTCCCCGGTAAAGATCGATCGCCAGCGCCACATAACCTTCGTCGGCCAGTCGCGAGGCCTGCTCCTTGACCCAGTCATTCAGCCCCCACCACTCGTGAATGACCACCAGCGCCGGGAATGGGCCTTTTCCGTCTGGCGTGTACAGGATGCCCTGCACGGTCTCATCGCCACTCTTGTAGGTGACGTTTTTGCTGGTCGCCGCAAAGCTCGAAATCGAAAATACGAGAGAGAGAAACAAGCAAGCCAATTTCATCTATTGAGGTTCCTCGTAGCGCCGGCGTCCCGCCGGCTGTCGCGAGGGCGTCCCGCCCTCGCTTTTTAAAGAGCCAACTCCATATACAGCGCCCCGTCAATCGGATTAGGGCGATAAGGTCCAATCTCCACGAATCCCAGCCGGCGGTACATGGCTACGGCGTTCGGCATCACCGGCTCGACAGTATCGAGGCGCATCTTCCGGTATCCGATCGTCCGGGCTTCGGCGATCACGCTTTCGGCCAGCGCGCGTCCCACGCCCCGGCCACGAAGTTGCGGGCGAAGATAAAGGCGCTTCATCTCGCAAATTCCGGATTCGAGTTTGTGCAGCGCGACGCAACCCGCCAGTTCGCTGCGGTATTCAGCCAGCAGCAAGCGGCCATCCGGAGGGGCGTAATCTCCCGGAAGGCCCGCAAGTTCCTGATCGAAACTCTGAAAGCACAGGCTAAAGCCGAGCGATTCAGCATACTCGAGAAAAAGCTCACGAGCCTGAGCGATCTGGGCCGGCGATTCCGCCTGCCTCAGGGTAAGTCTGGGATTGGCCACGCTTTCATTCCTTAAACTTCCATATGCGGCGAGCCCAAAGCAGGTCCCTCCACTGCGCTCGCTGCCCTCCGCTCCGGTCGGGATGACAGCGAGAAACTTTTCTGTCTAGCCCATTAACATGCCGCCGTTCACGTTCAGCACGTGTCCGGTAATGTAGGCAGCTTCTTCCGACGCCAGAAACGCCACCGCACTGGCTACCTCCTCGGGCGTGCCCACGCGGCCGAGGGGAATCATCTTCACCGCGTTCTGCTTGAACTCATCAGCCAGTCCGGAAGTCATGGCGGTTTCGATGAAACCGGGAGCGACCGCATTGCAGGTGATGTTCCGCGAGCTGACCTCGCGGGCAATGGCCATGGTCAGCCCGATCAGCCCCGCTTTTGAAGCGGAGTAGTTGGCCTGGCCGGCCTGGCCCGTCTGCCCGAAAATCGAAGTGATATTGATGATCCTGCCCCAGCGTTGCTTGAGCATCGAAGTGATTGCCTGCTGGGTGCAGAGATAGGCCGAAGTCAGGTTGGTGTTGAGGACAGCATCCCAGTCGGCGCGCTTCATCCGCATGACGAGCTGGTCGCGGGTGATTCCGGCGTTGTTCACCAGGATATCAATCTTGCCCAGTTGGCCGATGACGGCCTTGAAGGTGGCCTTGATCTGCTCTTCATCGCTGACGTCCAGCGGGAAAGCCGTGGCGGCGCCACCCGCCGCGGTGATTTCATTCGCCAGCTCCTGCAGCTTTTCCTGGCTGCGCGCGGCCAGCGCCAGAGTGGCTCCGGAGCGAGCGAGCTTCAGGGCGCAAGCCCGGCCTATGCCCTGCGACGCACCCGTCACCAGCGCAACCCGGCCTGCCAGAGTCATGGATTCTCCTCACGAACAGAACGAGGATTATAACCGGAGACCGCGTGGGGACAGCCGCCCTCGGCTGTCCAGCGGAGCGAAGCTCCGCTATCTCTGGTAGTAAACCAAAACCCGTCGAGCTTTGCTCGACCGGACAGCCGAGGGCGGCTGTCCCCACGCGGTCCTAGGTTGGTTTCATCTCGCCGCGAAACAGATACCGCAATACCGGCGGAGCGAGGATCGTGGTCACGGCGGTCATGAACACGACGATGGCATAGGTCGAAGGCAGCACGATCTGTGATTGCAGCCCGACCAGCGCGACGATCAGGGCCACTTCGCCGCGCGGCATCATGCCCACGCCCACCTGCAGTGCGCTCATCCAGCCGTCGCGCCAGAGCGGCAGCCCGCATCCGACGACCTTGGAAACGATGGCCAGCAAGCGAAATCACAATCGCGGTCCACAAAATGTTTCCCGTAAACAGGTGCACGTTGAGACGCGCGCCGATCGTGAAAAAGAAAAATGGCGCCAGAAATTCGGTGATGCCTCCCACCCGGGGGCGCAGGTCCCAGCGGGGAGCGTAGTCGGCAAACATCAGGCCGGCGAAAAAAGCGCCGATGATGGCCGCCATGCCGATTTTCGCCGAGAGCCACGAAAGCGCCAGGCAGAGACCCAGGGCAACGATCAGTGGAGCATGCTGAGTGGATAGCCGATCCATCCTGGGCTGGATTTTGCGGACAATATGCGGCGCCACGAAAATCATGAACAGGGTAAACGCGGCCGCTTCGAGACACAGAACGCTAAGATGGATCCACTCCAGTCCGCCGCTCGAGGCCAGCCCAGCCACCACTGCCAGCAGCACCATTCCCAGGATGTCGTCGAAGACGGCCGCGCCCAGGATGATCTTGGCGGTGCGCGTCGCCAGCACATGCAAGTCGCCCAGCACCCGGGCGGTGATTCCGACGCTGGTCGCGACCATCGCCGCACCCACGAAAATCGCTTCGCTGGATGCGTCTCCGCGCCATTTCATGTAGGCGAAGCCCAGCCCGAAGGGAACAACAATGCCGGCTACGGCCACCAGCGACGCTTTACGCCCCACCCGGATCAGGTCCTGCGCGCTGGTTTCGAGTCCGGCGCTGAACAGCACAAAAATCGCGCCGATTTCCGCCACGGAATTGATGGTGTCGCTGGGGTGGATCCAGCCCAGCGCGAAGGGACCCAGCGCAGCTCCGGCCAGGATTTCGCCCAGAACCGAAGGCAGCTTTACCTGTTCAAACAGCTCTCCCACCACCTTGGCGGAGACGAAGATGGCAAGCAGTTGCAACAGAAGCTGATCGGGAGGGTGCGGCACTGCAAGGCAGCATAAAAGAAGCTGTCAGCGCCCGCAAGGAAACCCGGGGTGCCCCCTTCCTCCGTCTCTCCGTTCTTTGGAGAGACAGGGCGGGGGTTCCACGAGTGAACTCGGCTCAGTGAATACATCGAGACTGGCCGAATATTTCCTCTATCGAAAGAACAGGCGGAGCGTTGCTCCGCCGGACAGCCGAGGGCGGCTGTCCCCACGTGGGCTGTGCGAGTTATTTAATGTGGCAGGTGGCCAGTCCGCGTTTTTCCAGATACTGCTGGTGGTAGTCCTCGGCCGGATTGAACGTCACCGCGGGCACGATCTGGGTCACAATCGGCTTCTTGAAGCGGCCCGACTTCTCCAGTTGCTCTTTGGACAGCCGGGCCTCGCTTTCCTGTTCCGGAGTATGAAAGAAGATCGCGGAACGGTACTGCGATCCGTAGTCGGGACCCTGGCGGTTGAGCTGGGTGGGATCGTGGTTCTCCCAGAAAACTTCCAGCAGCTTCTCGTAGGAAAGCTTGGCCGGGTCGTACTCCACTTCGACCGCCTCGGCGTGGCCGGTGCGATCGCTGCAAACATCCTTGTAGGTCGGATTGGCGTAGTGCCCGCCGGTGTACCCGACCCGGGTTCCCGTAACCCCCGGCAGCTGGCGGAAGGTGGCTTCAACTCCCCAGAAACAGCCCGCGGCAAAAGTAGCTTTGGCCATTTGAACAGACTCCTCTCGATTCGTAGCGATACTCATTAGATGGACTGGCGGCCGGAAAGTAGCAAGGGATCCGCCTTACCGTAGCGCCGGCGTCTCGCCCGCCGATCGGGCCGCCACCCGCTATTCCATCACCATGGCGCCGGTCAACTCCGCCACCCGCGCGATGCGCCGTTCCGCGCACCAGGTTTCCAGTTCGCCGGCGATCTTCTCGGTCGCCACCGGGTCCCAGTAGCTGGCGGTGCCGATCTGCACCGCGCTCGCCCCCGCCAGCATGAACTCCACGATGTCCGCGGCAGTCGAGATTCCGCCCATCCCGATGACGGGAATATTCACCGCGCGCGCGGCGTCGTAAACCATGCGCAGGGCGATCGGCTTGATGGCGGGGCCCGACAATCCGGCGGTCACATTGGCGATGCGGGGCTTGCGGGTCTCGGGATCGATGGCCATGGCCACGAAAGTGTTTACCAGCGAGATGGCGTCGGCGCCGGCTTCCTGAGCCACGCGTGCCATCAGCGCGATGCTGGTCACGTTGGGCGAAAGCTTCACAATCAGCGGACGCCGCGACACCCGTTTCGCCGTGTTCACGACTTCATCCAGAGCATGCGGGTCGCTGCCAAACTGGATTCCCCCTGCCACCGTGTTGGGACACGATACGTTCAGTTCGTAGGCAGCAATATCTTCGCCTTCATTCAGGATCTCAATGCTGCGCTCATAATCTTCGCGGCTATAGCCGAATACGTTGGCGAAGATCACGATGTTCTTCATCTTTCGCAACCTGGGCAGCTTCTCCTCGATAAAGGCGCGCGCGCCGATATTCTGCAGTCCAATCGCGTTGAGCATCCCGGCCGGGGTTTCATAAAGACGGGGAGGAGGATTTCCCGCCATGGGCTGGGCCGAGAGTCCCTTCACCACAAAGCCGCCAAGCTTGTTGAGGTGGACCACATCCTCGAACTCAATTCCGTATCCGAAAGTGCCGCTGGCCGCGATGATTGGGTTCTTCAATTGAATGCCGGCAACACTCACGGAAAGATCGGGAGGGGCCGGAGCGGCGGGAGAAGTCATCGCGTGCCCTCCACAACTGTCCGGTCAGATTTCTCCGCCGCAACCATGTCTTTGGCGGCTTCAGTACCTGAAGTGGCGGCTGGCCTGATCCCACGCCTTTCAACCTCAGGCGCGCTCCGCTCCTGCCGCTCCCCTCCATGGTCCGAGGCCCGGACGCGCCCGGGCGGGGCCAGCGCCTCCGTCAGCACTCGGCCGATCGCATGCGAAGGAGCATTGATGCCGAGCAGTGAAGCCAGAGTCACAGCCAAGTCCACGGGCTCCGCGTGAGTGCGGTAGGTTCCCGGCTGGAAGGGCAGCCCATAAAAGGCCAGCGGCACATGAGTGTCGTAAGTGTAGGGGGTGGCATGATCGGTCCCGCCAATGAAACCGATGGTGAACGGCGGTGGAACCCCGAGCACGTACCATCCACCGAGGGGAGAGTAGCTGTGCAGATACTTCAATCCCAGCCCGGTGTTGGGCGCATCGCCCCGCTCCAACTGGGAGCGCGTGTAGTAGGAGCGCAGGCCGGTTGTTTTCAGCGCCTCGCCCACGACGTGTTCCGCTTCCTGCTCGTTCGCCTTTACTGCCGCAAAAGCTTCCGAGTTCAACCAGGTCACGGGATAGTCCAGTTCCTCCACATATTCGGCCGAGTGGGAAAACCGGGCAGACAGCCCCCTGTTGATTTGTGCGCGTATCTTGTCGCCGGAAATGTTCGCGGCGGGAAGGTGCAACCCGGCGGCGAACTCGGGCAAGGGAGAGATCCCATGATCGGCCGAGAGCGCAATCCAGACGTTGGCCAGTCCAATCTGGTGTCCGAGAAATTCGAAGAAGCCGGCCAGTTGGCGGTCCGTGGCCAGCGCCATGGCCTGCATCTCCGCGGAATCCGGGCCCACCTTATGACCGAGAATATCGTTGGCCGACAGGCTGATGATCAGCAGATCGGTGGCCGGGCCGCTGCCCAGCTTTTCATAGGTGATCAACTCCCGCGCAAATTCAAATTCATAATCGTTGGCCAGTGGCGTGGAACCCACCAGATCGTAGAAGTTGACTGGTTTCCCGGCAGGGGGTCGGGTGCTGCGCAGAAGGTTCCCGTTGCTGTCCTTCCAGTCCTGGTTGAGATACTTCCCCGCCCGCTTGCTGTCGTTGAAATCCTGCGCCCACCTGGGAAGCTCGCTCCGGTAATAAGTGGAAGTGATCCAGGCCCCGGTGGCGCGATCAATCCAGTAGGCGCCGTTGGCCGCGAAGCCCGCAGGGAGAACGGAAGCGCGGTCTTTGAGCGCAATGCCGAAGACGCGGGCCTTGCCGTGCGTCGCCAGCTTGAGTTCGTCCCCCAACGTGTCGGCCAGCAGGTTGTGCGGTGATGCGCCCGGCGCTCCGCCCGCAATACCGACCAGTTTTGTCTGGTCGTCATCCGCCGCCTGGACCATGGCCTTTTTCTGGGGGTCCCACCAGTCGTTAGCCATGATGCCGTGGCCATTCGTATAGGCCCCGGTCAGCAGGGTGGCGTGCCCGGGCGCGGTGCGCGTGTTGGCGTAGTCGTAGTTGCAATCCGTGAAATCGGCGCCATGGTCGAGCAGCAGCCGGAAACCGCCTTCCCCCCACTGGTCGCGATAACGCTCCAGATAGTCGCCGCGAAACTGGTCGATGACGATAATGACCACCAGCTTGGGACGCGCGTTGTAGGCGGAACCGAAGCCGGTGCCGGTAAGGCTCAGACAAAGTAGCAAGATGGTCCAGGAAACCAGGGGGCGCTTCATCGCGGTGTAGTTTACAGCCTGTCATGGGTCGGTCCAAGGCTATTTGCGGCGATCACGTGGGGACAGCCGCCCTCGGATGTCCAGTCGAGCGAAGCTCGACCGGTTTTGCCGGTTACAGCTACAGCTGCGGAGCTTCGCTCCGCCGGACAGCCGAGGGCGGCTGTCCCCACGTGGTTCCTGCTTACCCTACGTGCATTTCGCGTCTCTTTTTCGGTACAGTAGTTAGCTCCCATGCTTGATCTCAACTTCGTTCGCGACAACCTGCCCCTGGTGGAAGAAAAGCTGCGCCAGCGCGGTATGGATCCAGCCCAGGTGCTGAAGGATTTCCATCACGTTGACACCCAGCGCCGCCACGCCATCACCGAAGCCGAGACCATGAAAGCCCGGCGCAACCGCGCCTCCGAAGACATCGCCAGGCTGAAGAAGAGCGGCCAGGATGCCAGCGCTCAGATTTCCGAAACCAAGGAATTGCGGGAACAGATTCAGCAGCGCGAGAAAGCGGCGGCAGAGTTCGAAGCCAGTCTGCAGGACATTCTCACCGGCATCCCCAACCTGCCGCACGAAAGCGTGCCCGTGGGAAAGACGCCCGAAGATAATGTCGAAGTCCGGCGCTGGGGCACGCCGCCTCAATTCGATTTCACTCCCAAGCCGCACTGGGAACTGGGCGAAGCGCTGGGCGTGCTCGATCTCGAACGCGCCACCAAGCTTTCCGGCGCACGCTTCGCGGTGTACTGGGACCTGGGAGCGAGGCTGGAGCGGGCGCTGGCCAACTTCATGCTCGACCTGCACACCCGCGAGCACGGCTACACCGAGGTTCTGCCGCCTTACCTGGTGAATTCCGAGTCCATGTACGGCACCGGACAGTTGCCGAAATTCGCCTCCGACCTCTTTCGCGTGCCGCACGGCGAAAAAGATCTTGTGGCTGATTCCCACCGCGGAAGTTCCGGTGACCAACCTTTACCGCGACGAAGTGCTCGACGCTTCGCGCCTGCCGCTTTCGCTCACCGCGTACACGCCCTGCTTCCGCAGCGAAGCTGGCTCCTACGGAAAAGACGTGCGCGGCATCATCCGACAACACCAGTTCCAGAAAGTCGAACTGGTCAAATTTGCCCGGCCCGACACTTCTTACGACCAACTGGAGAAGCTGACCCACGACGCCGAGGAAGTCCTGCAAAAGCTGGGTTTGCATTACCGCGTGGTCGCGCTTTCCACCGGCGACATGGGCTTCTCTTCCGCCAAGACTTATGACATTGAAGTGTGGCTGCCGGGGCAGCAGTTGTTCCGGGAGATTTCATCGTGCTCGAATTTCGAGTCTTTCCAGGCCCGGCGGGCGAATATCCGTTACCGTCCTGAAGGAAAGAACAAGACCGAATTTGTCCACACCCTGAATGGCAGCGCCCTGGCGGTGGGGCGCACCTGGGTGGCGATCGTGGAAAATTTCCAGCAGGCCGACGGCAGCGTCCTGGTCCCGGAAGCGCTGCAACCAGCCATGGGCGCGGACCGCATCCGGCCAAAGAAATTCTAGTTGTGCGTCGAATGTACTCTGGTTTAGTGTGGCCGCGGACCTGCCCGCGTTCACCAGGGCAACGCTGTGCAGGTTTGCCAAGCCCCGCCGCCAAAGCCTAGACTTGGAGACGATTTGAACGGAAAAGACTTGACCGAAGCCCGGATGACGACCACCATTGCCGACACGCCCGCCGTGCCCATGTCCAGGATCTGGCGCACAATTCGCGACTTCGTGCTCTGGTCGTATGAACGCGGCACCCTGCAGTACGACGTGATGGTGACCCTCATTCTGCTGTTCGTCTTTCTGTCGCCCTTCTGGATCGACTTCCACGATCGACCGGTGGAACGCAATCCGCATCCAGTCGGGGTAGTGGTAACTCCGGGGCCGGGCGGCGGATTCATCTACCAGATTGAAGGTTCGGCCGTTGCAGGTACGGATGATGCGGCGGTGCGACACGAACTGCTGAAGATTGTGGAACCCATAGCCGGCGAAGTAAGCATCACAAAGTATGAAGCTCAACGCGATCATCAGGGCCGCGTTCTGACTTACAAGGTGTGGGTGCAAAAAGAGTAGCCGTCCACCCCCTTTGTGCCCAGCGAGGCAAACATGAAATGCGGCGTGCAGTCCCTGTGCCGGTGGGCCCTGGTGCTGGTCTGCCTGGGTACCGTGGTCGCTGTCGCGGCTCCCGCCGATTCCACCCCGGACCCCGCCCTGGATCGAGTTCTGGGGCAGATGGACAGCGCCGCCGAAAAATTCCGCACCACCGAAGCCAGCGTAGTCTGGGACCAATATCAGAAAGTGGTGGATGAACACGAGGAACAAAAGGGGAAAGTGTACTTCCGCCACAGCAACAATAACGAAGTCCAGATGGCCGCCGACATCACCGACCCGGACCAGAAATACGTGCTCTTCAACGGCTCCAAGATCCAGGTGTACCAGCCGAAAATCGACCAGGTGACGGTTTATAACACGGGGAAAAACCGGGAAGCCTTCGAGAGTTTTCTGGTGCTGGGCTTTGGCGGCGGCGGACACGACATGCTTAAGTTGTTTAATATCAAATATTTGGGTAGCGAGGCCGTGGACGGCACGGCAACCGCCAAGCTGGACCTGGTGCCCAGGACGGTCAACGTGCGCAATAACGTTGACCACATCGTTCTCTGGATTGACCCGAGCCGCGGAATTTCGCTGCAACAGCAGTTTTTCTTCGGCACTTCCGGCGACTATCGCCTGGCAAAATACTCGGACATCAAGATGAACGAAAAAATCCCCGACTCCGTTTTCAAGCTCAAAACCACGGGCAAGACCAAATTTGTATCGACCCAGGGCTAAAGAAGGCCGAAAGCCCGGCCCGAAATCTTCACAATTTGGGGGCTGAAAACCGCCAGCGGAGCGTTATACTCAAATTGCGCCTTCATATTGGTTGAGGAACTTTCAGAAATCGACTCCGGATACCCGAATTGCATGGCCAAGGTTTTTACGATCCCGGTTCCTCCCAGCATTGGGCGCAAACGCCGTGAGCGCACCGCAGACCCGCGTTATGTGGATGGCCAGCGCCTGCTGGTAGAAGCCATGAAATACCTGGCGCAGGCCGATCCAGTCGCCAACCGCGGCGCCATCGAACTCCTCTCCGAACATGTCCGCACCCGCTTCCGCATGAGCGATTCCCCTTTGAGCTAGTACTTGGGTTTCGTTTCCACACACCTTTCACGAGCTTCGATTCCGTGGTCGGTCAGGCGAAAACAAATCACCGATGTTATGTGGCATGACTAATGGTCATGTCGATAATAGTGCTTAACGCTTTTTGATCTTGATAGTGGCTCCGCCCTCCCGTTAGACTCCGTCTGCTTTGCGGGTCGTGTGACCTTGGTGAAAGGGGGGTAACTCATGAGATCGAACCGAGTTTTGTGGTGCGTGTCTTTGCTGTTGTTCACGGGCTTGTGTTTTAGCCGGACCGTCTCTGCGCAGAAAATTACCGGAGATATTTCGGGCACTGTGGAAGACTCCACAGGCGCGGTCGTCAAAGATGCGAAAATCTCTGCTACGAACGTAGCCACGGGCGAGACACGCTCGGCCACCACATCCGATGGCGGATTCTATCGGATCTTGGAATTGCCCCCGGGAAGCTACAAGGTCACAGCCGTGGCTCCCGGATTCAAAACATCGGTTCGGAATGTCCAGGTCGCATTGTCGCTGGTAACCCAGTCTGATTTTCAGCTCCAGCCCGGGCAGGTTTCGGAGACCATCGAAGTGGAAGGCGTGTCTCCTCTGGTGGAGACCACTGAGGACCGGCTAAGCACGTTATTTGCGGGCCGCGAGGTTGCGGACTTGCCGAACAACGGGCGCGACTTTAACAATCTTCTGGACGGGGTGCCGGGCGTTCAACGGAGCCCCGGCGGCGGTTTTCAGAGCCTGAACATCAATGGGCAGCGCGCAACTTCCAACAATTTCGCCGTTGACGGCATTCCGAACAACGATCGCTATTACGGGGAGGCCTCCACCGGCCAGGCGGCCATCGCAGGCACGGCCGCCACTTTGATTCCACTGGATGCGATATCGGATTTCAATGTTCAGTCCAATCCCGGGGTCGAATACGGAGTTCGTGGCGGGTCAGTCATCAACATTGGTCTGAAGAGTGGAACCAACGATATTCATGGTGGCGTTTTCTGGGACCGCCATACCGACGCCTTCGATGCTAGGAACTATTTTGCCTCGAAAGTAAGCCCTTTCCGGCTAAATCAGTTCGGGGCTTTCGGTGGATTTCCCATCAAGAAGGACAAGACGTTCGTGTACATGTCGTTCGAGGGGTTTCATTTGAAGGACGTGTTCCCATCGTTGGTCGATGCGCCGACGCCAGCAGAAATTTTTGACGCCACCCAGTGCGTGCAAACGGGCGTAAATCCTGACACGGCCGGGTCTGGGTTGCCCTGCCTGAACAGCGGGCCCGGACCCGGCAGCGATCAAATCTTCGGCACCGCGGATGATGGAACTGTAAACTCCATTGGCGCCAGCATCCTGTCGTTGGTGCCCACCTCTCCAACGGGCAAAATAAATGTGACTTCTGCGAACGCCCTCGACGTCACAAATTTCCATGTGAAGGTCGACCAGATATTCAATGCCTCCCATAGAGCTTCATTCAAATATCTATTAGGAGACAGCGTTGGCAATCAGCCGGCCGCACCCGGAGTTCCGCAGTCAGTGGGTCCACTGGCTACGAGCGCGAACATGTGGAACTCGGTTGCTCCGTCCCGAGCCCAACTTGCGGGAATCAACTACACGTGGACGATTACTCCGACTGCGGTGCTTGAGAGCAGAGTCGGATTTACCAGATTTTCCCAGCGCATCGGAATCAACAACGACATCGACCCCAACGCCCTGGGCATCAACACGGGCCCACTGGGCGCCAGCGCAAGCGACAAAGAGAACTTCGGGGTCCCCGCTTTTTACTATCTGGGATACTTCGGAAACACCAGTTATTCGCTGGTCGGCGGCATTGGTGGCTACCCCATCGTCACTCGACCCGACTCGACATACGATTGGCAGGAACACTTTACAAAGATCAAAGGCAACCACACCCTCAAGATCGGCGGGCAGTACCAGAACGCGTACACGCAGACACGACGTGACCGGGCGCGCTCCAACTTCTATTTTTACTACTATGGGTTTGCGAATTGCGCAGCTGGAGGTCAGTGCCCAGCCGGGCTGGCCGACGCAAGTCAAAGCGATCACGTCGCTGCCCTCAATGAATTGCTGCTTGGGTTAACGGAAGGCGCGGGCAGATCATTCGGCGTTACGAATCGCCGTATTTCCCAGAAGTCTGTGGGCTTGTACGTTCAGGACAGCTGGAAGCTGAAACCGAATTTCACCCTGGAGATGGGAGTGCGTTGGGATGTCGCGGGCGCTCTGGGTGAGGCTAAGAATCAAGGAGCAAATTTCCTGCCCGATGACCCTAAGGCAGACGCGAACGGATTCGTTAGCCTCGATAAAGAGCCGCTTTACAAGGTGGACAAGAACAACTTCGGACCGCGACTTGGGGTGGCGTGGGATATTTTCAAGAACGGCAAGACCGTGCTGCGCGTCGGCTATTCGCTCAAGTACGATTTGCCGAACTTTGGCACGATTCATGCGCCACAGACCTACCTCAATGCGTTTAGCGGCACCCGGGCTGGCTTCTTTACGCAATTCCCCGAGGGCGAATTTCCCATTTCGATCAACTCCACGCCGGACAGCAACAAGGCCATCTTTGACAGCGGCTCGCAAAGCAATTCGCTCTGCGACATATTTATCTGCATGGCTGCGGGAGTGAATGTCTACGGTCAGAGCATCACCCCGCCCCCGCCGTTCAACGTGGTGCAGCTCGTCCGCAATTTCCAGACACCAATGAACCATTCCTACAACCTGACCGTCGAGCAGGAGGTGAGCCGTAAGACGGCTTTTAGCTTGGCCTACGTGGGCACCGCCGGCCGCGATCTGGTCAACTGGCGCGATCTTAACGCGTGTCCCATAAGTACATTGGATTGTGACACCAGTCGGCAGCCATTCGGTACGCGATTCCCCGACTACAATCACATTTTGCAATTGAACAATGACGGCTATTCGAACTACAACAGTTTGCAGACAGCCTTCAAAGTACGCGATCTCCAGGGCTTTACTGGACAGTTCAACTTCGTCTGGTCGCGGACGTTTGACACAGGTTCAGCCAATCGCGGCGGCGATTTCTTGACCCAGTTTCAGAACCCGTACAGGATCAACGCAAACTATGCTCCTTCGAACTTCGATAGCCCGTTAAACGTGAACTTCACACTCCTCTACGAAGTACCTGCATTCCACGGCGTGCCGAAGCTTGTGGGGGACGGGTGGCAAATCAACTCGATTTTCAGGGCCCAGAACGGACGGCCTTTCTCCCCGTACATCCGCGGGGATCCATCCAATCAAGGACTGAAATCCACTTTCGCTAATTACGATGGCAGTCCGCTGCAGTACGACTACCACAATCCGGACCATTTCTTTAACACCGACGCGTTCTCCATACCCGATGCGGGAACTGTGGGAAATGCAGGGCGCAATAGCCTTCGTCAGCCCGGAATTGCGCAGCTGGACGTAAGCTTGTTTAAGACTTTCAAACTCGGCGATCGGTTTTCCGCGAAATTCAAGTAGGAAGTGTTCAACGTTCTGAACCATTCGATGTTCGCATACGAGACCGGCAAAATCACCAGCGGATCGTTCGGCACGTTTTTTGCCACACCGGACGTCGGCTTGGGCTTTAACCCGATTCTCGGAACCGGTGCCCAACGCAACATGCAATTTGGCGTCTCCGTCGCCTTCTAGACCAGGTTGACCCCTGGCGACGAAGGGCATCAGGGGGGTTACCGATGGTAAACTCCCCTTTTACGCTTATGCCCCGCTTAATCCTGGTATTCCTGGTTGTCTCATTTGGCCTGACCACCTTCGCCCCTGCCGAGGCGCCCAACATCATTCTCATTACCATGGACACCACGCGCGCCGACCGCATGGGATTCATGGGCTGCAAGAAGGGTCTCACACCGAATCTGGACACGCTGGCTCGCCAGGGTGTGGTGTTTGAAAAAGCTTATTCCCAGGCGCCGCTGACGCCGGTTTCCCACGCCACAATTTTTACCGGCACCTATCCCCAATTTCATACTGTCACCGATTTCGGCCATCCCCTGCCGCCGCTGTTGCCGTTCGTCCCGGAAATTCTGCAGAAGAGCGGTTATCACACCGCCGCTTTTGTCGGTTCGCTGATTCTTGATCCCAAGGCCAACATGGCGCCCGGTTTCGATCGCGGCTTCGATTCTTTCGACGCTGGCTTTCATCAGAAGCGCGACCGGCATGAAGACCGTTATGACACAGTCGAGCGCCGCGGAGCGGATGTCGTCAGTCACGCCATCGCCTGGATGAACAAGAATCGCCAGTCTCCGTTTTTTGTCTGGATCCATCTTTACGACCCGCATGCCCCTTACGAACCTCCGCCTCCCTTCGACCAGCGCTTCTCCGACCCCTACGACGGGGAAGTTGCATACGCTGATTCGGCTCTGGGCAAACTGTTCTCTTATCTGCGGCAGCGCGGCTTGTACGAACGCGCCTTGATTACGATGATGTCCGACCACGGTGAATCGCTGGGCGCGCACGGCGAGAGCATGCACGGCATCTTTCTCTATGACGAAACCATTCGTGTTCCCCTGGTTTTCAAGCTGCCAGGCGACTTGCTGGCGGGCCGCCGCGTCAAACCCCGGGTCCGGCTGGTGGACGTCGCTCCCACGCTTCTGAGTATGTTGAGCCTGCCTCTGCCGCCGACGTTCCAAGGGGTGTCGCTGGTGCCGCTGATGAAGTCGGGTCCAAAATCAACGGAAGAGCTGCCCGCTTATTCCGAGACCGATTATCCCAAGCGGGCCTTTGGCTGGAGTGCGCTGCGTTCCATGCGGACCGGCAAGTACCTCTTCGTGCGCGCACCGAGACGGGAACTCTACGATCAAATCCTCGACCCGGGTGCGGGCCACAATCTGGCAACAACCTCTCCCGCCGTGACCGACACTTTGCAGGCGCGACTTGATCAGTTTCGTGACCAGACCAGCAGCTACCACGACGATGCAGACCCAGCCGCGCTGACTGCGGAGCAAAAGGAGAATCTGAGCGCTCTCGGTTATGTGGCATCGGGTCCGGGGGCGGGCCCGGTTGATCTCATGCAGGGCGCCGATCCAAAGGATAAGATCGAAATCTCGAACACGCTGCACGAAGGCATGCTCGCGATCGAAGACGGACGATATTCGGAAGCCATCCCAATGCTGCAGCACGTGCTGGAAGATAGTCCTCTGATTACGGCTGCCCAGATGCAGCTGGGAATCGCATTGGCGAGACTCAGGCGCTATCCCGAGGCCATCACAGCCTTACGCAAGTCCCTGAAGCTGCAACCCGACTCCGTCCAGACCCAACACGAACTGGGCCTGGCATTGTTTGAAACTGGCGCCTGGCAGGAATCAGCGCCCTATTTCGAATTTTCCGCCAAAAAGCGCCCCAAATTTCCTGATGCTCAATATTCCCTGGCGGCGGTGTACGCGCGCATCAAGCGCGTCCCGGAAGCGGTTGATCTACTCCAGCAAGTACTTCAGCTGAATCCCGGACACTTCCGCGCCAACCTGCTTTTGGGACGGATTTTCACCCTGCAACAGCGGTCCGCGGAAGCCTTGCCATATCTGAAGCAGGCCGTGGTTTCCCAGCCCGACAATTTTGAAGCGCACGCCTTTCTGGCTGACGCCTACGAGCAACAAGGGAACTCTCAGGCTGCCGCCAGCGAACGCGGTCGCGCCGCCGCGCTGAAGCGGGATGTAAAACCATAATCAGACCGCGGTGATCCCGAATATTCAAAACTTGATGGACCTATGCTTTCATGTTCCTGTGCGAAAGGCGGGGTGTGTCCCATCCACCAAATCATCTGAACAGAATCTCTGTAGAACCGTGGAGCCGCCCCCAGCCAGACCGTCCGCACCCTGGGACCCAGGCGCCCGCCCTTCACAATTTGCATCAACCTTACGACGGAGAAATCGCCTACGCTGACTTCTTCGCCGGAAAATTGCTCGATGCGCTGCGCCCGCCCAGATGCCTAGAATTCGTAACGCAGGGAGAACTGCATTACGCGCGGCTTGGTAAGTGTGGAGCCATACTTGCCGAAATTTGTGCTAGTGGTCAGGTCGAAGTACTGGGCCGACAGAGCCGCATCAAAACGCACAGAATTGGTGACGTTGAATACCTCCCATCGGAACTGAAGCCTCTGTCCTTCCCTTGGCTGCCAGGTCTTGCCCAGGCTGGTATCGATCCCGAAATATCCCGGACCGCGAAACACGTTGCGCTGGCCAGTTTCGCCCGGATATGGATACCGCATAGCGTTGATCGCCTGGCTTGGATCTTTGAAGATATTCGGATCGCCGTTGGAATCAATATAGGTCCCAGCAGCTCCTGTATCCCCGTTCTTGACCGCAAAGCCCTGCAGTTCCCAATTCGTAGCCCACCCAGCCCCCGGATAGACACTGAACGGCAGACCACTCGTCCAGCGGGCCAGACCCGAAAAGTCCCAGCCGCCGAAGATGGCATCGGCAACCCCGTTCATTCCTCCACCAAACGCCTTCCCTCGTCCGACAGGGACCTGCCACACCCAGTTGGCGTTGATCTGGTGCCGCATGTCGTAGTCAGACGGCGCATACATCTGCCTGGGCTCCCAGGAGTTTATAACCTGAGAGCCAAATCCGCCGGTCGTTGTGTCAAACAAGCTCACCCTCTCAGCGTTGGAACCTTCATCCAGTGATTTAGAAAAGGTGTAGTTGAAGTCGAATTGGAGGCCGTTGGCCATGGGACGGCGCAGAGTGAATTGCAAGGCATGATAGGCACTGCTTCCCTGGCTTTTCCAGGCGTAGAGGGACGAGAACTGGTCGTCCCAATAAGCAAAGGGGTTTCCGCCAGTAACCGCGGCACAAGCTGGAAGGCAAAACAAGTCGGCGTAAAACAGGCCAGCGGTTTCGTTCCCCCGGAAGCAGCTGTACATGTCATACATGGATTGGGTAGCGGTGTAGTTGGCCGCGTTCGGATCAGCGCCTGGTGCGCACCCCAGGTTGGCGGGGTCGCCCGGAGGTCCGAAACCTAGGTTGCCTGCGGCGCCAGGAAACATGTTCTCCCAGTATGGAATGGGAGCCAATTGATTAATGTCGGTGCCGGCGTCGGTTGCTTTCGACAACATGGTGGCAGCCTTGAAGTAATCCATGCCCGAAGACGGATCGACTAGGTCCAAAGGCATGGCAAGATCCACTTCCTGCAACAGGCGATGTCCTAGCCTGCCTACGTAAGATGCTTCCACCACAAACTGCTTGGGCAACTCGCGGGTGAACGAAAGGTCAAAAACGTGGGAAAAGGGTGTCTTGAGCTTGTCATCCAATCCCCAGTAGATGGCAAAAGAGCCGTCGTTGAAGCCGGTCGGCGGGGTAACGGGGAATGCTCCCGGAGCAGCGGGTTGATAGTTTTGTCCGCAGAAAGTCCCATTCGGGATGGTGAACAAACCAATATATCGCGCGGTGCAGTCCACGTCCTGAACATTGGCCCCGTTTGCGATCTGGGTAGTGAGACCAAAGGAGCCCTGGCGGTCGAAGGTGTTCACGACTCCCTGGCCGAAGTGATCGTAGTAGAGGCCGTAGCCGGCGCGGATGGAGCTCTTGCCTTTATTTCCGAACAGGGTGTGCATGACCCCGCTGTCGGAATCTGGCGAGTAGGCAATCGCTAGCCGCGGGGCAAAATCCTTGTAGTCCCAGCCCCAGTACGGCTTTTTCCCGTTTGCTTGGCCAAAAATATCCATGCTGATAACGGGGCGGGTCACGACTCCCAAGGTCTGATCGTACCCGCGCTGGTCGAACCAGTCATGCAGACTGGTGGTGGGCGCGGCCTGGTTCCCGTGGGTTTCGTAGGGTGGCTGCAACAGGCTGTGCCGCAGTCCAAAAGTAACCGTCAGGTTGGGTTTCATCCGCCAGGCATCCTGCACATACCACTCCCCTTCGAAGGAGCGGAAGTGACGCTGAATGAGGCTGCCCGCGGGAATTAGCGCACCTGTCTTGTCCTGGTTGAAATTGGTGTCGGCTTCGGTCAGCAGACCAGCGATGGCAGCGACCGCGAAGTCATAGTTGGTACCGAAGGTGGGATCCACCCCAGGATAGCCAGGAAACGCTCCCGGATCCAGACTGGACCCGCTTCCCGCGATGCCGGCGTTGTCCAGCCAGTACACGTTGGTAACGGCATCGGAGTAGTTCTGAGCATTGGAAGCGCGGTTGTTGGTGATGAAGCGCCAGTTGGTACCGAACTGAATGGTATGTTTTCCCTTGGTCCAGCTGACATCGTCCACGATGTTGTGGACCGGAACTGTGGAAAACGTGCTGCGCGACAATCCCACCGGTTCATCCACTCCGCGGAAGAGCGCGACGTTGGAGCTGGTCAGACCGGCATCCCCTTTGCCTACGCGGAAGAACTGGTAGCGCAAGTTGTTAATGAAGGTGTTGGTCAGGAGCGCGGTGTAGCCGACGCCAATGCCCTTGGTATTGTTCGTGAGAAAATCCTGGGCAGGCTGGCCGGGAAACAGGGGCGGAGTGGACTGATTGTCATTCTGCAGATTGCCGCGGACGAACACCGTGTGCCTTCCCGCGGGATCAATCCTGAAATCAAGCTTGGCGATGTAGGTGTTGAGCTTCTGTGGATTGGCGCCGGCAAAAGTGTATCCCCGCAGGTCGAAGAGATCGCCGGTGGCGTCGCTGTTAGGTGAGGGATATTGCTGAAAAAGCTGCATGACTTCCGAGTTGGCTCCCGGTCCCAGAGGACAGCTTCCCTCTCCTGTGCAGTTCGGGTCGGTCGCGGCCAACTGGGCAGGCGTCAAAGTGACCAGAAGCTGGCCGGGATTCAGCCTGGAATCGGAAGTGATGTTGAAGGCGGGATTACCCAAGTAGCAATTGGGATCGTCAGTGGTGCAGGGATATTGGACGATGCCGTTGCGCAGATTGTCGCTGGGAATGGTGCGCAGCACCTGCTGCGTCTCCCGCTTGCGCATTCCCTCATAAGCCAAGAAGAAGAAAAAACGGTCTTTCTTGATGGGTCCGCCGACGGCCGCACCGAAGGTATTACGGATCAGGAAGCCGGGGCGGTTCGACAGTCCGTCACGCAGCTGGGCCTGCTTGTTGAACCAGTCATTGGCGGTGGTGAAGGTGGGCCGGTGATACTCGTACAGTGAACCGTGAAGACTATTAGTGCCGCTCTTGGTTACCAGGTTGACCTGGGCGCCGGAAGAACGGCCGGCATCGGCATTCGAACTGCTGGTGGTGACACGGAACTCCTGCAGAGAATCGAGTGTGGCGCGCATCGCCCCCTCGAAAGCCAACCCCTCAACGGGGTTGTTGTTGTCCAAGCCATCGTAGGTAACGTTGGTCTGGTCGCTGCGGGCACCGGAAACCGAACCGCCTCTGCTATCGTTGGTCTGATCAATATTGTCGCCGCCAATATAAGTGACTCCAGACTGCAGGCTCAAGATGGCAACCGGGTCGCGTCCTTCGGAGGGCAGCGCTTGCAACTGTTGCGAGGTGAATACGTTCCCAAGGGTCGCGTCGGTCGTATTGACCACGGGCGCGACACCCGTGACTTCTACAGTGACCGACTCCGCCTGCACTTCCACCTCAAGATTCAGAGTGGCCGGACTACTCACCCGCAAAGGAACGTTCTCCTGTTTCAGGGTGGCAAACCCCGCGGCGCTGACCGTTACTGTATAGGTTGCGGGCGGAAGCTGCGCAAATTGATAAACTCCCTGATTATCGGTCTGTGCTTCACGTGCGAAACCGGTGGCAGCATCACTGATAGTAACGGTGGCGCCGGTAACGACCCCTCCCTTTTGGTCAGTAATGGTTCCCCGAAGGGAGGTAGTGGAAGTCTGCGCTGAAATCAGGCCGCAAAAGCTAAGCAGTACTAGGGGAATGAAAGCGGCTATGCTCGAAGCGGATCGCATGGGAAGCTCCTTGGGGTTTGGACTCAGACTCCGAGTCTTAACGAAACGGCTGCACGTCAAGCGTCGCGCTCATGTTCCGGGTGCAGAGAATTAAGGATGCTGAGAGGTTTTGCCGCGCCCACTTCCAGCTGGACGCTGCTCTCGGTCTGCTTGCCGATCAGGGCGTGCACATTGTTCAGCACGTTGCTGCGGAATCCCGTGGCCTGCACCTCCAGTCGGTAGTCTCCGGGAGGGATCAAGTCGAATACGAAGTCTCCGCTCTGGGTAGACTGCGTGGTGCGCGCCGCGCTGGTGGCCATGTTGGTGAGGGTCACCGAGGCATTGGGGACCACCCGCCCCTGCTGGTCAGTAATCGTTCCGCGAATCGCGGAAGTACCGGTCTGACCCCACAGTGGGGCCGCAAACAGCAGGACAGTAATCGCTAAAGCCACTCCCCGAACAGAGCCCATGGTAGCTCCTTTTTAAGGCTTGCGTGGTTCACCCAATCGGCTGACTGTTTACTTGTAAAGAAACCAGGGAAATGCAGGAAAAGCACTGTTGGGCCGACATTGTGCAATTTTCGGGCCAACAATTGCAAGCAGAATTTACTTGAGTTATGCGTTATGTCCCGGCGAAATATCCCTATTTTCAGAGGTAGAGAGATACTGGATTTTCATCAAATTGGGATGATTTTGTTACCTAAATAACACACTGCCCATGACAATCACGAAGAAGTAGGCTTCCAACGTGTAGCGGGGCTCCGGATTCTCCAGGGTGCCCAGAAAGCCTGATCGGAGCAGAACAAATGTCAGCAGCAGGCCCAGGGGAACGGTCCAACGCACCCGTAACAGTCCCGCCATCCCGGCCCCCAGATATAGCAGATTAACGATTCCCATGCGTCACCGCCAGGGCCAACCAGACTGGATCATCGTTAAATTCCCACCACCGGGTGTCGGACGGCAGGGTCGCCGTACGTGGACGCAGCCACATGTCGGCGATCCGCACCAGGGGCAACCACAGGTAGAAACGCAACGGCGCCTGCCTGATGCGCTGGCTGGCCAGGGCGGCAAAGCGGGCATCCAGTTCTGGAGTGACGTGGAGCACATGGTTGTACTTGGCTAACAATTGCTCGGTCTGCTGGCGTTGCGCTTCAGAATCAAAGGCGCGAGATGGAAGCTTGGCCGCATCCACGGTGTCTCCCGGCACCGGCCAGTAGATCTCCTCGACGGAGGCATAGTCAGCCATCCAGGTTTTCACCCAGCGATTGAACCCGGCGGGAACAAACTCGTCTTCTTCATTGGCATAGCGCGGCGCCAGGGGCTGAAAACGATGGAGGGTGTGCAGATTACGCCAGGCCCAGGGACCGAGGGGAGCCAAAGAGACCACCCCGAGGATCAACCCTGCCCGCAGCAGATGGGCTGAAACCCGGGGACCGTGTGGCCGCGGGCGACTCGCCCGCGTCTTGTTCCAGTCAAAAAGTAGCAGCACCCCCAGATACAACTCAACCGCAATCAGGATCAATCCACCATCGGGACGCAGCAGAATCGCGGCGGCGGTGGCGAGACCGCACCCCGTCCATGGCCGCAATCGCCTCTGCTCAAGCGCTTCCAGACCGGCGGCCGCGCAATCAAAAGCCACCACGGTAAAAAAGATCTCCATCGTCTCGGTCAAAGCAGCGGCCGCGTAACTGGCCAGGAAGGGACATAACGCCGCCAAAAGAAATGCCGCTTTGGCGGCGCGGGGAGAAACCAGGCGGCGCGCCATGTCCGCGATCAGGAAACAGGTGCCGACATCCACCAGCACCTGAAGCGCCAGCACCGCCCGGTAATGCTCCATCCCGAAGATGGCAAACACGGCAGCGAGAAACGCGGGATATCCCGGCAAGCGGATGTAGGTGGCAGAGATTTCGTCCGGACCGCTCAGGCCGTAAATGCCATGCTGTAGCCAGTTTTTGGCGATGTCGCCATAAACGAAGGAATCGTTGGTGATGGCCGGGAAACGAAACAGGAAAAGCAGCCGCAGCCCAACCGCGGCTAACGTAGCCAACAGAAAAAACCGGAAATGTTGGCGCACGAGCTGGCGCACGCTAAGAATATACCCCAGCCCCAGTGTAGCGCCGGCATCCTGCCGGCTGTCCCCACGTGTGCGGCAATTGACCGTCCGAATACCTCAGCTTAGGATGGATACACAGCAATTTTCATGGCCCAACCTGTTTTTTACGATCCCGGCAAGGCCCGCTGGAAGCGGCTACGACTGGCCTTTGACATCATCGGCGTCAGCATCACGCTGCTGGTCGTTTTTTTTGCCTACACGGCCCTGCGCAATGAGCCCCTGCCCGACCTCCTGCTGCCTCCCCAGAAGCGCCCTTACCGCGCGATGAAAGAAAAAGAAAGAGAACGGGCGAAAGAACGGAGAAGACTGGCCTACTATCGCGGCCATCGAAAATCCCGCTCAGCGCCTTCGCAGGTAAAACTGAACGCGGAAGAAGGCATCCGGGCGGCATTCTATGTGCCCTACGACGCCGCCAGCTTTTCCTCCTTGCGCGAATACGCCCGGCAGATCGACCTGCTCTTTCCCGATTGGCTGCATACCATCACGCCGGATGGCCGCTTGCAGAGCATCGATGAACAGACCAACAAGTTCTTCGACGTGATGCAGGACTCCAGTGTCCATTCGGTGGATGACAAAGTCATGCCCTTTCTCAAATCCGAAGAGACCGGCATGGAAGTCTTCCCCATGGTCAACAATTTCGATGGGACCGATTGGGTGGACGTCAGCGCCTTCCTGAACAATCCGGATGCCCGCGCGCGTTTTCGCCGGCAGGTGGCGGCGTTTTTCGCCACCGACCGCTATCACGGCCTGATGATCGACTTCGAGACCCTGGCCCGGAACGCACAGCCCGGTTATCTGGCCCTGCTAAGGGAGCTCTCAAGTGATCTGCATGGCAAGGGAATGAAGTTGTACGTCAGCGTGCAGGCGCGTAACGAAGAATACGATTACGCCGCGGTCGCTGCCCAGGTTGACGGCGTGGTGCTGATGAACTACGACGAGCACTATCCGTCGCCCGGCACCGCCGGCCCGGTGGCCTCACAGGACTGGTTTACCGACAACCTCAAAGCGGCCATCAAGGTGGTCCCCAAGGACAAGCTGATTTCCGCCATTGGCAACTACGGTTACGACTGGGTGCAGAAACCGAAGCATGGCAAATTGCCGCCCGATGTAAAAGACACCAATGTGACCGTGCAGGACGCCTGGCTGGCCGCCCGCGACTCGGAAGCGGATGTGGACTTTGACGGCGACAGTCTCAATCCCCACATCAGCTACCTCGACGACCGCAATCTGCAGCATGACATCTGGTTTCTCGATGCCGTGACCGCGCTCAACCAGATGCGCGCCGCCCAGTCCCTGGGCATCAGGACCTTCGCGCTGTGGCGGCTGGGGTCGGAAGACCGCTCGCTGTGGCGGGTATGGGATGTTCCCGGCGAGGCCGGGGCGGAAAACAAATTGAAAGACGTCCCGCCCGGCCAGGACGTGGACATGGAGGGCAATGGCGAGATCCTGCGCATCGAGGCCCGGCCCGCCGATGGACAGCGCAGCATCACGCTGGACCCGAAGACCGGGATCATTACCGACCAGAGCTTCGATTCGTTTCCTGAGCCCTACCGGGTGGCGCGCTACGGATCAAGCCCAAACAAGGTCGCCATTACCTTCGACGATGGTCCCGACCCGGAATGGACGCCCAAAATTCTCGACGTGCTCAAAAGCACCCAGACCCCAGCGGCTTTTTTTCTGATCGGGATCCAGGCCGACAAGTTCGCCGACATCACCGACCGCATCTACCGCGAGGGGCATGAGATCGGGAACCATACTTTTACCCATCCCGACATCAGCAACATTTCCAAAGGATTTATGCGGGCGGTGGAACTCAATCTTACCGAGCAGCTTTTTGCCAGCCGCCTGGGCATTCGCACCATTCTGTTCCGCCCGCCCTATTCGATTGACGCCGAGCCCGACACCGAAGACCAGGTCCGCCCTCTTGAGACCACGCAGGACATGGGCTACATCACCATCGGCGACAAGATCGATCCCAACGACTGGCGCGACAACCCGCGACACAGCGCCGACCAGATCGTCTCTGATGTCGTGTCCCATCTGCCACCCTGCGCCGCGGGCGACATTCGCTGCGGCAACATCATCCTGCTGCACGATGGCGGCGGCGATCGCGAACAGACCGTGCTGGCCCTTCCCCGGATCATCGCCGGCGTGCGGGCAAAAGGATTGCAGATCGTCCCGCTGCATGAGTTACTGGGCCGGACCCGGGCGCAGGTGATGCCCCCGATCCCTTCCAACCAGCGCTGGATCGCGCGCCTGAACCTGTTTGGATTCGCTCTCTTCCCCCTGGCCTTCAACGCCATGACCTGGATTTTCTTTGTGGGCGACGTGCTGATGACCGGACGCCTGGTGTTCATCGGCGCCTTTGCCATCTTCGACCGGCTCTGGCCCCGGCGGTATGGAACACCCGGCGACGCCGCCCACTATCTTCCCCCGGTTGCGGTGTTGATCCCTGCGTACAACGAAGAGAAAGTTATCGTGCGGACGATTCGCTCGGCGCTTACTTCGGACTATCCCAATCTGCAGGTCATCGTGATTGATGACGGCTCCAGTGACCGAACGCTCGAAGTCGCGCGTGCTGCCTTTGCCCTCGAAACCGCCAGCGGCAGGGTCCTCATCCTGACCAAGGCGAACTCCGGCAAGGCGGACGCCCTCAATTTTGGACTGGAGCATCTTCGCGGCGAGGAAATTTTTGTCGGAATTGACGCCGACACGGTGATTGCGCGTGATGCCATTTCCCGCCTCATCCCTCATTTCCTGAATCCCAAGGTGGGTGCGGTTGCGGGCAATGCCAAAGTTGGGAACCGCGTCAACCTCTGGACCCGCTGGCAGGCGCTGGAGTACATCACCAGCCAGAACTTCGAGCGCCGGGCTTTGAACACCATGGGCGCGGTCAGCGTGGTGCCGGGCGCGATCGGAGCCTGGCGAGTTTCAGCGGTGCGCGAGGCCGGCGGCTTCCACACCGACACCGTCGCTGAGGACGCCGATCTCACCATGGCCCTGCTGCAACGCGGTTATCGCGTCGAATACGAAGACCTGGCCCTGGCTTATACCGAGGCCCCGGTCAACGCTCGCGGCCTGATGCGCCAGCGCTTCCGCTGGTCGTTCGGCATCCTGCAGTCAGTGTGGAAACATCGCGGCGCCTTTGCCCGCGAGGGCGTTCTGGGTTGGATTGCGCTGCCCAACATTGCCATCTTCCAGGTTGTGCTGCCTCTGGTCTCGCCTCTGATCGACATCATGTTCTTCGTAGGCTCGATCTGGTATTTCATCCAGAAGTCCTTTCACCCCGAATCCACCGACCCCGGCAGCTTTCAACGACTGGTCGTTTTCTTTGTTGCTTTCCTGCTGATGGACTTCCTGGCTTCGGCGATTGCATTTGCGCTCGAGCGCCGCCAGCCCGACGCACCCGAAGACCCGTGGCTGCTGAGCCAGGTGTGGCTGCAGCGAATCGCCTACCGCCAGTTGTTCTCGATCGTCCTGCTGAAGACGCTCAAACGCGCGGCGGAAGGCCGGCGCTTCGCCTGGGACAAACTGGAACGCACCGCCGCCATGAGCTACCAGCCTCCGGCGGAAGATCACGAATCTGTAAAGGTCCCGTAGCCCTTCTTAGCGCGATATTTCCCCGTGCGCGACCCACGTAGGGGCAGGTGTCCTCACCTGCCCGGCCGAGCGCAACTCAGCTGCTTGCGGTCCGATTCGGCGCCCGTTTCCCGGTGCTACAATAACCACGAAGAGTCTTACATCTACCCGCCGGCATCGAATATCTCCGAGGTGCGCTCATGGCAACCGTTGAAGCTCCGACCCGCCCCCAAACACGCCTGCATGAAGGTCCATTCGTAAATGAACCGCTCACCAATTTCACCCGGGAAGAAACTGCCCGCCGGATGCGTGCCGCCATCGAAAAAGTGCGGGGACAGCTGGGCCGCGAGTACGACCTGATCATCGGCGGCAAACGAGTCCGGACCAGCGACAAGATCAAATCCATCAATCCGGCCAAGCCTTCGCAGGTGGTCGGCCTGCACCAGAAGGCCGGCAAGGAACACGTGGAACCGGCGATGCAGGCGGCGCTCGCGGCCTTCGCCAGTTGGAGCCGGACGTCTTTCGAAGAGCGCGCCAGCCTGCTCTTCCAGGTGGGCGACGTGTTGCGCGAACGTAAGTTTGAATTCTGCGCCTGGCTGGTTTTTGAAGTCAGCAAAAACTGGGCCGAGGCCGACGCCGATATCGCCGAGACCATCGACTTCTGCGAGTACTACGCGCGGGAAGCGCTGCGCCTGTCGCGCACCGAACTGCCGGTGCAGATGCCGGGCGAACGCGACACCCTGATGTACATTCCTCTGGGCGTGGGCGCGGTCATTCCGCCGTGGAATTTTCCCTGCGCCATCATGGCCGGCATGACGCTGGCCTCGATCGTGAGCGGCAACACGGTCATCCTGAAACCGTCGAGCGATTCGCCAACCATCGCGGCGAAATTCGTCGAACTGCTGGAAGAGTGTGGCATGCCGGAAGGCGTGGTGAATTTCTGCCCCGGCGCCGGCGCGACTTTCGGCAATGCGGTGGTCGCGCATCCCAAGACCCGCTACATCGCTTTCACCGGCTCCCGTGAAGTCGGCCTCGACATCAACAAGAGCGCGGCCGCGCATGCGCCCGGCCAAATCTGGATCAAGCGCACCATTCTTGAAATGGGCGGCAAGGATGCCATCATCGTCGATGCCGACGCCGATGTTGACTCCGCCGTCGAAGGCGTGGCCCAGGCGGCATTCGGCTTCCAGGGCCAGAAGTGCTCGGCCTGCTCCCGCGCCATTGTTGACGAACGCATCTACGACATATTTCTGGAGAAGCTGCGGGCCCGCGTGGAAAAAATCACAGTCGGCGATCCCGCGGAAAATGCCAACATGGGCGCGGTGATCAACGAAGGCTCGATGAAGTCGATCCTCGATTACATCGAAGTCGGCAAAAAAGATGGGCGCATCATCACCGGCGGCGGCCTCGCAAAGAATGCCGGCGAAGGATATTTTCTGCAGCCCACCGTCATCGCCGACATCCCGGCCGGATCGCGGCTGGAACAGGAAGAAGTTTTCGGACCGCTGCTGGCCGTGATCAAGTCAAAGAATTACAGCCATGCCCTCGAGATCGCCAACGATACCGAATTTGGCCTGACCGGCGCGGTTTATACCAAGTCGAAGGACAAGATTGCGCGGGCCATCCAGGAATTTCACGTGGGGAATCTGTACATCAATCGCAAGTGCACCGGCGCTACTGTTGCGGCGCATCCGTTCGGCGGTTTTAACATGTCAGGAACCGATTCAAAATCCGGTGGCCCGGATTATTTGTACCTGTTCACGCAGGGCAAAGCGGTGGGAGAGAAGATTTAGGACTTAGAGCCTTTCCATCTGACCGTCTGTAAGCCGATCGAATCGCGTGCGGCGCTGGCCTTCAGGTGGTGGTTTATTCAATGAAACTGCTTTCTGTCATTCCCTTCGCGATATCGTGTTTAGCGAGTGCTGGAATCTATCCTCCGAATCAGGAATCCTTCGTTGACATTCCTAAACTCGTCAGCAAGGCGGAGTTCGTATGCAAAGGCGAGATAACCTCGGCACCCAAGACGAGTTCGATTGATGGTCCTCTTCCCCGAATGACAGGAACCGCAAGAGCACACATTGATCGCTGTTTTAGAGGTACCGTCGAGGCCGATATCCTTCTTGCCGCCGATGAATACACGCCTTCGGGAGGGTGGGCAGGCGGCGGCCATCTTTTTTTGCCGGTCCAGGGTGAGTACCTGTTGCTTTTCCTTAAGAGAAAGGACCTGGAATACGAGATCATCGATGAATCGTACGGCGCCCTTCCTGTTTCTCGGCTTTTGGCAACACCTTTCAATTCAAGTGATCCGTTGTCCGGGCTGGAAGATGATTTTAAGGCTGGACTTGACGATCCGGATCATGAAATCCAACTGCAGAGTATTCTCTGGCTGGGTGACCTCCGGAGGCTGCGCTCCACCCGCGAACTGACGGATCGCCTTGCCACGGCCGATCCTGTTGAACGGGCATACGTATGGGAAGCACTACTGACTGTCAACGATTTGTCCGTTCTTCCTGAGGTAGCTGAATATCTAAACGATCAACCTCCGCCTCCACACGAACTCTTCATGCCGCGAGATCGCCTCTATCTCATGCAGAGCCGCCTTTATTCGGCTATTTTCCAGATAAGGAACCCGTCAGCCCTCCCATTCGTTGACCGGTTCGCAGAATCGAGCGACCCAGCCTTGAGGGAGTCGGCTCTCCAGTCTCTGCGGAGTTTTGGGCGGCTCGAAAGTGCTCCCATTTTTTTGCGAAAATTGGATGATCATCAAAATGATATCGATTTCACCGCGATGCAGAGTCTTCTGGAGCTCGCAGGCGGGGGATCAACGGATTGGGTACCGACCTGGGACGAATTCAGAGAAGAACCCTCTGTCTATGCGACCATGTGCCGCGACTGGTGGCGATCCGAAGGCGAGGCAAGCGCGAGAGCGCATGCTGCTACCAACAGGATGAAATGAGGTTCCCGCGTGCGGCGCGCTGCTCGTCGCTTTCTGACCTGCTCTCAGTAAAGGAGTGCCCTGTCACACTGTAACAAAACAATCTTGCAACCCTTCCTAAGATTCATTTGATTCCACTAAGTTGCGCGAAAAGGTTTTATCTCCCTGATCGAAAATTGCAATTGGACAAGCCGTACCCCGCCTCCTATCGTGGAAGTATGTCCACATCATTACCGTTAGACGATCCCTCTGTAGATTTTCTGCATGAACTGGGCAGCAGCATTTCTTCCGCGGACGCTTTGCATGAAGTGCTCACTCGCGTGGTTGATTTCGCCTCGGCGCTGGTGAAGTGCGATTCCTGCTTGATTTATGTTCTGGAAGACGAGCAACTGTTGTTGCGGGCATCGAAAAACCCGCACCCGGACGTGGTCGATCGCCTGAAACTCAGCGTCGGAGAAGGCATCACCGGCTGGGTGGCGGAACATCGCGAGCCGGTTGCAGTCTCGAAGAACGCCTCGAAAGACCCGCGCTTTCAATTTTTCCACGAGCTGCCCGAAGACACTTACGAAGCATTTCTCTCCGTGCCCCTCATGTCGCGCGGGCGCGTGGTGGGCGTGATCAACCTGCAGCATCGGCGCCCGCATGTGCATAACCAGCGCGAAATACGGCTGATCTCAACCGCGGGCTTTCTGGTAGGAGCGGAGATCGAGATGGCGCGACTTGAAACCGAGAACAGCAACCTTTCGCAGCAACTGGAAACGAGAAAAATTGTGGAACGCGCCAAAGGCATTCTGCAGCGCGACCTCTCAATCGATGAAGAACAGGCCTATCTCGCCCTGCAACGGCAAAGCCGGCAGACCCGCAAATCCATGCGGCAGGTTGCCGAAGCGGTGGTCGTGACTGATGAACTGCGGCGCAACTCGCGTACGAACTAGATCGGAAGGACGTCGTTGGCCATCGGTCGTTGGTCGTTGGCTCACAAAGGCAGCCACGGATTTCACGGATCAAACAAAGGAAATTTAGGGATCTATCCGTGTTAATCGATGAAATCCGTGGCTGGTTTTGTTTGGCCAACGGCCGACAACCAAGGGCCAACGACGATGTCCCCCGTTACTCGAAAGCCAGAAATGCGAAAGCGGCCACCAGGTTCGATGGCCACTTCCGCATGGGGAGTTCACTTCACGGGTTGAGAATCGGCGATGGGTCCCAGTTTCGCCGATTCGGTTACCGGCGGCCTCGGCGCCGAATAGTGGAGGCTCAGCCCGAGATCGCCGATGTACAGCGCGCTCACAAACGATTCTCCCGACGCGGTGCGATTCAGCAACAAGGTGCTGCCGACCCCGGGTTTTTCCGTCGAGACGGAGGCGGGCAACACGATTGCGATCTGCGCCTCTCCGGTTTTGCCGACCATGACGGCCGCCGGCAAAGTCGGCGATTGCAGAGCGAACGAGTAAACTCCCGGAGTCAGAAGCACGTTGCCCCAGTGGGCGTCGTGGGTAAGGGTGAACTTTCCGGTGGCGGACTGCGCCTGGGCGGGAACCACGGACGCCCCCGCCAGCCCAATCGCCAAAACGAACATCCTGCAAAGCATCGAACTGCGAATTGATTTCATGACCTGATCTCCTTGTGGTTGTCGCGGGCCGGCACACCTGCGCGTACGCACGAACGTGCGCCGCTCGCGTGATTTTTGTTGGGACGACGAGGTCAGGAATGGAACAACGTCAAACGACAGGAGTTAGGGAACGAACTTCAGAGTTCGCAGCACCTGGGCTTGCAGTCTGTTTCGAGCAGACTATCGGACATTGCTACTGTGCCAGCGCGCAGCGCCGAAGTCCAACTCAAAAAATTAATTTCCGGTATTCAAAGCTTTGTCATCCTGAGCGGAGTGACGGCTTCGCAGGGCGAAGCCGTCGCGCAGTCGAAGGACCCCTATACCTCGCGACACTTGCGGGCCAGCATTCCTCCAACTTCATTGAACAAGCCAGCATTGTGGCACTGCTAGGGGTCCTTCGCAACATTCGAACGGTTCGCTCAGGATGACACTGGAAGGGCGGGCCGGCGCAAGCTGGCCAGGGCTTGCGGAGCTGCGCTCCGCCGGGCGGGTGGGGGCACCCGCCCCTACGTGTTCTGCGCAAACAAAAAGGCCGCCCGCGGGCGGCCTTCTGAGCTAACGAAATCTTACGATGTCACTCCGGCACCCGCCTGGGGCGTGGCTGCTGCCGCGGTCGCGGCGGCTGCTTCGTTCAGAATGCGGTGGTGGATGGTGAACAGCGCCAGCTCCAGCCGGTCAGAGACGCCGATCTTGTCATACACGTTGCGCAGGTAATTTTTGATCACCTGCTCGGTGGTTCCAAGCTGCGACGCGATCTCTTTATTCTTGTAACCCTGAACAATGAGAGCAACGATGCGCAGTTCTTTCGCGGTGAGGCGATCGCGCACCCGCAGGCCGACCATGTCGTTTTCGGTCAGCTCGCTGGGCACGGCGATGTCCTGCACCCAGTTTTCGCCGCGCGCCACTTTGCGGACACAGTCCACCAGCGCGGCGCTGGTCACGTTGCGATAGACCACACCGTTGGCCCCCGCGCCCATGTAGCGCTGGGCGCTCTCGCCGGTGTCGGCCAGCACCACGACGCGGGTTTTGGCTTTGCTGGCGGCTTGCAATATGCCGGTGAAATCGGAATGGAAGCCACCCGCAACCACCAGAACGGCGGCGCGAAATTTGTCCAGGGCCATGAACATCTGCTCCTGGGTCTGCGCCTGCGCCACAATGCGCATTTCATCCTCAACCGCCAGCACTTTGGCGATGCCTGCCCGGAAGATGGCTTGATTGTCGGCCAGAATCAATTTCAGCATCTCTGTCAGCTCCTCGCCTCTAGTGGCGAACAAAATCGTAGGAGTCAATCACGCAGGCCACACCGCGCGCCTCCGTGGGACCGCCGGCAGGTTCGTCGGTGCGCACAACACGCCCCCGGCACTGGATAACTACACCTTCTTTGGCCCCCGTCATTTCTGGCGGTAAAGTAATCTCGAATTCGACGGTCGAGCCCATCTCCAGCGCAGCGTCAGCCTTGATGTACACTCCGGCGGCGCTCAGATTTCCGGTGACGCCGCTGTGCTCGCCGCCTTCCTCTGATTTGTGGATCTTAATCGGCAATTCCAGGGGAAACCGCTTCCCCGTGCGCGCGTCGGACACAAGACCTCCTCGCTCCTGCCCATTTCCAGCTGCGAAACCCAGCCCCATGCCGGATCTCCTGAATAGAGCCACAACCATCTGCTTGCGCGGTTATATCACGGATGACACCCCTCGGAACAGCCTGATAACGCAACAGAAAGGGTAAGAACTAGGTTCCCCCAGGCTTAGGGCCCGGTCGGCATGGTCCGGCCTGAGCCCAAACCGGCCCGTTTCCACCCGACGACGGAATGCTTCCCGGAATCTCGCAACCAAAACGGGATTCTTCCCACAGAGTTCAGAGTCTCGTCCATCGGGCTTCCACGCCGTTCCGCGCAGGCACGCACCTCGCTGCACCTTGCCGCTGCCGCGAAGACATTCAACTTCCTCGCGACCGGGGCTGATCTGCGTCCAGTCGCGCCACGCTCCGCCGCTGAAGGTTCGATGGTGCCTGCCGATAGACCACGAATATGTCTGCACGAAAAAACAGCGACTTCGAATTTGCGGCCTGCTTCAGGCAAACTCCCTGTCCTTATTTGCAACCAAAGCTTGTGAAAATTATCTTTTGGCACCTTGCTGCAGTTCTGCTGGCCGGGAGCGTGGGCGCGTTCGGGCAGGCGCGTTCCGTCCAGGCGCTTCCCGAACTGCCCTTGAGCGTGGCGATCGAGCAGGTCGGTTCCTATCATCCGATCACCGGCCGTCAACGGCTCAACTGGTTTGTAAAAAGTACGGTTGGGCCGGTTAGTCTGACCGCCGGCGTGTTCAGTGCCGCCTTCTCCACGGCCACGAACAGTCCCAGTGAGTACGGTCCTCACTGGGAGGGCTTCGGCAAGCGCTATGGAATGCGGCTCACGGGCATCTCCACGGGCAATGCCATGGAGGCGGGGCTGGGCTCGCTCTGGGGAGAAGACCCGCGCTATTTTCGCGCCGCCGGGGAACCGCTCAAGCAACGAGTAAAGAACATCATCGTGATGACCTTTGCCGCCCGCCGGACCGAGGGAAACCTGGCGCCGGCTTACGCCCGGTACATAGGCACCGCGGGAAATAATTTTCTCTCCAATACATGGCGGGCTGACAGCCAGTCCAGCGTAAGCGACGCCTGCTTCAGGACCTTGCTGGGCTTCGCGGGACGCATGGGCGGCAATGCCTTCGCCGAGTTCTGGCCGGACGCGCGCAAGTTCATATTTCGCAGGAAGTGATTTTCGGCGGAAGTATTTCTTTGCGACCTCTGCGGAATTCTTTGCGATCTTTGCGGTCAAGAGCTTTACCGCAAAGGACGCAAAGAAAGGCCAGATGCAGGCACAACTTTCAGAAAGCCCCGCCGCCCCCGCCGCCAAATCCGCCGCCCGAGAAACCGCCTCCACCTCCGCCGCCAAAGCCCGAACCGCTGGAACTCGAGCGCGGCGCGGAAACAAACACCTGGTTCATGTCCGATGCCATGCTGTGCATCGAGCTCGAGAAAAATATGGGATTGAAGCCGGTCATGCCGTTGGGCGACACGTACCAGTTGGGCGGGTTCTGGATGATCCCGGCAAAGGCCTGCGCCCAGTGATGCTCCACTCCCAGCGCCATGGCGAAGGGCAGGTATTTTTCGAAGGTATCCGGTGGCATGCGCTTCAGGCGGTCGGCGTCCACCCGATTCATGAACTCCTGGAATCCCAGCACGGCGATGCGGGTGCGCGCGCCCTGCAACGTTTTCGCCGACATTTCGCGCGCGAACAACCACCAGATGATGGCGGAAACAATGCCGCATACGATCAGAAGAAGTACCGAATTGAATATTTGTTTATACCCGCTGAATTGCGCGAGGAGAAACGGCGCGACAATCACCAGGACCGCGCCGACGTTGTACCCGTTGGCCGAATCGGGATCGAGCAGATACATGCCCTTGTTCTTCAGCGCCGCTTTTATGTCCTGCTTTATGACCGGGATGGTGGTGTAGAAGCGGTTCTTCAGGCTGGAGAGCCGGGTCTGCTGCCCGCCGGCGAAGATGTTTTCCAGCATCACTCGCTCGTGGGGCGCGAGCCCCTGCCATTCGGTCAGCGGCTTGACCAGGTGAAAGATGTAGTCCTTGGAGTGGAAGACCAGCAGGGTGGTGTCCACGGTCTCTTCAATCTTTATATAGCCACGCACGGCCAGGTCCACGATCGTGGACGTAATGTCGCGGGGATGGATGGTGTCATCGATGAGCGCGCCGGCTTCAGCGGGAGACATTCCCGGCGGCGGTTCATACATGGGCGCAACCGAACGTCCGGGATCGGGATCGCGGCCTTTGTACCACCACAGTACGTACATCACGGCGAAGGTAACGAAGGGCAAAAAGACGATAGGGTTGCTGCCCAGAAACCAGAAGGCGCGGGTGATGGCGCTGGGCTCCTTGAGAATGCCCTTGGGAACAAAGACGTCAACCGTCATCCCGCCGCGCATGGGCAGCGGGTTGCTGGTTTCGAAGGCCACGTCGGCGCCGCTGACCTCGGAGGTGGCGTCGCGCTGGGCCGATCCATAAACTCCGGTGAAGGCCTGCGCCCGCAGCCGTCCCGCCGCTGCCTTGGGCAAATAAACATGCGCCTCGGCATGATCGATCGGCACCGGCCAGTCGTTGCCGGTCACGTTCCAGTAGAACTCATCGTGGTCCTCAAAATAGCGGATGCCGTTGCGGACGATGTAGCTGATCTCCACCGTGCGCGTGGTGTTCACCGCGCCCGGAATGTAAATTTTCAGATCGCGATATCCGCCGGAAGTTTTGGAGTCGTACTTCAGCTTCTGACCGGCGCCGTCGGTGACAGCCGTGACCTCCAGAAACAGCGTGTAGTTGGTGCCGCGCGTGCCCGGATACTCGATGGGAATAGTGCGGTGGATGCCGTGCCACTGGCCGATGAAGACCAGGCTGATGCGTTCCTTGACCAGCGCAGTGCCGTCTTCACTGATCAGGACCGTGTCCTGAAAGTCAGCGATCCGCCAGCTCTGGGCAAACAGGGGAGTGGCCAGAGCAGCAAAACAAACCAGTACCAGGAGTTTGTATCGCAAGGTTTTCGCCCTAAGCCGCGAAGCGGCGCCAGAATGTAGCCCACGGCGCAATCTGTGGGTCAATAGCGGGGCGAGAGAGCTCTTCGCCCTCAAATTATTTGGTGCCGCACGCAAAGGATGACGACCGGCTTTGAAAAATGAGGTCAATGACATTTGGGGCAGTCGCCCCGTTCGGGGTTCCCTCTGCTGCGGTTCGCGACCCACGGCTTACGCCGTGGGTCGCATTATGACGCCGCTTCGCGGCTGAGCCCGCTGAAAGCCCGTCTTAGAACTTCACCGCTACCGGTTCGCGGTCGGCTGCGGCCACTTCGAAGAACTGCCGCTGCTGGAAACCGAACATTCCGGCAAGAATATTCGTCGGGAAAGACTGGATCTTCGTATTCAGGTCGCGCACCACGGCGTTGTAATAGCGGCGCGCGTTCTGGATGGTGTCTTCCGTCTGGCTGAGCGAGCCCTGCAGCTGGGTGAACTCCTCGGAGGCCTTCAGCTGAGGATAATTTTCCGCCACCGCGAACAGGCTTTTCAGGGCTCCACTCAGCTGGTTTTCGGCCTGTGCCTTGTCAGCCGGGGTGGTCGCCTGCATGGCCTGGGAGCGGAATTTGGCAATGTTCTCGAAGGTGCCTTTTTCGTGCGCCGCGTAACCCTTTACCGTTTCAACCAGATTGGGGATCAGGTCGTGGCGCCGTTTCAGCTGCACGTCAATATCCGACCAGGCGTTATCGCACCGGACACGCAACTGGACGAGGCTGTTGTACATCCCAACCAGCAGGATGACGATGACAACCAGAATGCCCAGGAAGATTAGAGCCATGAACGTCTCCCTTGCATGGAAATGGGGAACTGGGGCGACGGTAGCACACGGCGCACTTCGGCGCAATCGCCGCCGGCCCCAAAACAGGGGTATCGAGGGTCGTCTCTGACAGTTTAAGATTGTGGCGGGCCCTGATTGTTCTGACGATTGGGGTCAAGAGGTGGAATATCAGTTATTCAGGAAACATCGCGAAGTGGCTGGCGGCCCTGTTAATGGTTTCGTCGGCAATCGCACACGCCCAGGCCTGCCAGACGGCGGGCGATATGGACCCGGCCACGGCCTCGGCGCTGACTGCGACCGCCAAGCATCTCTACGACATGGCGGCGCGGGGAGATTCGGCCTCCCTGCGGCAGAGTGCGATGGCCAGTCTGGCCTCGAATTTTTCCGGCATCGAGAGCGCCGTCAAGGAGAACCAGCCCCACCTGACCGGAGTGCAGCCGGTACCGCGTCCGCCCTTTCTGCTCAAAGCCGAGGGCACGGCGCCGCTGCAACGCGCAGAATTCCTGTGCGGCATTTTCGGCGCCCAGGGGCAGACCCGGGACAGCGCGGTCTTCGTGATTCCCAATCTGCCCCCGGGAAATTACGGCATCGTCACTCTCGATGCGGCCTCCCCCCAGGGGGCATATACCGTATCTTTTGTTTTGCAGCAGCAGGGCAACGATTGGAAGCTAGGCGGATTTTACGCCAAGCCCGCCCAGATTTCGGGCCACGACGGCAACTGGTTCGCCACTCGCGCCCGCGAATTCAAGGCCAAGGGACAGCTCCACAATGCCTGGTTCTATTTCGGCGAGGCCCGGGAGTTGCTGGTCCCGGTCCCCTTCATGGCCACTGCGGCCACCGACCGGCTGTATGACGAGATGCAGGCGCAGAAGCCGGCTGACCTGCCTCCCTTCGATCTCACGGGAGGCGGCAAGAGTTATAAAGTCACCGATCTGTTTCCAATCCCGGTCGGCCAAGACTTCGACCTGGTGGTGCGCTACCAGTCCGCGGATGTCTCCGACACCGGAAAGACCTTTCAGGAAAATACCGCGGTGATGAAGGCGCTGGTGGCGAAATATCCGGAGCTCCGCGATGCCTTTGCCGGGATTGTGGCCCGCGCGGTGGAACCTTCGGGAAGGGATTACGGGTCTATGCTGGGGATGAAGGACATCAAGTAGCTTCTGGCTACAGCTGCCGAGGTGTTTACTGCTGCAACAAACACTCCTTTGGGTCCTTGTCGTCTCTTAGCCTGAGAAAGACGGGAGCGCGCAACTTCATGCCGCCTTCGGCAGTCTCGTGCGTCCATTCCGAGAATTTTATTTCCGCCACCAGTTCAGGCTTGACCCAGTGCACTTCCCGCAACGCTTCCACTCCGTGGGGAAAGGGACTGGCTTTCGTCTCGCGCTTCTTGAGCACCTGCCAGACCTGTTTGAGCATGGCCTGATCGAATCCGGTGCCGGCCTGGCCTACATGGATAAGTTCCCTCTTCTTGTCGTAGAGGCCGAGCACAATTGAGCCGAAATATGCGCGGCTGCCCTCGGGATCGGTGTAACCGCCGACAACGCAATCCACGGTGTGGGTGATTTTGATCTTCAGCCACTCGCGGCTGCGGCGCTCCTCGTACACACTGCTCCGGCGCTTGGCCAGAATTCCCTCCAGCCCTTTTTGCCGGGCAACACTGAACAGCGCCTTGCCCTGGGGAAAATGTTCGGAGTAGCGGACCGGTCCGTCCCCGGCGGTGATTTGCGCCAGCATCGCTTTGCGCGGTTCCAGCGAGACCCGCCGCAGGTCGTACCCGTCGAGATAGAGCAGATCGAACACGTAGTATTGCACCGGAATATCCTGGCGGGAACCGGTGCGGCGTCCCCCCTGGCGAATGCCCGTGCGTTGCTGTATCAGGCTGAACGAGGAGCGCCCATGGTCGTCGAGTACCGCAATTTCGCCATCAAGAATGGCGGTGTCGGCCCCGATGAACTCCGGCAAACTGTGCAATTCCGGAAATTGTGCCGTGAGGTCATTCTGATTTCGTGAAACCAGTCGAACTTTGCCCTTGGCGATAAAAGCAATGGCACGGTAGCCGTCCCATTTGATTTCAAACAGCCATTCGGGATCGTCGAAAGGATCATCCACCGAAGTTGCCAGCATGGGGTGGATCGCCGTGGGCATGGGACGTTTGACTGCGCCCTCTAAATCTTTAACCACGGAAGACACAGGGGACACGGAGGCAGCCTTGCGGTTCCGCGCGGCTGCGGGGCCGGTGGAGCCGGCTACAGCCTTATCGTTTTCTTTTTTTTTTGCTTTGCCTTTCTCCGTGTCCCCAGTGTCCTCTGTGGTCGATTTCTTCTTGCTCTTCTTATCAAACTTGGCGATCGCATCGGCCAGCCACGGGGCCTTTACCGCTCCGCGCGAGGCCGGACGGCTGCTCGTCCACTGCGCCGATCCCTGGTCGCCTGCGATATCCGCCATGGTGCGGCCGGTGAGCGCCGACTCGTCGTACTGATCGATGTCGAAACCCTTCACCACGTCGTCGTCCTGCTTCTTGATCAACAGCCACTCCGTCCCCTTGGTGCCGGGACGCCGCGAGCGCATGTGAATCAACGCGAAGTCACCATTCAATTTCTTGCCGTGCAGCCGGATTTTGAAATCGCCCTTCTTCAGCATGGCCGAGGCTTCCGCATCGGTCCCGGGAACGAACTTTCCGTTTACCGGCTCGGGCGAGAGCGGTTCCCACGTACCTACATCCCAGACCATCACCGTGCCCGCTCCATAATTGCCTTCAGGAATGGTGCCTTCGAAGTCAAAGTACGAAACCGGATGATCTTCCACCTGCATGGCCAGGCGTTTGTCGGCGGGATCGAGAGAAGGACCCTTAGGCACGGCCCAGGATTTGAGGACGCCTTCCATCTCCAGGCGGAAATCGTAGTGCAGACGGGTAGCGCGGTGCTTCTGCACCACGAAGCGATGCCTGGACTTCTTTTCCAGCTTGGGAGGAGGCTCGGGAGTGGCCTCAAAGCGCCGTTTGCGTTTGTATTCGTCTAAGGACACCGGATCATTTTAGACCACGCGCACCGCTTGCCCTGGATGGGGAACACTCCGCGAGCGTTATAATTCACGCCAGCCATGCCCCTAGCAACGGGTACACGGCTTGGTCCATACGAGATCGTGGCCCAGGTGGGCGCGGGTGGAATGGGCGAGGTGTACAGCGCTCGTGACACTCGCCTCGACCGTGTGGTCGCGATTAAGGTCCTTCCCCTCCATCGCTCGGACCAGGCGGACGCGCGGGAACGCTTCGAGCGTGAAGGGCGGGCCATTGCCGCGCTCAATCATCCCCACATCTGCCAACTCTACGACGTGGGCACCGAGGGAGCGATCAACTACCTGGTCCTGGAATTTCTGCAGGGCGAAACCCTGGCGGATCCGTCTGGTCAGAGGTCCATTTACGCTCAGCGAGCTCTTGCGCTGCGCCCTGGAAGTCACCGACGCCATGGACACAGCCCACCGGCGGGGAATCATTCACCGCGACCTGAAGCCGGGAAATATTTTTCTCACCGCGCACGGCGAGTACAAGGTACTGGACTTCGGACTGGCCAAGCTGGCGGACGACGCGGCCCCGGAATCAGCGACCGCGACAGTTTCGCCCGTGACGATGGCGGGCACGGCAGTGGGCACCATCGCCTACATGTCGCCGGAGCAGGCGCGGGGCGAGGCTTTGGACGAGCGCACTGACATTTTTTCCTTCGGCACCGTGCTGTACGAATTGGCCACCGGGAAACCGGCCTTTCATGGCAAGACCTCCGCCATCATTTTCAAGGCTATTCTCGATGAAACCCCCGCGGCACTGTCGCAACGCAACCCGATCCTACCCGCCAGGCTCGATGACATCGTCAGCAAGGCGCTGGAAAAAGACCCTGGCCTGCGTTACCAGTCTGCCGCGGAGCTGCGGGCGGACCTGCAGAGGCTGAAGCGCGACAGTCAATCCGGCAGGATGTCTGCCCAGGTCCCGCAGCGCAGAGTCCCACGCGATGGCGCTGGTTTGCAGCCCTTGCCCTGGTGCTCGTGGCCGCCAGCGGCAATCGGACTCTACTACTACATGGGACGCCGCCACTCGGCCCGCTCCACTACCTGGGAACAACTGACATTTTTCACCGATTCCGCGGTGTACCCCGCGCTCTCTCCGGACGGGCGCATGCTGGCCTTTATAAGGGGAGGCGGAACTTTCTTCGGTCGAGGCGACATCTATGTGAAACTGCTTCCTTCCGGGGATGCGGTTCAACTTACTCATGACTCCGGGTACAAGCTCGCCCCCGTCTTCTCGCCCGACGGCTCACGCATCGCCTACGGCACCATCGATCCGTTTGATACCTGGGAAGTCCCTGTCCTGGGCGGGCAGCCCCGGCTGCTCCTGAAAAATGCATCCTCCCTTTCCTGGATCGATAACGGCAAGCACCTGCTCTTCTCCGAGATTCAGGGAGGCCTGCACATGATCCTGGTCACTACCAACCAGGACCGGGGAGAGAGGCGGGAGGTCTATGTTCCTCCCGGCGAACGCAGCATGGTGCACCACTCCTATCTCTCACCCGATGGCCGCTGGGTGCTGATGGTCCTGATGGATGAGAGCGGATCGTTGCTTCCCTGCCAGGTCGTTCCCTTTGATGGCCACGGAAGCATGAGAACGATAGGACCTTCCCCCGCAACGTGCACCTCCGCCGCCTGGTCGCCCGATGGCAATTGGGTCTATTTCAGCGCGAACCCCGGCGGCCGCTTCCATATCTGGCGGCAGAAGTTCCCCGACGGGCCGCTGCAGCAAGTGACCTCCGGTACCACCGAAGAAGAGGGCATCGCCATGAGCCCCGACGGCCAATCATTGCTGACCTCCGTGGGCGCACAGGACGCTACTATCTGGCTGCATGACGCTGGTGGTGATCACCAGCTCTCGTCGGAAGGCAGCGCCTGGGGAACCACTATCTCGTGGGACAAGACCAAGCTCTACTACGAAATGCAAGGCGGGCAGAGTCCGGGCGTTGATCTGTGGGTTCGAGATCTGGCCAGTGGCAGCAGCGAGCGTGTGATCTCGGGCTCCGCCATCCAGCCTGGCAGCAACCTGGTGGGTTATGCCCTTTCCCATGATGGCAAGACGGTCGCGCTGTCTATCAAGAATGATGCCGGGGTGGGTCAGATATGGCTGGCCCCGGTCGATCATCGCTCTTCCCCGCGCCTGTTGGCCTCGCCCACCAGCCAGGACTCGCCTGGATTTCTTCCCAATGGCGACCTGGTACTGCGCTCCATTGAAGGCTCACAAAACTTCCTGTATCGCACCGCTCCGGACGGGACGGGACGCCGCAAGGTGACACCGGATCCTATCCTCGACCTGATCTCAATCTCTCCCGACGGCCGCTGGGCCGTGGCCTCGGTCAAGTCCACCCAGGGCGAACACCCGGCCGTGACGGCCGCCTTCCCGCTGGAGGGCGGCGCAGCCGTAAATGTGTGCAGCTTCTATTGCAATGGCGCTTGGGACATCAGCGGGAATTTCTTCTTTGTCGCCCCGGGGGACTCGAAGACCTATGTGCTACCCGTCAGCCGAGGCCATGACATTCCTGATTTGCCGAAGGGCGACCTCACCGCGGGTGGCTGGAAGGCGGACAAACGAGTTATGGTGATCCCGCGGGGAATCGACTCCGCCGCTGGACCAGAGTATTACTCCTACACTCGCTCTAATACGCGGCGCAATATCTATCGCATCCCGTTGCCCGACTAAACTTGAACAAGCTATGAAACGAGAGTATCCCGAGTCGCCGCTGGTGGGCGTAGGCGCGATCATCATTCAGGATGGCCGCGTGCTGCTGGTGAAGCGTGGACATCCCCCGCTGGCCGGAGAGTGGTCGATTCCCGGAGGTGTTCTGGAACTGGGCGAGACTCTGCGAGCAGCGGCGGTCCGCGAGGCCCGGGAAGAAACCTGCCTGACCGTAGAACCTACCGAAGTGCTGGGCGTCTTCGACCGCGTACTGCACGACGATACTGGCCGCATCCTCTATCACTTTGTGCTGATCGACTTTCTTTGCCGCCCGCTGGCGGGGCAGGCCCAGGCCGCAGACGATGCCGACGAGGTGCGCTGGTTTACGCTGGCGGAAACCGCCGAACTGGAACTCGCTGAGGACACAACCGAAGTCGTGCGGCTGGGGTTTCAAAAAAGCTAGACGCGCGGGCCGCTGCTGGTTGGCCCTGGGGTGTTCGCGAAAGACATTCGCTCATGGTCTGGTTCTTCACATTCTTTCTGGTCTCGGGATTCTGCAGCATCCTCTACGAGATCGTGTGGCTGCGCCTGGCCATGGCCCAGTTTGGAGTCACCACCGCACTGGCCTCGATCGTGATCTCCGTATTCATGGCCGGGCTGGGCCTGGGCTCCTGGGGAAGCGGCCGCCTCATCCGCAGCTACGAAAACCGGGTCAACATTCCCCCGCTTCGCTTCTACGCACTGGCGGAATTGTTGGTCGGCATCTCCGCTCTGCTGGTTCCGGTCCAGTTGTTGTGGGGGCGAAAACTACTGGAGTGGACGGGAGCATCTTCCTCCTGGGCCTACTATCTCGGTTCGGGTCTCTGCATCGCGCTCACCCTGGTTCCGTGGTGCGCTTGCATGGGCGCGACCATACCGGTGGCCATGCTCGCGATCCGCCGCTGGAATCCAGAGCGCTCGCAGCGATCATTCAGCTATCTCTACCTGTCCAACGTGCTGGGCGCAGTCATCGGAGCAACCTTCCCCCTGCTGCTGATTGAACTCTACGGCTTCCGCGACACCCTGAAAATCGGCGCGGCGTGCAACGGGCTGCTGGCCCTGTCGGCGATGTTGCTGAGTCTGGGCCGGATCGAGTCTCAGCCCACCGGCCCGGTGCAGGCCGCGCCGGCGATGAAAGAGGTTGCAAGCCAGGCCTTCAGCCAGGGAAACAAACCGCTGCTTCTGCTCTTCCTCACCGGACTGACCAGCATAGGCATGGAAGTGGTCTGGATCCGGCAGTTCACTCCCTATCTCGGCACCGTGGTGTACGCCTTCGCTTCCATCCTGGCCACTTACCTGGTCTCAACTTTTATCGGGTTGCAGATCTACAGACTCTGGAGCGGAAGGAATCGACGTGAAGGAAATCTGATCTGGGTCTTGCTGGGATTATTCGCCCTTCTGCCGCTGCTCGCGGCCAATCCCGGCATCCACACCTCCCGCCTGTTGCGCCTTATCGTGGGGATCGCGCCGTTTTCCGGCGTCCTCGGCTTCCTTACTCCGTTGTTGGTGGATCGCTGGTCGGGCGGCGACCCGGCCAGGGCGGGGAAAGCATATGCCGTCAACGTTCTCGGCTGCATCCTGGGGCCGCTTCTGTCCGGCTTCCTGCTTTTGCCCCTCATAAGCGAGCGCGGGGTATTGTTCGTGTTTTCGCTGCCCTGGCTCCTCATGGCCGTCCGTCCGGCTGGGACTTCAGGGAGACGCCTCGACTGGCAGGCAGGTGTTTCCTACGCCGTGGTGCTGTCGGCCCTGGCGCTCGTATTCACCCAGAAAAGTTACGAAGATCAATTTGGACACAGTGAAGTTCTGCGCGACAACACCGCGACCATCGTCGCCACGGGGGAGGGCAGGAACAAGCGCCTGCGGGTGAATGGAGTTGGAATTACAGGGCTCACTCCCATCACCAAGTTCATGGCGCACCTGCCGCTGGCCTTTCTCGGTCGCCCTCCGAAGAACGCGCTGGTGGTGTGTTTTGGCATGGGCACGACTTACCGTTCCCTGATGTCATGGGGCATTCCGGTGACCGCGGTGGAGCTGGTGCCGAGTGTCCCGCGCGTCTTCGGGTACTTTCACGCTGATGGTCCCGCACTGCTGCGTTCGCCGTTGTCTCATGTGGTCATCGACGATGGCCGGCGCTACCTGGAGCGCACTCCTGAACAATATGATGTGATCACGATCGATCCGCCGCCCCCGGTGCAGGCCGCAGGTTCGAGCCTGCTCTACTCAAGAGAGTTCTACGCGATCATCCGTCGGCGATTGCGCCCGGAAGGAATTCTGCAGCAGTGGCTACCGGGGGGAGACGCGGTCGTCCGGGCCTCGGTGGCGCGCGCGCTGAAAGAGTCTTTCCCCTACGTCCGCGTATTTCATTCGGTGGAAGGCTGGGGTTACCACTTCCTGGCCAGCGAGAGCCCGCTGCCTGACCCGACAGCGGCCGAGCTCGCCGCGCACCTGCCCGCCAAAGCAGCGACGGATCTTCTGGAATGGGGACCGGAGGCAACGCCGGAGGGTCAGTTTGCCGATGTGCTCAAGCGAGAGATTTCACTCGACGGTTTGATTCAGCAAGCTCCTGCAGCATCCGCGCTGCAGGACGACCGTCCCGTCAACGAATACTACCTGATGCGTCGCCGCGGTGGGCTTCGGAAGTAGCGTTGATCGCGTGTGGGACGGGCGCCCTCGCCCGCCGCTTTTGGGGTTGCTTTCGCTCCGCCAAAACGTTACGGATGACAAAATCCTCGAATTCTGTTTGGGGAAAGCCAAGGGCAAAGGCGGCGGGCGAGGGCGCCCGCCCCACACACGAAATCTATTTGCTGGAACGAACCGGCTGAGAGCTCCTGGCCGGTTTGGGCGTGAACTTCAGCGGCCGTTTCCCGGGCTTCGTAGAAGTTCGGGATTGCGCTGGCCCGGCCGAAGCCCCGCCTTCATTCTCGGACATGGCTAGCAACTGCTTCATGATTTGCGCTTTTTCCCACTTCTGGGCTTTTTTGGGCTTCGCGGCGTATTTCAGCGCCAGCACCACGCCGACTGCCAGAGCTGCCACAACCGCGATCCATAGAATGGTGATCATCGACGCCTGCCTTCCGGGCGTTAGTGGTCAAGCGGGCTCAACATAAATTGTGCCCTCGCGCCGCGCGAGGACGTAGGTCACCGAGGTCGCTGTCCCCACCCGACTTTTCGCGGTGTACTCATTCCTCGTTTGGTCCACAAGCAAGTCGGTTACCTCTCGGACGTCTGACCTCGAGTCAAAGGCGGTGGAGAAGAGTGTCCGCCCCACACGTAGCGCCGGCGTCTGGCCGGCTGTCCCGAGGGCATCCTGCCCTCAGACGGTGAGCGGGGCGCCCGCCGGGATGGCGGAAAACGGCCGACGCCAGAGGCCTGACGTCCGAAGTCTGACGGCCGGCGCCCGCTAAAATAGAACGGCCCGCGCATTTTTCAACACGCGGGCCGCCCGGTGCACTGTTTGGGATTGACCAAGAGGCGGCCACTCTAAAGGTGGTCCCCTTCGGATAACTCCGGGTCCCGGCGCGACCTGCACGCCGGGTGGAATTACAACCCTAAAATCACCGGTAGTCGTGCGATGGTTCTTAGAGCGACCGCTCTAAGTCACAGCCACCTCACCTGGTCTTTTACTACTCCCACTAGAATCAGAACTTGTCATCAGACCACCTCCTTTCCGGTGTAATTGCACATTAGTACGGGAGGCTTGTGCACGTCAACCGGCACGAAAGTGGGGCGTACATCAGAGGTAATTTCTGAGCGGGGTTTGCTTTGATTGGAGCCGATTCGGAGGGCGTGAGCTTTTCGGTCAAGAGGGCTACCTGATTTGGAGAATAATTGGGTTTGATACGATTGCATATTGTATCCGTCAAATGCGCAGTATCTGTTGAATTGCTCGAATATTTGGAAGAGAGGCGTCAGACTCTGATACCAAGGGCATTTGTCCCTGGAGCGCGAAATACCGGATGACGGTTAAGGAAAGTCAGAGAGTCCGGATCATTGATTCCCACACCGGGGGCGAGCCCACCCGCCTGGTCGTGAGCGGCGGCCCGGACCTGGGTACCGGTCCGCTCGCCGGAAGGCAGGAACGATTTCGCTCCCAATACGATAGCTTTCGATCGGCAGTGGTCAATGAGCCTCGAGGGTCCGACGTGATGGTGGGAGCTCTGTTATGTGAACCAGTAGAGCGGACATGCACCGCCGGAGTCATTTTTTTTAACAATGTTGGCTACCTGGGCATGTGCGGGCACGGGACGATTGGCTTGATCGTCAGCCTCGCCTATCTGGGGCGGATTCGCCCGGGCGAGCATCGCATTGAGACGAGTGTAGGCGTGGTCAGCGCGGTCTTGCATGAAAGTGGCGACGTGACCGTCAACAATGTTCCGAGTTATCGCAGCGCCGCCGGCGTCGCGGTAACCGTTCCCCGACATGGCCAGGTGCGCGGCGACGTGGCCTGGGGAGGAAACTGGTTCTTCCTGGTGCAAGATCACAAAATGGAATTGGACTTGCGCAACATTGACGAATTAACGGAGTTCACCTGGGCAATCCGCAAAGCGCTCCACGACAACGGAATCGCCGGCGACGACGGAAAGGAAATCGATCACATTGAACTCTTTTCCCCGTCGGACAAACCGGGAGTGGACAGCAGGAATTTTGTGCTCTGCCCCGGCAAGGCCTATGACCGTTCGCCGTGCGGCTCCGGCACCAGCGCCAAGTTGGCGTGTCTGTATGCGGATGGGAAGCTTCGTGAGGGCCAGGTCTGGAAACAGGAAAGCATTGTGGGCAGCGTGTTTGAAGGAACGGTCGCACTGCGCGGGGGCAAACTTTATCCCAGCATCAGGGGATCCGCATTCGTGAATGCGGAGTCGGAGCTCATTCTCGATCCTCGCGATCCGCTCTGCATGGGTATTCGCGGATGAACCCAGCCAATGATGTCGCGATCGTCGGTGCGGGTATTGTCGGCGCCGCCTGTGCCTGCGAGTGCGCTCGACGCGGGCTGCGGGTTGTTATCGTGGATCGCGACACCACCGGAGCGGGCGCCACCGCGGCAGGCATGGGGCACATTGTCGCCATGGACGATTCGGAAGCGCAATTCGCACTCACTCGCTACTCACAGAGATTGTGGCAGGAGCTTAGACCCGAATTGCCGGACGATGTGGAGTACGAACAGTGTGGCACGGTCTGGGTGGCAGCCGACGACGAGGAGATGCAGGAAGTCGAACGCAAACGCGGCTACTATGGCGAACGCGGGGTCGCTGCGGATGTGCTCGACGAGAAACGGCTGCGGACTCTTGAACCGAACCTGCGTTCCGGAATGAAGGGTGGCCTGCTGGTCCCGGAAGATGGCGTGCTGTATCCCCCGTGTGCGGCCCGCTTCCTCACAGAGAGCGCACAGGCGCGCGGAACCAGACTTCTATTCGGGGTTTCGGTCGGCCATATCGGAGATGGCCGCGTCACGCTCGCGGATGGCTCGGAGATACGGGCAGAGTTCGTCGTGAACGCAGCGGGGGCGTCGGCGCCAGACCTTACTCCCGGACTTGCGATCAGGAAGCGGAAGGGACACCTGGTGATCACCGAACGCTATCCTGGATTTCTGCACCATCAGTTGGTGGAACTCGGATACTTGAAAAGCGCGCATTCGGTGAGCAGTGACTCCGTCGCCTTCAACGTGCAGCCGCGACGCACCGGTCAACTGCTGATCGGGTCCTCGCGGCAGTATGGCGCCGAGCACAAGGAAGCCGAGCATCACATGCTCGTCCGCATGCTGCAGCGCGCCCAGGAATACATGCCGGGCCTGGGGCAAATGCTGGCGGTGCGGGTGTGGACCGGCTTTCGAGCGGCGACTCCCGACAAACTGCCGCTGATCGGACCGTGGCCGGGCGACAAGTCCGTATGGTTGGCCACGGGGCACGAGGGGCTTGGCATCACGACCTCGCTGGGAACCGCGCGGGTCCTGGTGGATCAATTGCTGGGCGCCAAATCGGAAATCCCGGTTGAGCCGTATCTGCCCTCAAGAAGCCTTCAGGAGCACGCCCATGCCTAGCCTTGTGGCCTTGAAGGTCAACGGCGTCTGCGTCGAGGTGGCGCCGGGCACGACCGTAGCGGTTGCGGCCATGCAGGCGGGGCAGCCTTGCCGCTTCTCAGTCACCAGGACGCCGCGCGGGCCCCTGTGCGGAATGGGTATCTGCTTCGAGTGTCGCATGACGATCAATGGAATATCGCATTGCCGCACTTGCCAGGTCCTGTGCGAACCGGGAATGGAAGTGACCATCGGAGTGACCAATAATGACTAGCCATGTGCGCCAGAAATTCGAGGTCCTGGTGGTGGGCGCGGGCCCGGCCGGAATGGCCGCCGCCGCTCGAGCAGGAGAGAGCGGCGTGCATGTGGGCCTGGTGGATGACAATTTCAACCCGGGTGGGCAAATCTGGCGCGGCGGAGTCGAAGGCGCTGACCGGCAGGCAGCAGCGTGGATGGAGCGATTGCAGGCTGCGAACGTATTAAAGCTGTGCGGCGTTCGTATTTTTCACCAGCCCGACACGGGCGTACTGCTGGGCGAAACGAAAAACGGGGTTTGCGAACTGGGTTACGACAGACTGGTTCTGGCCACGGGCGCGCGAGAAAGATTTCTGCCGTTTCCGGGCTGGACTTTGCCCAATGTGATGGGTGCGGGCGGCCTGCAGGCCATGGTGAAGAGCGGCCTTTCCGTCCGCGGGAAACGCGTGGTGGTGGCCGGCACCGGGCCGCTGTTGCCGGCGGTCGCGGCCAGCTTGCGCAAGCATGGCGCGGAAATTCCCATGCTTTGCGAGCAAGCGTCCTGGAGCCGGCTGGCGCGTTTTGGTTTTGCGCTGGCGGCCCAACCCTCGAAGATGATTCAAGCTCTGCAGCTAAGGAAGGAACTGGCGGGAGTGCCCTTCGCAACCAGCAGTTGGCCGGTTGCGGCGCACGGAACAGACGCGCTCGAGGGAGTTATCATCTCGCGCCGGGGCAAGGCTGAAACTCTGGCTTGCGATTATCTGGCCTGCGGTTTTCATCTCGTGCCCAACACTGAACTCGCCGCTCTCGCAGGCTGCCAGATCGAGGACGGCTGCGTGCGCGTTGACGAGCTTCAGCGGACTACCGTCCCCGGAGTATTTTGCGCCGGCGAACCCACGGGTATCGGCGGCGTTGAACTGGCTCTGGTCGAAGGTCAGATTGCGGGCTTGACCTCAGGGGAGCGTACGGCACAGGCCCGCGAACTTTTCGCTGAGCGACGCAAGCTGAAGAAATTTGCGGCGGCGCTTGCGGACGTCTTCCAATTACGTCCTGAGTTACGCGAGTTGCCTTCCGCTGAAACCGTGGTATGCCGGTGCGAAGACGTACCCTATACCCGTCTGCGCTCGTATCCGGATTGGCGCGCCGCCAAATTGCAGACACGCTGTGGCATGGGATCCTGCCAGGGCCGCGTGTGCGGTCCCGCCACCCAATTTCTTTTCAAATGGAACCCGGATTCGGTGCGGCCTCCCATCTTTCCCGCTCGCGTGGAAGGTCTGGCAATGGCCGTGAGCGGCCCAGCGGAACCATCACCGCCGCCAGCCCGGCGCCAAACCATCCCATGGAGCGATGCCAGCTGACTTTGCGTACCCGGACCAGCGCAGACTGACCAATGAAGAAGATTACCCACGCGGCGAAAGCCGAGGCATGAATCCAGAGCATGAATCCAGAGAATGAAGGGCCGCGAGATCAGGGGATGAAACAGGTTCTGGTTGACGGTACGCTTGAAACCGCTGAACCACAATCGCCGCCAACAGCAGCGACATCGCAAGATAAAAATAGCGGCACAAAATCCCGTTACGACCGGTGATAGGTCGTGGTGCCCAGTTGTTTCCCGGTGTTCATTAGAGGCCCGACGCGTTCTACGGTGGCTGTGGATCTTTTTCGGATTCGCTAAAAGCAAAAGGCCAATCTGATTCTCAGACTGGCCTTTATGCCAAGGGATGCCCCATCCGCGTTTTAAGGGTTTCCGTCTCCATGGCTTCCCTACAAGCACCGCGTCAAAGGGTCGGAATACTTCAGTCTTCAAGCCGCTGACTTGAGCCCTTTTCCCTTGTCCCGGGCGGCTTGCGCTCCGATGCCAAGGACCACCCGGCCGTTGACCTTGCCCGTCCTCAACCGGTTGAAAACATCATTGACCGACGCCAGCGGCACAGTCTCGATGGTCGCCTTCACTTTGCCCTCAGCGGCGAACGCCAGCGCTTCTTCCAGGTCTTTGCGCGTGCCCACGATCGATCCCCGGATGGTGTAGCCGTTCAGCACCACATCGAAAATGGAAACCGGAAAGTCGCCCGGAGGCAGTCCATTCAGCACGCACGTGCCTCCGCGGCGCAGCATGCCGATCGCCTGCTTGAACGCACCGGTTGAAACCGCGGTCACCAGTACTCCGTGCGCCCCGCCAATCTGCTTTTGAATCTCCTCGGGCGGGTTCTGGGTCTTGGCGTCGATCACAATCTCCGCGCCCAGCCGCTCCGCCAGCGCCATTTTGTCCGGCCCCAGGTCAACCGCCGCGACGTGCATCCCCATGGCCTTGGCATATTGAATGGCCACGTGCCCGAGGCCCCCGACGCCCGAGATCACTACCCATTCTCCCGGCCGCGTGTGGGTCTCTTTCAGGCCCTTGTAGGTAGTGACGCCGGCACAGAGAATCGGAGCTGCGTCCGTAAACGAAAGGCCCTTGGGAATTCGTCCCAGATAATCGGCTTCGGCCACGGCATACTGGGCGAAACTGCCGTTCACCGAATATCCGGAATTCTTCTGTTCCGGGCACAGCGTTTCCCAGCCCGACAGGCAAAACTCGCAATGCCCGCAGGCGCTGTGCAGCCACACCAGACCGACCCGGTCTCCTTCTTTCAGATGGGTGACCCCGGGCCCGAGCGCCACTACAACCCCGGCGCCTTCATGCCCCGGAATAAACGGAAGAGTTGGTTTGACCGGCCAATCACCGTCGGCGGCGTGCAGGTCGGTGTGACACACTCCGCTGGCAATGATTTCCACCAGGGCTTGCCCCGGTCCGGGCGCAGGGACGGGAACTTCTCGAACCACCAGGGGCTCGCCGAATTTCTCCACCACCGCAGCTTCCATCGTCTTTGGGATAGCCATTGCTTTACCTCCTACAGTAAGCTTTTCATTACCGTACGCCGCCACCAACCAACCGTAAGTGACCCGGATCACAACCGGGTGTGATTCCGAATCGCGAGGATGACCGCGCCCACCACGCCTGCCCTCGCATTACTCAAAATCACCTCCCATAAATATGGTAATATGGGACTGTGAAGACAACCCTTGAGATGCCTGATTTCTTGTTCCGCCGCGCGAAGTCGGTCGCTGCTGAACGCGGCATTCCCCTGCGGCAGTTTGTCACCGAGGCGGTCCAGGAAAAATTAAGAACGACCTCTTCGGAAAAACCCTGGATGAAACATCTGGGAAAGCTCAAACACGTCCACAAAGAGAGACGACAAGTCGAAAAACGTGTTGAAGAGGCCTTCGAGCAGATTGACCAGGAACTCTGGAAATGACCCTCTGGAAGTGATTCTCGATACCCATGCCTTGTCCGCCGCCGCCGACGGCGATCCGGCAGTCGTTCCGCTTCTGGCTGGCGCCGACCAGGTTGCGGTTCCCGTGATTGTGTTGGGAGAGTATCGCTACGGCATCGCCCAGTCGCGAAACCGGGCCATTTACGCAAACTGGCTAAAGGGGCTGATCAATGATTGCCTGGTGCTGGACATCAATGAGCCGACTACTTTCTACTACGCCGAGATCACTCTCGAATTAAAGCGGCAAGGCAAGCCCATTCCAACCAATGACATTTGGATTGCGGCACTTTGCCGGCAGCATGCTCTTCCGCTGTTGAGCCGCGATCGGCATTTTGATTTGGTAGCGGGAACCAAGCGAATCGGGTGGTAAACAGCAGCACGCAAGTCCGTTCCGTACCGACATATTTTGCCGCCCCTAGAAAGGGACCAGCAGCTTGTCTGGGCCTTCAATTTCGTTTTTGGCCTCTATAAATTCCTCACTCCATGGTTTCCCCGTGCACTCGGGACATTCGTCTATCGTATTGCCAATAGCAAAGCAGTGATAGCAGGTTCCATCGGAGTTAGTGCCAGGAAACTTATTACATTTCTTGCATGGCCTGAAGAACTCGCGTTCAATCACGCGGTGCTCCTCCCATAGTTCCCGCTCGCAGATTACGCACATAATCAACTCCTCCGCCTTACGAGTTCTTTCCGTGGCGGATAATATAACTGAATCGCATTCTTCTGCCGTTGCTCAAATCGGAGTGGACATCGCAACCTTTCGAATATCTTCCCAAAATGGAAAAGTCCGAGCTTATTTCGAGGACTCTACTTTTGTTTGTGACGAGAACTCGAGCGCGTTTCGCGCGCGACCGCAAGATTGTTCCCGCCGGGCGCCCCTCTATCCTTCTTGAGCCGCCGTGCGGACCTCATGTCCTTCCAAGTGGGGGCGGATCGGAACAGGCGTCGCCTGGTCAAATAGGATGCGCATCGACGTGAACCCTACGAGGCGCAGGCAGGTGCTTTGTCGAGGCTGCGTGCGGCGAACTCGATCACAGCCTTCACCTGTTCGCGGTCAAGGCCGTCGTACCATTCCATGATGTTGTCGATGTTCGCTCCCGCTTCCAGATTCTCGAAGATGGCAGACACCGGCATTCGCGTGCCCTTCAAAACCCACGCGCCGCTTACTTTGCCCGGAACACTCTCCACTGCCGAACACTGCGACCAATCGAGATCTGCCATGACTCGGCTCCTTGCACTAGCATAACGCTCCATCCCTAAAAGGAAAAGGCCATCGAGATTTCTCTCAATGGCCTTTATTTAAGCCGGCGACGAGGTAGTGGCTGAATTTGCGATTCCTGCCCTTCATAGAAGGCGTCATGCTGTGCTTGTGGGTATTCCGGTGAAGGCGAACATCGATTCCGGAGGGAAGGCGAACGGCATTCCGGAGTGAAGGTGAACAGCAGTCGGAGCGAAGCGACGCTGGTATGGTGATTGTGAAGTAAGTGTTCGGAATCGTCAAGCGAGATAGTCCGCAGCGAAGCGGAGGCTGGGTCGGCGGGGATTTGGGGGTGCAGGGGAAAGGGGCAGCAGCCCCTTTGCCCCTGCTCCTTGATATAGAAGATAGGGATCATTCCTGGCTTTGATCCTTGGGTGGGTTACGGTTTTTTCGCATGGACTCTCCGCGCATCTCGATGCGGTGGGCGTTGTGGACCAAACGGTCGAGGATGCCGTCGGCGATGGTGGGATCTACGATCTGCTCGTGCCAGCGCGAGACGGGAAGTTGGGAAGTGAGCACGGTGGAGCGAGTTTGGTAGCGATCCTCGCAGATTTCCCAGACTTCGCGGCGCTCGCTTTCATTCAACGGCGTCATGGCCCAGTCATCGATGACCAAGACATCGATGCGACTGAGTCGTGCCAAGAACTGTCGCAAACTCCCGTCGGCTCGGGCCAAGGCCAACTCACGAAGCAAAGCGGCAGCTCGAAGATAGAGAGCGGAGTGGCCGTCGCGACAAGCTTTCTGTGCCAGCGCTGAGGCGACAAAGCTCTTGCCCACGCCGCAAGGTCCGATCACGAAGATGTTCTCATGATTGCGGACCCAGGCAGAGTCTTTGGCCAGAGCCCGCACCACCGACTTGTCCAGGCCCCGCGCCGCCCGGTAATCGATGTCCTCCACGCAGGCCGGTCCTCTGAGCTTGGCCGCTTTCAGTCTTCGCTCCAACGCCTGGTTCTCGCGCCAGTTCCATTGTTGATCGACGAGCAGAGAGAGTCGTTCCAGGAAACTCAGTTCGTGGATCGCCCGATCTTGTTCTTGCGTCTTCAGGCCTTCGACCATGCCTTGCCACCGCATGGCCACCAGTTTCTCCATCAGCGGTTGGTTCAGCATGAGGTCCGTCCTCCTTGGTCGAAGTACTCAGCGCCGCGCACATTGTCATGGGTCAGGGGCGGGGAGCCGGGTGGTGGTGGAGATAAGGGAACCGTGTCCAGCGAGTTTTTCAAGATCGACTTCACGCTCTGATAGCGACAAGCCTTGGCTAGCAGTGCCCGCTCCGCCGCGGCTTCCATGCGTTGCGCCGAATACTGCCGCGCCAGACGAATGATGCCGAGACAAGAGCGGTAGCCCATTTCCGGGTGAGGCTTGTCGTTCAGGATTCGTTCCAACAACTGCGCCGTGTTGGGACCGATGCTGCGTGCCCAGTTCACCATCCGTGATGGCGGCCATTCGAGATGGGCCTGATGACTTTTGGGACGGTGCTCGTTCTGGGTAACCGCTTGGCCTCGCCTGCGATTGCGCAGGTGGGAAGCAATCCGGTTGCCCCGATGAAAGATTTCAATCGTGGTCGGGGTGGAGCGAACTTCCACAACCTGCTGCACCAAGGTGTACGGCACGCTGTAAAAGTTCCCATCGAAGGCAATGTGGTAATCGATGTTGACGGTGGCCCGCGACCACTGGCTCATATCGAAGCGCTCGGCTGGTAACGGTGCCAGCGCAGGCTTCTCCAGGCTGTGAAACAGACTGGATCGCGATCCGTCCCGCTTGTGGAAAGGGCGCTCGTTCAATCGCAACAACAACTCGCGAATCGCCTGATTGAGTTCCGGCAGGCTAAAGAACTTCCGGTTGCGTAGCGCTGCTATGATCCAGCGTTCGCACACTTGTACTCCGCTTTCGACTTTGGCCTTATCCCGAGGCCGGTAGGGACGCGCCGGTACCACTCCCATCCCATAATGCACCGCGAACTCTTGATAGGTGGGATTCAGATCTGGATCGTAGCGACAGGCTCGGGTGACGGCCGTTTTGGTGTTATCGGGCACCGTCAAAGTCGGTGCTCCACCGTAAAATTCCAGGGCGTGGATGTGCGCCTGGATCCAGGCCTGCAGTTGCTGATCGCGAGTCGCTTCCGCGTAGGTGTAGGAACTGGCTCCCAACACAGAAACAAACAGCGACGCCGGCCACGCTTGCCCGGTCATGCTGTCATAGACGGGAATCGTTGCTCCCGCCCAGTCCACGAACATCTTCTCGCCGGCTCTGTGTTCCTGGCGCAGCACTACATCCAGGTGTCGCCGCCAGTGCTGATAGCGCTCGCAAAACCAACTGTAGCGATATCCTTCGGGATTCCCTTGCCGGTATTCTTCCCACACCAACTGCAGGGTCAGATGGCGATGCTGTTGCAGTTGCTCATGAATGGTTTTCCAGTCCGGTTGCGGCCTCTGCTTCACCGCTCGGGGCGAAACCGGTTGCTGCCCAAACAACTTCGCTTCCAGTTCCTCCTCGCTCCAGTCTTCTGGCAACGGCCAACCGACTCCTGCCGCCTCCGCCCGTTCCAGATACTCGTGGACCGTGCTCAGCCTCAGTGATCACTTCAAAAGCGGCCAACGGTTATCACTTCAAAACCGGCCAACGGGATTGGCCGTGCGGGACTGAGAATGTTCTACCCTGCCGCCTCCTGTGGTGGCAAGTCGGTTTTGGTGCGCCAGCTTCGCGGGCCGCACTTGAGCACGTGACCGTGGTGCAGTAAACGGTCGAGCATGGCGCTCACGGCGGCCGCATCGCCCAGCAGTTTGCCCCAGTCTTCCACCGGGCGATTCGAGGTCAGCATGGTGCTGGCGCGCTCGTAGCGGCGCATGATGATTTCCAGCAGTTCTTCAGCGGCGGTGAGCGGCAGCTTGCGCATGCCGAGATCGTCGATGATCAGCAAGGGTACGGTCACCAAGAACTCCATGTGCTCTTTGCGGGTGCCGTCGAGCGTGGCTTCGGCGAGATCATCGAGCAAGGTGTGGGTCTCGCGATAGAGCACGCGATATCCCTGTTGGATGGCGGCTTGGCCGATGGCTTGTGCCAGGTGACTTTTGCCGGTGCCGGGCGGCCCGAAAAACAAGGCATCTTCGTGGCGCGCGATGAAGGAGCCGGTGGCCAGATCGAAGACCAGGCTGCGATTCATCTTCTTGTTGAAAGCGAAGTCGAAGTTGTCGAGAGTCTTCTGGGGGTCGCGGAACTGAGCTTGCTTTTTCCGCCGCTCCAGCAGGCGTTCGCCACGCAAGGCGAGTTCGTCGGAGACCAGGCACGACAGCAGGTCGATGGGGGCGAGCGGTTCGGCTTGGGCCTGACGCAGGCGGGTCTCGAGCACGGCGGCCATTCCGCCCAGGCGAAGTTGTTTGAGCGCACGATCGAGTTCGATCAGATTCATTCTTCTATCTCCTTCGTTCTGTAGTTGATGAAGTCGCGGTACTGCACCAGCTCGCGGATCAGGGGATCGACTTGCTGCAAACTGAGTGGAGCTTGCGGGCAGCGTTCCAGATAGCGGCGGACGAAGCGGTATTCCTGCACTCCCATGTCCAGCGCGGCAGCGCAGGCTTCATCGACTGCCGCGGTGCCGTACTTCTTGGCCAGAGAGAGAACGCCCAGAATGCGGCGTACGCCGACCTCGCCTTGTGCACGATGGATGGCATCGCAGAGCGCGCCGATGTGCGACCCGGCGCGGCCCGCTCGCCAGAGCAGTTGGGAAGTGCGCAGCGGTGTTCGCTTGGGGTGATCCTCTTCTTTAATGCGATACCAGCCGCGCTTCTGGCGCACGTGTTCGCGCAGGAGTTGCCCGGTCTTGGGATCGAGCAGACGAACATACAGCTCATCCCATTGCACGCGCAGCACGCGCCCGATCCAGCCCGGAGGCGCACCGTAGTAGGCGGCTTCGACTTCGACGCAGCCGTCCAGATGCACGATGCGCTCGCCGTACTGGTAATAGCGAAACGGTTCCAGTGGCAGTGGCAGCAATGTGGGTTTCTCTTCGGCAAACATGGCGGCGACCTGCCGTTTGGTGGTGCCGTGGATGCGTGTGTCGGCCCAGCGTTGTTCCCAGCGGTCTAAGTAAGCTTGGGCGTCTTCCAGAGCTCTCGAAGCGCAAGCCTTTCAGCGGTGTTTTCTGTGCGTGACCGACGCCCGATTCGACTTTGCCTTTGCGGTCGGGATCTTGTATGCGGCAGGGCATGGCCACTGCGCCGTAGTGCGCCAGCACGTCGCGGTAAAGAGGATTGAGCGTGGGATCGTAAATGTCGGGGACGAGCACGCCTTCGCGCAGATTGTCGAGCACGACGATGCGGGTGGCGCCACCCAGCCGGCGAAAGGCGCGTTCGTGCAGTTCGGCCCAGATGCGCGAACTGGAACGGAAGGTCAGCAGACGAACCGACTTGCGGCTGCAGCCCAGCGTCATCACGAACAGCCGGGTGCGCCGATACTTGCGGCTCTCGGGATCGCGCACCATCGGGCCGGTGCCGTAATCGACTTGCGCCTCCTGGCCAGCCGCGGTGACGATCACGACGCGGGCCTCGGGCGTTCGCGTTCCGCGCCGCTTGCGCACGAAGCGTTGCACGCTTTGGTAGCTGTTGGCGAAGCCGTACTCGGAAACTAAGTCCTGCCAGATGGCCATGGCATTGCGTCCGCGGCTGATCCCCAGGTCGATAGCTTCCCCGTACGGCTCGCAGGCGCTGGGGCCGGAGACCACGGTAGAGTCGGTGATCACCTCGTTGGCCGGTTTTGAAGTTGGGTTTGATCTTCCCTTAGTGGAAGGGTTTTCGGGGTTGGGGCTGGGGTTGCAGGCATCGGGAATCACCGGAATGGCCGGTTTCGCCGCGCCAAAGTCGGTGATCACTTCGTTGGCCGGTTTTGGTTCGCACCGCCCCCAACCACTGGGCGGACGCACCGCGATCCCGGCCGCTTTCAGATATGCGCTTGCGGTTTCGCGACGGATCCTGGTCGCTTGCTGGATGCGCCGCAGCGACCAGCCCAGCCGTCCCAGAGCTAAAACCTGTTGTTTCTTCTCTTCGTTCAAGACATTGGCCATGCCCACGGAGCCTACAAGTCTCCGCGGGATTCAATGTCCCGGTCGCTACTCTCGTTGGCCGGTTTTCAGGTGATAATCAGTGGCCGGTTTTGGGTGATCGCTGAGGACGTGCTCAGCCCCATTCGGCAACTACGTGCAATCTGCCGCTGCCCAAACCTCAACTCGAACCGTAACCGCAGGACCTCTTTGACTTTTCGCATGGACGATCTCCTGGCCGGCACCCTGTTCTCCTTATGGATGGAGTTTCAATGCCGGTTAATTGTCCAGCGCCGCTGCACCTCCTGCTGCTTGCCTGTGGAAAACATTCCGCCCCAAGCCGAACACCATTCCGGTAGACGAGCAAAAGTGTTCGCCTTCCCACCGGAACGGTGTTCGCCTTCAGAACGGAATGCTGTTCGGATTCACAACGGAATGGTGTTCGCCTTCAGAGCGGAATCGCGTTCGCCTTCGACCGGATTCCCCATGCTTGCGAAGCATCTGGCGTGGAGCGTATATGAGGCGGGCCAGTAGTTGGGTAATGCGCGCCAAATCCTTCGGGACTAAAGTCCCTCAGGATGAAGCCAGCCTGGAATTGTTTTTCAAAACTGAGCCACTACCATGCGACGACCTACTCCCCCACACACTTTCGCCTGCAGTACAATCGGCCCTGCGCAACTAGGACGAGTACCCCTTACCCACCCTCGCTGCCGCCCCGAGATCAGCCCACGGTTGTACACGGTCACGATACGCCGTGCATTTGTGCACCATGCTGGGCATACGCTGTGCGGGTCGGATTCGAACCGTCTAGTGCTGCCCTCGCACTACCGAGTCGGCATTTCCCCGCCGTAGGGTTGTGCTCACTTCTCGTTGCGGCAACTACCAACTACCTACTCGTCCCTTAGTCCAACAACGTCGTCAGCCAATCCGCTTCCTGAATTCTGGTGTCAAGTTCCCGATACTGCTTGGCGAGATCGTCCGCTTTACGCTGAGTCGCCGCTACGCTCACCGTACTGATGAACTTCACTTCGGAACGTGTCGTGCGACCTTGGGTCGTCGAGGCGGCAGTCGCAAGTTCGCGATATGCGTTGTAGCGGATTTTCAAAACGTCCCGTTCAGCGAGGGCATCCGCTATCGTCCCTTTTCCGAAACGCGAACCGGCGTTGGTTCGGTTGATCCTCTGAATGAGCAACGTCAAATCTTGCGCCGATTTTTCCAGTTCGGCCTGCAGTTCGACTGGATCCTCTTCCGGTGTATCGCCTTCTTGAATGCGCGCGTTCTTGACCAGCCTCTGCTTCAATTGCTCCAGGCGCCGTTGCAGATCCGCGCGGAGCGCCAGCGCTTCTGCGATTTTCATACCGCAGCACCCCTTTCCGTCGAACAGTCTATCAAAAGTACGGCCGACCTCAATCCACCGCAAAAGGAAAAGGCCATCGAGATTTCTCTCAATGGCCTTTATTTAAGCCGGCGACGACCTACTCTCCCACACACTTTCGCGTGCAGTACAATCGGCCCTGCGGGGCTTAACTTCCGTGTTCGGTATGGGAACGGGTGGATCCCCCGCGGTAAGATCACCGACATTCGTAGCGGCTAGCTTCTAGCTCTTGGCTATTAGCTTGGTCATTGCCAACGGAGGAGCGCCAGCTCAACTCCGGCAAAAACCACCGCAAACTTGTCGTGCTGCCCACTCCGGATCGCCAGCCCTTAACTCAAACGATGTTGAGCTAGAAGCCAGCAGCCAGAAGCCAGCAGCTGTTTTTTCAAAGAGCGTGAGGTCGATGCCTCACAACTGAATAGATTGGGTGTGGCTTACTTTCTTCTTGTTTACTTCCGATTTCAACCACTGCTACCAAGGCTAGCTTGCTTTCACAAACTCGTCGGCGCCCAGTGTCAGCGTGTTTTTCTAATTTCCATCCCAGGTTCGAGCGGATGAGAAAAACGCTGCTTTCATTCAGCTCAGGTTCTAGCTGAAGGCTGAAAGCGAAGAGCTGACAGCTGGTTTAATGCACCGAGTAAATTTTATGGTCAAGCCGAACGGGCGATTAGTGCGGGTAAGCTTCACACATTACTGCGCTTTCACTTCCCGTCTATCAACCAGGTGGTCTTCCTGGGCCCTTCTTATCCCTTACGGGTTGGGAGATCTCATCTTGAGGAGTGCTTCCCGCTTATATGCATTCAGCGGTTATCACAACCGAACTTCGCTACCCAGCTATGCCGTTGGCACGACAGCTGGAACACAAGAGGTTCGTCCATCCCGGTCCTCTCGTACTAAGGACAGGTCCTCTCAAATCTCCTGCGCCCACAACAGATAGGGACCGAACTGTCTCGCGACGTTCTGAACCCAGCTCACGTACCGCTTTAATAGGCGAACAGCCTAACCCTTGGAACCTTCTACAGCTCCAGGATGCGATGAGCCGACATCGAGGTGCCAAACCGGAGCGTCGATATGAACTCTTGGCTCCGATCAGCCTGTTATCCCCGGCGTACCTTTTATCCGTTGAGCGATGGCCCTTCCATGCAGAACCACCGGATCACTAAAGCCTACTTTCGTACCTGCTCGTCTTGTAGGACTCGCAGTCAACCACGCTTATGCTTTTGCACTCGTCGGCTGATTTCCAAACAGCCTGAGCGTAGCTTCGCGCGCCTCCGTTACCGTTTAGGAGGCGACCGCCCCAGTCAAACTACCCGCCTTACTATGTCCCTCTCCCGGTTTACGGGAGTAGGTTAGAACCACAGAACTCGCAGGGTGGTATCTCACCGGTGGCTCCTCCAAGCCCGAGAGCCTGGAATCAAAGCCTCCCACCTATCCTGCGCAGCAAGTGCCATAGTTCATAGTAAAGGTATAGTAAAGGTGCACGGGGTCTTTCCGTCTAGTTGCGGGCAACCGGCATCTTCACCGGCACTACAAGTTCGCCGTGTCAGTCGGCAAGACAGTCGCACTTTCGTTACGCCATTCGTGCAGGTCGGAACTTACCCGACAAGGAATTTCGCTCAGTTCGTCTTACTCTGTTTCCAGAGAAGCTGGACTTTATCTTTCGCACCCTGTGTTCATAGTCGCTGCGATCTCTCGAATTTTCGAGATACCCGCGATCGACAAATGCTCTCTGTTACTCATCAGCAGCAGGATCTTTCTGAACTTAATGAAATCGACTCTCTTCTTCGACTTAAGCGGATGCTTGTCAAAGAAGGGAACGATCTGTTGGTTCAGGTGATCCAGACTCCGTACGCGATATGCCATTCGTTCCGCGTGATTCGTTCGAACCACGCCACACCCAAAGAACTTCTTGAGTGCGTGAAGTAACTGGATATCTCGTTGGTGTTGTACCACTGTGAATTCAGGGAGCACCTGAAATCCAGAAGTCATTTCCGGATGAGGATTGATCCCGACGAAGAAACAACCTTCGCCGTCAACAAATCCAACCACCCATTGCGCTTCTAAATTCCCAGGATGCGGCTGAACGTGAAGTCTCTGAGGGTTCTCCATAGTTGGAGCCTTCCCTGCGGATTGTCCCCTTGTCCGTCGGATTTTGACTGCTGTCGGTTAGGACAGCGAGTACCGAGCGGCTGTGTGAGGAGTTTCCCGCATATAGTTCAGTTTTACTAAGGCTAGCGAATCGTTAACCTTAGGACCGTTATAGTTACGGCCGCCGTTCACTGGGGCTTCAGTTCGAAGCTTCACCTTGCGGTTGACCTCTCCCTTTAACCTTCCAGCACCGGGCAGGCGTCAGCCCCTATACGTCGTTTTCGACTTTGCAGAGACCTGTGTTTTTGTTAAACAGTCGCAGTGCGCATTTCTCTGCGGCCGCTTCAGGCTTTAACACCCTAATGCGGCACCCCTTCTCCCGAAGTTACGGGGTTAATTTGCCGAGTTCCTTACCAACTGTTCTCACGAGCGCCTTAGGATATTCTCCTCGTCTACCTGTGTCGGTTTGAGGTACGGATCCCCTACATTCTCCTTAGAGGTTTTTCTTGGCAGTGTGGAATCAGCAGCTTTCCTCCATACGGAGTACTGTTTTGCGTCTCAGTGATAACTTCCTCGCGGATTTTCCTACGAAGAACACCTTACACGCATCAACCGTCATAGCCATAGGACGGCCTGCTTATCCTACTGCGTCACCCCATCGTAATAACGAATACAAGGGAGTTCCGGAATATTAACCGGATGTCCATCGGTTACGCCTTTCGGCCTCACCTTAGGATCCGACTGACCCTGAGCGGATTAACCTTTCTCAGGAAACCTTAGACTTTCGGCGCGGAGGGTTCCCACCTCCGTTATCGCTACTTATGCCGGCAGGGTCTCTTCTCAACCGTCCACCAGTCTTTTCAGTCTAGCTTCAAACTGTTGAGAATGCTCTCCTACCACGCACACCCGTAAAGATGTGCATTCGCTGCTTCGGTACCAAGCTTGAGCCCCGTTATATTGTCGGCACCGGACCGCTTGACCAGTGAGCTATTACGCTTTCTTTAAAGGATGGCTGCTTCTAAGCCAACCTCCTGGCTGTCTGGGCGTTCCGACTTCCTTTCCCACTTAGCTTGAATTTGGGGACCTTAGCAGGCGATCTGGACTGTTTTCCTCTCGACGACGAAGCTTAGCCCCCGCCGTCTGACTCCCGTGCTTGTTGTTCTATGGCATTCGAAGTTTGATTGGATTCTGTAAGCTGGAAAGCCCCATAGTCCATTCAGTTCTCTACCACCACGACAAATCACACGAGGCTAGCCCTAAAGCTATTTCGGAGAGAACGAGCTATCACGGAATTTGATTAGCCTTTCACCCCTACCCTCAGCTCATCGGAGCTTTTTTCAACAAACACCCGTTCGGCCCTCCAGTAGGTTTTACCCTACCTTCAGCCTGGCCAAGGGTAGATCATCCCGCTTCGCGTCTATTCCTGCCAACTGATTCGCCCTATTAGGACTCGCTTTCGCTACGGCTCGCTTTCGCTTAACCTTGCTGACAAGAATAACTAGCCGGCTCATTATGCAATAGGCACGCGGTCAGACTTTCCGCTTACGCGGCATAGTCCTCCCACCGTTTGTAGGCACACGGTTTCAGGTACTATTTCACTCCCCTCGCAGGGGTTCTTTTCGCCTTTCCCTCACGGTACTGGTTCACTATCGGTCAGAAGCTAGTATTTAGCCTTACGGGATGGTCCCCGTAGCTTCCCGCAAAGTTTCTCGTGCTCCGCGGTACTCAGGTATCGACTTCGAGTCCAGTTCGTTTTCGCCTACGTGGCTATCACACCCTATGGCTCCGCTTTCCAGCGGGATTTGGCTAACGACTGGATTGTTAACTCTACTGTTGTCGACCCTACAACCCCGGCCACACCCGAAGGTATGACTGGTTTAGGCTAATTCCGATTTCGCTCGCCACTACTTTCGGAATCGAGGTTTCTTTATTTTCCTCCTGGTACTGAGATGGTTCACTTCCCAGGGTTCGCTCGTTCCCAACTATGGATTCATTGGGACGTACACAGGTTTTACCTGTGTGGGTTTCCCCATTCGGAAATCCCCGGATCAATGCCTGCTTGCGGCTCCCCGAGGCTTATCGCAGCTTGCCACGTCCTTCATCGCCTGCTTCTGCCAAGGCATCCACCATGCGCCCTTAGTAGCTTGACCATAAAATTTACTCGACACATTGCAGCTTCAGCTCCTAGCTTTTGGCTACTAGCTGTCAGCCATCGCAACCGACACACGCCGCATCAACTCTATGGGCCTGTCTGCCTGCTCCTCGCACGGAATCACTGCCTCACGTCCCAAATTTTTTGCTCCAGATAAATCCAGAACTTGAAATCTGAAATGCGAAACTCCTCCGCACACCAGCAGGCTTCTCTCTAGGCACTCATAAAAATTTACAGCCTTGTAGATTGCCCAATCTATTCAGTTGTCAAATATCGTCCTCAGTGAAGCAGTCGTCGGTCGTCAGTCTTCAGCCGTTAGCCAAAAACCTGAAACCAATCACTACTTCACATCACCCTGCCTCAGCAGGTATGGGTCTTACTCGACTCCGAAGTGTGCAAACTTCGAAAGTCTTTCCAACCCAATGTTCGGCGCCAAGCGACTTTCTTGAACCGTGAACAGAATCATGGTCGTCACAGTTGGCGCCCAACATCGGGCTGTTTGCTAAATCTTCCAAAGCAGACCGGCCAGAATAAATCCCACGCCCACCGATACGAGAATAAGGCGAGGGGGAATCCTTAACGAGCCGAATCTCTTCCTATCGATTGCGGCAACCAGCAAAAGCAATATACCGATTGCGACCGTTGACCACGTCGGCTTCATACCTGGTTCTTGCCATAGAAGAAACAATTCTGGTGGAGCTGACCGGGATCGAACCGGTGGCCTCCTGGTTGCAAACCAGGCGCTCTCCCAGCTGAGCTACAGCCCCTTGAATGCAGTTTCTAGTTTCCTGTTTCCAGTTTCAAAAACTAGAAACCAGAAACTAGAAACCCGAAACTGTTTTGGTGGGCCTGGGTAGAGTTGAACTACCGACCTCACCCTTATCAGGGGTGCGCTCTAGCCACCTGAGCTACAGGCCCGGTACAAACTTTCCGAAGCCTGAATTTTATCACCGGCTCCAGCCACTAGCTGCTATCAGCTAGTAGCCAGAAGCTCAATATTTTTTCGAGGACAAGGTTGAACGTACATCCCAGCTAAGCCGGGACTGACCATCATGCGGATAGGACTCGAGCAAGAGAGGTCCGAACGGGTTTCCTATTCCACTTCACAGGTTTGCCCTTGCGGGTTATCAAGAAGTGAGACAGGGTACACGGCAACGTCCTCCGTATGTTTAATTTCCACTGTTTCTAGGCCGAAGCTTTAAAAGGGTGGAACCGCGGAAGTGCCGTGACGTTCTCTCTAGAAAGGAGGTGATCCAGCCGCAGGTTCTCCTACGGCTACCTTGTTACGACTTCACCCCAATCATGAACCATACCTTGGACGGCTGCCCCCTTGCGGTTGGCTCACCGGCTTCTAGTGCAGTCCACTTTCGTGATGTGACGGGCGGTGTGTACAAGGCCCGGGAACGTATTCACCGCGGCGTGCTGATCCGCGATTACTAGCGATTCCAGCTTCATGGAGTCGAGTTGCAGACTCCAATCCGAACTGAGGCCGGCTTTTTCCGATTAGCTCCCCTTCGCAGGTTTGCGACGGTTTGTACCGACCATTGTAGCACGTGTGTAGCCCTGGACATAAAGGCCATGAGGACTTGACGTCATCCCCACCTTCCTCCCCGTTATCCGGGGCGGTTTCGCTAGAGTGCCCGACTTGACTCGCTGGCAACTAACGATAAGGGTTGCGCTCGTTGCGGGACTTAACCCAACATCTCACGACACGAGCTGACGACAGCCATGCAGCACCTCCACAGCAGTTCTTGCGAAAAGGGATATTTCTACCCCGGTCCACTGTGCTTCGAGCCCAGGTAAGGTTCTTCGCGTTGCGTCGAATTGAACCACATGCTCCACCGCTTGTGCGGGCCCCCGTCAATTCCTTTGAGTTTCAGCCTTGCGACCGTACTCCCCAGGCGGGATGCTTATCGCGTTAGCTTCGGCACAGCCGGATTGGGTACCGGCCACACCAAGCATCCATCGTTTAGGGCTAGGACTACCAGGGTATCTAATCCTGTTTGCTCCCCTAGCTTTCGCGCCTCAGCGTCAGATGTGGTCCAGTGCGCCGCTTTCGCCACAGGTGTTCCTCCCGATATCTACGCATTTCACCGCTACACCGGGAATTCCACGCACCTCTCCCACCCTCAAGCACGGCAGTTTCGCCTGCAGGCTCTAGGTTGAGCCTAGAGGTTTCACAGGTGACTTACCGCACCGCCTACGCGCCCTTTACGCCCAATAATTCCGAACAACGCTTGCCCCCCTCGTATTACCGCGGCTGCTGGCACGAAGTTAGCCGGGGCTTCTTCCACCCGTACCGTCATTATCGTCCGGGTCGAAAGGAGTTTACGTCCCAAGGGACTTCATCCTCCACGCGGCGTTGCTGCGTCAGGGTTTCCCCCATTGCGCAAAATTCCCCACTGCTGCCTCCCGTAGGAGTCTGGACCGTGTTTCAGTTCCAGTGTGTCCGTGCGCCCTCTCAGGCCGGATACCGATCTAAGCCTTGGTGGGCCGTTACCCCGCCAACTAGCTAATCAGCCGCGACCCCCTCTTCCAGCGAATTGCTCCTTTGATCTCCGGAATTTCCACTCCAAAGATGTTATGCGGTATTAGCCCCGGTTTCCCGAGGTTATCCCCCACTCGAAGGTAGGTTAGTCACGTGTTACTCACCCGGTCGCCACTTTACTCATGGATTGCTCCACTTTCTCGTTCGACTTGCATGTGTTAGGCACGCCGCCAGCGTTGATTCTGAGCCAGGATCAAACTCTCATTTGAAACCTGTCGTCTGCCGACGGGTAGTTGGCAGACTGCCACCACACCCTCGAAGAGGCATGGTGGATCTATCTTGTGAGATCGCTCGGATTTCAACCCGAGCCTTCCTCTCACGACTGGCACGTTCAACCTAGTTGTCAAAGAACCGATCCGCTACCGCCTGAGCGGGCGCTTTCAGTTCAGAGCAGACTTGCATTCACGCGAGCGAGTCGCGATCACACAAACCTGCCTGTCCTCGAAACCTGTACAAACTACGCGTTCGCGACAAACACTGTCAACCCAATGCTGGCACAGGATATCCACCTGTTTTCCACAGCCCGGGGAGCCAATCAACTCATTGAATGAGGAGCTCTGCGCACGCGACGAAACGCTTCTTCCACCTGCAAAAAACGCCTATGCCATTTCGGCACAAGCCGAGGCGGAAGAGCATCAGTTTGAAAAAAGATCACTTGGAGGTTTCTGCGAACAACGCATTCAACCCTTCGAGGAACCTTGTCCCCGAATGTAGCCCCGTGGCCGGGACTGATTTGCAGGAATTACCTGTATTTAATTAGATGCCGGACGAGCGACGAGAGTTTCACAAAATTCGTCCGACTAGCCACACACCGCTCTCGGTGAATTGTTTATATCAGATGAATGCAGAAAAGCGCAAGGGGGAATCTGTTTTGTTACGCCCGCGGCTGGATTTCATACTACAGGCGAACACAAGGTCCCCGTTCGACTCTCCCTCGTTTGCCCTCGGCTTCGCTCAGGGCAGGCTCTCGACTTCGCTCGGGATGACAGAGTTGGACAGGGTATCTAGGCTCGGCGTGGATTGACGCTTTCATCTTTGTACCAGTCGGTGGCTAGATCTCTGAACTCTGGATTCGTGCTGGCGATCAGCCATAGCTTCTTTTCTCTTCGCCAATTCTTTAGCTGCTTTTCGCGAGCGATGGTTTTGTGCACGTCATCGAAGCTTTCCCAATAGACCAGGCGGACGGTGTCGTAGGCGCCGGTGAATCCTTCGCTCTCCTGCGTCTTGTGCTGGAAGACGCGACGGTGGAGGTTGTTGGTCATGCCGATGTAGAGCGCGCGGCGGGAGCTGCTTTGCATGATGTAGACGTAGTAGTGGTGTTCGCGGGGCATGAGCTATCCATCCACTGTCATCCCGAGCGGAGAACTGGTTCCGCGCGGAGCGAAACCAGGGCGCAGTCGAGGGACCTTGTGTTTCTCGCTCTGAGTTTGGCGCTTTGGTGCACAGTGGGTCTGTGATGGTCGTCACAGCTCCGTGTGGGGGACGGCCAAACGCAAGGTCCCTCCACTTCGCTCGCTGCGCTTCGCTTCGGTCGGGATGACAGGGTGGGTAAGATTTACAGCAGCAGGTGCCAGGCTTCCAGGTAGGGTTCGTATTTGTGGCCCTTGCGATGTGGGGACAGGGAAATGTGTCCGTGGAGGCGGGTGGTGACCGGAGCGGGGAGGATGTACCAGAGGTCGAGCGGGATGATGTAGGCGGCCACGAAATCGATCTGGTTTTGGGTGGGGATCGGCTTGCTTGCAGGGGGGGCTGAGGGGAATCGGGCAGTTTTGCGGTATTGACAGACCTTGTGATCAGGAACCGGACTTGAAGGCATCTTGACAACGGCGGGGTGACATCCGCACCCGGTGCGCAACTGAGATCCCGACCTACTTCGGCGGCGGAAGCCGCCACGCCACTGTGACCAGCAGCGCCACCGCGATTCCGAGCGACACTTCGACGAAGCGGTGAGAGGCGACGACCCAGGGCGGGCGGCCGTGGGTGATCAGGAGGACGATAGTCAGCGTGATGGCGGCAAAGCGATAGGCGCTGCCCAGGCGCAGCAGGGCGGAGAGGATGCCGCACACCAGGATGCCGGCTCCGTACACCATCCAGTAGGCATTGAAGAATGTGGCGATCAGGGCGCCCAGGGCTGCGCCCACGGCGGTCCCGACGAAGCGCTGCCAGGCGAGCGCCAGCGGGTCGGTGACGGAAAGCAGGATCACGATGGTTGAGATCGGCGCCCAGTAAAATTCCGGGAGCTTCAGCAGGCGCGCCAGCAGCATGGACACAACCGCGGCGATGGCAGTCCGCAGCGAGTGGGAGAGAGCTTCCTGGGTGAGGCCGAGGCGGGTGGTCCATGCAGGCATATGGCGGGCAATTGTATCGCGCGGGTGTGAAAATTCTCGCGAGCGGGTCGCCCGCGACCACACGAGCACCGCACCACCCCAAAGCTTGCCGAGCCTGGTTCCACGGGGGCGGGATGAAGCCTTGGTCGAGGGAATGACGGGGCGGTCACCATCGTAATCCAGAACCCCGACAATTCTCTTCGGCCCCCGCCAAAGCGCGCTACAATCCGCCAAACCTGTGGACATCAAGCGCTTAATCAGCACGTTTACTTACCGCATCGAGGCCAAACCGGAAGGCGGATTCATCGCCTACGCCGCCGATCCCGGCGTGCCGCCGCTCGAGGCGCCTACGCAAGTGGAGTTGCAGCAAAAGATACAGGCCAACATCAGCGCTGCCCTGGCCAGGGAATATCCCGGACTGAATCTGCCCTCCAGAAATCTTCCCAAGGGCAAGGAGTTCAAGGTCAACTTCCACATTGAAGTCAAGCCGGGCGGCGGATTCAGCCGGCACTACCATGACCCGGCGACCGCCGTGGAAGAATCCGGCCACGAAGGGCTCGAGCATCCTTTCGCGGAAAAGCTGGCCGGCGTAGTCGGCGAGTATTTTCTGTCCGAGGTGCTGGCGAAGCAAGGCGGGGCAGGAGAGATAAAGACATTCGCGGACCGGAAGACAGGCTTTACGGCGGATGCCGCTTCCCAAAAGCTCGGCCCCGGCAGTATGGAAACTTTTCAGCCCTCCGGCACGCTGCAGCCCTCGAACATCGACGACTCGCCCCTTACTTTCGAGGAAAGCAAGAGTTGGCCCATTTTTCAATTCCTGTTTACATTCCTGGTGGTCGCCGCGCTGTTGTACTTCTTCCTGCACCGCTGATGCCACGCCTTTGAGCCTCACGGGCGTTATCCGCCAAGGCTTGCCGAGCTTTGCTCGGCCTGGACGGGTCCCTTCGACTGCGCTCAGGGCAGGCTCCGACCCGTCCCCACACGGGCTGCCGGCTACTGAAACTCTACCGTGATCAGCTTGGCGTTTTGTTTGCCAGCGTTGGTCAAGGTGTGGGTGAAGCCGCCTTTTTCCCAGGCGATGTCTCCGGCTTTGAGCTGGATCTCGGATGCGGCTTTGCCTCCGACTTCGCTGCGCAAATCGATGTCTGTGACGGCTACGACCAGGTAAGGGCCGGAGTGATGGTGTTTGGGCAGGACTCCTCCCGGCTGCAGTTGGAGTTCGGAGGCGCGGGCGCCGTCCTTTGCGAAAAGTATGTCCTCGGTGCCGCCGTTGAGGATGTGCAGACCTCTTTCTTCATCCCACTGGGGCGAGCTGCGCGCTTTTTCGTCCTGCAGAAGCTCGATGGTGATGTTGCGGAAGGGCTGGTCGGAAAGATTCTTCGCAATGTGGGCAAAGCCTCGGGGGAGAAAGTGGGTCTCTCCATCCTGCAGAGTGATGGTGACCGGGGGCTTGCCTGCGACGTCGTTCTCCACGTGCGCCGACCCCAGCGTGACGTAGATATAGTCGTGGCGGTGGCGGTGCATGAGCGTGGCCGCGTGGGGCGCGACTTCCACCTTGAATACGCGGACGTATTTATTTTGCAGGGCGAGATGATGGCCGGGCTCGGCGGTGATCTCAACCTCAGGTGGAGTTTGGGCGGTGAGCGTAAAAGCAACCAGCAAAATAATGCCAAGAGCCAGACGATTGCGCATGAGGCCAGATTCTAGCATTTTGTTTCGGGACGTCCTGAATTCAACCACAGAGGACACAAAGGACACGGAGAGGTCTCAGCCGGTTTAGACTGGGTCTGCATGAGCGATCTGGGGAAAATGCTGGTGGTGGCCGGGGCGGTCGCCATTCTGGTGGGATCGGGGCTCATGCTGGCGGGGCGGGCCCATATCCCTCTGGGACGGCTGCCCGGGGACATCGTCTATCGCGGGAAGAACAGTACGTTTTATTTTCCGCTGGCGACCTCGCTTCTGGTGAGTGTGGTGCTTTCGCTGGTGCTTTATTTGATTGGGCGCTTTCGGCATTAAAGAAAATTCAAAAGCGTCGGACATGAGTGTCCGACCCACACAGGAGTATCCCGCTAAGTCGCTTATGAGTTCTACCGACCAGCTCGGATTCAGTTTCAAGCCTCCCGATCGGCGCGTTTGGACGGTGCGCGATCTGGTCGCAGCGGTGCGCACGCATATTGAGCGCGAGTACGGTGACACCTGGGTGGAAGGAGAGATTTCGAATTTCCGGGCGCAAGACTCCGGACACATGTACTTCACCCTGAAGGACCAGAACGCGCAGATTCGCGCCGTGATGTTCCGCTCGCAGGCGCGGTTGCTGCGCTTTCGTCCGGAGAACGGCATGCAGGTGGTGCTGCGCGGGCGGGTCACGATCTACGAAGACCGCGGCGAGCTGCAGATTTCCGCCGAGTACCTTGAGCCCAAGGGGGCGGGCGCGCTGCTGGTTGCGTTCGAGCAGCTGAAGGCGAAGCTCGAAGCGGAAGGGTTGTTCGACGCCGCCCGCAAAAAGGCGGTCCCCACATTGCCGCGGCGGATCGGGATTGTGACTTCGCCGCAGGCGGCCGCGCTGCGCGACATTCTTAACATCCTGCTGCGGCGTCATCACACGGCCGGCGTCCTGATTTTTCCGGCACAGGTGCAGGGCGAGGCGGCCAGCGGGGAAGTCAGCGCCGGAATCCGTTATTTCAATAAATCGCGCAATGTGGACGTCATCATCGTGGCCCGCGGCGGAGGCTCGGCCGAGGACCTGGCTGCATTCAACAACGAGGTGCTGGCGCGGGTGGTGGCCGCCTCTGAAATACCCGTGATTTCCGCGGTGGGCCATGAGACCGACTTCACCATTATTGATTTTGTCGCGGACCTGCGGGCCCCCACTCCTTCCGCCGCCGCTGAACTGGTGATTCGCTCCCGGCAGGAAGTGGAGGACCAGGCCGAGGGGCTGCGGCACCGCCTGGTTCGTGCGGTACGCTACCGGTTGCTGATGGGGCGGCAGGCGCTGACCGAACTGGCGCAGCACGGCGCGTTTGGACGGATGGTGGATCTCATCCACCGGCGCCAACAAAAACTTGACGACTTGAAAAACCGGCTGCAACGGGCCGAGCACCAGATTCTGGAACAGCATCGGCGGCGTCTGGAAACGGCGGCGGCGGCGGTCAGGCATTACGATGTGCGCCGCATGCTCGCCGGTATTCATCAGCAACTCGACTCGGGCGTCGCGGCCCTCGCCGCCGCTGCGCGGACTTCGCTGCTGCGGCGGAGAGGCACGCTGAATCAGCTCACGGGGCAACTGGAGGCGCTTTCTCCGCTCGCCATTCTCGATCGCGGGTATGCTTTGGTCTTCGATCCTTCCGGAGCGCTGCTGAAAGATGCGGGGTTGGTGAAGGTTGGAGATGAGATCTCTGCCCGCCTGGCGAAGGGTTCGCTGATTGCGACGGTGAAGCGGCCAAGACAGAAGTAGCCGTGCCACAACACCGACACATCTTTACAAAGCCTTTATTTCGATCAACATAGCTTACCCGCCTGGATTACAATTGGTTTGTCCCCGCTCAAGGCTGTCGATTTCTGGAAAAGGAGTTCGCAGGTGAGGTTCCTGGCAGCGCCGTGGCCGCAGTTGTCGGTGATTTCGGTCGTTGACATCCTGCTGGTCGCGCTCATCATTTACGAACTGCTGGCGCTCATCAAAGGGACGCGCGCCGCCTACATGCTGGTGGGCGTGGCGGCGCTGGCGCTGGCGTTTTACTTTTCCCGGGTCGGCGAACTCACCACTCTGAACTGGCTGCTCAGCACACTCTTGCCGTACGCAGTGTTCGCGCTGATCGTGATCTTTGCGGCAGAGATACGACAGGCCCTGGCGCGGCTGGGACGACGGCTTCTGCTCAGCCGGACGGCCGCGTCGGAGGCGGACGCCTACGACGACATCGTACTGGCAGCCAACCTGTTCTCCCAGAACCAGACCGGCGCCCTGATTGTGATCGAGCGGGAAATCGGGCTGCGCACCTACATTGAGAGCGGCGTCCCCCTGGATGCGCATCTTTCCTACGACCTGCTGGCCACGATTTTCCGCCCCAGCGCGCCTCTGCATGATGGCGCCGTGATCGTGCAGAAAGACCGGATTGCGGCGGCAGCCTGTTTTCTGCCGCTCTCCATGAATCCGGTGCTCTCGACGCAACTGGGCACCCGGCATCGTGCCGGCATCGGCGTGACCGAAGAGACCGACGCGATTGCCGTGGTCGTTTCCGAGGAAACCGGAGCCATCAGCCTGGCGGTGGGCGGGAAGATCGAGCGCGACCTCACGGTGGAACAATTGCGCGAACGCATTGGAGAACTGCTGCGCCGTTATGTGCCTCCCTCGACGCTGCCCACTCCCATTACCAACGGCAGCGAGGAAGCGGCGGCTTCCGACGACAGCCAGAGGATTTCCCTGCCGCGTGCGGCCGATTCACGGGTCACTCCGGGAGGCGACCGCTAGCCATGAAAGATTTCTTTCACCGCCACGTGCTGCACAATTTCGGCATCAAGCTGCTGGCACTGGCGCTGGCCGTAGGCTTGTGGCTGGCGGTGGCCGCCGACCCAACGGCGGAGGTTGCGGTGGATGTGCCGATCGTGTTCCGCAACATTCCCGAGAATCTGGAAATCAGCAGCGAGAATGTGCCCCGCGCCCAGATCAGGGTACGAGGTCCGCAGCGCGCCGTGCGCCGGTTGCAGCCGGCGGACATTTACACCGAGATCGATCTCAGCGGGATGAAGGCGGGGGAGCACACCTTCGACTTGACGGCGCAACAGATCCATCAACCCCGGGAGCTTGAGGTCGTGCAAGTTGTCCCCAACCAGTTTCACCTTATCTTTGACACTCGCCTCACCCGCCAGGTTCCGGTGCGTCCGCGGGCCTTCGGCAACTTCGCTGCCGGCTACCAGATCGGACGCCTGGAGGCGGAGCCGCCCTCGATTACGATCAGCGGGCCACGCCAGCGGGTCGAGGCTGTCGAGGCTGCCATCACCGACCCGATCGATGCCAGCGGAATCATGGACCGGGCCACGTTCGTGCGCCATGCTTACGTCTCTGATCCCCTGGTGCAGGTGATGACCCCCAATCCGGTGCGGGTCACGGTTATCATGGAACACGCTCCGGCCACAGCCGGGCATTAAGCAATTCAGCATGACAACTCAAACCCGACAACTCTTCGGCACCGATGGGATTCGCGGCGTCGCCGGCGAATTTCCCCTGACCCAGGACAGCACTTACATGATCGGCCGCGCGCTGGGTCATGATCTGAAGCGCTCGGGTGGAACCGGACGCGTGGTCATTGGGCAGGACACGCGCGAATCGAGCGCATGGATTGCCGACCGGGTGACGCACGGGCTGGCCAGCAGCGGGATTGAAGTCCACAGCGCCGGCGTGATCACCACGCCGGGCGTTGCCTATCTCGCGCGCTCGCGCAAGTACGCGGCCGGCGTGGTTATTTCGGCGTCGCACAATCCCTGGACCGACAATGGCATCAAGGTTTTTTCCGGCGACGGCTACAAATTGCCGGACGCGCACGAGATCGCCATCGAGCAGGAAATTTTTGCCCTGCTGCAGAACCCGGAAGCGCACGTGGATTCGTCCTTCCAGCCCACGCCCAGCCTCCCCGGACAAGGCGAGCTCCGGCATGCCTACATCGCGTGGCTGGCGAAGAATGTCAGCACGGATCTAAGCCGCTTGCGCGTGCTGGTGGATTGCGCCCATGGCGCCGCCACGGCTGAAGCACCGGAATTGTTCCGCCAGTGCCGCATCCGTGCGACGTTTTTAAGCGCAGCCCCGGACGGCAAGAACATTAATGAAAGCTGCGGCGCGTTGCATCCGGAAACCGTCGCCCGGGCAGTGGCGGAGAAACCGGGACAATTCGACCTGGGCGTGACTTTCGATGGAGACGCGGACCGCGCGCTCTTTTGCGATGCGAACGGCAGGGTAGTGAATGGCGATGCCGTGCTTCTGCTGGCGGCACGCGACCTGAAATCGCGCGGGGCGTTGCCGGGCGAGACTGTGGTCGCCACCACCATGTCCAACATGGGCCTCGAAATCGCGCTGCGTAATTCCGGCATTCGCCTGCTGCGCGCCAACGTCGGCGACAAATATGTGCTGGAGGAGATGCGGAAAAGCGGCGCGGTCCTGGGCGGGGAACAATCAGGTCACATTATCTTCCGGGACGGGGAAGCTACCACCGGGGATGGACTGCTCACCGCGCTGCGGGTGATGGAAACCATGGCGCGAATTGGCAAGCCGCTGGCGGATCTGGTAAGCGATCTCAAAGTCTTTCCTCAGATCATCCAGAACGTGCGGGTGCGCGAAAAAGTACCCTTCCCCAAGGTGCCAGAGATTCAGCAGGCGATTGACTCGGCAGAGAGCGAACTGAACGGCAATGGACGCGTGGTGGTGCGCTATTCAGGGACGGAAGCGCTGGCGCGGGTGATGATCGAAGCGGAGTCGGAAGAGAAGATGAAAGTGCTGGCGCAGAACATCGCGGGCGCGATCAAGCAGGCGCTAGGGGCGTAGCGGCTCCGGGTCCACCGGCAACCGTGTGGGGACGGGTCTCCGACCCGTCCCCACACGAACTACTCCAAATCCCGCCAGTTCGGTCCCGCTCCAACCTCTACCAGCAATGGCACTGTCAGCGGATGGACATTTTCCATCTGCTCACGCACCAGCGTGCGCATGGTCTCGACTTCTTTTTCCGGGACTTCGAACACCAGTTCATCGTGCACCTGCAGCGTCATGCGTGATTTCAAATCGCGCTCGCGCAGGGCCGCATCGATCCGGATCATCGCGATCTTGATCAGGTCGGCCGCCGTGCCTTGCAGAGGCGTGTTCACCGCGGTGCGTTCGGCGAAGCCGCGCTGGTTCATGTTCTTGCTGTTAATGTCGGGGATCGGCCGCATCCGCCCGAACAGCGTGGTGACTCTCTGTTCACGCCGGGCCTCTTCCAGCGTCTTGTCGATGAACGTGCGTACGCCCTTGTACTTTTCGAAATAGGCGTCGATGAACTGTTTCGCTTCCCTGGGCTCAATCCCGAGAGTCTGTGACAAGCCAAAAGCCGACAGCCCGTACACAATTCCGAAATTTACGACCTTGGCCTGGCGGCGATGGTCGGCGGTGACCATCAGAGGCGGCACGCCGAAGACCTGCGAGGCGGTGAGAGTGTGAATGTCATCGCCGCGGCGATAGGCCTCCACCAGCAGCGGGTCTTGCGAGAAGTGGGCCAGCAGGCGGAGCTCGATCTGGGAGTAATCCGCGGCCAGCAGAACGTGGCCGGGTTCGACCGTAAACGCGGCGCGAATCTCACGGCCCAGTTCGGTGCGGATGGGAATATTCTGCAGATTGGGATTGGCGGAGGAAAGCCTTCCCGTCGCCGTGCCGGTCTGTCCGAACGTGGTGTGCAGCCGACCGGTGGCGGGATTCAGCAGCGCCGGCAGGGCATCCACGTAAGTTGATTTGAGTTTTGAGAGCTGGCGGTATTCCAGCACCTTGCGGGCGACCTCATGGGTTTCCGCCAGACTTTCCAGCACGTCAACCGCGGTCGAAATGGTCTTGCCCTTGCCGTACTTCACCGGCTTGGGCAGATTCATCCTGTTGAACAGCACGTCGCCCAACTGCTTCGGCGAATTGATATTGAACTCGGAGCCGGAGAGCTGGTAGATTTCGCGGGCCTTGGCCTCGACTTCGCGTTCCAGACGCGACGACATCTCCGCCAGAACTTCGCGGTCGATCTTGACTCCGGCCTGTTCCATGCGCGCCAGCACCGGCACCAGGGGCAAATCAATTTCCTGGTAGAGCTTCAGCAATCCGCCCTGCTCGATTTGCCGGCGGAGAGAAGCGGCGAAACGGCCCGTGACGTCGGCCGATTCCGCCAGCGTTCCACTGAGCTTCAGGTTGAAGCGGCGCAGGCCCACTTCGGCCAGGCGGTGCGAGGAGTACGTGGGATCGAGCAGGTAGGAATACAGCATGGGGTCATGCACCACGCCGCGCAACTCGACGCCTTGCGGCTCGAAGGCGTGGATCGCCGCCTTGTAGTCGTGGATCGCCTTGGGCATGGCCTCGTCTTCCAGGGCGGAACGCAGCCGCGATCCGGCGGGCCCCTGCATCGACACCGTTAACGATGTGCCTGCGGCAGCGGAGATTGCAATCATGCGCGCCGGAACAGCCTCGGCGGGTGCCGCGGTCAGGGGCAGCATGCGCTCCTGGGGTTCGTCCACTTCTTCTTCCTCTTCCTCCGCGATGTCACTGGAGTCGGCTTCGACCGCCACGGCCAGTGCGCTCGCGGCGGAAACCGCCTTCAGCACGGCTTCTACGTCAGCCGCGGACTTCGCCTCGGCGTAATGCGCCTCGGTGACTTCTACCACCGGCAGCAGCTCTTTCAGCAGGGAGGTGAATTCCAGCTCGGTAAACAATCCGCGCAGGGCATCAAGGTCGGGCTCGCCGGCGCGCATGGCGTTCAGGTCAAGATCGACCGGAACATCGCAGTCGATGGTCACCATGCGTTTACTGAAGAGGACATTGTCGCGATTGTTCTGCAGCGATTCGCGGTACGACTTTTTCTCCACTTCGGCAGCGCGGTCGAGCGCCTGCTCAACCGTACCGAAACGCCGGATCAGTTCCACCGACCCCTTGTCGCCGATCCCGGGAGCGCCCGGGATGTTGTCCACCGAGTCGCCGCGCAGGGCCATGACGTCGATGACGCGCTCCGGCGGCACCCCAAGAATCTCCTCCACTTTTTTCGCGTCGCAGATCAGATTGTCCTTGGGCGGGTTCAGCACCAGGACGCGATCGTTAACCAACTGCAGCATGTCCTTGTCGCTCGAGACCACATACACCAAGTAGGATTGCGCGGCGGCTTTGCGGGCCAGAGTGCCGATCACGTCATCGGCCTCGTAACCCGCGAGTTCGAGGATGGGTATGCGATAAGCCTCGAGGGCGCGCCGGATGTAGGGTACCTGCTGCACCAGTTCCGCCGGCATTTCGGTGCGGTTGGCCTTGTAGCCGTGATATTCGACTTCGAGAAAGGTCTGGGTTTTCAGGTCAAACTTGCGCACCTTGGTGACCGCTTCCGCCTCGGTGTCCCGGAAGGTGGGGGCGGCTACGTCAAACACCGCCGCCAGATATTCAGGGGAAGAGTCCTCGCGCAGTTTGCGCAGCATGTTCACGAAGACGTAAGTGGCCGCGGTGGGCAGGCCGGTCTTTGTGGTCATGCCGCGCTGGCGCGCCATGGCGTGGTAGGCGCGGAAGATAAAAGACATCGCATCCATGAGGAAGATGCGGCGGCCATCGCTGGCAGTCAGCTTGGGCGAGACCGGCGTGCTTTCCACCTGAGCAGTCGAGGATTTTTTCCCGGGGGGCAAGACTCAAGTTTAGCAGGACGTCAGTTGTCAGTTCGTAGTTCCCGGTTCTCAGTTCTTCGCCGGCTTGCCGTATTCGGTTTGATAGTGCAGTTTGATCACGCCGCACGTGCCCTGCTCCTGCGAATAGACCACGCAGGTATCGAAGGGGCGGGAATAGACGTGCAGACTCACCGCGCGCTGGTTGAATTCACGGGGATTGTAAACCCGGTGCACGGGTTCCTGCGGATCCACGGCGCAAGGCTGGCGCGGATTCATTTCTACCGTGTCGGCGGTTTCGAGCTTGCAGGTGCCCTGGTCGAGGTCTTGGGCAATCGTGCGGTAGTTCTCCACTCGCAAGCGTCCGATGGGGACTGCCATCCAGCAATTCTGCTCGCGGTGGTTGTGCACCGAACTCGCCTGGCCCACTTCCCAGCAGATGGCAACCAGTTCGTAGAGCGGCGTCTTGTCGATCAGGTTGCGGGTGTAGTGCTGACGGTCCCAGGTCAGGTAGGGTGCCAGGGTCTCGGATGAAACCAGAGTGGTCTCCAGAAAACGAATGATCTGGTCGATCCGGCGGAAGGCCGGCTCGGGAAACTTTCTCAGCTCAGCGACAAAATCCTGGATCGGAATCGGTTTTGATATGGCTTGGGTTCCCATAGCTCGCTCCTGCAATGCCAGTATATTCCTGAGCGGGGTCACTCCAGAAGCATGCAATCTCCGTAAGAATAGAAGCGGTAGCGTTCATCCACGGCATGACGGTATGCCTCGAGCACACGCTGCCGGCCCGCGAAGGCGCACACCAGCATGAGCAGCGTGGATTGCGGCAGGTGAAAATTAGTGAGCAGCGCGCCCACCACCCGGAATTCATGGCCGGGATAGATAAAGATATCGGCCTCGCCGCTTCCTGCCTGTATGCGGCGCGATTCCCGCGCGGCATATTCCAGCGTCCTGACCGTGGTGGTTCCCACCGCTACGATCCGCCGCCCGGAATCCAGAGCGCGATTGATGGCCCCTGCCGCGCCTGGGGAGATGGAATACGATTCGCGGTGCAGTTTGTGATCTTCCACCCGCTCTTCGCGCACCGGTTGAAACGTACCTAAGCCCACATGCAGCGTGACTTCCGCGGTTTCAATACCTCGCTCTTTTATCCGGGCCAGAATTTCCGGCGTAAAGTGCAGACCTGCGGTGGGCGCGGCTACCGAGCCTTTTTCCCGGGCATAGATGGTCTGATAGCGCTCCCGGTCCCGAATGTCGTCAGGCCGGCTGATATACGGCGGAAGAGGGACGTGACCGATGCGCTCGACTGCGGCATAGAAATCCTGCACCGGAGCGAAGCGGATGCGGCGCTCTCCGAAACTGCCTCGGGCCACGACTTCCGCCTGCAGTTCGTCCTGCTCGCCGAAGAACAAACGTTCTCCCACGCCGATCTTGCGCCCGGGGCGCACCAGGCACTCCCACTCGTTGGGCTCGCTCGAGAGTTGCCGCGCCAAGAGGACTTCGATCCTGCCCCGCAGAAAATCGCGCGCAGCGGGATTACTCGAACTGAGGGGCTGCGCCCTTGCGCCGCTTCTTCTGCCATACAGGCGCGCGGGAAAGACGCGCGTGTTGTTGAATACGAGCAGGTCTTCCGCGCGCAGCAGGCTGGGAAAGTCCCGGAATTGTGCGTCCCGCATCTCGTCAGCGCCGCGATTCAGATGCAGTAGCCGCGATGACGCCCGGTCGGACAGAGGTTCCTGGGCGATGAGCTCTTGCGGCAGCGAATAATTAAAATCGGAAATCAGCACGCGGTTTGATTATAGGATTTTCTTGCCGGCCTTCATCTCAGAGAAGGCCGGGTACGGCCCATTCAAAAATGTAATAGTGTGTAAACGGCGTTGTAACCATCAACTGGTTGGGTTAACATACGCGGAAACAGCCGGGGCTTGCGGTACACCTTCCCGAAAATGATGTCCAGCGAACGTCAAAATCGGCGCGAAATCGTCCTCTTTGGCAGGGCCCTGCACGAGCGGGGCTATGTCGCCGCGATGGATGGCAATCTTTCCGTGCGTCTCGACCAGCGCCGCATCCTGGCCACTCCGACTTCCATGTGCAAGAGCATGATGAGGCCCTCGGACCTGGTCATAGTGGACATGGAGGGCCGCCGTCTGGAGGGTCGCCGCGACGTTTCGAGCGAAATCGCCATGCACCTGCTGATTTACAAATTGCGGCCGGACGTGCAGGGCGTGGTGCATGCACACCCGCCCACCGCCACCGGTTTCGCCGCCGCCGGCATGGCGCTCAATCAACCCCTGGTATGCGAGGTGGTCATCGGACTGGGCTCGATCCCGCTGGCCAAATATGGCACGCCGGGAACGCCCGAGCTCACGGCCGCGCTCGAACCCCTGGTTCCCCAGTACGATGCCATTCTCATGTCTAATCACGGCGTGGTCGCGTATGGCGCCGACCTGCATCAGGCTTACATGAAGATGGAAACCGTCGAGCACTTTGCCCAGATCGCGCTGGTCACCCATCTGCTCGGGCGCCAGCAACCCCTGGGCAGCGAGGAACTGGGAAAGTTGATGGCGGCGCGCAGCAAGTATCAGGGATCCAGGTCCGCCGCATCTCTGCCCCTCGCCGTCCCCTATGCCGGCGAGACTGATGAGTGCCCGCAACCCGTGGCCCGGCCGGCACGGCGAGTTCGTCACCGCTGAGTCTGTGTGGCGCGGGCGCCCCCGCCCGCGTGGTAGTTTGCAGCAAGAAAAAATCACGGTCGATCTCCAATCCCGTCGCCACCCCCCCCGCCAGAGCCCCGACATCAGCCGATCAAGTTCGTCTTAAAGCGGCGGGCGAGGGGGCCCGCCCCACACTGGCAGGGCGCTACTCTCCGCCGATTCGGAAGCGCATGCCTGCGCGGACATTAGCTCCCAGGGCTGGATATCCCACGACTTCCTGGTAGGCCTTGTCGAGCGCATTCTCGAGATTCACGTAGGCCGTGATGCGGGGAGTGATCGCGTACCATCCGCCCAGGTCCACGCGCGCGTACCCGGCGGCGTGATTGATGCCGTATCCGAGAAAATCGGAATCGGCGCGCCTGCCGATGAAAGTTCCGCCCAGATTTGCTCCCCAGCGGGGGCTCAGATAAGTCAGCAGCAAGCTCCCCGAATGCTTGGGACGCCGGATCAGGGGCTGGCCGGGCTCGAGCAGCGGATCGAAGGCAAACGGCTGCTCGAGAATCTGCGTGGAAGTGTAGGTGTAGGAGCCATCCAGCGACAGCTTCGCCAGCGGCCGTCCGTGAAACTCCACTTCGGCACCGTGCGCCAATGCCTCGTTGACATTGATGTACTGGCCGCAGAAGGCGGCGGGCGGCGGACAGGCGGTCCCGGTCAGGAAGTTGAAATCGATCTTGTCGCGGAACAGGCCGTTGAAGTAGGTGGCCGTGAAGGAATAGTTCCGGGAAAATCTCTGTTCTACGCCGGCCTCGAATGAGCGTGCCTTCTCCGGCTGAAGGTCAGGATTGGCAATGACGGGAAAGCCGCCGCCATTCCCGAACGACTGGGCGAAACTGGGCTCTTTGATGCCGGTCGCGTAGCTGAAGCGCAAGCGCGTCCCGGAGAAAAAATTCCCGCCGCGCAGCGCGGTGAAAGTTAACGCAACTCGCGGCACAACCTTGTTTCCAAAACTCTGGTTGTGCACGAAGCGCGCCCCGGCCACGATGGACAGGCGTCCCAGGCTCAGAAGCTGCTGCCCGTAAACCGCATGATTCAGGCGCACGCCGTGACTCAGAGAATCGGGAAGGGTGCCGGTAGTGCCGTTCTCATCCTCGAACTCATATCCCACCGTGGTCTGCGCCCAGCTTCGTTCCGTGTAGTCACCCTGGTAGTCGAAGCCGGCGCGGTTGATGTCAGCGATGGCGTGGAAGGGAGTATCGATCTGATTGCCGAAGGGGTCCACGCGGCCGGACTGGTTGACCGTCTGGATATTGGTGCGGTGCAGCGCGTACTCGAAGCCGGTGAAGCGATGCTGCCAGCGCGACGGCCCTGCGACCGTCAGTTCCGCGCTGGCCAGCAGGTTGTTCTGCCGCGCGCGCTGGTCGAAGTCCGGCGGCAGGATGGGATCGCCGTTGAAATTCCAGTAGCTTTGCACGCCGGTAGCGCTATTGGAGTGGCGGGCACGAAGGCGCAGAGCCGCCCAGTCGTTCAGCTTCACGCCGACGTTCTCGCCCTGCAGTGAGTTTGAGTAATCGTCGTTCGGACCCTGCCCCATGGTGTTGAACTGGTCGCCGAAGAGGTTGTAATCGAAGCGGCCGTTCGCGCCGGCGAGAGACGCATATCCATTCGCGGTGCCCAGGTTTCCGCCGTCCGCGCCGAAGCGTACTTCGGGCACGGTTGTGCTTCCCGTGCGAGTGAAAACCTGTACCACGCTGGTCATAGCGTCGGAGCCATAGAGCGTGCTCTGGGAGCCGCGAACGAATTCCAGGCGGTCCGCGCCGGTCAGGGGAAGCACGCCGAAGTCAAAGATCCCGCCGGGATCGTTGGCCGGAACTCCGTCCACAATCACTTTGTTGTAGGTTGATTCGCCGCCACGCACGAACAAGGACGAGAGCCCGCCGCGCTGCCCGGATGTACTCACCACTGCGCCGGGAAGAAAACGCAGGGCATCGTCGGCCGCCACCGGGCGCATGACTTCCAGCTGGCCCGAGGTCAGGACTTCGACATCTGCCCCGGCCGTGCTGCCGGGAACCAGAGTCCGGGTGGCGCTTACGGTCACGGCTTCAGTCGTCGGGGCGAGACGGAGGGCGACCGTAATCGTTTCTGAGCTGGCCGCGGAAATATCGGCCGTCTCGACCGCAAAACCTGCAGCCAGTACGCGCACGTGATAGGAAGCAGCCGCGGTTCCACGAAACACCGCGACGCCTTCAGCGGAAGTGGTCGCAATGGCGGCCGGTGTCGAGGAATCGACGGGGAACAATTCAACTTGCGCGCCAGCCACCGCCGCCGATTGGGGATCGACAACCTTGATGGTGAAATCGGCAGCCGACGCCGCTGCCAGCAGGAATAAAACCGAACCCAGAATCTTGAAGAACCGCATGCACTCCTCCTTTGTCACGCGAAAGGGGTTGGTGTGGACGGTTCACGCCGGTCTCCTGGCTTGCGAGTAAGGACCGAGCTTGCTTCGGTCCGATGAATACAACCGGCCTTCCCGGGTTTCCCCAGTGACCGGCTGCGATTTCCTCGCTTACAGTTGCGCGGCAGCGCGGGATTCTCACCCGCTTCCCTCCTCGTCAGGGGTGACGAGGATTGCGCGAACCAAAGAAGTTGTGAAAGAGCGACTGAATATGGTTTCGAAAATCTACTCGCTCGCGGGAGTGAAGTCAATCGGCGTGAGCATGAGATGGAGGACGGGCGTCCCGCCCGTCCCGCCGTTGTTGCCGGCAGACAGATTGTCGAGCTGCGCTCGACCTGGACGGGTCCGAGACCCGTCCCCACACGATCTGTCTTGGCTTACAGCGTGTGCAGGTATGCCAGCAAGTCCTGCACCTGCGATTGCGACAAGGTCTGGCCGAAGGCCGGCATCATGTTGCGGCCGGTCACGATGATTTCGCCGACGCGTTCGTCATTTGCCGGCATTCCGCTTTCCGACAGAAACTGCTTCTTGAAGACTCCCTGCAGGCTGCGCGCTTTCTTGTCGCGGGAGGAGTAAGGCTCATGGCAGCGATCGCAATACTGGTCGTAAAGCCGCCGTCCGGCGGCCTGTTGCGGGTTCAGCCCCAGTTCAGCGTCGCTCTTCCGGCGCTGCACATCGCAACCGCTGCACAGGAGCAGGGCGACGGCTACGATAGCGAGGACCTGCCACTTACTGAGAATTGATGCCATTCGTTCCTGGTGCATCTGACACAGCACGCGCGCCGCGGAAGTACAATAGTAGAGCAATCCCATGCCTGCTGCTCTCACACGCGTCGCGGTGAAACGAGTTTATGAGAAGCCCGCTCGCGGCGACGGCTATCGCGTTCTGGTTGACCGGCTCTGGCCCCGCGGGTTGAGCAAAGACCGGGCCGCTCTGCATAGCTGGCTGCGCGACCTCTCCCCTTCCGACCAGCTTCGCCGATGGTTTCACGCCCGCCCCGAAGCCTGGCTGACTTTCCGCAAACGCTATCTCAAGGAACTGGCGCAGCCTCAGGCGGCGGAGGCCCTCGATGAACTTTACCGGCTGGCCCATCGGAAGAAGAATCTTACACTGCTGTTCGCGTCTAAAAATGAGCAGCACAATAACGCCGTGGTCCTGAAAGACCTGCTGGATGGCATGCGCAAGCCCCCCACGGGCACCGGCCCCGGCGCGGTCCGCGGACTGCGCCATCGCCAGGCCAAGCGCATGCCGCGTTAGCTGCTTGTGTGGGTCGGACACTCTTGTCCGACGCACACGACCAGGAACTTCATTTCCTGGGCTTGCCGTCATCCAGGATCTGGTCCACGATGTCGTCGATGGTATCGTTGATGCGTTTGTCCGGGAGGTTGAAGTTGTTCGACAGGATGGAAAATGCAACCCGTTCGCCGCGATTGGTGGTGGCGTATCCGGAGAGCGTCTTGACCCCGCCCAGCGAACCGGTTTTGGCCTGCACCCGCCCTTGTACTTCCACGTTCTTGAAGCGATTGGAGAGAGAACCGTCGGTGCCGGAGAGGGGCAGGGTATCGCGAAAGCTGGCGCCCCAGGGCTGCGAGTCCGCATAGCGCAGCAACTGGACCACGGTGTGCGGCGTCACCAGATTTTGCCGCGAGAGTCCGGAACCATCGTAAAACGCGTACTGATCGCCGGTGATCCCGGCCTGGTTGAGGAATCCGCGAAGCACTTCGAGTCCGCCTTCGACCGTGCCGGCAGTGCCTTTTTCCCGGCCCAGCAGGCGCAGCAGGATTTCCGCATGCAGATTCTGGCTCACTTTGTTGATCACCCGCACATCTTCAATCAGGGGCTGGGACTGATACATGGCCAGCACCAGCGGCTGGTTCTGTAGCAAGCGTGCGGGTTCGTCGCCACCTCGCGCCGCCGCGGAAGCCGTGATCGTGAGAGTGGACAGGCTGGACAGCTCAGTGTGCCGCGTCTTCTGCTTGCCGTACACCGCAATGCCGCGCACCTCCAGCAGATGGCGGAACAATTCCGCCGCGAACTCCGCCGGATCTTCAATGGCGAGGGCCTCATTGGCCCCGGCGTCGCCCAGCGGCATGTTGCCCCAAAGAGTCAACGTGGTGGCGCCGGGCTCGCGATTAATAAAAATCTTCCGACCCGTCCCTGCGGGCGTGGTCATGATGCGGTTGTCGATGCGGTAGTAATCGGCGAAGGGCGTAATGCTGACGAAGGCGCGGTCGCCAGCGCGATCGGCGGGCAGGATGTTTACGAAGATCACATTGTCGTTGATGGTGAGCGCGGAAACCGGAGCGCCGTCCGCCCAGACCAGATCGTCCTGACTCCAGCCTTCTCCATAGCGCTCGAAGGCGAAGTAGGAATCGTCGGCGATGATGTCGCCATCCACATATTTCACGCCCTTTTGCGCCAGGGTGTCGGCCAGTTGCTCGAGCACCTGGATGGGATGGCCGTTGCGCTCGGTATGCAGAGCGTAGGGCAACTCGCGTCCCGAAAGATTGGGATCGCCGCGTCCCACCAGCACCAGGTCTCCCGTGAGACGGCCGTGAGTGTCGAGGGTGCCATTGGTTTCGACCGTGGTCTTAAAGGTGTAGTCCGGTCCGATCAGGGCCAGGGCCGCCGCCGTGGTGAACAGTTTGGTATTGGAAGCGGGCGTGAACAATTTGTCGGCATCGCGGGCGTAGAGCACTTTGCCAGTGGAGAGCGAAACTACTTCGATGCCCCAGAAGCCGCGCGCCAGGTCGGCAGGTTCGAGAATGGCAGCAATGCGTTTTTCGAGCGCTTTATGCGGGGCGGCGTGCAGTTGTGTGCACAGCAAAAGGCACACCGCAAGCTGCGGAAAAAGGCGCATACGGCGCATTGCAAGCTGATTGTAGCACCGGGGATTGGGCTTCATTGGTCATCGGTCATTGGTCATTGGTCATTGGTCGTTGGTCGTTGGCTCGGACCTCAATCGATGGTCAGCAGGACGCAAAAGCCAATGACCAACGACTAACGACCAAGGACCAGGGAGGTGTCGGTCGCACGCGGACACATCCCAACCCAGTCACATCCCACACAAATTTCGGCAGGGGTTAGAATCGCTGGCATGCGTCCGGTCTTTGAGTGGCAGATTGGGTCTCGCGCGGTGCAACTGGGAAAACGCACGCTGATCATGGGCGTGGTCAACGTCACTCCCGACTCATTTTCCGACGGCGGGGCTCACTTCGATCGCGACCGCGCCGTGGAGTACGCGCTCAAGTTGCTGCAGGACGGCGCCGACATCATCGACGTAGGCGGAGAGTCCACGCGTCCGGGAGCGAAAGTAGCATCTGCGGCCGGCGTGAGCGAGAAGGAAGAGTTGGATCGGGTCGTCCCGGTGATTTCGGGCGTGAAGAAGCAGAATCCTCAGTCGATCGTCTCAGTCGATACCTACAAGGCCGGCGTGGCCCGTGCCGCAGTCAAAGCGGGAGCGGAAATCGTCAACGACGTGAGCGGATTTCTCTGGGACGCGCAAATGAGGAAGACGCTGGCCGAACTGAAGTGCGGGGCGGTGCTCATGCACATGCGCGGGCGTCCCCAGGAATGGAAATCGCTGCCGCCGCTTTCCGACGCGGTGACCGTGGTCAAGCGCGAACTGCGCGAGCGAGCAGAGGCCGCGGTGGTTGCGGGCATGAAGCGGGAGCGCATGGTGATCGACCCCGGTTTCGGCTTCGGCAAGAACCGGGAAGAGAATTATCCGCTATTGAAGCAACTCGAGGAATTCCATCAGCTTCGCTTTCCACTGCTGGTGGGCGTGTCGCGAAAATCTTTCATCGGCCGCGCCCTGGCGCGCGATGGGAGCGACGCGGCGATCGCCGACCGGCTCTTCGGAACGCTGGCGGCGGAGACTGTGGCCATCATGAAGGGGGCGCATATCATCCGCACCCATGATGTGCGCGCCTGCGCCGATGCGGCGCGGATTGCCGACCTGGCCAGCTAGCCCTGACACCGCCGCTACTCCGACCGGCAGGCATCGGCGAACTTGCGGATGATTTCAGATTCCAGTTTCCTGTTCCACGCCATGCCTATGTCCCACTCCGCGAAACGGCTGTGGACGGGAGCGAACCTGACGCCGCTCACGTGCATCGCGCGCGCCGCCCGGGGCACGAGCGACACGCCGATACCGGCACTGACCAGATTGAGAATGGTAAACATGTCATTCGGTTCATAGACAATTCTCGGAGTGAATCCGGAGCGGTCGCACAGGCTGATGCAATGATCATGATAGGTGGCGGAGACTCCGCGATCGATCAGAATGAACGGCTGCTCCTGAATCCCCTTCATGGTCAGCGGCCCGGTGAATTTCGCCGAAGTGGCAATAGTGAGACGCTCGGTGATCACCTTGCGCACGGCGACCAGGGGATGCTTCACCGGAAGGCGCACGAAGCCAACGTCGAGGCGGCCCGCGATCAGGGCTTCGATCTGGCGCAGCGTGGGCATGTCCGCGATCTCGATTTCGACTCCGGGAGCGCTCTCCCGAAACTTCACCAGGGCGCGGGGAACCAGAGTGTGCACGGTGGACATGCCCACGCCGAGGCGCAGTCTTCCACGTTCGCCGCTGCTGGCCCCACGCGCGGACTCGAAAGCCGCTTCCAGATCGTAGATGATTCTGCGCGCTTCCTTGTAGAACATGGCGCCCGCCGGAGTGAGCGCGGCCCCGCGCCGGTTGCGCACCAGCAGCGGCCCGCCAATTTTTTCCTCCAGGCTCCGGATGCGCTTGCTCAGCGCGGGCTGGGAAATATGGAGACGCGCCGCCGCCCGGCCGAAATGCAGTTGTTCGGCGAGGACGGCAAATGACGCCAGTTCCTGAGTTTCGAGTGCCATAAACGGACGTTATCACAGGCTTCCAAACATTTCATTGGACGAATCATCCATGCGGTCATCTACTACTATTAGAAGAGAGGTAATCGGTATGTCGATAACGGCCCTGGTCGGAACCGTGGCAGCGGTCTGCACGACGGTGGCGTTTGTCCCGCAGATTGTCAAACTTCGCAAGCAGGGTGGCCGCAGCTTGTCCTACGCCATGCTCTTCCTTTATCTCACGGGAGTGCTGCTCTGGCTGGCCTACGGTATTCGCATCCACGCCGTGGCCATGATGTGGGCCAACGGAGTGGCAGCGGTGCTGGTGTTGATCTCCATTGTGCTGAAGGCCAATCCGCCGGCGGACCATGTGAACCCGGCGTCGCGCCGCCTGCGCATCGCGGTTGACATGGACGAAGTTATCGCCGACGCCTTCGGCAAGCATCTGAGCCAGTACAACCAGCGGGCCGGCACAAATCTGACGCCGGAGATGGTCAGGAACAGCGGACTGGCCGCGCTGCTCCCCGGCGAAAGCCGCGCCGACTTCAACGCCATCCCCCATGCGCCCGGATTCTTCGCCGACCTCGAGGTCATTGCCGGCAGCCAGGAGGCATTGCTGGAACTGTCGCGCCACCATGACATCTACATCACCAGCGCCGCCATGGAAGTTCCTTCGTCGTTCGCCGACAAGTTCCTGTGGATAGAAAAGCATTTTCCCTTCATCCCGCCCAGCCGGATTGTGTTTTGCGGCGACAAGAACATCGTCAATGCCGATGTCCTGATCGATGACCGGGCACGGCATTTCAAGGGATTCCGCGGCACGGGAATCCTGTTTACCGCCCCGCACAACGCTGCGGAGAGTGTGGATGTGCGGGCTGACAACTGGAATGACGTGCTGCGCATCCTGCAAGACGGGCAGCCTGAATCGGCCGGCGCCGAACGGCTTTCTAGAACGCTTTCGATGAATCCAGCAGGATAGTCACCGGCCCGTCGTTGACCAGTTCCACCTGCATCATCTCCTGAAACCTGCCGGTTTCGCAGCGCAGGCCAGCGGCGCGGATCCGCTCCACAAAATATTCGTAAAGCGCGCGCGCTCTTTCCGGTGGAGCGGCGGCATCGAACGATGGCCGCTTGCCGTGCCGCACGTCGCCGTAGAGCGTGAACTGGGAAACCACGAGCACGCTGCCTTCCGCTTCCTGCACGGCGCGGTTCATCTTACCGCCAGCATCCTCGAAAACCCGCAGCCCGATGATTTTGTCCGCCAGATAGTCGGCGTCGGTTTCAGTGTCGTTCTTCGAGACTCCGAGCAGGACCAGCAATCCGCTGCCAATCTCGCCGGCAAGGTCGTTGCCGACCTTCACCCGGGCCCGAGCGACTCGCTGCACAACGGCGCGCATGGTTACTTCGCCGTTTCCGGCAGCAGGGTCTCCTGGCCGGCGACCGCGAGCCAGCGCGTGCCGCGATAGACATAGATGTCGGTGAAGCGGACCCGGGCCACGGTCTTGCCCTGCGCGTCCACCAGCGTGGCCAGCCCGCGAATGTAGCCGGAATCGCCGAACACATGCGGCGCGAGTTCGCTCAGGATGTTCTTGCCGGGACGGCGGTGGGGAATCTGAGCTAAGGTCTCTGCGCGATTGTGAAGCTGGCCGTTGGGATCGGCATCCTGAAATTCATCGGCGAGGATGCAGCCGACGGCATCGGCATCACGCACTTCGAGCGCCCGGGCCCAGGATTGCTCAATCTGGATGAGGGCGTTACCGTCTTTGGCTTGATGGGTTGGGCAATTGGGCGCGAAGATCAAATTCAAAAGCGGCGGGCGAGGACGTCCGCCCCACACGGGCAGCATCGCAAATAAGGCAAGCAGCAGGCCAGCTTTCACGTTGTCTCCTCTGGACGAATGATACCGCGCCTTCGCGTAATGGAGGACGGGCGTCCCGCCCTTCCCGGATTGACGCCTGCCGTCCTGGCTCATAGAATCCCGAGTTCTGTGTTTCCAGAAAAATATGTGTGGGAGTTCGTCAGGATGAGCCGGATTACCAGCTTGGTTGTACTTGCGGTGGTCGGACTGCCGTCATTGCAGGCCTCGGCCCAGCCACCAGCGCCGACATCGCACAATGAAGTTCTGATCAGGAATGCCGTGGTGATGACCGTCACTCATGGCGACATTCAGAACGGCAGCGTTTACATCAAGGACGGGAAAATCGCCGCCGTGGGAAAAGATGTGAGCGCCCCCGCGAGCGCGACCGTGATCGATGCCGGCGGCAAATATCTCACGCCAGGCATCATCGATTCCCACTCGCACATCGCCCTCGACGACGATGTGAACGAAGCCACCAGTCCGGTCACGCCGCAGATGATGATGATGGATGCCTTCGATTATCAGGACAAGGCTATCTATCGGGGGCTGGCGGGAGGCGTCACTACTTCGTTGCTCCTGCACGGGTCGGCCAACATGATTGGCGGCCAGGCCATTGTGATCAAACACAAATACGGGGCCAGCCGGGACGCCATGCTGTTTCCCGGTGCGCCGCGCTCCATCAAGTTCGCCAGCGGAGAGAATCCCAAGCGCGTATATGGCAGCAGGGACCAGTTGCCTTCGACCCGCATGGGAAATTTCGCGGTGCAGCGCGCCGCGCTGGTGGAAGCGCAGGATTACATGCGCGAGTGGGACAGCTACAACGACAAAGTCAAACGCGGAGAAAAGGATGCCAAGCCTCCCAAGCACGATTTGAAGCTGGAGGCCCTGGCCGACGTTTTACGCGGCAAGTTGCTGGTGCAGATCCACTGCTATCGCGCCGACGAATTGCTGACCGAAATGGCGATCGCAAAGGAATTCGGCTACAAGGTGCGCGCCTTCCATCATGCCCTCGAGGCTTACAAGGTGGCGGACCAACTGGCCGCCCAGGGCGTGGCCATCGCCACTTTTTCCGACTGGTGGGGCTACAAACAGGAAGCCTGGGATGCGATTCCATGGAACGCAGTCATCTCGATGCGCAAGGGAGTGCGGGTGGCGATCAAGAGCGATTCGGAAGATTTTGCCCGCCGCCTGAACCAGGAAGCCGCCAAGACGATGCGCCACGGCGGAGCCACCGAGGAAGAGGCGCTCAAAATGATTACGCTCAATCCGGCGTGGATCATCGGCGTGGATGATCGCGTGGGATCGATTGAGGTGGGAAAAGACGCCGACCTGGTGCTCTGGGATGGCTATCCTCTCTCCAGTTTCGGCGTGCCCAACAAAGTACTGATCGATGGCGATGTTTATTTTGACCGCTCGCTGCCGGGTTTCGGCATGCCGCACTACCGGGAGGGAGAATGATTCAGTCTTCAGTCGTCGGTCGTCAGTCGTCAGGGGCGGTCGTTGGCCGTTGGTCGTTGGTCGTTGGCCAACTGCTTCTTGTTCTGGCCGTTTGCTTCTCGTCAACGGCGAGTTCCGCCCAGCAGAAAACGTTCGCGCTTAAGGGCGGCACGTTGCTTACCATTTCGCATGGCACGATCGAGAACGGCGTACTGGTGATGTCTGCGGGCAAGATCACCGCGCTGGGAAGCGCGAAGTCGGTCACGATTCCGAAAGACGCTCAGGTGATCGATGTCACCGGGATGACGGTGTATCCCGGGCTGATCGATTCCGAAAGCTACCTCGGCCTGACCGAGATTTCGGCCGAAAGCAGCACCAACGATCTGATCGAGACCAGCGACGAGATCATGCCCCACATGCATGTGTATGACGCCTTCCATGCCGAGTCGGAACTGATTCCGGTGGCGCGGCTCAACGGGATCACCAACGCCATCGTGGCGCCGCAGAGCCAGGACACTCTGCCCGGCCAGGACTCCTTCATTCAACTCGACGGCAAATCGGCCAACGACATGCTGCTAGTGCGCGACATCGCCATGCCCCTGAACTTTACCGGCGAGCAGCGGCGGAATGAGTCCTGGGAGAAGCGGAAGTTTCCGCAAACCCGCATGGGGCTGGCGGCGCAACTGCGGCAGGCCTTCATGGACGCTCAGGATTATTCCGAGCGCTGGGCCGACTACGAAAAGAAGAAGTCAGACTCTGCCGCCAAGCCCGACGACAAGAAGGGCCCGCCATCGCCGCCCAAACACGATCTGAAACTTGAAGCCTTGCTGCCGTATCTTCAGGGCAAGAAAGCCATCGTGCTGGCGGCGCAGGAGCCCAGCGATCTCGAGACCGCCGTCGGACTGGCCCGGCAATTCAACCTGAAGTTCGTCCTCAATCACATCAGCCACTCTCAATCCGTGCTTGATTACGTGGCAAGCCTGAAAGTTCCCGTGATCGTGGGGCCGATCTACGAAGACCCCAAGAGCTACGAACGCTACGATGCGGTGTACAAGCTGCCCGGTGAGTTGTACAAACGCGGAGTGAAAATCGCATTCGCCTCCTACGACGCGCATGCCGTGCGTAACCTGCCTTACGCGGCGGGCTTCGCCACGGCATTCGGGCTGCCTCACGACGAGGCAATGAAGGCCATCACCCTGAATCCGGCGGAAATATGGGGCGTGGCCGACCAACTGGGCTCGCTCGATGTGGGCAAAACGGCCAACGTAGTGGTGGCGAATGGGGACCCGCTGGACGTCAAGACCGACGTAAAGAGAGTTTTCATTGCCGGCCAGGAAGTGCCGATGACGAGTCGCCAGACGGAGCTGCGAGACAGATATTCCCGGTAGCCATCCCTTTACAGCGGCGTCGTCCTGAGGGACTTCAGTGCCGAAGGATCTGGCGCGCACCGGCAGCAACACAGGGGCAAAGGGGGATCTGCTTCACGCCAGATCCTTCACAGCCTGAAGGCTGTTCAGGATGACGCCCGTTGATAAGGAGAAAGTTCAAACTGAGCCCCTACTCTACTGGCAACGGCGTTGACCGCATGGGCGGACGGAAGTAGGATTCCCTTGGGGCGATCAGGCGGCCAGGTTGTTTCCTCCCGCTCTTCCTTTACAGCAATTCGTACGGGCCAGTACACTATTCGTTCCCCTAAATTCAGGAGGTAGGATTCATGGCTGCCGAAGAAAAGAAAGAGATTGTGGAGAAGGTGAAGCAGATCATCTCCGAGCAGTTGGGCGTGGATGAAAACGAAGTCACACCCAGCGCGTCGTTTGTGGATGATCTGGGCGCCGATTCGCTCGACCAGGTCGAACTGGTCATGGCCCTGGAAGAACACTTTGGGGTGGAGATCCCGGACGAGGACGCGGAGAAACTCCGCACCGTGCAGGACGCCATCGCCTATATCGACAAGCACGCCAAGGTGAGCAAGTAGGTCAGCCGGTATTCGCACCGCCCGGCGATCGAGCGTACTGGCGTTTTAGCCGTTATAGGGGTCCTTCGACTCCATCAGTTCATTCGCCAGGCGAATGAACTGACTGCGCTCAGGATGACAACCGTGACGGAAATGGCAACCGTGACGGAGTGGAGCTAGAGGCCAGAAGCCAGCGGCTAGAAGCGCTTCCCCTGCGCGAACCCGGGGAATTGCCATCCATACGACGCCCGTAACGAAAATAGAGACTGCACGTGAGGAGAACCAATGGCAGCCGTTGACGACAAAGTGAAGCAGATTATCGTGGAACAACTGGGCGTGGACGAAGGCGAGGTCACGTCCAACGCCTCCTTCGTGGACGACCTGGGCGCGGACTCCCTGGACACAGTCGAACTGGTCATGGCCTTTGAAGAGGCCTTCGAGATCGAAATCCCCGATGAAGACGCGGAGAAAATCCGTACCGTGCAGGACGCCGTCGATTACATCGGCAAGCACGCGAAAGGCGGGAAGTAGTTGGGACGTCGGGTTGTAGTCACCGGAATCGGCCTGATCTGTGGAGTGGGCAACACCGCGCCCGAGGTGTGGAAGAACCTGCTCGCGGGGAAGAGCGGCGTGGCCCGCATCGCGGAGGCGATCAAGCAGGGTTCGTTCAAGGAAGAAGACCTGCCCAAGTTTGCCTGCCAGATTGCCGCTGAAGTCAAGAATTTCGATCCCCTGCAATTCATCGAAAAAAAAGAACTGAAGAAGATGGGACGCTTCATCCACCTGGCCATGGCGGCCGCGGCTGAGGCCATGGAGGCCTCGGGTTTGCAGGTCACGCCCGAAATTTCCGAGCGCGTGGGCGTCCACATCGGGTCTGGAATCGGCGGTTTCGACGTCATCGAGCGCGAGCACATCAGCCTGTTGAGCGGCGGCCCGCGCAAAATCTCTCCATTTTTTATTCCCGCGGCCATCGTGAACCTGGCCGCCGGGCACGTCAGCATTCGCTATCACGCCCGGGGCCCGAACGAAGCTACCTGCACCGCCTGCACCTCGAGCGCCCATTCCATCGGGGACGCTTTCAAGATTATCTCCCGCTGCGATGCCGATGTAATGATCGCGGGCGGCACGGAGGCCGCCATCACTCCCATGGGAGTGGGCGGGTTCGCCGCCATGCGCGCGCTCTCGACCCGGAATGACGATCCCGAGAAAGCCAGCCGGCCCTGGGATTCGGGACGCGACGGATTTGTGATTGGCGAAGGCGCCGGCATCATGGTGCTGGAAGAATTGGAGTTCGCCCGCCGCCGCGGGGCCCGCATCATGGCGGAAGTCATGGGCTACGGCATGAGCGGAGACGCCTTCCACATCACCCAGCCGGCGGAAAATGGCGATGGCGCTTACCGCGTCATGATCAACACGCTGCGCGACGCTAAGGTACAGCCCGAGCAGGTCCAATACATCAACGCCCATGGCACTTCGACCGATATTGGCGACAAGCTCGAGACCGTCGCCATCAAACGGGCCTTCGGCGACCACGCTTACAAGCTGGCGGTAAGTTCGACCAAATCCATGACCGGGCATTTGCTGGGCGGAGCGGGCGGCCTGGAGGCCGGAATCACTCTCTTGGCACTGCGCGACCAGATCCTGCCGCCAACCATCAATCTGGAAAATCCCGAACCGGACTGCGATCTGGATTACGTCCCCAACACCGCCCGCAAAGCGGAAGTGGAATACGCCATGTCGAACTCGTTCGGCTTCGGTGGAACCAATGGGGCGCTGCTGTTCCGGCGCTGGACGGAGTAGCAGTCGTCAGTCGTCAGGCACCGGTCCTCAGACCTCGCGGGGCGAAAAATATGGGTGCCGCCGGGCACGTTCTGGCCTGCACGAGCGGGACGCACGCGCCCACATTCTCCCGATCCCCGTTTCTCCTCTCCCCTTAACTCCCTCAAATATTTAGGTTTACAAGGCCCAGATTGGTTCCGTCAGTCCATTTTGGGTAATGGCACCTTGGTACCCCCGTATTGTCCTTCTATCCCTTTGCCAAGCGGCGGAAGGCAGGCCAGAATGGAGTTTCAAGGCATTCCCCCAAAGACCATGCAAAAATCGTCAGGACTGGTTCTCGCGCCGCCTCCTCGCAGCAGAAAAGCCTCTGCCCGGGTCGCCCTGGTTGACATCAAGGAACCCGCCCGCTCCCTGCTGGCGGACTGTTTCAAGCAGTTCGGGATCGAAGCCGTGGTCATGACCGGCGACGTGCCGGAGCGGTTGCAGCGGGAGAAGCTTGAGGCCTGCGTGGTGCACCTGACGCCGGACGCCGTGCCAGTGATGGAATCGGCGCGCACCTCGGCATCGAATAACCGCATGGTGATCTACGGCCTCGGGGGCAGCGCCCAGGAGGCGATGAAGTTTTCCCGCTACGGCGTAAATGCCGTCTTCCATGAACCACTCGAACGCCAGGCGGCGCTCAAACTGGTGCGGGCCACGCAGATGCTGGTGCTACACGAATTTCGGCGCTATATACGCATCCCCATCATTACCGAAATTTCCATGGTCTCGGCCGACAGCCGCCGCTTCACTGCCACCAGCCAGGAACTCAGCACGGGAGGGATGTCGGTCAAAAGCCCCGAGGATGTCCAGGTCGGCATGGCTCTGGAAGTTTCGTTTGCCTTGCTGACTCTGCCCCGCATCTGGGTGCGCGCCACGGTCAGCTGGCGCAAGCCCGACAAGAGCTTTGGCGTCCGCTTCGACGTCAAGGATGAACGCCGCATGCGCATCAAGGAATGGATCGAAGCCTACCTGGAAAACTAGCCGGCAACAGAGCCCTTTACCATGCACTCTTTGCGTCCTTTGCGGTCCTTCTTTGCGTCCTTTGCGGTTCAAGGTTTTTGCTTGATGCAGGCGACAGTCAAACCTTCTACCGCAAAGGACGCAAAGAGAAACCCGCAAAGGTCGCAAAGGAGATCTGCCACAGGCAGCCACCTTTGGGGAATCGCCATACCTGCATGTAAAATCGAAGGCAGACGATGGCAGCCTCTTCCCAACTGGTGCAGATCGAAGTGATTCCTCCCGTCCGGCAGGCCAAGCCGGAGTGGCTTCGGGCCAAGGCCCCGGTTGGCGAAAACTTCCACAATCTCAAGAAACTGGCCCGCGGCCTGGGATTGCACACGGTATGCGAGTCGGCGCAGTGTCCCAATATCGGCGAGTGCTGGAACCATCGCACCGCGACTTTCATGTTGCTGGGCGACATCTGCACCCGGCGCTGCGGTTTTTGCGCTGTGCCCAAAGGCAAACCCGGCCCGATTGAGTGGGACGAACCCCGCCGCGTAGCTGAGGCCGTCGCCACTCTCGGTCTGAAGCACACTGTCGTCACCAGCGTGAATCGCGACGATGACAATCTGGGTGGCGCGCGAATTTTCGCCGAGACCATCCGCCAGATTCGCGACCTCGTGCCGGATTGCCGGGTGGAAGTCCTGATTCCTGACTTCCAGGGTCTCGATGAAGCCCTGAAAATCGTACTCGACGCGCGGCCCGATGTCCTCAACCACAACACCGAGACGGTGCCGCGGCTGTACCGCTCCGTGCGCTCGGGCGCGCGCTACGAGCGCACCCTGCGTTTGCTGGAAAAGTCCAAGACGTTTGCCCCGGCGACGGTGACCAAATCCGGCGTCATGGTGGGCCTGGGCGAGAGCACCGGCGAACTGGTGGAAGTCTTTCGCGACCTCGGTTCACGCGGCGTGGATATTCTTACGGTGGGGCAATACTTGCGGCCTTCACGCGATCATCTCCCTATTTCCCGCTTCTATACGCCGGAAGAATTCACCAATCTAAAAGCAGAAGCGCTGCGCTTCGGCTTCCGCCACGTGGAATCCGGACCGCTGGTACGTTCCAGCTACCACGCCCACGAGCAGGCAGAGTCCACCAGAACGGCGTAGTACCACGAACCACGTGGGGGACAGCCGCCCTCGGCTGTCCAGTCGAGCGCAGCTCGACCAGGTATTTTGCCGTGCGAGAAAGTAGCGGAGCTTCGCTCCGCCGGACAGCCGGTGCGGCTGTCCCCACGTGTTCTGGGATTAGAAGATCTTGAAGTGAATGGTCAGATACTTCTTCGGGTTCTCGCGAATGGACTTCACCAGGCCCCGGGTTTCAACCAGCATCTGATCGGCGTTATTGTAGAGGGACGGATCGCGGAGCAGCTTGCCGGCTGAGCCTTCGCCGGCCTCGAGGCGGTCGGAGATGGCGGAGAGCTTGTCCATCGTATTTCGCAGCTTGCGGGCAAACTCTTCGTCTTTCGCCAGCATGCCGATCGGGCCCTTGCCGGCATTCACATCGTCGGTGAGCTTCCTCACGTTGGCGATGGTCGCGTTGGCGTTGTCGTAAAGCACCGGGTCCTTGAGGAATTTCCCGGCGCTGCCCTTGCCCGCATTGAGGTCGTCAATTACCACGTTCAACTTATCGACCGTGGCGTTGGCCTTGCGGTACAACTCGTCGTCGGAAAACAGCTTGCCCAGCGTGCCCTTGCCCTGGGCCACCTGGTTCACCAGTCCCTGGAATTCACTGACTGTCGAGTTCAGGCGGTTGTAGAGCGTGGGATCGTACAGTAGTTTGCCCACCGAACCTTGTCCACTTTCGACGAAAGCGACGATGCGATCCAGGCGCTTGAGCAACGCGTCCATATTCTGCAGGGTGCCCTGGCCGGCGCGCACCATGTCGCCAAAGTCCGGCACCTCCCGGCTGCGCAGCACATCTCCGTCCTGCACCTGCGGGCCGGTGGCCTGCGAACTGTCGATGTCGATATAGGTTTCCCCGAGAACGCCGGCGGTGGAGAGCAGGGTCAGCGAATCCTTGCGCAGGTTGAAGAGGTAGCGGGTATTCACTTTCATTGTAACTTCCACCGGAGTGAGTCGCTTGGTGGGATCGTGGACCACCAGGATCTTGGTCACATTGCCGATGTCCACTCCGGCCAGGCGAACGGGTGCGCCCTCGCGCAAGCCGTTGGCATTATCAACATATGATTTCAGCTGGATTTTCTTGGTGAACAGACCGCCCGTACCGCTCATGAGGAAGATCAGGAACATCAGCGTGACGCTGGCCGCCAGCACCGTAAGCCCTACCTTCAGTTGAGACCACTTCAACTGCTTCTGGCTAGGCACGCATTCTCCCGAGCAAAGGTCGTTCTCCGTGGCACCGGCACGGGTTAGCCCAGAATAATAGCAGACTGCGCTTCCGGATCACGCCATTCGGTGCGAGGGCCGCAACGTTTTCGCCAACAGCAGCGCGACCAGGTAGGCGGCGGCCCCCGACCCCAACGTGACATTCAAGCCAAACTGGATGGCGATAATGATGGCCAGCACCGAACCCAGGACGCTCGAAGCCGCGTTCATGGCCCAAGCCCACTCCACCATGTTTCCGCTGGTTTGGCCCGCTGGTACAACCGATACTTCACCGCCTCCGGTGCCTGCCAGAGCCCGCAAACCTGTGGGGAAAGGCATGCCCATAGCGAAGCCCAGGGGGACCAGAAGCCCGGCACTAACCGCCAGTTTAGCCATAAAGGGCGAGCCTACCAGCCGTCCCAGCAGGCCGGGCAGCACGCCTACATACAGCAGCAGGGCGGCGGCAATGAGCACCAGAGGCAACCAAACCCGGCTGGTCTCCGCCAGCCACCAGCGCGAGACCATGCTGCCCGCGCCGCTCGAAAGCAGCAGCAGGAACACTACCACCGTCAAGGCATAGACCGGATGGCCTAGGAACAGGACGAAGCGCTGGATGAAGGCGATCTCGACCAGGATGTATCCCAGCCCGACGGCGATGAAATAGAGCAGGCGCAGCGGACGCGGTTGCTGTCCCCGCGCGCCTATTGCGAGCGGAAGCACCAGAAACCCCGCCACAGCCAGAAGGGAGATGGCCAGCACCATCCCGAGCACGGCCACGCCCAGATTATTTTTCCAGTCAATGCCTTGCCGCAGCGCCTTGGGATGCAGTATCTGGTCGAGCTTCAAAGTAAAAAAGAAAAATGGAGCATTGTCCGTAACCGGGGATACATCGTAGGGGTAGCGCGCAGCAAACTTTTGGGGATCATTCGCCTGGATCAGTTGAGTAAACGATTCGGCACTGGCGGAATAGCGCGCTGGCAAACTAGCTGCCGCCAAAGGAATACCGGGGGGAGCATAAAGCAGAAACAACTTGGGATAGACCGCCAGGTGCTGCTTTACCTGTTCCACCTCCTCGACAGTGAACGCGCTGCGCTTGGCCAGTACCACGACCGGAATGCCATCCGCGTCCAGGTGCCCTGCCGAGACTACGATGAAGTTGCCGGCCGGGTTCGCCACTCCCATTTCATGCAGGGCCTCGATCGCGACCGAAACCACGCGCAAGGCTTCGCGGGGCTGTTGAAACTCCCAGCGCGTAATGGCGATCATTCCATCCGGCTTCAGGTGTTCGAAGTATTCCCGGAAAGCCTCGACCGTGTACAGACTGTTTTCGCTGAGGGCAAAGGCGCCCGCGGCCGTGGACGCCCAGGTGTCCACCAGCGTCATCTGTACCACGTCAAACTGCTGCTTCGCATTGCGCACAAACGAGCGGCCATCAGTCACGTGGATGTGCACTTCAGGCTGCTGGTACAGATGGAATGTGTAGTCCGCGTAGCGGCCGCGCATGATGGTGTTGGCGATGATGGGATTGATCTCAATTCCGGTAACGCTGGGACTGCCGCTGCCCAGTGCGCGCAGGACGTCCACGCCGCCGCCCGGTCCGATGATGGCGAAGTCTCCATGGGGCCGCAGCACATTGGCAAGCGCGGGAGGCGCTGACATCAGATTCTTCTCCCAGCCGCCCTGCCAGTGCTTGGGATCGACGTTCATCAGGTACGTGGAAGCGTCGGCGTCGATCACGATTGCCTTGCTCTCGCCCTGCGAATCGACTTCTACCCGCGATATGGCATTCCATCGGGCGAATTCCACCCAGGCGGAATCTCGAAACCCTCCCTTGGCATAAACGATGTCGAAGAGGTTGAAAGAGAAATTGACCGCGATCAGTACCAGAATGAACAGGGCCCGTCCTGCGGCGGATCTTCGTGCTTTGCGGTCCGTGGGCCAGATCATTCCCGCTGCCGCCATGCAGACCCCCGTGAAAAACACGGTGTTCGGTCCACCCAGCCAGTTGAGCAGCGGGACAATGGCCAGGCAAGCCAGCGCGCCTCCCGCCAGATCGGCGGCATAGAGCGGGGAAACGTGTTTGGCCTCGCGCGCAAAAACCACGGAGAATTCCAGGCCGGTGATAAAGAACGGAACGGCGGACGCCAGGTAAATCGCGGTGAGGCGCAGAAAATTCGCGGTCGAGATTTCCAGCGAGACCGGAGTGCGCAGCACGATGACCAGCACGACCGGCACAATCAGCGCGTTGACCGAGCACAGCCTCGAAACCAGGGCACGGGTCTCGAATCGCGCCAGGCGTTGCTTCCGCAAGTGGGCAAACACGCCGCCGGCGCCCAGTCCGAGCAGGGCAATCGAAATCGCCAGAAACGCGAAGTGGTAGAACAGCACCACGGAAAACAGCCGGGTGAGCGCCAGTTCAAGCAGCAGTGCGGCAAAGCTGCAGAGCGCGATGCCGGAGAGCATGGCGCGATCCGGAGCCCGGTCTGTGCTGGTGATTGGAGTCAGGAGGGATGTCTCGCTCATCGCGCAAGGTTCGCCCGGAACGCGGCCAGTCTAACAGAAGAACAGAGTCAGTTCCTGACCTTCAACTTTCCAGAATGACCTGTGCGATGGCCAGGTCCGCAGTATGTGAGAGTGAAAGCGCTACGTGGGCTGCGCCCAGGCGCACGGCAAACTCAGCCGCCTTACCGTGAAAGGTGAGGGTGGGCCGCCCCCCGGGCTGGCGGGAGACTTCAATGTCGCGCCAGCGCACGCCATGATTCCATCCGGTGCCGAGCGCCTTCATGCCCGCTTCCTTGGCAGCGAAGCGGGCGGCATAGCGCTCGATGCGGTTGGCCTTGGCATCGCAATATTTGATCTCGCCCTCGGTGAACACGCGGTGGAGGAAGCGGTCGCCGTGGCGGGCCAGGGCTTGCGCAATGCGCGGGACCTCCGCAATGTCGATGCCGGTGCCGACAATCATGAGGAGATAAAGTTAGCATCCGGATGACTGAAACCGCCACCCACGTGGTTCGTTTGACTATTCATCGCTCTCCCGCCGCAGGTGCCGGAACTCCAGGACAATCGCCGCCAGCAAGGCTATCCCTCCGGCCACCACGGCGGCGGGGAACGCGATCTCCCGGTAGGCCACCGTCATATTGGGATGAACCCCTCGCATGCCGGCGCTGATCAGGATCCCGAAGATCCCCAGAAAAAGGCACACGGCGAAGGTAAGCAGCGTCAGGAGAAAGGCCACCAAGAGCACGCGCACCGGAACCAGGAGCCAGCGGACCCATGGCGATGGCGCTTTGGCAGAGAGCATTCCTTCCTGATTGTAGCGGTTTGAGATTATGCGTAGTCTCCGTCCATCCGATAGCCCCAGACTGACAGCTGGGCTAGAATACATCGCATGCCGCAAGCTGCACCGCCGATTACGCGTCCGCCAGCGGAGGTCGTCCGTCTGACCCCCGTCTCCCAGGCTCCGAATGGAATCTGTTATGCCGCTTCGGGCGAGATCACGGTTCCTGAATCCGACCTGCGGCGCATGGTGTCCGCCGTACCTGACGCCGCCGCTGCCGCCCTGAACCGCAAGGCTTACTACTTCGTTCCACTCACCGTTAACCAGGGTGACGAGACCGTAATCGCCGACCGCTACGACGTGGCCCTCAGCGACAACGCGGTCTGCCATCGCAATCTCGACCTGGGCGATTCGCAGTGCGTCTTTATTTCCACCCGCCTGATGGATGACAAATTCTCGGTCGCCTTTGAGTTCTACATCAACGTAGGCCACGCCGTGGTGGAGCGCGCCGGAGTATCACAGGCGTTCGCCGACCTGGTATGGAAGCAGGTGCAGAACAAGGCCCGCGGCGAAACTTCTCTGGACGCCTGGGAGTCGCGCAAGCTGGCCACCGAGCCGGGTCCAGACGCCGAAAAGTACAAGAACGAGTATTTTGCGGCCAGCTTCTCCGACGCCATCTCCATCTACCTGCTGTCGCTCTTTATCGACGTGGACTATCACGACCTGCGCGAACGCGATTACCCGCTGCTGGCCCCGGCGCAGATGGCGGAGCGCCTGAAGAAAGTGGCGGAATTGTTTCCGGCGAATCCCGGGTTTGAGTTCACGATTTACCACAAAAGAAGGACGTAGGCACGGATTTGCACGGATCCCGCGGATAAAACTCGAGCGCGCCGGCCCTCTGTTCCCTCCGTGTCCTCTGTGGTTAAATCATCACTCCATGGTCACCGTCCGCTCCTTCGCCAAAATTAATCTCGGCCTGCGCATCGGCGGTCTTCGCGCAGACCGCTTTCATGATTTGCGCACCGTCTATCAGACGATTGCGTTACACGACGTCATCCGGCTGCAAGTAGGACGCGGAACTGGCATTGAGATTCGTTGCAAAGATCCTCGTGTTCCCAGGGATGAAACGAACACCTGCCACCGCATCACGGAACGCGCCATGGCCGCGCTTCAAGCTCGTGGGCGGGTAACCATCACTATCGACAAACGGTTGCCGGTGCAAGGGGGCCTGGGCGCGGGTTCCGGAAATGCGGTGGCTACGCTGCTGGCGCTGGAACGGGCGTTGAAGAAGAAGTTACCGGGCGGGGAAAGGCTGCGCCTGGCGGCGGAGGTGGGCTCGGACTTGCCTCTTTTCCTGGTGGGTGGAACGGTGCTCGGTGTGGGGCACGGGGAAGAGGTCTATCCGCTGCCGGATTTGCCATCTGTCTGCTGTGTGGTGGCGACGCCGGAAATTGGGGTCTCGACGCCCAAAGCCTTTGCCGATTGGGATGCGATGATGTCGGGGGGGCCTCACGGGATTGATCGGGAAGGGCACGACTTCAGTCGTGCCACCAATGCCTCGCAAGATGTAGCGGCTTTAGCCGCTGACCGAACTGCCGAGCTGCGCTCGGCTAGGACGGCCGAGGGCGGCCGTCCCTATATGAACCCTGCCAAATTGACGGCCCCGCCACCCTCCGATAGAATGGTTCAGTTCGGTCGCGCGCTTTCTGCGTGGCTGAGTGGTCAACCTTTATCCGGTGTCCCTGTGAGTAAAGGCAGGGGCCGGGCCGAGATCTCGCTTCTCGACCTTGTCCGTACCGGGATCGAAAACGACTTTGAACAGGTCGTCTTTCCTAAGTATCCCGAATTGCGCGAGGTCAAGCGTGTGCTCGAACGTGCCGGGGCGTTTTATGCCTCGCTTTCGGGCTCTGGTTCCGCGGTCTATGGGTTGTACCGGTCGCGGGCGGCAGGCCAGAAGGCGGCGGCCAGGTTGCAGCGCAACGGCGTTCCGGCAGTGGCCACCACTACCCTGACGCGACGGCAGTACTGGAGTAAGTTTCCAGTTTCCGGTTTCTAGTTTCCAGAGGATAATGCGGGCACAAGGTTTTACCTGAAACAAGAAACTGGAAACCTGACACTGATTTACTGGGCCGTCGACTAATGGTAGGTCAAGTGCCTTTGGAGCACTTTGTCTAGGTTCGAATCCTAGCGGCCCAGCCAGAAAACCAGCTTTCTAGCTCCTGGCTTCTAGCCAGGACGACGTCGCGGCGGTTGACGGCTAGAAGCTAGGAGCCAGAAGCCCCTATGGCAACTCTTGCGACAGCGACCGAAAAGAAGGCCCAGATGAACGCCGACGAGAAACCTGAGCGCAAGCCCCAGCGCGGCCGGGTGGACGACAAGTTCAAGATTTTCTGTGGCACGGCCAACGAACCGTTGTGCGACGAAGTTTGCGCCTTTCTCGGTTTGACGCGCGGCCAGGCGCTGGTCACGCGCTTCAGCGACGGCGAGGCTTACGTCCAGATTCAGGAGAATGTGCGGGGCGCGGATGTGTTCGTGCTCCAACCCACCTGTCATCCGGTGGACGAGCACCTGATGGAGTTGCTGTTGATGATCGATGCGCTCAAGCGGGCCTCGGCCCGGCGCATCACTTCGGTGATCCCGTATTTCGGTTATGCGCGGCAGGACCGCAAGGACAAGCCGCGAGTGCCGATTTCGTCCAAGCTGGTGGCCGATCTGCTTACCACCGCGGGCGCCGACCGGGCTTTGATTGTGGATTTGCACGCGCCGCAGTTGCAGGGATTTTTTAACATTCCGGTGGACCATCTGTTTGCGTCCCCGGTGCTGGTGGACTACTTCAAGCGGCTGAACCTGCCCAACCTGACGGTGGTTTCTCCCGACGCAGGCGGTGTGGAACGGGCCCGGTTTTTTGCCAAGAAAATGGATTCGGCACTGGCCATCGTCGATAAACGCCGCTCCGAAATGAACGTGGCCGAAGTCATGAACGTCATCGGCGATGTCAACGGCCGCACCTGTCTGATCATCGACGATTTGATCGACACCGCCGGAACGCTGGTGAAGACCGCAGCCGCGCTCATGGAAAACGGCGCCAGCAAAATTTACGCTTGCGCCTCGCATCCGGTGCTCTCGGGTCCGGCGGTGCAGAACCTTTCGCAGTCCTGCATTAACGAAGTGGTTGTAACCAATACCATCCCGTTGAGCGAAGCCGCCCAGCGGGAGCCGAAAATCAAGGTGCTCACCATCGCTGGCCTGATCGGACGCGCGATCCAGTCGATTCACGAAGAAACGTCGGTCAGCAGATTGTTCTTATAGGACGCAAAACTTTATGGCAACCGCAACTGAAAGCAATGTCTTAGAAGCGCAGCCACGGACCCCGGGCAACAAGAACGTCGCCCGCCGGGTGCGCATGGGCGGCAAGATTCCCGGCGTGCTCTACGGGGCCGGCAAGGACTCCTTGAGCGTTACGCTCGATCCCCGGCAGGTCACGCGCATTCTGCATTCCGCCGCCGGGCACAACACCATTTTCGATCTCGCGGTCGAAGGCGGAGAACGTACCAAGGCCATGATCGTGGACTGGCAGTATGAGCCCATCAAGAGCCACCTGCTGCACATCGACCTGAAGCGCATCGCCATGGACAAGAAACTCACGGTCAGCGTGCCCATCGTGCTCAAGGGCGAGGCCGCCGGAGTGAAGCAGCAGGGCGGCATCATGGAGCAGATCCTGCGCGAAGTGGAAGTCGAGTGCCTGCCCGGCGACATTCCGAGTGCCATCGAGGCCGACGTCAGCGAACTGGTGTTCGGCAAAGTTCTGCGCGTTTCGGACCTGATCCACGACGAGAAGAAGATCGAGTTCATCACCGACGCCAACCAGCCCGTGGCCCACATCACCACGGTCAAGGAAGAAGTGGCGCCGGCCGCGGACGCAGTTGCCGCGGACGCTGCCGCTGCCCCAGCCGAGCCCGAAGTGATCAAGAAGGGCAAGCAGGAAGTCGAAGGCGAAGAAGGCGCCGAGGCTGGCGAGAAGCCGGAGAAGCCCGAAAAGAAAGAGAAGAAGTAGGCACGGACCACGTAGGGACGGGCGCCCTCGCCCGTCCTTGTCGAGCGCAGCTCGACTGGTTTTTGGGTTTCGGTTCGGGCGGAGAATTTGCCGAGCTGCGCTCGGCCGGACAGCCGGGAGCGGCTGTCCCCACGCAGGCACTGTGGGGAGAAATGATCGGGCGTGAAACTGATTGTCGGGTTGGGCAATCCGGGTATTGCATACCAGTTCACGCCGCACAATCTGGGCTTCCTCACCGTTGACCGCATCGCCAACGATTGCGGCGTGGAAGTGAGAAACCGCCAGTGTCATGCGCTTACGGCGCGGGCAGAAATCGGCGGCGAACCGGTCCTGCTGGCCAAGCCGGAGACCTTCATGAACCTGAGCGGCATGGCGGTTCGTGAACTGGTGGCGAAGCATGAGATCAGCCCGGAGACGGACCTGATCGTGATTTACGACGAACTGGATTTGCCCCTGGGCACGATTCGCATCCGCCAGCGGGGAAGTTCGGCGGGCCACAATGGCATGAAGTCGATCATTGGGGCTTTGGGCACGCAGGAATTTTTGCGCATCCGGCTGGGAATTTCGCCGGAACGGAAAATCGCGGATGGCGTGAAATTTGTGCTGACGCCCTTTCGCAAGTCGCAACTGAAGAAAGTGGACGAAGTGCTGGACAGCGCCGCCGAAGCGGTGAACGTGATTTTGCAGGAAGGTCCGGCCCCGGCCATGAACCGCTTCAACCGGAAGGCTGAAGCAATGTAGGCGCGGGTTGTGTGGGTCGGACACGCATGTCCGACTGTTTTGACTTGGACAGGCTCAACATCCAGGGCAAGACAAGTTCAAGAGCGTCGGACAAGAGTGTCCGACCCACACAGCTCGCGCATTGAAATCGAACGTGGTGGATGGAAGGTGGAGAGAAAATGAATCGCACTTATGAGCTGATGTTTATCGTCCGCCCCGACATGGTGGAAGAGGAGCAGGACAAGCTGATTTCCACACTGGAGACTGCCGTCACGTCTTCGGGCGGAAACGTGAAGAGCGTGGAGAAGATGGGCAAGCGCCGCCTGGCCTACATGGTCCGCCGCTTTCACGACGGCATCTATGTGCTGCTTACGGTGGAAGGCGGTGGCGGTCTGATTCACGAACTGGAGCGCCGCCTGCGCGTCACCGAACCGGTGATCAAGTTCATCACCGTGCGCATCGACGAAGAACAAAAGCGGCTGGACAAGATCAAGGCCATCCGCGACGCCAAGCGCAAGACCCCGCCCCCCGCGCCGGTCACGGAAACCGGCGGAGAAGCGGCAGAAGTTACAGCGTAACTAGTCGTCAGTCGTCGGTCGTCAGTCTTCAGCAAGACGACGGAGAACCGGCTTCCTGACGACTGAAGACTGACGACCGACGACTGATTTTAAGGAGCATCATGGCTGAAGAAACCAGAACAACAGCAGTGGCAGGTTCAGAGCGTCCGGCGGGCGGAGATCGTCCTTCCGGCGACCGGCCCTCATTTGGCGATCGCGAGCGCCGTCCTCCGCGTCCCGGCGGACCGGGCGGCGGCCGCGAAGGTGGACGCAAATATTTTCGCCGCAAGAAGGTTTGCAAGTTCTGCGTGGAGAAAATTGAGGCCATCAACTACAAAGACGTGCGCCTGCTCGCCCAGTTCGTGGCGGAGAGCGGCAAGATCGTCCCGCGGCGCCTGACCGGCGTCTGCACCCCGCACCAGCGGCGTTTGTCCCTGGCCATCAAGCAGGCGCGGAACATCGCCCTGTTGCCGTTTGCCGGGCGCGCCTCGTAAAGAACCTGGCCACGGATCCACACGGATTTTCACGGACCAGATCAAGAAATAAACAATCCGCGAAAATCCGCGTGAATCCGTGGCAAAAAGAATTTCTAAGGGAGCCACCATGGAAGTCATTCTGAAAGAAGATGTGCCCAAGCTGGGCTCGCGCGGCGACGTGGTAAAGGTCGCCGAAGGTTTTGGACGCAATTATCTGCTGCCGCATAAGCTTGCCATCGAGGCCTCGAAGGGCAACAAGGCGGTCATCGAGCAGATGAAGGCTGCGTCGGTGCGGCGCTCGGCCAAGGAGAAGACCAGCGCGGAAGCCTTGGCCAAGCAGTTCGAAGGCGTGTCGGTTTCATTCACCCGGCGCTCCGGCGAACACGATCAGCTCTTTGGCTCAGTCACCTCCGGCGATATCGCAGATGCGCTGGCCAAGAAGGGCTTTGACGTGGACCGCCGGAAGATTCAGATCCACGAGCCGCTCAAGACCGTGGGCGAATTCACCGTCCCCATCAAGCTGCACAAGGACGTGACCACGCACCTCAAAGTCGTCATCGAGAAGGAAGCAGCGGAGTAGTTACAACCCGCGTAGGGGCGGGTGCCCTCACCCGCCCAGCGGAGCGCAGCTTCGCCAGGTCTTTGATTGGTACCGTCCAAGAACGCAAGGCGGGCTCCGCCCGCCCGGACGCGGGCGTCCGGGCCTACGTGGTTTATTCCAAAGCAGCTCCCGCCCGACCTTAACCCCATGCACGGACAGGGCCAAACTCCTATAATCCCTGCTCACGGTTCTTTTGCTGCCACGTCCATAGCTATGCAACCGGGAAGAACGGCAGGGCACCCGGCTTAGTCGAGGACAACCAGAGATGCCGGCCGATGCATGGGCAGTACAGCTGGCGATTCGCGGAAGTTCTTATCCGGACGCGAGTCGCGGGGTGGAACCAAGCAACGATTCCCAGGACCCCCTTACTCGGGGCCAAATGGCTGGGCACAGTTCAGTTCGTATCGATGACACGTTGCTGGTCCGCGAAGCGCAGCGCGGCAACCGCGCCGCCTTCGAGGAACTGGTGCGGCACTACGACCAGGCTGTCCTCCGGCTGGCCATGCATTTGACCGGCTCGGAGCACGAAGCCCAGGACATTTATCAGGACGCCTTCCTGAAGGCGTACAAAAGCGTCGGCAATTTTCGCTTCGAGTGCTCGTTCTATACCTGGATTTACCGCATCGTGACCAATCTCTGTCTGGACCACCTGCGGAAGAAACAGGTGCGCAAGGAAGATGCGCCGGTCGCGGTGGATGCGCAGGGCGAAGCGTATGACGTCCTGGCCCAGGTGCCCGATGGCCGGGCGGGCGCGAACCCGGAACGCGACCTGATGCGTCGCGAACTGGGAAAGCGAATCAACCACGCCCTGAATAAGCTGACGCCCCGCGAGCGCATGGTCTTCGAACTGAAGCACTATCAGGGGCTGAAATTGAGGACGGTAGGCGAAATTTTGAATACCACGGAAGAAACGGCAAAGAACACTTTATTCCGGGCCACGCAGAAGCTGCGCGGCTCCCTGGCGGACATGCGATGAGTGGCAACAAATCACGTGGGGACAGCCGCCCCCGGCTGTCCAGCCGAGCACGGCTCGGCAGTGCTGGAACGCTGGAGCAAATGGGGGTGAAACTATGAAATGCGAATGGGTCCACGAAAATATTCTGCTGCATATCTACAACGAACTGCCGGACGACGCCCGTTATGAACTGGAACAGCACGTGGCGCGCTGCACCGATTGCGCGGCGGAGCTGAAATCAGCCCGCCAGCTTCATACCACACTCTCCCAGTTTCCCGTGGAGGAGCCCTCTCCCAATCTGGTGACGGCTTCGCGCATGCGCTTGCAGGAGGAGCTCGAAACTACCGAGCAGGGCGGCTTCTGGCAACGCCTGGTCTTCGATCCGGGCGCCTGGCTTCGCCCTATCAAGCTGGCTCCGGCGCTGGCCGCGGCCATCTTCATCGTAGGCTTCGCCGGAGGAATTGGCGCGACTTATCAAGTGATGAATGGCCGCAACCCGGTCGATCTGACCAGCGCGACTCCCACGGAATCATCCATCACCGGCATTCAATCCATCTCGCAGCAGCCCGGTTCCTCTCAGATCAGCATCCGCTACAACACGGTTTCTACCCAGGAAGCGCAGGGTTCGATCAACGACCAGCGCATCCAGCAGTTGCTGCTGTTCGCTACCCGCAACAACTACAACTCGGGCGTGCGCATGGATTCCGTGGACCTGCTGACCCAGACGCCAAACGATACCCGCGTGCGCGAGGCCCTGTTGTATGCCTTGCGCTATGACTCGAATCCGGGAGTTCGCCTCAAGGCGATTGAGGGGCTGGGGTCTTACGTGAAGGACGACGTCAGGGTGCGGAATGCGGTACTCGAGGCCCTGGTGAACGATTCCAATCCCGGCTTGCGGACCCAGGCATTGCATCTGCTCGAACCGTGCCGCGCCGACAGCAGCGTGCGGGTGGTGCTGCAAAAGCTGGCGGAGAACGATCAGAACCTGTACATCCGCTCGCAGGCCCGCAATATGCTGGCCCAGACGGCGGAGATCGATTGAGAGTTTGTGGAACAGCGCTTGACCGTAGTTCGAAGATCGGAAGGTGACAGTTGAATAAAACTCCTAAAATCGCAACGCTCTTTCTCCTGCTGGTGTCCGTCGCCGTAGCCCAGGAAGCGCGGCCTGACCAACAGACGCGGGTCTATCAGGACAACGGCAGATGGTCGCGCCAGATCACCGGCTCCATGGCGGCGGCGAAAAATCTGCGGGTGAAGGTGGACTCCGGCGTAGTGAAAGTTGTGGGTGGCTCGCAGCCAACTATAAGCTACGTCATCAACAATCGTTCCTACGCTTCGTCGGAAGAGAAAGCACGCCGCGAATTCGACTCTTACAAGATCAGCGCTTATGTCCGCGGTGACACGGCCTGGGTGGTGGCCGAATGGGAAGGCAGCAAGCCGCACCGGTCTTCCAGCGAATTTATGATCAATGTCCCCCGCAATATCGATCTGGTGAAAGTTGAAACTGACGGCGGCGATCTTACCGCCACCGGCGTGGGCGGCCGGGTCGAGGGCGAAACCGGAGGCGGAAGCATTCACCTCGATGACATTGCGGGCGCGGTGAATGCCGAGACCGGAGGAGGAAGCATCGATGTAGGTACGGTTGGCGGGGAACTCACAGTGCGCACCGGCGGCGGCAGCATCAAGGTGGCATCGGCCAAGGGCAAGATCAACGCTGAAACCGGCGGAGGAAGCGTGGTGTTGGTCTCGGGGATGCAGGGCGCGGTGCTCGAAACCGGGGGCGGAAGCATTGAGGTACAACATTGCTCCGGGCCGCTCAAGGTGACGACCGGAGGCGGCAGCATCGAGTTGGGCGAGATTGCGGGCCCGGCTGAGATTGAAACCGGTGGGGGCAGCATCCGCCTGAACTCGGCCACCGGCGCGGTCCGCGCTGAAACCGGAGGCGGCAGCATCACTCTGAACGGCGTGCCCGCGGCCCGCGCCGAAACCGGGGCCGGCGGCATCGTGGCCAAGTTCGTCTCCGGAGCTGACCGCACGGATTCGGTGCTGGAGACTTCCGCTGGAGACATTACGGTTTATCTGGCGCCCAGCCTGGGCATCACCATCCGGGCGTCGATCGATCTGGCAAACGGCCATCGCATCCGCTCCGATTTTTCCGAGATTCGAGTTACCACCGAGGGCGGCGAGTGGGGGCCCGGCACCGCCAGCGCCGAGGGCAGTTTGAACGGAGGCGGCCCAACTCTGAAAGTGCGCACCACAACTGGAGACATCACATTTCTGGCCAGCCGCTGACGCCGGGATGGTGGACGGGCGTCTCGCCCGTCCAGCCGGGCGGGGACGCCCGGCCTCCACGGGATAAAAGGGGGACGACATGCGTACAACAATCCTCGCCATACTGATTTTGCCGATGTTCGCCGCGGCCGCAAGCGGCGGGCAGTTGTGCTCGCAGGAACCCTTCAGCGAGTCCTTTGGATACTCCAGCGAAGACTTCGGCGGCGGGTCCTATCTGGGAGTTGACACGCGCGACGTCACCGCCGATCGTCTGCCCGATCTGAAACTGAAGGAAGAACACGGCGTCGAAGTCACCCTGGTCGATCAGGATGCTCCCGCCGGCAAGGCCGGAATCAAAGAGCACGACGTCATTCTCACCCTGAACGGCAACCAGGTGGAAAGCGTGGAGCAGTTGCGCCGCATGATCCGCGAGATTCCTCCCGGACGCACGGTGAACATCGGAATCAGTCGCGCCGGCCAGTTGATGACCATCAAGACCCAACTGGCCGACCGCAGACAGACTTTTGCCCTGGCCCGGCCAGGCAAGGCCATCACCTTCGCCATGCCTGCAGTTCCGGCCATGCCGGCTATGCCCGTTATGCCGGCCGCCCCCTTTGCGCCGGAGATCGATATGCCGGTCTCCATCGTTGTCGTGCATTCTTCCGCGCGCAGCGGACTGATGGTGGAAAACCTTACGCCTCAGCTGGGAGACTTCTTCGGCGCGAAAAATGGCAGGGGAGTGCTGGTGCGCTCCGTGGAAACGGGCAGCCGCGCTGAGCAGGCCGGCTTCCGGGCCGGCGACGTGATTGTGAGAGTCAATGGAGAATCGATCAGTGACAGCGGCGATTTTACTCATGCCATCCGTGGGCGCAAGGGCAACAGCGTCACCGTAAGCATCATTCGGGAACGGAAGGAACAAAACCTCACGTTGACCGTCCCCGACCGCAACCAGTCCAAGATCCTCGATATGGAAGACAGTATTGAGGAGCCCGACGTTGACTCCGAAACGGTGATTGACCTGAGCGAAGTCCAATCTGAAATCGCGCACCTGAAGCCTGAAATCGAGCAGGCCATCCGTGTCGTCAGGCCCAGCGTGGAAGAAGCCACCCGGGAATTACGCGACCACGAAGAAGAGTTGAAGCAGGAAATGCGCGAAGTGGAACGCGAAATTCAGGAGAACCGTAAGGCCTGGCAGCCCGAAGCAGATATCTAGCGCCACGTAGTGTGTGTGGGTCGCACACTCTTGTCCGACACAAGTTGCTGTTGATTTTCTTGCTATACGTGTTTTCAGACTGCCTGGCCGCAAAACCAAGAGCAACGTCAAAAGCGTCGGACAGGAGTGTCCGACCCACACAGGGCCGCTGACGCTTCGCGCACGCAGTTTCTGCCCCCTTGTTTGGCGGCGTACAATCCGGCATCGGCCGCTCTCACCAGGTCTTCCCGCGTGCTGCCATGATCGGGGCACGTGGCCACTCCGGCGCTGATGGTGACCGGACGCGACACCCCGGGAAATTGCCAGCTATCGACCATCCGCCTCAGCTTCTCGGCCACGGCCAGGGCTTGTTGCTGGCTGGTTTGCGAAAGCAGGATGGCGAACTCTTCTCCTCCGTAACGGCAAACCACATCGATCTTCCTCAGCTGCTGGGAAAAGATCGAGGAAACCTGGCGCAGCACTTCATCGCCCAGCAGGTGGCCGAACTCATCGTTCAGGCTCTTGAACTGATCGATATCCACCATGATCACAGCCATCCCGATGTCGAAGCGCCGGGCGCGTTCCAGTTCCTCCTGAATTCGGAGTTCAAAGTAGCGCCGGTTGAAGATTCCGGTCAGCCCGTCCAGATAGGCCAGCTGTTTGACTCGCTCCACGTAGTGAGCGTTCTGGATCGCCGTGGCGCAGATGTCGGCCACCGATTCCAGCGACTGAATATCGCTGGCCAGAAAGGAACCCGGCTGGGTGCTGTCCAGAACCAGGACCCCGAGGGTCTGCCCAAAGGACACCAGTGGAATACACATCCGGGCAGCCGACTCGAGATAAATACCGACGCAATCCGGGTTCGCCTCGGCCTCGTTCTCAATCACGGTCTTGCTCTCCCGCAGCGCGCGTCCCCACAAACCTGCTCCCGCCGGAACTTTTCCCCCTTCCGGTATGAGCAAGGTCAGGTTGCCATGGTGGGCCTGCAACTTCAGGTCTTCATCTTCCTTTACGAGCATCGAGACGTGCGAGACGTCGAACGCTTCCCGGATCTTCCGGCAGGCTTTCGCCAGCAGTTCCTTCACGTCCAGCACCACGGTAGTTTCCCGCGCGACCGCGTTGATCGCTTCCAACTGCGAGGCCCGGCGGCGCTCCAGCGAATACAGCTTTGCATTTTGCAGGGCCATCGAGGCCTGGGTGGAAAACAGGGTCAGCAGGTCCACGGTTTCGGAATCAAAGTGGTCAGCATTTTCGCTCTGACAATCCAGCACTCCCACCATTTCGTCCCGCACCATGAGCGGTATCGCCAGTTCCGAACGGGTCTTTTTTCCCCACGGCTGGTAACGCGTTTCCCGGGCAAAGTCGGGGACGTACAGAGGGCGCTTCTTCTGGGCCGCGGTGCCGATCAAACCCGTCCCGATATTTACCCGGACGCTGTCAAATCCTGGCTCGCCGCCGATCTGCGACCGGATGCAAAGCTGGTTTGTCTCCTTATCCAGCAACAAGATAGCGACGTTCTGCAGGTGAAAGTAGTCGCGCGCGATGACCAGGATGCGCTGCAGCACCTCGTCCAGGTCAAAGGTGGACAACACCGCCTGGCTGGCGTCGTAAAGGATGGCGATTTTCTGCATGGGGCCAGCCGGATTGTAACCCGCGCGGCGGCGCTAGCTGAGGTTCCGAAAGTAACGTGAGAAAGTCCCGCCATTTCGAAATTCGTCGTGGGTCGTTGGTCGTTGGTCGTTGGCCAAAACCCGTAGCCTCCGGCTGAAGCAACGACCGTTTTGATGGCCGCGACCAACGAACCTGCCTTGCCTTGGCCCAACGGCCAACGACCGACGACCAACGACCAACGACCGCTCGCCTCCTGCTAACATCGCTGGAGATGCTGGAGCTTTCCACTTCGGTGCAATACGTGAAGGGCATCGGCCCTCGCCTGGCCGACGTGCTGGGAGCCAAAGGCATTCATACCGTCGATGATCTGCTTCATTATTTGCCCTTTCGCTACGAAGACCGCGTGAACCCGCGTGGAATTTCCGAACTGAGGGCGGGGGAAATGGCCACGGTCATCGCCGAAGTCCGCACCTCCGGGTTGTTCCGCACCCGCCGCATGCCCATTTTTCAGATGACGGCCGGGCAGGGCCGGAGCCGCCTGAAGTGCATCTGGTTCAACGCGACTTATCTTCGCGACCGTTTCAAACCCGGACAGCTGGTGGCGCTTTACGGCAAGGTAGAAGAAGAGCGCGGCGGCGGAGAATTGCAGCTGGTGCAGCCGCAGTTTGAAATTCTCGGCGACTCTTCCGAGGAAGCCGAAGCGGAGGAGCACAAGGCTGCATCGTCGCTCGAAGTCGGCCGCATTGTCCCCATTTATGAATCGACCGGCCAGGGCCGCCTGACACCGCGCTGGTTCCGCCGCGTCATTCATGGCGTTCTGGAGAACCTTCCGCCGCAACTCGCGGACCCGGTCCCGGCCGCAGTACGCCGCCACATGAACCTGATCTCGCCGCAGGACGCGCTGCGCCAGGTCCACTGGCCCGATCCCGGCGAGAGCTTTCAGGATTTGCAGGCCTTCCGCACCCCGGCTCACATCCGGCTGATCTTTGAAGAGCTTTTTTTTCTCGAACTGGGCCTCGAGCTCAAAAGGAGGCAACAGAAGGCACAGACCGGAATCGCGTTCACTCTGGACAATCGCGCCCGGGATGCGATCAAGAAGATTCTGCCTTTCCATCCCACGGCCGCGCAGAAGCGGGTGCTCAAGGAAATTGCAGCCGACATGGAGTTGCCTGTCCCCATGCGGCGCCTGCTGCAAGGCGATGTCGGATCGGGCAAGACCATCGTAGCCTTCGAGGCGGCCATCATTGCGATGGAAAATGGATACCAGGTCGCGCTCATGGCGCCCACCGAAATTCTGGCCCAGCAACATTATTTTTCCGCCCGGCGCATCCTGGAAAATGCCGGATACCGGATCGTCCTCCTGACCGGCTCGGTGGAAGAAGACCGCAAGCGCGAGATCCGGCGCCACCTCGCCCAGGGCAACGCCCAGCTGGTCATCGGGACCCACGCGCTGATCGAACAAAAGGTCGAATTCGCCAAACTGGGACTGGTGATCGTGGACGAACAACACCGCTTCGGAGTGATGCAACGCTTCAAGCTGATGAAGAAATCCGGAGACGAAGGAAGCAGCGCGAACCACGTAGGGGCGGACGCTCCTTCGACTCCGCTCAGGACAGGCCTCGTCCGCCCAGCCGAGCAAAGCTCGGCAGCTCAAGGCGAGCCCGACGTCCTGGTCATGACCGCCACTCCCATCCCCCGCACCCTCGCGCTCACGCTCTACGGCGATCTCGACATCAGCGTCCTCGATGAAATGCCTCCCGGGCGCACGCCCATCGTCACCCGCCGCGTCTCCGATGACCGGGCGGACGAAGTCTGGCAATTCGTGGGCAAGCAGGTTGCCGCCGGACATCAGGCCTATGTGGTGTATCCCGTGATCGAAGAGAACGAGGAGAGCGAACTTAAGGCCGCGCTCAAGATGCACAAAGAGCTCAGCAGGAAGATCTTTCCCGACCGGCGTGTAGAGCTCTTGCATGGCCGCCTGCACGCTGACCAGAAAGAAGACGTCATGCGAAGGTTCCAGAAAGGTGAGGTCGATATTCTGGTTTCGACGACCGTGATCGAAGTCGGCGTGGATGTGGCCAATGCCACCGTGATGGTGATCGAGCACGCCGAGCGCTTTGGCCTCTCGCAGCTGCACCAACTGCGCGGACGCATCGGCCGCGGCGCCGCAAAATCGTTCTGCATTCTCATGACCGGGGGGAAAGTCTCGGAAGATGGCGACCGCCGCCTCGATGCCATGGTCCGCACCACCGACGGATTCAAGATTGCCGAACTCGACCTTGAATTGCGCGGCCCAGGCGAGTTCTTCGGCACCCGCCAGGCCGGCATGCCGAGCTTCCAGGTCGCCAGCCTGGTCCGCGATCGACAACTGCTGGAAGCCGCCAAGCGCGAAGCCGCGGCCGTGCTTGCCGGTCCTGACGAAGAGGTTTCACAGGAAGAAATCGATCGCGCCCTGCGCCACATGCGCACCCACTGGCAAAAAACCTACGGCTTGGTAGAAGTAGGTTAGTTTTATGTGGCGCGGCTTACAGCCGCCAGGCCAGCAATGCGATCGTGGCGATCGCTACCAGTGCGGTCGCGATCAGATACGCATGCGACCGCACCCAACTGGTGTTGGAGTCGGAGAGTTCGCCGAACATGTCCTGAGGGTCGTTAATCGCGACCGCGTCCGGAGTGGCGGCTTCGCAATCGAGGCATAACCTTCGGCCCTCGGACACCGGAAAGCCGCACGTTTCACATCTGCGAAGGTTCCCGAAGGCGATGGTGCTTGTCGGACTGGATGCATCTTCGTCCGCCGGATGCGGGTGGGAGTTCGTCACCAGCGCAGGCATTTCGATCACCGTCGAACTCACCGCAAGCGCCGGGGACGCGTTATGCTCCACTGTCACCGTCGCGGGGCCCGCCTCGATCTCAGGCTCCAGCACCTCAGAATTTGTTTTGAGAATATGGCTGCGCGATCCGGGGACCAGTTCTGGCTCGCGAGTCTGAGGGCTGATCGAGCCCACAATCATCGGTTGCGCATTCCCCGCCGCTCCCAACTCAGTTTCGGCGCGGCGCGCGGCTTCGGCATGTTCCACCGCGGTCTGGATCATTTCCGCCAGGCGGTTGAGGGCCACGTAGTCGCGCTCTTCAAATGCGTGCGGCCGGCCGGAGAGCAATTCGAAGACCCCATACACTTCTTCTTCCCGCACCAGGGGCATCACCACCACCGATGCGATGCCGAAAGCCCGGCAACTGTCGCGGTTGACCCGCGGATCGTTTTCCGCGTCTTCGCAAATAAGGATCTTCCGGCTGCGCACGCTCTCGGCTGAAAGTCCGGAATCGATCTGCAGATGGGCCCCCATTTCCGGCGCCGAAGGGCCGGCGCTGGCGCAGCAGACCATGTTTTCACCCTGCCGCAACGCGATCGCCGCTCCCGACGCTCCCGTAATGTATTGCGCCCGCTCCGCCAGCAACTGCAGCGTGGCATCCAGGTCGCGTTGCGCCATCTCGCTGAGCGACTTGCCGCCGTCCTCGCCGGGAAAGCGCAAAGCCTCGCGCACCGAAGCGCCCAAGTGGCGCGGGCGGGGCTTTCGGCGGCATGTTTGCGGGAGCAAGATGGGCGGAGACAAGATTCGGCGGGGCAGCGTCCAGCCCTGCCTGGTTATTGTCCAGGATGGAGTATTGATCCATGCAAAAAATTCAGAGAGAGTCTCTGATTCGGAGTTTCGCTCGACCAAGTTGTGGTGTCAAGGACAAACCCACAAGTGCTAGTCCTTATGGGCAATGACCGAATCGCCAACCCGGATCGCTCCGCGCGTCAGAATTTGCGCCCGCAGCCCGCCGCGATGACGCAGGCCCTTGATGACCTCGCGTCCCGCCAGACGCTGCAGATGGTCGCAAGGCTCGCACAGACGAATGCCGTGCGCCTTCACTTCGCCAATCTGGAAATCACATCCCACCAGATGGTTGAGCGCGATGCCCCGAGTCACCAGGTTGCGCCGGCTCTCGCCGGGAGCGAGATCCACCTTGTAATCGCGTTTGAGGGCCTCGATCGCTTCGGCCTCGATCAGGGTCAGCTCGTAGTCAGGTTCCGGCTTGGAGAATGTTCCCTGGCCCTGAGCGTAGCGGTCGCCTTCGAGGCCCGAACCTGGAATGGCAACAGCTTCCTTCACCGCAAGCATGGGCGCCGTGGCGGCAGGGGCGATGTAGATGAGTTCGATAGTTCCTGAGTTCATGAGAAATCCTGGAACAAACGTGTGGCGCGGGCGCCCTCGCCCGCGTGAGGGTATCCAGTGCCCGTGAAGCTTGCCCTTGCCGAAACGCCTACCCAAAAAATGTTGGGCTCTCCACGAGTGGGTACGCCACTTGGCGAGCCACCAAACACCAACGTCAAAGGCCGCGGGCGAGGACGCCCGCGCCACACAAGCTTACTTTCCGGCCAGGGTTATGCATTCGTCGAGCACATCGACTGCGACGTCGGCTTCGTCCTTGCTGACCACCAGCGGCGGCGCGATGCGGATCGTGCTCGGACCGCAGCCCAGGAACAGCAGGCCGCGTTCGAACGCCAGCTCGATAATGCGGTCGCGTTCTTCGGCGCCGTACTCCTTGGTCTTCTTGTCTTTGACGATCTCGACGCCGATCATCAAGCCGCGGCCCCGTACATCGCCAACCAGTTTATGCTTGCGCGGCCACTCCGCCATGCGCTTCAGCATGTGGTTGCCGACCTCGGCGGAGTTCGCCAGCAATCCTTCCTTCTCGATGACGTCGAGCGTGGCCAGCGCGGCCGCGATGCAGACAGGGTTGCCGCCAAAAGTTGATGCGTGCGAACCCGGCACCCAGTCCATGATGTCGGCGCGGCTCATCATGACGCCCAGCGGCATGCCCGAAGCGATACCCTTTGCCGAGCAGATAATGTCAGGCTGCACTCCGGTATGCTCGATCGCCCACCACTTGCCGGTGCGTCCAACGCCGCTCTGGACTTCATCCGCCACCAGCAGAATGCCGTACTTGTCGCAAATGCGGCGCAGTTCTTTCATGAACACCGTGGGCGCGACCACGTATCCACCCTCGCCCTGCACCGGCTCGACAAAAATGGCCGCCACTTCTTCCGGCGCCAGCGTCGTCTTGAACAATTTGTCTTCGATGAAGCGGGCACAGCCCAGCGCAAAGGCCTCGGCGTCCTGCGCGCCGCCTTCGCAGCCGCGGTAAACGTCGGGATAGCGCACATGCGTGACGCCCGGAACTCCCGTGCCGAAACGCCGCTTCTGCTGCGGCTTCGACGCAGTCAGCGAAAGCGCGCCCATGGTGCGGCCATGAAACGCTCCGAAAAAGGCAATCACATTCTGCCGCTTGGTGTGGTAGCGGGCCAGTTTGAGCGCAGCTTCCACCGCTTCGGCGCCGGAATTGCCGTAGTACACCCGATGCGGTCCCGGCATAGGCGCGATTTTCGACAGGCGCTCCGCCAGCGTGATCATGCTCTCGTAGTAAAAGTCCGTGCCCGACATGTGGATCAGTTCGCCCGCCTGCTTCTGGATGGCGGCCACCACATCGGGATGGCAATGACCGGTCGAGGTCACGGCGATGCCGGCGGAGAAATCGAAAAATTCGTTGCCGTCCACATCCGTCACTACAATGCCGCGGCCCTGCTTGGCTACCAGCGGGTAGGAGCGGGTGTAAGAGGGCGAAAGGTATTTTTCGTCGCCCGCGAGAACGCGTTTGGCATTGGGGCCGGGCAGAGGCGGTCTTGATTTTGGGTCCTGCAAGAGTCTTGGTGGTCATTGGATCCTCCGGAAAGCAGTCATCAGTCGTCGGTCGTCGGTCTTCAGTCGTCGGCGGGGCGGTCGCGCCGAAAAAGGCGGATTCAGCCCTTAAGCCACATCATTTGGGAGGATGGGGAAACTAGTCGCTACCGAACAGACTGGGACGCGCCTGCGAGGGCAACACTGCCAGATATCGGCACGGGCACACTAAGAAGTGCAGCCAGCACACGGGCAGGTGCGAATTGGGCTTCTGATGGCGCATCCGTCAACATTCCTCCTTCATTATAGCCTGAGCAGACCGCTGGCGTAACCCCCTTAATCCTTACTGTCATCAATCCTTATTGTCATCCCGACCGCAGCGGAGCGCAGCGAGCGCAGTGGAGAGCCTGCCCTGAGCGAACTCCGACTGCACACGAGGGGGAGTCGAATGGGGACCTGCTTTCGTGGGCGCCATCCATTCTTTCAAGAAAAAGCCGAGCTTCGCTCGGCCGGGCGGACGAGGCGTCCGCCCCTACGCAAGCAGTGATAGGCTTTTAGAGAGGGCATCATTCCATGCAGCGTATGACTTTAGGCGACTTCGAGCTTACCGCCCTCTCTGACGGGACCTACCACCTCGATGGCGGCGGCATGTTCGGTGTCGTCCCCAGAAGCCTGTGGGAACGCAAAGTAAAACCCGAGGGCAATAATCTCGTCCCTCTGGGACTGAATTCGGTCGTAATTCGCACCGGATCGCAAACCGTGCTGATCGAAACCGGCGTAGGCAACAAGCTTTCGGAACGAATGATCAAGATCTACGGCCAGCCCGCGGAGTTGCTCGACAAACTCGCCGCAGCGGGCGTCGCGCCGGAAGATGTCGATATCGTCATCAACAGCCATCTGCACTTCGATCATTGCGGATGGAATACCATCCGCCAGGGCGACAAAATTGCCGCCACCTTCCCCAAAGCGAAGTACTACGTGCAGGAAGGCGAGTGGAAGCACGCCCACGAAAATCAGCGCGACGGCGTCAGCTACATCACGGAGAATTACGATCCCCTCGTCGAAAGCGGACAGATGACGCTGTTGCGCGGCGACGCGGAAATCGTTCCCGGCATATCAGTCCGCGTCTATCCCGGACACACCCGCGACATGCAGGCGATCCTGGTGCAAAGCGGCGGAAAGACGGCGTGTTACATCTCCGACCTGATTCCAACCAGCGCGCATCTTGATCTGAACTGGGTGATGTCCTATGACCTGTATCCGCTCGAGACCATCGAAAGCCGCAAGCGTTATTACGCAGAAGCCGTGCCGGAAAAGTGGCTGACCATCTTTACCCACGACGCGAAATTGCCCTGGGCTTATGTGGTGAAGGATGAGAAGGGGAAGATGGTGGTGGGGGAGTAAGAGGCTGGTGAACCTTCCAGGCCAAGTTTGAGCGGGGAGTATAATTTCAAATTATGGCGCAGGAAGCCCGTGAACTACTGCAAAAGGCTTTGGCGCTCCCTGAGGACGAGAGGGGCGGAACTGGCCAGCAACTTGATCGCTAGTTTGGACGCGACCGTTGATCAGGACGTGGATGCGACGTGGCAGCCATAGCGTGGGGCTCGGCACTGCGCTCAAAGAACGCTACCGCATCGAAGATTTAGTAGGGGTCCTTCGACTGCGCAGTTGCTTCGCGTCGCGAAGCAGCTACTACGCTCAGGATGACTGGTCCGCGAGAGTCATCGTTCCAAAACTGGGGCACTGCCACTCCCGAACCTCGTTTGACCCGCCCCGCACCCTCCAATAAACTGAAAACATTCCACTTCGAACCTAACTTATGGCAGACAGCATCCATGTCAAGCTTCCTGACGGAAGTGTGAAAGAAGTCCCCAAGGGGACGACCGCGCTCGATATCGCCAAATCAATTGGCCAGCGTCTGGCCGATGCCACGCTCGTCGCCAAAACCAACGGCGATCTCATCGACGTGACCAAGCCGCTGGAGAAAGATACCGACCTTCGGCTGCTGACCGATCGTGATCCCGAGGCGCTTGAAGTGTATCGGCATTCGTCCGCGCATCTGCTGGCGGCGGCAGTGCTGGAATTGTTTCCTGAGACCAAGCTGGGCCACGGGCCGCCGACTGACACGGGATTCTTTTACGATTTCTATCGTCCCACGCCATTCACTCCGGAAGACCTGCAGAAGATCGAAAAGAAGATGCAGGAGCTGGTGCAGCAGGACATCCCTTACGCTCGGGAATTTTTGCCGCGCAACGAAGGATTGGAGAAATTCAAGGGTGAAGGCGACTTCATGAAATGTCATTTCATCGAGCAGTTCACCAAGCCCGATGAAAAGATTTCGATCTACAAGACCGGCAAGTTTCTGGATTTCTGCCGCGGCCCGCACATCCCTTCGACCGGGAAGATCAAGGCGTTCAAACTGCTGAACATTGCCGGCGCTTACTGGCTGGGCGATGAGAGCAATCCGCAACTGCAGCGCATTTACGGGACGTCGTTTTTCTCGAAAAAGGACCTCGACGATTTTCTCAACAAACAGGAAGAGGCCAAAAAGCGCGACCATCGCGTGCTGGGGCAGCAGCTCGATCTGTTTTCCATCCAGGAACTGGCGGGGCCGGGGCTGATTTTCTGGCATCCCAAGGGCGGAATCATCCGCAAAGAGATGGAAGACTGGATGCGCGCCGAGTATCTGAAGCGCGGCTACGCGTTGGTGTACACCCCGCATGTGGCGCGGCGGCAGTTGTGGCAGACCTCGGGGCACGAAGGCTACTACGCGCAAAACATGTTCGACGTCATGGAACTCGACGACGCCGAATACCGCCTGAAGCCCATGAACTGCCCGTTTCACATCCTGATTTATAAAGACTCGCTGAAATCGTATCGCGATCTGCCGGTGCGCTTGGGCGAACTGGGCACGGTGTATCGCTACGAACGTTCGGGCGTGATGCATGGCCTGCTGCGCGTTCGAGGCTTCACCCAGGACGACGCCCATATTTTCTGCACCCCGGAACAGATCGAAAAAGAAATTGCCGATTGCGTCGAGTTCGCCCGCGACGTGCTCAAGGATTTCGGCTTCGACAAATTTCAGACGGAGCTTTCCACCTGGAACCCTGCCGACCGTAGAAATTTTGTGGGCAGCGACGAGCAGTGGAGCGGGGCCACGAATTCGCTGGAAAAAGTTCTCAAGGAACTCAACATCGAATACACCACCATCCCTGGCGAAGCGGCGTTCTACGGCCCGAAGATTGATATCAAGCTGGTGGACGCCATCGGCCGCCTGTGGCAGCTTTCTACCGTCCAGTTCGACTTCAACCTGCCGCAGCGCTTCGGCCTGGAGTACGTCGCCGAAGATGGATCGCGCAAGCAGCCGGTGATGGTGCACCGGGCTTTGTACGGATCGGTCGAGCGCTTCTTCGGCGTGCTGATCGAGCACTATGCCGGAGCGTTTCCCGTATGGCTGTCGCCGGTACAGGCAGTGATGATTCCCATCTCCGAGCGCCACGCTGACTATGCCAACAAAGTTGCTGACCAGCTCAAAACAGTTGGCGTTCGCGTTCACGTGGACGCCCGCAACGAGAAGATGAACGCCAAGATCCGCGAGCATGCCATGCAAAAGGTGCCATTCCTGCTGGTAGTGGGAGACAAAGAGGCTGAGGCCGGCAAAGTAAACGTGCGCACGCGCGGCAAAGAGAAAACCGAAGACATGCCCGCGACCGACTTCGTGGCGAAGATCAAGGGACTGATTGAGCAGAAGAGTCCGGGGCTGTGAGTGGCCTGTGTGGGTCGGACACTCCTGTCCGACGCTTTTGATTTTTTCTCGGCGCCCCCGCGGCCCTCTGATAACTGCAGGGTCCAAACTAAGATCAACTTCAAAGGCGTCGGACAGGAGTGTCCGACCCACACAGGCCCGGTTCTTGCCACTCCTGCATGCATAGGATCATCGGCGTCATCTCCGATACGCATGGCCTGCTTCGCCCCGAGGCTCTGGCCGCTCTGCCCGCATCGGACTACATCATTCATGCCGGCGACATCGGCGATCCCGACATCTTGAAAGAACTGGCTGAGATTGCTCCCGTCACCGCTATTCGCGGCAATGTGGATCGCGAAGCCTGGGCGCGGAAGATTCCCAACACGAATGTGCTGGAAGTCGGCGGTGTTTCCATCTACGTACTCCACAACCTTGCCGATCTCGATTTGAAACCCGAAGCTGCGGGATTTGATGTTGTCGTCTACGGGCACAGCCATGTGGCCGCGCAGGAAGCTAAGAGTGGAGTGCTTTATTTCAATCCGGGGAGCGCCGGGCCGAGACGATTTCGGCTGCCGGTGACAATCGGACGGCTGAAAGTGAAGGACGGCAGGGTTTCTGCACAGATTGTTGAGATTTTGCCAGGGGCTGGAGTCGAAGGGTAGAGTGAGGGTCGCAGGAAAACGCTATGACACAGGGAAACTATCACACAGCTTTTCAGATGGGATTTAGGTCCTTTCCCTGGTCGGCGGTTGCCCATCCACTGATTTTCGTTGCCATTGGACTGCTTCTCGTACGGTTTCTCAAGGATAGGAAGCCTTATCTTGTCATAGGAATTTTCATGGCTTCATTGGCCTCACTCTTCGTTTTGCTGTCGCTGATGATCTTTATCCCTAAATTTTTGAAGCTGCGGAGCGCGTATGTTTCCGGCAAGGGCTCGACGGTGGAGGGCCTTGTCGAGAATTTCCGCCCGGCTCCGACGCTAGGTCCCGCAAGAGAATCCTTTTCCGTGCGAGGGGTCTGGTTCTCGTACAACGCGCTCGACGACACTCCATGTTTTCACAATGCTCCTCTCCACGGTGGTCCGATTCGAGACGGCCTGGACGTTCGGATTCAATACGATGAGGGGTGCATTCAGCGGGTCGACGTCCTAGAGAAACCTGGGTCGGACCTAAAATACGGACCGAGCTCCCCAAACAACGCCGAGAATCCGAAAGGTAACTCTGCCAAGCTCGGCCGGGCTGACCAGGCGTCCGCCCCTACGTGGGTGGTGACGATGCCTTTCCTATGCGGGAGGTGGAGTCGGCGGTGCCGGCGGAGCCGGCGGCGCTGGCGCCTGTCCGCCCCCGGTGTTGACCAGGTCTTTCAACTCTTTGCTGGGCTTGAAGAACGGAATCTTTTTGGCGGGAACTTCCACCCGCTCGCCGGTCTTGGGGTTGCGGCCGACGCGGGGTTTGCGCTGGCGGGTGCGGAAGCTGCCAAAGCCGCGGATCTCGATCTTGTCGCCCACGCGGAGCGAGCGCACGATGCTGTCAAAGATGGTCTCCACGATCACTTCACTGTCCTTGCGCGTTAATTCCGCCAGTTTGGAGACTTCGTCGATCAGATCAGCTTTTGTCATACGCTCCTCAATCCGTCTGGATTATACGGGATAGCGACATCGTTGGGAGCCGCAATCCTTTATAAACTTCTCAAATTTCAGGGGTTCTATGCAAGCGGCTTTTCCGGGCAAGCATTGCTGGCCAGGTTCCCGGGGCTCACGTTTCTTTCGCTCCTTCGGAGCCTGATCATGGATGAAGCATACCCAGGGCGCAGCTTCTACTTCCACAAATAGTAGAACCCGGTGTGCTGGTCCATCAGCTTTTCCCGGGTAGGCAGCCACTGGGAGACATCCCCGAAGAGCAGATCGAGGACGGTTTTGCGGTCCTTTTCGGGGTGCACCAGCACAGGCTTGCCGGTGATGCCGACCGCCTTGGCGGTGTCGTTCACCGCCGCTTCGAAGTCGGCAATCTGGTCGATCATGTGCATGGAGAGGGCCTGCTCGCCGGTCCACACCCGGCCGTCGGCGATGGCTTTTATGTCCTCGACCTTGGCATGCCGGCCGTCGGCCACTGCCTTCACAAACTGGCCATACATGTTGTCGATCAGCGACTGCAGGTAGGCGCGCTCCTTGGGCGTCATATCGCGCGTAGGATCGCCGGTGCTCTTGTACTCTCCGACCGTCAGCACTTCCGGCTTCAGCTTGGCCCAGCGCAGCAGGTCGCCATAGTTGACCCACTCGGAAATGACGCCGATCGATCCCACTACGCTGCCGTTGTCGGCATAGATCTTGTTGGTAGCGGAGGAAACGTAGTAGGCGCCGCTGGCACCCACGGTTTCGATGGAAGCCACGATGTGCTTCTTCTTCTCGTCGCGGACCCGCTTGACTTCGCGGTAAATCTCTTCCGAGGCAGCCACTCCGCCGCCGGGAGAATTTACGTGGATGATGATGGCCTTGATGGAATCGTCGTCGCCGAACTTTTTGATCTGCTGCACCACCGTGCTGGGATCGAGAATGACGCCTTCCAGTTCCACCACGCCGATCTTGTCCCCAAAACTGGTGCGGAACGAGGCATTCTCCCCTCCGGCATGCAGGGCGAGATAGACCAGGGTAAACACGGCCAGCACGAAGAGGAAGAAGACCCCTCCTCCAATCACGATCCAGAGAAATGTGCGCGAACGTCCGTTTTCAGCCATAAAGATGGCATAGTTTAGCACTTGAGGCAGTTTCCGGTTTCTGGTTTCTGGTTTCCGGACACCGGCAACTCGTCCTTAACTGGTTCTTGACCTGGGCTCGTCCGGTTGGAGGGATTTGATGAGCCCATGCAGGAGGCGGCTTACTTCCCCTGAGCGGTCAATCAACTCTGCGACCGTTTTGGGGTTCAGAAAACCCAGGTTACCCGCTATCACAATCTGGGTCTCCATTTCGATCAGCGAGCCTCGCGCCTGGCCAAGAAATTGCCTGAACTCTCCCTTCGATAATCTGCCCTGTCCTTCGGCAATATTGCTGGCGACCGATACCGCTGATCGTCTCAACTGGCTGGTTAGCCCGAACATTTCCTCGCTCGGGAAAGTTCGCGTGGCACGATAGATCTCAGTAACCATTGCTGTGGCCTTTTGCCAAACAATCAAGTCTCGATACGAGCATCCCATAGTTCGGTCACCCGGCAGACACTAGACACTAGACACTAGACACAGAGACTTGTCTGTGACGCTTGAACATCACCAGTCCGCAATTGCTGGAAACTGGAAACGATAGACTAGAAACTGCTTCCCCCCTTGACGCACGTCCAAAGCCTTCGTAACATTGCGCCCCTACTGGCTTTTGCGGCCGGTGCCAAGGGAAAGGCTCATCAAAATGGCTGCATTCTGTGTAAGTTGTGGAAACCCGCTGGCCGAGGGAGCGAAATTCTGTACCAAGTGCGGCGCCACTCAGCCGGCCGCGCCGGCTGCGCCGGTGGGAACGGTGATGCCTCCGGCGCCTGCCGCCCCGGCTTCGAAGGGCAGCAGCACGGGGATGAAGATCCTCATCGGCGTGCTGGCCTTCTTCGTCTTCCTCATCCTGGCGGTGGCGGGCAGCTGTGCCTACATTGCCTACCGGGTCAAGCAAAAGACCCACGAGTTCTCGGAGTCGATGCACACCAACGCCAGGCCCTACACCGGCAAGCGGCAGCCCTGCGCCATGTTGACCACCAGCGAGGCGTCCGATGCTCTGGGCCAGACGGTCGAGTCGGTGGAGCAGCGCGGCACTTCCGTCTGCGAATATTCCTACGGCTCCAACGGGCAGCATTTCGATGTGGAATACACCTGGGAGAACGGCGGCATCACCATGGGGATCGCGCACGGCGCCATGAAGCATATCTCCGGTATGGACACGTTCACCACCGTGGAAGGCATCGGCGATGAGACTTACATCGCGCCCGGGAACTCAGCTCTCATGATGCGCAAGGGCGACGTCATGGTAAACATCGACCTGCGTGAATCCGGAGTGAGCACGGACGCAGCCAAAAAGATGGCGAGCAAGATCGCGGGCCGCCTGTAGTCTCGACGGCTTACCGTTTGACCCACTCGAGGAACCGTGGCAGCGGCAGATGTGGAAGGGCACGACTTCAGTCGTGCCGCTCATCGCCGAGAGCCGCGGCGCTTTAGTGCCTGAGGTTGGCTGGGTGCAGCCGCTGGGAACATCGGATACCGAATGCCGTTTTGCGGACAGTGCGGATCCCCGGTAGGCGCAGGAAATTTCTGTGACAAATGCGGCGCCCGCATGGCCCAGCCTTCCGCGCCCGCCCCTCCGGCACCACTCTCAGCTCCGCCTCCGCTTCCTCCAGCCTCCGCGCTTCCCCAGCCGACCCAACCCGCCGCGCAAGGCAGCAGCGTACTGGTCAAGGTCCTGGTAGCTTTTCTGGTTTTTATTCTGCTCATCGTCCTGGCCGTCATGGGCAGTTGCGTTTACATCGGCTACCGCGCCAAGAAGAAGGCCGATGAAATCCGTCAGGCCTACAAATCGAACGATCTGAACAGGCTGGCCGGAGCGCTGGGCGCCGGACCGTCGAAGGGCGGCTCCAAGGGTCCTTCCGGGAGCGGCTCCTCGAATTCCGCGCCTCTTTCCTTCCCCGCCTGGACGCCCTCCTCCGGGCCTGAATCGGCAGGCAAAGTCCCGCTGCGTCCCGGGCTCACGGTAGTAACAGCCATTGCCCAGTTCGGCGGAGACTACGAGTCCATCAAACAGATACAGCAGGTGACCGCCTCCGCGGTGCGCCTTTCTTACCGCGCCGACAATGTTCCCAATCCGCTCGAGGGCCTGCAGAAACTCAGCGGCGACAAAGCCCCCCAATCGAGCGGCTCGATCACTGGCTCACGCACGGTCCGCACCGAGGACCTGCGAAACGCGCACGACTACATGCAATGGTTCGGTCCCAGCCAGCCCGAAGTCATGCCCGGATCAACTGCCATCAGCGTTTCGCGGGAAGTGCTGGCCGAGCTCAAGGGCAAGGGAGAGACAGAATTCAGCTTCCGCATCGGCGGTCTCAAAGGCATGGCGGGATCGCTGCTCGGCGCCCTGGGCCAGATGGCGGGCGGAGGCGCTCCGGGCGCATCGAAAGAAACCAAAGACCTCGCCGATATGGGTAAGGGGCAGTGCACCCTGAAGCGGGTCGAAGGCCTGACCTCGTTTCCGGTGCTGCTGAACGACCAGCGGGTTTCGCTTCCGGCAGTGCATGCCCAATGCAATACCGACGACGGGCTGGATGATTTCTACTTTCTCGATGACCTCGACAATCCTCTGGCCCTGGCCTGGAAGCTGGCCGGGAGTGATACGCTGCAGGTGGTGAAAATTTCTTATCCGGCCGCTCCGGCCGCCGCTCCGGCGGCTGGCCCATCCAGTTCTGCCGCCGGTGCTGGCGCAGGCGCGGCCGGCGGCCGGCACATCGAACAGGAGTTGAAGCAGAAAGGACAGGCAGAGGTTTACGGGATCTACTTCGACTTTGCCAGCGACAAGATCAAACCCGAATCCGAGCCGGTGCTGCGCGAAATCGCCGACGCGCTCAATCACAATCCCACCTGGAAGCTGCGGGTGGAAGGCCACACCGATAATATCGGGGGCGATGAATACAACATGGACCTGTCGCAACGCCGCGCCGAGGCGGTGAAGTCGGCGCTGGTCACTCGCTATCACATCGCCGCAGCCCGCCTCACGCCCCGGGGTTTTGGCGCTACCCGTCCCAAAGAGCCCAATGACACGCTGGCCGGTCGCGCCCGCAACCGGCGGGTGGAACTGGTACGGGAGTGATTGCTCCCCAGTTTCTGGTTTCCGGTTTCTAATTTCTGCGCCCAACGATTTTTCTCTCGTCCCCGCCGCAGCCATTGCGATAAGGAAATCCGTGAACCGGATCGTCGGGAATGGCATCCATATTACGAGGCCCGCAAAGAATCTTCAGTTGCGCGTCAATAGACATCAAGGAACCAGGCACCTATGAGCACCCCAGCAAAGACTTTCAAAATTGGCGGAGATCTTGAAGTCAACCGGCTCGGATATGGCGCGATGCGGCTGACCGGCAAAGGCGTGTGGGGAGAGCCGAAGGACCGGAGCGAAGCCAAACGAGTTCTCAAGCGCGCGGTCGAATTAGGAGTGAATTTTATTGATACCGCCGACAGCTACGGCCCCGCCGTCAGTGAACCCCTGATCGGAGAAGCGCTCGCGCCCTTTCCCCACGGGCTGGTGGTGGCGACCAAGGCCGGCTTTACCCGCCAGGGGCCCGACAAGTGGGCCCAACTGGGGCGTCCGGAGTACCTGGTGCAACAGGTGGAGATGAGTTTGCGCTATCTGAAGACCGATGTAATCGACCTCTGGCAGTTGCACCGGATTGACCCGAAAATTCCCGTGGAAGAGTCGCTGGGAGCGATTGCGAAGCTGCAGAGTCAAGGCAAGATCCGGCACGTCGGGCTCAGCGAGGTAAAGCCCAAGGAGATTGATCAGGCCCGCAAGGTGATCAATATCGTGAGCGTACAGAATTTATATAACGTCGGCGACCGGCAGCACGAAGATGTACTGCAGTATTGCGAGAAGCACAAACTGGCCTTCATTCCCTGGTTCCCCGTGGCTGCCGGCAAACTGGCAAAACCGGGGGGCGCGCTGGGCCAGGTGGCGAAGCGGCATGGATCGACGGTCTCGCAGCTTTCACTGGCGTGGCTGCTGCACCGCAGTCCTGTGATGCTGCCGATTCCGGGGACATCGTCGGTGGCGCATCTGGAAGAAAACCTGAAGGCCGCCGGGATTTCGCTGTCGGCGGACGATATGAAGGCCATCGAAGAAGCAACCCGATAACTGCCCGTTCAGGAGCTTGACCGACTGGCCGTGCTCAGGCGATATCCCGCACCGCCGCCACCGGGCTCTTAATGGGCAAAACAGCTGTGACGCGCGTTCCATTCGCGCCCGAGTGGATATCCAGGCTGCCTCCCAGTTGCCCCAGGCGTTCTCGCATCCCGCTCACCCCGACTCCCCTCGATCCGTACGAGGTCAGCAGGGACTGTTTCTCGGGCGGCACTCCTTTGCCCGCGTCTTCAATCTCGAGTCTCAAGTTGTCCCCTTGATGGATGAGACGAATCGTCGCGGTAGGACTCTCCGCGTGTTTATGAATATTGGTCAGGCATTCCTGCACGGTGCGGAAGATCGAGATTTCGACTTCATTCGGCAAGCGTCTCAGTTCGTCGGACATCTCCAGATCGACCCTGATCCCGCTGCGTTCTGAAAACCCTTCCACATACCATCGCAGGGCCGAAGCCAGCCCGGCTTCATCCAGCAGCGGCGGATGCAGAAGGTGCGAAATGGTGCGGATTTCCGCGCTTATCTGGCTGACCAGGCCCACGTTTTCAGCGAATGCCCGCGCCGCCGCCGGACTCAAATGATTCGCTTCAGCACCCACCACGGCATTATTCATGCTGAGGGCGGCGAGCAGTTGCCCCACGCTGTCGTGCAGTTCCCGGGCCAGGCGGCGCGACTCATCGTCTCGAATCTGCATCAATCGGCCGGAGAGCACACGCAGGCTCCGATTCGCGGCGTTCAGCTTTGCAGTCCGTTCGTCGATGCGGGCTTCAAGGTTTTCGCGCTCTTTGCGGAGCTCATCTTCGATCTGCTTGCGCTCTCCGACGTCCATGCAGACCCCGCGCATGTGGGTAGGCCTGCCGGCATCGTCGTAAAAAACCTGTCCCTTTCCCTCCATCCAGCCGAAGGTGCCATCGCTCCGGCATTGCCGGTAAAGCACGCTGTACTTTCCATCGCCGGCAATGGCCTGCTGGATCAGCAGGGGAATAGTTACCTGGTCATCGGGATGCACACCCTGAAGAAAACTGTCGAAATTGCCGCTGAACGAGCCGGGAGCCTGGCCATGAATCTTCTCCATGTTGTCCGACCATCGGACGTTGCCCGTCCGCATGTCCCATTCCCAGGTGCCCACGTTGGCGGCTTCCAGGCTGAACCGGGTGCTTGTTTCGCCTTCCCGTAAGGCCGCCTCGGCGATTTCGCGCTTCGCCACCTGACGTCGCGTGGCTTCTCCCAGCAAAGAAATAGCGGAGGAAAGGAGAAGAAAAACCACCAGCCCGAAAACCTCGGCCGAACCCTTGAGTAAGAACGAGTTGTAAGGCGGCAGAAACCAGTACAGAATAGCGCCGGCTCCCAGTACGATCGTGACAATCGCGGGCCCGATGCCGCCATACCAGGCGGAAAAGACCACCGCCAGAAACATGGTGTTATACGGGTATTGGTCCCCGATAAGAGGGTCGAGGAATTTGCGAAGCAGGAGAGCGGCGACGGCTGCCAGTACCGCCAGAGCGTAGCGGGTTAGGTTACGCCTGATATCACGCATGACAGTTCCCCAGGATTGACCCTTGAATCCAATCCAGCGCTATTCTTACGGCATCCTAGTATAGAGATTCGGCGGAGTTTCAGGAAGCTTTCACGGCGAGAGGTAGAGGCTCCACGTCACGGCGAGATCACCCGCAGCGCGCCCGATGCAACCCTCACCTGCACGGGGGTAGAGCAGACATGCTCTCCATCGGCGTAAACGTCTGATGGTTGTTCGGTTTCAATTCGCAGCCGGTCCGCCTGGAAATACGTAACCTCCGGCAGATTCAAATGACGGCCGGAAAAGGCCGACGGGAACAGCCGCAGCAGACGCACTTTTGCCATGGCCTCAACCACGCAGACCTCCAGCTTCCCATCGTCGAGCCGGGCGTCCGGCGCAATCCTGATACCTCCGCCATAAGTGGGAGTGTTGGCAAAGGCCACTACCATCGCGGCCCCGGCGAAGCGGGTACTCAAAGCGTCTGCTCCGAGCGAGGCCTGCAGCCTCACCCCGACCGGCCGGAATGCGGCCAGGGCAGGCAGAAGGCTGAGCAGATAGCCACCGCGCCGGCGCAGGGCGCGGGGAAGGCGGTTGGCGCGGCGCGCGATCTCGACATCGAGACCGACCCCGCCCACACAGCAGAAGTAGCGCTCGGTTCCAGGTTCGTGTGGCGCAGGCGCCCCGCCCGCGTCCGGCGGAACGGCAGGCGCGATGACGCCCAAATCAACCTGGCGCACGCCGCCGCGTCCGGAAACGAACTGGCGCCACGCCGACAGCGCGTCACCCACGCTGGGCAACTTCAGCGCCCGGGCAAAATCATTGCCGCTGCCATGCGGGACGACCAGCACCGGAAGCCCCAGCTTGACCAGTTGCGGCAGATGACGGTGCACCGTGCCGTCACCGCCAAAAATCAGGATGGCATCCGCATCGGTGGGGCTGGCCGGCATGCCCAACTGCCATTCAGCATCCGAGCCGCGCGCGAAGGGCTGCAGATGCCCAGCCGACGAACCCAATCCAAGGATGGCGGCAACTCGCATTTTGCGCCGCCCGAGAGTAACAAACATTGCATAGTGAAGTCGAAGGGATGAGCTGGAGGGTAATGGGTCAGTTTTGAAGAATCCCCCCAAGCCACCCAGGGGTCATCCTGAGGGACTTCAGTCCCGAAGGATTCGGCGTGCACAGTGTCCGCCTTGCACCAGCCGCGCACGTGCTTCACGCCAGATGCTTCGCAAGCTCAGCATGACGCCCTGAACTGCGCGCCCATCCTGGAAATGAGACCAGCTGGAGATGCCCCATGGGCGCTCGGTTCAGCCGATCTTGCCTGAACGCAGAGCACCATTTCGTCCTCCTCCGTTGGCTTGAGTTTGCGCCCCGGAAGTGACATACTCCTTGCATCTGGCCTGAAAGTTAAAAGACCCTGTCTCCAGCCATTTCCTTGAGGGGGTCTCCCAGCCATGCGTTTGTCCGCCTATGTTGCAGTGTGCCTATCCTTGAGTTGGATCGTGACCCTGACGGGTTGCGGCGGGAGCATTGCATCTACTTCTCCCCCGCCTCCGAGCCACACGGCTCCCGCGATCACGAAGCAGCCCGCGAACAAGACCGTAGCGCCGGGCCAGACCGCGACCTTTTCCGCGACCGCAACGGGAAGCACCCCCTTGACTTACCTGTGGCAGAAGAACCAGGCGGCGATTTCAGGTGCGACCTCGGCCAGCTACACCACGCCCGCGGTATCCTCCACCGACAACGGCGCCCAGTTCCGGGTAGTGGTCACCAATTCCGTGGGCAGCGCCACCAGCAACGCGGCGACCCTGACCGTGAGCAGCACGCCTCCGCCCCCGAGCGTGGTTGACGTGGTGACCTATCACAACGACATCGCCCGCACCGGACAGAACCTGAAAGAGACGGCTCTGACCATTGCGAAAGTCAACTCCAGCACCTTCGGCAAACTGCGCTCGCTTTCGGTCGATGGAAAAGTTGATGCTCAGCCACTCTACTTGTCCAGCCTCGCCAACATCGCGGGCGGCACCCACAACGTGCTCTACGTCGCGACCGAGCATGGCAGCGTCTATGCCTTTGACGCCGATTCCGGCAACCAGTTATGGAAGATTACGATCCTGGGCTCGGGTGAAAGTACCAGCGACACCCGGGGCTGCGACCAGGTAAATCCAGAGATCGGAATAACAGCCACGCCCGTGATTGACCGCAACGCGGGCACGCACGGCGTGATCTATGTCGTGGCCATGTCGAAATCCGGCTCCACTTACTTCCAGCGCCTGCACGCGCTCGATGTCACTACCGGCGCGGAAATGTTCGGCGGCCCGAAATTGATCGAGGCCTCCTACCCCGGCACCGGAGACAACAGCAGCAACGGCCGGGTGGTCTTCGATCCCGCGCAATACAAAGACCGGGCGGCGCTGCTGCTGCTGAACGGCGTGGTGTACACCACCTGGGCATCGCATTGCGACATTCGTCCCTACACCGGCTGGATCATGGGATACAACCAGAGCACGCTGGCGCAGACTACAGTCCTCAACGTGGTTCCCAATGGCAGCGAAGGCGCCATCTGGATGGCCGACACCGGCCCGGCCGCGGACAGCGCGGGAAATATTTATCTGCTCGATGCCAACGGAGATTTCGGCACCACCCTCGATGCCAGCGGCTTCCCCAGCAACGGCAACTACGGCAATGCGTTCATGAAGATTTCCACCACCGGCGGATTATCAGTGGCGGACTACTTCGAGATGCACAATCAGCAGCAGGAAAATGATTCCGACGCCGATCTCGGCTCCGGCGGAGCGCTGGTGCTGCCCGACCTGACCGATGGCAGCGGGAACGTACGGCATCTGGCCGTGGGAGCGGGTAAAGACGGCCACATCTACGTGGTCAACCGGGACGCGATGGGCAAGTTCAACGCCAGCAGCAACAATGTCTATCAGGAGCTCACCGGAGTGCTGGGCGGCGGAGTATTCAGCATGCCCGCGTACTTCAACGGAACGCTCTACTACGGCGCGGTCGGAGACGCGATCAAAGCCTTCAAGATTACCAATGCGCAGTTCGGGAGCGGTCCAGCCTACCAAAGCAGCAACACATTCGGTTACCCGGGGACGACTCCAAGCATTTCGGCGAACGGCACCAGCAACGGTATTGTGTGGGCGGCGCAAAACGGCAGCCCGGCCGTGCTGCACGCCTACGATGCCAGCAATCTGCACGAGCTCTACAACAGCAGCCAGGCCAGTGGCGGCCGCGATCAGTTCGGAACGGGCAACAAGTTCATCACCCCCACGGTCGTGAATGGCAAAGTGTTCGTAGGAACGACAAATAGCGTGGGGGTGTTTGGGTTACTGCCGTAGCGTCCCATGCAGGCGCGAGCTCCGTGCCTTGTCATCCTGAGCGGAGTGGCCGCTTCGCAACGCGAAGCAGCCACGCAGTCGAAGGACCCCTACCTCACGCCAATGCCCGGGTTCTGCCTGGCAACCTATTCTCTGAAAGTGTTCGATTAAAGCAGGGGTCCTTCGACTCCACAATCCGATTCGCGGGGCGAATCGGATTGCTCCGCTCAGGATGACAGTGTTGGGTCGATCGATGTCGTTCAGGTCGCAGGGGTAACGCGGACTCTCTTAATTTTTCTTCCCACCTGCAACAAGATTGGTTGCTTGAGATCCAACGAAACGACGGGATCGGTCTTAACTTCGCCGTTCACCTTCACGGCCTTCTGCTTGAGTTTCCGCACTGCGTCGCTGACTGAGTCCGCAAGACCCACACGCGCGAGCAGTTTGTCCAATCTCACCAGGCCCTCTGCGGTGACTTCCACCGCTGCCTCGACCTCTGCAACATCCTGGGGAATTTCATCCTTCTGAAATTGCCTGGCCCAGTCTTCGGCCGCCTTCGCCGCCGCATCGGCGGAGTGAAAATCGGTCACGATGCGCCGCGCCAGATCTTTCTTCGCGTCCATGGGATGCGTCTCGCGTTTCATCTTTTCGATCTCGGAAAGCTGCACGTCCGTCAGCAGCTCGTAGTACCTCCACATCATCGGATCGGAGATCGACATCACTTTGCCGTACATTTCTAGCGGCAGCTCCTGGATGCCGATGGCGTTGCCCAGCGACTTTGACATTTTCTGGACGCCGTCGAGACCTTCGATGATGGGCGTAGTCAGCACCACCTGCGACTCCTGGCCGTAGGCGCGCTGCATTTCACGGCCGACCAGCAGATTGAATTTCTGGTCGGTGCCGCCCAATTCCACGTCGGCCTGGAGCGCGACTGAATCGTATCCCTGGGCCAGCGGGTAAAGCAGTTCGTGCAGGGCGATGGGTTTTTCTTCCTGAAAGCGCTTGTGAAAGTCCTCGCGCTCCAGCATTTGCGAGACGGTGAACTTGGCCGTGAGCCGGATCCAATCGGCAGGCTTCATTTTGTCGAACCACTCGCTGTTGAACCGGGTCTCGGTCTTGGCCTGAGAAAGAATTTTGAACACCTGCGCCATGTAAGTCTTGGCGTTGCGCATGATCTCTTCCGCGCTTAACGGCGGACGGGTGGCGGAGCGTCCGGTGGGATCGCCAATCATGCCCGTGAAATCGCCGATCAGAAAGATGACGGTGTGGCCGAGGTCCTGAAAATGTTTGAGCTTGCGCAAGAGCACGGTATGGCCGAGATGGAGATCGGGCGCGGTAGGATCGAAGCCGGCTTTCACCCGCAAGGGCTTGCCGGAAGCGAGCGATTTCTCCAGCTTGGCGCGAAGCTCGGACTCCTTCACAATTTCGGCCGAGCCTTTTTTTATGTAGGCGATTTGTTCGTCAACCGGTGGAAAGGTGGGCATGAGCACACATTATTGCAGAAAACCGATTCATAGAGAGGAAGCGACAGACTCTTAAGGTTCCGAAGTGCTTGAGAGCAAGGGGCCAAGATCGCGCTTTTAAGCTTTGGTCAAAGTCTTGTTGAGCATTTAAGTATTACGTGATAAAACTTAAATGCGAATAAAGCTTTTAAGCTTTCGGAAACTTGGTGATTACGCTGATGAGAAGAGGCTTACAAGGGAAGCTGGTAGTACAAGGTTCGAGTCCGGAAACGTTCAAGAGCTTTGTCCCCAAGTCCTTGCCGCCGGCTCCTGCCATCGACTTTCAGATTGAATTGCTTGATTTAATGGAGCGAGCCAATCTGGCGCTAGGCCGTCTGGACGGCCTTGCTCGCCTCCTGCCTGATTTACAACTGTTTCTCTATTTCTATGTTCGCAAGGAAGCAGTGTTGTCATCTCAAATCGAAGGTACGCAATCGTCTCTGTCGGACCTCTTACTGTTCGAGAGCAAACAGCTTGGCGGAATCCCGACCGACGATGTTGTCGAAGTATCCAACTACGTCTCGGCTCTCCAGTTCGGCCTCAAGAAGTTGAAGCAAGATTTCCCAATATCAATCCGGCTGATCAAGGAAATGCATGGAGTATTACTCGCAAAAGGAAGGGGCCAAACCAAAGACCCTGGAGAGTTTCGCGCCAGCCAGAATTGGATCGGTGGCTCGCGACCGGGTAACGCGGTATATGTTCCGCCGCCGAGGGACGAAGTCGTTCCTCTCATGGGCCAGATTGAGAACTTTTATCACGAGCACAAGTCCCTGCCGGTACTGGTGAAAGCCGCCCTCATCCATGTCCAGTTTGAGACCATTCATCCTTTTCTCGACGGCAACGGGCGGCTGGGGCGATTGTTGATCACGTTGATGTTGGTCGCGGACGGTGTACTAGTAGAGCCTTTGCTATATCTGTCCTTGTACTTCAAGAAACATCGAACCAGGTATTACGACCTGCTGCAAAAGGTCCGGTTTGAAGGTAACTGGGAAGAGTGGCTGATGTTTTTTTTTACAGCGGTCCTCGAGACGGCACAACAGGCAGTCACGACGTCGCATGAGGTTTTGCGGCTTTTTCAACGAGATCACGCCAGGATTGAGAAGCTGGGACGAATTCGAGGCTCGACGGTTCTTGTGCATGGACTTCTGCAAAAAAAACCGTACTTGACCATATCCACTGCGTCGAAGGAGCTCCGCTTAAGCATCCCCGCCGTTACCAACGCAATGCAGGCGCTCCAGAAGCTTGAAATTGTCAAAGAAAGCAGCGGAAGAAACTGGAATAAGATCTTTGTTTATTCAAAATATCTTCGGATCATGACTGAGGGTACAGAGCTACCGCCGGAATAGTGTACGCGGACCTAGTCTACTGTCCCAGAACTATGTGAACTAAGTCAGCCCCGGATTGCATCTAAAATGCAGGAGACTCAGATGCGAACCGGACGTCCCAAGCAACCCTTGATTGTGACCAACGAAGAGCGCCAGCGACTCGAATCGTTAGCCCATCGCACGCGCAGTCAAGCCTTGTTGGCTCGTCGCGCTCGGGTGGTGTTGGGCTGTGCTGAAGGACTGGATAACAAAGCGGTCGCCAAGAAGTTGCGCTGCTCGTTGGGCATGGTTGGCAAGTGGCGGTCGCGCTTCGTGGAGGCGCGCTTGGAAGGGCTATACGACGAACCACGTCCCGGAGCGCCACGCAAGATCAGCGATGATCAGGTCGAAAAGGTAGTGATTCAAACTCTGGAAAGCACGCCTCGCGGCCAAACCCACTGGAGCACGCGCGGTTTAGCCAAAGCGAGCGGACTCAGCCGGATGACAATTAGCCGGATTTGGCATGCCTTCGGATTGCAGCCGCACCGAGCGGACACGTTCAAGCTGTCGCCGGATCCGCAACTGATTGAAAAAGTGCGCGACATCGTGGGTTTGTATATGAACCCGCCCGAGCACGCGGTGGTGTTTTGTGTCGACGAGAAGAGCCAAATCCAGGCGTTAGACCGCACGCAGCCACTGTTGCCGATGCGGCCGGGGCAAGTGGAGCGCGGCACGCATGACTACAAACGCCATGGCACGACTTCGCTGTTTGCCGCGTTGGAATTGAAGACCAGCCGCGTGATTGGCCAACTGCACCGCCGCCACCGCTCGCAGGAATTTCGCCAGTTCCTCGATGTGATCGAGGCGCAAGTGCCCGCCGCACTCGATGTGCATATTATTGTGGACAACTACGGAACCCACAAAACTGCCATCATCCGGAAATGGTTCGCCAAACGTCCACGCTTTCATATCCACTTCACTCCCACCTACGGATCCTGGATCAACCTGGTGGAGCGATGGTTCGCCGAGCTCACCAACAAGCGAATTCGACGGGGCGTGTTCCGCAGCGTAAAAGACCTGCAAGCGGCCATCCGCGAATACATCGACGTGCACAATGAAGATCCCAAGCCCTTCGTTTGGACCAAAACCGCGGACCAAATCCTGGCCAGCATCGCTCGTTACGCGCAGCGCACCACTGCCTCTAACTTATGACACGAACCACTGGGACAGGAGACTAGCGGGGGTTTGGTGCCAGGGTTGTTCTAACTAGCCTCCTTCCGACTATTGCAACCTGTTCTGACAGGACGAGATTGATCGCCTCGCTGTACGCCACATGTTCCTGTTCCAAAATGCGCGCCGCCAGCGTGTGCTCATCGTCGGTGTCCAGCACCGGGATGGCTTTCTGCACGATGATGGCGCCATGGTCGAGTTCTTCATCGACAAAATGCACGGTGCAGCCAGTGACTTTCACTCCGTAAGCGAAGGCTTGTTCCTGGGCCTCAAGGCCAGGGAACGCGGGCAGCAGCGAGGGATGAATATTCAGGATGCGCCGCGGGAACTGCTGCACGAACCAGGGCGAGAGCAGGCGCATGTATCCCGCCAGGCAGATGAGGTCGACTTTGCGCTGCTGCAGCGCGGCCACGACCTCTCGATCGTGCTCTTCCCGCGGCTTGCCTTTGGACGGAATGGCGACGGCTTGCAGTCCCATCCCCTTTGCAATCTCGAGGCCGCCGGCATCGGACTTGTTGGAGATGACGATGGCGATGCGCGCATCAGGAAGTTTGCCCGCTGCGACGTTCCTCGCGATGGCTTCGAAATTCGAGCCGCGTCCGGAGAGAAGGATGCCTAGATTCTTCATAGCTTTCGCTAATGATTATTCATCATAGGCCGTGTTCGCGCCACGGAAAGTAACGTAGCGGCCGGCGTCCCGCCGGCTGTCGCGGGGGCATCCTGCCCCAGCAGGATTCCAGGTCGCACAATCGGGAGCACGAGCGGGACGCTCGCGCCCACATGGCTTGCACCCACAGTGTGCTCCCCGGCGGTGGGCGGGACGCCGGCGCTACGATTTGCCCGCATCTATCAGGTCGGATATAGTTTTTTACAGCCATGTATCAGGATTTCCACGTTGTCGATCGCTGGACCAGGGGCAAGGTGCACTGTATCTATCAGGCGCTGATCGTGGCCATTGCGACGCGCCACGCCGACGCCGTCGATATCAAGTTTCTGGTGGATGGGCGCGCCGTATGGGTCGCCCTGCCTCACCCCGCCTGGGTAGAGTACAAAAAACGCACCGGCAAGATGATCACGGACCAGCTCGCGGTCGAAATCGCCGGGCACTATTTGAAGACTGCGCTCGAATCCGGCGAAGGCGTGGGCCGGGAAATGTATTCCTTGACCGTCGATGAGACGCTGAAGCACCTCGAAGCCCTGGTAAAGCAGCCGGAAGCCCAGCCGGTGGAGTAATTGGATGGAAGATGGGCGCCCCCGCCCGTCCCGCACGAGCGGGACGCTCGCGCCCACATTAGTTACAGGCGGCAGATCAGCAGTTCTCTCTCATAGATCATCTCTGGCGGCAGGTGGGCGTGCAGCCGGATGAACAGCTCTTCATGGCCGATCACTTCAGACTTCCACGCTGCCCGGTCCACGAACTGTAATTTCTCAAACTTTTCTTTGGGGAAGTCCAGGCCTTTCCACTCGATATCTTCATAGTGCGGAGTCCAGCCGATCGGCGTCTCCTTGCCTTGAGAGCGGCCGTGGACCCGGTCCACGATCCATTTGAGCACCCGCATGTTGTCGCGGAAGCCGGGCCAGACGAATTTTCCGTCGGTATCTTTGCGAAACCAGTTCACATGAAAGATTCGGGGAGTGCGGCTGAGCGAGCGCTGCATCTTGATCCAGTGGCGAAAATAATCGCCCATGTGATAGCCGCAGAAAGGCAGCATGGCCATGGGATCGCGGCGGACTTTGCCGACTTCTCCCGCCGCCGCAGCCGTCATCTCCGATCCCATGGTGGCGCCAACATAAACTCCAGCACTCCAGTTGAAAGCCTGGTAGATCAGCGGAATGGTGCTGGCGCGGCGGCCGCCGAAAATGATGGCGCTGATGGGAACGCCGGTGGGATCTTCCCAGGCGGCGTCAATCGTTGGACACTGCGAGGCGGGAGCGGTAAAGCGTGCGTTGGGATGCGCCGCCTTGGCGCCGGTTTTCTTTGCCATCTCCGGCGTCCACTGATGTCCCTGCCAGTCCAGCAATTCGGCGGGAGGCTCGTCGGTCATGCCTTCCCACCAGACTCCGCCTTCCGGAGTGAGGGCCACGTTGGTGAAGATGGTGTTGCGGGAGAGCGTTGCCATCGCGTTGGGATTGGTTTTCTGCGACGTTCCCGGGGCCACGCCAAAGAACCCGGCTTCGGGATTGATGGCCCGCAAACAGCCCTGCGCGTCGGGCTTGATCCATGCAATGTCGTCACCGACCGTCCAGAGCTTCCAGTCTTTCAGTCCGGCGGGCGGCACCATCATGGCGAAATTCGTCTTGCCACAGGAACTGGGGAAGGCCGCCGCAACGTAGGTTTTTTTGCCGTGGGGATCTTCCACTCCGAGGATGAGCATATGCTCCGCCATCCAGCCTTCGTCGCGCGCGATGTTGGAAGCGATGCGCAGGGCAAAACATTTCTTGCCCAGCAGCGCGTTGCCCCCATAGCCGGAGCCGTAAGACCAGATCTCGCGGGTCTCCGGAAAATGGACAATATATTTTTCCGGATTGCAGGGCCAGGTGACATCTTTCTGTCCCGGAGCGAGAGGTGCGCCTACGCTGTGGATGCAGGGCACGACGCGCTGCTCATCCTTGTCAATTTCCTTGAAGACGTCGATCCCGATGCGCGCCATGATGCGCATGTTCACGACCACATAAGGAGAATCGGTGAGCTCCACGCCGATCTGCGACATCGGTCCACCCACCGGACCCATGCTGAAGGGCAGAACGTACATGGTGCGTCCCTGCATGCAGCCTTTGAATATTTCCTTTAGCTTGCGGCGCATGGTGTAGGGATTTTCCCAGTTGTTGGTGGGGCCGGCGTTGTCCTTCGACAGGGAGCAGATGAAGGTGCGGTCTTCCACCCGGGCCACGTCGCTCGGATCGGAGCGGGCCAGGAAGCAGCCGGGCCATAAATCCTCATTCAGTTTGGTGAACGATCCGCTGGCCACCATATCGCGGCAGAGCTTGTCATACTCCGCCTGTGAGCCATCCACCCAGTGAATGTCTTTGGGCCTGGTCAGCTCGGCGGTTTTTTCCACCCACTTGACGAGATGTATGTTGCGCGTGAGTGGCCCGCGCGATCGTGCAGTTTTCATAGCCATCCTGAACAGGGAAACGGAAGCAGGCTCAAGGTTCTGCGATGTGCGTTATCGTACCTTCCATTTTGCCAGAGATGCGGATGAATTGCTTGTGACGGAAGATTCTCGAGTGCCTAAGAGCCGCGTAATGAATTGTAAGGGTTAGGCTTATCTTCCTCCGCCTGTTGTCGGCGATGGTTCCATTCGCCACGCTGGAATGGCATTTGTCCTTCCGTTATTCATAGTTTCTTTTCTTCAGCGATTCTGTCCCATCCCGCATCTAAGTCGGAAAGCCCAACTAGGTCACGATTTAATCTTATGACGTCCCAATCACGTCCTGGAATGACTGTAGGTGAACTCTTTGCTGCCTGGGGAAGCATTCTGAGCGGCCGTGCCCCCATGTTGTCGATCGAAATTACCCGCGAGTGTCCGTTGAGCTGTCCGGGATGTTATGCCTATGGCGACTCCCACCTGGGCGGCGAGAAGAAGTTGACTGAACTTTCCGACCTGCGCGGCGACGCGCTGGTCGAGGGGGTCCTCGGGCTGGTGAAGAAGCACCGTCCGCTGCATGTTTCGCTGGTCGGCGGCGAGCCCATGATCCGGCATCGCGAACTCAGCCGCATTCTGCCCGAACTCAGCCGGCGGAATATTTTCAGCATGGTGGTGACCAGCGGAATCATTCCCATCCCGATGGAATGGATGGGACTCCAGCGGAACCGGGTTGCGGTCTCGATCGACGGCCTGCCCGAGCACCATGACCCCCGGCGCAAGCCCGCCACCTATGAACGCATTCTGGAAAATATCCAGGGCCGCGAGGTGAACATTCACTGGACCATCACCGGACCGATGATGAAACGCGCCGGCTATCTCGAAGAATATCTCGCGTTCTGGCAGGCACGGCCGGAGGTGAAACGCATCTGGGTAAGTATTTACAGTCCGCAGCAGGGCGAGCAGACGCCGGAAATGCTCACCCGGGAGGAACGTCAGCGGGTAGCGGATGAATTGCCAGGCCTGCGGGAAGCTTATCCGAAGCTGCTGATGAATCCGGGGATCGCGCAGGCCATTCTCGAACCGCCGAAAAATCCGCAGGAGTGTCTTTTCTCCAAAATGTCCACGAACTTTTCGGCGGACCTGACCACGCGCGTCGAGCCCTGCATCTTTGGGGGCACGCCGGATTGCAGCCAGTGCGGCTGCGTGGTCTCAAGCGGCTTGCATCATGTGCAGCAGCGCAAACTGGTGGGCCCGCTGAGCATCGGACACCTGGTCCGCGGTTCAACTGCGGTGGGCTCGCTGATGAATCGCCTGCGGTCAGGCTCGGTGATGCCGGCGCGCTGGCACGCGCTGCCTTCCCAGCCACCCGCAGCCGACCTGGTGCAGATCGGTTCAGGAAGGCCGGAGTAGTCGAGGGTCGATCACGACTCACACACGTAGGGGCGGACGCCTCGTCCGCCCGGTCGAGCGCAGCTCGACAGTCATGATCTAAGCCCGTTTCAACGCGCGCACAATCACCACCAGCAGCACCGCACCCAGAATCGCAACCAGGATGCTGGGAACCAGACCGCCGCTGGTGTAGATGCCGAGCACGCGCAGCACCCAACTGCCGAAGATGGCTCCGGCGATGCCGAGCAGGATATCGACAATCACGCCATAGCCCGCACCCTTCATGATCTTGCCCGTAGCCCAGCCCGCGACCAGCCCCACCAGAATGATGTAGATCAAACCGCCGCCCATATTACCTCCAGATACGCCGCGCGGAAGGGTATGCCCGGGAGGGCTGCCTGTCAAGCCAAGGGTGATTGCATTCTGTGGTTAAATTGGCTGCATGTTTGCCCGCAGGATTCGCGTGGAGTACGAACAGAACGGACGGCGCCTGCCCTGTCCCATCAAGTGGCTGGACAGTTTTTCCATGCGTAACTTCACCAACGCCAGCGTCTTCGACAACACCCTGCCCGTGGCCGATGGAATGATGGAGATCGGGAGCCGCGTTCCTGTGGAGGAATTGAAAGCGGCGATGGAGGATTGGTTCCGCAGGAAAAGTTATCTGACGAAGGAGGCTTCCCTGGCAGTCACTGAGTTGTGACCGAGGGAACCTGCGTAGGGGCGGACGCCTCGTCCGCCCAGCCGAGCCTGGCTCGGCTGGCTTTCGAGGAATGCGCCAAAACCACGACGAGCTTCGCTCGTCCGCCCGGACGAGGGCATCCGGGCCTACGTGAGAAGGGGCTACTCCCCGTAGTGCAGCAGCGAAAACACGTCGTACTCCTTCAGCTTGTCCCGCCCCTTCAGAAAATCGAGCTCGACCACAAACCCGAGTCCGGCGATTTCAGCGCCCAGTGAGTGGGCCAGCCGGGCGGTGGCCTCGGCGGTTCCGCCGGTGGCCAGCAGGTCGTCCACGATCAGCACGCGCTGGCCTTTCTGGATGGCGTCTCTGTGGATCTCGAGAGTGTTGGTGCCGTATTCCAGGGCATAGTCAAACTTGGCGGTGGCCGCGGGCAGCTTGCCGGGTTTGCGCAGGGGAACGAAGCCGGCATTCAGACGATAGGCGACCGCGGGGCCGAAGATGAATCCGCGCGCCTCCATGCCCAGTACCAGGTCGATCCCGGCCTTGATGTAATGTTCGGACAGGGCATCGATCAGCATGGCGAGGCCGAGCCGGTCCTTGAGCAGGGTGGTGATGTCGTAAAAGAGGATGCCCTTCTTGGGGAAATCCGGGACTTCGCGGATCAGCTTTTTCAGCGGCTCGCAATCAAGCCGCGACTGCTGGGGCGCGGGATTCGACATTTACCAGGCTCCTTCAATGCGAAAAGTTGTGAGGCCGGCGACCGGCTTGCTTTCTTTTTCCTCGACGTCATCCACGCGGGCGGCGCGGGGGCCAGCGCGCAAGCGCGACCTCAGCCCGAGCAGTTGCTCATGCGATCCCATGGCCAGGACTTCCACGCTGCCGTCGGCATTGTTGCGCACCCAGCCCGCGATGCCGAGGATGTGCGCCTCGCGTTCCACGAACCAGCGAAAACCCACACCCTGCACCCGTCCGCGGACGACAAAGCGCCGGGATTCCGTTGTCTTCTCAGTCGAAGTCATTTCAACCTGACCCCTGTCATCTTGAGCGGAGTAGCGGCTTCGCGAAGCAGCTGCGCAGTCGAAAGATCCCTACCGCGCAAGTAGCGCCGGCTGCGAGCTTCACAAATCCCGCCTGCGCCGGCGGCATTCTCACTATAGGGGTCCTTCGACTCCGCGGAAAGTTCGCGAAGCGAACTTTCCGCTTCGCTCAGGATGACATTTACGCTCGCGACAGGTACGCGCCTTCCGCCGTGTCCACGCGGATCTTTTCACCTTCATTGATGAACGGCGGAACGTGCACCACCAGGCCCGTTTCAGTCTTGGCCGGCTTGGTGACGCTGGACGCGGTGGCACTCTTCAATCCCGGCTCGGTCTCGACCACAGTCAGCTCGACCGTCTGCGGCAACTCGATTCCCACTGCTTTCCCGTCGAAGAATTCCACTTTGATCTGCAGATTCGAGATCAGGTAGTTGACGGCATCGCCCAGAATCTCGCGGGTCAGGTGGGTTTGCTCGAAGTTGGTGGTGTCCATGAAGTAGTAGCTGTCGCCGTCGGCATAGAGAAATTCCATCTCGACTTCATCCACGACGATCTTCTCGATGGGATCGGGCGAACGGAAGCGGTGCTCGAACATGGCGCCCGTCCGCAGGTTGCGCAGTTTGGCCTGGATGAAGGCGCGCAGGTTGCCGGGAGTGCGATGTTCGACGCTGAACACGGAATGCAGATCGTTGTTGTGCTTGATGATCATGCCGGGGCGAAGCTGGGTGGCGGGGATAGCCATTGCTGGGTAAGTCTCCTTAAACTATTGCGATTGCATCGGCGGAAGGCGGCAGGCCACGTTCTCCGCCGGATACGAGGATCCAACTCTTTATTTTACACGGGCTTGAACTGATTTGGGAACCGGACCCCGGAAGTCACGTAGAAAAAGAAGAAAGAAAGCTGGGAACGCGAAAGCGGCAGCTAGAATCAAAGATACAGACAAATCGAACTCGAAAGGATTCTGCAATGCGCATTGGAAAATACGAAGCTTCAGAAGCCGGGAATGCTGCCGGGACCGCCGTGACCTTTCTGCTGATCGGGCTGGGCGCCGGCGCCCTGCTCGGCATGTTGCTGGCCCCCAAAGCCGGCAAGCAGATGAGAAAAGATCTGCGCCGCAAGTTTGACAGCGCCCGCGAAACCGTGGACGAGTGGACGGACGACGCCAAGGAGTTCGCCGAAGAGGCCATGGAACGCGGCGCCGAAATCGCCGACGAAGTGCGGGAGCGAGTGGCTCCGCTGGCCAAAGCCATCCGCCGGTAGGACAGACGCCGGACCTCGGACGTTCAGCCCTCAGACCTCAGCCCTCGTCACTGGCGCGTCTCGTGTAGCGCCGGCGTCTCGCCGGCGCTACACAAACGATGCCATGGCAAGAGGTCCCTACTTGAAGATGGATGCGAAGAAACCCTTTACCTTCTCGATGACACCCTTGCGCGGCGGTTCCAGCGACGGGTCAGCCATGGTAAGCAAGGGAGCGGGCGTCGTGGCCCTTGACATGGGCAGAGTTCCAGCCCCGAGGTCGGGCGCCGATGCCGGCGGCTGATCGCTGGCGCGGAAGACAAATGGTGCGTCCACCTGTGCGTGGGGTGCATTGGGCGAAGGGGCCGGCAGGTTCTCCGTGCCGGGAGGAGCGATAGTCAGCGTTACCTGGGACGGAGATTCTTCCTGCGCAGTCATGCCTGAAGTTGATCCAGACGCCGGCTTCGACTCTTCTCCAGGCTGTGCCAGATGCACCGCCGGCGGCAGGTCTTTCTCGGAAGCCGTAGGCGCTGGCAGGGCCGCCCGCATCGCCGGGATCTCGGGCGGCGGGCAACCGCAATCGTCGGGAACGGTGGTTTCCATCTGGTCCAGCCTGCCGGAACGAAAGAATACCTGCTGGTTGGGCTTCACCTGATAAGTGCCATCGCCGATCAGCTCGGAAACGATCACCGAAGCCGTGTTTCCCGGCAAGGCGCGGACGCACGTATCCCCGTGGGCATTGGCGCTGATCGCGTAGTGGAATTCGCCCGGTCCAGCCAGCAGCATGCGGAAGTCCGGCGTCACGATTGAATCGGCGGAGGCACTCAGAGTGTAGTGGGCTTCGAGGGCCCCGGTGCTGATACCCAGCATCAGGTCGCGGCCATTCTGCGAAGGCATCACGGAAAGAGTTGTCTTGGGACACACCCGCACTTCACCGCCCCGGGCCAGACGCAAAATCGTAGTCTCCAGGCCCGCGGTCACGGCAGAATCGCCGGAGAGCCGGCTTCCCGCTTCTATCACCGCTCCCGTAGCTCCGGGGACGACCGGCACGAAGGCCGGCTGAACGCCCTTGGTGAAAGCGGGAACGGAGGGAGTTTCGATGTTCCGCCTGGCTTCGGCCATGGGGTGCATGCGGACCACCAGCCGTTGGCCCTGGGTGTCGCTGCTGTAGCCCACGGGATGGACCAGGTCCACGACGACGCGGGCCACTGGCGGCGTCTGCTGAAACTGGTTGATGCGCACCGCGCTCACCTGCTCGCTGCCCACCTTGATCCGTTTGCCCGGCACCCGATCCAGAGTATGGGGAAGGTCGATGACCAGCCGGGGCGGGCTGTCCAGGAACTCAATCGCGGGCTGGGGAGCCTCGCTGGAAATGATTTCGAGCGCCGGACCTTCGGCGTCAGAAATCATCTTCACCGAACGCAGGATGGCCGGCGGGCCTTTGGGGACAGGGAGATCATCGGGAGTCTGCGCCAGACCCAAGCCGGCGCCCAGCGTGGCCGCCAGCAGCGAGACCCGCACAAATTGGCAGCCGATACGCGGCAAGGACTTCATCTCTCGGAAACCGGGGTTCTAACTGCAACAATATCACCGCCGGTCGGTCCCGAGAAGTAACAAAGGTCGGACTTCGGGCGCGGCCACCGTGTGCGTCGGACACTCTTGTCCGACGTTTTTGAAGTTGATTTTGCTTTAGGTTCGAAGAACAAGTCCCAGTCAAAGGCGTCGGACAAAGGCTGCCCTGAGCGAAGTCGAAGGGAGTGTCCGACCCACATAACGAGGCCCGCCCTACGGTTCGGCCAGGAATTCGTACTCGTCGATCACGGCGGCCACGGCCACTTTGCCGTTGCCGTCATCGACGCGCACGACTTTCCCTTTGCAGCGGACGCGAATGCTTTCGGTCAGAGTAATTTCAGGCGGCAGGGTAAGAGTGAATTCAATGACCGAGCCCGGGGAGATGGCCGAATCCACGTAAAAGCAAATGCCACGCGCACTTACGTCGCGAGTCTGCGCGCTCTTTTCCTGTGATCCATTGTCGGCATAGGTGACAGCCACGGGTAACCGCAATGCAAAACGGCGCGTAGCCCGCTTCTCGGGTTCAGCCTCGGCCATGAGCTCTCCGTAAAAGCTGCATAAGCATGGCGTTTTGAATGCAGTGTGTCAAGTAGTTTAGGCATGGTCTGATGCTTACCATGTTGCAAACATTTGCTCCGGCCAGCCAGTGTGGGTCGGACACTCCTGTCCGACGCCTTTGAAGTTGGTTCTGTGGTTCGCAGCTTCGGTACTGGAATCTCAGTGGAACATTGAGGATTGGTAGTGATTCAGGTTGAAAAATTCCACTGCAGCCCGGGGTCATCCTGAGGGACTTCAGTCCCAAAGGATCTGGCGCGCACAGCGCCTGCTTTCGCCCGAGCCGCGCACGGGCCCCACGCCAGATGCTTCGCAAGCTCAGCATGACGACTTAATAACTAAGCCTGAAGCGAAGGAGAAGAGCTCTGGTATAAGCTAGAGATTGTTCGTCCACCGTATGGTCTTCGTCCTCGACAACTACGATTCATTCACCTACAACCTGGTCCAGTATCTGGGCGAGCTGGGGGCGGAGGTCGAGGTGCGGCGCAATGATCAGGTGACGCCCGCGGAAGTCGAAGCCATGCATCCGGAACGGATCGTGCTCTCTCCCGGCCCGTGCACGCCCCAGGAAGCCGGAATCACCATCGACCTGATCCGCCATTTTGCGGGCAAGGTACCTCTGCTGGGGGTTTGCCTGGGACATCAGGCTATCGGCGCGGCATTTGGAGGGAAGGTTGTGCGCGCACCTCACCTGATGCATGGCAAGACCAGCCCGGTGCAGCACGACGGCAAAACCATTTTCGGCGGGCTGGCTTCTCCCATGACGGCAACGCGCTACCATTCATTGATCGTCGAAGAAAACAGCCTGCCTGCCGATCTGGAGGTAAGCGCCTTCACCACCGAGCGCGACGGGACACGCACCATCATGGGTTTGAGGCACCGGAGGTTTCCGGTGGAAGGCGTGCAATTCCATCCCGAGAGCGTCCTGACCGATGAGGGCAAGAAGTTAGTAGAGAACTTTCTGCGGATTTAGCGCGCCTGTCCCCGCACCCTCGTTCCGGTAAATCACGCCGCCAGAAAGAAAGCGCTTTTATTTCGCCCGTAACAGCAGGACCGGGGCGCTGATGTTGTGCTGTACGCGGCTGGCCGTAGTGCCGAGAAATACATCGGCGAGGAAGCGGTGGCCGTGAGTGCTCATGGCGACCAGGTCGCAGCCTTTCGCCTTCACCCATTTGATAATCTCGTCCGCGGGCTCGCCGTAGGCGAGTTCTGCCTGGGCGGAGATGCCAGCGGTTTCGAACTCAGCCCGGACCGTCTCCAGATAGGCGGTGTCTTCGGTAATTTCCGGGCTGACCGCATCGCGGCCATAAGTCCTGGCGGCCCATCCATCGGCCACGTGCAGCAGCACCAGCCGGCTGTTCGCGAGCTTGGCGAGTTGCTTGACGTGTTCGATGATGGCGCGGTCGCTGGGCGTGCCATCCAAGGTCACGAGAATGGTTCCGTACATGCTGGCCCCGTTGTAGTCGCTCATCATCCGCCGACGATGACTTGCCAGGCTGCCTTGAGAGAGTCGGGCAGGCCGTAGATGTCCATGGCGGTGATCAGGATAGCACTGGCCCAACCTGCCCCCAGCAGCAGCCAGCCGTTTTTCCAGGTCCCCATACGCTTGCGGGAACTCGTAAAGTGCAGCAGCGGGAACATGGCGAAGGGCAGTTGGAGCGCCAGCACCACCTGGCTCAAAGTCAGAAGATCGGTGACGCTGCTGTCGCCGCGCAGGCCGATGATGAGGACCGCGGGCAGGATCGCCAGGGAGCGGGTAATGAGCCGCCGCACCCAAGGCTTGATCCGCCAACGCATGAAGCCTTCCATCACCACTTGCCCGGCCAGCGTACCGGTTATGGTGCTGCTCTGGCCGCTGGCCAGCAGCGCGACGGCAAACAGGGTGCTGGCGGCGGCCGTCCCCAGTAACGGCGCCAGGGTCAAAAAGGCGACCCGTATCCAGTCACTGGTCGCGCCGAACGTGACCACCTGCCCTCCCGGCACGGTCACGCTCTCCTTGCCAAAAAATACGGTCGCTGCCAGCACCAGAATTGCCGCGTTTACAAAGAAGGCGACGGTCAGCGCGACCACCGAGTCAATCGTGTTGAAGCGCAGGGCGCGGCGAATCGAGGGCTCGTCCTTCTGCAACTTGCGGCTCTGCACCAGGGCAGAGTGCAGGTACAGGTTGTGGGGCATCACGGTGGCGCCGATGATGCCGATGGCGACGTACAACATCCCCGATTGACGAAAGCTCGGGGTAATCAGGGCTCGCCCCATCTCCAGGAAACTGGGCTGGGTCTCCGGAAGAATGAAAATCTCGATGAAGTAACACACGAAGATGGTTGCGATCAGCAGCAGAACGACAGCCTCGATGGTGCGCATCCCGAAGCTTTGCAAAGCCAGGAGCAGAAGCACGTCCAGGCCGGTAATGATGACCGCCCACAGCAGGGGAATATGGAACAGCAGATTAAGGGCGACCGCGCTGCCCAGCACCTCCGCCAGATCGCAGGCGCCGATGGCCACCTCGCACAGCAGCCAGTTGGGCCAGCGGCTCCACTTCGGATACCAATCGCGGCAACATTGGGCGAGGTCCTTTCCCGTGACCACGCCCAGGCGAGCGGAGAGGACCTGCATGAAAATGGCCATGAGGCTGGCCACGCCGACGACCCACAAAAGTCCGTACTTGTACTGGGCGCCCCCTTGCAGGTCGGTTCCCCAGTTGCCGGGGTCCATGTATCCGACGCTCACCAGAATCGCCGGGCCCACAAAGGCCCGCCACTGCTCCCAAAACCCCGCCTCATGGTGCGGCACCGCGACCGAACTGTGTACTCCCTCGAGCGACAGATGGCCAGAGGGTTCGGGCTCAATCCCGGCCACGCTCGAACCGGATGGCGTGGTGAGATCGGTTTGCCGGTCTGAGTTTTTCATGAGCGGTCCCGCTGAGGCCGGCGCCAAGTCAACTAGTATACACAGAAATATGTTAACCGTAGTTAATTATGTTGCACGCCTGGCTAACCGGGAAACCCAGATTTTGTCGGCTGCGGGGCGGCCCAGAATCATGCTGCCGGCCGGGGTCCGGATCGAGAGTGTCTTGTCGTAGTTTCGCTCGACCAGGCCGACTTCAGCCCCAGGCCGAATACCGCGCGTTTCGAGGAATTCCAGGAGATGGCGGTCGCGCTCGTAGATCCCGCTGACCCGGTAACGCTGGCCCGCGTCCGCCTGTGACAGCAGCAGCAAGCCCCGCCGGCGCCGGCTGGCAGGACTCTCCAGTTCGCTGAGATTGCCGTGCGGACAGGCCCCGCCACGTCCCAGCCTGGCCAGCAGTTTGGCCTCAAAATCCGGGGAGACGGCGTGCTCCAGTCGCTCCGCTTCGTCGTGCACCTTGTACCATTCCATGCCAAACATTTCCGTCAGCATGCGTTCGATCAGATGATGGCGCAGCGTCAGCTTGCGCGCGATCTTGCGCCCGGCAGCAGTGAGACTGACCTCTCCGCCGTTCTGCACCCGCACCAGGCCATCTTTTTTCAGGCGCCGCAGCGCCATGGTGACCGCGGGCGGCGACACCGAAAGCCAGTGCGCCAGCGTGGCCGAGATGACTGTCTCGCCTTCGCTTTCCGCCTCGAGGATGGCCTTGAGATAGTCTTCCTTGGAAACGGTGATCATCCTGACAGCATTATACGTTAAGCATAGTTAACTGGATTTCAGATTGGCGATTGCGAGATTTTAGATTGCCGCCGGCGGGTCTCCCCACAGCGTCCGGCAATGCTTTGCGTCCTTGGCGTCTTTCTTGGCGAACTTTGCGGTCAGTGTCTCGAACGCTCTTGACGAGCTCAACCCTTTACCGCAAAGGCGTAAAGGAGTCGCAAAGCGAGCAAAGAACACCAGTCTTCATCCGGGAACGCGCCAAAATCTGCTCAATCTGCAATCGGTCTTCCGGGTTTGACATCATCCCCACGTCACCCTAACCTTGTTGATCTCTGGTTATGAAAGTTCTCGTCATCGGAAGCGGGGGGCGCGAGCATGCCCTTGCATGGAAACTGCGGCAGTCGCCGCGGGTTTCCCAGGTATATTGCGCGCCGGGCAACGGCGGCATCGCCGAGGAAGCCGTATGTTTGGCGGCTGACGTCAAGAGTATCGACTCGCTGGTGTCGGTGGCCGAGCAGGTCCGCCCGGATATGACCGTGGTGGGCCCCGAACTCGCCCTCTCCCTGGGCGTGGTGGACGAATTTACCCGTCGCGGCTGGCGCATCTTCGGACCGACCAAGGCGGGGGCCCGGCTGGAATCGAGCAAGAGTTTCGCCAAGGAATTTCTGCAGCGCTATCACATCCCCACCGCGCATTTTGCTATCTGCGACTCCATCGACGAGGTCATGGCCGCCCTGCCGCACTTTCACGCGCCCGTCGTCGTGAAGGCAGATGGCCTGGCCGCCGGCAAGGGCGTGGTCATCTGCCGGACCAAAGAGGAAGCGGCTTCGGCGGCGGCCGAAATGTTCAGCGGCAAGACCCTGGGCGAAGCCGGACGGCGCGTAGTCCTGGAAGAATATCTGCAAGGCGATGAGCTTTCGTTTCTAGTCTTGAGCGACGGCGAGCGGGTCGCACCCCTGGTGGCAGCGCAGGACCACAAACGGATTGGCGACGGCGATACCGGCCCTAACACCGGCGGCATGGGCGCCTACTCCACCGCCAGCATTGTCGATGAACCCATGACCCAGTGGCTGCTGCAGCACGTCGCGCGGCCGGTGGTAGCCGGGATGAAAGCCGAAGGCGCGGAATATAAGGGCATCCTCTATTGCGGTCTGATGATGACCGCGCGCGGCCCCATGGTGCTGGAATTCAACTGCCGCTTCGGAGATCCCGAAACCCAGCCCATCCTGATGCGTCTTGAAAGCGATCTGCTGGAAGCGCTCGAGGCCTCGATCGAAGGCCGGGTCAGCGAGGGTGATTTTCGCTGGTCGCGGGATGCATCCGTCTGCGTGGTCATGTCTTCCGGCGGATATCCTGGCACCTATGAAGTAGGCAAAAAGATCATGGGGCTCGACGACGCGGGAAAGATCGAAGGGGTGAAGGTCTTCCATGCCGGCACCACCCGCCGCGACGGCGCCTTTTACACCGCCGGCGGACGAGTGCTGGGAGTGACATCGCGAGCGGCTGATCTGGCGACGGCGGTGGAGCGGGCGTACGCGGCCGCGTCGAAAATTGGCTTTGAAGGCGCGCATTACCGCACCGACATTGCCTCCAGGGCGCTTAGGAAATAGCCTGGCGGCGGGGATGATTCGGAACCACGCCCGGCACCAAGTCTGACAGCCGCGCGGAAAAGTAGCGCTTCAGCGCCGCGTGGCGGGTCCGCGAGATCCGGGGCTTCAGCCCCAGTGGCGCCACCTGGCCTGAAGGCCGAAGTCAGGGGCGATGAGACGCGGCCATGGAAGGGCGGCTCTTCCACGATGCTGCATGCGTCGCGAAGGTTCTAACTGAATAACTTGGGTTTCTGATTTCACAATCCAATAATTAAGGAGATTCATGAGCACAAAGCCTCGGGTTTCGATTGTGATGGGAAGCGACTCCGATCTCGACATCATGCGAGAGACGGCGAAAGCGCTGGAGGAGTTTGGGATTGAGTATGAAATCGACGTCACTTCCGCGCATCGTTCGCCGGAACGCACCGCGGAATTCGCGCGCAAGGCGGCCGGGCGTGGAGTCCGCGTGATCATCGCCGGTGCCGGCGGCGCGGCCCACCTGGCGGGGGTCATCGCCGCTCATACTACCCTGCCCGTCATTGGGGTGCCGATTCCGTCCACGTCACTGCAAGGCATGGATTCGCTGCTGGCCACGGTGCAGATGCCAGCTGGCATTCCGGTGGCGACCGTCGCCATCGGCAAGCCCGGGGCCACCAATGCCGGCATCCTGGCTGCCCAGATTCTGGCGCTATCGAGCGACCCGCTGGCCAAAAAGCTCGCCGCCCACAAGGAAAAGCTGGCCAACAGCGTGGAAGAAAAATCGCGAAAGCTGAAGATTACGGTAGGGGCGTCTTAGATAATGTAGGCGCGAGCGTCCCGCTGGTGCGGCTTCACCACGGACAAAGCACGAGCGAGGACGCTCGCGCCTACATCAGAGGTTCAGGCTCTTCAAATATTCCTTGAGTGGTCCGCCCAGGTCGGCGCGCTTCAGCGCGAACTCTACCGTGGCTTTCAGGAATCCCAGCTTGTCGCCGGTGTCGTGGCGTTTGCCTTCGAACACGTACCCATAGATTTTTTCTTTCTTCAGGAGTTGCTTCAGGCCGTCGGTAAGCTGCAGTTCGCCTCCAGCGCCAGCTTTGAGATCTGACAGGGTTTCGAAAACAGCGGGAGTGAGAATGTAGCGTCCGATGACGGCGAGGTTGGAGGGCGCTTCCTCCGGACGAGGCTTTTCCACCAGATTCACCACTTCGTACAATTTGCCGTTCGAGCCTGGCACCGGCTTGCCTTCGAGCACGCCGTAAGCGGAAATCCCGGGCCCCTCGACCACCTGGGTGGCGAGGACTGAACACTGCGTCTTATTGAAGACCTCCATCATCTGTTTGAGACAGGGCACCTCGGCATCAATGACGTCATCGGCCAGCAGGACCGCGAAGGGTTCGTCGCCGACCAGCTCGCGCGCGGTAAGAACGGCGTGGCCCAGGCCCAGCGCCTCTTTCTGCCGCACGTAAGCGATATGGATCAGGTCGGAAATCTGGCGGACGATCTTGAGCAGGTCGGTCTTGCCGCGCTCCTCCAGCATTTTTTCCAGTTCATAGCTGACATCAAAGTGGTCTTCGATGGCGGATTTGCCGCGTCCGGTGACAATGATGATCTGATCGCAGCCGGATGCAACCGCCTCCTCGACGCCATACTGAATGATGGGTTTGTCCACCAGAGGCAACATCTCTTTGGGTTGCGCCTTGGTGGCCGGCAGAAACCTGGTGCCCAGGCCGGCGGCGGGAAAAACGGCTTTGCGAACTTTTTTTGTCATGGCTGAATTTCCTCTTGGCCCCATGGACCCAAGGTGAGCTGGCCGATTCTAATCCCGCGCGTGCCACGACGGAGCACAACAAAATTACAGCGTCGGACTGTCGCTCCCCAGCATGCTCTTGCGGATTATTTTCATGGGCACCGAACCCTGCCGCATGAAGCGGTCGTGGAATTCCTGCAGCGTGAATTTGCTGCCCTGCTGTTTACGGTAATCTTCGCGCAGCTTCAGGATCTGGAGTTTGCCCAGATTGTAGTAAAGATACGTGGGGTCAGACGTACCACGCCTGGCTTCCACCTCGGCAACGGGCGCGACCTGGAACCCTTCTTTCATAAAGAATTCCTGTCCCTGTTCCAGCGTCATCTTGCCGGTGTGCATTTCGATGCCGACAATGAAGCGCGCGTTGCGTAACAGCGCATCCAGCAATTGTCCCAGTCTCAGCTTGGGATCGTGGTTGCCGTAACCTTCGTCGAGCATCATCTGTTCGCAGTAATGCGCCCAGCCTTCGGCATTGCTGGCCGTGTAAAGCAGCTTACGGGTCTTGGACGGAGCCGACTGGAGCCAGAGGAATTGGGTGTAGTGTCCGGGATAGACCTCGTGAATGGCAGTGCTGATGATCGTTCCCCGGTTGAATCCCTCCATCCATTCCTCGACTTTTTCCGGCTTCCAGTTCGGAGCGGGCAAGGTGACGTTGAACATGGCTTCGGTGGCCTTGGTTTCGTAGGCGCCGGGCGTGTCCATGGAAGCAGTGGTCAAGGCCCGCGCGAAGGGCGGAGTCTCCTCGACGATGGGCGGGACCTGGGATGGGATGGTGATGATGTGATGTTGCTCGATGAACTGCCGCAATCCGCCGAGGGTGTCGCGGAAGCTCTGCAGCAGATGGTCGGCGGGCGGGTGGTCATGGCGCAGATCGGCCAGCACGGCCTCCGGGCTGCGATGGGGATCAATCTGGGCGGCAACTTCTTTGAACCGCTGCTGGTTGCGGCGCAGGTCGGCGTAACCGATTTCAAGCAGGCGATCCAGCGGAATATCCACCATCTCGTCATACAACAGCTTCTTGCGAAAATTCTCCGCACCGAGGCGGAAATCGCCGTGGGATGCGGGCAACAGATCTTTCCGCATGAATTCTTCATACTTGCTCAAGGCCTCGATGGCCGCATGGTTGCTGGCTTTGAACTCGGCCAGCAACTTGGGGTCGTGAACCGCCCGAAACGCCTCCGGAACATCGTTCTGGAAAAACTTGATGTTGTCCGGCATCTGTTGCAGTGCCACCTGGGTGTACACCTTGGGAGGATTGCTGATGTTTTGCCGCGCCGCTTCCAGTATCTGGGGAATTTCACGCTCGCGAGCGATTACGGAGCGGAGACGCTCGGCCGCGGGGGCGAAATCCCGCCTCATGATGAGGAAGATTCCGTAACTCAGGTCGGAGATATAAACGTCTGGATCCTTTCGCCACATCTGGATGTTCTGCAATTCCAGAAGCCGCGCCTGAATGGCAGAAGTCAGTACCTCCAGATCGCCGGCCGATTCCTGGGAGAGTTGGCCGCTCTGAATCGAACCGAATCGCTTCTGGAACTTCAGCAGTTCCCCGATTTCTGCGTCCATTCCGGAACGCGAGAAGTCCTCCAGCTTGCCGTCGTATTGATGGAAGCCCGCCTGCGTACCGGCGGTGGGATGAAATTGAAAGTAGGAATCGAAATACTCATCCACCAGGGTGTTGAAGGCGGTTTGGGGCGCTGCAGGGGGCGTTTTGGCATCTGCGATTGAGGCAAACAGGGCGAGAATCGCAAGACAGAGCGTGGGTGCGAGCAATGGTTTAAGCATTTTTAGATTTTGAAAGCGTTTCGAGTTTTACTTCACGACGGCACGGACGGCAAGGCTTGTGCCGAAGGGGACAACTCTTCCAGCAGTCCCCGCAATTGTGCCAGCACGTCCGCCGGAGCAACTGCCTTGGAACCATACTTCAGAGTGCCGTCCGGGGTAAACTGCGCGCCGCGCTGGGAGGAAACGAACTTCGCCAGCTTTCCCGGATCGATTTCCGCATTTTGCCGGAACTTGACCGTCACCAGATCGCGCTTGCGCTCAATGGCGGTCGCGCCGACCCGCATGGCCAGCAGTTTGAGCGCGGCGTATTCCAGAAGGTTCCGCACCGCCGCCGGAGGCTCACCGTAGCGGTCTTCCAGTTCCGCGCGGACATCGTTCAGGCGCGACTCGTCTTCCACTCCGGCCACCCGCTTGTACATTCGCAGGCGCTGGTTCTCTTCCGGGATGTATTCCACCGGGATGCGAATGTTGAGTCCGAGGTTCAACTGAGTTTCGGGTTCATCCGCGGCGGCCTCGCCCTTCATCTCGCGGACGGCGCGGTCGAGCATCTGGGTATAGAGCTCAAAGCCGACGGCTTCGATGTGTCCGCTCTGCTGGCCGCCCAGCAGGTTGCCCGCGCCGCGCAGCTCCAGGTCGAGCGCCGCTATCTTGAAACCCGCCCCCAGGTCGGAGAATTCCTTCAACGCCGCCAGGCGCCGGCGCGCGATGGGAGTCAGCTCGACTTCGGCCGGCAGCAGAAGATAAGCGTACGCCCGGCGATTCGACCGGCCCACGCGGCCGCGCAACTGGTAAAGCTCGGAGAGCCCCAGGCGGTCGGCGCGGTTGATGAGAATGGTGTTGCACAGCGGGATATCGAGACCGTTTTCGATGATGGTGGTGGAAACCAATATGTCGGCCTCGTGATGCATGAATTTGAGCATCACCTTTTCCAGTTCACCTTCCGACATTTGCCCGTGACCCACGATGACGCGCGCCGGCGGCACCAGGGCCTGCAGCTTGGCGGCAATTTCCCAGATGCTGTCCACGCGGTTGTGCACGAAGAAAACCTGGCCGCCGCGTTCGAGTTCCTGCTCTATCGCGGACTGGATCAGCTTCTCGTCCCAGCTGGCGACTACAGTTTGGATCGCAATGCGATCCTTGGGCGGAGTCTCGATCACGCTCATGTCCCGCAATCCCACCAGCGACATGTGCAGGGTGCGTGGAATCGGAGTGGCCGACATGGTCAGCACGTCCACCTGCTTGCGCATCTGCTTCAGGCGTTCCTTGTGGCGGACCCCGAAGCGCTGTTCTTCATCCACCACCAGCAGGCCCAGGTCTGCGAACTTCACGTCTTTCGAGATCAGGCGATGCGTGCCAATCAGGATATCGACCTTGCCGGCTTCCACTTTCTGCAGAATTTCTTTCTGCTGCTTCGGCGAGCGGAAGCGGCTGATCATCTCGATGGCGACCGGAAAGGCGGCAAAGCGCTGCTTGAAAGTTTCGTAGTGCTGGAAGGCGAGGACAGTGGTGGGCGCGAGCACCGCCACCTGCTTGTTGTCGCTGATGGCCTTGAAAGCAGCGCGCATGGCGATTTCCGTCTTGCCGTAGCCCACGTCGCCGCACAGCAGGCGGTCCATGGGCTGGGTGGATTCCATGTCCCGCTTGACGTCGTTGATCGCGGTCTGCTGGTCTTCGGTCTCGCTGAACTCGAAAGTGTCTTCGAACTCCCGCATCCATTCGTTGTCGGATGAAAAGGCATGGCCCTGCGCGGTCTTGCGCTCGGCGTAGAGCTTGAGCAGCTCGTCGGTCATGTCCTTCATGGCCTTGCGCACGCGCGCCTTGGTCTTGGCCCAGGCCGCCGTGCCCAGATGGTTCAGTACCGGCTTGGCCCCTTCCGACGAACGGTACTTCTGCACCAGATCGAGACGCGTCAGCGGAACATAGAGGCGCGCGCCCTCGGCGTATTCGAGCAGCATGAACTCGGCATTGCCGTTGCCCTGGTTGATCTCCTTCAAGCCCTGGTATTGCCCGATGCCGTGCTCGACGTGGACCACGTAATCCCCAACCTGCAAATCGCGGAAGTCGGAGAGAAAGGCGGAGGTCTTCGATTTCTGGCGCTGCGGGCGGGAGACTACCGCCTCGGACTCATCGAACAAATCGCGCGCGCCAAGAATGGAGAGGCTGGCATCGGGAAAAGTAACGCCATCGGGCACGTAGGCCTTGGCCAGCGTGGCGGTAAGCACTTCGCCGGAGAAATATGAAGTCTCGTCGGCGTAACTTTCTCCGCTGCGGGTGCGGCTGCCCAGGCGGAAAGACACGGCGTACTCGCTGAAAATGTCAGCCAGGCGTTCCACTTCACCGGTGTTAGGCACGGCAATCAGGACGCGCTTGCTCTCCGCGATCTGCTTTTTCACCTCCTCGAGCATGGCGGGAACCGAGCCGTGGAAGCGGGGCGCGGGCTGGGTATGAAACGAAATCGCCGCCGCGGAGTCGTCGCTGCGTTCGATGTCAAGATGCTCGACATCGGCCCCGGGCACTCCCGACAGCTTCTGCCACCAGTCTTCGGGCGCGAGATACAGGTCTGCCGGCCGCACCAGGTTGCCCACGCCGCTGCTCTCGTGGGCCTGCTCGATGCGCGACCAGACGTGATCGAACTCGCTCCGGAGAACTTCCGATTCGTCCGTCAGCACCAGGGCGCGAGGCAGTAAATCGAAAACCGTGTGATCGGCCCCGGCCACCGGCGCATAAAACTCCCACCCCGGAAAAACGGTGACGCCGCCGGAACGCACGGCCTGTTCGATGATTTCTTCGTTACCAGTGATGCGTTTTCCGGAAAGCCGGGCATGGATTGCACCCAGAAGCTCCTCGCTGACCGGAGTTTCTGTCAGCGGAAGCAACAGCGCTTCATCCACGGGGCTCGAAGAGCGCTGGGTGGCGGGATCAAACTTCCGTATGGATTCGACCTCGTCGCCGAAAAACTCGATCCGCACCGGACGCTCGGCCTCGGGCGAGTACACATCGAGAATGCCGCCGCGCAGGGCGTATTCTCCGGGCATCTCCACCACGTCGGTGGAGTGATAGCCAACCGTGTTGAGGTGCGGGAGCAACGCGTCAACGTTCAGCATTTCGCTGCGGCGCACCGCCCGGGCCAGACCGGCGTAGTACTCGGCAGAGCGCAGCCGCAGCGCAGTGGCGGCCACCGGCGAAATCACAAAAGACGCCGCGCCCGTGGCGATTTTCCAGAGCGCCACCGCACGCTCCTCCTGAATCTCGGGGTGCGGGGAGAGGTTCTGGAAAGGCAGCACATCGGGGTTGGGCAGGGAGACCACGGACTCAGGGTCGGCAGCGCCCGTCAACTCGCAAAAGGCCTGCAGCACCGGAACCAGGTCTTCAGCGGCGCGATTGTCCGAGACCACGACGATCAGCGGGCGCCCCGCCGCCTTCTGCAACAGGACTAAAAGCAAAGCTTTTGCGGTAGGAATCAGTCCAGAGACACGAATCCGCCCCGTGCCCTCTTTCAGATGGGAGGCCACACGCGAAAAGGCCGGCAACTTTTCCACGTCCGTGAAAAGATCACGGACGAAGGGGAGAACCATGCATATTGATTTTAACAGGGCGGGAAGAAAGGCGTTTTGGGCAAGCAAAGCCCACGTAGGCCCGGACGCCTCGACCGGGCAGCGAGCGCAGCTCGCGGGTTCTCGGGCCGTGAAGATAGCGGAGCTTCGCTCCGCCGGGCGGACGGGGCGTCCGCCCCCTACGTGGTTCGCAGCAAAGGACGGGTCAGGCAGGTGGGGCCGCCGCCGCCGTTGATGCATAGTTCCGAACCGGGGAAAGTCAGCACCTCAAATCCTGCCTGACGAAGGTTCTGATTGGTCTTCGGATTTTCTTCCAGGGCGAGCAGGCGCCTGTCGCCCAGTGACAGCACGTTGCAGGCGAGCGTCTCGCGCTCGGAATATTCGATCTCAAGCAGCCGATAGCCGCGGGATTGCAGCAGTTCCACGTTCTCTACCGCCAGCCAGGGCAAATCCACCAGCGCCGTCTGCTGGTCGAGCAGGCTCATCAGCGACATCAGATGCAGGCAGGCCGACGGGCCCGCGCCGTGAGGCAGCGGCGCCGAAATTACTTTAACGCCATGCGGCTGGAGCAGCGCGCTCATCTGGGCGATTCCCGCCGGGTTGGTGCGATAGCCCTGGCCGATCAGCAGAGTGTTGGCGTCGAGCCAGACCATGTCTCCGGCTTCAGTTTTTCCCGGCGGCTGGATTCGGCCGCACTCGGGAATACCCAGGCTGCGGCAGAACTCGAGGTGGCACCGCGCCTCCGGGATGCGGTTCAGCTTACCGGGATGCAGGCCGACCAATCCGTAATCGGTGGCCAGGGACGGGTCGTGCGTGTAAACCGCATCGAGCGAAAGATCTTCGGCGGGAGGAAGATGCAGCACCTCCGCCCCGGCAGCTTCGAGCCGGCGGCAAAGGCCGTCATGCTGCGCTTGCGCGGTTGCGAAGTCCGGCGCGTGCAGGAACCCCAGTTCCGGCCAGCGCTCTGCCGTGCCGGGCTGGTCCCATCCTGCCGCGCGCGGCGAGCACACCAGCACTCGCTGCAGGCGTCCCACCATGGAATGACCATTGAATGCCTGGCCATGAATCGCGACATTGTGCAATTCGCCCGAGAGCCTCAAATGATTGCGACCGCCTTCCCGCTCTGCAATCTAAACAGGTCTTATGGCAAAAGCAATCTGGGAAGGCACAGTGCTTGCGGAATCGAATCAGTGCGTGGAGGTGGAAGGCAACCAGTACTTTCCGCCCGATGCGATCAAGTCAGATCATTTCAAACCTAGCGCGACCAACACGGTTTGTCCCTGGAAGGGGACGGCCAGCTATTACGATGTCGAGGTTGCCGGAAAGCTTAACCACGATGCTGCGTGGTTCTATCCCGAACCCAAGCCGGCGGCGAAGCAGATTAAGGGCTACGTGGCGTTCTGGAAAGGTGTAAAGGTGGAGAAATAGGCTGCCGAGCCTTGCTGGCCTGACCGGTCAGAGACCCGGTCCCACACGGTATCAACAAGAAAAAAGACAGCCCGGAGCCCCCCGAGACTGTCCTTAGGCTCTCCCGGTTAGAAGAGCATGTCACTGTCTGTAAGATAGGTCCGGCATGTTGCAGGAATATTGCGGACAGATGAATTTCCGGTGAATTCCGGGGTGGTCACTTACCCGTAATCAGGATGCCCCGCCCCTTGCCGAGCTTCGCTCCGCTGGACAGCCGGGGGCGGCTGTCCCCACGTGTGATGCTATATTGATGGGTTTTACAGGGAATGCCATGACCCGCCAGCACGAAGCTTCGCGCAAGTTGCAGAAGCGCGCCGAGCAGATGATTCCCGGCGGCGTAAGTTCTCCGGTACGCGCCTTCGGTTCGGTGGGAGGCGATCCGCTCTTCATGGTTCGCGGCCAGGGCTCGCATATCTGGGATGCCGACGAAAACCGCTACATCGATTATGTAGGTTCCTGGGGGCCGCTGATCCTCGGTCACGCCCCGCCCGGAGTGCCTGAAGCCATCGGCGCCGCAGCCAAGCATGGCACCAGCTTCGGCGCTTCGACCGCCGCCGAGGCTGACCTCGCCGAGATCGTGATTTCGGCCTTCCCGCACGTGGAGAAAATCCGCTTCGTCAACTCGGGCACGGAAGCCACCATGTCGGCCATCCGCCTGGCTCGCGCCTATACCCAGCGCAAATACATTGTGAAGTTCGAGGGCTGCTATCACGGCCACGCCGACGCCTTGCTGGTGAAAGCAGGTTCGGGCGTGGCCACACTGGGCATCCCCGGATCGGCCGGCGTGCCGGAAGAATTCACCCAGTTGACTCTGGCGCTTCCCTTCAACGACGTGGACGCCCTGGAACTGGCCTTCAAGAAGTTCAGCAACCAGATTGCCTGCGTGATCGTGGAGCCGGTGGTGGGCAACATGGGATGCGTCCCGCCCGCACCGCTTTATCTCGACACTTTGCGCGAGATCACCCTGCGCAACCAGTCCCTGCTCATTTTTGACGAAGTGATGACCGGCTTTCGGCTGGCCTTCGGCGGCGCCCAGGAACGCTATGGCATTCTTCCCGACCTGACCACCTTTGGCAAAATCATCGGCGGCGGGTTGCCCGTAGGCGCATACGGCGGGCCGGCCCACGTCATGGACATGGTGGCGCCCCTGGGCCCGGTGTATCAGGCGGGAACGCTTTCCGGGAATCCCCTGGCCATGGCGGCAGGCCTCGCCACTTTGCGCTACCTGCGCAGCCACAAGAGCACGATCTATACCGGATTGGAAATGCTGGCCGGACAGTTGGCCGATGGAGTGACCGCAGCCGCCACAGACGCCGGCGTGCCGCTCTGCTGCAACCGCGTCGGATCTATGTTTACCTGGTTCTTTACCGAGGGACCGGTCACCAATTGGGCCTCAGCGGCCAGGAGCGACACCAAAGCCTTCGCCCATTTCTTCCAAGCCATGCTCGACAACGGAGTGTACCTGCCTCCGTCACAGTTCGAGGCCGCCTTCCTGAGCGCAGCCCACACCGAAAAAGACATCCAGCAAACCATCGCAGCCGCGAAACAAACGTTCGCGCGAGCGCAAGTCTAACTGAGAACTAAGAACTAGTATCTGACAACTGCCTTCATCATCATCTCGGGCACAGTCACAAACTCGTACCCTTCCACGAGGTAGCGGGAAATCAAGCGCTCGGTGGCAGCAACGGTGTACGAACGATCGGCCCCGAAGTGAAGATGCCCGCCATCATGCAGCAAAATCACGTCTCCGCCGCGGACCTGGCGCGTCACCTTGCCCTCGATATGCTCAACCGACGGCGCATTCCAGTCATAGCCAGTCACGTTCCACATGATGGGCTCCATCCCCATCTGCCGCGCCATGCGCAATACCGCAGGACGCCGGCCCCCAAAAGGCGGACGGAACAGCCTGGAGTGCTCGCCCACCGCGTCAGTCAGTGCATGCTCGCATCGGCTGAGCTGGGCTTCGACTTCCCGCGCGCTCTTGAAGGTCAGCAGAGGATGGGTGAAAGTGTGGTTCCCGATTTCATGTCCGGCTTTCACCAGTTCACGAACAATGTCCGGACGCTGCTCGACATAACGGCCGATGAGGAAAAATGTGGCGTGAACATCGTGACGGGCCAGGACTTCCAGCAGGCGCAAAGTATGCGGATCGTTGGGCCCATCATCGTAGGTGAGCGCCAGCCGTTTCGAGCCGCGGCCCAGCCCGGTAAAGGTGCGGCCGAACCATTGCCCTGTCGGCGCCATGGACTGGTAGCCCATTGCCGCGGCGGCCGTAACGGCGGCAGCACCGATCAGGTAGCGCATCATGCTGCGATTGTAAACGGAGCAGCTATAGAGGGGCGTTCGCAGGTGGCGCCTTCGGCTTTTGAGCGGGATCTTGCCTAACTGGACTGGACTCCCGGGTTCCCAGTCCGATCAGCATCGACATGTCTTTGGGATAGTTCACGTCGCGTCCTCGGGCCAGGAAGTGGGAGTAAACCGACATGGCCGCGCCATAGAAGCCGAGGCCTGAGGAGACGACTCGTGAGTGCGCAAGCGCTCCGATGACGGTGCCTAAGAAGCGAAATCCGGAAGCTCCGTTGGCCGCACCCTGGCCTGCGCTTCCGCCGTCGGCTCCATGGATGCCCGCGTCGCGGTCGTGGTCTGCCATCGAGGAACTGGCTAACGCCACCGAGATCGCCGTGGTCAGATATCGCGTTCTCGGCGTAGTGACTTGCGCACCTCCTTCCGAGTCGAGACTCAAGTGTTCACCCTGCGCTACAGCGACGCTCTCCAGGCTTGCCTCCACGGTTTGCTGAATCCCGTTGGGAGGAACCAGTTGGTGAAATACGATCCGGAGTTGCCCGTTCCGCCCTAGCCTGCGGGCCGGCCTCGACTGAAGGACAGAACCCTTAATGTGGCTTCCTTCCGGAAGAAACAATTGATTTGAAACCACCAGCGGCTGGCTCACGACCGCGTCAACCGGGTCTCCTTTTTTCGTGACGGATGAGTTCAGGGGAGTAATCAGCAGAGCATGCACCACACTGCCTGATGGAGGCTGAGTTCCGATCGCAGACAGCATTTTTGGCCTGACCGGCTCAGTTCCGAATTCAAGGGGTTGCCGAAGATCAGCGTTAAAGCTCGTCCCAGCATCGATGTATTGCGGATGGTAAGGAAGTTGAGCCATGCCGTATCGCTCGAGGCGATGTACCTTCGCGGGCTCGTGCAGTTCCTTCCTGACGCTGTCCCACTCTCGCCTGACCTCCTGCCGCGCCTCGGCTACTTCCCGGGACGCCAGGTTCTTGCCCGCGTCCTTCAAACTCTGTTTCTTCTCTGCCCGGGCAGGAACGAACTGCAAGACGCCTCTCCACCCTGGGGCAACGGTCGTCTGCAGGGGCAGGTGACGGCCATCGGAAAGCACCAGTTCATCAAACTCGATCTGGACCTCTCGATAGGGGGAGAAATCGGCGTTCAGAGCTGCGACGGTACGCCTCTTCTTCGAGACTGCGGCGATCTGCGCGATCTTGCCGTTGACTTGGCTGCCGGCTGGGACCACAAGCCTGTCAAACGCGTATACCGGCTCCGTAATTTTCCCATGAACTGGTTGACCAACCTCGCGGACGCGTACTTCCTGATCCAGTGCCACCTTCAGTGGTGTTCCTGCCGGTATGTTCAGTGAAATCGAAGGGGCCGGAACTGCTGTAGTGCTGGAGACGGAAGCGGGCTGAGGAGTTCCCGCTCGACGCACCTTGAGAGTCTGGCCCGCAGCCAAAGCATCACAGAGTAACGTCAGGAAGAGCGCCCAAATGGCGTACCGCACAGCCTTTCTCCTTCTCTCAGCCCAAAGCCCGGGTCTCCGGATGGCAAACGGCGCAAAGCAACAAAATGATACAGGAAAATTCATGGCGGAAACCGGCGATGCCCGGGCAATCGTTCCTTGCATGGGATGTAACGCCCCGTAGAATTGTTGTACGACGAATGATTTTTATAGTCGCAGCCTGCTGTTAACTCTTTCCACAATTGCCTCGTGACCAGAAGCAAGATATGCTGCAAACGAATCCCGATTCTCTCTAACCCATGGCTAATCTTTTTGAGCTGCCCCGTTACATTGCAGTCGAAGGTCCCATACGAGTCGGCAAAAGCACGCTGGCGCGAATCCTGGCCGAGCGGCTCAATGCGCAGCAGGTCATGGAGTCCGAGGACAACCCCTTCCTCGGCGCCTTCTACAAGGGCGAGCCCGGGGCCGGCTTCCAGGCGCAGTTCGCCTTCATGATCCGCCGCTTCGAACAGCTCCGCGCCCTCGACCTGGGCCCGCGTTCGCAGAAAACCGTAGTCACCGACTTCGTCTTCGAAAAGGACAAAGTCTTCGCCTGCCTCAACCTGACCGATCAGGAACTCGAAATCTACAACCGCTACTACAACCACTTCCGCGAACAACTGCCGACGCCCGACCTGGTCATCTATCTGCAAGCCACGCCCGAAGTGCTGAAAAAGCGCCTGAAAAAGAAGAATGCGCCGGGGGAGAAAGCGATCAATGAAGATTATCTGGAAGAAGTGATCAAGGCCTACGAACACTTTTTCTTCCACTACACGTCGTCGGATCTGCTGATTGTGAATACCTCGGAGATCGATTTCGTGGAGCGCAATCAGGACTTGCAGGAGTTGCTGCGGAAGGTCTCGGCGCCCATCAAGGGGACGCAGTATTTCCTGCCGCTGGGGAGTCAGGAAGCGGCCAGCGCATGACATCGTCTAGCCATGCGAGGGAGTCGGCAACGCTGCTCTAAAGCGGTGAGACCATCTCCAGTGGAGCCATGAAAGCAGCAAAACTCCATCGCCGACGGCGCTAAGGATGACGACAGACTTCACCAATCCCAAGACGAACAATTCTGTGATCGCCACCAATAAGCAAAGCAAGGCGACGAACAGCGCCGCACGATCGGCAATCGACATCCGAAAATTGTTTTTGCTATACCGGAAGCTAAGGAAGGCCATCACGAACATCAGCAAAGGGAAGATAAACGCCCATAACCCCGAAATGTTCGGCATCAACCAGCCAAAGTAAAAGCCCAATAGGAACCGTGTTCCAAGATAGGCGGGTATGTATGGAAGCCATATCCTCCAGAACCGCATGGTTGCCAACAGGAAGGCTATCAGCGATGTTAGTAGCACCCATCCAATGACAAGCTCACGACCACTCTCCGGATGGGCTCGGAGCTCATATCCCTCTGCGAACAGCGCGATTGTGACAATAGACATAACGAAAGCGCCGGCAATCTTCAAACCGGATTTCGCCTGTTCGGACACCGATCGTTTGTCTCGCTTGAACTTCATTATCAAAATACTTCTAACCTAACTATCAAGTCAGTCTAGAACTTCTGGAACCCTACGACTTTCGATATTTCGTTCGGTGTAGGCTCCGGCGAAACATCCGTGGATCGTAGCGCAGCGCCTCCGGCGCATGCACCGTGATCTTCCTGAACTCCGGATGCTGGGGATGGATCAGCCAGTTGTTCTCATTCACCGCCAGCGCTGAGGGTACCAGCAACAAACAACTCTCGCCCTTCTTTACGAATTCATCGCCAATCTGGGCAAGCTCGGGAGGCGCGGGGGTTTCCCGCCAGTGCGGCGGCAGCTCGCGGGGATGAAGTTGTTTCCGCGACACGCTGTCGGGAACGTCCGCCGTGGCCAGCACCAGGTCGTCGGGAGCGTCTTCCGGGTCGAGGTGGACAAAATACTCCAGCATGGCGAGCGACTGATGCTCGGAGGTGTAAACCAGGCGCGTGCCGGGACTCGACCAGCGTCCGCCGTAGCGGTAGGCGCCTTCTCCGTCGAAGGGTGCGCGCGCATAAGCCTCGCGCAGCACACGAAACACACGGGTCAACTCATGCCACCGTAAGCGATGCGGCCCAGGATGTTTTCCACCTGGCGCGCTCCGGGTTCGGTGTCGATGGCGGCGAGCGGCGCCACGCCTCCCAGGGCGCGATTGCTGCGCTTGAGCCAGCGGCTGGCGCGGGCGTCGTCGCCGAGGGTTTCGCGGGCCAGAGCAAGAAGGCGCGCCATGCGGTAGAGCCGGTCCGATTCGAAGCGGGCCAGGCGTCCGCGGCGGCGGCGCTGCAGGCTGCGGGGCGAGAGATCAAGCGCGCCGGCCAGTTCTTTCAGGGTCAGGCCCGAAGCCTGCATCAGCTCCCCCAGGACGGCGTGCGGAAAGCCTTCGCGAATCGCCTCCCGGAGATCGCGGTCGTTGGCCAGCGACCGCCCCAGAACCCGCTTTCCACCCAACTGCCGCAGCACTGCCTGAAGCTCGTTCGCCATTTGTCTTCTATTGTAGCGACAAATGGCAGCATGAAGCAAATACCTCTTTTAAATGTGGGCGCGAGCGTCCCGCTCGTGCAGTTGGCCGCCGGGGCAAAGCTGAAGAAGGGGTGAGCCTGATGCGTAGCCTGGATGGCGTAAATCTACTTCTCGTGCCGGGGCAGCGGATAAAGCGACAAGCCCTTCCCGATTTTCGAAAACTCGGGATCGGCGGTCACCAGCCAGGCCCCGCGCTCCATCGCGAGTTCAGCGGCGAAGGCATCCGCGTAGCCCAGGCGATGTTTCTCTTTAAGGGTCCCGCTGCGGCTGGCTCGCTCCCGATCCGCGGCGATGACAGCGATCGGCAAGTCCTGCAACCTCGCCTCGACCTCGCGAGCGATCGCCTCGCCGTGGCGCCTCCACGCGATGTAGAAGACTTCACCCCAATTGACGGCTGACATCAACAGTGGCTCGTCGTGTCGCAGCGCCTCGCGCAGCAGGTGGCGAACTCTCTCGGCTATGTTGCGACGGTCCTCGAAGAAACCGGTGAGCGCGTTGGCGTCGAGCACATAACGCCGCCTGCCACCGCGAAACAAGCCTGAGCTCATTATTTCTCCCGCTCCCGCTCCCGCTCGCGCTCCGCGAATAATTCCTCGAACATGGACGGTTCGCCCGGTTTCGGTTTGAGAAAGCCCATGATCTCGTCGAGCCGCCGCTCGGTCATCGGAGTGAGGACAAGCCGGCCATTTTCTTCGCTCCAGGTGGCCCGGGTGCCTTTTTCCAGGCTGAGACGCTCGCGCAATTCTGCCGGAATCACCACCTGGCCCTTGGAGCTGACGACGGTGCGATAGGCTGCCATGGGCTTATCTTACCAAAAAGTAAGACATATAGTTAATCGTCTTACTACGCAACTGGCCCATCCGTATCTTGCACAAGGGCCGAGCTTTGCTCGGCTGGGCGGGTGAGGACACCCGCCCCTGCGTGGGCGCTTATCATGCCGGCATCCGCCTATCGACCGGCGGACTATTTGCGGCTACAATGACACTTGTAGCATCCAAGATGTGAACAGGCTCTATCCGCCGGGTTGCGGAGGGGCACTGGAGGACATCGTGAGTCTGGTTCCGATCGGCGAACCTCGCCGCAAGATTACCGTCGCTTCTCTCCGCGAAAAGAAACTCCACCACGAACCCATCACCTGCCTGACTGCATACGATTATTCCAGCGCGCGCCTGGTCGATGAGGCCGCGATCGATATTGTTCTGGTCGGCGACTCGCTGGCCCAGACCATGCTGGGGTACGAGAACACGCTTTCGGTCACGCTCGACGAAATGCTGCACCACACCCGCGCCGCGCACCGCGGAGTGAAGCATGCGCTGCTGGTCGGGGACATGCCGTTCGGGTCGTATCAGTCCGATCCCAGCGACGCGGTGCGGAACGCCGCCCGGTTCGTGAAAGAAGCGGGCGCGGAAATGGTGAAGATCGAAGGCGGGGAGAAGCGCTCCGACCTGATTCGCCGCATCATCGACGCCGAAATTCCGGTGGCCGGACACATCGGCCTGACCCCGCAGTCGCTGAATATGATGGGGGGCTACAAGGTACAGGGCAAGGACCTCAGCGGCGTGGAGCAACTCATGCGCGATGCGGTGGCGCTCGATCGCGCAGGGGTGGCGTGTATTTATCTCGAAGGCATCCCGCGTGAAGTAGCGGCCATGATCACGGCCGAAGTCAAGACTCCGACCATCGGGATCGGCGCTGGGCCGGATTGCGATGGCCAGGTGCTGGTTTTCCACGACCTGCTGAATCTCACTTTTGGCCATGCCGCAAAGTTCGTGCGCCGGTACGCAGACGTGGGCGCGGCGATCACCGGAGCGGTGCAGGCCTTCCGTGCCGACGTGGCCACGCGGCAGTACCCGGCTGACGAAGAGTCCTACCATCTGCCAAAAGAAACGCGCGCAGCGCTCGAAACAGTGCTCGAACGCAAGCGGGCGATGAGGCGCTAGGGACTGAATGAAACCGTCACTTGCGGGCCTGGTTGCGGCAGCCGTTGTCGCGCTGGTTTCCTGTTCCGCCCCCAAGGTTCCCGATCGCGCCGCGCTCGAGGCCAGCGCGGCCGCGCGCATTCTGGCCATCCCCGCGGCTGCTCCTGAAAAGTACCGCGGCATGAGGGACATGAAAGGCTGGCGGAATCCCTATCTGATTCTTCGCGCCGACGGAGTGGCGCTGCTCGATCCTGACAACCATCTGGAGCGCATTCTCAAGCCGGGAGAATTGACCCAGGCGCTGGGCAATCTTCCGCCATCGGCGTGGCCTTACGGGCGCGTGGTCGCCGTCTCCGAAGGCGGCGTGCGCAGCGGCGCCGCGGAGGACGATGTGAAAATTCGCACCAACCGCGCCCTGGTGGCGGGAACTCTGGAGAGCATGCATGTGCTCATCAACTGGATTCCTTCCGCCTGAAAACGGCCTCGCGATCGCGCCATGAAAATCTGCCACACCATCGACGAAATGCGCGCCGGCCGCCGCGCCGCGTTGCGAGAGGGCAGGACCGTGGGCCTGGTGCCCACCATGGGGGCGCTGCACGAAGGCCATCTCTCCCTGGTGCGAATGGCGAAAGCGCAGTGCGACCGGGTCGTGGTTTCAATCTTCGTCAATCCGCTGCAGTTCGGCCCGAACGAAGACCTGGTCAATTATCCGCGGAGTTTTGATCGCGACCGGGAACTGCTCGATCGGGAAGGCGTGAACTTTATTTTCGCGCCGACAGTGGAAGAGATGTATCCGGCCGGCGCAGTTACCTGCGTGACGGTCGAGGGTCTGAGCGACAAGCTGTGCGGGCGCTCGCGACCGGGACACTTTCGCGGCGTGACCACCGTGGTCGCCAAACTCTTCAACATCGTTCAGCCTGAGAAGGCCTTCTTCGGACAGAAGGACGCCGCCCAGTCCACCATCATTCGCCGCATGGTGCGCGATCTGAACATGCCGGTGCAGGTCGTGATCGGCCCGATCGTGCGCGAGCCCGATGGCCTGGCCATGAGCTCGCGCAACGCCTATCTGGATGCGGCGCAGCGGCAGTCCGCGCTGGTGCTGCATCGTTCGCTCCAGGCTGTACAAGAACGCCTTAGTCAGGGGGAACGCAACGTGCCGGCGCTGATCGACGCCGGAAAACGGGAATTCGCGAAGGATTCTTCCGTTCGCCTCGACTACTTCGAGATCGTCGATCCCGAAACGCTCGATCCGGTTGATGACCTCTCGCGTGGCGCGCTGGTGGCGGTAGCGGCAATCGTCGGAAAGGCCCGCCTGATCGATAACGCTGTGCTGGCGGGAACCACGTAGGGGCGGGTGCCTGTCCTGAGCGAAGTCGAAGGATGCCCTCACCCGGCCGGACGGGGGCGTCCGGGGCTACGTGGTTCACTTTGAAACGAATTTGTTTCCGGAGATGAAAAAGCGCAGCGGGCGCTCCGCAGCTTTGGTGATGCCGATGCGCGGCGTGATCTCGATGCGCCGCGGGCGAAAACCATCGTCCACAATAAATAGATCGGACCTACGGCTGGTCAGATCTTTTTCGTTGTCGCGTTCGCGCGTGATGCCGAAGGCCTCCGCGAGGCGTCCCGGGCCGCTGGTCAGCCTCCGCAAATCTTCACCAATCGCAATATCGCGCGCCTCCGCCATCTGCTCGATTCCGGAAATTGGTTCCAGGGCGCGGAAGAGCACTCCGCCTGCCTCCCCGTCGGGCAGGCAGGAGACGTTGAAACAATAGTGATTGCCGTAAATGAAGTAAACGTAAGTCAGCCCGGGCGGGCCGAAAAGCACGAAGTTACGGGCCGTGCGTCCGTTGGCGGAGTGCGCGGCGGGATCGTCCTTTCCCAGATACGCTTCCACTTCGACGATCCGCGCGCTCAAGGATTTTCGTCCCTGGCGGCGCACCAGGACTTTGCCCAGCAAGCCGCGGCTGACGGTACGAGGATCGCGAGTATAAAAATCGCGGGGAAGCGGCGCCAGGGTGGACGAATTTCTGCTCTTGGCTATCCTTATCGCCACACCGCATAATAGCGCCACGGGTCACAATCCTGAAGGAGGATTCATGCTGGGGAAATCGTTGAAAATCGCTGCTGTACTCATGCCGCTTGCGCTGGCTGCGGCGGCGCAGACCATTCCTGCAGGCACCAGGCTGACGGTGCGGGTGGGATCAGAGATCAGTTCCGGTACCGTCAAAGTCGGTGACAGGTTCGACGCCACCTTAGCCCACGCTCTTGTAATCCACGGCAAGACTCTGGCCAAGGTTGGCGCACCGGTCAGGGGCAAGGTGACCTCCGCGAAATCCAGCGGACGCCTGCACGCTCCGGGAGAACTCACGCTGCGGCTTACTTCCGTCCGGGTCAATGGAAAGATGGTTCCCATCTCCACCAGCGGCTATTTCGCCAAGGGCAAGGGCCACACCAAGAGCAATGCCACGAAAATTGGCGGCGGCGCGGCCGCCGGGGCGCTGATTGGCGCGTTGGCAGGCGGAGGAAAAGGAGCTGCGATTGGAGCCGGCGTCGGCGCCGGGGCCGGCACCGGCGTGGCGGTTGCCACGGGGAAAGAAGAGGCCGTGGTTCCATCGGAAGCGGCTTTGACGTTTACCACGCGATAATTCAGGGCGCCGATGGGTGGGCGGGGCTCCGGCGCTACTGGCACTGCGTAGGCCCGGGCGCCCTCGCCCGGGCGGGCGAGCGAAGCTCGCCTGGGTTTGAAGGTTGGCGCAAAGAGCAGAAAACCAGCCGGGCTTCGCCCGGCTGGGCGGGCGAGGGCGCCCGCCCCTACGTGGGTCGCCCTACGCTGCGCCTTTGATCATGCTCTTCAGGTAGGTCAGCACTTCTGCCGAGTGACCTTCGGGCTTTACTTTGTGGAAGATGTGCTTGATCTTGCCCTCCGGTCCGATGATGAAAGTGGTCCGCACCACGCCCATCACCTTCTTTCCGTACATGTTCTTTTCCTTGAACACGTCATAGGCTTTGCAGACTTTCTTCTCGGCATCGCCCAGCAGGGTGAAGGGCAGTTCATACTTTTCCTCGAATTTCTTTTGCGCGGACGGGGTGTCGGGCGAGATGCCCAGCAGCACCGCGCCGGTATTCTGCATCTTTCTATAGGAGTCGCGGAACTCGCAGGCCTCGATGGTGCAGCCGGGAGTGTCGGCCCGGGGATAGAAATAGAGCACCACGTACTTTCCGCGAAAATCCTTGAGCGAAATTTCTTCACCATTCTGGTCGGGCAAAGTAAAGTCAGGGGCTTTATCATTGATATCGATGGCCATGGCAGCGTCTCCTGGTTCTCTAAGGCTTGGTTCTTTGAAGCTTGGTCCCACCAAGTTATATCGCACCGCACGGCGGGCCGTCATCCTGGCGGGATTGGCCGCGGCTCTCGTTCAACTGGCCCCGGCCCAGTCTGCCGCGCGGCAGAAGCCGAAGGGGCCGCGCGCGCTGGGCCTGGTGCAATTGTTGCCCAACGGCAAAGCACGCCTGATTCCGGTCACGATCCTGTACGACGGCGAGTTTTACGATGCCAGCGCCTACAAAGCCTCGCCGGTGCCGATGGCCCTGGAGAGCGGCACGGTTTATGAAGGGGTGCGCGCCGGCGTCTCCCAGGGGCTGTTCACAGTCACCAGCGCCCTGCAAGGCAACAACACATGGATCGGCGATGGCACATGGCAGACCAACGCCGCCATCGCGGCGACGAAGGAGGCTGCCGCGAAACGCCGGGCGGTCATGTCGAAGCCTGCCCCCGAGCCGACCGAAGGTCCGCCAGTGCTGCGGCGAGCGAGCGCTAAACCCAAGCCCTCCGAAGATGCTCCGGCTGCGGCTCCTGGCTCCTCTCCGGCTCCCCCAACTTCGGCTCCGGCTGCTTCAGTTCCTCCGCCTGCGGCATCGGACGACGATCCCGACCGGCCTGTCCTGAAGCGGCCCGCCGCAGACACTGCTCCGGCTGCCTCTGCCCCCTCTCCCGCAGTCGCCGAGGCCGAAGCCGAGGCGGATCCAGATCGCCCAATCCTGAAGCGAGGCGCGCCATCCGCGGAAGAGTTGAAAGCGCGCAGCGCTTCTGCAGCACTCTCACCCTCAGCCGTGAAAGATGCGCACAAGCCGAAGGCAGCCACGCCGGCTGGCCCCATCCAGGTCATTCCGGCCATTTCGGATGCCGCCGGTCCCGACCCGCGTCCCTACGCCTTCAGCCTGAAGCCTGATGAAGAGCAGAAGTTGCGCAAGAAAATGCTGGCCCTGGCGGCTGACGAAGTACGGGCCTGGGCGGCGCAGCCGGAAGCAACAGGAGCACAGCCCGCAACTCGTGTTTCGCGTCGCGGGAGCAAGGCAAAGCCGCCTCAACCCATCTTCGAAGATGTAAAGCTGCACGCCTTCGATCTCTCTAACAGCAACGAGCCGGTGCTGGTACTGACCGCGAAGGCGCGGATGCCGGCCCGCCCGAATGCTGCCTCCAATCTGGAATACATCATCACGCTGGTGGCTCGCGACGATATGTACGGCGACCTGCACAAGGCCTTCGCCAGTGTCACAGACTCAGGGCATTTCGATGTTTTATCTCGCCTGGAATTGATCGACGCGGTGGATGCGGATGGTGACGGGCGCGGCGAGCTGCTCTTCCGCCAGGTATCTGACGCGGGGAGCGCGTTTGTGCTGTATCGCGTGATCGGCGACCGGCTGTGGCCCCTGTTCCAGGGCACCCCAGGCGAATAGCCATTGATGGAGGACGGGCGTCCCGCCCGTCTTTATTCCTGGAAGATCATTTCTGGGTCATCACCAGCTCGCCGTTCTCAACCTTCATCCCGCCGACGTTATCGGGAAGCTTCAGCCGGTCTCTCTGCTCGGAAAGTTTCTTCTGCAAGGCGTCGTTCACCAGTGACACCGGAACATTCAGGTCGCCAACTTTGAACTCGGTGGGATCAAACGTGGCATAGCCGTCTTTTGACCCGAGATGCCCCGCAAGCGTCACCCACACATCCTTGCCTGCGATCTGGGTCAGAAACTGGCCATGAGCGACGTCGCCGTCGAAACTCACCTGGTAGTCTTTAACTTCGGGCTGCCCCGGCGCAACTGGGGTATCTGGGGATGAAAGCCCGGATATGGCCTGGGATGCCGCTGCCATCGGAATCTGCCCGGCGGCCTGGGCCAGGGCCGCGCTTACTTCGTCAGAGCTGATGTGAACTTCTGCCGGAGGCCGCCCCTCTTCCTTAGGCTCGTCCAACTGCTGCACCTTTTGCTGAAAAGACTGTGCATTGACCGCGGCAGTCGCAGCCGGCTGTGGCGCAGCTACCGGCGCCGGCCTCTTCAAAACCAGGAAGAGCGCAATCATCGACGTGACCAGAGTGGCCACGCTGATGATGCGGTCCAGTTTCCAGTTCTTCATCGCCCACCTCGGTGCCGCCATCTCTATGTTACCGAGGCGGTGACTGGAGGCTCACATGACGGAAGTCACTGGCCGCATGGTTACTGTGTGTATCTCCGAGCAATCCTATTCCAGCTTTTTCCCCAGCAGTTCGTTCACCATCTGAGGATTGGCCTGGCCTTTGGAAGCTTTCATGACCTGGCCGACAAAGAATCCGACCACTGTCTTTTTGCCCGCCCGGTACTGCTCGACCTGTTTGGGGTTGGCGGCGATGATCTCATCGATGATCTTTTCCAGTGCCGAGGTGTCGCGGGACTGTTCCGGACGGCCCTCTTCTTCATAGACAGCGGAAAAATCCTTCCCGCGCTCGAAGGCCAGATCGTAAAGGTCTTTGAGCATCTTGCCCGAGATGGCGCCGCTCTCCACCAGGTCCGCCGATGCAGCCACACCTTTCATCGAAATTGGTGACTGCTCGATTTCGAGGCCCTTGGCTTTCAGCCGCCCCATCAACTCGCTCTGCACCAGGTTCGCCACCCGCTTCGGACTTTTGGCCGCCTTGGCCGCCGCTTCAAACTGGTCGGCCAATGACTTGGTGAGTGTAAGCACCTGCGCATCCTGCTCTGTGATGCCGTAGTCGGCAACCACCCTCTTGCGCCGGGCCTCGGGAAGTTCAGGCAGCGTGTCGCATATTTCCTTCTGCCACTTCGCATCCACCACCAGCGGAAGCAGGTCCGGCTCGGGAAAATAGCGGTAGTCATGGGCCTGCTCTTTGGAACGCATGCCGTAAGTCTTGCCTTCGACCGAGTTGTACAGGCGGGTCTCCTGCGTGATCCTGCCGCCGGATTCAATCACGCCGACCTGGCGCTCAATCTCATACTGCAACGCCTCGCGGATAAAGCGGAAGGAGTTGACGTTCTTCACTTCCGTCTTCGTGCCGAACTCTTTCTGTCCCCGGGGGCGCACGCTGATGTTGCCGTCGCAGCGCAGCGAGCCCTCCTCCATATTGCAATCGCTTACTCCGGTATAGAGGATGATCTCCTTCAGGCGCGTCAGGTATTCGTAAGCCTCATCAGGTGACGCGATGTCCGGTTCGCTGACGATCTCGATCAGCGGCACTCCGCTGCGATTCAAATCAATGGCGGTCGTCTCGGACGAATTGGCGAAGCCTTCGTGCAGGCTTTTACCCGCGTCCTCTTCCAGGTGCACGCGGGTGATGCCGATCTTCTTGGTGCAGCCTCCAACTTTGATCTCGATGGCGCCGTGCTCGGCCAGGGGCTTGTCGTACTGCGAAATCTGGTAGCCCTTGGGCAGGTCGGGATAGAAGTAATTCTTGCGGGCAAAGATCGAAGTCTCGTTGATGCGGCACTTCAGCGCCATGGCCGCGAGGGTCGCGAACTCCACGGCTTTGCGGTTCAGCACGGGCAGCGCTCCGGGCAAGCCCAGGCAGACCGGACAAACATTACTATTGGGCGGATCGCCGAAGTGCGTGGAGCAGGAACAGAAGATTTTGGTCGCGGTCAGAAGCTGGACGTGCACCTCCAACCCGATGACCGGCTCGTACTTCGATCCCGCAGCCAGGGAGACTTCAGTGGTGGCAACCATAATCCATCATTATAAATGCCCGCACTGTGTGTCCTGATCGTTAGAGCAGTTCAACCGTGCGGTCTTACCTTGGCGAACTTTGCGGCCCATCTTTGCGCCCTTTGCGGTAAAGAGTTTGACCTCGCCAGAATCCTTCAAAATCTTGGACCGCGAAGTGCGCCAAGGGAGGCCGCAAAGGACGCTAGGAGTGCTGAATCAGGACACTCCCGACCCACACATAGCTAGTGGCCGGGCGCGCTCAGGTATTTTTCCAGGGGAATTTCAAAGTACATCAACTCGTTCCCCTTGGCGTCGCGCACGCCCGTAAGGTAGAAGTGCGCGCCCGCCAGCGGCACCGAGATGCCCGAGACGTCGAAGAACATGAATCCTGACTGTGAGCTGTGCGGCTCCACCGCCTTGGCCTCAAACTGCGCGTTCTGTATTTCCTCATTGGCCTGCTTGCTCAGTCCGCCCTTCACTTTCTTGGTGGGAAACGGAATGGGGTAGCGGTTGGTGTTGGCCGAAGGACGGGTAAGCCGCCGTGCAATGTCCTCCTGGCCCGCGGGAGAAAGCTTGGCGCGGTTTACCGTAACCAGCTGCGCCTTCATCCCAGCCAACTGGACCGGCTGGTTGCCGTCATTGGTGACCACCACGAAAATAGGCAGGAAGCCGATCTCGCTGTATTTGACGGAAAAGATGTTTGTCTTTTCCGCTAGATCGTAAGGGTCCACCGCGACTGCGACCGCTTCCAGAGGGTGTTCATCATGCGCAGGGTACGTCCGGGCAGGCTGGGCCTGGGGCATGACGAAGTCTTTCCCTGCCCAGCACAATAGCGGAAGCAGAACGATGGCGGCGACCGCCGCCGGGAACGCAGGAATCCTCCAAGCTGCTCGATACATGATGGTTGATTATAGGATGCGCCCGGCCTGCGTATTGGTGCCTTGCGGTTAGAATGTCCCTTCCTTCATGTACTTGCTCTACAGTGCGCTGCTGGCGGCAGGCCTGTTGCTCAGCCTGCCCTACTGGATGTTGACCCGGCGCCAGGGCAAGTATCGCGAAGGACTGGGCGAACGCCTGGGCAAAGTGCCGCCGCGACTGCAATCGCGGCCCGGTCCGGCAATCTGGGTGCACGCGGTTTCGGTGGGCGAGGTACTCGCGGTCAGCGCGCTGGTGAAGGAGTTGCGGAGGCGTTTTCCCGAGTACCGGGTTGCGGTTTCCACCACCACGGCCACGGGCCAGAAGTTGGCCCGGCAACACTTCGGAGAGGAGAGCGTCTTCTACTTTCCCCTGGATTTCAGATTCGCGATTCGACCGTATTTCGAGGCGCTGCGCCCCCGGTTGGTTGTCCTCGCCGAGACCGAATTCTGGCCGAATTTTCTGCGGCTCTCGCATGCGAGCGCCCGGGTTGCCGTGGTGAACGCCCGCATCTCAGACCGCTCCTGGCCGGGATACCGGCGCTTCCGGCCCATCCTGAAGAAGGTTTTGCAGAATGTCGATCTGTTCCTGGCGCAAACCGCGCAGGATGCATCCCGTTTGCGCGATATTGGTGCGCCTCCGGATCGGGTGCAGGTGAGCGGCAATCTGAAGTTTGATGTGACCGTGCCGGATCCTCCGGCGATTGTGGCCAGCCTGCGGTTAAGCTTTTATAAAGGTGGCGCTGGCCCGGTGGTGGTCTGCGGCAGCACCGTCGAAGGTGAAGAGGGGCTGCTGTTGCGCGCCTTCGAGAACGTGCTGGCGAGCCATCCGCGGGCGCTAATGATTCTGGCGCCGCGCCGTCCCGAGCGCTTCGCTGAGGTGGCGCGACTGCTGGAACAGATGGACATCCGTTTCTGGCGGCGCTCGCTGTGGAGCGGCGACGCCATCACCGGTGGCGTCTTTCTGGTGGATACCATCGGCGAACTTGCATCACTCTATGCCCTGGCCGACGTGGCGTTCGTGGGCGGAAGCCTGGTCCCGCGCGGCGGACACAATATCATTGAGCCGGCGCAGCACGGCGTGGCCATCATGGTCGGCAACCACACCGAAAATTTTCGCGACATTGTCCGTTTGTTTCATAGTCAGGACGCCGTCCGCGTGGTGGGAGCGGCGGAGTTTCCTCTGGTCCTGATGGAGTTGCTTTCGAACGACGCCGAACGGGTCGCGCTGGGCCGCCGGGGAGCGGAGACCCTGCGATCGCAAATGGGCGCCACGGAAAAAACGCTGCGGGCCCTGGAACAATTGCTCGACGCTGCTCACGCAGGGGCGGGTCGGAGCCGGCCCCACACGATCTGATATGAATCCGCTCAGCTCACTCTTCGGCGTCGGGGTTCGCGCGCGGAATGCGCTTTATGACCGCGGCATCGCTCGCGCCCAGCGGCTCGGCGGCCCGGTGGTGAGCGTCGGAAACCTGTCCGTCGGCGGATCGGGCAAAACGCCTTTCGTGCTCCTTCTGGGCGAGTTGCTGAAAGAGAGAAACATACAGTTCGACATTCTCTCCCGCGGCTATGGGCGCAAGACCCGGGGCGTGGCCCTGGTCGATCCTGCCGGATCAGCGCCCGATTTCGGCGATGAACCTCTCCTGCTGGCGCGGCGTCTGAAGGTGCCAGTCATCGTCGGCGAAGCCCGCCACGCTGCCGGCCTCTTTGCGGAAGGGAAATTCGGACCGCAACTCCACCTGCTCGATGATGGCTTTCAGCATCGCTCACTCGCCCGCGATTTCGATATCGTGCTGGTCACTCCAGACGACGCTCGCGACCGCCTGCTTCCCGCCGGACGATTGCGCGAGCCACTGGCCTCGCTTCGCCGCGCCGACGCGGTCGTGCTCACCAGCGGCGCCTCTCCGGCAGCCTTTCCGCTCGACCAGAAGCTGGTCTGGAAAGTGCGGCGTGGCATCATTCCCACGAACGTTCCCTCGCGGCCGGTCGTGTTCTGCGGCATAGCCCGCCCGCAGAACTTTGCCACGCAACTGCGCACCGCCGGGATCGAGCCGGTTGCCGAGGCTTTCTATCGCGACCACCACGCTTACACCGAGCAGGACATCCGTGATTTGCTGGACCTGCGACAGCGCAGCGAGGCCGACGGCTTTGTGACCACGGAAAAAGATGCGGTCAACCTGGGCGGGTACCTGGCCGCGATCGAGCCGCTGGCGGTGGTCCCGGTCAAGATGGAACTGACCGGCGCAGCTAACGCTGTGGATACCATCCTGGCCAGGATTGCGGAACGAAGCCGCCAGCCGTGAGAAAATCGATGTTCGTAGTGCCGGCATCCCCTCGACTTCGCTTGGGGGCAGGCTTGCCGGCTGTCCCGAGGGCGTCTCGCCCTCGGCGTCCAGAGTTGAAAGTACCGCCTGAGCGCGCATGAGCAAGCACCTCAAAGTCACCGAGCGATTGAGAAAGATCGTCGAATCTTTTCCCAAGGTCACAGTCACCGTGCTCGGCGACCTGGTGGCTGACGAATTTATCTTCGGCGAGATTTCCCGGGTTTCGCGCGAAGCTCCAGTGCTGATTCTCAAGCATCGCGAACGCAGCATCATGCCCGGGGGCGGGGCCAATGCCGTCAGCAATCTCGCGGACCTCGGCGTCAACGTGCTGCCGGTCGGCGTGGTCGGCGATGACGAGGCCGGACGCCTGCTGCTCAAGGCTTTCCGCCACAAGCACGTCGCCGTAAGCGGCGTTTTGAAGGACAAGAGTTATACCACCGTCACCAAGACCCGCATCCTCGCCGGCATGGCCCATACCGCGCGGCAGCAGGTGGTTCGCCTGGATCGCGAACCTGAGACAGAACCCAATCGTCATCTGAAACGCGAGTTGGTGCTGGCCGCGCGGGAGTACGTTCGCGCTTCGGACGTCCTGCTCATTTCAGATTACGGTTATGGAGCAGCCACGCCTGCGATCCTGAATGCCGTGCGCTACAAGGGCGGGCTTCGGGGAGTGCCCGTGGTGCTCGATTCCCGCTACCGCATGCTGCAATATTCAGGGGTGACCGCAGCCACGCCGAACGAGCCCGAGGTTGAAGAGGCGCTGGGAGTGCGCATCGGACACGATTGGCGGACTCTATGCTCCGCCGCCGAACAAGTCATGACGGAAATGAAGCTGCAGTCGCTGGTCATCACGCGCGGGCGCGATGGCATGGTTGCATTCACCCGCCGCCAGAAGCCCGCCGACATCCCGATTTTCGGCTCCGACCAGGCGGCCGACGTCACCGGCGCCGGCGACACCGTGATTGCCACCTTCACCGCCGCCCTGGCCGCAGGCGCCAGCGCGGAAGACGCTGCCCACCTGGCGAATTACGCGGGCGGCATCGTAGTCATGAAGCGAGGGACGGCCACCGCATCGCAGCAGGAATTGCTGCAGGCGCTCGACCAGGCGCCGCCGGCGATACGTCCGCACTGATTTTGTGCCACGGGCCAGGTGGGGACAGCCGCCCTCGGCTGTTCAGTCGAGCGCAGCTCGACCAGGTTTTTCGGACGGGTGTTTCTGACGACAGACTTAGCGGAGCCTTGCTCCGGGCCGAGGGCGGCTGTCCCTACGTGGTCCGCCTGATTCAGTGTCCGCATAGTGCGGAGAAAGCTTTCAGGAAAAAGACGATCGCAAACAGGATCTTCAATCGCGAAGAACTGCAACGGCAGGTGGCGCAATGGCGCCGCGCGGGTGATTCCATCATCCTGGCCAATGGCGCATTCGATCTGCTGCACGTCGGCCACGTGCGTTACCTGCACGCAGCCAAGGCTCTTGGCGGCCGCCTGATCGTGGCCGTGAACTCGGATGAATCCGTGCGCACTCTGAAAGGCGAGGGCCGTCCCTTGATGCCCGCTGAGGAACGCGCCGAGATTCTGGCCGCTCTGGCTGACGTGGACGCGGTACTGATTTTTCCGGAGCCCGACGTGCGCGCGATCATTCGCGAACTCCGGCCCAATGTGCACGCCAAGGGCACGGACTACACCGCCGAGACGGTTCCCGAGCGCGACGAAGTGATCGCCTCCGGCGGACGGGTGGAGATTGTGGGCGACCCCAAAGACCATTCCACCACCGAGATGATTCGCTCCCGCCTGGGGCGGACGCGTTCGTGAGCACCTCCTCGGCAGCCAAAACTTCTCCTCAGGATGCGGCGAGCCCTACGATTGCACCGCCGGGAATCGCCCGGATGCTGATCGTGCGCCTCGGCGCCATGGGCGACGTCGTTCACGGCCTTCACGCCGCGGCTGCGCTGCGCGAGGCATTTCCCGGAATGCTGCTGGGCTGGCTCGTCGAAGAGCGCTGGGCGGAATTGCTATGCACCTTGCCCACGCCACGCTCGGGCCCGCGTTCGGCACAGCGTCCGCTGGTGGACCGCGTCCACACCGTGAACACCCGGCAATGGCGGCACGCGCCTTTTTCCGCTGCAACCTGGGAACGAGTTGCAGCCAGCTTGAGCGATTTGCGGGCTGCGCGTTACGAAGTTGCCCTGGACTTGCAAGGCGCGGTGCGCTCATCTTTGTTGGCCCGGTGGTCGGGAGCGCCCGTCATCTACGGGGCGGCCCAGCCTCGCGAAAACGTGGCCAGCATGTTTTATACCCGCCCGGTAATCACTGCGGGCCAACACATCGTGCAGCAAAACATGGCACTCGCCGAAGCGGCTGCTCATCGGCACCTGAGAACGCCGCGGGTCGTGCTTCCCCGCGACCATGCTGCCGAGCAGGAATGCGATCAGCGGCTCCGCACGAAAGGATTACAGGAGTTCGCACTGCTCAACCCCGGGGCCGGCTGGGGAGCAAAACAATGGCCGCCTGAACGCTATGGGCAGGTGGCAAAGCAATTGTCGGAAAATGGTTTGAAATCGCTGGTTAACTTCGGGCCCGCGGAAAAAGATGTCGCGCACGCCCTCGAAGTCGCCAGCGGCGGCGCAGCCGAAACCTTCACCGGTTCGCTTACCCAACTGATCGCGCTCACGCGCCGTGCTCGTTTGTTTATTGGCGGCGATACCGGGCCCATGCATCTCGCGGCGGCGCTGGGCGTTCCTGTCGTCGCAATCTTCGGACCGACCGATCCGGCGCGCAACGGCCCTTTCGGCACGCGAACCATTGTGCTGCGCAGTCCCTCCAGCCGTACCAGTTACCGGCATGTATCCCAGTCGCATGACGGCTTGCTCGAAATCAGCTCTGGGCAGGTGGTTGCCGCAGCCCGGCAGTTGCTGGGAGAGCGCCATGGCTAGCTGGTCTGCGATTGCGCGTCGCGTCCGCGTCCCGCTGGGATTTGCTTTTGCCATCCTCTATTTCTGGCTGGCCCGGCCCACGGTGCAGTCCATCCTGCTCGGCGCCGCGCTGGTAATTCCAGGACTCCTGGTTCGAGCCGTGGCATCCGGCCAGTTGCAGAAAAACGAACAGCTGGCCACCGCCGGACCTTATGCCTATACCCGCAACCCCCTCTACCTCGGATCGTTGATTCTCTCGATCGGGTTTGCACTGGCAGCGCGCAGCTGGTGGATCATCGCCGGGATTCTTATTTTGTTTTTTGCGATCTATCTTCCTGTAATCCGCGGCGAAGAAGTATTCCTGCGGGAGCGCTTCCCGCAATTCGAAGATTATGCCCGCCGCGTGCCTCGCCTCTTCCCGCGAGTGAGCGCATCCGGCAAAAGCAGCGGAGCGTTTTCCTGGGACCTTTACATGAAACACCGGGAGTACAACGCAACCCTGGGAGCGGCGGCACTGCTGGTCGCGCTGGTGGCCAAGATGCTGCTCTGGCGCTAACTGTTGGGTCAGTAGCTTTGTGTAGGTCGGACACTCATGTCCGACGCCTTTGATGTTGCATTTGTCTTGAACTTGATTTCAGGTCTTCGGGATCCCCTGGTTCGCGCCTTTCTGTAAATCAAGCACGTGCAAACCAAGGGTCAATAGCGTCGGACAGAGCCTGCCCCTGAGCGAAGGCGAAGCGAGTGTCCGGCCCATACAACCATCTACTCCTTCGCCAGCAGGGCCTTGGCCCGGCCCAGTTCAGGCCGATCGGAATTCGACCCGGCGCAGACTTTCACCAGTTGTGCATAATAGCTCGCGGCTTTTTCATTCTTCCCCGCCAGATCAGCCGCGCTGGCTGCGCCATAGAGGCCGTTGAAGCGATTGGGGTTGAACTTCAGGTCAGTCTCATATTCCGCCAGAGCCTGCTCCGGATGTTTGGCTTCCAGCAGGAGGTCGGCGAGCATCTCGCGCGCCGGAATGTCCTCGGGTTCGTCGCCGGTGGATTCTTCTTCCTCGGCGAGGGCGCGCAAAGTCTTGATCGCCTCTTCGTCTTTGCCCTCGGCATGAGCTACCCAGGCGTCGGCTTCTTTTTGCGCATCCTCCACCACGCTGGCCCCGGATGACTTCTTGCTTTTCAACATTTCCATACGAATTGACTCCAGCTCGGCGATGTCCTTCCGCGCTTCCGTCACGTTCCCGGCTCGGGCTGCACCGATGGCGCGCGCCCAGTACGTAATCGCCTTGTCGCCGGAATCAGCGCCGGGCGCGGTAGTCAAGGCAGCGGCTTCTGTCCAATGATGAAGTTCCAGGGCATAGAGCGCGGGAAATTTCGACAAAGCATACGCGTGCGGATCATAGCCTTCACCGTACATGTCCTTCATGGGCGGCAAAGCCTTGACTTCGGCGATCACAGCTTGCGCGTCAGCCTCGCGTCCGCTCTGCAGGTAGGCATACACCAGGAAATCCATGGCATGAAATTGATGACCTTCGCCACCCATGTGCATGGCCGCGGTCTTGCGCGTGGCAGCGATGGACGCCAGGTTGGAATCGATGTCGTCCTGCCACAGCCCCAGCCGGGCAAAAATGTGCGACGGCATATGCAGCGCATGGGGCGCAGCGGGAGCGATTTTGGCATAGCTGCGTGCCGCGGGCAGGCCCAGTTCGGCCAGTTGCGGCTTGTCATAACTGTGAATCAGGTAATGGGCCACTCCGGGATGGCCGGGCTCTTCCTTGAATAGTGTTTCCAGCACAGCCGCCGCTTTCTTCCGGTTGGTGAACGTGGTGTCGCCGTCCGGTTCCGAGGCCAGCAGCGAAAGCGCATAAAATGCCGCTGCCTCGAGATCATCGGGATAGCGGTGATAAACGCCTTCCATCGCCTGGGAGTAGTCCGTGGCGCGCTTCTCGTGGTCGCCCTTCTTCCGGTAAAACACGCTTAAGGCTGCGATGTAATCGCGCTCGCGGTCAGTCGCGGGATGGAGCGATTGCGCCTTCTTTAACTCTGCCCTTCCCCGCTTGACAGTAGCGGCATTAGGGCGGTCCCAAAGCTGGTGCCACAGACTCATGGCCACGCCCCAATGGGCCATGGCGCAGGTGGGATCATCTTTCGCGATCTGCACGAACTCTTTTTCGGCTTCCTCGTACCAGAACGAATGCAGCAGCGCGACCCCGCGCGCAAAAGCCTTCTGCGAAGACGCGGCGCATGAAACCGGAAAGTGCACCGTCCCCAGTTGCTCCGCGGTCAGATCTTCGTGGTGATGGCCTTCGTCGGCCAGCGCGGAAATTCCAAACAGGGAGATCACAGCCAGCAGCAGGACAATGCGTTTCATAGCAGGCTCCATCGAGAGCGAGTCTAGACCGCTGACGACGCAGGGTCAACCGCAGAGGGATCAGTGTACGTCGGACACTCCGACGGTTCACATATAAAACAGACTCAAGCGGGGCAACCCGTACTTCTCCAGCAGTCTTTTATGCAGGTACTGCTTCTGCAACTGGTCGATCTGCGCGGCCGGCATCTTGCGGCGGTAGGGACTCAATTCGCGATCGGCCTCGGCGCGAACGGCGACGATCTCGTCATCGCTCGTGGCGGCCAGCAGCACCGCGAACAACTTCTCTTCCAGCACCGTCAGCCGCCGTTCCAGGTCTTCCAGCCGCGGCGCGGTGATTTCCATCTCCGAGGCCAGTTCACTCAGCGTGCCGGCTGTGGCTCGTGCCGCCGCCATCCCTGAAATTCCAGGCCGCTCCGGCAGTTTCGCGGCCAGCAGCAGCTCGGCGTTCCGCCGCAGAAAAGCCACAATGTCCGCGGTCTGAAAACCCACCGGCTTCGCGCCGGGCTGGCCGCTGCTCGACGTGCCCAGCGCCGCCTCCTTCATCTCTTCGGCGGCAGCCAGCACTTCCTGCGCGCAATAAGCGAGACTATTGACCTTGCGCGGCGCAGGGCGTTTCTCATAACGCTCAAACGCCCCGTCGATCCCGCGCAGCACCGCTTCCAGCGGGATGCCGGCGTCCTTCCAGGTTTCGATCAACGCCCAATCCAGGGTTGAAAGCAGAAGTATGCCGCCGCGCCGCCGTTGAAACTGCTCTTCGATTTCGGTGAAATAGTTGAAGTAGTTTTCCACGACGGTCAGCGGGAGCGCGGCTTGCGGCCGGGCGTCGGCGGGGAGGAACCTTTCGGGGCTGCGCCTTCACGCCCGGACTTCGCCTCCGCGTTCCGCTCCCAGATGAGGCGCAGGCCGTCCAGTGTCAGCAAATCATCGACATGCTTGATATATCTCGAACCCTTCCCGATCAGGGCTGCCAGTCCGCCGGTGGCCACGACCGTGGTTTCCCGCCCCATTTCTTCCAGCAGGCGCTCCAGGATTCCATCCACCAGTCCGAGATATCCGTAGTAAAGCCCGGACTGCAGGCTGCCGACGGTGGTGCTGCCAATCACGCGCGCCGGTTTGCGGATGGCCACCCGCGGCAGGCGCGCCGTCTTCTGAAACAGGGCGTCGGCGGAAATCCCAATGCCCGGACAAATCACGCCGCCCATGTACTCGCCTTTTGTGGACACGCAGTCGAAGGTGGTGGCCGTGCCGAAATCCACCACGATGCAGGGGCCGCCAAATTTCTCGAAGGCAGCCACCGAATTCACAATGCGATCGGCGCCCACTTCTACGGGGTTTTCGTACAGCACCGGCATTCCGGTTTTGACCCCGGGCTCGATAAACAGCGGCCTGGTGTTGAAATAACGTTCGCAGACCTGACGCAAGGTGGAATCGAGCGGCGGCACTACGGAAGAAATGATGATGCCGCGCACACCCTGGACTTCAATCTTGTCCATGGCAAACAGGTTGCGGAAGAGCACGCCGTATTCGTCCACCGTCTGGGTGGCAATGGTCGCCACGCGCCAGTTGGCCACCAGCAAGCCGTAGGGTTGCGATTCAGTACCCGGCGCAACTCTGGCGAACACTCCCAGCACCGTGTTGGTGTTGCCGACATCGAGAACCAGGAGCATAGTCAGAGAATCCGTTCGTGGCCTTCGTCCGCTTCACGCAGACAGTGCCCTTCTTATAGCAATCTCACCGTCCCGCTTAGCACAGTCCGCAGCCCGCCTGCGGTTCTTACCTGCAAAAATCCGCGTGCATCCAACCCCTCGGTCACCCCTTCAAAGCCGCCATTCTCCTCGACCTGCACGCGCCGCCCGCTTGCCGAGGGCGACGCATCCTGAAAACGCCGCAGAATCGACTCATGCGCCTCCGGCTTCTCCAGTAGGTCTCGATATTCGCGGTCGAGCGATTTTAGCAAAGCCGCGCACAATTCCACCCTTGACCATTCCGTGCCACTGACCAGTCGCAGGGAGGTCGCGATCGGCTGCAGGTCAGCCGGAAACTTCGTCTGGTTCACGTTGATCCCAATTCCCACCACGATGTGGCGGACGCGCGTAGCTTCCGCATTCATCTCCGTCAGAATGCCGCAGAACTTCTTCCCTCCGATCATGAGATCGTTGGGCCACTTCAGATCGGGCACAATCCCGGAATCAATCTGTTGCACCGCGGAGTGCACCGCGAGGCCCGCTGCCAGCGAAATCACCAGCGCCTCCGAAGGCGGCAATGCCGGGCGCAGCACCACTGAGCAGTAGATTCCCGCCGACGGTGCTGATTCCCACTGATGCGCGCCGCGCCCTCGCCCGGCGGTTTGCTCCTCCGCCACGAACACGCTGCCCTCCGCAGCGCCAGCGGCGGCGCTCTCCATGGCTTGCACATTGGTGGAACCGATCCTGTAATAGTGATGATAGTTGCGATGAACATCCGCGCCGAAAATCGTGCCCTTCAGGGCCGGCGCCAGCATGTCGGGCAACAGCAGATCAGGCACAGCCTTAAGCTGGTATCCGGTCGCGGGATGCCCGGCAATTTCAACTCCCAGGTTGCGCAGTTGCTGTACCAGGCGCCACACCTCGGAGCGGCCCGTACCAATCTCGTCGGCGATCTTGGTGCCGCTCACCACCACGGTAGCGTGGTCCATCAGCAGGCGCACAATCCGCCCCAGGCGCAAGTCCGTCCGCTGCGGCGCCGGCTCGTGTGGCTCGCGGGCGGCTCGCCCGCGCCGCCTTGCTGCGATCTCGTTTTGTGGCGTCGATCGGTAATGCAAGGAATTATGCGTGAGAGCGGGCAGAAAGAACAAATGCCAGCGGTCTGTGATTCGGCTAGGAGCCAGGAGCCAAGAGCTGGAAGCTTCTTTCATACCGGCGTCACGCGCAGGCTCATATCCACGGCCACAGCCGAATGGGTCAACGCGCCCACCGAAATAAAATCCACTCCAGTCTCGGCGTAGGCCCGCACGTTCTCCAGACCAATGCCTCCGGCACACTCCACCGGAATGCGCCGCTCGGCCCGGGCACAGCGCGCGACTGCCAGCTTCACCTGTTCGACCGGCATGTTGTCCAGCAGCACGGCCTCGGCGCCATGAGCCAGCGCGTCGTCCAATTCCGTCAGAGTCCGGACCTCCACCTCGATGGGCTGCGATCCCCGGCGGTTACGATGCGCCCGCTCCAGCGCGGCCGCAATACTCCCGGCCAGCGCAATGTGATTGTTCTTGATCAGCACTCCGTCGGAAAGATCCAGGCGATGATTTTGCCCGCCACCGCAGCGCACCGCATACTTATCGAGTATCCGCAGGCCAGGCGCGGTCTTCCGCGTATCGAGGATGCGTGCCCGTGTCCCCGAAACCGCATCCACAAATTGGCGGGTCAAGGTGGCGATCCCGCTCAACCGCTGCAAAAAGTTGAGAATCACACGCTCGCAGGAAAGCACCACGCGCGCATTGTGCCGCAGCACCGCGATGGTCTGGCGCTCGTGCAGCCGTACCCCATCGAAAATTTCAGGATGGCTGGTGACCTCATAATGCGAAGTCACAGCTCCATCCAGCAGGGCATAAACGTCCAGGATGCGCGGCACGCAGCCCAATCCCGCCAGAATGCACTCCTGTTTTGCGATGATGGTCCCGGAGGCGCGCTGGCCGGGATCAATGCAGGCGTAGCTGGTGGCATCGCTGGTGGCGCGGTCCTCCAGCAATGCGTTCTCGACAATCCCGGTAATCCGACGCCCATTCCAATCCATAATTCGTCAAATCTGGGAACCGGGAACTGACAACCGACAACTGTTTTTCCACATTCCAGGTCCCACTCTCATTTCCCGCTTCGCCCCAACTGGTCAAGGCTGCTCCGGACCTTCTCCCGCAACACTTCCAGTTCGGCCAGCCGCTTCCGCATGCCTTCGACCACTTTGGCCGGGGCCTTAGCCAGAAATTGTTCGTTCCCCAGTTGCCGCTGGCTATTGGCCATCTCTTTTTCCATTTGCTCCGACTCTTTGGTCAGGCGCTGCCGTTCCGCCGCCACGTCAATTTTCTTTTCGTAGATGACGAGGACATCGAATCGCGCCGTCGAGCGCGCCCCCGCCATCTGGGACAACGACTTCGCCACGAAAGTTACACTTTCCACATTGGCCAGCCGCTGGATGGCGCTTTGATTCTCTTCCAGGAGCGACTTGATCTCCGCATCCTGGGTATAAATCTGGATCGGAACTTTCTGCTTTTGCTCGACTTTCAACTCCGCCCGCAAATTGCGCACGCTGACAATCAGGTCCTGCACGATCGCCATATTCGTTTCCGCGGCAAGATTGAACTGCTGCTCATCCGCTTGCGGATAGGCAGCCAGCGCGATCGATTTCAGCGGTGGATTGCCATCGTAAATCGCGTGCCATATTTCTTCCGTGATAAACGGCATGACCGGATGCAAGAGCCGCAATGATGCTTCAAACAAACTGACCAGGTTGGCGCATGCCGCACCGGCAGATGCCTGCTCAACCCCGTTCTCGGGCGCGAGACGCGGCTTCATCAGTTCGATGTACCAGTCACAGAAATCGCCCCAGAAGAAATCATAGATGCGGTTTGCCGCCTCATGGAAACGATACGTCTGCCAGGCTTCGTTGACGTCTTTCGTCACCCGGTTGAAGCGGGAAAGAATCCAGTGATCTTCGAGCATCAAGGGCCGAAACCCGGGAACGCCCGTGTGGGGCCGAGTCTCAGACCCGGCCAGGGCGGGTCGAAGACCCGCCTCCAGTCCTTTCAGAAACTCCTGCCGCTTCCAAACTCCGGCCTGCTCCGCCCGATCCACATTCATGAACATGAATCGCGCCGCATTCCAGATCTTGTTGGCAAACGCGCGATAGCCGTCGGTGCGGCTCTCGCTGAATGCGATGTCGGTGCCGGGGGCCGCCATCGCCGCCAGGGTAAACCGTGTCGCATCGGTGCCGAAGCGCTGAATAATGTCCAGCGGATCGATCACGTTCCCTTTCGTCTTCGACATTTTCTGCCGGTCGGCATCGCGCACCAGGGCGTGGATATAAACCTGGCGGAAAGGCACGCTGTCATCTTTCTTGTCCGCCCAGCCGCTGGCCTGCTTCAGCGCCGGGTCCTGCTGGTGGCCCTGCATGAAGTGGCAGCCGAACATGATCATGCGCGCCACCCAGAAAAACAGGATCTCGTAAGCCGTAATCAACAACGTGGTCGGATAGAAAACTTCCTGCGCCCGCGTCTTCTCCGGCCAGCCCAGCGTGGTGAAGGGCAGCAGCCCGGAGGAAAACCAGGTGTCCAGCACATCGGTGTCCTGCTTCAATTCCGATTCGCCGCACTTCGAACATTTTTCCGGCGCCTCGCGCGCCACAATAATTTCGCCACACTTGCAGTGCCACGCCGGAATGCGATGCCCCCACCACAACTGCCGCGAAATGCACCAGTCGTGAATGTTGTGCATCCAGTTCAGATAAATCTGCTTGTAGTTCTCGGGGACAATCGTGATTTCGCCGTTCTCGACGACCTCGATGGCACGGTCGGCCAGCGGCTTGATCTTGATGAACCACTGCGTCGAAAGCCGGGGCTCGACTACGGTTCCACAGCGATCGCACTTGCCGAGCGCAATGGTGTAATCCTTTTCGCCCACCAGAAACCCCTGCTGGCGCAGGTCCTCAAGCACCCGCTCGCGCGCGGCATAGCGGCTCAAGCCGGCATACGGCCCGGCGTTCTGGTTCATGTGCGCGTGCTCGTCCATCAGATCGATCTGTGGGAGGTTATGCCGCAGCCCGGCCTGAAAGTCGTTGGGATCGTGCGCCGGGGTCACCTTGACCGCGCCGGTGCCGAACTCGGGATTCGCCAGCTCGTCGGTGATAATCGGAATCTCCCGGTTCATCAACGGCAGCAAAACTTTCTTCCCGTGAAGATGCTTGTAGCGTTCGTCTTTCTCGTTGACCGCAACGGCGGTATCGCCCAGCATCGTCTCCGGACGGGTAGTGGCCACGGTGATGAACTCATCCGCGCCAACCACGGGATAACGAATCTCGAACAGCTTGCCCTGCACCTCTTCGTGTTTCACCTCAAGATCGGAAATCGCCGTCTCGCACCGCGGACACCAGTTGACAATGTATTTGCCGCGATAAATCAATCCTTCTTCATAAAGGCGGACGAAAACCTCGCGCACGGCACGCGAAAGACCGTCGTCCATCGTGAAATATTCGCGCTCCCAATCGACCGACGCCCCCAGCCGCTTCATCTGGTCGAGGATGGCGCCGCCGTAATGCCGCTTCCATTCCCAGACGCGCTCGATGAAAGCTTCGCGCCCCAGATCGCGCCGCTTCTTGCCTTCCGTCGCCAGCTGCCGCTCCACCATCATCTGGGTAGCGATGCCGGCGTGGTCGGTCCCCGGCAGCCACAAAGTCAGAAATCCGCGCATGCGGTGCCAGCGCACGATAATGTCCATCTGCGTCTGGTTCAGCATGTGGCCCATGTGCAGCCGCCCGGTAACGTTCGGAGGCGGCAGCAGCAGGGTAAACACCGGCCGCGCATCTTTTTCTGAACCGCCCGGCGGCGGCGTGGGCACGGAAAAAAGCTTCTCCGTGACCCAGTACTCGGCCCAGCGCGTTTCAATCGCGCCCGGCTCGTACGATTTGGGAAGATCGTGAGGCATGGAGTTCAAACAGCTGCACTAAATCCTCAACAGTCAGCCGTTTAACGGATACAAAAATGTCCCCGCGCGCCTGCTTCCATCACAAGTGCTCGGAGGCCGAAGGCTGAGTGCTGAAGGCTGATAGCTGGTTACTTCGATATTACAGGCCGGAGAAA
>CAVVYF010000006.1:0-10347 GCA_963752375.1 Terriglobia bacterium
GGTGTTACCCAAACCCAGTCTACTGTCCCAGAACTATGTGAACTAAGTCAGCCCCGGATTGCATCTAAAAGGCAGGAGACTCAGATGCAACCGGACGTCCCAAGCAACCCTAGATTGTGACCAACGAAGAGCGCCAGCGACTCGAATCGTTAGCCCATCGCACGCGCAGTCAAGCCCTGTTGGCTCGTCGCGCTCGGGTGGGGTTGGGCTGTGCTGAAGGACTGGATAACAAAGCGGTCGCCAAGAAGTTGCGCTGCTCGTTGGGCATGGTTGGCAAGTGGCGGTCGCGCTTCGTGGAGGCGCGCTTGGAAGGGCTATACGACGAATCATGTCCCGGAGCGCCACGCAAGATCAGCGATGATCAGGTCGAAAAGGTAGTGATTCAAACTCTGGAAAGCACGCCTCGCGGCCAAACCCACTGGAGCACGCGCGGTTTAGCCAAAGCGAGCGGATTCAGCCGGATGACGATTAGCCGGATTTGGCATGCCTTCGGATTGCAGCCGCACCGAGCGGACACGTTCAAGCTGTCGCCGGATCCGCAACTGATTGAAAAAGTGCGCGACATCGTGGGTTTGTATATGAACCCGCCCGAGCACGCAGTGGTGTTTTGTGTGGAGGAGAAGAGCCAAATCCAGGCGTTAGACCGCACGCAGCCACTGTTGCCGATGCGGCCGGGGCAAGTGGAGCGCGGCACGCATGACTACAAACGCCATGGCACGACTTCGCTGTTTGCCGCGTTGGAATTGAAGACCAGCCGCGTGATTGGCCAACTGCACCGCCGCCACCGCTCGCAGGAATTTCGCCAGTTCCTCGATGTGATCGAGGCGCAAGTACCCGCCGCACTCGATGTGCATATTATTGTGGACAACTACGGAACCCACAAAACTGCCATCATCCGGAAATGGTTCGCCAAACGTCCACGCTTTCATATCCACTTCACTCCCACCTACGGATCCTGGATCAACCTGGTGGAGCGATGGTTCGCCGAGCTCACCAACAAGCGAATTCGACGGGGCGTGTTTCGCAGCGTAAAAGACCTGCAAGCGGCCATCCGCGAATACATCGACGTGCACAATGAAGATCCCAAGCCCTTCGTTTGGACCAAACCGCGGACCAAATCCTGGCCAGCATCGCCCGTTGTCGCGGCTGCACCACTGCCTCTAACTTATGACACGAACCACTAGGACAGGAGCCTAGCGTGACGTGAACAGGTGGCCGAGTTTTTCTTTTTTTGTTTTGAGGTAGTCTTCGGAGTGGGCTTCGGGAGCGGCTTCACAAGGCACGCGCTCAGCCACTACGATCCCGCCCTTTTCCAGCGCCGCAACCTTGTCGGGATTGTTCGACAGCAGACGTACGCTTGAGACTCCCAGCGCCTTCAGAATTTCAGCGGGCAGCGCGAACTCGCGATGGTCGGCCTTGAAACCGAGGCGTTCGTTGGCCTCGACCGTGTCCAGGCCCTGGTCCTGCAATTCGTAAGCCTGCAGCTTGGCCATCAGGCCGATGCCGCGTCCTTCCTGCTGTTCGTAGATCAAAATGCCCGCGCCCTGGTCGGCAATCATGGACAACGCCATTTCCAGTTGGGCGCGGCAGTCGCAGCGCAGCGAACCGAAGACATCTCCAGTCAGACATTGGGAGTGGATGCGGAGCAGCGGCGGAGTGGAATGGATGTCGCCCATGACCAGGGCGACCGCATCCTCTTCACGAGGAGTGGTAGGCGCGCCGAAGTTCCCGCGAAAACCGTAGATGCGGAATTTGCCCCAGCGAGTAGGGAAGTCGGCGGAGGCTATTTGTCGAACCTGGTCAGGTCGAACCTGGTTAGAAGACACATCAACATTATAGCGGGATGGAGTTCGAGGAATCCCGCACGAGCAGGACGCTCGCGCTCACACTCGTCAACCTTTGCCCAGGCGGGGGAAGTGGTAGTACACATCCTGCTTGGAGGCGATGGCCACGCCGTTGCGGGTGGCGGGACGGAATCGCCAATTCTCCAGAGCTTCCAGCACCTTGCCGTCGATCGCCGGAGCCAGGCTTTGAATCACGACCTTCTGGACGATGTTGCCCTTTTCATCGATTGTCACTTCGACGATGACGTCGCCCTGCAGGCTTCCCAGTTCATCGGCCGCAACCCGCGGGTCAGGAGAAACAACGGGCAGCGCGGGACGGACTTCTGCGCCGCTCAAGGGCCCATCCAATACCGTTCCCAGCGGGGACCCCGCGGCGCGGGCCTGAGCGACCTGCCCGGGCGCGCTGGTCTGATCGTCCAACCCAATCCTGGGACGGGGCAGCTCACGCTCGGCTGTCTTGGTTGCCCGGGTCCGCAGCTTCCAGGTCAAGTGTGAATTCAACTGCTGACGGGAATCCGCCGCGGGGGTTCCGGGAGAAACATTCGCCCCCGGGGTTTGCTGATTCGGCCAATAGAGGTGGGCAATCTGAACGCCGTGATCGCCATGAACCACAAAAGCCGGCGCCACCAGCTTTGGACTGGCCGGGTGCAGAAGCCATAGCAGGAACAAGCCATGCGCGGCCACGGAGCCGTACCTCGCCAGTTGGGGGCGTCCCTTGCCGGGCTGGATGGGCGTAAACATTGTTCTGTGGAAAGCGGCAGCTCCGCCTGCTTCCATTAGACGTGGAAGAGCGCGGCAGGTAAACATTATTTTCGCAGAGCCAGGTTACGTTCAGCGGTGGTGGGAGGTTGGTCAGTAGCGGGAAAGGCTGATAAAATCGCAGCATTGATCGTGCACTATCGATGGTTCGGTTCCCCAAAACAAGAGGGGCTATAGCTCAGCTGGGAGAGCGCATCGTTCGCAACGATGAGGTCGTCGGTTCGATCCCGACTAGCTCCACCAAATTCTCAGCAACCCGGGAGCCTAGTTTGTAAACATCCCACCACCCCGGTGCCGCCTTATTCTTGGGTCAGAAGCTGCGAAGGGATAGGCTCTTTGCAGATGGCGTACCGCCACAAAGCCGGTCAAGAGCTGGCAAACAGGTCAACCATTAATCACTGATGAATAGCTTCGACCTCTTTATTTCATCCTTCATCAATGGCTTTGCTCATCGATCAATTCGATTCGATGAGTTTGTCACCTGGCTCAGCGACAGTGAACTTCTTAAGGGCGGTGTCGTTATTGCGATTGGGTGCTGGTTATGGTTTCAGAACGAAGATGCTCAAAAAACTCGCGAAACATTGTTGGCGGCGATCATGGCAAGTTTTCCAGCCCTCGCCATCGCTCGCGTCCTGTCGTGGGTCGTCAATCGGACCAGGCCCTTGATGGAAACCCGCCATTTATTTCGCCTGCCGTACGGTCAAACGCCTAGATGGGAAGGCCCGAGTTCGTTTCCGAGCGATCATGCTGTCCTGTTTTTTGCCCTGGCCACTGGAATCTTCTTGGCCTCCCGACGAACGGGGTGGTTTGTTTTCGCATACGTCTCAATCGTCATTTGCCTGCCCCGTATTTATCTAGCTGAACACTATGCCACAGACATCTTCGCGGGCGCCGCTATCGGAATGTTCATGACGTGGCTGGCAAACACCTCTCGCATCCGAAAGCCTCTGACGGGCTGGGCGCTACGATCGATCGAAACTCGCCCGGGATTGTTCTATTCCTGCCTTTTCATCGTGACATACCAAATGGCAGAGCTCTTCGATCCGGCAGTTAAAATGCTCAAGGTGGCTAAGTCGATCATTCAAGGTAAACCTTTGTGACTGCAACAGAGAAACTAACTCTAATCAATTGCCCCCGGGCAATTGCGTACTTTTCTGAAGCAATCCCACAGCCGGATCACTTAAGCGAGGTCGAGCAAGTACAGCGAGTACATGCCCATGAACGAAACTGGCCATTTCGGGTGGGGTGCGGCCATATCGTAGAATGCAAACCATGGAATGCAGAGCATGAAAGACTTGGGCCTTCGCGACTCAAGTCCTGAGCCGTTTCTTCTCTTTCCCAAGGATTTTCTGTGGGGCGTGTCCACGGCCGCTCACCAGGTGGAAGGCGGCAATTGCAATCAATGGTCGGACTGGGAACTCGCGGGCCGGATCAAGTCCGGGGACCGGTGCGGCAAGGCCTGCGACTGGTGGGAGAATGCCGAGATCGACTTCGATATCGCCCGCGACCTGGGATTGAACTCGTTGCGACTCTCACTGGAGTGGAGCCGCATCGAGCCGGAAGAAGGCCGGTTTGACCGAGCGGCCCTGCAACGTTACCGGCAGATGCTGGAAGCCCTGCACGCGCGCGGGATTGAGCCCATCGTTTGTCTGCATCACTTCACCCACCCGCGATGGTTTGAGCAGCGCGGGGCATTTCTCCGGGCGGACGCACCGCAGCTTTTCGAACGCTTCACCCGGGAAGTGGCGAAAGCGGTGGGAGACCTTTGCCGTTTCTGGGTCACGTTCAACGAGCCCAATGTTTATGCTGCGTGCGGATATGTGCTGGGCGAATTTCCTCCTGGCCGCAAGGGGCAACTGCTCAACGCTCTGCGGGTCAACCGCGCGCAGGCGCGAGCGCATGTGCTGGCTTATCGCGCCCTGCATGAACTGGTGCCGGGCGCGCAGGTGGGATGGGCCCAGCATTATGTAGTGTTCGAGCCGGTGCGGGGAATGGCCAATCGATGGGTGGCTGGCTTGCTCGACCGGCTGTTCAATCACACTTTTTTCGATCTCATCGAAAGCGGCCGGCTGGGGTTTCCGTTTGGGTTGTTCACTGGCCGCGACCGCGAGGCCATGGGCTGTTGTGATTTCGTGGGGCTGAACGTGTACAGCCGTTTCCATGTGGCGTTCGATATTCGAAACGCCAGCACATTTTTTGCCAACGTATTTGTGCCCGCGCATGTCCCGCAGGGAGACCCGGGCTTTGACCGGCCATACGGGGAAGCGTATCCCCAGGCCCTCCGCGAGGCGGTCAAACGCGCCGCGGGCCTGGGCAAACCGATTTACATCATGGAAAACGGCGTGCCCGACGCCGAAGACCAGATTCGTCCCTGGCTGATCGTGAGTGCCTTGCGCGAACTGCATGGACTGATCGGCGAGGGGCATGACATCCGCGGATATCTGCACTGGACGCTCACCGACAACTTCGAGTGGAACGAGGGCTGGACACTTCGCTTCGGCCTGGTGGCGCTCGATCCGGAAACGCAAGAGCGCACCCTGCGCAGCAGCGCGAGGCTGTTCAGTGAAATCATTCGCGGCAACGGGGTGGCTGGATCGAGGCTGGAGCACGCGCCTGTTTCGTCCTCGGCGAGATAGGGGTCGCTCGACTTGCTCTCACCGCGCCAGCGCGGCTCGAGCCGCGCTCGGGATGACTCGCCGTTTCTTTAGTAACGTTACTTGTTCTCCCTTCCTTTAATTCACGAAAAATTAATAGAGCGTTGATCTTCCCTTAAGGCGAAGTTGAGATGCTTATGCTCGACACCGGTCAGGAGGTTGCAATGTACGACCTCACCATAGTTTTTCACGATGCGGGCGGCGGACACCGGAGTGCCGCCGGGGCCCTGAAGACAGTCCTCGAACAGCAGTATCATCCCTGGAACGTAAAGCTTCTGAACCTGCAGGAATTGCTGGATCCGATTGACTTTGTCCATCGCGCCACGGGCCTGCGCATTCAGGATGGCTACAACCTGATCCTGAAGAAGGGGTGGACCCGTCTTACGCCGCCCCTGCTGACCCTTTTTCAGCGCACCATTCAGCTGCACCATTCGCGCATCGTCCGGATTTTGCGGAATTACTGGGCGCAGCATCCCACCGACCTTGTACTCTCCGTGATCCCGCACTTCAATCGCTGCCTGGCAGAGAGCATTCGCCGGGAGATGCCGAACGCGGCATTCGTCACGCTGCTGACCGACCTGGCCGACTATCCGCCCAACTTCTGGATGGTGCCGGAGTCGGAGTTCATCATCTGCGGCAGCCAGCGCGCCAGAGAGCAGGCGCTGGCGATGGGTCATGACCGCCGGCGGGTTTATCAGACCTCGGGGATGATTCTTAAGCCATCGTTTTATCGGAAGCCGGAGATCGACCGGGCTGCGGAAAGAATGAAGCTAGGTCTGAGGACCGACTTGCCGACCGGCATTGTAATGTTTGGAGGCCAGGGTTCGGCGTCGATGCTCGAAATTGCGAAGAGACTGGAGCAGAGTTCACAGCCGCTCCAACTGATTTTTCTATGCGGCCACAACCTGGAACTAGCGGCGAAACTGCGCAGCCTGGAGTTGAGCAAACCGGCGGTCATCGAGGAATTCACCACTCAGGTCGATTACTTCATGGCGCTGGCGGATTTCTTTATCGGCAAGCCGGGGCCGGGCAGCATCAGCGAAGCCCTGCAGTTCGGACTGCCGGTGATCGTCGAGCGGAACGCGCGAACCATGCCGCAGGAACGTTATAACGGAACCTGGCTGACCGAAAAGGGCCTGGGGATGGTGGTGCCGGACTTCCGCGAGATCGGGGCTGCGGTGGAGCAGCTTCTGCGGGAAGCTACGTTCGCGGAGTTTCGGCGGAACGTCAGCGCGTATAAGAACTACGCCATCTTTGAGGTCCCCCTGATCCTTGACCAGATGATGGCCGAGAAAGCGATTGAAACGATGGGCGTGGTTTCGCCGATGGCGACGGTCGATCCGTTTGCCAATGTGGCCTGGGCGGGGTTGACCTAGTCGAAGTGGAAGGTCGCGAGTTTTGGTACGGGCATAGGTGCAGCTGGTTTTGGGAAGGGCACGACTTCAGGCGTGCCGGTAAGTCTTCCGAACCCGGGCAATATCTTTAGCGATTTGTGGCCCGAGTGAAGTCGGGCCCTTCCCGAAGGCTGGTTGAAACAGCATTTTTCAGCAGCCTCTCAAGCCGTGCGCTTCCACCCAAACTCAGCGCAGCAGGATGCCCACGATCGAGGCCGACATCAGATTGGCCATGGTGCCGGCAATCATGGCGCGGAAGCCGAGTTTCGCCAGCTCGCCGCGCTTGTTGGGCGCGAGGGCGCTGATGCCACCGATCTGAATTCCGATTGAGCTGAAGTTGGCGAAGCCGCATAACGCGAAAGTCGCGATGGCGAAGGAGCGGGGATCGAGAATGCCCTTTTGCGCGCCCAGCATGCCGTAGGCCACCAGTTCGTTGATCACCATGCGCGTTCCCAGAAGATTGCCCACGATGCCGCACTCGTGCCAGGGAATGCCGATCACGAAAGCAATGGGAGCGAAGATCACACCGAAGACCTGTTCCAGACTCGATGGAAACCAGTGAAATATGTGGTTGTGAATGCCTCCAAAGATGCCATTGACCAGGGCAATCAGGGCGAGGAAGGAAATCAGCATGGCGGCGATGTTCAAGGCCAGATGCAGGCCGTCGATGGTGCCGCGGGTGATGGCCCCGAGAACGTTCTCGTCTTTGGGTAAGGCCTCAGGATCAATTTCAGTCAGGGAAGGGATTTCCTTCGGACCCGACTTGTCGTGCGGCTTCGTGACCGGCTCTTCGGTTTCCGGCACGAACATTTTCGCCATCAGAATGGTGCCGGGGGCGGTCATGATCACGGCGCTGAGCAAGTGTTTGGCCTCGACACCGTAGAGAACGTAAGCGCCCATGATGCCGCCGGAGACGTGGGCCATGCCCGCGGTCATGACCGTCATCAATTCAGAACGGGTCAGCGAGGGCAGGTAGGGGCGGATGGTAAGCGGCGCCTCCGTCTGCCCCATGAAGATGCTGGCGGCCACGTCGAGCGATTCCGCGCCGCTGGCGCCCATGCGGATCATGACTTTCGCCATCTGGCGAATGATGAACTGCATTACGCCGTAGTGATAGAGCACGGCAAAAAACGCGGAGATGAAAATTACCGTGGGCAATACCTGAAAGGCAAAGATCATTCCCAGGGAGCCGCCCTTCCGGCCCAGTTCACCAAACACCAGCTGCGACCCGGCGAAGGAATATTCCAAAAACTTTTCCACGCCGTGCCCGGCCCATTCCAGCAAATTCCGGCCGAAGTCCAAGCGCAGGACGAAAAGGGCAAATACGAACTGCAGGATGAGCCCCAGGGCCACTGTCTTGAACCGGATGGCACGCCGGTTGCTGGAAAAGAGGTAAGCCAGGCCCAGCATGGTCACCAGGCCCAAAAGCCCTGTCAGACGGCCCATTCGCGCCTCCCGTGCATGCACTGTGAATCTTGCGTGCCCGTCAGGCTCGGGGCCGCCGGAGCGAGATCATGGCTGTTGGCTCGATCCTCGATCGTCATGCGTGCGCTTCCTTTCCGGAAATGACTCGGTGGATCAATGGCCGCCTCTCAGCCGGGGCCTTGGCGGCGACACGATAGGCCTGTTGCAGCAGGTGCTGCGCGCTGCTGAGCCGGGCATCGGAATTGTAATGGACGGTGCAGAAGGCTTCGCCTTCGCGCACCGGGTCGCCGACTTTTTTGTGCAGGACGAGTCCGACGGCAGGATCGATCAGGTCGTCTTTTTTTTCGCGGCCGCCGCCCAGCATCAGGCTGGCAATTCCCACTTGCTCGCATTGAATGGATTCGACGAACCCGCCGGCTGGACTGAGGACCTGGGTCTGATGCTGCGCCTGGGGCAAGCGTTTGGGATCGTCGATGGCCCCTGGATCGCCACCCTGTTCGGTGACGATCTGGCGAAACTTCTGGAGCGCGGAATGATCGCGAATGAGTTTATCCGCCAGCTCGCGGCCCGCGTCCACGCTGGGCGTACGGGCCGCCAGGTAGAACATCCAGGCGGCGAGTTCAACCGAGACTTCGCGCAGGTCGGCAGGACCGCCGCCGTTCATCACCTCGATGCACTCCTCGACTTCGAGAGCGTTGCCGACTTTCAGGCCCAGAGGCTGGTCCATGTCGGTGATGAGCGCGACCATCTTTTTTCCCATGCGCTCGCCGGTTTCGACCATGAGTTCGGCCAGGTGGACGGAGTCTTTCTCAGTCTTCATGAACGCCCCGCTGCCGGTTTTGACATCCAGCACCAGGCCGTCGATGCCTTCAGCGAGCTTTTTACTCATGATGGAGGCGCAGATCAGGTTGGGACTTTCGACGGTGGCGGTCACGTCGCGCAGGGCGTAGATCTTCTTGTCGGCGGGAGCGATTTCAGCGGTCTGGCCAATCAGGCCGCAGCCACAACTCTTGAGCACGCGGCGAAACTCGCTCAGCGACAGATTGATGTTGAAGCCGGGGATAGATTGCAGTTTGTCCAGCGTGCCGCCGGTGTGGCCCAGCCCGCGCCCGCTGATCATGGGAACCGTAACGCCGCCAGCGGCGACAATGGGCGCGATGATGAGCGATGTCTTATCGCCCACGCCGCCGGTGGAATGTTTGTCCACCTTGGGGCCGGGAAGGTCTGAGAGGTCCAGGACCTCGCCCGAATGGAGCATGGCCCCGGTGAGGGCGCTCAGTTCGGGACCAGTCATTCCCCGGATGAGCACCGCCATCAGCCAGGCCGCCATCTGGTAGTCGGGGATCTCGTCGTTGGTGTAGGCGCGAACCAGAAACCCGATCTCGTCGGAGGACAGTTCGCCGCCGTCGCGTTTCTTGCGGATGATGTCGAGGGGGCGCGGGGTTGCAGTCGGCGGCATCGTCGGTTGCGTCAGGAACAGGGAAGCTTACATTGTGGGGTAGGGGGGTGGAAAGTATTTCCTATACCGGGTAGCGGCCTTTCACAATACGACGCATAAGATTCGATAACCACGAAGGACACGAAGTATCACGAAGGCTGATTCAGCAGAAAGGCCACGGCAGTGGGCAAGCTTTGATACCATCTCGGGAATGCGATTGCTTGTTCTGCTTCTCGCCTCGGCTGTGGCGCTCGCGCAGAGGAACCCGGGCAGTCCGCTCGATCATCTGCCTCCCAATATCGAGGTACTGACCCATTTCGGGGAGCGCGCGGATATTTCTCCGGACAATCAGCGCGTCGCCTTCATGGCCAAGAGTTTTGGCGACGCCATGGTGGTGGACCTCAAGTCGCACATCATTCGGTGTCTGACCTGCAACGTCCCCGGCGCCGCGTTTCTGCGGGTGATGCATCTTGTGACCGGGGACTACGTCCTGATCGGCCCTGACCACTTCGAAGATGTGCACACCAGCCGCACGCGCGACAACGAACTCTGGTTTCTCAGCCGGGAACCCGGAGCCCGGCCGGTGAAACTCGGCCAGAAGATGAGCGAGGGCGCGGCGATTTCCAAGAAGACCCTGAAAATTGCGTTTTCGCAGGTGGCTGCCCAGGCGCCCGAGCTTGCGCCGGAAGCTTCACGACTGGTGGTGGCGGACCTGGATCTCTCCGGCGTTCCCAGGCTGGTGAACCAGAAAACGGTTTACGAAAGCAAGGACAAGAGCTGCGTCATCGAAGCGCAGGACTTCTATCACAACGACACCAAGATGACTTTTACCT
>CAVVYF010000007.1:0-110677 GCA_963752375.1 Terriglobia bacterium
CGGCGCTACTAATTCTCCGCCGCCGCCAGCACTGCCCTCTTCGTGAACACTCGAATCATCTCGCGCCGGTACTCCGGCGTAAGCGCCGACGTGGTCAGCGGACGGGCCATCTTCGCCGCCAGGTCGCCAACCGCGGCGGCCAGTGCTTCGTCCATCATCTTTCCCGCCAGCAGTTCGCCGGCGCCTTTTACCAGGAGAGGAGCGGGATTTACCGCCGTGATAGCCAGGCGCGCATCTGCAATGTGGCCGTTCGATCGTCTCATGACCACCGCGACCCCAGCCAGGGGATAGTCAATCGATCCCCGGACCCGCAGCTTGCGATACACTCCGCGGTAGTCGGCAGACGCTTCCGGCAAGAATATGCGTGTGAGCAACTCATCCGGCTGCAGTCTGCGATAGGCATCGCCTTCGCCGGTATAGAACTCAGACAGTGGCATGCGCCGCGTTCCCGATGCGCTGGCAATTTCGATTTCTGCGCCAAGACAAAGCAGCGCGGGAGGAGTGTCGCCGGAGAAGGCCGCCCAGCATTTGCTTCCGCCGGGCGCGACGTGGCACAGATCTCCGTCTTTCTTGATGCAGAAGCCGCATCCCTTGCGCCAGGTGAGCGACTGGTTGTACCAGAGGCAGCGCGTGTCGAGGCAGATGTTGCCCCCGATCGTTCCCATGTTGCGCAGCAATGGAGAGGCGACCGTGGCGGCAGCCTCCGTAAGTACCGGATAGCGCCGACGCAGAAGGGCTGACTGTTCGATCGCGGTCAGTGAAGCCAGCGCCCCGATTTCGACACCGTGTTCAGTCTGTCGAATGTCCTTGAGTCCGGCAACGTTCCGAATGTCCACCACATACTCCGGCTCAAACAGTTTCTGCTTCATGGAGGGGATCAGGTCCGTGCCCCCCGCGACAACCCGTGTGGCCGCGGGCGACCCGCCCGCGTGCTTTGCTAAAAGAGACAGCGCGTCTTCCAGGGTACGCGGCCGGAGCAATTTAAATCGGGGAAGGCTCAATCGTCGCCCCCGGCTTCGAGCGGTTGCGCCCGCCGCGAAGGATCCAGCGCATGCCGCTCCGGACCTTTGCCCTTAAAACAAAGCGAGCCTCCATGCTCGCGAAATCCGGAGGGCGATGTAGGATCGATGCCCTCCGTCAAATTGATCGGCTTGGCATTCTGCTTCGCCCGCAGCGCCGCCAGCACCCGCTCCGGTGTGAACGGCGATTCATGCAGCCGTACGCCCACCGCGTCGTAGATGGCATTGGCGATGGCCGGAATCGTCGCCGCCAGCGAGCCTTCGCTGCACTCCTTGGCGCCGAACGGCCCTTCGGGATCGATACTCTCGACGATGATAGGCTCCACTTCCGGCGACTCCACCGATGACGGGCTGCGATACTCGAGCAATCCGGGATTCATCAGCATGCCGTCTTTCCAGACCATTTCTTCGGTCAACGCCTGACCCATCCCCATCCACACCGATCCGATGATCTGGCCTTCGACCGAAACCGGGTTCAGCGCCCGCCCGCAATCATGCGCCGCCCAAACTTTGTGGACCGTGACTTCTCCCGTTTCCTCGTCCACGCTGACTTCCGCCACTTGCGCCGAATATGAATATGCCGGCGAAGGCCCGACGCCTCCGCCTTTGTGCTTACCGCCCCGCGCCTCGGCCGGCGGCGCGTAGGAGCCCGTGCCCGTGAGTGTGCCGTGAAAATCGATGGCGGCCACCACCGCCTCTTCGAAGCTCATTGAGTCTTTCGGCCCTTCGTCCCTGCGCTTCTGCTGCAACGACCCGCGCAGAATCTGCCCGTCCACATGCCCGCTGACTGTGGCCTCGGATGGTGTCGGAACGGTCGCCAGTGTGGTCGCGGGCGACTCGCCCGCGAGGTTTTTCCGGAACACACCATCATTCCGAAAGATCAGCTCCTCGGCCGCGCACCCCATCTTCCGCGCCGCCGCCCAAGCAATCTGCTTCTTCACCTCCGCGGCTGCCCGCAGCGTCGCATTCCCCGCCATAAACGTGACCCGGCTGGAATACGACCCGATGTCGATAGGGGTAAGGTCAGTGTCCGCAGCGATAATCCTGATCCGTCCCAGCGAGCAGCCCAGAGTTTCCGCCGCCACCTGCGCCGTCATCGTGTCCGAGCCCTGCCCGATTTCGGAGGCGCCGGTGTACACCACCACCCCGCCGTCGCGGTCAATCTTGATGTTCACGGTGGAGTGCGGCATGTCAGAGCGAATAATGGAATTGGCCGCGCCACTCACGTAGTGGCTGCAGGCAATGCCCAGGCCGCGGCCTTTCGCCAGCTTACCCTTACGGTCTTTCCAGCCAGACCGCTCGACTGTTTTCTCGATGCATTCCGGCAATCCGTAACTCTGCACCCGCAAACCATTGACGGTCACGCACGGCGGCTTCAGCAGGTTGCGCCGCCGAATCTCGGCCGGATCGAGATTGATTTGCGCGGCCAGTTCATCCAACTGCGATTCAAACGCAAACCGTACGTTGACTGTGCCGTGACCGCGCATGGCGCCACACGCAGGCTTGTTGGTCAGCACCCGATAGCCGTCATATTGAATGTTGGGAATATCGTAGAGCGCCCCCAGCAGCGCCCCGGAATAAAGGATCGTGACCACTCCGTAGGAGCAGTAGGCTCCGCCATCCTGCACCACGCGAGCCTTTACGGCGGTGATGCTGCCGTCTTTCTTCACACCCGTCTTGAGATCGATGAGCGTGCGCGGCCTTCCGCGATGGGCCCAGAAGACTTCCTCCCGCGTGTAAGTGATTTTGACCGGCGCCCGCGCCTTGCGCGCCGCAATGGCCGCGATGATCTCGAGCGGAATCACTTCGCTCTTGCCGCCAAAGCCCCCGCCCACCAGGGGCTTGATCACTCGAATCTGCGCCATCGGCATTTCCAGCACCAGTGAAAGCTTGTGCTGCAGGTAGTAAGGCACCTGGGTGGACGACCACACGGTCAACCGCCCCGGTTTGCCGGTCTGCGAATCAATTTCAAAACTGGCCAGCGTGGAGTGTGGCTCCATGGCGGCATGAGTCACTTCACCGGCAATGAAACGGGCTTCGGCAACACAATCCGCGTCCGCAAAACCCTTCTCGGGATCGCCAAACACATGGTGATAGTCTTTTTCGAGGTTGTGCGGCTTGTTGTCGTGGATGAGGTCACTCTCCGCCTTCATCGATTCTTCGGGATCGAAATAAGCGGGCAGCACTTCGTACTCGACGTCGATCAGCTCCAGGGCGCGGTCGGCGGTTGCTTCATCCACTGCAGCCACACAAGCCACGTTGTCGCCCACGTAGCGGACCTTATCGAGGGCCAGCGCGTGTTCATCGTGGCCGACGGGAAGAATTCCGTAAGTATTGGGCGCATCTTTACCGACGGCAACGGCAACCACGCCTTCCAGTTTCTCGGCGCGGCTGGTGTCGATGCTCTTGATGCGCGCATGAGGATAAGGCGAGTGCAGAATCTTCCCCACCAGCATGCCCGGGACACAAAGGTCGTCGGTATATTTGCCGGCGCCGGTAGTCTTGCCGGCCGCGTCCACCATGGCAATGCGCTTGCCGATAATAGAGAAGTCAGTCATGTCTTTGTAGCGCCGGCGTCTCGCCGGCTGTCAGGCGGGCGTCCCGCCCGCCTCCCGTTCGGTTGAGGATAACGACGCTACTCCCTTCTGCTCAGCCACAAGCGCCGCCTTGATGGCCTGATACATCTGGTTGTAGCCGGTGCAGCGGCACAAGTTCCCGCTCAACGCACCGCGGATGTCTTCGTCCGTAGGCTCCGGATTCACCGCCAGCAAATGTTTTACGGTCATGATGAAGCCCGGCGTGCAGAAGCCACACTGCGCTCCGCCCCAGTCGCCGTACGCTTTCTGAATCGCGGCCAGGCTGCCATGTTCACTCACGCCTTCGATGGTCGTGATCTCCTGCCCTTCGCAACTGGCAGCCAGCATGGTGCAGGAGAGCATGGGAATGCCATCCACCTGCACAGTGCAGGAGCCGCACGAAGAGTCGTCGCAGCCACGCTTGGAGCCGGTAAGCTGCAAGTCCAGCCGCAAAGCATCCAGCAGAAGTGTGCTGGGCTCGAGCGCAAGCTCGTGCCCGCGGCCGTTCACGCGGAGTTCAATGAGTTCCCTTTTCATGGTGAAAGCAGCTCCTGGCCGCTAGCTTCTGGCTTCTAGCGCAATCGGCAACGTCTAGCTTAGCTAGCAGCCAGGAGCTAGAAGCTAGCAGCCGCATTTCAATACAACGGCATTTTCGGATCCACCGTCCGGGCCCAGCCGTCAATTCCGCCGCGCATGGACTGCGCTTTCTCGAATCCTTGCTGCCGCAACCAGTTGGTGACACTCAACGAGCGCACGCCGTGATGACAAACCACGACAATATGTTCGTCGGGATCGAGTTCCTGGTGCGCCCGCGTGGGCACATCGCCCATCGGGATATTCTTGCTGCCCTCCAGGCAGGCTTTCTCCACTTCCCAGGGCTCGCGGACATCGAGCAAGGTAAATTTATCGCCCTGCTTGAGCAGGGTCTTCACCTGACCGGCACTGATTTCGAAGTCCATAAGAACTTGCTCCTGGCTCTTAGCTGCTGGCTACTGGTTTCCACCACCGGCTCTGGCTTGTTTTGGCCAAAAGCCAGGAGCTAGAAGCCAGAAGCGCCTTTCAATATCCAAAATCTGCCTGCGCTGCGTACGCGTGCTGCTTTACACCCAGGTCTTCTACGCGACATGCGCCCAACTGGTTCATGTAAGCCGCGCGATCGGCGACACTGTGTACCCAGCGCTGCAACCATGCGTCGCTGTCAGCCTGGGTCTTCGTCTGCTCGTGATACTGGCGGAAGAAAGCGTTGTCGCGCCCGTAGCATCCCTGCACCGGCGAAGGGTGCGCCCCGTAGCGGCATTCCACCACCGCGCTGACCAGAAACCCCGGAATGACGGTGCGATTGGGATCGCTGGCGATCACGTCGACATCAACGACCTCTTCCGTCACGACGATTACCTTGCGGGCCGCACGCACGGCCTCGATCATCACCCCGAAGTTCCCCCAGCAGTGCGCATTGCCATCCCGATCGGCACGCTGCAGATGGACGATCGCCACATCAGGAGTCAGCGCCCGAACCGCATGCAACTTGTTATGCTCACGTAGGGGCGGACGCCCTCGTCCGCCCAGGCGAGTCGCAGACTCGCCCAACTCTGCATCCACAAACGGCGATTCAATCTCCGCGAAGAAATCGTTGTCACGAGCCAGATCGCTGCCCAGCGCCGTCAGAGTCGGAAGAAAAGGCACGCCCATCGCTCCCGCCTGCAGGGCCAGCGCGACCGCGAAGTTGCTCAGATTGACGACCTTCACTCCGCCTTGTTCCACGGCGCGGCGAAAGTTGTAGGCCGAACCCATCATCACATTCCCCACCCAGGCCGCGATCACCCGCTCCACGCAACCTGCCGCAATCATCTGATCGAAGAGAATGTCAGAGATCGGCCCAATCAGGGTGAGATTGCGCTTCTTCTGCCGGATGATCTCGTGCCCGGCGGCAAAAGGAATCATCTGCTCCATCTGCAAACCAAGCGCAACGGAAGCGCCATCCGGCACCATTTCGGCCATGGCCTCGCGCATGCTCAGGAGCTTAGACATAAACGGGTTTTATTTCCCCTTCCAAATCGGCTGGCGCTTCTCCAGGAAGGCGTTGATCCCTTCATGAACATCTTCGGTCTTCATCAATTCCTCGATATAGATCTTCTCTGCCCGCGCCAGCCCTTTGTCAAAGTGCATTGAGTCCCAGGCGTAGTTCGCTTTTTTGGTAATCGCCAGCGCAGCCGGGCTCAGCTTCGAAAGGTGCTGAACCGCGTGCTGCACCGCCTCTTCGACATCGCCGACAGCGCGGTTGGCCAGACCGATGTGCGCCGCTTCAGTGCCGGTAATGCTGCGTCCGGTAAGAATCAAGTCGGCCGCGTGCTTTTGCCCGACTAAAGCCGCCAGCGCAGTCGCCGCCACCGGCGGATAACATCCCAGCTTGATCTCGGGAAATCCCCATGCGGCGTTTTCGGCGGTGTACACCAGGTCACAAACCATCGCCAGTTCTGCTCCGCCGCCCAGGCAATGGCCATGCACCGCGGCGATGGTCACCTTTGTGCTGCCCACGATGGCGCGAATCACGGCGTGAAAGCTGGCCAGCATGCCCGCCACTTTGTCGGGAGTGTGCGCCGCGACATCCACACCAACGGAGAACGCCTTCCCAGCGCCGTTCAATATGACCGTGGATACATCGTCCCGCGCCTCGATCTGGGCCAGCGCCTGCGCTAGTTCATCCATCATCGTCATGTCAATCACGTTGAGCGGCGGATGCTGCAGCGTCAGGCGCGCCACCGGAGGCTGGAAGTCGAGCATGATGCGGGTTTGCGTGAGCGTTCCGGCTGCCATGTTAATTTCTACTTTGTCCAGAAACCGTCCTTATCGTATTCGCGGATCGCACTGAGCTCTTCCCTACTGGGCGACGGCGTCGTCTTCACTTCATCCGCGACCCGCAGGCGCCATCCCGTGTTGCGCAATACATCTTCAACTTCCACTCCCGGATGGGTGGACGACAAATAAGCCTCACCGTCCTCGCCGAAGCGCAGCACCGCCTTGCTGGTAATGACCGTCGCCGGCCCTCCACGGGGCAAGCCCACCCGCTGCCGCCAGCCGCGACCGTCGCCATTGCCGGGACTGGTGAGGTAGGAAACCCGCTCTGGCAACCGCTCGCGGCTGTGTTCCAGCAACGCCACAAAACGCTGCGCCAGAGACGCAATATCGCAGGCCCCGCCCGACCCCGGCAGCCGCGTGACGCCCTTCGACCCGCGCACCTCGGTCGAATTCAGATTGCCGAAACGGTCCACTTCAGCGGCCCCGAGAAAGCCCATGTGCACCCTTCCGGATTGCAGCAGGCTCATGACTCCAAGCATGTCCAGGCACTGGGTTGCGTTCCTGATGTTGGCAGGATCGGCCATCGTGTAGATGAGTTCCGGGGAAGGCGTGCTGCGTATCACGCCGTTTTCGAATAATCCCACAGCATGGGGAGCATGTGTCTTTTTCGCTACCACAAATGCAATCAACGGCAGCCGCATCCCGACGAAGATGACTTCACCATCACGGATTTCGCGCGCCGCGCTGACCACCATCAGCTCGCCAGGACTGCAAGCCTGCCTCTCCGGAATCACGGTAGTCATCGCCATAACCCAACTGAGAACCGGGAACTCAGAACTGAAAACCGGGTTTCCAGAAACTCTTCCCGCCCCGGCGAGGCACTACAGATTAATCGCCGACTTCCGGACCTCGCCGATCGAAGCCAGAGGATCGCGCGCGCCTTCCTTGGGAGCAATCCATTTCTTCTCGTTGCTGATAATATCCAGCAGCAACTTCTTGTCTTCTGCCGATGGCAGGTATTCCGTCAAGTGCTGCGCGTAACCGAGGTCGTCCAGCGCTTCCCCGCTTTCGGCATGAAATTTTTGCCCCGCCCAGCTCCCGATGTTGCGGTTGAACTTGATATGCGGCGCGTAAAGCTTTGGCTGGCCAGGTTTTAAAAAGCTGTTGAAGCGGGCTATCAGGCCCGCCACTTCATCGCGATAGAGGCGCCGGTTGTAGTCATTCAGGTCATCGAGGTCCGCGGCCTGCTCGTTCTTCGGTTCGTCGTAGCGCCCCTTGATTCCCCATACGTAGGCCCAATGGGCGGACGAAGAGTGATCGGTGCCGAACAGGTCGTACGAACTTGAAATCCATTTGTTGAGATATTTCTGGATCAGCCAGCCTGGAACCACGCCGGCCTCGACGATGCGGCGCAAACCATCGTTGCCCGTCCCCATATGGAAGGCTTCCTCGCGCAACATGTAGGACATCGAACGCCCGAGAGGAGCGAAGGCCGAGTATTTGAACATCTGCAACTGGAACTTGCCGTCCCGATCCACGAAGTCGGTATAGGTAAAAAAGTCCATCCAGTTATCGACGTCAACATTGAAGGCGCCCAGCAGGCGCTTGTTCTCAAAGGCCCGGCGCTCCAGCATCTTCTGCGCCTCGACTTTGCCGGAATATCCAAAGTGGTCCACCAGCAGGGCGCACATCTGCCAGCCATGACGCATTTCCTCGATCATGACCCGGGTAATGGCGCGGCGGTCCCAGTCGGTCGGCGCACTTTCGAATAAATAGCGCTGCTGCTCCACGCTGGCGAATTCAGTATCGCCCTGGTAAACGATCATATTGATGAGCGCGTCGCGCATCTGCTGGGTAGGCACCTGGCGCAGGTTCTCCCACTTGCGGCGGCCCTTGTACGACCCAAACTGTATTTCCTCGGTCTCGATCGCTCCGAAAAGCGTGTCAAATTTGAAGCTGGCAATTTCGTCGTGGTTGACGCCAATCTCTTTGCGCCAATCGTCAAAGAGCCCGACCCAATCGCTGAACGTTCCGATTTTTGCTACCTTGCCTGGCATGATTTCGAACCCCTTAAACCACCAAGAACACTAAGGTGCACCAGGGAAATCCACTCGAACGCAATCCTTCGTGGTACTTCGTGTCCTTTGTGGTTTACGCTTTCCACTCTGAATTCCAGGAACGACCGCTACTTCGCCTTGAAAACCGCCGGCCGCTTCTCTACGTAAGCCGCCAGTCCTTCCTTGGCGTCCTCGCTCTGGAACAAGAGCTGTTGATTCTCGCGTTCCACCGCCAACGCCGACTCCATCGGAATCTCCCAGCCTGTCTGCACCGCGCGCTTGATCCGCCCCACGGCCTTCGCCGCCTTGTTGGGCGGACAGAACTGCCGCGCATATTCCATGATGTTCTCCATGAAATTGTCGCGCTCGTAAATATCGTTGACGATGCCCAGCTCCTTGGCTTCCTCGAAGGAAAATGTGTTCCCCGTGACCATCAACTCGATGGCCTTGCTCTTGCCCACGATCCGCGACAGCCGCTGTGTACCGCCGGTGCCGGGCAGTACGCCGAGATTCACTTCCGGGAGCCCGATCTTGCCTGCGTCCTGGCGCGCGATGCGGATGTCGGCAGCCATGGCAATTTCCAGCCCGCCGCCCACGCAGTGCCCGTTCAGCGCCGCAATCACCAGCTTGGGCGTGTGCTCCAGCCGCAGCAGGGTCTCGTTGGCGTGCAGGCAGAAGTAGTACTTGAAGGTCGGATCGACGCTGACCAGCATCTTGATGTTCGCGCCCGCGGAGAAGAATTTATCGCCCGCGCCGGTCAGGACAATCACATACACGTCATTGTCCATGCGCGCCTTGAGAATCGCCTCATCGAGCTGCCGGTTCATCTCGTAGGTGTAGGTGTTAGCCGGAGGATCGCACAACTCGATCACCGCAACACCGGCGTCCACCCGGTAGTTGATCAGTTGTTTTGTACTTTCGCCGCTTGCAGGCTGTACTGTCGTCGCCATCGGTCCACTCCTTTTCGCGATACGAAAATGTCGTCTTCAGTTCGATACAGCAGGCTTCTTCTTCTGCGCTACTTTGACCGGCCCCGCTCCAATGCCCTGAAGGAAAATGTCGCCCATGGCCCGCGCCAGTTCGCGCGGCGCCGGCATCGACGCGCGGGTTGTACCAGGTATAAATCCAGTTCATCATGCCGAACAGGCTGAGCACCGCGGTCCGGCTGGAAAACTCCAGCCCCCGGGCCCGCTTGTATCGCTCCAGCAGCTCCATGCAGATGCGGTAGTACTCGCGCTTGATGGCCGCAATCTCCGCCCCAAAGCCGTTTTTCAGCACTTCATCTTCGTGCGACAGGACCTTCATGGCCTTCTGGTTGGCGAGAAAGTACTCCAGATGATTGTGTATGAAGCCGCGAATCCGTTCCGCCGGATCGCTCTCTTCCTCAAGCTGCTCCCGCAGCCGCGACACAATGGTGGTGAAAGTGTCTTTCTGGATCAGGTACAGCAACTCCTCTTTGGATTCGAAATAGTAGTACAACCCCGAGAGCGAAACGCCGCTGGCGCGGGAGAGATCGCGCATCGACGCGGCCGCATAGCCCTTTTCGTAGAAAACATTGGTGGCATGGACCAGTATCTTGGCCAGGCGCCGGTCAAACCGGCTCTCCAGACGGGGGCCCGCAGCAGGAACACCGCGGCGGCGGGGCGCGACTTGCGAGCGGATGGGAGAAATGCTGGCCATGGTTCGAACGTTCGTTCAAATAATAGCAGCGCCGCGACGCCAGAACAAGTAATTTACTCACCAGCGTCTTTGAGCCGAAGCTCCCGTATCGCTTCCAACTGAGAACTGGGGACTGGTAACTGAAAACTGGGGATTCAGATCCAGGGCACAATCCGCCGCGGAAGTCGTGGCGGTGCCTCCCCATGGCAGGCGCCGAGAGAAATTGGCTGCCTCAGTTCCGAATGTCGGCCATCAACTGTTCCACCTCGGACTTCAGGGCCGCCGTCAGCGGCAGGAACGGCAGGCGCGCGGGGCCGCCATAGTAGCCGTTCAGGTCCATCCCATACTTCAGCCCCGGAATGCCCATCTCTCCGGACACTCGGGTCGTGGCCTTTGTGATCCGCTCTTGCTTCAGGTGGGCCAGTTCTGCATCGTCCTCTTTCCACGCAGCATAAATCTCGTAGCAGGCCGTCGGCGCGGCATCGGCAAAGGCGAGAATCGCGCCCACGGCGCCGGCCTGCAACGACGCTTCCAGCTTCTGCGCCAGCCCCACCACGATCTGGAACCCGACTTCCTTCTGGCGGGTTTTGATTCCGCTTACCACGGTCACTGCGGCCGACGAAGGCTTCGTGCCGCCTACTCCCGCTACCTGCACCAGTTCCCCGCCCTGCCCGTTGCCGCCGCTCGACGCCTTGAGCATGCGCGGAGTCACGGCATCAAATGTTTCGGTGACCGAAACTGATCGCTTCACATGCCGGGTCGCTTCCGCCATCTTTCGGATTTTCTCCACGTCGCCGCCCGACTCCTTCATCCCGATGATGTTGGGATGGTCCGCCAATTCCACCACCACCTCCGCGGGAATGTCGTATCCCGTAAAGCCGGGAACGTTATAAATCATCACCGGAAGTGGCGACCGGTCCGCTACAGTGCGATAGAAGGCCAGCAGGTTTGCCGGCTGCATCTGCTTTTTGTAGAAGTGCGGCGTGCGCACCAGGGCAACGTCATAGCCGAGTTCAGCCGCATCTTCGGTAAGTCGCAGGGTTTCGCTGGCGGACTCGATTCCCGTGCCGGCGATCAGCACTTTGCCCGGCGCCGCCGCTTCCCGCGCCACCTTCAATACTTCGCGCCGCTCTTCGTCGGAGAGCATGATCGCCTCCCCGGTCGAGCCCATGACCACCAGCCCAGCCGCGGGTGTCTTCGAATAGCGCTCGACGTTGTGCTCGAGTTTTTTGAAATACACGTTGCCGTCAGGATAGAAAGGCGTCGTGAGCGGAGGAAAAATACCGTGAAGTAGCATGGGATTCAGGGGCGCCGAAAGTGTCCGATCAAGAGCTTATCAAATCCCCGCCCTGTCATCCTGAGCGGAGCTGGAACTTCGCAAAGCGAAGTTCCGGCGCAGTCGAAGAGCCTGCCCCGAGCGAAGCCGAGGGGATCCCTATCTCATCGTGACTCTACGCGCTACGCTCAAGCCCGGGGTGGCAGCGGCTTGACATCCACATTGTGAAAGGCCGCGATCCACCATTCCCCGTCTTCCCGGGTCACGACCAGTTGAAGTTTGGCCCGCAGGGCGCCATCGCTTGCAGCCTGTACTCCCGGCGGCAACCGAAGATAGCCCGTGACCGCCGCGTCCACATCAACTACCGCAACATCCGGACGAATGAAACGCACCCTTCCAATGGATTGTTGCAGAACGCTTCCCTTATAGATGGTGCGGAAAATCTCCGCATGACGCAGTTCAAAGATTTCCCGTCCGTAGGCCACGACTCCGAGCACGTTAGTGAAGCTGCCGTCAGCGGCAAACCGGGCAGAGAAAGCCCTGGCGTCCCCACGGTTCCATGCATCGGTTAACCTTGCCACGAGGGCTTCGATCGCGCTGCTGTCAGATAAGTCGGACTGCGATCGAGTATCGGACATAAGCATGTTTCCCTAAAAGAATTGGGTCCTGCGGCAAAAAACGGCTAGGCCGAGCGCCGCTCGGCAGGCGGCACAAAATGCGCGGCCGGCACCGCGCCAATCTGCACCAGCAGGCCCAACTGGTCCCAGTTGTCCCAGCCTTCCACTATCTTTCCGTTGGAAAACCTCTGGGTGGAAGTTCCGGTGATGGTAACTTTCTTCCCGGTTGGCGCGAATCCCAGAAACTCACCCTTATGGGTCATGGTCGCGGTCCAGCGGGCCGCCGCCTTGTCTCCCTGCTCCAAGATGTGATCGATCTTTACATTGAGGTCCGGAAACGCCCGGCGGAACTCGGTTGCAAAAGTCCTGAACTGCTCGCGGCCAATGACCGTGTCATGCTGGGCCTGGCCATGACCGACGACGTCGGGCGACGCCATCTCATCAATCGTTTCCATGCGCCCGTGGTTCCACACTTCCTCAAACCAGCGGCGGATCAAAGCGCTATTCTCTTGTGCCATACCACACCTCCGAGGCGAAATTAGCCTCTTTGGCCCTTCACTGTACGCTCCGCATGCAGGTGCTGCAATGCCTGCACCCGCAGCTCTCCGCGCTGCAAGGCGGCGATGCCTTCCGCCGCGGCCCGGGCGGCCGAGAGCGTCGTGATCGTCGGAATCCGCGCTTGCACCGCGGCACGCCGGATGGCTTTCTCGTCGAACCAGGGATCAAGCCCATGGGGCGTATTCACGATGAGGTGAATCCGTTCGCCCTTGATCAGGTCCACCACGTTGGGGCGGCCTTCCTTCACCTTGTAAACCCGCTCCACCGACATGCCGGCGGCCTCGAGTACGTCGGCAGTGCCGGCCGTGGCCACCAGCTTGAAACCCATGTCCACGAACTTGCGCGAGACTTCAGCCACGCCCGGCTTGTCGTGATCGGTGACGCTGATGAAGACCATACCTTCGGTGGGCAGCTTCTGTCCGGCCGCCGTCTGGGCCTTGGCGAAAGCCTCGCCGAAATTGTCCGCCACACCCATGACTTCACCGGTAGATTTCATCTCCGGACCCAGGACAGTATCCACGCCGGGAAATTTATTCCAGGGAAATACCGGAGACTTCACGTAGTAGCAGTGCCCGGTGTCGAGATCGGCCCCGCGCTCGATAAATTCCGGCAGGAATTCGCGCAGCTTGCGCCCGGTCATCAGTCGCGCCGCGATTTTCGCCATGGGCACACCCGTCGCCTTTGAAACATACGGCACGGTCCGCGAGGCTCGTGGATTTACTTCCAGCACGTAAACCTTGCCGCCATCGGACTCAGAACCTGTAACAACGCTCGCCCGAGGAATCGCAAACTGAATATTCATCAACCCAACCACCTTCAACGCCCGCGCCAGCTTGAAGGTGTACTCCCGCATGCGCTGCAGCAAATGTTCGGGAATATCCACCGCCGGCAACACGCACGACGAGTCGCCGGAGTGGATGCCGGCTTCTTCGATATGCTGCATGATGCCGCCGATGACGACGTCTTCGCCGTCCGAAAGCGCATCCACATCCACTTCGATCGCGTCTTCGAGGAAGTGGTCGATCAGCACCGGCCGGTCCTGCGAATACTCGACCGCTTCCTTCATGTAGCGGACGACCATCTCCTCGTCGTAGGCAATCACCATGGCGCGCCCGCCGAGTACGTACGACGGCCGCACCAGCACGGGAAATCCCACCCGCTTCGCGCCTTCAATCGCTTCCTCGACCGATGCCGCCATCGCCCCCGGAGCCTGCGGGATTTCCAGTTCGTCGAGTAATTTTCCAAAGCGCTTGCGGTCCTCCGCCAGGTCAATCGATTCTGGAGACGTACCGATGATGTTGACTCCCGCCGCCTTGAGCGGCAGCGCCAGATTCAGGGGCGTCTGCCCGCCAAACTGGACGATCACGCCTACGGGCGCCCCCGAAGAAGCTTCATGCTCGCAAATGGCAAACACATCTTCGAGGGTCAGCGGCTCGAAGTAGAGACGGTCGCTGGTGTCATAGTCAGTCGAGACCGTCTCGGGATTGCAATTGATCATGATGGTCTCGTAACCATCGTCGCGCAGCGCAAAGGCCGCATGGCAGCAGCAGTAATCGAACTCAATTCCCTGCCCAATGCGATTGGGTCCGCTGCCCAGAATGATCACTTTCTTCTTCTCGGTCGGCGCCGCCTCGTCCTCTTCTTCGTAAGTCGAATACAGATACGGCGTGTAGCTTTCGAATTCGGCGGCGCAAGTATCCACCCGCTTGTAAACCGGCGCGATTCCGTGCTTCTTGCGAAGATGCCGTACTTTCTCCTGCGAGCCTTTACCGTCAAGCCGCCAGACCCCCGCCAGCCGCCCATCGGAGAAGCCCATGCGCTTGGCTTCGCGCAGCACCTCGGTCGGGATCGATTCCATGGGATGCTTCTCCAGCTCCAGTTGCATGTCGTTAATTTCTTTGAGCTGGTACAGAAACCAGGGATCGATAGACGTCATCTTGGCCAGTTGCTTGACGGTATGCCCCTGCCGCAAAGCGTAGCGAACGTACGAAAGCCGCTCGGGATGCGGCGTCACCAGCCGCTGGGTAAGAATCTTCGGCTCGATCTTCTGCGAACCCGTCTTCTTTCCAGTATCCAGCGCGCGCACGCCTTTGAGCAATGCTTCCTTGAAGGTGCGGCCGATCGCCATCACTTCGCCCACCGACTTCATCTGCGGTCCCAGATTTTCGTCGGCGCCGGGAAACTTCTCGAACTGCCACTTGGGAATTTTCACCACGACGTAATCAAGCGTCGGCTCAAAGCAGGCAGGCGTTTTGCGTGTGATGTCGTTGGGAATTTCATCCAGGGTGTAGCCGACGGCGAGCTTGGCGGCAATCTTCGCGATGGGGAATCCAGTCGCCTTCGACGCCAGCGCCGACGATCGCGAAACCCGCGGGTTCATCTCGATGACGACCATCCGCCCCGTCGTGGGATGCACTCCGAACTGGATATTCGATCCGCCCGTTTCGACGCCGATCTCGCGGATCACGGCTATGGCAGCGTCCCGCATGGCCTGATATTCGCGGTCAGTCAATGTCTGGACGGGAGCCACGGTGATGGAATCGCCGGTATGCACGCCCATGGGATCAAAGTTCTCGATCGAGCAGATGATGATGACGTTGTCTTTCAGATCACGCATCACCTCGAGCTCGTACTCTTTCCACCCCAAAACCGATTCTTCGATCAGCGCTTCGTGCACCGGAGAGAAATCGAGCCCGCGGGCCAGCACTTCCAGCATCTCTTCGCGGTTGTAAGCGATGCCGCCGCCACTGCCGCCCAGCGTGAACGACGGCCGCACGATGACCGGAAATCCAATCTTGCCGGCAAATTCCAGGCCGTCTTTCAGATTGTTCACCAGCGCAGACTTGGGAACATCGAGCCCAATCTTCTGCATCGCGTCTTTGAAGTAAAGACGGTCTTCGGCCTTCTTGATCGCCGCCACATTCGCGCCGATGAGCTGCACGTTGTACTTCTCGAGCACGCCGCCGTCAGAGAGTTCAATCGCCAGATTGAGCGCAGTCTGTCCACCCACGGTGGGCAGGATGGCGAATCCCTGGCCGCCGGACAGGTCACGCTCAATGCGAATAATTTCTTCCAGATACTCGCGCGTGAGCGGCTCAATGTAAGTGCGGTCGGCAATTTCCGGATCGGTCATGATGGTGGCCGGATTGGAGTTGGCCAGCACCACTTCAAAGCCCTCGGCCTTGAGCGCCTTGCAAGCCTGCGTCCCGGAGTAATCAAACTCCGCCGACTGGCCAATAATGATGGGGCCAGAGCCGATGATGAGTATCTTCGAAATGTCAGTGCGTCGCGGCATCAGATGTCGCTCTTTTGCTCTTTCCTCCAAAATAACTCTGTCATCCCGACCGACCCAGTTGATTCGCAGAGCGAATCAACTGGCGAGTGGAGGGACCTTGCGTTTCGCAGCGCTACCACTACCCTTTCCACTCCTCCATCATCTTCACGAAATCCTTGAACAGATAATGCGAATCATGCGGACCCGGCGACGCCTCAGGATGATATTGCACGCAGAACAGCGGCAAATTCCGGTGCCGCATGCCCTCCAGCGTGTTGTCGTTCAGATCGATGTGCGTCAGCTCGACTTCACTCTGCGGCAACGAATCCGGATCAACGGCGAAGTTATGGTTGTGCGCCGTAATCTCGATCTTCCCCGAGTTCAACTGCTTCACTGGATGGTTCCCGCCGTGATGTCCAAACTTCAGCTTGAAGGTTTTCCCGCCTAGAGCGATTCCCGTCAGCTGGTGCCCCAGGCAAATTCCGAAGATCGGCTGGCGTCCCATGAGGCGGCGTATGTTATCCACCGCGTAGGTGCAAGGCTCGGGATCGCCCGGCCCGTTCGAGAGAAACACGCCGTCCGGCTTCAGCGCCAGGACGTCTTCCGCCAGCGTCTGCGCCGGAACCACCGTGACCTTGCAGCCTTCGCCGCGCAGCTTGCGCAGAATGTTCTGCTTGATGCCGTAGTCGTACGCCACAACATGAAAGCGCGCCGGCTCGTCTTTAACGCCGACAACTTCATCAGGCAGGTGAGAGCGTTCGCCCATTTCCCATTGATAAGTGCTCTTGGTGCTGACCACTTTCGCGAGGTCAGTCCCATCCATCTTGGGAATCGCGCGAGCTTTGGCCACCAGCTTGTCGGCGTCATTCTCTAAAGTGGACACGACGCCGCGCATCACGCCGTGGTCGCGCAAGTGCCGTACCAGCGCCCGCGAATCGATCTCCGCCAGCACCGGAATCTTGAACTGCTCAAGATATTCTTCCGCAACCTGCTGCGAGCGCCAGTTGGAACTGACTTTCGAAAACTCGCGCACGACCAATCCTTCTATATACGGCCGCGTGGCTTCGTTGTCTTCGGCGTTGGTGCCGTAGTTGCCGATTTCAGGATTGGTGAGAACTACAATCTGGCCGCAGTAGGATGGATCGGTGAAAATTTCCTGGTAGCCAGTGATGGAAGTATTAAAAACGACTTCGCCGTAACATTCGCCTTTGGCGCCGTATCCTTTGCCTCGGAAGACTCTGCCGTCTTCGAGCGCAAGCGTAGCTTGCATTCGTGCTCCAGGGAGTGGATTTTCAGAATTTTAGCAGGGATAGCGAAATCGCGAAACAAATGATTTCGATGATTCGGATTTTCTTTGCGGCCTTTGCGGGTTTTCTTTGCGTCCTTGGCGGTAAAAAGCTTTTGACCGCAAAGATCGCAAAGAAGGCCGCAAAGGACGCCAAAAAACCCTACCGCACTCTTCCCATCTTGTCCATCGGCCAATATCCGAACACAGCCTTCCCGTAGATATAGCCAATGTTCACCGGCCCAAAGTCGCGGCTGTCATTTGACATGGTGCGATGGTCGCCCAGCACGAAGTAGCTGTTGGGAGGCACGACCGTCTCGGGATAAGACCGCTGGTCGGCGTAGGCGCCGGGAACGTAGTCCTCTTCGAGCGCTTCCCCGTTGACGAAGACTTCGCCCGAGTCAATCCGGATGCGGTCGCCCCCCAGCCCGATCACCCGCTTGATAAAACTCTTCGAGGGATCGCGAGGATAGCGGAACACCACAATGTCGCCGCGCTGGATGGGCTCCAGTCGGTACACGTACTTGTTGACGAAGATGCGCTCCTGGTCGTCGAGCGAGGGCATCATGCTGGTGCCCTCCACTTTCACCGGCTGGTACAGAAAAATAATGATGAAGGCGGAAATCGCCAGCGAAACCACCAGGTCGCGCAACCACACCGAGAGCACCGGCAAGGTGCGAGGTGCAACGGGCGCGGCACCCTTGCCAGGGCGGGTGCGCGATTCCTCTGGACGGCCTTGGTCCGGCATGCTGATTATGATTATACGTGCCGAAGCGACCGGGTTGAAGCCGGACGCCCCGGTCCCTCCCCGGTTACCCCGGGACTACTGCCGCGGCGCAGCAATTTCCGTTACAATCATTAGACTGAGGGCGTCTGAATCATGATCAAGCGTGGTTTGACTCTTGCCGTTCTAGGTCTACTTGTCCTGGGCGTCTCTGCTCCCTGGGCCACCTCCCAGCAGGATGGGGCCGTGCCCCACTACAACGCTCGTCCCCCCGCCAAGGGTGTCACGCTGCCTCCGATTCTGGGGCGGGAACAGCTGTGGGGCGCAAACGCTCAGTATCCTTTTCAAAGCCATGCCTACGAACTGGCCGCCAAAATTCCCGCGGTGTTGCATCAGCAGCCCTGCTATTGCTACTGCGATCGCGGGATGGGTCACAACAGTCTGCACAGCTGTTTCGAGGGTACCCACGGCGCCGAGTGTTCGGTCTGCCTGAAAGAGCTCTACTATTCCTATTCCATGCACAAGAAGGGAAAGACGGCCACCCAGATTCGTCAGGGCATCATGAAGGGTGAATGGAAGCAGATCGACCTGCAGACCGCAGCCGCCATCAATTGATTTGCGCAGGACGCGCTTTGGGCGGAGTTGACGGAGATGCGAGTCGGCGTATAACCTGCTGATTCGAAGTGGGTCTGGCTTTTCCACAGATGCCGCCCAGGGCCCCCTGACCAACAGTCACAGCGTCGCCGGCAGGAATCGACTAATAAACCGCGGTTATGCGCTAGCCGGTTTCTCCCAAGCGCTTGAAAAAGGAGAGCTTACGAAGAGTCCAGGAAGAGTTTTGCGGATGGCGCAGAAAACCACACCCAAGAAACCCATGAGTGAAGATCCTCGTTTTGCACAAGCTGTGCAAAACTACGAGGCTGGGCTGCGGGCCATGCAAGAGCACAAGTTCGAAAAGGCCAGGGGATTCCTGCAAAAGGCCGTGACCGGCGCCAGCAAGGAGTTGGCCGACCGCGTCACCGTCCACCTCAACACCTGCAACCAGCATCTGGAGCGTTCCGCCACCCAGTTCAAGAGTCCGGAAGAACACTACGATTACGCCGTCTCGCTGATGAACGTGGGAGACTACGTGACCGCCCGCGAACACCTGGACAAGCTCTCCAGGCAGGTCCCTAAAGTGGACTATGTTGCCTACGGTCTGGCCGCTCTGGACTGCCTGACCGGACATCTGGAGGATTCTCTGCGGCACCTCGACGAGGCGATTCGGATCAACGCCGCGTTGCGTTTTCAGGCCCGGAACGACTCCGACTTCCAGAACCTGGCGGAAGATCCCCGCTTCACCGAGTTGCTGTATCCCGACCCAGGGGCTGAGTTCTCCCCGGAATCAGCGATCCCTGAGGAAAATGGCTAGCCGTGGCGGTGCCTGATGCCCAACGACGCGGACCGCGGCCAAGGGACAACACAAGATCAAGCGGTTTACGGGTCGTCGCTATTGGCGGCGGCACTGGCCTGTCCACACTGCTCAAAGGACTGAAGCGGTATGTGACTCGAGCCGGCACCCTGGGAACACCCGGCCAACCTGAAATCAGCGAACTCTGCGCCGTGGTCACGGTCAGCGATGACGGCGGCTCCAGCGGACGTCTCCGCAAGGAGCTCAACATGCTCCCTCCGGGGGACATCCGCAACTGCATCGTGGCGCTCTCGGAAGACGAGGCCCTGCTCTCCCGCCTGTTTCAGCACCGCTTCGTCAAGGGATCGGGCCTGGAAGGTCATAGCTTCGGCAATCTGTTTCTGGCCGCGTTGACCTCCGTCACCAGCGACTTCAGCGAGGCCGTCCGGCTGTCCTCTGAAATCCTGCTTACCCGGGGACACATTTATCCCGCCACCACCTCTCACGTCGAGCTGGAGGCCCTGATGGAAGACGGCACCAGAGTGCGGGGCGAGACCAAAATCACGGCCAGCAGCGGCCGCATCAAGCAACTCTTCCTCGACCCTCCGGACGTTCAACCCTTGCCCCAGACTCTGGATGCGATGGCACGCGCCGACCTGATCACGCTCGGTCCCGGCTCTCTGTTCACCAGCCTCATCCCCAACCTGCTGGTTCCCGGTATCGCCCAGGCCATGGTGAATTCGGCGGCGGTGAAAGTCTATGTGGGCAACCTGATGACCCAGGCCAATGAAAGCCTGGGATTGACCGCCTCCGATCACATCAGGGCCTTGAATCGCCATGCCCAGGTCAAGCGCATTTTCGATTTCGCCCTCATCAATCGCGCCCCCGCGCCCCCGGCCCTTAAAGCCAAATACGCCCTGGAAGGCGCGAGTCAGATCGTGGCTGACCTTGAGGCCGTCGAAGAACTGGGCGTCATCCCGGTCCTCGGCGACTATCTGGACCAGAAGGACATGGTGGCCCGCCACCTGACCGACCGCATCGCCACCGACCTGATGGAACTGGCCACCCAGGCCCCCGGCGGAACCCGTGCCGCCACCCCATAACGTCTGATGTGGGGCGGGCGCCCTCGCCCGCCGCCTTTGACTCTGACGCTTAATCCGATTCGGTTCGTCACGATCACATTGAGCAGAAACCGCAGGAAGGATCGACGTCGCCGGCGAGTGCGCCCGCCCCACACCATCCGCTGGTAACCACCGTAACCCTGCCCCGCACGGAGCTCTCGCGGTATATTGGATCGAATGCCGAAAGCCAATCACCATTCACCACGCGCGCCCCGCACTGCGATCGCCATCCTGGCCGCGGGCAAAGGCACCCGCCTGAAGTCGAAACATCCCAAGGTGCTGCATGAGGTTGGCGGGAAACCGCTTCTGGCCCACGTAATCGCAGCCGCTAGCCAGGTGGTCCCGGCTCGCGACGTTTTTGCCATCATCGGACATGAAGCGGATCGCGTCCGCAGCGTCGTGGCCGCTACCGGGGTAGGCTTCGTGCTGCAGCAGGAACAGCGCGGCACCGGCCACGCCCTGATGGTCGCCCGCGAAGCGCTGGCGCCCTACGATCTCGTCATCGTGCTCTCCGGCGATGCCCCGCTCATCACCCCGCAGACCATCGAGCAGCTGCGCGACTTCCATCTTTCGAAGAAAGCCGCAATGACGCTGCTCACCGCCCATCTGGAAAATCCCACCGGATACGGGAGAATCGTCCGCAAGAAGGCCGCTCAGCCTGAGGTCAAGGCCATCGTCGAACAGAAAAACCTGACGCCGGCGCAGCAGAAAATACACGAGATCAACGCCGGCTTCTACGCTTTTGACGCCAAGGCGTTATTCAGCCACATCGACCAGCTGGGCTCCGACAATCATCACGGCGAGTTTTACCTCACCGACATGGCTGCGCTTCTGGCCAAGGCCAGGCAGCGCGTGGTTGCCGTGCAAGCCCACGATGCCCATGAAGTCCTGGGCGGCAACACTCGCGCCGAACTCTCCGAGATCGACCAGCACATGCGCCTGGCCAAGTGCCGGCAGTTGATGGACCAGGGCGTCACCATTCTCTTTCCCGAAAGTTGCGTGATCGACAACGACGTTGAAGTGGGCGCCGATACGGTCATCGAACCCAGCGTCCAGCTGCGCGGCGCCACCCGCGTCGGCAGCGACACGCGTATCCATTCTTTCAGCGTGATCATGAGCTGCGAGATCGGAGACAATGTGCTCATCCAGACCGGCTGCGTGCTGGAGCATTCAGTGATCAGGGCTCGCGCCTCGCTCGGCCCCTACAGCCATCTGCGCCCGGGCTGCGAAGTCTGCGAAGACGCCCACATCGGAAATTTCGTCGAGCTGAAGAAAACCCGCGTCGGCAAAGGATCCAAGGCCAACCATCTGACCTATCTGGGCGACACTGAAGTCGGCGAAAAAGTAAACGTAGGCGCCGGAACCATTACCTGCAACTACGACGGCGTGAACAAGCACAAAACCGTTATCGAAGATGGCGTGTTCGTAGGCAGTGACAGCATCCTGATTGCGCCCCTTCGCATTGGAAAGGGCGCCTACGTGGCCGCCGCCACCACCGTCACCGAAGACGTCCCGCCCGATTCCCTTGCCCTGGGCCGCGCCCGTCAGATCGTGAAAGAAGGCTGGGCCAAAGCGAAAAGAGAAAAAGCCCAGGCGCAAAAAGCAAAGTAGTCATGTCATCCTGAGCGGAGCAGCTGCTTCGCGCAGCGAAGCAGCTACGCAGTCGAAGGACCCCTATCACCGCGCGAACGCTCGTGCTGGCGGGACCGCAAAAGGCGCCGGTCTCCCTGGTTCCAGAAAATCCCATCACGCGTAGTTCATCTCCAACGTAGGGGTCCTTCGACTCGCCGGATCGCCCGCCCGCGGGCGATCCAACTCGCTCAGGATGACAGGAGTGGAGGGATTGGAACAGAAAAGCGCCGGGCCTGCGCCCGGCGCCTGCACGAGCGGGACGCTCGCGCCTACATCGTTACTTCGAAACCGCCGCGAACAACGGCGAGTGCAGCAACCCCTGGAACTGCTTGTCGTCGGCTTTGAAGTGCATCTGCAGGTTCGAGCTGTCGGAGTTGACCGTGACGTTATCCAGCGCCAGCTTTTCTACCGGAGTGGCCGACATCTTCTTGTAGAGCATGCCCGCCTTGAGCAACGAGGACAACGTAGTTGCAGTCATCGAATCAGACGTGACCACATCCAGATCGAAGTTCACGCCGCTTTCAAAGTTCATGGCGTAGCGCGAACCCAGAATGCGCTTCTTGACCGTCTCGTAATCCGCCAGTCCGGCCGCGTCGCCCAGGGCGGAGTGCAGCATGTTCTGCGTTCCCTGCTGATCGAGCACGCTCCACACGGTTCCGGAATCGACCGAGCCCATCATGTCCGCGATCTGGGTATTGCTGTCCAGGGTGTAGGTGTAGCCGTCGCGCGCATCCAGGGCGCCGCGCAGCGCGCCGCTGTCGCCGAAAAGCAGAGTACTTTCATCGAGGAAGGTCATCTGCATGCCGGCGGGCATGGGATAGATGTCCGCATTGCGCAGTTTGATCGGCTTCACTTTGCGCAGGCGCATTTTCTTGAGCACCGCCGCCATGGCAAATTGTCCCTGCGCCACTCCCACCACCTTCACGCCCTGCTTGCCGCTGCGGTAGGAAGCAAACGTAAGCTGTTCGACATCCTTGTCGGGATCGATGCCCACACCCCGCAGCGCGCCTTCAAATTCCTTGAGACTGGGCGGCAGCACCTGCGCCTTCAGCGCCATGGCGGTATCGGAATTCTTGAGCGCGCGATAGTCCACGGAAATGATCTGCTGGATGTCGGAAGGAATCACGGTGCGCGCCGAACTGCCCAGCGGCATCGACCATGCGGTCGCGGTCACCAGGAGCAGAATGCAAAGACTACCCTTCACTGTTTTCATGAACTACCTCGAAGAATATGTGCGTTTAGATGCGATTTATAGGCTTATTGTATGCTCATTTTGCGACAGAAAGGCGAAACGAAAGGGCAGGTGGTGTGCCAGGAGAGGTGCATGACCCCCGCCGTCAGCTGGTCAGGGCGGCAACCTTCTTGCGGATTTCTGCCGCAAAAGCGGCATCTTTTAGCGACTCCAGATTGATTTCCACGTTAGCCAGCGCGCCCTGCATGGCCGCCCGGGCCAGGGCCGTAGCCGTGGTCAGGTCCGACTTCATATTCGGATTCGTAATCGGCTGCAGTCGCTCGACGATCTCCACCACTTCCCTGGCCCGCTCCGCCACGCTCAAGGGAACGCTGGTTGCCTGCTTCAAAGCAGCATCAATGATGCCATCCGCGCCGGCCGAATCCTTGGCCTGCTTGTAGGCCTTCATCACCGCATTGTATGACTCTGCATCGGCGTCGATCGCCGCCTTCAGCTCTTCGCGCAATTGCGAAAGCCGGGCAATAGCCTCGCTCAGCTCACGCTCGTGCTGCAGGTAAGCCTTCTTGCCCCGTGACATGGATGCCACCATGCTCGCAAGTCCAGCCGCCATGGCTCCGCCGGCCGCGGCCGCGCTGCCACCGCCGGGGGTGGCCGTGGCCGCAGCGAGCTGCTCGACAAAGGGCTCGACTCCGGCGCGCAGCCCGCCCATGGCCATCTTGCCGCCCATCACCGCCGCCAGCCGGTTTTCTAAAATCAGACTGGAATCGAAATTCTCCACCTGCAAAAACCACTCCGCCGCCGACTCCAGCGCCTTCTTCGGAATCAGGCCCACAATCTCGCTGCTCACCGGAACCACGCCGTAGCGGGCCGCTTCCCTTTTCACCACTTCAAAAACGCGGTGGATCGGAGTCTGCTCAAAGTCGGTCAGGTTCATCGAGACCTGCGCCAGCCCGCGGACCAGAAACCCCGCGCCCTTGACGAAGCGCATGCCGCCGCTCGAAAAGCGCACCACTTTGGCAATCTTCTTGGCGATCTCGACGTCCGGTGTGTTGAGGAAGACGTTATAGGCAATCAGAGGCTTGCGCGCGCCCACCACGGTCGCGCCCGCCGAGGGATGCACCTTCAACTCGCCAAAATCGGGTTTCCGCGCCGGATTGGTCGCGATGTCTGCTCGTATGCCTTCAAATTGTCCGCGCCGGATGTTTTCCAGGTTCTGCCGTTCAGGCGAAGCCGCAGCCGCTTCGTACAGGTACACCGGGACCTGGTAGCGTTTCCATATCTGCTCGCCGACATGCCGCGCCATGGCAACACAATCTTCAATCGTCACTCCATCAATAGGAATAAACGGGACCACGTCCGCAGCCCCCATGCGCGGATGCGCTCCCTGGTGCTGGTTCAGATCAATCAGCTCCGCCGCCTTGCCCACGCCCCGAATCGCGGCTTCCTGGATTGGCTCCCGCTCCCCGACCAGTGTAATTACGCAGCGGTTATGATCGGCGTCCATCTCCCGATCCAGCAGGAAGACACCATCCATCTTCATGGCCTCGACGATCGCATCCACTTTCGCTTTGTCGCGGCCTTCAGAAAAGTTGGGAACACACTCAACCAGAGTTGCCATACGCCGAAAAGAATATCACCGAGCGGTGCCCCATCCTCGTCTCTCCGTTCTTTGGAGAGACAGGGTGGGGCTTTTTGAATTGCGAGGGCGGGACGCCGGCGCTACAAAAGTCACTGTCTCTTAACAAAATCCTCCATCACGGCCTGGCGCATCAGATCAGGCGGCAGCAAGCCCTGCGCCAGGATGAAGTCGTGGAACTTCTTCTGATTAAACTTCGCGCCGAGCGCCGCTTCCACGTCCTTCCGCAAGGCAATCAGCTTGGTATAGCCGTAGAAATAACTGTTGGCCTGACCCGGCGCGCGATAGGTATAGCGCTCCACTTCCTCCTGGGCGAAGGCGTGGGATTGCACCACGTCCTGCTCCAGCACGCGAAACGCATCCGCTGGCTGGATCTTTCCCGATTGCAATTCCGGGTCAAGAAACGCCCGCGCCGCCCGCAGCAGCCGGTAGTCGAGCGAAATCAGCTGTCCTTCCAGCGGCATATAAGGACGGATGAGATATTCCGAATAGAGTCCCCAGCCCTCCACGTTGGTGCTGTTGAAGGCGTAGCGAATGCGCGCCAGCGAGACTCCATGCTCGAGCATGGAATCAAACTGCAGCTCGTGGCCGGGACGGGCCTCGTGCGCGGTGAGCGTCCAGGCCGCCGCATCGAAGGTAAAGTCGTCGTATTTTTCGGCGCTGGCCTGGCCGGGCGCTGCCGGAATATTCAGCGGCAGGACAAACTCGCCTTTCTGTCCGGTATTGTGCAGGAACGGCGGCGGCACCATATGCGGCGCCGGCTGCTGCGCGGTCTCAGCCGCGGTGGCAATCCGGATCCGCGCCGGCCGTTCGGGAAGGGTAACAATCTGTTTATCGACGATGATCTTCTCAATCTGCTTCAGGCGCTCCTGGTAAAACGGCAGAATGGCATCGCCCACCAGTTGCTGCTTCTTGAGCTCGCGGATCACGTCGCGATAGTCGCTCGAAGGCAGGTGGCGCTGCTTCGCGATCTGCTCCGCGATGGGCTTCATCTCAGCCTGAAGTTCGCCGAACATCTGGTGTGCCATGGCAGCGATCTGGGCGGGCGGAATGTCAATGCCGTAGTCTTCCAGATTGAGCGCATATTCTTCGGGCGGAAGGCGGAAATCAGCGCGCGCCCTGGGCAGCACATTGGCCTTCGTCCATGCGTCGTATTCGGTGAGCTGCGCTTTCAGCTTGTTGTACGGTTCCTGCCAGCCCGTCAGTTTGTATTTCTGGAGCAGCGCGGCGATGCCTTCCATGTAGTTGGGATTGCGGCCCAGTTCGGTTTCAATCTCGGTGCGGGCGGGATAGACCACGCCTGGCTTGGCCATCTGTTCCAGCACGCGCTGCTTCAGAATGTCGGCGAGTGGCTTGTAGCCCGGTTCCAGGCCCGCGTATTTTCGGATTCGGACGATGGCCGCGGGACGCCGTTCCGCGGGAGTCTGCTCATCCAGCAGCACGCGCAGCCCGCTGAATACCCTTCCGCTGGCATTCAGATAATCCACTTTGTGGGCGCGGTCGAAGTCCTGCTCTTTGAATTCCAACTCGATTCTGCGGATCACGATCGTAAGGTCCTGCGCGACTTCCTTCTGTTTCTGCTGCCCCACGGCGCCCTTCAGGGTCGCGAGTACGGCCTCGGTTTCCCGCCGCTCCTGGTCTTCATCCGCCAGAGTTGGCTGGGACACGTCGGTGTCGAATTGACTGAGCCCCTGGTTTGAACCCAGCTCCGGGGTGTGCTTCATCTCGACGGCCAGCAGCAGGTTGGTGTACTTGTTGCTGGCGGCGATCCACTCCGCGGGCGCCTGGGCGCAAGCCGGCAGGCACAGGATGGCAACCGAAAGAGAGATGGCGAATCTGCGAATCAACATAGTCTCCGATCTTTTATGTCGCGGCTAATGTCCGGACTTTCTACCGCTACCAAAAAACTTTCCAATTCCCAACCGCACCTGAATCGTGTTGATCCCCGGATTGGGATCGCTCAGGCCGGCGTTCGAAATATGCATGTAGCGCAATTCGACACTCCAGTTGCGCGAGTCTCCCAGAAAGTGCGCTCCCAGCGCGGCCGAGGATGTGAAGTTGACCCGGTCGGTCCCGTAGGGCACGTCATGGTTGGTAAACAGCGTTCCACCGCTGAGTTCAAGATAGGGCACAACCCTGCCTCGCGTAGCGAAGTTCCACTTCAGGTTCAGGGGATTGAAGCCGGCTCCGTATGCCGTGTTGGCGGGTTGAAACACCAGAAAGGCCGGTATGGCATCAAGGGCGTACTCGAATCGTCCTTTGAGAAATCCCGGGCCGTGAGGCCGGGTCAGAATCCATCCGTAGCGCAGGCCGGCGTTCCACACTCCGATATTCGAGGTGCCGCCAGAAACGGAGTGGCCGCCGCCGCTCCAAAGCTGTATTTCGTGCCCGCCATCCTCGATCCGGGCCTGGGCCCAGGCCAGGGAAGAAGCGAACAGCAGCAGTACGCCCAACACTCTCGTCATGAATCCGTCACGATATCGTAAACCTACAGAGATGACAATCGTGTGTGGATCAGTGCGGTTCGGACACTCGCGCCACAAACCACATGGGGACAGCCGCCCTCGGCTGTCCAGCGGAGCGAAGCTCCGCTATCTTTCTTCCGCAGCAAAAGCCGTCGAGCTGCGCTCGACTGGACAGCCGAGGGCGGCGGTCCCCACGCGGTTTGTGCGAAGGAGTGTCCCGACCCACACGACCAGCTCACAGGCCTAGCCCGCCATCCACCGCCAGGATCTGCCCGGTAATAAAGTGCGGGGCCAGGGCGAAAAACAGGGCCGCGGCCGCAATCTCTTCGCCCTTGCCATTCCGCCGCATCGGCGTCTGCCGGGCCATCTTTTTCATGAACGAGGCCGCAGCTTTTTCTCCCAGATCGATCATCCCCGGAGCGATGCAGTTCACCGCAATCTCCGGCGCCAGCGCTTTGGCCATCACCTTGGTCAGCATATGGACCGCAGCCTTCGACGAGCAGTAGTGCGCATGACTGGCCCAGGGACGCAGCCCCCCCAGCGAACCCATATTGATGATCTTGCCCCGCCGTTCCCGCAAATGCTTGAGCGCCTCCCGCGACACCAGGAAAGGGCCGCGCGTGTTGGAGGCGAATATGGCGTCCCATTGCTGGAGTGTGATCTCGTCGAATTCAACGGTCTCATAGTTGGCGGCGTTGTTGACCAGGATATCGATTCCGCCCAGCTCTTTTGCCGTTTCCTTGATCGCGGCCCTGACGCTCTTTTCGTCGGTGATATCACAACGCAGGGCCACTGCGCGGACCCCGAAACTGCCCAGGTCGATGACGGCATGCTGGGCCTCGCGCGCGGAGTTACGAAACGTAATGGCCACGTCAGCCCCTGCCCGGGCCAGCTCGAGCGCGATGGCGCGCCCCAGGCGTCGCGCTCCGCCGGTGATCAGGACTGCCTTTCCGGAAAGTGGTTTGCCGCCATCCATTCTGGAGATTGTAACGGAGAGGGGCGCTTGCCATTTGGCGAGGCCCGGTTCGGAGACGCTAAGTGCTAATTGCCAATTGCTTTCCCTCTTGCTAGACTCCGCCCATGGCGGAGCCGCGCCAGGTCGTCGTCTATTCCCGCAAGGGCTGTCATCTGTGTGAGATTGTCAAAGAGACGCTCACCAAATTGCAGCGGCGCGGCGGCTTCACCTGGCGGGAAATCGACGTTGAAAGCGACGACGAACTGCGCCGCCGCTTCACCGACGAAGTCCCCGTCATCTTCATCGACGGCCACAAAGCCTTCAAATACCACATGGACGAGCGCGAATTCCTGCGCAAACTAGCCAGCTAGTTTCCGGTAGGACACCGAAGTTGCGGTTGACGGCGTGTTGACGGTGCCCCATTCATTTCGCGTCCTTGGCGAAATGAGTGGGGTATATTTCACTACTCGCCAGTCAGAAATTTGAACTGCGCCGCATTCAGCGGCACCACGCTCAGTCTTCCCTGACGAACCAATGGAGAGTCGGCAAAAAGCCTGTGCGCCTTGACTTCGGCCAGCGTCACCGGCTTACCCAGCGCCTTCCCGGCTTTGATCTTTACTTGTGGGTTCCTGGGGTCCGAGGCGTCCACCGAAACCACCGACGCCATCCCCACCGCGCTCTTACGGTCGCCGGTTTCGTAAATCACCAGCCCGTCTCCCGGCTTCATCGCGCGCAGGTTTTTCAAAGCCACAGGATTTGACACCCCGTCCCAGACAGTATTCTTGTCCCGTTGCAGGTCGGCAAACGAGTATGCGGTAGGCTCGGTCTTGAGTAGATAATCCATAGGAGGTTCTAAATCTGCAATCTGCAATGCTCTACTGCGGCTTGTCCTTCGAATCCTTCTCCGTGCCGGGTTCGTCTTTCTTCTGCTCGGGATGCTCTTCGTAAATCGAGTACTGTCCCTGCGGACGCTTCATCTTGACCACAATCTCCATCGTCGGCTTGTCGATGGCGTAGTCGTCACCAAATGTCTGGAAGCCCTGCGCCAGCACTTGAATCCGCAGCTTGCCATAAGGCACTCCGTCAAAATTGGCCTTGCCTTCCGCATCGGTCTTGAGCTGAAGTCCGCCCCGGGACTGCTTCCCGTTCTTTTCCACGGGATGCATGACCACGCTGGCATTGCGGATGGGCTTGCCGTTGTAGTCCCGGATCACCACAAAGTTCAGCAGCGCCATGTCGTCGTCCTGCCCCACCGCCATACATGCGAGAAGAAGCAGGGTTACGAAACCGATGGTGAGCTTTCTCATAGCCGGCCCCCGAACTAGCAATTTCAACATGTTACAGGATCCTAACCGCATTCCCGGTTGACAACCAGCTGCCCCATTGCTTACAATTAGCACTCGCCAACAATGAGTGCTAACATAGCAGTTGGCCGGTTTCTAGCTATCAAACCCTCAGGATTTTAACCCAAACGAACGAAAGGAGTCAGCAAGTATGGCAAAGTTCACCCCGTTACACGACCGCCTGTTGGTTCGGCGGATTGAAGAAGGTGAGACCACCCGTGGTGGCATCATCATCCCCGACAGCGCAAAAGAAAAGCCCCAGGAGGGCGAAGTCATTTCCGTGGGCAAAGGCAAGAGCAACGACGAAGGCAAGGTGTTCCCCCTGGCAGTCAAAGAGGGCGACCGCATCCTGTTCGGCAAGTACTCCGGCACCGAAATCAAGCTGGATGGTGAAGATTTCATCATCATGCGCGAAGAGGAAGTCCTGGGCATCCTGACCGGCGCCGCCAAGAAAGAGCTCGCCGGATCGCGCCGTTAACTGAGAACCAGGAACTGAAAACTGGCAACTGGTTTTCCTGATTTTTCGCAGGCCAGACCTGCACATCAAGCGAAGGAGATTTCAGATATGGCAAAGCAGATCGTACATGGCGAGGAGTCGCGACAGGCGATTCTCCGCGGCGTCAACTTACTGGCTGACGCGGTAAAAGTCACTCTCGGCCCCAAGGGCCGCAACGTGGTCATTGAAAAGAAATTCGGATCACCGACCATCACCAAGGACGGCGTCACCGTCGCGAAGGAAATCGAGCTCAAAGACAGTCTCGAAAACATGGGCGCACAAATGGTGCGCGAAGTGGCTTCGAAGACCTCCGACGTTGCCGGCGACGGCACCACCACCGCCACCGTTCTGGCCCAGGCGATCTACCGCGAAGGCGTAAAGACCGTCGCAGCCGGCGCCAACCCGATGGCCATGAAACGCGGCATCGAAAAGGCCATCACCACCATCTGCGGCAGCCTCGACAAAGAAGGCAACCGCATCAAGGGCGAACTCGACAAATTCTCCAAACCAGTCACCGGCGACATGATCGCCCAAGTAGGCACAATTTCCGCAAACAATGACGAGACTATTGGGAACATTATTGCTCAGGCTATGAAGAAGGTGGGCAAGGATGGCGTCATTACTGTGGAAGAAGCGAAGACGCTTGAGACCCAGTTGGATGTCGTTGAGGGAATGCAGTTTGATCGTGGTTACCTCTCTCCTTACTTTGTGACCGATCCTGAGCGGATGGAAGTTTCTCTTGAGAATGCTTACATCCTGATCAACGAAAAGAAAATCAGCTCGATGAAAGATTTGCTGCCGTTGCTGGAGCAGATCGCGAAGAGCGGCAAGCCGCTTTTGATCGTGGCTGAAGATGTCGAAGGCGAAGCGCTGGCTACCCTCGTCGTCAACAAGCTGCGTGGCACGCTGCAAGTCGCGGCCGTCAAGGCTCCCGGCTTCGGCGATCGCCGCAAGGCTATGCTGCAGGACATTGCCACCCTCACCGGCGGCAAGGCCATCACCGAAGACCTGGGCATCAAGCTGGAGAACGTCCAGATTGGCGACCTGGGCCAGGCCAAGAAGATCACGGTGGACAAGGACAACACCACGATCGTCGAAGGCAAAGGCAAGCACTCGGACATCGAAGGCCGGGTGAAGGAAATCCGCAGCCAGATTGACAAAACCACCAGCGACTACGACCGCGAGAAGCTGCAGGAGCGGCTGGCGAAGCTGGTTGGCGGCGTGGCTGTGATCAAGGTAGGCGCTGCGACCGAGACCGAAATGAAAGAGAAGAAGGCTCGCGTCGAAGATGCCATGCACGCCACCCGTGCGGCCGTGGAAGAAGGCATTGTCCCCGGCGGCGGCGTGGCCCTGGCCCGTTGCGTGGGCGCGCTCGACAAGCTGAAGCTCGAAGGCGATGAGCAGATCGGCGTCAACGTGGTGCGGCGCGCTCTGGTTGAGCCGTTGCGCCAGATCGCCGAGAACGCAGGCGAAGAAGGCGCAATCGTCCTGGGCAAAGTCAACGATGCCAAGGACCACAACTACGGCTACAACGCCCTGACCGGCGACTATGAGGATCTGGTCAAGGCAGGCGTGCTCGATCCGACCAAAGTGGTGCGCACCGCACTGCAGAACGCCGGCTCGATCGCGTCGTTGATGCTGACCACCGAGGCCCTGGTGGCGGAGATCCCGGAAGAGAAAAAGGGAGCTCCAGCCGGCGGCGGACACGGCGGCGGCGGTATGGAAGGCATGTACTAGGAACAGTCGTCGGTCGTCAGTCTTCAGTCGTCGGTTAACCCCGGCGTCTGGCGTCGGACTTCAGACCTCAGCAAGAGCCCTGCTTTCGAGCGGGGCTTTTGCTTTTGTGGCACCGCCGGCTGTGTGGGGACGGGCGCCCTCGCCCGTTCTGGCCGAGCGCAGCTCGGCAGGCTTTTGTGCGACTGCCGTGGTATCCACGTCAACCGCGCCGGGCGGCCTCGATTTTGGCGACGTCGATCTTTTTCATCGGCATCATCGCTTCGAAGGCGCGCCTGGCCTCATCCCCACCAGCCGCAAGCGCATCGGTCAGCGCGCGCGGAGTGATCTGCCAGGAGAGGCCCCAGCGGTCCTTGCACCAACCGCACGCACTTTCCTGGCCGCCATTGCCGACGATCGCGTTCCAGTAGCGGTCCGTCTCTTCCTGATTGTCGGTCGCGATCTGGAAAGAAAAGGCCTCGCTATGCTTGAACCCCGGGCCGCCGTTGAGGCCGAGACAGGGGATGCCCAGCACCGTGAACTCCACCGTCAGAACATCGCCCTCCCTGCCGCTCGGGTAGTCACTGGGCGCTTTGTGAACCGCGGTCACTTTACTATCGGGAAAAGTCGCGGCGTAGAAGCGGGCCGCATCCTGTGCGTCCTTGTTGAACCAGAGGCAGATGGTATTTTTCGGAATCAAGTTCCCTCCTTGACGTAATGCGACTGAGATGAGGCAGGCAGCGTGAAAGTTGCGCCGAGGGGACGGAGGTCGCGGTATGCCGGATGACACAAGGTCCCCGTTCGACTCCCTCTCGCGTGCGCTCGAGGTTCGCTCAGGGCAGGCTCTCGACTTCGCTCGGGATGACATTGCTGGATGGGGTTGAATGGGCGACCCGTCCCGGGGCGTATAATTTTCGAGTCAGACATCCTAATCGGAAATTCTGTTTTTAAACTCAATCTCACCAAAAACACAGAGGAGAAGCTATGTCCCATCATTATTCCGGCCCCGATTTTGGGTTCCCTCATGGGGACGCCCGCCTGGATTTGACCGATCTATATGCTTTCCCCAAGCCTGGGGATGCCAGCAAGTCGATTCTGATTATGGTGCGCATCCCTCCCTTGGCGCCAACCCGCCCGGGCCGACCAGGGACGACGCCTTCTCGCCCGAGGCGATTTATGAACTGCAGATTGATACCAACGGCGATAACGTCGCCGATATCGCATACCGGGTACGATTCACCTCTTCCAAGGACGGAACTCAGACAGCGACGCTTCGCCGGGTTGAAGGCGCGCAGGCCGCTGGGACAGGCGACGACGGGAAGGTCATCGTCGAGGGAGCGGCGGTCTCTACCGGGAAGGAAACACGGGTGACGGAGGCCGGTGACCACCGCTTCTTTGCCGGCTGGCGCAGCGATCCCTTTTTCTTCGACGTAAATGGCGCCCTGAACAACCTGCAATTTACCGGTGACGATTACTTTGCCGAAGCGGATGTGTGCTGCATCGTGCTGGAAGTGCCGAACTCTGCCCTTGGCAGCAAAAAGCTGGGCCTATGGGCTCGCACGCTGGACGGCTCGAGCGGGAAGTGGGTTCAGGCGGATCGCGGCGCGCGGCCGAATCAGACTCCTTTTCTCGCCGGCGAGCAGAACGCGGCTTATCTGGCTGCGGAGCCGAAGGACGATGCCCGTTTTGTCCCTGTGTTCGCGCACGCGCTGGAGCACGCCGGTGGATACACGCCGGAGGAGGCAACGCGGGTGGCCGGGACGCTGCTGCCGGACGTTCTCCACTATGATCCCACGCGGGCGGCGGCCTTCCCGAACAATGGCCGGGCGCTCGCCGACGACGTTGTAAATTTCTTCCTTCCTATCCTCACAAATGGAAAGGTGACGGACGACAAGGTAGGCCCCCACAAAGACCTGCTTGCCGAATTCCCCTACGTAGGCCCGCCGCACAAGGCTCGGGCTGCGGGTAAGGTTGCCGCCTAAGCGTGCGCCCGGCTGTGTGGGGACGGGCGCCCTCGCCCGTCCTCGCCGAGCAAGGCTCGGCAGCGGCTTTCCTTTGCAAAGCGGGCTGCTCTCCGCATGGTTCTTTCAGTTCGGGATCGAGCAGCCACCAGGCTTCGCGAAAGCTTTCGAAGCGGGATCCTTTTTTGCTGCCGTGGGGATAGAACCACAGATTTTTGCAGGGCGAGAAAGCCTCGACCGGAAGCACGTACCAGAGATCGAGCGGGACGATGTAGGCGATGATGCAATCGATGTCGTCGGCGGTGAGGGCGACCATTTTGCGTTTTACGTAAACGTAGGTGTGGACGGCGTATCCGCGATGGCTCTCGTAGGCGGTGGAGCGGACCTGAACGCGCCAGAAGCGTCGTCCGGCGTCGAGGATGTAATCGTAGCGGTCGCTGTCTCCCCAGGGTTTGGCGACGCCGAATCCGAGGGTAACGGCTTTCTGCATGAAGGCCAGCTCGGCAATCTCTCCGCGGCGCTTGGGCGGGAGAGCGTGGCGCTGGTTGGTGGCGGGGCGTCGCGGAAGCGGGCGCGCCTGAGACTTCTCCATTACTTAACCTGATTTCGAGTGGCCTGATTTGTCGATATCCGTGCTCCTGAATACAAAAGGCGCAGCTCTTGGGCTGCGCCTTTTTTGATCTTCTAGTTTAAGGATAGCAGGTTGGGTGGGGGGAATGGGACATGGGTGTACTAACTATGGTTGGTTTGGGGTGAAGGGGTTAGGGGGAATTGGATGCGGTTGGTGGCTTGACAGCAAAATTTGATGACGGGAATTGGGATGGAAAGGGACGACACGAAAACGCGGAAGAGCAGCAGCACAACTCTGTCCAGCAGTGGCACGACCCCACTCAAGTCAAAACCGGGCTGGGCAAAGCCTCTGAGCCATTGCAGCGCTTGGTCTATACTTGCTCGTTCCAAACGGGCCCAACCACGCGCAAAGTGAGGCGTTGGCTTTGCTAATAAATATTCCCGAGACACTTGCAAACAAGCTCAAGGCTAATTCCGCGCTATACGGCGCAGTCCTTCAAAGCCTCGTCGAGTTCGAGCCTTGGTTCACCGGCAGCGGAACGCCGTTCTTTCCTGAATATACAGACCACGGTCCACGCCACATCACCGAGACCATTGACACAGCATCATCTCTAATTAGGGCAATAATATACTTGACACATCCATCAATTTAGGCTAACCTTGGTTCATGGAGAACGTTATGAGCCACGAACCTAAAAGCCTCCAAGAGGCGATCCTTTACTTTTCCGAACTGAACAACTGCATCGACTACCTTGCAGTGCGTCGCTGGCCCAAGGGCGTTACCTGCCCGTCGTGCGGGTCGGACAAGGTGAAGTTCAACGCCAAGCGGCGCGTGTGGCAGTGCAGCACTCATCATGCGAAGCGGCAGTTCTCCGTCAAGGTTGGCACTATTTACGAAGACAGCCCGATTGGTTTGGACAAGTGGATGGCCGCAACATGGATGCTGACCAATTGCAAAAACGGTGTCAGCAGTTACGAGATTGCCCGCGATCTCAAGGTCACCCAAAAGACTGCATGGTTCATGCTTCACCGCATCCGTCTTGCCTTGCAGGATGAGTTTTTCGGCAGCAAGCTTGGCGGAAACGGCGGAGAGGTAGAAGTAGACGAAACCTTCATCGGCGGAAAAGCTCGAAATATGCACGTAAGCAAACGGCAGAGACGGATTACCGGAACTGGCGGAAAGGACAAGACTCTGGTAGTGGGAATCATGGAACGCGGAGGAAAGATTCGCACTACCGTCGTTCCCACTCGTCGCAAGAGCGCATTGCAAGCGGAAGTTCGCAAGCATGTTGAAGCTGGCGCGGCTCTCTACACTGATGCCCTGCTTTCGTATGAAGGATTGGCTACCGATTACGCGCACAAGGTTGTTGACCACGCTTCGCAGTACGTAGATGGCCGCGTCCACACTAATTCGCTTGAGAACTTCTGGTCGCTGCTCAAGCGTGGAGTCGCAGGAACTTATGTTAGCGTCGAACCGTTTCATTTGTTCCGTTACCTTGATGAGCAGATGTTTCGTTTCAACAATCGCAAAGATCTGAACGACGGAGATCGTTTCAGCCTCGCCGTCTCTCAGATCGTCGGAAAGAGACTGACCTTTGCCGAACTGACTGGCAAGGCTGGAAAAACGACGGTTCACTAATCCTTACCGTTTGAAGCGTGGGAGGCGGGCGAAGTCTTAGCCCGCCTCTTGCGTGCTCGGTTTCGTTTCCATTCCGCCTCTCTTACTTTTAGTTCATCATGGGAAACGCTCAAAATCTTCCTCATCACGCTATCAAACTTGTCACAATCTGTAGGTTTTGATTTTTCCAGTTTGGAGGTCATAGTCAGGACTTTTCTTACGATTCGATTTGATACCCTTTCCCATGTTGTCCATTGCCAATATGCCGAGATCAACATGCGTAACCTCGCGCTCAATATGTGGCAGTTTTTCAGGCGGCTTGAGCAGTTCAACGAAGTACTCGTGCTTTACTTTTTCTCTTTTGTACTTTTGCCAGAGCCATAAGAACAAATCTGCTGCTTGGAAAGCCAGTTGACCACGCTTCGATTGGAAATCATGATTGCTGTAAACAGCCGCTCGCCGAAACTCTGGATTTGAGGCTGCTTGGCCAATCATGAAATCCGCTTCTTTCCAGTACTCATAACCATTCTCAAAGAGATAGAGAACACTGCCATCAAGCTGCGCGTTTCGCAGCCAATTTCCTACGAACGGGAGCAGCCGCAAAGCACAGGCCGTATATTTGCAGCCGCTGTACATACGAAGTTTATTTCTACGGATCGCAGTTGTGAAGGCTTGATCTTCGATGGAGCAGACGATGCCAACTTTGGCAGTTCTCCTAGTCAACGCAATCAGACTACGAAACAGGGTATCTTTTTCGGTCTCATCTATAACCTCAAATTTACCCTTTCGTTCAAAACATTCGCCAGCATGAAAGAACTCAATACCGCGATCTTTGAAGGGCCGCATGGTCTCAAACCAGCTTTCGGTAAATTGCTGGTGACCATCTTCATCGAATACGTACCCACCGACACCGGTAATTGGCGCGTCATCGTGGATTCCGGTTTCATCGCACAACGTAGTATAGGCAGCCACGAAGTCCGCTCCAGGCGCATAAAAAATATGGTGTATCAAATCCCTTCCGGCATATGACAACTGGAAGGTTGTTGCCTTGGGGCAATTCTCGGTGAACATCTTTTCCTTTCACCGACAATGAAACTACCTGCTCTAACCTTTGCCTCTTCATCTAGCCAATATTCGCCTAGGGCAATGGATGAGTCAAGTAATTTATTGCCCTAATTAGGATCTGGCGTGCGCAGCGCCCGGGCTGCCCAAGCCACGCACCTGCCACACGCCAGATGCTTCGCAAGCTCAGCATGACGCATTGGATTGAGAGCCAGACCTCAAACTGAGACATCACCTACCCATTGGTGATGGGCTACTTTCGCTGGGCGGACGAGGCGCCCGCCTCCAGGTGGGTCGTGGTGATCACGGCACGAGCGGGGGCGCTCGCGCCTACATTGCGGCGGCGCGCGGGGGCCCGCGACCACACTTGCCGATCTACAGGATTTTACCTAGCGCGGAAATTCCTGCTGAGTTACCGAACTTTCTCGCCTTCCATTTGCCATAGAGCTATCCCTCAGATAACACAGGGCTGCGGCCTTGGCAGCCTTCGTGCTCTTACCATGGGCAGATCGCATACGGAGGGAATTATGTCCAACATACATGTTGATAACGTTGGTGACATGGCAGTGGTGGAGTGCGAAGGCAGATTTGTTCGCAGTGACGAGGCTTTTAAGTTGCGCGACGCCGTTACTTCCCAGGCGCAGGCCCACGTGGTGGTGCTGGACCTTACCGAGATGCGCGCCATTGGGGGCGGCAGCGTGGGCGTGCTGGTATTTCTGCAGCGCTGGTGCCGCGATCACGATATTCGATTGAAGCTGTTCAATCCCTCGCGGGCGGTGCGGGAAAAGCTGGAACACATAAGCTCGATGTCGGAGTTCGATATTGCCTCGCTGGACGAGATGATGGCCTTGCTCGGACAAGCCGACAGCCGCTACGCGCTGGCTTCGTAAGCTCACGATCAGGAGCTGAGGTTTTGTCGGGGACCGCTTGATTATGGGGATTCTTCGACTGGGGACCGCTTGACGATAGGGGTCCTTCGACTGCGCAGCTGTTTCGCTTCGCGAAACAGCTACTCCGCTCAGGATGACATTTTCTCGGTTGTGACTACTGCACGCGCAGCATCAATTGGGTTCCGCTGTCGAGATGGACGTTGCCGGTGGTTGAGGAGAGGACGGAGACCGCGCCTGAGGTTTCCAGAGAGAGGCCTTTTATTCCGACGACTCCGCGGCTGGTGGGAGCGAGCGGGCTGACGGTGGAAGTATTGGGCACAATGAGTCCGGGCGGTTCGGGAATGGCAGAGGTGGGATATTTCGGCGGGATGGAGGGGGCGGTGGGATCGGCAGCCGAACCAGTACTCTGGCCCGGCATCCCTGAGGACATGTCGCCGATGGTTTCGTTTCCCAGATTATTGAGTTGCAAAGGGCGGGCGATGGCCTGAACGGTGGCTTGCAGAGGCACTTCGCGTCCGTCCTTCAGGAGCATGCGCTCAAAAGAAATTCCCAGCAAGGAGCCTGGAGAAGTTTTGCTGTGGGCCTTGGCCTCGGTCACGTGGCCGATGATTTTCGTGTTTCTGGGAACCACGATCTGACCGTGCACCAAGAGGTCGATCGCAGTCCTGGCCTCGACTCTGGCGTCGGCCTTGGACTTCTTTGCGTCCAGTGATTTCGACAACTCGACGGAGAGAACGGTCCCGGGCGGCAGCGCATCGGCGGCTGAAGTGGAGCTCTGCGGCGGAGAGGATGCATCCTGATTCTGGGAATGGGCGGGCGGTGCGGACTGGGCCCGTGACGTCGAGTTCGATAACAGTGCGGCCAGAGCGAGCAGGGTCGGCAGCAAAAACAGTTTCCGCATATTGACTCTATGGCCCTTTCCTCGGCGGCTTGGGTGCTGGAAGAGTATGATGCGTCCGGTCAAAACCAGGTTCCCTCCCGATATTTGCAGTACTGCTCGCCAAAGCGGGCTTCGAGGACCGCGGCTTCCTGGCGGGCGCGGACGATCTGGATGGGTACCAGAACCAGCAGCCAGAGCAATGCGTAACGATACTGCAGGGAAATCAGGATGCCCAGCACCACCAAGGCGCTGAAGACGTAGATCGGGTTCCTGATTTTTGCATACAGGCCGTGAGTGACGAGTTCCCTGGCCTGGGGAGTCACCGAAAACGATTGTCCTAACTGCCAGCGGGCGGTGAAGAGCAACACGGCGGCGGGGACGGCAATGCAGAGTCCCGCCAGGCGGGCGCCATTCCACACTCCCGGGCGCAGCAGGACAACTCCAATGACGGTCATCACGACGCAGAACTGCAGCGCGAAGAAGGGAGTGATTTTGCTGATATTCGCGCTCGACTCTGGCATGGCTATTTTACGAATCCCTGGCGGATGCTATGGATAAAGTCGGTGTAAGCGGGAGCAAATCCGGCGGCGCGGACAGCCGCGGCTACCTGGCCGCGGTGATGAGTCGAATGCGTGATCAGGTGGGTGAGGATGTCGTCCTTGCGGCTGCTGAAGGTTTCACCCCGGCTGTTCTGATAGGTGACGGGCCGGGCCAGTTCGGTCTTCGCTGCTGGCGGCCAGATATTTTTTCCAGAGTGCGGGTAACTCGGAGGCTTGCCGTTCGCATTCCTCGGCTGTGAACTCAGGCCAGACCGGAAAGGTCTGGGGCTTCCGTTCCAGCCGCTCCATCCAGAGCCGTTCGGCGGCAAAGATGTGCGCCATCAGTTTCAGGGCCTGAGGGAGTTGGGTCCTGGTGGCGCGCAAGCTGGCGAGTGCTTCCTGATTGGCCCAGCCGTCGTAGGCGAAGAGACGGGTGTAATGTTCGATCAGATCCACGGCACTATTCAAACACAGGCGGTGCCGCGGCGAGAGAAAAAAGTGTGGGGCGGAGACTCTTGTCCGCCGCCTTTGACTTTGATTTTGACGTTAAACTTCAAGCCGCGCACATTCAGATCAAAACCAAATTCAAAGCGTCGGATAAGAATGTCCGACCCACACCTGGCCACTGCGCCTATTTCTTGTCCGGCATGTTCTCTTTGGCTTCGTGGGCGGCGGCCTGATGGCCGGCCTTCGACAGCGCGGACATGAAGGGCGCAGCCGCAGCGGGCGCTTTCACGTCGCCGATGAGGACCTTGCGAAATCCTACATCCTTGCCGTAGATGGCAATGGTCGAGTCCGAGTCCTGCTCGATCACGGCGCCTTCCAGGGTCAGGCCGGCAAACGCGCCTTTGGAACGCGAGTAAGTGAGCATCTCGGTGTTCAGCTTCCAGTCAGTGCCGGCCGAGGCATGACGTCCCACCGGCCCGGCCGCAGCTGAACCCTCGCCGCTGAGCTGGAATTTGCTGGACAGCAAGTGCTGCAGACCTTTGTCGTTCATCACCAGCATGACCAGGTCCACGCCTTCGGCCCCGATCTGAAGTCCCCAGCTGCCTCCGCCCACGGAGACGAAAGCGGGGGCGCTCCAACCATTCGCAGTGCGGCAACTGGCGACGCCACGACCGTGCTTGCCGCCAAAAATGAAACCGGCCTTGATCAGATGTGGGACCACGACAATGCACTTGGCGTCGTCGAGGACTTCTTCCGGGATGCCGTTGTCGGGCGCATCCATGATCTGCTTGAGCACATCGCCGGCATTCTGCAGGCGCTCGACAGAGTCCTCTTTAGCGGTGGCAAAAGCCATGGTGCCCAGCAATGCGACCAAACTGAAAGTCAAAGCGATAAGAGATCGTTTCAATTGATCCTCCTTGGAGAAGAAATTCGAACAGGTTGCCGGAAGGCGTGGGTACGCCGCCGTTTTTTCCGGTCAGAGCGCTGGTCGGCGACCCGAGAACAGCTGGATCAGGAGTACCACCACCGCCACCACCAGAAGAATGTGGATAAATCCGCCCAGCGTGTACGAGCTCACGAGTCCCAGCACCCACAGAACCAGCAGAATTACGAAAATCGTCCAGAGCATTTGGCACCTCCCGTTGGTGATTAGCAACCATTGGCCTAATGACTTTGCTTTTGATCCATCACACAATTCTGGAGTTGTCTCAGGCCACTACATCGAACACTGTAGAAATGCGCGGAGGAGAGTGCAGGCGGTGGGACGCGACTCAAAGAACGCGAGTAGCGCGTGCAGGTCGTTGGGAGAACCCGCGCGTGCGTCGTGCCCTTGGATTGTGCGGGCGAGACGCCCCCACGACAGCCGGCGGGACGCCGGCGATACGCAAATCAGAGCTTGAATTCGGCCGGACTCAGGGGTTAGGGTGGCCCTGGTTGATATCCAGATTCCCGATCATTTCGTCTAAGCAGGCAAGACGAGAACTTCATTTCGAGGAGGCGCCATGAAACGCAGAGACTTCATCATCGGGGCAACCGCCGGAGTGGGAGCGGCGTGGATTGGGTCGCGAGGTATGGCCCGGGCCATGAGCGCCCTGCCCGCCCTGCCGCGCAAGTTCACGGCTGCGGATACGGTCGTGCTGGGCAAGACCGGAATCAAGACCAGCCGTCTCGCCATGGGGACCGGCACGGTGGGCTTCGGCCATCACTCTCACCAGACCGCTCTGGGAGTGAAGGGCCTCTCCGATCTGCTGCTCAACGGACATGATAACGGCCTGCGCTTCTTCGACGCCGCCGACGCTTATGGCAGCCATCCTCACGTGGCTGAGGCACTCAAGCATCTTCGCCGCGACCGGGTTACCGTACTTACCAAGACCTGGGCGCGCGATCCCACCGAGGCCCGCGCCGATCTTGACCGCTTTCGCAAGGAACTGGGCATCGACTATATCGATATATGCCTGATGCACTGCCTCACCGAAGGTGATTGGACCGAACGCTATCGGGGCGTGATGGACGTTTTCTCAGAAGCCAAGGAAAAAGGAATTATCCGCGCCCACGGATGCTCCTGCCACAGCATCGAAGCGTTGCGCGCGGCCGCCAGGTCGCCCTGGGTCGAAGTCGATCTGGTGCGCATCAACCCGATTGGCTCGCACATGGACGCCGATCCAGACACCGTGGTCAGCGTGCTGCGCGAGATGAAGGCCGCTGGAAAAGGAATTGTCGGAATGAAGATTCTGGGCCAGGGCGATTTACGCAACCGGCAGGACGAAGCCTTGAAGTACGCGCTCTCTCTCGGCGTACTCGACGCCTTCACCATCGGGGCCGAGAGCAAGAATGAGCAGGAAGATCTGATCCGGAGAATTTCCGCGGCAGCATAGAAGAACCGGCCACGGATTTGCACGGATCTCACGGATAAATCGCAACAGGTATTTTGACGCTTGAATTTGTGTGAATCCGTGAGATCCGTGAGATCCGTGCAAATCCGTGGCTGCTTTTTCGAATTCGCTTCGCTCCCAGCCATCCTCGATCCCGCGCGTGCCATCCTAAACTTGAATTCAAGAAGTTGGAGGTGGACCGCATCATGAAGAACTTCGCAATCAAAGCACTTCTCGCGCAATTTGTGCTGTTTGGCAGTCTGGGAATGCTCTGGGCCCAGCAGAGCCCTCAAGGTCAAGCGGCCGATAACACTAAAGTCAATCAGCGTGACCAAAGCAGCTCCGAGCCAACCGCTGACAAGCAGAAGGAAAATCCCACGGACCGGCAGCTGACGCAACAGATCCGAAAGGCGCTGGTCAAGGACAAATCGCTTTCGACCTATGCCCACAACGTCAAGGTCATCTCGCAGAACGGAATGGTCACGTTGAAGGGGCCGGTGAAGTCGGAAGAAGAAAAACAGGCGATCGAAGCCAAAGCGGCGCAGATTGCCGGTGCGGACAAGGTCACCAGCGAACTCGCAGTGGCGTCCAAATAATATCGTCAACCATCAGAACTCAAACCAACATCATAAGGAGATCATCATGGCAGGCAAAAATACAGCAGCATTCGGAATTTATCGCGACCGGGCCGGAGTTGAAAGCGCGGTGGACATGTTGCGCGTAAACGGATTCCGCAATACCGATATCTCGGTTCTGTTTCCGCACAACGATGGCACCAAGGATTTCGCAACCGAGAAGAACACCAAGGCACCCGAAGGCACGGCGGCGGGAGCCGGCACCGGCGCTGTGGTGGGCGGTACTCTGGGCTGGCTCGCTGGAATCGGCGCGCTGGCGATTCCGGGCCTGGGACCGTTCATCGCAGCCGGTCCGATCATGGCCGCGCTGGCTGGAGTGGGCGTGGGCGGGGCCATTGGCGGCCTGACCGGGGCTTTGATCGGCATGGGCATCCCGGAATTCGAGGCCAAGCGTTATGAAGGCCGGATCAAGGAAGGCGGAATTCTGCTTTCCGTGCATTGTGATGATTCCGACTGGACCAAGAAGGCCAAGGACATCCTGGAAAATACGGGGGCGCAGGATGTCACGTCCACCGGCGAGGCCGCGGCGGACTTTCAGAAGACCGATAAACCCATGCCTCGCGCCAGCTAGGCGGAGCAGAGTAGCGCCGCTGTCCCGGCGGCTGTGGTGGGGCGTCTCGCTTGCAGCTCCGAGGGCGGGACGCCCTCGGGACAGCCGGCGAGACGCCGGCGCTACTTCTAGTAGCCTTGTTTTTTATCTACCACCCAGTGCAGAGGCTGGCCCTGCAGGTAGCGACGCAGGTTTTCAGAGACGCACTGGTAATGGCGCTCCCATAGTTTTTCGGTGAGGCCTGCGGTGTGCGGTGTGATCAATAGATTTTCCAGGTCCCATAGGGGCGAGTCTTCGGGCAGAGGCTCAGCATCGAAGACATCGAGCGCCGCGCCTCCGATGATTTTCTCGCGCAGGGCGTGAGCTAACGCCTCTTCATCCACCAGAGGACCGCGGCCGACGTTGATCAGGCAGGCATCGGATTTCATTTTGGCCAGGCGTGCCGCGTTCATCATGTGGTTGGTACCGGGTGTGACGGGGACGGCGAGGACAACATAGTCCGATTGCGCCAGCAATTCATCCAGTTGGGAAGCGGCGAAGACCTGCTGCACGCCCTCGGGAGTTCCCTTCTCCGGATTTTCGCGCACTGCGATCACGCGCATGCCCAGGTTTGAGGCATGCTTTGCGACGGCGCGCGCGATGCTGCCCAGGCCCACCAGGCCGAGTGTCGCTCCCGCCAGTTCCCGCGGGCGCGGGTGCCCGCGCCACATGGGTCCTTGTCCCCAGATATGTTTTTGCTGAAAGCGCACTGCTTGAGGCAGGCACCTGGCGAGTGCGAAGATCATCGCCATCACTTGCTCTGCCACTACCGGGCCGTGGACGTCGCGGGCATTGGTGAGCACGACATCACTATTGATCAGTTCCGGAAACATGAGCTGGTGGACCGCCGCCGCCGGAGAATGAATCCATCGCAACCTGGTCGCGACTTTGAATTGCTCCGGACGCAGCGACCAGCTGACGATGACTTCCGCATCTCTGAGGTGGGGTTCAATTCCTTCATAGCTGGACTCCTGCGTGGCTTCCACGCTGGGGAAATCCTGGTGCAGGCGCGGCGAGAACCAGGATGGCGTGTTCCACAGCTCGAAGGGATGATGGACCAGCGTCAGAAGTTTCATAGGATCAATGAATAACCACGGAGGACACAGGGGACACGGAGAGGCGCCCTCAGCGGCTCAGACTTTCGTCAGCAGCACTCGCAGATCCTGCCCCGTCATCTCTTTCGGCTGCGGGATGCCCAGCATACCCAATACCGTGGGCGAAATATCGCGCAGCGAACCACCCGGCTTCAACGAGAATTTCTTTCCGTTTTCGGCCACGACAATGAAGGGTACGGGATTGGTGGTGTGGGCGGTGTGCGGCCCGCCAGTGGCGGGATCGATCATCATCTCGGCATTGCCGTGATCGGCAGTGATCAGCAGCGCCCCGCCCCTGGCGCGGACCGCGGGCTCGATCCGGCCCAGGCAGGCGTCCACGGTTTCTACGGCCTTGATCGTCGGCTCAATCTTGCCGGAGTGTCCGACCATGTCGGCGTTGGCAAAATTGACGATGATGACATCGAAGGTCCCGTCTTCCACTGCCTTGATTACGGCATCGGCAATGCCGGCCGCGCTCATCTCCGGCTTCAGGTCGTAGGTGGCCACTTTGGGTGACGGCACCAGCAACCGGTCTTCTCCGGGAAAGGGTTGCTCAATTCCACCATTGAAGAAATAGGTCACGTGCGCATACTTTTCGGTTTCCGCCACGCGCAGGTTGCGGAGACTCGCCTGCCCCATCACATTAGCGAGAATATTGTTTAGCGATTCCGGAGGAATCACCACCGGAAGCGAGAACTTCTTGTCGTACTGGGTCATGCAGACGTAATGCAGGTTTTTGGGCACGCGGTCGCGAGGAATGGCCGCATCGAGATCGGCCGCGCCGGGGAGATCGCTTCCGCCTTGCGCGTTCAAGCCGCTGGTGCGGGTGAGGGCGCGGGTAATCTGGCGGACCCGGTCGGCGCGGAAGTTAAAGCAGATGCAGGAGTCTTCATCACGGATGGTGGCCGGCGGTTCTCCGCGATTGTCCACGCAAACGAAGGGAACGATGAATTCATCGGTCACTCCCTTGTTGTAGGACTCCTTCACGCCCTGCACGGGATCAACATATTTGCCGCCTTCGCCATCGCCAAAGACCATGGCATTGAAGGCTTTGAGAATGCGCTCCCAGCGGCGGTCGCGGTCCATGGCGTAGTAGCGTCCGTTGACGGAAGCGATCTTGCCGGTGTTGTACTCGCGCATCTTCTGCTGCAGTTTCTCGAGGTATCCCGCGCCGTTGGTGGGCAGGGTGTCGCGGCCATCCATGAAGGCATGCACAAAGACGCGGTCAACCCCGTTTTGTTTGGCCATCTTCAACAAAGCGTAAAGATGGGTTTGATAAGAGTGCACGCCGCCATCGGAAAGCAGTCCGAAAAGATGCAGCCGGCGGCCCCCGGAGCGCGCATTCTTCATGGCGGCGAGCAGAACGGGGTCAGAAAAGAATTCGCCATTCTGAATCATCAGCTCGATGCGGGTACTGTCCATGTGCACGATGCGTCCGGCACCGATGTTGAGATGGCCGACTTCGCTGTTGCCCATCTGTCCGTCGGGCAGGCCGACGTAGTGGCCGCTGGTCTGAATCAGCGTGTTGGGATATTCGCGCAGCAGGCGGTCGTAGTTGGGCTTGCGGGCCAGGGCGATGGCGTTGGCTTTGGTCTCGGCGCGGTAGCCCCAGCCGTCGAGAATGACCAGCACAAGCGGTTTGGGACGCTTCATGAAACTCCTGGCTTTGTGTCTGGCTGACCGGACAACGGACTACCGGGGCGCAGAGGAACAAGAGAAATTGGAAGAAGAGAAATTATAGGCGAGCGCGGCAGGTTTTCAAATCAGTGGCCGCATAATATAGTCGTTCTATCTTCATTCGGAGGAAGGCATGTCCATCAGCGATCTTCTACTTCTTGAATTTGATGCCGAAGCGAAAACCACGCGCACCATGCTGGAACGCGTGCCCGAAGACAATAAGGACTTCACGCCGCACCCCAAATCGATGCCGCTGAACAAGCTGGCTCCGCATGTGGCGGAACTGGCGGGATTTGGAGTCACTATCCTGACTACGCCGGAGCTGGACTTTTCCAAAAGCACTCGTCAGCGGGTGCCTTTTGAGTCCGCCGCGCAACTTGTAAAAGTGTTTGACGAAGGCGCCGCCCAGGTTCGCGCCGCTCTGAAGAATATGCCGGATGAAGCCTGGACCCAGAACTGGAAACTCAGCTTTCAGGGCAAGCCTATTTTCAGTGGATCGCGCTTTCTGGCTTACCGGCAGATGTTTTTGAACCACCTGGTGCATCACCGCGCCCAGCTGGGCGTGTACCTGCGTCTGAACGGGAAGCCGCTGCCGGCGACTTATGGACCCTCGGCGGATGACACCATGGGATTCTGAGAAAAGCCGTCCGGAGTTTGTCCGGCCTATTCGCCGAACAACTCCTGGAGGATTTCGGCGCGATCCACTTCCAGATACGCTGCCACGCCGGAAATGATGGCGTTGAGCGTCCCCAGCTTTAGCGTGGGATGCGCGGGAATTGTGATGTGATGATCGGTACCGCGAAGAGTGGATTTCAATCGAAGGTGGCTGCCCGTTTGTCTGGTTACCACATAACCGTACTGGCGGAGCGTCTGAGCGAGGTCGTGACCCGAAAGATCACGAGGCAATCTCAAGCTGGGATGACCTCATCCTTAACGATATGCAGACGAATCACCGCCGGAGCCGAGTCTCCATTGAAGTGGCAACGCACGGCGTCACGTACCATTTCCCGAAGTTCCGCCATGTTATCGGCCTGGGTGAAGATATCGTGGCCCAACGCCCTCGCCTCATAGCCACCTTCAACCGATTCCTGAACGGAGAAAATTATCTCGGTTTCCGCCATATGCTTCCGCGATTATACCTTGGGTTCGGGCCGGAGCCGCCAGCCGCCTTACACTCGGGTCAAACCCTGTAGTTCAGGGCCTTCAGGCCCAGGAACCTGGCGGCGTCTCCCAGTTCTTCCTCGATCCGCAGCAGCTGGTTGTATTTTGCGATGCGATCGGTGCGCGAGGCAGAGCCGGTTTTGATTTGTCCCGCTCCGGTTGCGACCGCAAGATCGGCGATGAACGTGTCCTCGGTCTCGCCCGAGCGGTGGGAGATGATCGAGGTATAGGCGTTGCGGCGCGCCAGGTCGATCGCGTCCAGGGTTTCGCTGACCGTGCCAATCTGGTTCACCTTGATGAGAATGGAGTTGGCCACGTGCTTGTCGATTCCCTCCTGCAGAAACGTGACATTGGTCACGAAGAGATCGTCGCCGACGAGCTGGATCTTGTCACCCAGCTCTTTGGTGAGATTCTGCCAGCCCTCCCAGTCGTTTTCGGACAAGCCATCTTCCAATGAAACGATGGGATAATCTTTCACCCATTTCGCCCAGTAGCGCACCATGTCGTCGGAGCTCTTGGTGGACTTGTCGGATTTCTTGAAGACGTATTTGCCGTCCTGATAAAACTCGCTGGCCGCGGGATCGAGCGCAATGGCAATCTGTTCGCCGGGTTTATATCCGGCCTGGGTGATGGCTTCGAGGACGACTTCGATTCCTTCGACATTCGACTTCACCGAGGGCGCGAAACCTCCTTCGTCACCGACTGCGGTGTTGTAGCCGCGCTTTTTGAGCACGCCTTTTAGAGTGTGGAAGACTTCGACGCCCCAGCGCAGGGCTTCCGAAAAAGATTCCGCTCCCACCGGCATCACCATGAATTCCTGAAAGTCCACGTTGCTGTCGGCGTGGGCGCCGCCGTTCAGAATGTTCATCATCGGAGTGGGCAGGATATTGGCGCCAGCTCCGCCGAGGTAGCGATAGAGCGGCAAGCTGAACGCGGCCGCGGAAGCTCGCGCTGCCGCCATCGAAACCGCCAGGATGGCATTGGCGCCCAGCCGGCCCTTGTTCTCGGTGCCATCGAGCTCGATCATCTTCTGATCGATGGCGCGCTGGTCGGCGGCGTCGAGGTTGGCCAGGGCATCAGCGATTTCGCCGTTCACATTTTCTACCGCCTTCAGGACGCCCTTGCCCAGATAGCGCTGCTTGTCGCCGTCGCGTAACTCGACGGCCTCGTGCTCGCCCGTGGATGCACCGCTGGGGACGGCCGCGCGTCCCCGGGTTCCGTCAGCGAGCGTAACTTCCGCCTCGACCGTGGGATTGCCGCGGGAATCGAGAATCTCGCGGGCCTGAATTTCCTGGATCTGCGTGATCACGTCCATGATGGCTGGTGTGCCTCGTTCTTTCTGTATGTGTGGGACTGGAAATTATATCGGTTTTTCCAGTGTGGCGCGGGCGACTTCGCCCGCCAGAGTCGAGAAGCAACGTCAAAGGCCGCGGGCGGGGCGCCCGCGCCACACAAGCCCATATCGCCCGTGTCTATGCTGGTTCCTCGAGTTTTTCACAGGCTGGCGATGACTACTTCTGCTCTAGAGTCGAGGCAGATGTTGGATCGCACGGAAACGCTAGCTGTCGGTTCACGTGCGCCGGAATTCCTGTTGTCAGCCGCAAATCGTGACGGGATTCTCTCCCTTTCCGGTTTTCTGTCACGGGGAGCGCTGATCGTGGAGTTCCTGCGCGGCACCTGGTGACCGAATTGCGTGAAACGCATGGCTCAGTTGGAGCCGATGAAAACGGAAATCGAGCAGGCCGGGGCCCAGCTGGTGTACATCGCTGCGGAGATGGGCGAGGGAGTGTGGAAGCCGGCCAAGTTTCTGCAATCGCATCCTGTGTCGTATCCCTTTCTGCTGGATGAGGAGCGTTCAGTGACCAGGGCGTACGGGCTGTATCACCGGCTGGGCCTGGATGCGATCAACATAGCGCACCCGGCATCGCTGGTCATCGATCGGGAGCGGAAGATTGCGTACATCTATCGCGGAGACAGTCAGACGGACCGGGCGCCGTTCGATCAGGTCCTGGAGGCAGTGAAGAAGCTATCCGTGTCGAGTTGATGCATGTGGCGTGGCAGATTCGTGGTGGAAATTCAGGAGGCGGAATGAAGAAGATACTGGCATTGCTGGGTGTGATGTGTCTGGCGGTCGCGGCTGGGGCACAGACCAATATGGCTCTACCCGCGGGCACGTCCTTCAAAGTCAAACTGGAAAACACGCTCTCCACTTTCTCGAGCAAGGAAGGCGATGCCTTCTCCGGGCGGGTGGTGGATGCGGTGATGCTCGACGGAAAGACCGTGATTCCTGTCGGCTCGACAGTGCAGGGACGGGTGACCAAAGTAAACGAACCGCGGCGCATTGCGGGCAAGCCGACCATTGGAATTTTTCCCGAGGCGGTCGTGCTGCCCAACGGCGAGCGCTACATGCTCAACGCCACCATGGTGGACACGAGTCTGCGCAATGGAACCGATGTGAACACCGAAGGCCAGTTCAAGGGTGACGGCTACGACGGCAAGGACCTGACCGAGGTTGGCTTCGGCACCGGCGGCGGAATGCTTATCGGGGGTCTGGCGGGCGGAGGCAAAGGCTTGCTGATCGGCGGAGCCGTGGGCGCCACGCTGACGGTTGCACACTGGCTGGGCAAAAGGCGCTCCGCGGTGCTGCCCTCCGGCACAGAGTTAATGATGGAGTTGAGCCGTCCGCTGGCGATGACGGCGGAAACCGGCGGTCAGTAGTCGACTTTGCGAATTGCCACGGTGCTCTGATGCAGGACTCTTTGCGTCCTTTGCGGTTTTCTTTGCGAACTTTGCGGTTCAAGATTTTTCAGTGAGTGCGGTCAAGGTCAAACCTTTTTACCGCAAAGGACGCAAAGAAGGGACGCGAAGGACGCAAAGAAATGCCTGCACTGCAATTACTGCTGCGCGATCAAGTCTTCTTCGCTGAGGAGCGGTAGTTCCATCCAGCCTTCCACGGGCAGGGCGTCCGCGGGCAGGCCGTTTTGCCAGAGGCTGAAACGCAGGCGCAGGCGGGTTGCGACGGGAGCGGCAGCTTTGCCGTTCCCGGTCTCGGTAGAGGCAACGGGAGTGGCCAGCAGCCACTCCAGGGGAAGCTTGAATTCGAAGTTTCGGAGCAGGGCAACGATTACCTGATCGCCGGGCTGGTCGGACGAGGCGAGCGCCCGGTCGGAGTCGGGAGCGCTGATCTTCCAATTGCGGACTTTGCCTGCTTCCACTCCGGCGTCGAGGCGCAGTGCACGTCGCGGCCGCTGGCCCTTTTCCGGCCAGGACTCGAGGTTGACCACAATTTCGAAATCGGCCGCCGGAACTTTATTTTCGGTGAAGTCGAGGCGTCCGTAGATGTAAGCCTCGTCGATTCCGGCGTGGACCGCATCCAGCAGAAACAGTTTGCCGTGCATGGCCCCGGCGCGCCGGTCGGCGGTATGCACGGCGGCACCCATCCATTCAAAGTAGCGCACCATTTCGCCGGTGATCCCTGGATGGATATAGGCCGTCTGCGGCACCACCGCGGGCCGCTCCCCGCCGCCGAGGATAGGCTGCGCCAGATAATCCGGCGGGCGACTGCCCAGCAACTGGTAAATGTTCGAAAGATGTTTGCGGTAGAGTTCGTCGAATTCGCGGTCGTTGGCGGAATGATGCTCCGGGCCATACCACCAGTTCCAGTCGCTGCCTTCGGCGATCAGGATTTCTTCAAAGGCGAGTTTCCGTTGCGCCTCCTCGACCTCGGGAGCGGCCTGGGCGTAGAAGTTGCGGGCGTTGTAGAGATAGTCCCAGGCCCGGTTGTCTTCCGGCGCGCCAATCCAGACGTTGAAGTTGGCGTGAATCCAGGAGCCCGGCACCAGCGACTTCAAACGCGAAACCTGCCCCTGCCGCTGAATGGCCTCGGAGACCGTCGTGGCCTCCACTCCGGGCTCACGCTGCAGGGCATCGTAGAAGCGGCGCAGGAATTCGCGGCCGGAGCGAGGATAATATTCCCAGGCATTTTCACCATCCAGAATAATCGGGACGACCGCGTCATAGCCTGCATTTAGAACCGGATAAGCCGCTTGCTTAATGTTGTTCATGAGATGACTGGCGGCTTCCTGCGGGGGCATGCCGGAGTAAACAAAACCGATCAGGTCCGAGATGGTGTGATCGCGGAAAATCAGGTTCATCTCCGTCTGCTCATTCTCGAAGCGATGGACGGTATAGAGCTTCTGCGCCAGTTCGCCGGGCAGATGGCCGTGCGCGTCGCGCCCGAAGGAGACGCCCAGGCTTCGGCCCAATACCTCTTCGTCGGTGGCCATCCACTTCACGCCCAGACCCTGCGCGATGCCCAGGACCTCTTCCGAGACACTGCCCTCGGAGGGCCAAACGCCCTGGGGACGTATCCCGAAAACCTGCTGATGCAGATCCAGTCCACGCTGTATTTGCTCGCGCGCGTCCTCGGGATGCCGAAAACGATTCTGGGGCAGCGGCAGGCCGGGCGTTGAGACCGCGCCCATGTTGGTGTCGCAGACCAGAGGCAGAATCGGGATGATAGAAGGCAGAGGTGGAAATCTCGATGCGTCCGCGCTGCGCCGCTTCGGCATGTACGGGCAAAACTTTCGCCAGCAGATTCGCGCTCCCGGGCGATTACGAAACGCTGATCGTCAAGCGAGTAGCCGCGGCCTTTTTGAATGAGGGCGGCGATTTCGGGATCGTCCAGAAAGTATTCATCGAACCAGGCGATCTGCGAAAGCACCTGCAGGTCGGTGAAGTCCTGCGCCGAGAAATATTTTTCCGCGGCCTCCGGTGTGCCGCCCGCGCTGCGAAACTGCTCCCACAGCTCCCGGTAGCGCGGATACCGTCCAATCAGATTCTCCGGATTGGCCTGGAAGAGGTACTGCAATGCGAAACGACGTTCGTCAGGAGTGAGGTCTCTGGCCGGCTTGCCTGCAACTTCGAGGAACGGGTCTCGCGCCACTCCAGTCACGTAGTCCTGTATCTGAGTGATCAGGGACGGGACCAGGTTAAAAGTCTGGTGAACGCCGGGAAACTCGTCCAGCAGCTTGACCATGCCGTAGTAATCCTTGAGGGCATGCAACCGCACCCAGGGCAACCGGTAGCTGCCGGTGACCAGGTCCTTGTAAAACGGCTGATGCTGGTGCCAGAGAACTACGACGCGCAGAACGGGCATGAGCGTGATATTTCCAAACCTAGGAGTCTAACAGGGCTGCCGTGGCCGGAGCGACGTTACCAAAGCGAGGTCGTCCCTTCGCGACCTTCGCGGTAAAAACCCTTTAACCGCAAAGGTCGCAAAGAGGGCCGCAAATTACGCAAAGGTGAGGCATTTCACGCCCAAACTCCGGTACACTAGAAGAAGACTTCAGTGATGAACAAGGAAACCACATCCACGTTGACGCCACCCCAGCGCGGTGATGTCAGCCTGCTGAGCGAACAGGACCTCCATCTCTTTAACGAGGGCACGCACTACCGGATTTACGACAAACTGGGCGCCCACATCACCACGGTCGCGGGAAAGCAGGGCACCTGTTTCGGAGTTTGGGCGCCGAACGCCAGCTCGGTTTCCGTGGTCGGCGACTTCAACGGCTGGGACACGCAATCGCATCCTCTGCGGGCGCGCGCGAGTTCCGGTATCTGGGAAGGCTTTGTGCCCGGAGTCGGCAAAGGCGCGCTGTACAAGTACCATATTGTTTCTCACAATCAGGGACATGTGGGAGAGAAGGCCGATCCCTTCGGCATTCTTCACGAAAAACCGCCGCGCACTGCCTCGGTGGTCTGGGAGCTGGAATACCAGTGGGCGGACAAGACGTGGATGGAAACGCGGGCCCGGCGGGATTCGCTGCAGGCGCCCATTTCCATTTACGAAGTGCACCTGGGTTCCTGGATGCGGGTCCCGGAAGAGGGCGACCGGCCGCTGACCTATCGCGAGACCGCGCCGCGCCTGGCGGAATACGCCAAGCGAATGAATTTTACCCACGTGGAATTGATGCCCATCATGGAGCATCCTTTTTACGGTTCGTGGGGCTACCAGACCACGGGATATTTTGCGCCCACCTCGCGCTACGGAACGCCGCAGGACTTCATGTACCTGGTGGATTATCTGCACCAGCAGGGGATCGGCGTGATTCTGGATTGGGTGCCGTCGCACTTCCCTACCGACGCGCATGGGCTGGCGTATTTTGACGGCACGCATCTCTTCGAGCACGCCGACGCGCGCAAGGGCTTTCATCCCGACTGGAAGACCTTCATCTTCAACTATGGCCGCAACGAGGTGCGCAGCTTTCTGATGGCCAGCGGATTGTTCTGGCTGGACAAGTATCACATCGACGGCTTGCGAGTAGATGCGGTCGCGTCCATGCTCTATCTCGATTATTCGCGGAATGCCGGGGAGTGGATTCCCAACAAGTTTGGCGGACGCGAAAATCTGGAAGCCATCGATTTTCTGCGCCAGTTCAACACCCAGGCCTACAAGGAGTACCCGGGCATCCAGACCATCGCGGAAGAATCGACGGCGTGGCCGATGGTCTCGCGTCCCATTTACGTCGGCGGGCTGGGCTTCGGCATGAAGTGGGACATGGGATGGATGCATGACACGCTGGCCTATTTCTCGCAGGACCCGATTCATCGCCGCTACCATCACAACCAGCTGACCTTCCGCATGCTGTACGGCTTCACCGAGAATTTCGTTCTGCCGCTGTCGCACGATGAAGTGGTGCACGGCAAAGGCTCGCTCATCGGCAAGATGCCGGGAGACGAGTGGCAGAAGTTCGCCAACCTGCGCCTGCTGTTCGGTTACATGTATGCACAGCCGGGCAAGAAGATGCTGTTCATGGGCTGCGAATTCGGCCAGGTGCGGGAATGGGCGCACGACACCAGCCTGGAATGGCACGTCCTGCAGTATCCCTTGCACCAGGGGGTGCAGAACTGGGTGGAGCAGCTAAACCGGGTTTATCGCGAGCAGCCGGCGCTGCACCAGCTCGATACCGATGCCGCGGGCTTCGAATGGGTGGATTGCAACGACACAGCCGCCAGCATTATTTCCCTGCTGCGCAAAAGCCGTTCGCCGGCAGACGAGATCCTGATTGTCTGCAACTTCACTCCGGTGCCACGCTATGGCTACCGGGTGGGCGTGCCCTCGGGCGGATTCTGGCGTGAGCTTCTGAATGGCGACGCCCAGGAATACGGCGGCAGCGGCATGGGGAACCTGGGAGGCGTGCACGCGGACGCGCAGCCCACGCATGGCCGACCATTTTCGGTGAGCTTGACCCTGCCTCCGCTCTCTGCGCTTTTCCTCAAACCCGAATAGGCGCAGCCGAAAACCATCCCTTGTCATCCTGAGCGGAGCGAGATGTTTCGCTCGCGAAACATCTTGTAGAGTCGAAGGCCCCCTGTAAGCTGATGAGTCCCCGGCCAGGCAGGGGTCCCTCGACTTGCTCTCACCGCGCCAGCGCGGTTCGAGACTGCGCTCGGGATGACTCGCTTTTTCCGGGGATGCCAACCCGGGTGCCGTGCGAGGAAGTGTTCTTCTTCACACTGCCGGCTATCCGTCAATTCTCCGTGCTATGCTCGGCTAGTTCCCATGCGGATTCTGACCCGCTACATCCTGCGTGAAGTGATCTCGCACGCCGCCATCGGCGTTGCCGTGTTCACGTTTGTGCTGTTCACGCGGGACCTGGGACACATTCTCGACCTGGTGGTGCGCAACAGCGCGCCCTTGCCCAGCGTGCTGGAAATCTTCCTCTATACCCTGCCGGTGGCTTTCACGTACACGATTCCCATGGGGGTGCTGGTCGGAATTCTCATCGGGCTGAGCCGACTGGCCGCGGACAGCGAAATTACCGCCATGCGGGCCAGCGGCATTGGGGTATGGACGTTCCTGCGGGTGGTTTCGATTTTTGCCGTGACCGCGTGGGCCCTGGCGATGTTCAACGCCGTGTATCTTGCGCCAGCCTCGCAAGCAGCCCTGGGCAGGCTGGAGGACCGCCTCAAGACATCGCAGGTGTCTTTCGAAGTGCAGCCGCGAGTTTTCTACGAGGGTTTTCCCAAGCTCGTGCTCTACGTGCAGGACGTAAAGACCGCGCAGGGCGCTGCCATCTGGAAAGGCGTTTTCATCGCGGACATCAGCAACCCGGCGGCGCCGCGCATTACGCTGGCCCGGCAAGGCATCCTGGTCAGCGAAGGGCCGCAGATGCTGCACCTGCACCTGACCAACGGCTCCACGCACGAGACCGATCCCGCCTCCGCCGACCATTACCAGATTTCAACCTTTGACCAGACCGACGTGCCGATACCGGTGCCGCAGACGGACAGCCGTGACCAGGAACCGGTGCCGGCGGCGCAGATGGGCACATGGCAACTCCGCGAGCAGGCCCGCAAGGTGAAAAAGTATGTGGCGCCCTGGTACCTGATCGAGTTCCACCGCCGCTTCGCGCTGCCTACCTCGTGCCTGGTGCTGGCGCTGGTAGGAATTCCCCTGGGCTTGTCGGCAAAGAAGGGCGGCAAGTCGGCGGGGTTTGTTCTCACTATCCTCCTGGTGTTCGCTTACTACTCGGTCACGCTGATTGGAGTTTCGCTGGCCCGCCAGGGCAAAGTGCCGCCCGGCCTGGGCGCGTGGCTGGCCAACATCGTCTTCTTCCTGGGCGGCGCTTTCCTGTTGTGGCGCGCAGAACGCCGGCCGCTGGAGATTGGCCACTTCCGGGCCCGCTGGAATCCGGTAAAAAGCAAACTGGTGCAAAGGACGAGGAACCTGTTCAACCGGCCCGAGGACGCTTTCCAGCGCGCGGTCAGCCGGCGTCGCGTCTTCAGCGCCAGCTTCCCCATGATCCTGGACGACTATGTGTTGCGGGATTTTATGGTCTATCTGACCATGATCCTGGCGTCCTTCCTCATGCTGTTGCAGGTGTTCACCCTTTTTGAGTTGCTGGGAGACATTCTGCGCAACCGGATTTCGCCGCTGATCGTAGGCGAATACCTGCTCAACGTCGCTCCCTTTTTTCTCTACAACGTTCTGCACCTGAGCATTCTGCTGGCGGTACTGATCACGCTGGGGCTGATGCAGCGGTCGAATGAAATCACCGCCATCAAGGCCACCGGCATCAGCATCTACCGCGTGATTGTGCCCATCCTGGTGGTGTCGAGCATGCTGGCGGCGGGATTGTTCTTCTTCGACCAGTTCTATCTTCCCCACGCCAACAAGCGCCAGGACGCGTTGCGCAACCTGATCAAGGGCAAGCCGGCGCAGACTTATCTGAATCCCGACCGGAAATGGATTTTCGGCCAGCACTCGACCATCTACTACTACCAGTTTTTTGATTCCGACCGCGACCAGTTCGGAAATCTGTCGGTCTTCAAGTTCGATCCGGCAACGTTCCGCCTGACCGACCGGGTTTACGCCGACCAGGCGCACTGGGAAGAACGGCTGCAGCGCTGGGTCTGTACCCAGGGATGGGAACGCAGCGTGCACGATTCGGCCATCGTGGATTACCGTACGTTCGATGTGGCCACGTTTGCCGCGATCAGCGAGCCGCCGGCTTATTTCAAGAAGGAAGTGCGGCAGTCGTCGGAGATGAATTCCGAAGACCTGCGGCGTTACATTCGCGACCTGCAGCAGAGCGGCTTCGACGTGGTGCGGCTGCGGGTGCAGTTGCAGGAAAAATTTGCCTTTCCCTTCAATTCGCTGATCATGGCGGTGCTGGCAATTCCTTTTGCGCTGGCTGCGGGTAAACGAGGCGCGGTGGCCGGGGTTGCTACCGCAGTCGGTATTGGGTTGCTCTACATTATGGTTTCGCGTTTGTCGGAGTCCATGGGAAATGTCAGCCAGCTGCCGCCGTTTCTCGCGGCATGGGCCCCTGCTTTTCTCTTTGGATTTGCCGGCGGCTATCTGATTCTCAAGGTACCCACTTAAAAGTAGCGCCGGCGGGACGGCCGGCGCTACTTTGAAGCCGTGTAAACTGTGGGGCGCAACTAACTCCGCGTACAGGGGAACCCTTTCATGTCACGATTCTTCCATCCGGCTGCCTTCTCATATGTTGTCTTCGTATTTGCGCTCTGCTGCGGTCTATGTCTCGGTGCCGCCGGGGCGCAAACGGCCGCGAAGGCGACTCAATCCACTTCTCCGGTGCCGCTCGATGCCGCGCCTCCTTCTTACCCGGAAGTACAGTCTGATGGGACTGCGGTGTTTCGACTCGCCATGCCGAACGCCGCGAAAGTGGAATTGCATCTGGAGGGCGTGAAAGATCCGTTCCCGATGAGCAAGGGACCCGAAGGGACCTGGAGCACGAGCGTCCCAAAGCTGGCTCCGCAGTACTACAGCTACAGCTTCAACGTGGATGGCACCGAGGTGCTCGATCCGCACAATGTTTCGATCAAGACCAGCTTCTTCAGCAACGACAATATTTTCCTGGTTCCCGGCCAGCCGCCCAAGGCGTGGGAGACGGCGGATGTTTCGCACGGCGTGGTGCATCACCACTACTACCACTCGAACATTGTCGGCATCAACAGCGAGTATTACGTTTACACTCCGCCCGGCTTCGATCCCGGCAGCAAGCAGAAATATCCCGTGCTCTACCTGCTTCACGGGTACAGCGACGATCCCAGCGCCTGGACCAGCATGGGCAAGGCCAACGTAATCCTCGACAACCTTATCGCGCAGGGGAAGGCCAGGCCAATGATCGTGGTGATGCCGCTGGGGTACGGCACCATGGAAGTGATCACGCGAGGCTGGAGCGCATGGAAAGACCCTGAACTGGTTCACCGCAACTACTCGCGGTTCTCAGAGGCGCTTTTTCAGGAGGTCATGCCGCTGGTCAAGAAGCAATATCCGCTTTCAGATAAACGGGAGGAGCATGCGGTGGCCGGGCTGTCCATGGGCGGCGCGGAGAGCCTGCTGGTCGGGCTTAATCATCTCGACGATTTTGCCTATGTCGCCGGCTTCAGCTCTGCTCCGTTGGGAGGGCAGAATGGTTTCGAATCATCCTTCCCGGGAATCACGGCGCAGGCAGCGTCCGATATTAATGCCAAGCTGCGGGTCTTTTGGGTGGCGTGTGGAACCGAAGACGGCCTGTTCGAGGGCAATCAGAAATTTATCGCCTGGTTGAAAGAGAAAGGCCTGAAGCCGACGGCAATCCAAACCCCGGGCATGCACGTGTGGATGGTGTGGCGTGACAATCTGACCAACTTCGCGCCGCTGCTGTTTCGGTCTCACTAAGAAACATACCGTTGTCATCCCGACCGGAGCGCAGCGCAGCAAGCGCAGTGGAGGGACCTGCTGTCGCCGGGTAAACCGATGCGCTTAGTAGTGCTGGCTCTGGCAGGGGGCTGTTTCGGACAATGACTTCCAGTCGTGCACGGCTTTCCCCGCCGCTATTGCACGCGAGAAAACCGGCCGTGCCCACCTGGTCGAGGTGCGACGGTTCTAATCATCCGCCGCAAAGCAGGTCCCTCCACTGCGCTGGCTGCGCTGCGCTCCGGTCGGGATGACAGATTGTTTGTGACTGATTACACCAGGTCCAGAAACCCGCCCTACTCTGCCGCCAGGGCCGAGGTCTGCCCGCCGTCGATGGTGATGGGTTGGCCCACGCGGCCCAGCGTGCCCTTGGTCGAATCGAACTGGTAAATCGAGAGCGAGGACGCTCCCAGTTCGGCCACGTAGAGATAGTTCGTGGTGCCGCCGGTGGTGGCGTCGATGGTGGTGCCGACGCGAATCGCCGCCCAAACCGGATTGGAAGCGGTCGAGATCGAGGCCTGGGAATTGGGGGTCAGGACGCCGGTCCCGGTGGCGACCTGATATTCCGAAACCTGGTTGGAGAGGCGGTCAACGACAAAGAGGAATTTCCCCGAGGGCGCAAAGACCATGTTCGTCGGTCCCAGTCCGGCCGAAAAGGGCGAGCCTGTGATGGGGGCGAGAATGCCGTCCGGAGCGTTGGGATCATTGCAACTGGTCACAATCTGGTTGCAGATTGCGAAACCTGATACCGTGCTGGCATTGGCGACGTACAGAAAGCCGCCGTTCGGGGATATCGCCAGGGCCGAAGGCGAGGTACCCACCGAAACCACAGGTCCGCGGGTGAGCACACCGGAAGCATCGACCGAGAAGCTCGAAACTGTGCCGTCGAACTGATTGGAAACGTACAGAAACTTTCCGTCGGGCGTGACCGCCACGCCGGCGGGACCGGTGCCGCTCGCTGCCAACGGTTCGGCAACCTGAAATGGCGTACCCACAGCGGTCAAGGTCGCGTCCTTGACCGCGAACACCGATATCGTGCCAGAAGCCGGATCGGCCTGTTGCCCTTGATTCGCCACAAAAAGGAAGTGCCCCCCCGAGTCGATGGCCATGCTTAACGGCGTCATTCCACCCGTTGGAGTGGTCGCGCCGGCGGTGAGGGTGCCGTCCGATGCTACGGTGTAGGCTGAGATATCATTCGTGGCACTGTTGGCAATGAACAACGCCGTCCCGGAAGGCGACAAAATCATGGCGGAAGGTACGCTGCCGGTAGCCGCACTCTTGCCATTCGCGGTCAGGGTCCCTGCCGTCAGGTCGATGGTGTAGGCCGAGACGGACGAGTCTCCCTGGGTGGCTACGAACAGAGCCCCGGTGCCGGTTGGAGTGGATGAACTGCTGGTCTTGCAGGCGCTGAGAGTGAGCAGCAAAACTGGAACCACTACTCCTGCCAGGAACCGGAACCTCGTCCCCATTCTTTTCCTTCTCCCTGTGTTTTCAAGCTCTCCGATACACCCCACACCGCTTATGCCGGAAGCTTGAGATCCAAAAGTAACCCTCATTTGTGTATCAGGAATAACCGGGAAGAGCAAACCGCGCTGGCTGGTTGGAACCACGATGAGGGCGGAAAGTTGCCCGCCGGTCAGGGCAGTTTATTTCTCAATTTGACTGGCCCGAAGTGGCTTCCACCGGTTCCCGTGGCTCGACCGTGGGACCCGGCGGGCGGCTGGCTTCCGCAGCCAAAGGCAGCCGGATTTCGACCTGCAAACCGCCCTCGGGCCGGTTGCTGGCCTTGACACTGCCACCGTGCAGGCGCACCGCACGCTCGGTAATGGCAAGCCCCAACCCGACTCCACCGGTCTTCCGGCCGCGGGCATCGTCGATGCGATAGAAGGGACGGAAAAGCTTGTCCAGGGCTTCCTCGGGAACACCCGGACCTGAGTCCACGATGCGGATGACGGCCTCGGCTCCGCGCTTGTCCTGGCCGCGCTCCAGAGTGATTTGCGCGCTGGTGCCCTCGCGGGTGTAGCGGGCGGCATTGCGCACCACGTTTTCAATCGCGCTATGCAGCAAGCTGGGCGCGCCCATGACCACGCAGTCTTCCCGGATCACGCTCTCCACTCCACATTTGCGCCCCTGGGCCTCGAAATTTGCGTCGGCCGCAATGCCTTCGATTATTTCTCCCAGGAGAATCGGTGATTTCTGCCGGGCATCATTGCCGCTCTCCAGGCGGGCGATGGTAAGCAGTCCTCCGATCAGTTCGTTCAAGCGCTCGGCTTCGAGGTCGATGCGCTCAAGCGCGCTATGCGCTTCGACCCCGGCCCGCTGATGGGCCAGGGCGGAGGCAACGTTAAGCCGGGCGAGCGGAGACCGCAATTCGTGAGAAATATCGTGGAGCAATCGAGCCTGGGCGTGGACTGCAGCCTCCAGGCGTTCCGCCATGGTGTCGAAGTCGCGCACCAGTTGCGCCATCTCGTCGCGGCGCCGGGCCGCCAGACCGCCCGCCCTCGCGCTCAAATCGCCGGCCGCCAGACGCTGCGTGGCAGCGCGCAATCGGACCACCGGAGCGGTCAAGTATCGTGCCAGCAAATAACAGACCAGTCCGGAGGAGATAATCCCGATAAAAATGCTGAGCCCGGGAACGCCGCCAGGCCCGAAAGGCCCGCCCGGGGGCAGGAATGCCACCAGGGTATAGCGGTGCCCGCTGGCCGCAACCTGCACCTGCCGGCGGAATGGGCTGGGGGTCACGCGCTGCCAGAAATCGCGCCGCGGCGGCTCGACTCCCTTTCCCAAGGACTCGGCCCAGCGCGGCAACTCGCGTCCCGAGACATCCTGACCATGTTCGTCCAGCAGGTAGGCCCGGACATGAAATGAGTCGCGTACCTCTTCGAAGTAACGCCGTGCTTCGGTTGGGCCCCCTTGTTCATATGACTGCACTGCCTTGTCGAGAACGGCGGCTTGCTGGGCGTCCCACGCCGCCGACTCTCCGTGCTCCCGCACTGCTACGGTGACCAGGATGGCGAGAACCACGAAGAGGGCCTGAGCCACCCAGTAGGAAAGAAAAATCTTGAGAAAGAGACTCTTCATTGTCCACCGCTCTTGACCTTCTCGGCCAGGACTTCCTGCGGGCGGGTGAAGATGTAGCCCACGCCGCGCACGGTTTTGATGTGGTCCAATCCAGAATCGGATTCGCCCAGCTTCTTGCGGATTTTGCTGACATGCATGTCAATGCTGCGGTCGAAGGGGGAGAACTTGCGGCTGAGCACGATGTCCACCAGGCGCTCGCGGGGGACCACGCGGCCGGCCTCGCGCAACAGCACGTGCAGGAGATTGAACTCGACGGAAGTCAGCTCTACCGGCTTGCCCTTCTGCAGGACCGTCCGAGTGGCGGGATCGAGTTCGACCTCGCCCACGCGCAGGATCTCCGCGGGCTGTCCGCTCGCCGACCTTTCCGAGGAGCGTGTCCGGCGCAGAATGGCGCGGATGCGCGCCACCAGTTCGCGGGGATTGAAAGGCTTGGGAAGATAATCGTCGGCGCCGATCTCCAGGCCCACAATGCGGTCCACGTCTTCGCCGCGCGCGGTGAGCAGCAGCACAGGAATTCTGGACTTGTCGCGCAACCGGCGCAGCACTTCGAAGCCATTCAGTCCGGGCAACATGACGTCGAGCACCACCAGCAGAAATTCACCGTTCAGGGCCATCTCGAGCCCGCGAGTTCCGTCGGCCGCGGACTCGACCTGAAAGCCTTCCGGAGCCAGATACTCACTCACCAGGCTGCACAACTCAACGTCGTCATCGATGACCAGTATGCGATCCACAGACCTCATTGTACTTCTACAACCGTGTTCTTCGCGTGCTGGTCAAGGCGTGCAGGGGTAAAGAATTGTCAATACGGCGGCGTTTACCCTTTACAAAACTTTACTCCGCTTGACCGAGTTTTTACCGCCGCGGCGGCTGAATGAGCTTCTAATCCTTGTAGCGTCGGCGTCTCGCCGCCTGTCGCGAGAGCATCCTGCCCTCGGTGGCGAGCGCGGAGCCGAGAGGGGGAACACAAAGTGAAAACGAAATACTTCAAGATTCTGGCTGTAGTTCTGGTTCTAACGGTGGTCGCAGCCATCGCGGTGGGGCAAGGCATGAAGCGGGCCCACATGCGCGGCAATGGCATGTTCGGCGGGCCCATGCTGGGCTTCTATATCCACAAGCTCGACCTGACAGACGCGCAGCAGGCGCAAGTAAAGGCCATCATGGCCAGGGAAAAGCCAACCATCCAGCCGCTGATGCTGCAGATGGCCCAGGGCCACGCGCAGCTGCGGGAACAGGTCATGAGCGGGAACTTCGACGAAGCGAAGGTCCGCGATCTGGCGTCGCAGCAGAGCCAAGCCATGACTGAGCTCATCGTGCAGTACGCCCGCACCGGCTCGGAAATGGTGCAGGTACTGACGCCGGAACAGAAAACAAAACTGGCCGCACTCATGAACGAGCACGAGCAACGGTTCATGAACCGCATGCAGGGGAAGACCCCGGAAGCAGCGCCGAACCAGTAACCCTGTCGCCGGCCGCCAGCTATTCATCTTTATCCGGATCATAAACTCTGGCGGCCGGCGATTACCTCTCTTGGAAAGGACACCATGGCAATGACAATTCACAAGCACGATCTGGTGCTGGCCATCGCCGAAGAAATGGCGCACGGAGTACAGACCGCGGTCGATTGCTGGATGACGGAGATCGAACTGGCGCTCACCGACACGCAACTCAGCAGCCTGGGAAGGCTGAATGCCGTGCGAGAAATCGTGGAGAACTACAAGCGCCTGACCGGCCAGGCTGACCTGACTTGCCGGATGCTGTCCGCGGTTGGCTCCTCCTAGGCGTGACTATCATGAATGCCGTATATGTGTACCTCATGGCCTCGAGTTGGGTGTTTCTCTCGGGTTGGATCGTCCTGCTGCTGGTAGCGTATGTACTGGCCTTCCAGGGAGATTCGGCTTAGCGGCTGGTGGTATTTGTGGCCGCGGGCGACCTCGCCCGCGAGTTGGACACAGGGAAGTTCGACAAAAAGTCCGCTCAGCGCTGCGCGGTTAAGATTTCTGATTGGCCACCCTTGAACCTTCAGAACCCAGTTTTCAGTTGCGAGTTCCCGGTTCTCAGTTAAAGGCTGAAGCCTGGGCTGGTAGAATTGCATCTACTGGAAGGCCATGCTGCCCAAAAGTCTGCGTCCACTCTTTCCCTACCTGAAGAAGTACCGCGGCAGCTATGTTGTCGGCACGATCTGCGTTTTCATCAACAACGGCGTGTGGATCCTGTTTCCCCTGGTCCTGCGCCATGCCGTGGATGGCCTGAGGGCCGGAGTGCTCCGCGAAAAACTGCTGACCTATTCCCTGGAGCTGCTGGGGGTGGCGGCGATCAAGGGCATCTTCCAGTTTCTGACCCGCTGGATCGTAATCGGCATTTCGCGCGAGATCGAGTTTGACCTGCGCAACGATCTGTTCCGGCACCTGGAAAGCCTTTCGTATTCGTACTATCAACGCACGCGCACCGGCGACATCATGGCCCGTGCCACCAACGATCTGAATGCCGTCCGCATGCTTTTGGGACCGGCCATCATGTATTCGGCGAACACCATCGTGTTTACCGCCGGGGCGCTGGCTTTCATGCTTTCGATCAGCCCCAAGCTGACCCTCTATGCTTTCCTGCCGCTGCCGCTGGTGAGCATCACGGTGCAATACTTTGGAAAACAGATTCACGAGCGCTTCGAGAAAATCCAGGCGATGTTCTCCGAGATCTCGGCGCGGGCGCAGGAAAACTTTTCCGGCGCGCGGGTGATTCGCGCCTATGTACAGGAAGAGCCTGAAATCGCGGCCTTCGAAACTTCGAACCGCGAATACATTCACCGCAGCCTGAAACTGGTGCGGCTGATGGGTATGCTCTGGCCCACGCTCGAGACCATGCTGGGCATGGCCATCGTGCTGGTGCTGTGGCTGGGCGGGCGGGAAGTCCTTCACGGACGCATGACCGTGGGCGGCTTTGTGGCCTTCAACACCTACATGGTCCAGCTGACCTGGCCGGTAATTGCGCTGGGATGGGTGATTAATATCTTCCAGCGCGGGACCGCGTCCATGGGTCGGATCAACGAAATCCTGGTCGAGCAACCCGAGATTCGGGATGATCCAAGCATGAATGCAAAGGCCGCGGGCGGGGGCGCCCGCGCCACACAGATCATGGGAGAGATCGAATTCCGGGGATTGAACTTTGCTTACGACGGCGCACCGGTTCTGCATGACATCAATCTGCGAATCCCCGCGGGCAGCAGCCTCGCGATCGTGGGCCCCACCGGTTCGGGCAAGACCACGCTGGTGAGCCTGATCCCGCGTATTTACGATACCGCCCCTGGAAGCGTCCTGATCGATGGCAAGCCGGTGCGTGAATTCCGTCTGGAGGCGTTGCGCCGGCAGATCGGCTTCGTGCCCCAGGAAACTTTCCTGTTCAGCGAAAGCATCCGCGAAAATATCGCTTTTGGCCAGGCCGATGCCACGGAGGAAGAGGTGCGTTCAGCGGCCGAGGCGGCCAACATTGCCCAGGATATTGAAGACTTTCCCGAGGGCTACCGTACCCTCGTCGGTGAACGCGGAATCACCCTTTCGGGTGGCCAAAAACAGCGGACGGCGATTGCCCGCGCCATCATCCGCAATCCCCGCATCCTGATTCTCGACGACGCGCTCTCCAGCGTGGATACCAACACCGAAGACAAGATCCTCAACCACCTCCGCGAAGTCATGCGGGACCGGACGACGATTTTCATCTCCCATCGCGTTTCCACCGTGCGCAATGCCGATCGGATCGCGGTGCTGCACGCCGGTCGCATCGTTGAGCTGGGCACCCACGACGAACTGTTGGCCCGCAACGGCTACTACAGCGACCTTTACAACAAGCAGTTGCTGGAAGAGGAACTGGCGGAAGTTTAAGACCAGTCGTCGGTCATCGGTCTTCGGTCGTCAGCGAATCGGCGCGGCCTCTTACCGACGACCGACAACTTCTTCTGAAGAACCGGCGGAGATTCAGGAGCAGTAGCCAGTCATCAGTTCTCGGTTGTCAGCAAATCGCCGCGCTGCAGACTTTCCGAAGACTGATGATTGAAGCGCGATGACTGTTTCTATGAAGCGTGTAGCCACTCCCGAGCTGCTGGATACCGACTGTGGAACGCCCTCTGAGGTCGCGGCGTCGCTCGGGGACTTGCGGCGAATCAATCGCTGGTTCGGAGGCGTTGCCACGACGGAAGAGATGATATGGCGCGTGGCGCGGGAGGCCAGATCATCGTCCCTGTCGCTGCTGGAGGTAGCCGCCGGCACCGGATATGTTCCACAGACCGCGGGCGAGCGCCTGCTCCATCGTGGATTGCGCCTGCAAATCACCGCGCTCGATCGCGCCGCATCGCATCTAACCTTCCATTGGAATGGAGGAAACCTCGCGGTGGCTGGTGATGCTCTCGCTCTTCCCTTCCGTGACGCATCCTTCGATCTGGTGAGCAGCAATCTGTTCGCCCACCATTTATCTGCGGAGGAGCTGGTGCAATTTACCGAGGAAGCGCTGCGTGTATGCCGGGTGGCGGTGCTGATCAACGACCTGGTGCGGCACCCTTTGCACATGTCGCTGGTGTATGCCGGGATGCCGCTCTATCGCAGCCGCCTCACCCGTCATGATGCTCCTGCCTCCGTCCGCCAGGCGTACACCGTGGAGGAGATGCGAGCCTTGCTGGCGCAGAGCAGCGCGGCCAGGGTGGAGATTCATCGCCACTATCTGTTCCGCATGGGGGTGGTTGCGTGGAAGCACTGAGAACTGAATGAATTACGATCTCATCATCGTCGGAGCGGGGCCGGCCGGCACATCTGCTGCAATCTCGGCGGCGCGACAGGGAGCCAGCGTCCTGCTGCTCGAGCGTGGACGCTTTCCCCGCCACAAGGTTTGCGGCGAGTTTGTCTCCGCGGAATCGCTTGGCCTGCTGGCGGATCTTCTCGATCGTAAACATGCCCCCTTGATAGAAGATGCGCTCCGGATTCCGCGGGCCCGCGTGTTCCTCGATGGACGCACACTGCAGGCCAGCGTAGATCCGCCCGCCGCCAGCATCGCCCGCTTCGAGCTTGATGCCGCACTGTGGCAGTCGGGTCTGGGAGCAGGCGTCGATGCCCGGCAGCAAGTTATAGTCCACAGCATCGCCGGGCGCGGCCCCTTTCGCATCGCGACCAGCGACGGGGAGTTTGAAGGCCGGGCCCTGGTGAATGCTTCCGGGCGCTGGTCTAACCTGAATCGTCCCCCACTGGAAAACGGGGGCCCGCGGGAGAAATGGCTGGGGATCAAGGCGCACTTCGCGGAGCCGCCGTCGGAGCCGTCGGTGGACCTGTATTTCTTCGAGGGCGGATACTGCGGCGTTCAGCCGGTCGTGGTGGCCGACGAAAGCTGCGGAAGGGTAAACGCGTCGGCCATGGTGCGGGCCGATGTGGCCAGCACGCTGCCTGAGGTGTTTGCACGGCATCCCGCGCTGCGGGAGCGTAGCAGGGACTGGAGGTGGCTCAGCCGTCCAGTGAGCACTTCGCCGTTGATCTTTCGCCAGCCAGAGCCCGAGCGGGACGGCATCCTGAGAGTGGGAGACGCCGCGGGCTTCGTCGATCCTTTCGTGGGCGATGGCATTTCGCTGGCCCTGCGAGGCGGCGCATTGGCGGCGCACTGCCTGGCGTCTTTCTTTGGCGGCGAAGCTTCCCTTCGCGAGGCGGCGCGCAGCTATAGCCGGGCCTACGAACAATCGCTGTTGCCGGTGTTTCGCGCCTCATCGGCGCTGCGCCGCATGCTTGTTCTGCCCTTCCCGGTCCGCAAACCACTGCTGTTTTTCCTCGAGCGCACGCCAGCCGTTACCGAGTACCTGGTTCGCAAGACTCGCTGAGGGCGAGACGCCCTCAGGAGAGCCGGCAAGATGCCGGCGCTACAAAATGCGGTTAGCGGACCACCAGGACTTCGCGGACGTTGTCGCGGGCGAGAAAGAATTTAATGGAGGCGAAATCGCGGAAGAGATTTTCGATGTTGCGGTTGTTGAACACCCGCTGCAGGCGGAACTTGCCGGGCGCACTGCCCTTCTTTCCGTCGCCGCGAGCGATGTGCTGCATCTCCAGGGTATCGCCGCCCACGATGTGGTAGCGGTAGCAGGGCGCGTCTGGACCCGCTTCCTGGGTGTGAAAAAAGGCCAGCAGCATGCCGCCGGGTTTGAGCAGCGACCAGAGGCGTCCGATGACCGGCTTCACCAGGCTTTCGTCCAGGTAGTCGGCGAGGTTCCAGCACAGGACAATATCGAACTGGGCGCCGGGATAGACCAGGTTTTCATCGAGGAAGCGTTTGCTGTCCAGGGCCGGCTTTCCCGCCTCATCCTTGATGACGAGTGACGGGTCGGTCGAGGAAATGAGGAGGTCGTCACTGTAGATCTTGTGGCCGCGCTCGGTGCAGTAGCGGATGTTGGCCGGGGAGGTGGACCCCAGATCGAGAATGCAGAGAGTTTCTTCGGACTCCAGGGTGTTGATCAGCTGGGCAAGACTGCTGGAGCGGCGTGTGAGCTTCGCTCCCTGGGCCGCCGCCGAATCCTGAGCGGTGCTGTTTGTCGAGCCAAAAAATTTCATGAAGCTGTGCGCAACTCACGCCGCCGGCAAGCGCCTGGCCTCCGGCTCATTCGTCCACTGCCGCGTGAGCCGGGGAGAATCGGGGGCAGGAATTATTTGCCATCACTCGAATTCGTCTTCACCGCCGCTGTGGAAGCGCCGGCCGCGGAAGCGGAACTTGCCGCCGCGGACGAAGTGGCGGCCGGTGCTGTCCTGGGCCCATCCGTCTTCGCCATATCCTTCTGGATATCGACTTTGCCTTTGAAGTACGCCCCCTCTTCGATGGCCACCCGCTGGGTGACGATATCGCCGACGGCAATGGCGGATTTGGTCAGCTCGGCGCGCTCCGAAGCGCGGATATTACCGTCGAGCTTGCCCTGCACGATCACGCCCTTGGCGTTGACGTTGGCGCGTACCTGTCCGTGGGGGCCGATGATCAGACGATTGCCCGCAAGTTCGATGCTCCCCTCCACCTGGCCGTCCACGTAGAGGTCCTCACTGCCCGAGAGTTCCCCTTTGATAATGACCGACTTCCCTATGTGCGCAAACTCTGCCGTCTTCGGCGTTTCCATGATTGCAGCCTCCTTGGGCCATCTACCACACCGGACGTGCACGGGAATCTCAAGTCACCTGGGACTCGTCAGGGCCAGAAAAGCCAGAAAGGAAACCCCGCAACCCTTCGCGAACGCCATTCCTGCTTCATCGAACTATATCCCACGAGGATGACCTGAGCAACCTGCGCCACATCGAATTGGCGATCAAACCCGGTGCCTTTCGCGGTTCCGGGAGCAGTCGGGAGCAGTCGTCGGTCGTCGGTCGTCAGCGAATCGGTCGTCAGCGATTCGGCGCGGCGTTTGCCGACGACCGGCGACTGCTCCATTTGCCTGACTCCATTTTAGACAACATTCCTGACCGGTTTTTCGTCTAATCTAGGGGGGCGCGGACTCTTTGGGGCGTACTGCTATGAAGCCGTTTCTGTTCTACACCACCTCGCCAATTCTTGTGGCTGCACTGGCCTTTGGTTCGAGCGCCTCAAGCCCAGCGCAAGGACCCTCTGCAATCAAGCCGAGAGAACTGGTCAGGCTCGCGGTCGCGAATGAACTGAAGAGCGACAACCAGAGTGCGAAATACATGTTCCAGCAACGCAAGGTAACTCCGAACGGTTCGCAGACCAAACTCATGGTGCAGACCCGCGACGCCATGGTCGGCATGGTGGTCGCCAACAACGACCAGCCCCTGGATCAGGGCCAGCGGCGCGCGGAATACGGCCGGATCGAACGCTTTCTGAGCCGGCCCGATGAGTTGGAGCGCAAGCGCAAGCAGGAACTGGAAAATGCCGACCGGGTGAACCGCATCCTGAAGGCACTGCCTGACGCTTTCCTCTATGAATACGATGGGACCGAAGCGGGCAGGCCAGGCGTGGGGAGGCCGGGCGAAGAGCTCTTGCGGCTCAAGTTCCGCCCCGATCCGAAGTATGACCCGCCGACGCATGTGGAACAGGTGCTGGTTGGCATGCAGGGAGTACTCCTGATCGATGCTCAAAAACAGCACATCGCCAGAATCGACGGCAAACTTTTTAGAGAAGTAGGCTTCGGATGGGGGATCCTCGGCCATCTTGACCAGGGCGGCCACTTCCAAGTGGAGCAGACCAACATCAGCGACGACAATTGGGCCATCGCCCGCATGGACTTGGCCTTTACCGGCAAGATTCTTCTGTTCAAGAGTATCGACATCAAGTCCACGGAGACTTACAGCGATTTCCATCCCGTGCCCGCGAACCTTACTTTTGCCCAGGGCATTCAGCTACTGAAGAAGCAGCAGGCGGCCATCGCGCAAAACCATCCACCCATCGGCAGTAAATAGTCGCAGTTTGTGGGTCGGACACTCTGGTTTCCACACCCACTGACTATGGTTTGAGGGTTTCTTTTCTAACGGACAGCTTTTCAATCAGATCTTCGCGGATGCGGTAGCCGGTGCCGGGCAGGTCGCTGACCGTGATTGTTCCCTGGGAGCTGACTTCGACCTCGGGCTCGATGATGTCTTCCTTCCAGTAGCGCTTGGAAGCGGAGACGTCGCCGGGCAAGCGGAAATTGGGTAGTGTAGAGAGCGCGATATTGTGGGCCCGCCCCACACCCGACTCCAGCATGCCGCCGCACCATACCGGAACATTGTTGGCCTGGCAGACGTCGTGCACCTTTCGGGCTTCGCTGAAACCGCCCACGCGGCCGACTTTGATGTTCACGATGCGGCAGGCGCCGGTTTCGACAGCCGCCGCAGCGTCGCGCGCGTGGCGTATGGACTCATCCAGGCAAATGGCGGTGCGCAATTCGCGTTGCAGCCGGGCGTGGTAATAGATGTCGTCATTCCATAGCGGCTGCTCGATCATCAGCAGATTGAAGCGATCAAATTTGCGCAGGTGTTCAACTTCATCCAGGGTGTAGGCGGAGTTGGCGTCGCAGCTCAGCAAGATATCCGGCCAGCGCGAGCGAATCCGCTCCAGCACATCCACGTCCCAGCCCGGCTTGACTTTCACCTTGATGCGGCGGTAGCCCGCGGCCAGCTCAGTTTCGATTTTTTCCAGCAGCTGTTCGACGGAGTCCTGGATCCCAATCGAAACGCCGCACTGGATTTCGCGGGTCGTGCCTCCGAGCAGCTTCCACAGGGGCTGCTGTTTCTGCCGGGCCTCGGCGTCCCAGGCTGCGTTTTCAATCGCGGCCTTGGCCATGCGGTGTCCTCGCACCTTGGCCATAAGCCCGGCGGTTTCGTGGGCTGCGGCCAACGGCCGCCCCATGACCGCCGGAGCCAGGTAGTGCTTGAGGGTGGTCCATGCGGTTTCGATCCATTCGGAACTGTAGTAGGGATCTTCGGCGGCGACGCATTCCGCCCACCCGTCAACTCCTTCGCAGCGGGCGGTGAGCAGCAGGATGCGGCGGCTGTACACACGGCCAAAGCTGGTCTCGAAAAAATGGACCAGCGGCATCTGAATTTCGCGCAGCGTAATGGCTTCAATCTTCATCGCATTTCAAGAAGGATAAATCCAGTTTTCGTCCCACCGCCCCAGCAGGAATTTGCCGGCTCCCTGCGGATCGCGTTCGTAACCCAGGACCGCCAGGCCGTCGGAGAAGGCCTGCAAAAAATCTTTCCGGTTGCAATCCTGCACTTCGCGGGCCCGCTCCCGGGTTGCAGGCGACGCCTTCCATTCGTATATTTCAGCCGGGACCGAAATCGTTTTCAGGGTCTCAAATTGCGGCTTGTGCGCATTCCGCAAAAGATTCTCCACGCGCTCGGACTTCAGCCACCATTCCGCCACCAGCCGGTCGGAGGGCAATCCGCCCTGCAGCGGTGAAGAGGTGATTCCGTACTGGTTCACACTGTAGCGGCGCGCGATGGCGCCCAGGCGCTCAATATTCAAATAGGCATTCTTGATTTCGAGGGGATCGAATGTCCACTCGATCAATTCGAATCCCTGGACGAGGGCGTCGTCCCGTTGAAACAGTTTGATCTGCCGTCCCACCCCGGCGTTGCGATACTGGCTCCGCACGGCCAGCATCTGCGAATGAAGATAGGAGTGCCCGCCGCGCGAACCCGGCAGAGACAAGGCGAAAGCCACCAGCCGACCATCGTCGAATGCGCCAATGACCTGGCCACCAATCTTCTCCGCCACCACAAACACGCGCAGCGGCACTAACTCGGCTTCGGCGAAATTCCAGACTTCTTCTCTGCAGTGTAACGCAGGCTGACATTTCATCCAGGTTATGGCACTTGCGGACCACCATCGAGCTCTCGGTCATCCGGCCTCACGCTCGCCGGCCCGTTCGTTCTTCCGCAAGTGGAGCTTGGCCTGTTGCCATAGCGACTCCAGTTCCGTCATCGAGGCCTGCTGCGGAGCGCGTCCGGAGGCGCGCAACTGGTCTTCGATCCACTGGAATCGCTGTTTGAATTTGCGGTTGGTCTGGCGCAGCGCCGACTCCGGATCGAGGGAGAGATAACGCGCAATATTCACCAGCACAAAGAACAGGTCACCTACTTCCTCTTCCATCTTCCGGCGGAGAGTTTCGGGTATTTGCTCAGCGCCCGAGCCGGCAACGCCGCGTCCGTGCGGGCGCGGGCCCGGCGCCGGAAACGCTTTCAGCTCCTGTTGCAGCTCTGTCGTTTCCTCTTCCAGTTTTTCAAAGAGCCCTTCGATGTTGGGCCAGTCGAAGCCCACTTGCGCCGCGCGCGAGCTGAGCTTGTAGGCTTCCATCAGCGACGGCATCGCCGTGGAAACGCCTGCCAGCACGGACTGGGATGGGCCGGCGGTCGCTCCGGTTGCCGCTCTGCTCTTTTTTTCTTCGGCCTTGAGCGCTTCCCAGTTGCGCAATACTTCCGCGGAAGTTTCGGCTTTCACCTCGCCAAAAACGTGCGGGTGCCGCTTGACCAGCTTGTCAGAGAGGCGATCCAGGACTTCGTCGATGGAGAATGTGCCCTGGTCCCTGGCCATCTGGGCATAGAAGAGAACTTGCAGAAGCAGATCGCCGAGTTCACCCGGCAGTTCATCCCAGTCCCGGTTATCGATGGCTTCGAGCACTTCGTAAGTTTCTTCGAGGGTGTAAGGCTTGATGGAATCGAAAGTCTGTTCGCGGTCCCAGGGGCAGCCATCTGGGCCGCGCAGGCGAGCCATGATCGCGACCGCGCGTTCGAAGCGTTCTCCGGTTGTGGGCATGAGGCCCCAACAATGTAAACGACGGGCGGGCCTGGGGCAACGAAAGCCCGCAGTCTGGGAGTGGCTCAGTCCGGAAACCATGAACCACGAAGGGCACGAAGGTACACGAAGGAAACCCTGGAAAACAAAGCCTTCGTGATACTTCGTGGCCTTCGTGGTTTATGCACTTGCCGCTCATATCACGACCCTCTGGGCGGCTCGTTCATTTTTGGAGTTGCGACTTGCTTCCTGTGGCGGCGGGCAGGATGCCCGCCGGACAGCCGGCGAGACGCCGGCGCTACGGAGATCGCCAACATCCACTATGACTACGGGTAACTAGTCGCATTATCAATTGTTTATAAAAATACTATCAGGTGCTTATTGATGTACGGTGGGTACTCTGGCTTGAGGTTACCCTGCTAACCGACGTTATCTTTCGCGAACCGTCAAAGCGAGGCAGGGTATCCTAAGACAGTGCCGCAGCCGGCCTCCGGCTAGCCTCTGTTTATGAACTACGCTCCCCCAATCCGGCGTCCGCTGGAAGGCGAACGATTTCATGTGATCGTGATCGGCGGCGGAATCAATGGCGTCGCCATCGCCCGGGAGTGCGCCCGCGCCGGCCGTCGTACCCTGCTGGTTGAACAGCACGACTTCGCCGCCGGCACCACCAGTCGGGCGACGCGCATCATCCACGGGGGCCTTCGCTACCTGGAACATGCCGAGATCGGACTGGTGCGCGAGTCTTTGCTCGAACGCCGGCGCCTGCTGCGGGAGCGGCCGCACCTGGTGCATCCCATAAATTTTCTGCTGGCGCTCGATCAGAACAGCGGGCGCAGCGCTCTCGCCATACGCACCGGTCTATGGTTGTATCGACGCCTCGGCGGCGGCCGGCTGCGCCCCGGATCTAGCCGCGCGGACCAGCAAAAGCTGGAACGCCTGCTGGACTCCGGCCGGCGCTGGTCAGTCTTCAGCTATGAAGATGCGCAGTGCGAGTTCCCCGAGCGCCTGGTGGCGGAGTGGCTGGTGGAGGCGACCGAGGCGGGCGCGGTGGCCAGGAATCACTCCCAGGTGCTGGCGGTCGATGTCCGGCATCGACGCGTGGTCGGCGTGCTGCTGCGGGACCAAATGAGTGGGAAAGAAGAACGCGTCGAGGCCACCTGGATTATCAACGCCACCGGCCCCTGGGCGGACCGGATTTGCCAGCGCTCCCGCATCCAGACGCCGCATCCCATGGTGGGAGGGGTCCGCGGCTCCCACATCGTCCTGCCCCGCTTTGCCGGCGCTCCCGACGCAGCCGTGTACACCGAGGCGGTGGACAAGCGTCCGATATTTGTCATTCCGTGGAACGAACAGGTGCTGGTGGGCACAACCGAAGTGTCAGACCAGAGCGATCCCGCGAAGGTCCAACCCTCAACCGAGGAGATCGACTACCTGGTGCGCTCCCTGCTGCACCTGTTTCCGGGCGTGAAGTTGTCGGCGGCCGACATTCGTTACACCTTCGCGGGAGTGCGGCCTCTACCCTTCGCGCCCAAGGAGAAGGCGTCGGCGGTGACCCGCAAACATTACTTGCACGATCACGCCGCAGACGGCGCCGAGCACATGATTTCGGTGATTGGCGGCAAATTGACGACCGCCGCAGAATTGGCGCGGCAATGTGCTTCGAAGATTGGCATATCGCAAAAATCGGCGCGGGCGCCGGCCATCGCGTCCGCGGAAAACGTGGAACTGCTGCTCGATCGGTGGGTGATCGAGATCGGCAGCACAACCGGAATTACCGAGGATACCGCCCGGGGCATTGTCGAATGGCATGGCAAGCGGGCCCTGGACATCTCCCGCATGGCGCAGCGCAGCGCGGAACTCCGGGCGCCGCTTTGTTCCCACACCGAGCACATTGTGGCCGAGGCGGTTGACGCCTTTGCCGGAGAGTGCGCGGCCAACCTGGGCGACGTGCTGCTGCGGCGGGTGCCGGTGGCGTTGGGCGCGTGCTGGTCGCCGGCCTGCAGCCGCGAGGCGGCCGCGCGTATCGGCGCAGTCATGGGATGGAATGAAACCCAGTCGGCGGCCCAACTCGAAGCCTTCGAAAGCGAGCGCGCGGCCTTCTTGCGCAAGCCGCCGAGTGTGGGTTCAGTATTGCAAGCCGCCGCCGACTAGGCAGTCGGAATGGAGGACGGGCGGGGACGCCCGTCCTCCAGCACGTAAATCCTCATCCTGCGACGGTGCGCGCCTTCGGCGGCGCGGTTCCCTTCAGCGTGCGCACCAGGAGTTCGGTGTCATCGGAGATGATCCCGTCCACTCCCCAGTGCGCCAGGCGACGCATGCTTTCCTCCTCGTTTACGGTCCACACGAAGATTCTGCGGCGGGCCCCATGAATGTTCTGCACCAGCAACCGGTCTACCAGGGAGTGGTGAGGAATCACGCAGTCCACCGGGAGGTCGCGCCAGCGGGCAAGTTGGGCTGCGGTCTCGCAGATGAGTCCGAGGCAAACCGTGGAGCTGCGCGCTTCCAGCTCCATGAGCACGTCGGGGATAAAAGAAGAAACCACATAGTCCTGCGCTGGACGATAGTGGCTCAGCGCGGTCAACACTTTGGATTCCAGGTCTTTTACCTTGAGCTCGATGTCGAGAAAGGCGCGCTGGCCGTAGCCCTTGACTACATCGTCGAGCCGTGGCAGGTGAGGCAACCGGCTGGCTCGGGCCCGCGCTACCGTGATCCCACCCACCTTGGGATCGTGGCAGACCACGGCCGTTCCGCAGGCCGCCAGACGAACATCGAACTCAAAACCGTCGCAGCCATGCTTGAGGGCAAGGTCGAACGAGGCAAAGGTATTCTCGGGAATTCCGGAGGAGACACGAGCGCCGCGATGGCCGAGGAGGAGGGGAAGGGCCATTGCGCATTCTAAGCCGGAATCGATTTAGCGGAGGATGAAATTTTGGTGGAAAACTCAGTCTAAATCGAAATCCCGGATCGGCTTTCCCGTATCAGGAGATTCTTTGGCCTTTTTGACCGCCTCCTGGAACTTCTTTTCCAGCAGGTCGGAGGCGTGCTTCTGCGCCTCCACGGATTGACGGAAGATAGAGTCGCGGCGAGTGTCCTGCTCCTTCATGGCCCGGGCCGCCTCTTCGATGTCGGCGAACATCTTGGGTTTCACGGCGGCGGTGTGCGCGATAACTCCCTTGATTTCAGCGTCCACTTTGAGGACAGCATTGCAGCAAGGGCAGGTCACCTCGAACGGGGGGACGTTCTTCGGCATCACCGAATCATACCCCAAATCAGGCTAGTCGTGACGCTGCAGCTTGATGGGGAAAATCTTGAACAGGCTGAGCATCTCCCAGCCCAGAAGGACAATGGAGACGATCACCACCAGGATGGCGATGGTCTCGCCGAAATTCAGGCGGTTCCGATTAGGGTCAAAGCGCCTGGCTACCAGTCCGAGAATATTGAGCGTGGCGAAGCCGAAGACCAGCGCCCATAGGATGTTGAAAATGTCTCCCCTCTTCCCGAACTCCTCGAACACAAGCAGTAACAGCAGCTGAAATTGGAAGGCGAACCCCAGCCCCTTCAGGGAGATGGGGAGAGAGGCCAGCAGCGAGGTCAGGGACGCGGGCATGGGTGCGGTGTTGGGACGCTTGAAGATGAAAATTTAATGGCTCGCCAAAAGGAAAGAGTATTACGCTTTTCTGCTGCCCGAAGTCAGCCGTCAAGAGGCGGTTTCATGGTGGACTCACCAAATGCATCAACCACCAAGGACACGAAGGCACACGAAGGAAAGGCTAGCGGCGTGATCTTTTATCGCGCTGGGATAGAATGCCGCCGGTATGAAGAGGCGCGTCCGTGTTCTCTCCTTGTGGTTTCTGATCGCTGCAATCTCCGCTGCAGCGCAAGCCGGCTCTGGGTCCGTCGCTGACGACGTTAGTCAGAGTACTCTTCGAAGCCGGGCGCAGGCCGCTCTTTCCGTGCTCCAGGGCAATCTCAAGGTGGAAGGCCTCGAACAGCCGGTAACCGTCCTGCGCGACCGCTGGGGCGTTGCCCATATATACGCCCAGAACCAGCATGACCTCTTTTTTGCTCAGGGCTTCGTGGCCGCTCAGGACCGTCTTTTCCAGATGGAATTGTGGAAGCGGTCAGGCCAGGGCCGGTTGGCCGAGGTTTTGGGCGCTTCGGCCCTGCAGCGCGATATCAATGCCCGCCTGCTGAGCTATCACGGGGACATGAAGGCCGAGTACGAAAGCTACTCGCCCGACACGCAGCAGATACTTGAAGCCTTCACCGCTGGAATCAATGCCTACATCGCGAGCCGCATGGCGGCGGGTGGTCCCGGCCTGCCGTTCGAGTTTCAACTGGCCGGTTTTAGTCCGGAACCCTGGAAGCCCGCCGATTGCCTGAACCGCATGGCCGCGTTCTCCATGACGGGAAACGCCTTCGACGAACTGGAACATGCGCAAGCGGTGAGCGCCGCGGGGGCCGACGCGGCCTCGTTGCTGTTCGATTTCGATCCGCCGGTGAAACTGGACCCGGCACCGGATACGAACCTGGCGGGGCTCTCGCCGGCGCTGCTGCATAATCTGGTGGGCAGCGATACTCGCATCGAATTTCCCCGGCATCCCGCGGAGGGCAGCAATAACTGGACTGTCTCCGGCAAGCTGACGCACAGCGGCAAACCGCTGCTGGCCAATGATCCGCACCGGGTGACGGCCGAACCCTCGCTGCGCTATATGGTCCACCTGGTGGCGCCGGGATGGGACGTGATCGGCGCGGGCGAGCCCGGCCTGCCCGGGGTCGCGCTGGGACACAACCAGAACATCGCCTGGGGTTTCACCATTTTCGGTCTCGACCAGCAGGACCTTTACCTGGAAGAGTTGAATCCCGCCAACGCCTCACAGTACAAAACCGCGCGAGGCTGGGAGACCATGCAGGTGCGAAAAGAGACTTTCGGAATCCGCGGCGGCAAGAGCGTCGAAGTGGATTTGAAATTTACCACTCACGGCCCCGTGCTTTGGGAGGATGGCAAACGTGCCCTGGCCCTGCGCTGGGTCGGCGCTGAACCTGGAACAGCCGGCTATCTGGGATCGCTGGCGGTTGACCGGGCGCAGAACTGGCGGGAATTTGAAGCCGCCATGCCGCGCTGGAAAGTCCCTTCCGAAAATATCGTCTATGCCGACCGAGCCGGAAATATCGGAGAGCACTCCACCGGCCTCGCTCCGCTGCGCAAAACCTGGACTGGGCTGCTGCCCATGCCGGGCAGCGGCGGTTATGAGTGGTCCGGCTTTGTGCCCAATTCCGAACTGCCGCATGAATACAATCCCAGCCAGGGCTTTATCGCCAGTGCGAATCACAAGATGATTCCGGAAGGCTATCCCTACAAAGTGGGTTACAGCTGGGCCCCGCCTTACCGCTTTCAGCGCGTCACTGAGGTGCTGGGGCAAAGCCGAAGGCAGGCAAGAAACTGGATGTCGGCGATATGCAGCGCTTGCAAACCGATGTGCTTTCGCTTCCCGCTCGGCAACTGATCGACCTGCTGCGCGCGGCCACGGCGCGACAGAAACCCGGCCCCGCTACGGACCTTTTGTTGCACTGGAACTGCGAAGTCCAGCGCGACTCGGCTGCCGCGGCGCTATATGAGGTCTGGCTGCAGATCGTCACGCGGGAGACGATGGATCTGGCTATACCGGCCGCTGCGCGGAGCATGATCGATGATTGGTCGCCGCATCAGGTAATAGGCTTTCTACAGGGGATCAATCACACGGGAGCGGATTCGCTGGTTGAATCCCGGAACCACATGCTGCGAGCGTCCCTGGAAGAGGCCTGGAAGGAAATGCAAAAGCTCCAGGGAGCGGATTCGACAAAGTGGTCGTGGGGAGAAATGCACCACGTCAGGTTTCGTCATCCCCTCGATCAAATGCCGGGCGCGGCCGCGCTCACCGATCCACCGCCCGTTTCCCGCCCGGGAGATGAGTACACAGTGAATGCCACAGGGTATTACGACAGTTCTTTTGACCAGGTCTCAGGCGCCAGCTACCGGGAAATCCTCGATCTCAGCGACTGGGACCATTCGGTGACAGTGAACGTACCCGGCCAGAGCGGACAGCCGGCAAGCCCGCACTATTCCGATTTGATACCGTTGTGGAGTGAGGGAAAGTATTTCCCTCTGCTGTATTCGCGGGAAGCGGTGGAGAAAGAAGCCACCGACAAGCTGGTGTTGCAGCCGTAAGAAGGTGTCATCCTGAGCGGAGTGTCGGCTTCGCTTCGCGAAGCCGACACGGAGTCGAAGGACCCCTACCCTCGCGATTAAGCTTTCGCCCCGACGAATTCTCGCCGGAAGCAACCTGCTCTTACTGGGGGAAAATCTCCTTCAACCTTGCGCTTCTTCCGGGGGTAGGGGTCCTTCGACTGCGCGAGATCATTCGCGAGCGAATGATCTTGCTCCGCTCAGGATGACAGGGAGACGATTTGGTGATCCAGGCAGCCGGTTTGCAGGGTGTCATGCGGAATGTCATCCTGAGCGGAGTGTCGGCTTCGCTTCGCGAAGCCGACACGGAGTCGAAGGACCTCTACCCTCGCGATATCGTTTCAGTGCGTCGAATTCTCGGCGGAAGCTACACGGGATCTCCTTCAACCTTGCGCTTCTTCGGAAGGTAGGGGTCCTTCGACTGCGCAAGATCATTCGCCAGCGAATGATCTTGCTCCGCTCAGGATGACAGGGAGATGATCTGGTGATCCAGGCAGGTGGTTTGCAGGGTGTCATGCAGTTCCTGCAAGAGCCCGGTTCCATGCCGCGCCGCGAAATACACGCCGCCGATCTCGCGTTCCTGCAGAACTTTGTTGGGGTACAGCGCGTGGCTGAGCAATTCTGCATGACGGCCCAGAACCTCGCTCTGGCGCAACTCGGCCCGCGCCGCTCTTGAACGCAGTTGCTCAAGCTGGTGCTGCATCTTCGATGCCGCGTTGGTCGAAGCTTCCACCAGGGTCTTGTCCAGGCGCTCGAGAGATTGCTGAATTGAGCCGAGCGATTGCTCGCAACGACGACTGTGCCCGGTCGAAGGCGGTCTGCAAGTCAGCCGGCAGCGTATGCCGGGCAAGCGTTTCCCGCAGCAGCGTCGGGACCGTGAAAGACGTCCGGCACGGTCAGGTGATAACGCTCAAGTAAAGCTTGAGGTTTGCTTTCGACAATGGTCGCGGAGAAACGGGGGAGAATGGGCGTCGCCCGTCCTAGTAGAGCCTTGTAAACCACCGCTCCCTGGCCGAAGTAGGCAATTTCCGCGGCCCCGCCCACGTACGCCAGCGTGGGCAACAGGTAATCCTGCACTACCGGCCGCAGCAGTACATTGGCGCTGAACTGCTCCGGCTCCGATGCAATGCGACGCAACAATTCCGCCTGCGAGATGGTTTCGTCGTTGACCAGGAACTCCGCCCCACCGCCATTTGTCCGCCGGTGCACCGGTACGCGCGCCCCCTGGCGAAGCGTAAACAGAAGCGTGGATGAAGGCGTCACTTTGACCTGCTGGTGATAGCCCGCGGCCTCCAGTTCCCTGCCTCGCGCCAGCAATGCGTCATCCAGTTCGGCGGCCTGATCGATGGCGGCACTGTAAATCGGGGCGGCGATGCGATGGAGTTCGGGGTCTGAAGCGTCGAGCAGAATCACGCCCCACTGGGCGAAGAGACGTGCAAACAGGCGCGCGAATGCGCTGCCGAAGTTCTCTCCCGGCCGGTATGCCTCGCGCAGGAATTTTGTGACTTCCGAATCGCCCAGGAGTGCGGCTGCGGCCTCGACGACAGGCTCGATCTCGGGTCCGAACGACACCGTTCCTACGGGAGCATCGGGCAAGCCTCGGGTAGAAGCGGAAAATTTCTGCAATGAGCCGTCCGGCCCCAGAAGCGAAACGTGGTTGATCTCATCCAGGTCGTGGTCGGAGGTGGCCAGCCAGAATATGGGAACGCAGTCGGAGCCCGCGCTCGTAGCTTCGCCCGCCAATTTGATGGTAGTCAGTGCTTTAAAGAGGGAAAATAGCGGGCCGCCGAAAAGGCCCACCTGTTGTCCGGTGACCAGCGCGGAAGCGCCGGCGCGAAGGCGGGCAATATTTTCCAGAGTTTGGGGCGACGCATCCCAGGCCCGGTTCTGCCTTTCCAGTATGTCCGCCACGCGCGCCCGCCGCCCGAGGTCATAACCGGCACCGGCGGTTTCGTCTTTGAACCATTGCGCAAAATGAGGAGGCCGGGAGTAAAAGGGCTGGAGGGTGGGAGACCAGGAAAGAAAATCGCTGAAAAGCCTTGTGGTGTGCGGAATCTGGCGGAATGGCAGACACTGCGCCTTCACCGGCACCTCTCCTGACACCGCTTCCTGCTACAGGGTTGGACGAAAGAAGTCATAGGTTGGTTACTGATTTTACCGTGTGCCCCTAAATTGTAGCGCCGCCGTCCCGGCGGCTGTCGTGGGGCGTCCCGCCCCCACTGCGAGGGCAAGATGCCGGCGCTACAAGTGAGATGTTAGAAACGGCGGCAGGATGCAAAAGGTGATAACTGAATGTGGGCGCGAGCCTCACGCTCGTTCAGTGGTGGAAACAACCTCCCGGCCAGTGAATTTTACTGCTGCTGTTGCTGCTCCTGCTGCATGGTCTTGGCGGGAACAGGGGGCGGTTCCTGCGCCTGTTCGACCAGCAGAGACCACTCTTCCGGAACCGGAAGCCCGTGCTCGAGTTCGGGCTGCTCGACCGAAGCCGTGACTCGCACCGCCACCGAGAGTTCGCTGGGAGTTTGTCCGCGAAAGATTCCGCGAGTCGGGGGCACATCGGCATAATCGCGACCGATCGCGGTGCGAATATGGCGGTCGCCCGCCAGCAGGCAGTTGGTGGGATCGAAGCCGACCCAGCCCAGCGGCGGCAGAAATGCTTCCACCCAGGCGTGGGTTGCGTCCACCACCGAGCGGTCGTGACTTTGCGCACTGCGATAAAGATATCCGCTGACATAACGGCAGGGGATTTTTACCCGGCGCACCAGCGCAATCATGATGTGGGCAAAATCCTGACACACGCCTTGACGGGTCTCGATGGCGTGATCGATCGGCGAGTCCACTTTCGTGCTCTTGGGCACGTATTCGAACCAGTCGTAGAGCCTCTGGTTCAACTCCCGCAACAAGCTGAGAGGATCGCCGCGCCGGCAAACGTCCATCTGCCGGGCGAGCTCGATCAATCCCGGTGTGGGCTGCGCGAACTCGCTGGGAAGCAGCATTTCCCAGTAGTCTCCCATCTTCACCATGGCGTCGGCCTCGGCCCATGCATCGGCAGGCAAGGAACTCGGGATCTCGAGCGCGGGCTGCATGTCGAGCAGCGACTCGGCCACGATGACGAGATAGGAATGCTGTCCCGGGATATCGAAATGGTGGATGTTGTTGCCCACGTGATCGCGGTAAGCAAACACGCGGCAGCGCGGGCTCACCGCCAGATGAAAGGTCAGGCAGCGCTGGTTGCCTTCGCTCCGGGGATGCATCCGCGCTTCCATCACGCTCTCGCTGACCGGAGAGGCGTAGTGAAATTTTGTCAGGTGCTGAATGGAATAGAACATGAAGGCCTGGTCCCCTATCCTGCCAAAGCGGTCTGGATCGCGTAATTCACGTAAAGCTCGTAAATGGTTTCGTGGATGTCGCGGCACTGCCGCAAAATATCCTGCAGATACGCGCCCACATCCTGCGAGAGGATTTCAGAAATCTGTCCGAAGCTGAGCGAGGCCTGCAACCGTCCCGCCAGCCGGGTCAACTGCGCTCCCCGTCGCTTGCCGCCCTCACCGTGAATGGCTTCGAGAGCGCGTTGCAGATGATCGATGGAATAGCGCACCGAGTGCGGAAACTCGGGGTTCAACAGCAGAAATTCAATGATCCGGTCGGGACTGATGTCCGCGGTATAAACCTTGCAGTAGGCCTCAAACGCGGTGCAGGAGCGCAGCAGTCCGACCCACTCGAGGTACTCGGCCGCCTCCGGAGTCTGATCGGGATGCCCCCAGAATTCGCGATGATACAGGCCCAGCAAAGCGACCGTGGCGCAAGCCCGCTCCATGTAGCGCCCTACCTGGATAAAATGCCAGCCTTCACCGTGACTCATGGTGGAATCGGTGACGCCCTGGATCAGGTGCACGCCTTCGATCACGGCCAGCAGGAAGTCGGAGGGCAGCACGTCATCGGTCTCGTTCGGTTTGTGCCGGGTCACCTGGTGGAACAGGCGGTTCAGGCGCTGCCACTGATCCGAGCTGATCTCTTCACGAACCTGGCGCGCGTTCTCTCGGGCACTGGCCACGCAGGCGGTGATGGAGGAACGATTTCCCGGATCGAAGGTGAGGATCTTTGCCACCTGGTAAGCGTCGCCGCTCCAGGCCAGGTTGGGCGGATTCCCCAGCGCCGCCAGAACCCGGCGCCAGCGGCGGTCCGCGCTGGTCGCTGATTCATCCAGCATCAGGTTCAGATTCACGTCGAGAAGACGAGCGGCGTGCTCGGCGCGCTCCAGGTAGCGGCTCATCCAATACAGATTGTCAGCGACGCGAGAGAGCATGGCTTATTGGTTGAGCACCCAGGTATCTTTGCTGCCGCCGCCCTGCGACGAATTCACCACCAGCGATCCGCGGCGCAACGCCACCCGCGTGAGGCCGCCGGGAACGATGGTCACCTTGTCTCCGAACAACACGTACGGACGAAGGTCCACGTGGCGGGCCTGCAATGTGTCGTCGATAAAACAGGGGGCCCGCGAGAAAGTGATGGTGGGCTGGGCAATGTAATTTCGGGGATCGGCGACGATGCGTTCCCGAAACTCCTGCCGCTGCGCGCTGGTGCTGTGCGGGCCGATCAGCATGCCGTAACCGCCTGACTCCCCACTGCCTTCACCACCAGCTTGTCGAGATTCTGCAGCACATGGTCACGCTGTACCGGGTCGTTGAGCAAATAGGTTTCTACGTTATTCAGCACCGGATCTTCGTCGAGGTAATACTTGATGATTTTGGGGACGTAGGCGTACAGCGCCTTGTCGTCGGCCACGCCCGTGCCGAAGGCGTTGGCCAGGGTCACGTTGCCCGCGCGGTAAGCATTGAATAATCCCGACACGCCCAGCACGGAATCCGAGCGGAAGGCCAGGGGATCGATGAAGTCGTCATCCACCCGGCGGTAGATCACATCCACGCGGCGCAGCCCGGTGGTGGTCCGCATGTAAACCACGTTGTCGTGGGTCACCAGGTCGCGCCCTTCGACCAGTTCGATTCCCATCTGGCGGGCCAGATAGGCGTGTTCGAAATAAGCCGAGTTGAAGACGCCCGGGCTGAGCAGCACGATGGTCGGCTCTGGCCGGCCCTCGGGTGACAGCGAGCGCAGCGTGCTCAGCAGGGCCTGGGTGTAATGCTCGATGGGACGCACGCCCTGGCGGCGAAACAGGTTGGGAAAGATGCGCTTCATCACCCGGCGGTTGGTCAGCATGTAGGAAACCCCGCTGGGCACGCGCAGGTTGTCTTCGAGAACGACGAACTCCCCGCCCGGCATCCGGATCAGGTCCGACCCGACGACCGCGACATACACATTGCGCGGCACCTGCAGTCCGCGCATCTGGCGGCGAAAGTGTCTGCAGCTATAGACGATCTCGCGGGGTACGATGCCGTCGGAGAGAATACGGCCTTCGTGGTAGATATCGCGCAGGAAGAGATTGAGGGCGGTGATGCGCTGGGTCAACCCGCGTTCGATTCGGCCCCACTCCGCGCTGGTAATCAGCCGGGGCAGAAGATCGTAGGGAAAGATTTTCTCCGTCCCCTCTTCGCGGCCGTAAACCGTGAAGGTAATGCCCTGGTTGAGGAAGGCCAGATCGGCGGAATGTTTGCGGCGGCGGATTTCGTCGGCGGGCAGCGAAGAGAACGTCTCTAACAGGGGAGCGTAGTGCGGGCGAGGCTTACCCGGGCTTTCAAAGGTCTCGTCATAAGCGTCATCGACGAGATAATTCTGCAGAACCGGGTGGTCGAAGCGGCTGACTTCCGCTAAACCCATGGCGAAGTATAAGGTGAGCCATTCGGGCTAGGCAATAGAGTTCGCGGAGGCTTTCAAGGATCAGGGCGACCAGCGGTAGAAAGACTGCCCTGACCGCTCGCAGACAATGGACTTGCAACCGGTTGGCGCAGGTTTATCGATAGCCAGCATCAGCAAAATAGCATCCTTCCCGGATGACAGACGCCCCTTCTTTGCGGCTTTCTTTGCGTCCTTTGCGGTAAAAAGCTTCTAACCGCAAAGGACGCAAAGAAAAGCCGCAAAGAGCGCAAAAGAAATACTCCGAGCGAGGGCAGGACGGCCGCCCCCGTGCTTCACGATGAGTTTGCTGCAAAGGTAAAGGGGTGGCAGGCGGCAGGAGCGCCGTGTCCCTGAGGGCCCGTGCGCATTCCGATTCTCTATTTAACGCTTGGCTTTCGAAAAGTCTGCCACCACGAAGACGACTCCATTGCGCTCGGCGGCTCCGGCGCCAATGGTGTCCATGTCGGCATCGAGCAGGTTGGCCCGGTGATTGGGAGAGTTCATCCACTGCTCGCGGATATTCTCGGCATTCGGTCCGGCGGCGACGTTCTCTGACAGCCAGCTGAAGCGGGCGCCGGCCCGCGTGGCCCGGCTGGGCAGGCTGGGTTCGCCCGGAAAGCCGTGCGAAATCGATCGCTGTGCCGCCATGACTTCTGCATGCTGCCGGGCCGCGTTGGCCAGGGCTTCGTCCCATTTCAGAGGAGGCAGGCCATAGGCTGCACGCTCGCGGTTGATGGCCTGGAAGAGCTGCAGTTCGGCGGCTTCAGTTCTTGGGCTGGGAAAACGCCAATGTTGTTGAAAACACTGCACCAATCGTCAGTACGGCGATCAGGAAGGTCTTCGAAAAGGTAGTCATCCATTCTCCTGAGGTCAGCTTCGGACCCATCAAGTATGATGCGCTCGCTACCCTTCTTCTATCCCCCGAACGGGTGGTTGGGGCGCCCGCAGGACGAGCACCTTTTGTAACCTTGGCTACATCAAATGGTTAGTTTGACTTCCACTGGGTTCATACCTAGATTGGAAGAGGGCTTCAAGCCCAGTTGTCTGTTCTTTGCAGGCCAATCCCACCAGTGGGGGCGTCACGGCTTCGACGGAGATGCTTGCGGCCAAGAGGCATGCCAGGGTGCTCGCACCTGTAATCGTGGGCAAAATGATAATTGCCAATCAAGAAATGGCATACGCAGCCTAATTAATTAGGCAGCCGTTCTCCACAGCTTCGCCCTTGGGCTGTGAGCGAACGTCACACAGAGGGCTGCTCTTCTCTTCTACGTCTGGGGAGAGAGGCTAAGATCTCAGGCTAGCGGCTGGGGTTTCTTGTCCGTTCTGAGCAACAGTCGCGAACGTCTTCGGGTAATGCCGAGGGCATGAACGTGAATAAGCATGTAGTCTCTTGACCAGTAACATTTTCGGACGCGGGTTCAACTCCCGCCGCCTCCACCAATTTAAACATTTTATTATCAATAGTTTAGACTATGACTTAACAAATCGTATGCATTTTGCATGCACGGTGTGCTATGTTCCTGTCTATAAGGAACCGTGCCGTGCCCATTCGAAACCTCGTCGTGACCGTCTATACCCGCCATTCAGCTCAGTGTCCCAAGAAAAACGATCAATATTGGAAGCGCTGCAACTGTCCTAAATGGTTGTACATAAACAACAATGGGAAACGCTCCCAGAGAAGCGCGAAGACGCGCGCCTGGGATCGCGCCGAAGAAACACGTCGAGCCGTCGAACGAGACTTTGAAGACGCCGAGCAAAGGAAGCGCGCGGGCGCCGAGCCAAACAAAGAGTTGGCCCCGTCGTTGGGGGATGCCGTCTCAAGGTTTCTTTCAGCCAAGGAGCAAGAAAATCTGAGCCCTTCAACCGTGGCCAAGCTCACCACGATCTTTGCCAAGCAGCTGCTCAGCTGGGCTACCGAGCATAACATCAAGACACTTGAACGCATCGGAGGCGAAGAACTGGAGGCTTTTCGAGCCACGTGGAAAGACGCCCCCCTTGCGCGAAAGAAAAAGCAGGAACGCGTCATCGGGTTCTTCTACTACTGCCTGCGAATGGGCTGGATTAAGAGCAATCCCGCGATCCTGCTTGGCCGGGTCAAGGTCACCGAAAAACCCACCGATTATTTTCCGAAAGACGAATTCAACAAGATCGTTGATGCAACCTACGTCTACAATCCGAGGGCTTGGAATAGCGAACCACGCAACCAGGCCACCCGAGTTCGCACGCTAGTCTGGTTGATGCGATGGAGTGGCCTCGCGATCAGCGACGCCGTCGGGTTAGAGCGATCTCGCCTCAACGAACATGACGAGTTACACTTGTATCGCGCAAAGACTGGGCAGCCCGTGTACGTTCCCCTTCCCCACGATGTAGCAGACGCTTTGCGAAACATTCCTCCTGGCCCAAAACCAAACCCACGGTACTTCTTCTGGACTGGCAACGGGTTGCTCAAATCGGCCGTGAGTGACTGGCAACGCAGCCTGCGACGAGTCTTCAAGCTCGCCAACATACGCCATGAAGACGGAACCGCAAAGAGATGCCACCCCCACATGTTTCGAGACACTTTCGCTGTCGAGAGTCTTCTTGCCGGTGTGCCGCTGGAGCAGGTATCCATCCTGCTCGGACACCAGAGTATAAAAATCACTGAAAAGCACTACGCACCCTGGGTCAAGGCCAGGCAGGAGCAGCTCACAACTAGTGTCCGCAAGAGTTGGCCAGATCCACCAAAGCCTGAACGTCGGGCACGAAAAACCTACAGCGGAACCAGTCCTATCGCTGCAAAAATTTCCCTGCGGGGTCCGCGGTGATCGGATGGGATCGGCCAGCACCCGTCAACAAGCAAACACCCGGACGCCGTCGTATTCTTCTTCGTCCCTGATTCTTCCGACACGAATGGTATCCGGCAGAAGAAGCAGCCCATCGCCTTCTGCGAACACAGCCACGATGAAGATCTTGCAGGAATGCTCTGCCGATCCGCCCCCCTGATCGAGTAGATCCAAGTCTCGTGTTGGACGATAAGGCTCCGAGGTCCACAGCTGAAACAGAAGGGCGCCTTTGACCACAAGAGCGTCGCGATGCTTGGAAACGCTTAGACGATAGAGCACATGTTCCAAGGCGTACTTGGTCAAGAGAAGCCCAAAATCTTGTTTGCTGAGGTTGGCCAGGTTCAACAGTCGCTGTCGAACGGATGCGGGCAAGTCAATCGGCGCTTTGGTCAAACGATTGACTCCAGGTAGGGCTGCATCACTCTGGCGACCCGGCACACTTTGGCCCTTCCACAGGTCATCCATTGTGGCTTTGCGTTGCTGATAGCAATCACGCAGAGCCTCAAGGCCAGGTTAAACCCAATCTTGTTCCTATATTTGAAGCAGTCGGCAACTGTTTTTCTTCTGGAAACGGGCATGCCCTAAACACGTAGAGTCCCAGTGCAGTGCTCAGCACGAAACTCATGGACTTTCGGCGTTCCACAATCTGCTTCATGGCCATGCTTCTCCCACTGCTATGCCGGCTCTTTTCTCAAGTCGACCACGGACTGCTGTCGTTGGCGCGTTGCTCTCTCCCCCCTGTGGGCCTGGTCGATCAACCGGAGAAGCTCCATCCGGCCTGCCTTTGGCTTCAGTAGTGCTCCCCGCATCTCAATTGCGCTGGTCCAGCCAGCGAGCGAACTCGTGGTCTTTCTTGAAAACCAGCTCAAGCGCCTGGCTGATGATGGAGTCGCGGCTATCGTCGATGAAGCGCCCGTAGCTGTTGACCATGGCCAGTTGATCCTCAAAAAGTTTCACAATGATCTGCTACTTAGCTCGTTTGACGCGTTGTGGTATGTAGGAAGGCATTGTTGATCTCTATTTTGTTACGTCGCCTCAGAATTCCGACTCGCATCACGCTTCACGATAAGGAGAACATAGCGATTTCACTTCACCCAAGGGCGGGAGCGATCCCCGTAGCGAGGGAACGAGCGAAGCGGGTTTGTGGCGGCTCAGCCGGCCACAAACCGGGGTCGCTCCCGCCCTTGGGTCCGGCCCGCAGGCTGTGATTTTCGGACTGCCGCTCCTTACGGAAATCGTTCGTAGAACGCACCTTATCGCCTGGCAACGAGCGAGTCTCCCCCGGAGTTTGTAGTGGACTAAAGCATCCACCAACAAAATCCGCTCATATTCTGGCAGCTTCATGCCGGCACGCCCTTCGTGAGCTCACCGAAAAACGAGCAATCGGGGGAAACCGATAGGTGTCAAACAGCGCGAAGGATTCCTTGGCGGGCAGATTAGCCCCCCGCCACTCCACAGTCTCCTTGGACTTGCCATTGGCGAAATAGCGCTCCATAGTCGCGCCCTCGAAACTCCTCGAGCTCATCACGGAGTTGATCAAGTTTCCGCTTGTCGAAGGAACCGGTGTTCCGTTGTTCGAAGAGCTGCCGGGCACGAAGTGTTCCAGAAGTCGTTGCAGTTCGGTCTTCCCTCGACTTGAATCCCACACCACCAGGTACCCAGCAGCCGACGAAAAATCCGGGCGGCTTGCCCAAACATTCGCTGGTCTGAAGCGACGTAGATCACTCGCGACAATAGAAGTTGGGCGATCAAGTCTCCGTATTGGAGTAGATACGTGTCGAAGCCCGAAGGCTTGGCGAGGCTACCGTCGACCTAACAAAACGTGACCACAGGAAGCGGCACACTGCATGCCAGAGAGGAAGATCGGAAACTTGTCCACGAAGTATCGCGTAGTCCTCGAACGCGTGTTTTGAGCGGTAGAGGCGAGCGGGAAACAGGCTCGGATCAAGTTCCGGGCGTGGTTTGGAAGTAGTGAAGCTTTTCTGTTTCTGTCGCCAAGTACGGGCAGTCTGGATGGGCGATCACGTAGTCAAAGCCCACGAGCTTCAGCATCATTGGGTAGGGCTGTCGCCACCGTCGATTGCGATTGTCTTCTTCGCCGATAGCCTCGAAGAACGGCTTGCTCCCGACATCGTAGATGACGGTGCGCTTGGCTGATCCGTGGGCGCGGATGTGAATCGAAAGAAGTCCCCCTCGAGGCCGAGCTCACCTTTTGCTTTCAGGTGCGGACGACATTGCTAGGGACAGGGCAGTTTGAAATGAAACTTGCTTGTGTATTGGAAGGTTGGAGCTGGACCGTGTGGATGGGGAGAGAGCAGAATTAGCTTGACGTCTGAGAAAGGTTGGCGCAGACCTCTTGCTCGTTCTCCCAGCCTATTCGAGCTTTTCAGGAATCCAAAAAGGATTCCGCAATTCACGAAGGTGGGAAAAATGGCAATATTACCTGCTCTTTCATGTAGTCGAGCCGACGGCTACTGGCCACAGCCGCATTTCAATACTGGTGACATGACAACTGACACCGGCTGGAAGACCACAATCGACCTCTTTTTTCTCGGAGAAGCAGTCGATATATTCGACCGCATCTCTTTAGAGCTGGTCTTGTAAGCCTCCTGGTTGCCTGAAACGCTTTGATTTCCGATTGAATCCGAAATTTCGGTTCATTCTCCGCAAGACTTCGCTCCCCCCCAACCTCCATACTCGGAGATTGCAACTCGTGCCTTGGGAACACGGAGGAGATATGGAGCGAACCGAGAGGCACGGGCCACTGATGGGCGACAATCAGAACTCCCGAGCAACGACAATTAGAATTCCGACCGGAAAGAATGCTTGACGCCGGACAGGCCACGGAAGCCCACAGAGTTTTGCGCAGTTGCTCACTCTGAAGGAAGCGGCCCCTTTGCTCGGGATGCACTGGAAAACTCTAGAAATTCTCGCTTGTCACGGAGAGATTCCAACCATCAAGATCGGCAAAAGATGGCGATTTCACGGCGGTGGACTAGATCAGTGGTTGTCCTGTGAATCTGGGGCTCAGCTACGCAACAGTTGTTTCGTATCTGAGCGTGCTCAAGCACATTCGAGCGCAGTAGTGCACGGTCCGCCTAGCGATAGTGAAAACGCTCGGGGATGCAAGCGTGGTTGACCGACACACGCGTACCCGCACCAGAGCGCTATATCGCCTGCGATGAGCCAGTCTCTTCGTGCGGGAGAAATTACGATGCTGCAAGAGGAAGACCAAAAGAAGAAGCCTCCGGCAAATGACTCTGCCTTCGAACGCCACTATACCGTTCAAGAAGTGTCTGAACTGTGGCATCTGGATGCGAAGATGGTTCGCAAGATATTTGCCAATGAGCCGGGTGTGGTCTCCCTCGGTTCGGATGAAGGCAGGTATCGACGAGCTTACAAGACGCTTCGCATTCCAGAGAGCGTGATGCTAATCGTTCACCGCAAGATGAGAAAGGCCAGCTAGGCTGAGTTATGCCGATCGGGATGAAGGCAGCCTTTCTCGGTTCTCAGGTCCCCAAAACACTAGAAGGCGGGCACATTTCAAACCGACTATCACCCTGGGGAACGCGCCATTATCGTCGTACAGGGCAAAATTGCGCTTCCGCCGGAGTCGGTCGAAGACGGTCAACAGGCCAGCGTGTTTTTTGTCAATGCGGTCGCGAATTTCAGGGTGCGCGGGCCAACGTCCCTAATGCGCCAACGGAGATTCCCACCTGATTTGCTCCCCGTCAACGTAGTAGAGCTTCGCGCGTTGTCGCGATGTCCACGGCACACCGCCCGGCGGTGCGTCTTGACTCCCTCTTCGCCGCTTCGAGGCGGCATCGCTCCTCGACAGACAGAACTGTGTCGGGGGCCGTCTTGCCGAACCGCTTGAAATAGAGCTCTTCGATAAACTGGGGCAAGGGCAGCTTCCACGACTCCTGCTCGTGGTTATCGATCTTGCCCAACTTCGCCGGGTTCATCCCCAGCTCGCGGGCCATGTTGACCTGGGCGTGAGACAAATGGTGGCGCTTTCGTGCCTCGATCCACGCTTGCATCTTCTGACTCGGCTTCTTCGTCTTCTTGGCCATGCGATTATCTTTTTTTTCTCGGCAATCTTCCCACATCTTTCGCGCCTGAACATCGTCGATCAGGCAGCGCACGCCCCGGTTGTCAGCGGGATTATCGCCTGGCTTGTCTTCAAATACAGGTTAATCAGCTCTTTTACTCCAATCGGCACAAATGCCGTGTCGGTCTTTTCAGCCTTCGGTTTCACGACAAGTCTATGGGCGGATCCGGGATCGAGGCCTTCCTGCTACCCCTGCGGCCGATTCTTTGCTTGCTCCATCGCGATCTGGTTGATATGTGACAACGCCTTCGCCCCAGAGGCCCCCTCGATCGCCTTCACCGCAATGTCCTGCACCTGCTGCTTAGCCTCTGCTAGCTGCTTTTCGAGCGTCAAGATCTGAGCCGCCTGGTGGGCCAGAGTCTCCTCTAGGGTCCTCACCTGCAGTTCAGCCAGCCGCCTTTCGGTCTCCGCGTCCTTCTTCAGAACGAGCACCTCCTGCTCAAACTTGGCTTCCGTCTCGCGTCGCACCCGCAACGCTGCAGTCTCCGCCTCATTCTGGAGAAGCGCAGGAAAACTTTCCGCCTCGTTCCGTAAACGCGTCAGTTCGTCCTCGCCTTCCTTCAGCGCCGCCTCGCGCTGTCCCCAGCCTTTCTCCAGAGCCTCCTGATGCTCCCGGTTCTTTTTCTCCACCAGGCGCATCTCTTCTTCGTATTTGTCCTGAGCTTTCTTCCGCTCGAGCGCCTTCTTATACTCATAATCTTCGATCTCACGCTGGCGCTGCTTCTTAAGAGTCTCGTCCTGCTCCTTGCGCTCGCGCTCCATTCGCGCCGACTCTTCCTCCCACGCCTGGCGCTGCGCCGCTATCTCTGCTTCCGACCGCTGCTTTTCCCGCGCATAATCCTGCACCATCTGATCGAGCGCCGTGGCTGCCACGTCAATCTTATGGAGCTGCTCCAGTTCTTTCCGCTCGAGCACTACCGCCTCCCGCACCGTGGCCAGTAGCTTCACCTCCTGCGTGAGCTGCTCGGACACATCGGCTAGTGCCTTGCCGACCTCAAGTCCCAGCCCGGAAATCTTCTGCACTACCGCCTCGACCGTTATACTCTCGGCGGCTTGCCGGACCTCGGCCGCGCGCAGCCGCGCGGCTCCTTCTGCCTTGGCGTCTGCGGCCTCGCGCGCAGATTCCACCTGCTCTTGGATCTCCGCGAACTCCTGCTGCATTTCCACCTTGCTGCGCTTTGCTCGCACAGGTACTTTCATTGCCTTCACTGGCATAATCGTATTCCTTTCGCAGGAAGATTATCAGATTTCAATGCCCGTGGGTCCAGTCAGAGATGTGATCAGGAATTCTGGACAGCCTTTGGTCGGCCGAATTGGGATCAGAGGTTTGCATCAGTCCGTCGATCCCGCCAATTTTCCAGACACTGTTCGCCAATTCAGCGGCAAACCTGTCCGAGTTTTGGCATGCACTTTGCACGTAATCGGAGATGTATCCGTTTTATCCCCATATTTATGGGAGTGGGTCAACCGAGGCGAGCTTCAGTCTTTTGTCTGGGAGATCTAATGGCAAGAAATAGTCGAAAATGGGCAGATGCAACATCGAGTCGGGCCAATAAACACCAGTCTCCGACAGAAATAACAAAAAGGAGCCAAATGGTTCCGTATTCGGCTTCGAAGGGGCGGCCAGAGCTGAACCCCCGGAAGGTAAGTTTAATGATGGAGAAATCAACGGGAGCTATCAAGATCTTGCGCGCAATGTCGCAAATCGAGCCATATGCTTGCCCAATCATTCCCGCGTCAACGAAACGCTGAAAGAGCTCCCGCGCCACGACAACCCGCCAACTACGACCCCACCGGAATAGGTGTACGATGTGTACTCTGTCGATCTACGCCACAGGCAGCCTATTCGGCCGCCCGCAGGACCACCGCCCCAAAAAGAAAAGCCGTGAACCCGGTGGGGTTCGATGGCGGTGAGGATGTCCGCAACCTCGGGAACTGCAACGTCTAGTTTGCCGGATGTTTGCCGCAGACATCATCATCTGGCTCCTGCTATGCTGCGGACACCCCAGTATTGCGGAGGTTTTTCATGCTGATCGAGCGGCAGATTGCCGCGCGCCGCGAACGGGCGCACGGGAGTGTAGTGCGCATCCTGGCTAAGCCGGATGGGGACCTTTATGGCGACTATGCCGTGCGCTCGGCCAGCAAGAAGACCTATCGGGTGGCGATGCGTGGCCCCGGCCTGTTCGATAACTATTGTTCCTGTCCCGACTTTGCGGTTAACACGCTGGGAACATGTAAGCACATCGAGGCTCTCCTGCTTCGGCTACATCGGCGCCGGGGCGCGGCGCTCAATCACGACCAATTCCGCCGCACCCGGGCTTCGCTGTCGCTTCATTACGGCGAGACTCTGAGTGTGCGCCTCCGGCTTCCTCTCTCCCCCTCGCCGGCACTGCAGGCCCTGGCTCGGGGATACTTCGACGATACTGGCTTGCTGAAATCCGGCCGCTTCCGCGATTTCGGAAAGCTCATGGACGAGTTCCGCAAGGCCGACGATCAAGCCGTTGTCTATAGTGATGTTCTGGACTATGTCGACAGGGAAAATGAAATTGCCGAAGGGCTGGAGTTGGAGAGAAAGCTGCTGACAAAATACCGGCGCGGTCGCGATCCGCTTGCTGGCGTGCTCAAGACTGCTCTGCTCCCCTACCAAGTCCGTGGGGCCATCTTTGCGGCCTGTCGTGGCCGCGTGGTCTTGGCCGACGACATGGGTTTGGGCAAGACGGTGCAGGCGCTGGCCGCCGCCGAGCTTCTGCGCCGCCGACGCGGCATTCAAAGAGTGCTGGTCGTGGCACCGGCGTCGGTCAAGTATCAGTGGAAGAAAGAAATCGAGAAGTTCACCGGCCTGGACGTGCAGGTCATCGAGGGTCTGATACCGCAACGGCAGAAGTTGTACGCGTCTCCGAAGTTTTTCAATCTCACCAGCTACGAACTTGTGCTCAAGGACATCAAGTACCTTCACGAACTGCAACCGGACCTGATCATCCTCGACGAAGCCCAGCGCATCCGGAACTGGGCGACGGCCACGGCGCGTACTATCAAGCAATTAAAAAGCCGCTATGTCTTCGTCCTGACAGGAACGCCGCTGGAGAACAAGCTGGAAGAGCTTTTTTCTGTGGTCGAGTTTGTCGACGGGCGTCGGCTGGGCCCGGCATTCCGCTTCCTCCAGGAACACCGGATGGAAGATGCCGACGGCAGGTTGCTGGGCTATCGCGGTCTAGACCAGATCCACCGGCGATTGGAGCCTATCCTTCTTCGCCGCACGCGGAAGGAGGTATTGAAAGAACTTCCTCCTCGAACCGACCAGGTGTTTTACCTTCCCCTGACGGAAAAGCAGGCCGAACCGTACTGGGAACAGAACGACATTCTGGGCAAGCTCATGCAGAAGTGGCAACGCCAGGGGTGGCTTTCGGAAATTGACCTGCGCCGCATCCTGTGCTGCCTCCAGAACATGCGCATGCTCTGCAACTCGACATTCCTGTTCGACAAGCGCACCCACCACTCGCCCAAGCTGGCCGAGTTCCGCGAGATCATCCGCGAACTCACGCTGGAGGAGAACCGCAAAGTGGTGGTCTTCAGCGAATATGAACGCATGACGTTCCTGGCGGGAGAGGAACTGCGCAAAATGGGAATCGGATTCGTTTCGTTACATGGAGGCGTTCCCGCCCCCAAGCGGGGTGAACTCATCGATGAATTTCACCGCCAGCCCAACTGCCGAGTCTTCCTCTCCACCGATGCGGGCGGCGTCGGACTCAACCTGCAGGTGGCTTCCGCCGTAATCAACTTCGAGCCGCCCTGGAATCCGGCGCGCCTGGAGCAACGCATCGGGCGCGTCCATCGCCTGGGACAGGCCCATCCGGTTCAGGTCATCCATTTACTTACGGAAAAGACGATCGAGGAACGGGTGTGGGAAACCATGCAACTGAAGAAGTCGCTGTTCGCCGGCGTGTTTGACGCGCCCACCTCCGAGGTCAGCTTCGCGAAGCTCGGACGCAAGAGCGTTCTGCAGCAGGTGAAAGAGATCTTCGTCAATCAGCCCGGGAGACCGAAACCCATCATCAATGCGCCCCCACCGCAGCCAACTCCGGTTGGCGCGGCAGCAACCACTCCGGCGCCGCCGACCGAAATGGCGGTAGAACCTAGCAAGGTCGCGGAACCGGTCTCCATCGGTTCCGGCGTCCCGGCCAGCGGCGAGAACGGAGTTGGCGCCGTCGAAAGAGCCGCGGTCGGCCTGGCTAAGGCTGGGTTAGCGTTCCTCCAGTCGATCGCGGCGGACCTCGAGAGTCGATCTTCCGCGCGCACCGCCGGCCAGCAAGTGCAAGGAGCCCTCTTTAGTCTGTTCTCGCGGCACCCGCAGACCAATCACCCGATGCTGTCGATTCCGCTGCCGGAGTCCTTCACTGCGGAGCGCATGACGCAGGCGGTTGCCCGGTTTTTGAGCGCCTTGGAAGTTCCAGCGAAATGACGCGTCTCACGCCTCGCCAGATTCCCGGCGTTCCCTGCGCTCTCCGTGGCACGCGGCTGGTGCCTCTTGTCGTCGAATGAATGTTCCGCCCCAACCAGCGCAGATCAATATAACCCCGGCCGAACGCAGATTCCCAGCCACGTTCAATTCGTGGGTCTTGCCTCAATATCGCCGCTGGCACCTGTATCAGACCTGGGGCCGAAGGTCATCGAGAAGATTCACGAACGCGTGGTGGCCATCGCCCTCGAACCAAAAGGGCGGCGCGCCACACTCCTTTGTAGCAGCCGATCAAGGGAGTAGAATCAGTCTCGACAAGTCCGGAGGAATCAGGTGATGCGCCAAGTCGAGGAAGTCATCACAAAAGACCCTGATGTGCTCGGTGGAATTCCGGTGTTCCGCGGTACCCGAGTTCCCTTTCAGGCTTTGCTGGACTACTTGGAAGGCGGGCAGACTCTCGCCGAATTCTTGGATGACTTTCCTACGGTTACTCGTGAGGCAGCAATCGCTTCCTTGGAGCGAGCGAAGTCGCTGCTGGTCGGCCAACTGGGATGAAGATTCTGCTTGACGAGTGCATTCCAAGGAAATTCAAGAACAGCTTAGCCGACCATGAATGTCTGACGGTTCCAGAAGCGGGGCTCGCAGGCAAGAAGAACGGCGAGCTCCTTTCAATTGCTGAGCATCAGGAATACACGATCTTCTTGACGATGGACAAAGGCGTCGAGTACGAACAGAATCTCAAGCACCGTAGCATCGCAATCATGATTCTTCGCGCCAAGTCGAATCGCCTCGTCGACCTTCTACCGCTGGTCCGAGATTGCCTTAGGCAAATGAGCTCGATCCGGGCGGGCCAGATTGTTCGAATTGGCAGATGAGGTCTCATTTTTGTATGCATTTTGCATGCAACAATCGGAGATGTATCCGGTTTGTCCTTTTTGTCCGTTCTTAGAATCAATAACTTGCGTGTTTGCAATATGATGGACGGGTTCGACTCCCGCCGCCTCCACCACTGTAACTATCGTATTCTATGGTATTTACAGCTTGGCTCTTGAAACCGTACGATAACTGTACGATCATTCGAGCCATGCTCACTCCCTACCGTCGGCATAACCCCGCTTGCCCCAAGGCCTCGGATCGCTACTGGAAGCGTTGCAAATGCCCAATGTGGGTGGAAGGCACGGTAGCGGGCGCCTACATCCGCCGAAGTCTGAAAACAAAGAGCTGGGAGCGAGCTCAGGCCGAGTGTCACCGCCTGGAAGAGGCCGATAACCCGGCGCCGAAGAAGCCCCAGGGGAGCGGAATCACGATCCAAGAGGCTGTCGAGTCCTATCTCCAGGACGGAAAGGACCGCGGGCTCCGCGAGGCGACTCTCTACAAACTCAACATCATCTTTCGCAAGCAGTTTCTCGCCTGGGCAGCCAACCGCCGGTTTACCCGGCTCCAGGATCTCGACACGGTTGCGCTCCGTGATTTTCGATCTACCTGGAATGACCAGGCTCTCGCCAAGAGCAAGAAGCAAAGCCGACTCACAGGCTTCTTTTACTTCTGCCACAGGAGCAAGTGGATCTTGGACAACCCGATGCTCGGCATTGGAACGATCAAAGTCGATCAGACGCCAACAGACTACTTCCCCGCCCACGAGTTCGGACGGATCATAGACTCCACTTATCTTTACCGGGAGAACCGTAGTGAGACCGGGAACAGTAACGGAACTCGGATTCGAGTCTTGACCTTACTCATGCGGTGGAGTGGGTTGCGGATCAGAGACGCACTGACGCTTGAAAGAAGCCGTCTGAGCGACGACAACAAACTCCTCCTATACCAAGCCAAGACTGGGCACCCCGTTTACGTGCCGCTGCCGCCGGATATAGCCGAGGCTCTCCGCGCGCTGCCTCCAGGAGCGAGGCCAAATCCTCTGTACTTCTTCTGGAGCGGTAACGGCTTGCCGAAGACTGCAGTCGCCGATTGGCAGAGGAGCTATCGCCGCCTATTCGAATTGGCCGGGATCAAAAAGGCAAATGGCAGCTTGAAAAGATGCCATCCACAAATGTTTCGCGACACGTTCGCAGTGGAAATGCTTCTAGCAGGCGTGCCGCTCGAGCAGGTCTCGATGCTGCTCGGACACAAGAGTATCAGGGTGACTGAGAAGCACTATGCGCCATGGGTTCGCGCCCGGCAGGAACAGTTGGAGCTCAGTGTTCAGCGGGCTTGGGGAAACAAGATTGTGCCGATCGATCAAGGGAAAAAGGTACACAAGGCAGCCGGACGTTGAGGCCGATGACCTGACGGTGGCGGAATCAATTTCAAAGCGGCTTTTGTGTTTGTTTAGCCGGTGCTTCGCAAACGCCCATGAACGCGTTGCACCACGCTTTCCGGAATTCTCAGGGTTTTGTAACCACGCTTGAACCGCCTCTCGTTGTGACCCCATTCAATCACACCAGGCTCACCGTTAAATATTCGGCGAATCGTCTGCTCACTCAAAGCCCAAAGTTCGGCCAATTCAGATACAGAAAAGTGTCTCTCGAAAGAGGCCTCCGGGGAAGGCTGCTGGAAGGAACTGAAAGAGAAATTTGATTCACTGACAGGTAGCTTCTTGGCCTGCATACGAACCTCTTGTTCCGCGATTCGCAAGTTCGAGTCGTGCGGACAACCTAAGTTGGGCGCGCAAAAAATTCTTCCGAAAACAACTCCTAAGTATCGGAAACCCTCAAAATCTCCGTACCCCACTGTACGTAGTTCATGATCTGCGAGAAATTACTGAAACGATGGCAATTGCCTACGCCTTCAACGTCCGAGTGGTTGAACTCAAATCGCGGGGTGCTCTGTGATCTCTGTAGCGATGCGGCCCGCAGCATAGACCGTTGGAGTCTGATGAGGAGCCATGTGTACTACGCGTGTGGTTATGACGAGTCATGGCGGCGGCAGATGATGCTCCATCCTGAAGTGGTAGAGCGCAGCCTTTTCAGTGTTGCAGTAAGCAGTATTTATAACGACTTAACAGGCATCAGGTGGCTGCGCAAGTCACTGTAAAGTCGTCACCGGCCGCGAAATCTTGGGCTGAAATCTTGGGCTGCAGCAGCGGGACACCTGGTCTCGCGCAGCTCTTTAGGTTATGAGAATGGAAGACTACCTCTAAGTGCTGTCGAATCAATCGTCCCAAAGGCAAAATTGGGCAACAATATCCCTACTGCCAAATCGAATATGTATCCAGTGACAGCGACGTAAGTATGCTGCGGCAATCGTGCTGGAGCGGAATGCGCTGACTACGGAGCTGCGATCTGTCCCGACTGCTGTACGGAGTGCTGCGGAGAATCATTCCGTGACAGCTCCATCCCAATCAGGATCTCGCACCGGAGATTGGCGACTGATTCCCATTTTCGAGGGTTCTACCCAGCAATACGCATGGAATCACTTGCCGAACTGAGAGGCACGCAAGCGTGGATCGTAGTACCACACTTGGGCTGCGATTCGATTGTAAACGTTCCATTCACTACTTTCAGACGCTCCTCCATGCTGACGAGCCCAAGACCGCGGCTCCTCTTTGCTGTTTCGTGGTCAAAGCCTATACCGGAATCCTTAACCGTGAGATGAAGCTCGTCCGTCGTTCCCCACAATCGCACTTCGAAGTGCCGTGCCCCACTGTGTTTTGCCGAATTATGGAGGGCTTCCTGCAGTACTCGGAAGACGCAAAGAGAAGTGTCCGCCGACAAAGGGCTGGGTAAGTCGTGAATTTGGAAATCAACCTCCACTTTCTGCTGTTCGCCGAACTCTCGACAGAAGCCTCTCATGGCTGCAGCAATACCCAGATATTGCAGTTTTGCCGAATGCAACTCGTGCGAAAGGGATTGAATATCCGTGGCTATCTCCGAGGTCCGCTTCTGGAGTTCGCTCACATGGCTGCGAACTTCAGGCAAAACAACAGGGTTTGCGTGGACTTGTTGTAACCCGATAGCCAACAGGGCGAGACGCTGAACGATGTCGTCGTGAAGCTCTCTAGCAATCCGGGTACGTTCCTGCTCTTGTGCTTCAATCAACTTTCGGGGAATGTTCGAGAGCGCCTCTTCCGCTAGTTTGCGCTCGGTGATGTCTTGAACTGTGCCGCGGAGCCCGATGATTTGGTCGCCCGCGTCGCGCACCGGTTCGCCACGGGCGGTCGCCCATTTTTTGGTGGACTCCGGGGTGAGTATTTCCGTGTCGAGTTCGTATGGTGCACCAGTTTGCAAGGCGTCTTGTCCGGCGTCAAGCATTCTTTCCGGTCAACGACAATTAGATTTCCCGATCTTGTTTGAGAGATACCAGCAGCAGTCGGGGCTGTGGGAAAAGTGGGAATCCCGCGGGTTTTGCGGGATTTCCAAGGGCGGTGGGAAGCGAGGGAAACCTGCTTTTGGTTTTCCTCGCTTTCCACCGCCCGGCTTTTTCCACAGCCCAGCGGCCGCCGCGTTTTTGTTGCTGAAAAAAACATGGATCGTCACTTAGCTTCTGCGGACTCCAAGCCAGCGTCTCGATTCTTCTTGGCTTGTTCCATGCGGTAACTCGGGATGTTCAGTTCCAGGATTACGCAGTGATGGACCAGGCGATCGATCGCGGCCGCTGTCGTCATCGCGTCTTTGAAAATTCCTTCCCATTTCGAAAACGGTAGGTTGCTCGTCAACAGCACGCTGCTGCGTTCATAACGCTCCGCCAACAGCGTGAACACTACCTCCATCTCCTCTCGACTTTGCTGCACATACCCCATCTCGTCGATGATGAGACCGTCGTACTTCGCCAGCTTCTTGATCTCCTTGCCTAACCGCAGATCCCGCTTCGCGGCCAGCAGATCTTGCACCAGCAATGGACAGGTGGCGTACTTGATCTTTCTCCCCCGCACCGCGATCATCTCTTGCGCAATGGCACACAGAAGATGGCTCTTCCCCGCGCCAGGATTCCCGAAGATCAGTAAATTCTCTTTGCGGTCCAGGAACCCTCCCTCCAACAGCACTTTCATCTGTCGACTTACCTTCACCGGCAATCGCTTGCCGTCGAAGTTCGCCAGGGATTTCTCCAGCGGCAGTCCGGATTCCTTGAGCAGCTTTCCGATCCGCTTCCGGCGCCGCTCCTCACACTCTCGCTGCGCCAGCTCCAGCAGGTACCGCTCATAACTCAGCGTTTCCTTTTCCGCTCGCCGCGCCGTTTCCTCAAAGCAGCCTCGCATCGCCGGCAGATGCAGCTCTTTCAGATTTTCCACGAGCGCTGTTCTCACCTGGCCCATCTCCCCATTCATTGCAGCATCTCTCCACTCCCACAGAGTTCATCAAACAACCGCAGGTCCACGCTGGCTACTTGCACATCGCGAATGCTCCCCTTCCGCTCTGCCCTCAGCCTCTCGCGCACCGCCTCCGCCCTCACCCAACCTTCACCTTTTTCCAGTAGCCCGCGTAGGGCTTCATCCACTTTCGCCTCGCTCTCCTTCGCCGCCAGTTCCAGGATCGCCAGGTATTCCTTGCTCCCCCGCGGACCCAACTTGTCCTTCAGTTCATCAAAGGCCATGCGAAATCGGCTCGTCGGAAACAACTCGTCCCGGTAGCGATAGTTCTCCAATGCCCCCGGCTTTCTCACCAGCCAGTCGATGATGTGGCGATAGTCCACCCGGTGTCTGTTCCGCCCACGCAACCGTGGCATCTCTTCCACCTTCTTCTGGCCGTACCAGATCTCCACCCGCTCCATGTACAACCGCGCTTCTACCTGCTCGCCGATCAGCCGGCTGGGCACCGAGTACACATTTCGGTCCGTATAGATCAGACTGCCCGAGTCCACCTTCACCCGCTCCCGCTTGCACGACTCCAAGCGTCGCTCCGGCAACTCCTTCATCACCGCGATCTCTTCTGCCAAGCGCGCCTTTCGTCCTGCATTCAATCGTGCCAACAATCCCTTCACCAACTCCTGGTAGTCCTCCACGCTGACAAAGTCCTTGCTCCCACGCAGCATCAACTCCTGCGCCATGGCTCGTTTCAATCGATGATGTCGTTGTTCCACATCGCCGTTCTCATGCCCTTGCCCCGCCTGGATCTTCTCCCCCTCCACGCCGTAATAACGCAGCAGGGCGGCGTAGCGTTCGGTGAACTCCGCGGGCGTGGTCATATTGTTCACCGCCGTCGACAGCCGATCGGTTCGGTGCCGCTGCGGCACTTTCCCCAGCTCCCATACTGCATTCTGAAATCCTTCACACAGGCTTTCGAAGCTCTCCGAAAAACACACGGTGGCCGATTCCCAGTTCGAGTATGTCAGCACCAGGTGATAGATCAGGTGCGGAAAGCTCTGCCCCTGGATCGTGATCCCCAGCTCACTCATGTGCGTGAAGTCGGAAGCGCTCAGCCTCCCAGGGTGGTGGCGCTGGGCGAAGAACACTTCCTTCACTGGTCCTTCCGTCGCTCGCCATACCTTCACTCGTCGCTGCAGCGTCCGCAACTGCCCATCGGCAAATCGCCCGGCATAACGTCGCTGCAGATACTCAAAGATCGTCTTCGCTTCCAGCCCAGGGTTCACCTCCAGCAGGCTCTGTACTTCTTCCCAGACCTCCGCAAAGGAATCCTCTCGTGTCCGCCACCGTGACCCGGGCGTCAACTCGCTCGGCACTCGCCCCAGCCGGCGATACTTGCGCGCCGTCTTAGCATCCATGCCCGCTTTGGCCGCCGCTGTTTCCAGACTCGTTTCCACTTTCCCCAAGGCAAACAACCTCCTCACCTGCTTGTCTGTCACCAAATTTTGATGTCGCCAAGAATACAAACCACAGAGCTTGGCTATTGTCGCTGATCGGGAATTCTAATTGTCGTTGCCCGGGAGTTCTGATTGTCGCCCATCAGCGTCTTTAACAACGCCCTGCAGCCGCTCCCAACTTTCAGCCGTGAAGAGACTCAGGTGCTCCTTGAAGGAAGGTGCTGGCAACTGGGGATCACGGCCCCACGAGGCGATAAAGCTCCTCCGACCCTCCGACCAGGTCACCTTGTCTATCCTTGCGTCCCACTGCCAACTCCCCACTCCGGCCAAACGCTGGGCTTCTGTCAATTCCGACTCTCTTTGCTGCAGTGCTTCTTCCGTCCGTTTGCGCTCGGTGACATCGACACCAATCCCGATGTAACCGACAAAGGAACGATCCTGATCAAACCTCGGTACTCCAATGTCAAGAATCCATCGATACTCTCCGTCGTGCCGCCGTAGCCGATACTCCATTGTGAATTTCTCTTGCCGATCAAAGGATTGCGTGTAGGTGCCGAGGCACCTCTGCAAATCTTCGGGGTGTACCCCCTCTGTCCATCCGTTTCCAAGCTCCGCATCAATCGATCTTCCAGTGAAGTCCAGCCAAGGCTTATTGAAGTAGTTGCAGAGTTTGTCGGTGCCCGCCATCCAAATCAGTACGGGAGCCGTATCTGCCAACAAGCGAAAACGCAGTTCGCTTTCTTTGAGAGCCTCCTCCGCCCGTTTGCGCTCCGTAATGTCCGCTACCATTCCGATCATGCGTACCAGCCTACCTTGCCCGTCGAAGAATGCACGCCCGCTCGTCTCCAACCAGATTTCAGCGCCATCAGGGCGTTGCATACGGTAACTAATCTGAGTGGTGGGGTTCGCAGGAGTAAGTTGGTCAACCGAACCAATCAACAAAGCCTGGTCGTCTGGATGGACTCTCTCCAGTATTTGCTGACGAGTAAGCTGCTTCGCGGGGTCGCTGAAACCGAGGATATTCACGTACTCCGGGGATCGCGTGATCATGTCAGTTGCAACGTCCCATTCGTATGCGTACATCTTCCCTGCCTGCGCCGCCAAACGCAGCCGTGCTTCACTTCTGCGCAGTGCCTCTTCCGCCCGCTTGCGTTCGGTGAGGTCAATCAAGGTGACCAGGCTTGTATCTCCCATACAGGAATGGTGAGCTTCAATATGACGGGTTGAACCATCCTTGCATCTGATTGTTACCTCCATGGGCTCAATGTCAGTACCGTTGCTGATAGCCTTTTTTACCCGTGTTTGCCATTCGGTGCTGACTGCCTGTCTGTAGGCTTCATCCGGGTAAGCCAGAGGCCACCAGTGAGCTACATCAGGAACATCGTCAATCGTGTAACCAAACAGCGCCGTGAAAGTGTCGTTCAACAACTCGACCTTTTGCTCCAACCCACGAGTGACAATCATTGGCACACTGGAGCTTTGCACCAGTCGCCTGCTGCGCTCCTCGCTCGCCTTTAGTTCTTCTGTGCGACGACGGTTCGTCACGTCACGAATAGTGCTGATAACGACAGTGCCAGACTCAGTGGCGAGTGGGCTGAGACTGATTTCCACGGGAACTTCGGTACCATCCCGTCGCAAGGCGAAGAGTTCTAAACCGACTCCCATCGATCGTACGTGGGGGGCACAGAAGAAGTTTCGGCGATGTTGCGGATGATTGGCGCGAAACCTTGGGGGAATTAGCGACTCAACCGACCGTCCAATCAACTCCTCCCAGCCGTATCCGAAGAGCTTTTCCACTTGCAAATTGGCAACAACAATTTCCCCTGCTTGGTCGACCACCAGTGTGGCGTCCGGGATGGCGTCTAATAACGTTCGGAAATTTGTGTCAATCCACTTAGGCGGGCGCATCGTGGAACCGGGCTCCAAATCCTCTACCACCAGAACGTGGCACGAGTGGAGCATGTGTCCGTGCCGAAACTGAAAGTCTCAGCTTATCCCCGAGGGCTCCTCAACAAACAACTGGCAAAACTGCCAGCCAATCAACACTTTTCAAGTACATTCCAACGTACTTCATCATTTGTGCTCTCTCAAACTTTCTTCAATTCGCGACTTAGGGAATGGCAGATGATCTTGATTCTGCATCAGCCATTGGTGGTAATCCTGCTCGATGGGGTCAGTCCAGCGGGTGTCAATTTGGCCCGCGGTGTACTTGCCTTCTTTCAGGCGCTGATGTCCAAAAAGGTCGCGGAGATGAGTTTCTTCTGAGGATTTGACTACTTGCTCAGCCAATTGTGGCGGAATAAAGATGACCCCGCCATTCCGTCCCAGCACCACATCTCCCGGCATTACCATGACGTGACCGATGCGGGTCGGCGCATTGATGCTCACCATGGTGGAATTCAGAAGCTTGCCGGAGTTCAGCGAGCCATAGTGGTGCGATGGGTCGTAGAAGCGGACAAAAGCAACGAAGTCAGGCAATTCATCGAGGCCATTGATGTCCCTTACAGCACCGTCGTACACAATGCCGTTTCCAGACCTGGCATAGATCGCATTGCCGACATTGTCGCCGATCGAAGGTCCGGCCTCTTTCAGCCCGAAATGATCGCAGGTATAGACATCGCGCTTTTGCAGCATGTCCACCGGCCATGCGTTCATTGCTCCAAGCCTGTGCATCTTCGTGCCTTCTTCTTCCAGCAACTTTTGCACATCAGGCCGGCCGGGCATCCATGCCGCGGTAAGCGCGCGCCCAACCAGCACCTTGTCCGGATGGATAGAGAGCCACCCATCCTCGTACTGATGCATGAAGCCGTTTTGCTGGAGCACCGCCCATGCTTCTTCCAGCGTTACCCGCGTCATGCGATCCAGAATGTCGTCCGGCACTTTGGGACGACCGTCTGCAAAGCGCTCCCCGTGCCAGTCTGGCGTGTACCTGATCACGTCCTCAGCAGTGAAGAAGCCCTGTTGTGCACTTGCGCCGGGCACAACGACCGCGACCAGGACCAACGACAAAATCGCGCCGGAAATCCGTCTCAGCTTTCTCTTCATAACTGCATTCGCTCCTAAATTCTCGTCAGGCTTTGTTGGGTTCAAACCATGTTGTTCCCGGGATTTGGGCTTTTCGAGCCACATCCTCGTTCATCTCGACCCCAAGACCAGGCTTGTCCGTTACGGTGACATAACCTTTCTGGATGATTTCACCTTCCTTCACCCAGTTCTTCCAAAGCTCGGGGAAGTTGATCCAGTGCCATTCGCAGACCAGAAAGTTAGGAATCGAAGCGCAGACATGCGCCGTGGACATCATGCCGATGGGCGATACCACGCAATGCGGCGCAACTGGCAAGTAATATATCTGCGCCAGGTTGGCGATCTTCCGGCCCTCTGAGAGTCCACCTGTCTTTTGAAGGTCTGGCTGGATAATGTCTACGGCATTCCTGGTCAAAAGGTCGCGAAATCCCCATCGCAGGTATAAGTTCTCTCCGGCGGCAATTGGTGTTGACGTCGAATGGCGGATATCCGCCATGGCATCAATATTTTCGGGTGGCACGACTTCTTCGAGCCAGAGCAATCGGAAAGGTTCAAGCTCTTTTGCGACTTGCTTCGCCGTGGCCGCATCGTACCGGCCATGCATGTCGCAGGCGAGTTCCATTTCCCTGGGAATGGAATCTCGCACATGTTTGACCCAGCTCACCATCCGGTCAACCTCGGCGTTGTTCGCGGTCCAGTTCACGCGGTCGAACCGGTGTGGGTCGGTGGCATCGTCAAGGTCGATCTTCATGGCCGTGAAGCCCTGATCCTTAATCCACGGCAGCTTCTTGTCAGACTCCGGGCCCAGCGGGTCGTCCATATCGGAGTCGCAATAGATTCGCACCTTGTCACGGAATTTCCCGCCCAAGAGTTGATAGATGGGCAGGCCCAGGGCTTTTCCGGCCAAATCCCACAAAGCGATCTCAATGCCGGTCAATGCAGTGACATATTGCCCGCCCTGTGCACCCGCGAAGATTCCTGAGACGCGGATTCTCTCCCACAGAGCATCTACATTCAGCGGGTCCTGTCCAGCCAAAAGCCGCCGGAACTGATTCACCAGCGACACCGTTCCGACGGCCGCATCGGTCGATTCGCCTTGCCCGTAGAGTCCTTGATCGGTGTAAACGCGGATATGCGTTTGCAGTCCGTGCACGCGAACCTGGGCGGTGCGGACGTCTGTGATTTTCAGCTTGGGTCGTTGGTATGGAGTGCTCACATCCTGGACTGCCGCCGCCAAAGAAGGAAGTGCAAAGGTCCCAGCGATTGGCAAGGCTGCGTTCTTAAGCATCGTCCTGCGCGAGAGTAGACTCATTCAGCAAGCTCCTTTACCCATTTATTTCTCTTCCTTGAAAATCTTTCGAATCGACCATTCGTGCTTTGGCGTTAACCTCAGTTGTTCTGGATCTATCACAAGCCAGGAGATCATGGGCCAAGATCTTATCGCAACACTTGCCTGCACGCTCTATGGGAGGTCGTTTATTTTACGAGTGCAGGAGGTTTTGACGAGGCAAAGGAGTTTTTGCGGAGCACTGTCCAATCTCCGAGCGCCTGGCAGTTCTCGGTCGTACTTGTCGTCCAGGTGCGTTGGTTGGCCTCTGTCGACCCTGACACGGCACAACTACGGTATGACTGCTGCGGTTGAATGCAACGCTACTTGGAACGTACGACTCCTTTCTGAATCAACCAATCCACGGATTCCCTGACGGCTTGTATTGAGGTATAGCGGGGCTTATACCCGAGCAGGTTTCGAGCCTTCTGGATGCTGCAGTTCGGCGAGTGGGATATATGATCCCACGTCGCTGTGGCATCATTTTCCGTAACGCCCTTCCGCCATTCGTTCCACGGCAGGAACCTCATGCGGGCTGGTCTGCCAAAGTACTGCGCCATGCGTTCGGTGTAACCTCGCAGAGTCAGCGCCGCTGGGGATACGACGTGAAAGCACTCACCCAGTGCAACGTTGCGCCCCTCCATCGCTCTCATAAAAGCCTGCGCCACATCATCGACGTGGACGTGATGCACCGTCTCCAGTCCCAGATTCGGAAGGCAAATCTCGCCGCCCTGCATTAGCGTCGAAAATACCCCCGGGTTGAAATTTCCAGTCGGATTGATAGGAGCCCAGCCAGCTCCGACCAGGTGCCCCGGATGCAGAATCGTGACAGGGAATCGCTCCTCTCTTGCTTGTTGAAGAAGATAGGCTTCGATTGCGGCCTTTCTGATTCCATACTCGCCAAACGGCTTGCGTGGCTCCTCCTCGGTGGTCGGCACCTCAATGCTGGGTCCATGCACCCATATGGTTCCGCAGTGCAGCAGATGTCCGATCCTACCTCGAAGGGTTTCCACCAGCTCTTTGGCACTCTCAAGCCTGTAGCAGGTCAGGTCGATAACGACCTCGGAATCCAAGCTCGCAATGCGCTCGCCAAAAGTCCCGGCATTCTCTTCCGCAGTCCGGTCAAGCTCTAAGCGAGTAACGGCTTTCCACGCGCGATGTATGTGATAAGGCTGCTTCATGCCACGGCTGACGCAGGTCAGCGCGTGTCCAGCCTCCACGAGCCGGGGTGTCAGAAAGCTTCCGATGTGACCTGTCCCACCAATAATGACTACGCGCATGTGGTGATCGACCCTGATGCCGAGCGCCCTGGCCTTGGCATCCACAAATTGTCGCATAGAACCAAAGCAAGCTCACCAGATCGCACATGCAGGGATACATCGTCTCGATGACGGACGTCTCATCCGCATTCGACTTTAGGTTGTGAACTGGATCGAAGGACAAACGGCTCCACTTGGATCGCTTGTGCGTATAACAGTTAGCCGCCAGCACAGCAAAACAGAAATCCTGATGAGGTTGGAAAGATGGCCAGAGTTCCTGTTCTCATTTTCGATGGCGTTGTCGGGAAAAACGCACGTATTGCACTTCTATCGCGTGCCAGACCAAACAGAATCCCTTCGGAATGGACCCCCCTTCAGATCGGGTAATTCAGTCGGGTGGATGGACGGTGCTTTGTCGAGTTCGGTACCTTCAAATTCCATGGACCATAGGCATACAGCTGCCTCGACGACCATGTTAATAAGTTGCGGTTTGGCTCGGTCCGAGAGCCTAGTTGTTGATAAATCTGTAGTGCCGTATCGACAGTGCTCCGCAGATAGAGCTGTGTTGAAGGCGGGCAGTCGAGGCGGAGCATTGACGATACGGCGATTTGGACTAAGCCGCTTCCGGGAACCCAGGCGCTATGGGTTTTGAATGGGTTGGTGGTGGTGCGGAGAGCGAAGAAGCGCATTGCAGGGGATGTGAGCGGAGGGTTGTGGTGGGTGCGGAGCGACCGATTACGAGGTGAATGAAGCGGCGTTTCGGGAGGTTGGCAACTGCTTTAGGTGCATGCGGACACACTGCGGCACGCACGCACACAACGCGCATTGCAGCAGCGATCCGGGTTCGTGGCGTGAGCGAGATCGTAATCATGACGAGTTGATCTCCGCGAGATGCGAGCCATCGGTTGCGGGCACAAGGGTCGTGAAGCGAACGACGACGTGCAAGGTGCCGCGTTTGCACTTGGGGCAGCAGCGATTGATTGCCGACTGTTGCGGAGGGGTAACGAGGTCAGTGCCTTGTGGAGCTACGGCCTTGAGATGGTGACGGCAAAGAGCCAGCGCCTGACGGCGATTGCGGTTGGCGAGCAGCCCGAAGTGGCGGATCTTGACGAAGCCACAAGGCAGAACGTGAAGCAGAAAGCGACGGATGAACTCAACCGCATCGAGGCTCATCACCTTGATGCGGTTGTTGTCTCTGGAGTCGCGCCATTGAAAACACACCTGCCCGTTGTTCAGGTCCAAGAGCCTGCCATTGGCGATGGCAACACGATGAGTGTAGCGTGCCAGGTACTTGAGAACATACTCCGGACCGCCGAAAGGTGCCTTGGCATAGGCGACCCATTTCTGATGGCGCAGGGTGGAGAGCATTGCGTGGAATGGGCCTGGCTTGGAGAACGCAGCTAGAATACCTGGGAAGCGCAGTTGGTGGTTGTCGTAAGCGTGTTTCAGGAAGGCCAGCATCTTGCCCCGAAACATGCAGCTGAGCACCGGCGCCGGAAGGAAGTAGCGAGGCCGACAAGCGATCCAGCGTGATTGGTCGGGTGCCAGGCCGCCGGCCGGAACCAGGCAGTGCAGGTGGGGATGATGTTGCAGTTGCTGATTCCAGGTATGGAGTACGGCGAGAATGCCGATGCGAGCACCGAGGCGGTGTCGATCGGCGGCGATCTCCATCAGGGTCTCGGAGACAGCACGAAACAGCAGAGCGTAGATAAGACGCTGGTTTCTGAGTGCGAGTGCAGCCAGTTGCTTGGGCAGCGTGAAGACGACATGGCTGTAGGGCACGGGCAGCAGACTCGACGCCTGCTTCTGCAGCCAGCGATCGCGAGCGGTCGACTGGCACTTTGGGCAGTGGCGATCGCGGCATGAGTCGAAAGCCACGTACTCATAGGAGCAGCTGTCACAGCGTTCGAGATGACTGCCGAGTGCGGCAGTACGGCATCGACCGATGGCTCCGAGCACCTTGCGTTGCTGGCGGGAGACAACATGGCCCCAGCGCTCGAGAAACTCTTGCTGGTGCGCGTGAAAGACATCGGCCACTTCGAGCCGATGCTCTCTCATTTTTTTTCGGCCTCGGCTGCGCGAGCTGGAAGCTCATCGAGCGGACTTACGGTGGAGTGCAGCCGGTGCTCGGAGACATGGAGGTAGCGCGCGGTCGTCTCCAGGTCGCAATG
>CAVVYF010000008.1:0-94145 GCA_963752375.1 Terriglobia bacterium
CAGGACACTAGCGACTCCCAGAGGGAAGCGGGAATGACAGAAGAGCGCCAAGTGGAGTACGCCTCCTACCCCAGCCTGCGCGGGCGTGTGGTACTGGTGACTGGCGGGGCCAGTGGCATTGGCGAAAAAATCGTAGAGCAGTTTGCCCATCAGGGCGCGAGAGTGGTTTTTCTGGACATCCAGAAGGATGCCGGAGTTTCACTGGCGAAGAAGATCGAGGCGGCCGGCGATGCGGAGCCTTACTTTCTGCACTGCGATCTCACCGACACCGACGCCCTGCGGAGATGCATCGAGAAGACCATCGCGAAATTCAAAACGGTGGACGTTCTGGTCAACAACGCGGCCAATGATGCACGCAAGGCCGTGGAAGCCGTGACCCCGGAATTTTGGGACCAATCGATCGCGGTCAATCTCAAGCACCAGTTTTTTGCCAGCCAGGCAGTCATTCCGGTCATGAAAAAAGCAGGTCGAGGGTCCATCATCAACATGAGTTCGATCAGCTGGATGGTCCCGTCGGTAGGGTTCCCGGTCTATATCACGGCCAAGGCTGCGATCGTCGGACTCACGCGCACCCTGGCGCATGAACTCGGGGCGGACAACATTCGCGTCAACTGCGTTCTTCCCGGCGCGATTTTTACCGAGCGCCAGAAGCGATTGTGGTTCACGGAAACGTACAGAGATGAAATCCTGAAAAACCAGGCCCTGAAACGGATGATTTCACCGGAAGAGGTTGCCCGGCTGGTGCTTTTTCTGGCGGCCGATGACAGCAGTGCCATCACCAATCAGAGTTATGTGATCGACGGCGGATGGGTGTAAATTTCTTCCGTCCGACCAGGCGCCGGTTTTCGATGCGGCAAAGCGGGGCTGAAGGTGTGTCGGAAATCCCTGGGAGTGGAGGGCAGACATGAAAGAGAAGGAAGGGCCTGTTGCTGAATCGATATTGAAGCCCATCAGCCGGCGCAGCCTGTTGCAAGGCGCCTCTGCAGCCACGGTGGTGGGAATGATTGGAAGCAGCGCCCTGGCTCAGGCGGGCAAGAGCGAAAAGCCAGCTGCAACGGCCGCTGGTAGGGCCGACAAAGGCAAGGCCTTTCCCGACAGGTTTCTCTGGGGTTGCGCGACCGCTGGACATCAGGTCGAGGGCAACAACACCAGCAGTGACCTGTGGCTGATTGAGCACCTGCCGGAAAGCATTTTCAAAGAACCTTCGGGCGATGCCTGCGACCACTACCATCTCTATCCGCAGGACATCAGCATGCTGGCCGATCTCGGGTTTAACACCTATCGTTTTTCCCTGGAGTGGGCGCGCATTGAACCGGAGGAGGGTTTTTTTTCCAACGCCGAACTGGAACACTACCGGCGCATGCTGGCCGCCTGCCGCGAACATAACCTGACCACGCTGCTGACCTATTCTCACTTCAGCATGCCGCGCTGGTTTGCCTACAAGGGAGGATGGCAGAATTCTGCTGCTCCCGATCTTTTCGCCCGCTTCTGCGAGAAAGCCACAAAGCATCTGGGCGACCTGGTGGGATACGCGTCAACCTTCAATGAACCTGACATTCCCCAATTGCTGAACTGGATCAATTTGCCGGGGGCGGGGGGAAAGAGTCTGATCGATATGTTGCAGGGGAGCCTGGTGAAAGTGCGCCAGCAACTGAACGCTCCGGAATTTGCCAGCTTCTTTCTTGGGGATGGGAAGAAGATCCGCGAGGGTGTGCTGGCGGCGCACCAAAAAGGCAGAGCTGCGATGAAATCGGTGAGGGGCGACATGCCCGTGGGTTTCAACCTGGCGATGACGGCCGACCAGCCGGCGCCCGAGGACAGTCATGTGGCCGAAAAGCGCGCCGATGTCTATGGCCCCTGGCTGGAAGTTGCGAAGCAGTGCGACTATCTCGGGGTGCAGACTTATTCGCGGTCGATTGTGGGGAAAAAGGATTTGCCGCCTCCCCAAGGCGCCGAGCTTACGCAGGTGGGCTGGGAGTTCTATCCCGAGTGCGTTGAGGAAGTGGTGCGTTACGCAAGCAAGGAAACAGGCGTGCCGCTCATGGTCACGGAAAACGGCATCGCCACCACCGACGACCGCCGGCGCGTGGAGTATGTGCAGCGCGCTCTTGCCGGCCTGAAGCGCGCCATTGACGACGGAGTGGATGTGCGCGGCTATGTGGCCTGGTCGCTGTTGGATAACTTCGAGTGGATGTCGGGGTTCGAGCCCAAGTTTGGAATTGTGGCGGTCGATCGGGCGACGCAACGGAGAACCATCAAGCCCAGCGCCGCCCTGCTGGGCAACATCGCGCGCACCAATTCGTTGTAATCGGTCTTTGCCGGCGGGGACGGCCACGCGCTCTAAAGACGAGCATGTGGGCGGAGCATCGCGGCATCGCATTTCTATGGAAGTTCGGGCCGGGACTGCAGCATGGAGAATTAAAATAGAACTCATCTCCTTCCCCGGGAATTGACTGTTTCTGGGATTATGCGCCCTGGCCGGAATTCCCCAGCGCTTGATTTGGCCCCGGACGAGGCACGATAGCCAGCGCCCTACTCCAACTCCCTTTGTGAAGCTGAATTTGTCCGGCGTTCCCGCCCATCACTACGACCCTCCGATCATTTACTACCCGGCACAAAACTGAAACAGTCGTGGGCACCGTGGAACCCGTCATGTCGCGAGAATTCGTGCAGCCTTCACCAGACTCTGCGTCCGCAAGGGGACACAAATTTATGCAGCCCAGTCACGCCGCGTCACACCCGTTCAATCCCGCCGCTTCGTTCAGGGTCCTGCTCATTCTGCTATTCATCGCCGGCCTGTGTCCCTGCAGCGCGCGGGCAGGCGGAGGGAGTCGACGACCATAACAACCTTGAGCATTTCCTCCGCGCAGGTTACGGCGGGGACGGCTGTGACGCTTACCGCGAATGTGACTGCGGGCGGGTCACCGATGGCGCGCGGGCGCGTGGTATTTTGCGACGCTAACGCCGCGCGTTGCGCCGACTCCGCGATCTTTGGACAGGCGCAGCTGACCGCCGCCGGAACGGCCACCATCAAGCTCACTCTGGGAGTGGGCACGTACAGCATCGTGGCCGCATTTCAACCCTTAGGCTTTGCCTCGGCCAGCGCGTCGGCGCCGCAGGCGCTGACGGTGGATGCCGACGCCAGTTATCTCTCCTTTTCGGATATCGCTTCGAGCGGGACCCCGGGCAATTACACGCTGACCGGCGCGGTGGCTGCCTTCGGCAAAAACATACCCACCGGAACGGTTTCGTTTCTCGACACCGACAGCGGGGATGCAGTGGTGGGAACTGCGGTGCTCGATCCCACTACGCTCGGATTCATCCTGCTGCCCGCCGAGGGGTCGCCGGCGACTGTGGGCTCGCGCCCTCAAAATACGGTTCTGGGTGATTTCAATAACGACGGAAAGCTGGACCTGGCGGCAACCAACGTCAACGACAATACGATCAGCGTTCTGTTGGGGAATGGTGACGGCACGTTTCAACTTCAGGCTGCCTACGCCAGCGGCGCTTCCCCCATCGCGCTGGCCAGCGGCGATTTCAACCGGGACGGCAATCTTGACCTGGTGGCGGGCAACGCCGGCGCTGCCACGATCAGCGTTTATTTCGGGAATGGCGACGGTACCTTTCTGCCGCAGCAGACTTATGCCGTGGGTAACGGGCCACAGTCGATTGCCGTGGCCGATTTCAATGGCGACGGCTGGCTTGATCTGGCGGTGGTGGACCGAAACGACCGCAACGTAACTATTCTGCTCGGCCAGACGGACGGCACATTCCAAGTGGAGCTGAATGTCTGTGAAGATCCGCTCACTTTCCCGATCGGTGAAGCCGGGCAGGTCATCGCTACTGCAGACTTCAATGGGGATGGCTTCGCCGACCTGGCCGTGACCGATGCGCAGGGCTCCCAGGTGGACGTACTGCTGGGGATTGGCGACGGAACATTCCAGAGTCAGGTGGCCTATGCGGTGGGGGGCTACAACCCCATCGGGCTCGCGATTGCCGATTTCAATGAAGATGGGATTCCCGACCTCGCGGTGGCGAACGCGGAGAGCAATTTGATAGGCGTGCTGCTGGGAGTGGGAGATGGCACGTTTCTAGCGGAGGTGACTTATGGCACGGGCAGCGCTCCGGAGGGACTCTCGGTCGGCGACTTCAACGGGGATGGAAACATGGACCTGGTGGCCTCGAACAACAGCGGCAGCAGCGTCAGTGTGTTGCTGGGCAATGGCGACGGCACGTTCCAAACCCAACTGGCTTTTCCCACCGGGGCCAGACCGTTCGGAATGGGCGTGGGCGACCTGAATGGGGATGGACTTCCAGACGTAGTGGTGGCCAATTCGAACGTCAGTACGACTTCCATTCTGCTGTCGGCGCAGACCCTGACCGCTACCGCCACCGGCCGGGCGGTATTTGGGACGGGCAGCCATGAGGTGATTGCGAGCTATCCCGGCGATACCGACCGGGCGGAGAGCGAGTCGGACTCGGTGCTGTTGGCAACGATTCCTCAGGTCGCGACTGCGACCACATTGCTGGCTTCGCCCAACCCGGCCTTCGCTGGACAGCCCGTCGCGCTTACGGCCACCGTAGTGCCCGCACCTACCCAGACGCCTGGCGGCACCGTGAGTTTCTTCAATGGGGCCACGTTGCTGGGAACCGGAACGGTCGATTCTTCAGGAACCGCCAGTTTCAGCACCAGCAGCCTGCCCCTGGGAACGTCGAGCCTGACAGCGGTCTATTCCGGCAACACCGGGTCGGTAGGATCGACTTCGACCGCCCAGAGCGTGACCATCAATCCTCAGACCGTTACTGCGACCGCGCTCGCAGCTTCGCCCAATCCATCCGCCGCGGGACAACCGGTCACTCTGACTGCGACGGTCACGCCCGCGCCCACGGGGACTCCGGCGGGAACGGTGAGCTTCTTCCGTGGCAGCACACTGCTGGGTACGGCGAACGTGAATTCTTCCGGGGTGGCGACGCTGATCACTTCCAGTCTTCCGCCCGGCACGAACATGGTCACGGCGGAGTATTCCGGCAACACGGCGTTTGCGACTTCCACGTCTTCCGCAGTGGGAGTAACGGCCATAGTGGCCACCAGCACGGCGCTGACGGCGGCGCCCAATCCAGCCGTTTTCGGACAGAGCGTCACCTTCACCGCGACGGTGACGCCTGCACCTACGGGCACCCCGGGGGGAACGGTCAGCTTCTATAGCGGGAGCACTCTGCTCGGGACCGGCGACGTGAACTCGTCCGGAGTGGCGACGTTCACCAGCAGCAGTCTTGCGGCCGGTGAACTCTCGATTACGGCGGTTTATTCCGGTAACGCGGCGGCGTCGGCTTCGACTTCGGGCGAAATGGGTCTGGAGGTGGCGACGACGTTTGGCGTGACCGCTTCCTCGACTCCTTTCACGGTCAAGGCGGGCGGGAGCGGTGGACATCGATATCACAGTGCCGCCTCTCGGCGGCGCCTTTGACAGTGTGGTGATCATGTCGGCCTCGGGCCTGCCCGCGGGCGCTACTGCGACTTTCACTCCGCCCACGGTGGTTCCGGGCGCATCCGGCGCGACTACGGTGCTGACCATTCAGACGGCGGCGCACACGGCCGGCATGCCCGGGCACCAGCAACGCTTCCCCTTCGTACCGATCAGCCTGGCGGCCGGCTTGTGCCTGGTGGCCGGCCGGAGGAAACGCCTGGCCAGGTCCCTGCCGATCCTGCTGATGATCGCTACCCTGGCGGGGGTGACGTTCATGCTGACCGGCTGCAATGGCGGATTCTCGGGGCCGGCCCAGAGCGCCACCATTACGGTCACCGGCACCAGCGGGTCGCAGCAGGTTTCCACCACGTTCACCCTGATTGTGAAGTGAGGGGCGACAGACATTCTCAGATGCTGGCGGGCACTACTAACGACGCGGCACATGGCAGACAAGGACAAATCAAGATGCTTAGTCTAATTCGATATCTAATTCGGCGGACCGTGCAGCTCGGACTCGTTGCGGGATTGAGCTTCTCCGTGGTGCCGGCGTTCGCCCAGGGCGCGCCGGCCGCGGAGCTGGGAGCAGACTACAACTATGTTCGCGCCAACGCACCGCCAGACGGATGCGGGTGCTTTTCCATGCATGGCGCGAACGGGTGGTTCGCCTATAACTTTACCCACTCCTTCGGCGTGGTCGCGGAAGTCAGCAGCCAGCGGGCGTCGGACATCAGCGGCTCGGGCCAGGACCTGACCCTGACCTCCTACCTGTTTGGACCGCGCTTCAGCTGGCATAAGTCCGGGCATGTTGCACCCTTCGCTCAGGTCCTGCTGGGCGGGGCGCATGCCAGCGGAAGCTTTGCCTCGGACAGTTCGGGGTTTGCGGGCTCGTCCACCGCTTTTGCCCTGATTGCGGGCGGCGGGCTGGACATAGGAATTACGCGGCACTTCGCCGTCCGGGCATTGGAAGCGGACTATTACCGCACCCAGTTCAGCAACGGACTGAATGACCGGCAAAACAATCTGCGCCTCAGCGCAGGTGTGATCTTCCGCTTCGGAGAGAAATAATCAGGGACTGATAATTTTCCCGCGCGACGGGTTTCGACATTCGTGTGTTTGCTGTAGATACAGATCAACCGTCGAATGTTCTGTCCCTCCGCGCTGTCTGCCTTGAGCAACCCCGGATTTCTTACTGATGCAGGCGCGGCTTCTGACGCACTCTTCGACCAGATGGGAACAATCGTCCCCAGCTCAGTGGTCGTGGGCCATCCGAACGCCGCGGCCCACCTCTGCATTGTCTGCCGCGATTATCCGGTGTTGTGCAGTCCGGCGGCGATACCGTTAATCGTCGCGCCCAGCGCGTAGTCCACTCCGTCCAAAGTTCCGCCGGCACGTTTGCGGCGCAGGAGTTCGACCTGCACCAGGCTCATCGGGTCCACATAGGGGTTGCGCAAGCGAATCGAGCGCGCCAGCACGGGATTGCCCTTCAGCAGTTCCGCCTGGTCGGTGACGCTCAGCAGCATCCTGCGTGTGCGTTCAAATTCATCGACCAGCATGGCCCACACTCGCTCCCTCAGGTCCACGTCGGGAACAAGTTCCGCGTAAAGACGTGCGATGGTCAGGTCGGCTTTGGACATGGCCAGTTCCACATTGCGGATCAAATCGGAAAAGAGAGGAAAGCTGCGCATCATTTCGCAGAGTAACGATTCGTTGGCGGGATCCTTAAGGGCGAAGCGCTCCAGAGCGTGCCCCACCCCGAACCATGCGGGAACGGCGTGGCGGCTCTGCATCCAGCCGAAGACCCAGGGTATGGCGCGGAGATCTTCCAGGCGGCGGCTCTGGCCGCGGCGCGGCGGACGCGAGCCAATGCGCGCGTGCTCCAGCTCATTCACCGGTGTGGCCTGTTCGAAGTATTCAATCACTTCAGGATTGTCGGCGATGTTGCGGCGGTAAAAGGCAAACGCGTCGGCGGACATCTCCTCCATGGCCGGCGCCCAGCGCCGGTCGGCCCCGGGCGCGGGTCCCCGGGTGCGCGTGAGCGCCTCCAGGCAGGAGGCGATCATGATTTCAAGGTTCCACTCCGCCAGCACGGGATCGGCATATTTCCAGTTGAGCACTTCGCCCTGCTCGGTGATACGAATCTCGCCGGAAAAATCTCCCACCGGCTGGGCCAGTATTGCGGTGTGAGTGGGGCCGCCACCGCGCCCGACCGTGCCGCCGCGGCCGTGAAAGAGGCGAAGCTTCACGTTGCATTCACGGGCCGCGCCATGCAGATCACGCTGCGCCTTGTACAACTCCCAGATGCTGCTCAGCATGCCGCCATCTTTGTTGGAATCGGAATAACCCAGCATGACCTCCTGCCAGCGTCCCCAGGAATCGAGAGGCGCCTGGTACTCGGGGGAGCGCCAGATCCGTTCCATCACTGAGGCGGAAGCGCGGAGGGCCTCAATCGACTCGAAAAGCGGCACCGGCATCAGCCCGGGATCATCTCCGGTGGCCGCGACTTGCACGCCGCACGCGGCGGCCAGTTTGGTTACCGCGAAGACGTCCGCTTCAGACTCGGCTCCGCTGATGACGTAACTGCGGATCGCACAGGCCGGATAGGTCTTCTTCAAATTGGCGATTTCACGGAATGTGTCGAGAACATCCTGGGTCGAGGCGGAAATTGTCTTTCGTTCCATCTCGGCCAGGGCCTGGGCATGAAGACGCGCGTGCTGGCGGATGTCGAGAGTCGAAAGATGAAATCCGAAGGCGCGCACCTGGCGCAGAAGGGGATCGATGACCAACTCGGCCAGTCGCTGGCCGCGGTTCGCCGCAAGGCTCTCGCGGATCAGCAGAAGGTCGCTTTCGAATGCTTTTGCCGACGAGTAGGACTTTTCCGAGTCAAGCCTTTCGCGGCCATGGCGCAAACGAACGACCATCAGGTTGAGCAGCCGGCGATAGAGTTCTGACCGCGAAATGCGCGACTGGCGCGCGTATTCGTCGCCCATCTGCCCGCTGTATTCCGCCAGGCGCGCCCGGACGGATTCTGAAACGGTTGCCTGGCGGATGGAGGCGCTGAGCTGGTCGGCGGCGCGTTCCAGTTCCGCAATGTAATGCCCAATGATCACATTTCGCGCCCGCTGCAATGCCTCCCGTGTGGAACTGGGCGTGACGAACGGGTTGCCGTCGCGGTCGCCGCCGATCCACGAACCGAAAAAGAGCAGATCGGGCAATTCGTAATCCTGCAAGCCAGTGTCCTGCAACTCAATTTCGTAAACCGTGCGCAGGGAATCGGCCAGTTCGTCATACAGCCGGGGCAGGGCGGCGAACAGCGAAAAAGGATAGTGATCGAGGCCCATCCGGATCTCGTCGGTTACCAGGGGTTTCTCGAGGCGCACTTCATCGGTCTGCCATAGGGAAGTCACTTCCCCGAAGATCAGCGCTTCGAATCGTCCAGCGTCAGCCTCGGTCAGGGGCAGGCGATCCAGTCGTTCCAGTTGCTTGCCGATGCGGCGGCGTTTGAGCAGCACTGTCCGGCGGGCGACTTCGGTGGGATGGGCGGTGAAAACGGGTACGACTCTAATCTTGCGCAGGACCTCCAGCGCCTGGCGAGCGTCGAACCCCGCGGCCCGCATGCGTTTGAAAGTGCCGCGGAACGAGCCCTCCAACGGAGCCTGCCCAGGATGCAGTTTGGCGGCACGCCGCCGGCGTTTGCGATGGTTGGTTTCCGCCAGGTTGGTCAACTCAAAATAAATCGCGAACGCCTTCGTGACCAGATGGGCTTCATCGATGGTGAGGCGGGCGATAGTGTTCCGGGCCTGATTGAGCAGAGGGTCCTGAAAATCTGCTGATGCAGTGTGCGGGCGCGGCCGCTCGCGATGCTGAATGAAAATGCGCCGCAACTCCTCGACCACGCCGAGCAACGACTCTCCTGCCTGCTCGACCAGCACGCGCCCCAGCAACGTGCCGAGCAGGCGCACGTCGCGGCGGAGTGGAAGGTCCTTGACGGGATTGGTGGTGCTGGCGGTCAGTTCGTCCAGCCGGCTGCGCTGGTCGTCAGCGTTCCAAAGCGGGCGCTCACCCATATCCAATCATAATTGATCTCCGTGGGATTGCGCTCAGGGGCGTGGGCTGAGTTGTTCCAGGATTTCCCCTGGCTCCGGTCGCTGGGTATAGTCCTCGTCGGCGGAGGCATAGAGAATTGTTTGGTCGCGATCGACAATGAAGGTGGCGGGGATCGGCAACTCCCAACTATCGTCGCCATTGGCAAAGGGCAGGTTGACGAAAGCCCGGCGGTAAATGGCCTGCTGGTCGTCGGCCACACGATAGACCAGCCCGAACTGCCGCGCCACCTGGTTCCGGGCATCGCTGAGCAGGGGAAAGCGCAACTTGTGCTGGTCCACCATGAAGAACGACTGTTGCACCGTCTGCGGAGAGATCGCAACCAGCGAGGCCCCGGCCTCTTCGATCCGAGGCAGCAGCAGGTTCATGGCTTCCAGTTGCCCGACGCAAAACGGGCACCAGCGCCCGCGGAAAAAGCAGAGCGCAAGGCGGCCTTTGCCCAACAGGGCGGCGGATGAAACTGGCTTGCCGTTGTGGTCGTTGAGGTCGAAGGCTGGAGCTTTGGAACCGACGGTTAGGACGTCGTCAGCCAGGTGCTTCTCTTTGAGCTCCGCGATCACACGGGCATGGACGGCCTGGGTTTCGGCGGGAACGTACCTGGCGATGAGGGCCTTGCGCTCGGCGAAGATTTCCCGCAGCGTGCGGATGTCTGTTCCTGGCGTGGATTCTTCGAGTGAACGCCACTTCATAGTCAACCAAACAGGTCGCTGACAGGATTGAAACCACACCACGACTCTCGTGGGGGTAGGGGTCCTTCGACTCCGCTGAGTCATTCGCAAAGCGAATGACTCAGCTCCGCTCAGGATGACAGACCAGAAACTGGAAACTGGGAACTGCCCTACATTCCAGGCATCTTCATTCCGGCCATCCGGCGGGCGAAGCTCGGCTTGCCGATCTGTTTGAACATCTTTCGCATCTGGGCGTACTGGCGCAGCAGGTTGTTGACTTCCTGCACGCTGGTGCCGGAGCCGCGAGCGATGCGTTTGCGCCGGCTGCCGTTCATGACTTCGTGATGCAGGCGCTCGTGCTGGGTCATCGAATTGATGATCGCTTCGACGCGGCCGAGCTGTTTTTCGTCCACTTTGTCGGCATGCTTCTGTATTCCGGCGAAGGGGCCAACGCTGGGCAGCATGCCCATCAGGCTCTGGATCGATCCCATTTTCTTCAGCTGGCGGAGCTGATCGCGAAAGTCTTCCAGGGAAAAGCCGTCGCCGGTAAGGGCCCGGCTGGCCATCTCCTGGGCTTTTTTCTTGTCAACATTCTGTTCCGCTTTTTCGATCAGCGAAAGAATGTCGCCCATGCCCAGAATGCGCGAGACGATGCGGTCGGGATGAAAGGGCTCAAGCGCATCGTACTTTTCACCCACGCCGATGAACTTGATGGGCTGCCCGGTGACCTGGCGTATCGAGAGCGCCGCGCCGCCGCGGGCGTCGCCGTCCATTTTGGTAAGGACGACGCCGGTGAGCGAAAGCTTCTTGTGGAACTCGTCGGCGGAGTTGACCGCGTCCTGTCCGGTCATGGCGTCGGCCACGAAGAGGATTTCCTGCGGGTTGAGCAGCCGCTTGAGCGACTGCATCTCGTCCATCAGTTGATCGTCGATGTGCAGGCGGCCGGCAGTGTCCACAATCAGCACATCCGAACCGGTATTGATGGCCTCGCGACGCGCCTCCTTGGCCAGCCGCTCGACTGTGGCAGAATTGGCCTCGCCCACTTCGCCTTCGTAGATGTTGGCCTTGATCGCGTGGGCAACGACTTTAAGCTGCTCGCGGGCCGCGGGACGATACACGTCAACCGAAACCAGCAGCGGACGATGCCCGCCCTGCTTGAACCAGTTCGCCAGCTTGCCGGAAGTCGTGGTCTTGCCCGATCCCTGCAGGCCGGCCATCAGCACCACAGTCGGCGGCTGCGAGGCGAACTTCACCTTGGCCGTGTCGTGGCCCAGGGTTTCGATTAATTCATCGCGCAGAATCTTGATGACCTGCTCGGCAGGCGAGAGCGCGGTCGCCACCGACTGGCCGATGGCCTTTTCCTGTATGTGGTCGATCAGCTGTTTTACGACCTTGAAGTTGACATCGGCCTCGAGCAAAGCCAGCCGGATGGCGCGCAGGGCCTCCTGCATGTTTTCTTCATTGAGGGTGGCCTCGCCCCGCAAGGTCTTGAAGGCGCGCTGCAGCTTTTCTGAAAGATTCTCAAACATAGACGATACCTATTCTATCAGTGCCAGGCTGGTGGCCCGTCCTCGTCGTTCCGCACTTTGGAACGACAGGGCGGGAGGTCATTCGTCGGGAGAGAGTCCTCACCCTGTCTCTCCAAAAAACATAGAGGAGGGTGGGGTATCCGGTTTGTCATCCTGAGCGAGTGGGCCGGTTCGTTTGCGAACCGGCACGGGAGTCGAAGGACCCCTAGCGCGACGATGAACTGTGAGTCTTTGGTTTTGGAGGCTGGAACCTCCGCCCAAAACTCCTCGGCGTTCACATTGACGGCAGGGGTCTTTCGACTCCGTGATGGCTTCGCCAGGGCGAAGCCATCACTGCGCTCAAGATGACAGTTTGTTTAAGTGGTTGTACTGCCAAACACTTCCTTCGCCGCGATCACCGTGTTGCAGTGAATTGCCACCGTGTCTTCCACGTTGCGCGCGTAGCCCCCTGCATATGTCACCATGACCGGAATATTCCGTGCCTTGGCCACGCGAAACACCAGCTCATCTCGCCGCTTCAATCCTTCAATAGTCAACGCGAGGCCGCCCAGTTGGTCCCCGCCATACGGGTCCGCGCCGGCGATGTAGCAGATCAGTTCGGGTTCGAACTGGCGCAGGCCAGAACTGAGCGCGTTGTCGAGCCAGGCCAGGTAGTCGTTGTCGCCCATGCCATCGGGCAGGTCCACGTCGATGGAGGAATGCGGCTTCCACGCCGGGTAGTTGTTGTGCTGGTGCAGAGAGATGGTGAAGACTTCGCCGGCGTGCGCGTGGCGCATCTTTCCCGGCGGGGTCGTCTCGAGAGTGGCAGCCGAAGTCGAAGGCAGCGGCTCGCTGGGGGTGCGTGTGCCGGCAAAGATGGCAGCCGTGCCATTGCCGTGGTGAACGTCGCAGTCCACCGTCATGGCAGTGCGAATCCTGTCGTCACGCTGCATGCGGCGGATCGCCACCGCTACATCGTGGATCATGCAAAAGCCTTCGCCATGGTCGGGGAAGGCGTGGTGAAAGCCGCCGCCGATGTTGAAAGCCACGTGATCGTTGAGCGCATTCTGCGCCGCCAGAATCGATCCGCCCGCCGCCAGCCAGAAAGCGCGCACCAGTTCAAGGGAGTAGGGAATCTCCATCTCCTGCTCTTCGCGCGGAGAAAGCGTTCCGGTTTTGAGCTTGTGCACATATTGCGGAGTGTGGACCAGCAGGATGTCCTGGTCCGATGCAGGTTGCGGAGTGACGAAATCGGAGGGCTCGGCAACTCTTGTTTCCAGCAACTGGTCATGGATGCGGCGATATTTTTCAGCGGGAAAGACGTGCGTTCCGATTGGGAGATAGTAATTGTCGCTGTACACTAGCTTGAACGGAAGCATAAGAACAGTTGTCGGTTGTCAGTTGCAAGTTGTCAGATCGCGCCTTATCGCTTTCTGGTTGGTACTACCAGGTGCCTGCGCACCGGCACGATCGCGCCTTTGGCTGGATCGGCCGCCGCCGTGGCCCGCGACAGCACTTCTTCCTGGATGTACTTCACGAAGTCATGAATCTGGACCTGCATTTCTTCCATGCGCTCGCGCATCTGAAGAATAATAGCGATGCCACTGATGTTCACGCCCAGGTCGCGGGCGAGTGAGAGGATGAACTCCAGGCGCTGCAAATCTTCATCGGTATAGAGCCGTGTGTTGCCCTCGGTGCGCGACGGCTTAAGCAGGCCCTCGCGTTCGTACAGCCGCAGGGTCTGGGGATGGATGCCATACATCTCCGCCACCGACGAGATCATGTACGCGCCCTTGGATTTGCGCTTGGTCATCCGTACTACTTTACCCCAAAAGACAAAAGCCACGGATCAGCGCCGATCCTCACAGATAAAATCCGTGAAGATCCGCGATGATCCGTGGCTGAGTCCGGGGCTAGACTACCGGCTCAGGCTTCTCTGGGACTGCATTCCACCCCGCCGGTTTGAGGGTGACATTCACGAAATACGCTGCAATACCCGCCACAATGAGGAGGATCCCGAAGGCGAAGGCGCTCATCCCCAGCACGCGCGCATTCTCGGCCCGGACCACCGAAAAGCCCAGCAGCAGCATGGGCGCAACTCCCACCGCTACCGCTCCGAACATTCCTCCCGGGACCCGGAAGGGGCGGGGAAGTTCAGGCTCGCGGATACGCAGGGCGATCAGCGCCACAAACTCCAGGCTGAGGCTGACCCCGTAGAGCAGAATATCGATAATGATCAGGCGCTCAAAGCCCAGTCCCAGGCACATCGCCCATCCCGTGGCACAGACCAGGATGGTGACCCAGGGGGCCCGGGAGCGGGGATGCAGTTTGCCGAAGACCTTGGGCAGCATCCCGTCCTGCGCCATGGCCAGGGGCAGTCGTGAATAGCTCATGACCAGGGCATTGAACATGCCAAAGCCGCTGATCATGCCTCCGAGGGCGAGGCCAACCCGCAGCAGCGGGCCACCCATCAGGCCCGCGATGTCCGCCCAGGCACCGGTCTCCCATGCGCTCGAGGAGAGCCCGGTCATCCACATGGCCGCCACCGGGACGATGTAGCTCAGCGCCACGATCACCACCGCCGCCAGCATGGCCCGGGGATAAGTCCGCTGCGGACGTTCCACCTCGGTCGCGATGGTCGAGGCGTTGTCCCAGCCCATGTAATTCCACATGCAGATAATCAGGCCGCCCAGGATATCCACGGTCGAGGTCGTGGGCGTGGTTACGGCGTGGGCAAGTGCTCCAAACTTGAAGGGGGCGATCGCCACGATAAGAATGAAGGGCGCCGACAGCGCGAAAAAAAGCCAGAGGGAAGTCGTGGATACCACCCGAACTCCCGCAATATTCAGCAGAGCGCACGCCACCACCACCGCCAGCCCGACCATGACGCCGCGATGCCCTTCCGCGAACCAGGGAAACAGGCGGTCGAGATAAAGCACAAACAGCGTGGGATAAATCGCCATGTCGAAAATGCTGGCGACCAGCGACAGCCAGGCTTCCTGGAATCCCCAGAAATTGCCCATGGCGCGGCGCACCCAGGCGTAGTAGCCGCCCTCGTAGGGCAGTGCGCTTGAAAGCTCGCCGATCATGAAGGCCGTGGGCAGGCTCCAGAGAATCGGGGTCAGCAGGAGGATGAGAATGGCTTTGCCGTAACCGGCGCCATGAACGATGTCTTCCGTGCCGTAGGTTCCGCCCGACACCATAAAGAAGGTGGCGGCGACCAGGGGCCAGAGCGTGAGAGATTTTTTCCGGCTGGGGACGACGGAGGGGGGCTGGAGTTGCTGACTCGGGGCGCTAGCTGTTGCCAATTTCGACGGCTTCCTCCCAGGGCGATCCTTGCGCTTTCAGAATTCGGCTGGATGCAGGTTCGCAGCCGTGAGCATACGGGAAATTAGATGCAGTGTAAAAATAATTTTTGAAGTATTTTTTGCGGCGGAGCACCGGAGTAATGCGAGAGAAAAGCTTTAACCACCAAGGACACGAAGGTCACAAAGGAATTTCTTCGTGGACCTTCGTGTCCTTGGTGGTTGAGGCTTTTCTAGACGTTCTTCCAGAGTTCCGCCCGGGGGTCTTCCGGATTCAGCTTGGCCAGTTCGCGCAGGATTTCCTTGGAGCGCTCGTCCCGGGGCATGGGAACGGTGAGCTTGACTTCGACAATCTCGTCGCCGCGAGTACCCTCCTTGATCGCAGAGGGCACGCCTTTTTCCCGCAAGCGCAGCTTCTGTCCGGATTGGGTCCCCGGCGGAATCTTGAGCAGAGTGCGGCCATCGATGGTGGGGACTTCAATCTTGGCGCCCAGAGCCGCCTCGGTGGCGGACACCGGCACCGTGATGCGGATATCATCGCCCTCGCGGTGGAAGACGGGGTGGTCGGCGGTCCGGATGATCACATAGAGATCGCCTGCCTGGCCCCCATGGGCCCCGGCGTTGCCCTTGCCGGCGAGGCGGATGCGCTGGCCATCGCGGGTACCGGCCTTGATGCGGACTTCGAGCGGTTCGGTGCGTTCGACCGTACCCTCCCCATGGCAATTCGGGCAGGCGGAGATGTTCTTTCCCGTCCCGTGGCATCTGGGGCAGGGAACGTTGAACTTCATCCGTCCGCCGGTCTGCGTGACCTGGCCCTTGCCGCCGCATTCGGGACAGCTGCCGCCACTCTCGATAAAGCCCTGGCCGTGGCAGTTGGGACAGGTATCCCGCCGGGTAATATTCAGGCGCATCACGCCACCGCGGATGGCGGTCCAGAAGGGCACGTTCACCTGATACTCGAGGTCGGATCCGGGCTCTGGACCTTCCTGCCCAGCCCCTCCCTTTCCCCCGAAGATGCCGGAGAAAATATCGCGGAAGCTGCCGGTCCCGGAGGTGCTGGCTTTTCTGCCCCGGGCGTTTTCGAACATGTCGGTGAAGTCGAAGCCGCCGAAATCGAAGTTGGCGCCCTGCGCTCCCCCTCCGGGTTGAGGTCCCGGGAATCCCGCGCCCGGGCCCGCCCCGCCGCCTCCGGCCCGGGCATACGCCTCGGCGGTCGCGGCGTCAATGTTGTCGGAGTAAAAGCCGACCTGATCGTAAATCTTCCGTTTTTTGGGATCGCTCAGGACTTCGTTGGCTTCGGACAGGGCCTTGAACTTCTCTTCGGCGGCCTTGTCCCCGGGATTGACGTCAGGATGATACTTGCGCGCGAGCTTGCGGAAGGCCTTGCGGACATCATCCGCCGAGGCGGACTTCTTCACGCCAAGGATTTCGTAATAGTCTTTCTTGGGGGTGGCCATTCTCGATTATCTGCCGATCAAGATCCTGCAATGACACTTCAGTTCTGAATGTTATGACGGTTTTTTCCCAGGATGCCGAAGCGCTCGTAGGCCGGCGAGTCCACATAAACGGGGATGCGCTGCACTCCCGTCAGCGTGGGTGCCAGGACGTACCAGTAGGCTTCGTCTTCCGCGAAATTCAGAAAATAATCCTGACCATTCACTTCAAATTGCAATTTGTCTTCTCCTCTAAACCTGTAGCGCCGGCGTCCCGCTGGGACGGCGGCGCTACGAAAACCGCGCGGGCGAGGGCGCCTGCGCCACACAAACAAGCTGCCGATCTGCGTTCGGCCAGGACGGGTCTGCGACCCGCCCGTAGCTAGAAGCTAAGAAGCTACGCTAGAAGCTAAGAGCTTATTTCTTGTCTTCCACGTCCACGTACTCGGCGTCGATTACGCCTTCGTCTTTCTTGGGGCCGCCGTTGGCACCCGGCTCTGGGCCTGCACCTGCGTCCGGCGTCGGGCCGGCGCCCGGAGCCTGCGCCTGCGCCGCCTTGTACATCTGCTCGGCCAGCTTGTGCGAGGCTTGCGTCAGGGTCTCACGCGCCTTGTCCATGGCCGCCTTTTCGTTCGATTCCAGCGCCTTCTTGGCGTCGGCAATCGCGTTCTCTACATCGCCACGCTCGGAGCCGGAGATCTTGTCTCCCTGTTCACGCAGCATCTTTTCCACGCTGTAGACCATGGAATCGAGCTGGTTCTTGGAGTCGATCTCCTCGCGCTTGGCTTTGTCCTCCGCCGAATGCGAATCGGCTTCCTTGGCCATGCGCTCGACTTCGTCCTTGCTCAGGCCGGAAGACGACGTGATCGTGATCTTCTGGTCCTTGCCCGTGGCCGTGTCTTTCGCGGTCACGTTCAGGATGCCGTTGGCATCGATGTCGAACGTCACCTCGATCTGGGGCACGCCACGCGGTGCGGGTGGAATCCCGGTCAGGTGGAATTTGCCCAGAGTGCGGTTCTGCGCCGCCAGAGGACGCTCGCCCTGCAGCACGTGCACTTCAACCGAAGTCTGACTGTCGGCTGCGGTGGAGAACGTTTCCGTCTTCTTGGTCGGAATCGTCGTGTTGCGCGGGATCATCGGAGTGGCCACGCCGCCCAGCGTTTCAATCGCCAGCGACAGCGGAGTCACGTCCAGCAAGAGCAGGTCTTTGACTTCGCCCTTGAGCACGCCGCCCTGGATGGCTGCGCCGATGGCGACGACTTCATCCGGGTTGACGCCTTTGTGCCCTTCCTTGCCGAACAGGTCCTTTACCAGCTGCTGAATGCGCGGCATGCGGGTCTGTCCGCCGACCAGTACGACTTCGTTGATCTTGCTGGCATCCACGCCCGCGTCTTTCATGCACTGCTTGCAGGGACCGACCGAGCGCTGGATGATGTCTTCGACCATTGACTCGAGCTTGGCCCGGGTCATCTTCTTGACCAGGTGCTTGGGCCCGCCCGCATCAGCGGTGATGAAGGGCAGGTTGATCTCGGTCTCCATGGTGGTGGAGAGTTCGATCTTGGCCCGCTCTGCTGCGTCACGCAGACGCTGCAGCGCCATCTCGTTGCCCTTGCCCCGCAGGTCGAGGCCTTCGTCCTTCTTGAATTCGTCGATGAGCCAGTCCACGATGCGCTGGTCAAGGTTGTCGCCGCCGAGGTGGGTGTCGCCGTTGGTGGCTTTGACTTCGATTACGCCTTCGCCGACTTCAAGAATCGAAATGTCGAAAGTGCCGCCGCCGAAATCGTACACGGCGATGGTTTCATCCTTCTGCTTGTCGAGACCGTACGCCAGCGCTGCCGCCGTGGGCTCGTTGATGATGCGCTTTACTTCAAGTCCGGCGATCTGGCCGGCATCTTTCGTGGCTTGCCGCTGGGCGTCATTGAAGTATGCCGGGACGGTGATGACCGCCTCCGTCACCTTTCTCGCCGAGATAGTCTTCCGCGGCCTTCTTCAGCTTCTGCAGAATCATCGCGGAAACCTGGGGAGGCGTGTACTCCTTGCCTTGCGCCAGCACCGCTACGTGGTCGCCGGACTGCACCACCTTGTAAGGCACCATCTTGATTTCTTCGGTCACTTCGTCGAAGCGGCGTCCCATGAAACGCTTGATCGAATAGACCGTGTTTTCCGGGTTGGTGATGGCCTGGCGCTTCGCCACCTGCCCCACCAGCCGCTCGCCGGTCTTGGTAAAGCCGACGACCGAGGGCGTGGTTCGCCCTCCTTCTTCATTAGGGATCACCTTGGGTTCGCCACCCTCCATTACGGCAACGCAGGAGTTGGTGGTTCCGAGGTCAATACCGATAATCTTGGCCATGTTCTGACCCTCCTTGATACTATAAGTGCTTTTTAATCAATAGATTAAGTATTGCAATGTTTGACATGATAAGACTTGAGTGAATCATTGTCAATGTTTAGATGCTGGAAGCAGAAGGATGGATACAGGTATTTCGAGGGACAGGGACTCTCCAAGAAATTCCAGCTCTCAATCGTACTTCTCGTACAGAATCGACTTGCGATCCCAGCCCAGGCCCTTCAGTAGCTCGCGGTTGGCCTTGACCATCTTGTCCAGGCCGCAGATGTAGGCGTGCATATCGGTGCGGCCCCGGACAATTTCAGATACGTGTTCCTGGACGTATCCGCGCAGACCTTGCCATTCGGGAGCGCCGCGGCTGAGAGTTGGCAGATAGTGAAAGTTCGCGTGCCGGGCGGCGAGGCCCTGAAATTCTTCGTGGTAATAAATGTCGTTTTCGGTCCGGTTCCCGAAGAGCAGCGAGAGCTGTTTGTCCTGATGGCGCGCCGTCTCGGCCAGCAGCCAATGCAGCATGGAGCGGAACGGAGCGATGCCGGTGCCGGTGGCGATGAAGGCAGTATCCCGCAACGGCGGCCGCAGGATGAAATCGCCGAAGGGTCCCTGGCCGCTGATCTCTTCGCCCTCCTTCATGTCACAAAGAAAATTGGACATGAAGCCGTCCTGCACCCGGTTCAGGCAGAGCGCGAAGCGATTGTCCTCTCCCGGGGGTGAAGCGATGGAATAGGCGCGAGTGATTTCTTCGCCATCCGGTTTATTGGTTTTGAACGACAGCCATTGGCCGGCGACAAATCCGAAGCGTGGCACGGAGGCAACTTCGAACTCCAAGTGCCTGGTCTGGGCTGACAAAGAAACCGAGCGAAGCAGCCGAACCGTGAAAGTTTGAAAGGACATCAGCGGTTTAGATGATCGTGGAAGGCCGTTGGACGCGGGTTCGATGTGGAGGACGCCCGTCCTCCATTCGACCCGCCTAATTCAGGAAGTAAGTGCGATAGAGGGTGTCGCGCTGCGCGGGCCTGAAGCCGGCGTCGCGAATGATGCGGCGCAACTCTTCTTCGGTGGTGCAATTGGTCACGCCGGCGGCGCGCACGACATTTTCTTCGAGCATGACCGATCCCACGTCGTTGCCGCCAAAGCGCAGCCCCATCTGGCAGACTTTCAATCCCTGGGTCACCCAGCTCGATTGCACATTCAGGAAGTTCGAAAGATACAGCCGGGAAATCGCCAGGACTTTCAGGTATTCGACGGCCGTAGCCTCGTCCCAGTGGCGGCCGCCGAGCGCGGTGTTGTGGGGCTGAAAGCTCCAGGGGATAAACGCCGTAAATCCGCCGGTCTCTTCCTGCAGTTCATAGAGCCGCTGGAAGTGGTTGACGCGATTCTCGATGTTCTCGCCCACTCCAAACATCATGGTGGCAGTGGTGCGCATGCCCAGTTGGTGCGCGGTGCGATGCACGTTGATCCAGTCTTCGGTCAGGCATTTGAGCCGGGCGATCTTGTAGCGGACTTCATCGTCGAGAATTTCGGCGCCGCCTCCGGGGATGGAATCGAGTCCGGCATCACGCAGACGAATGATGGTGTCGCGAATGCTCAATGCGCTGTACTCGGCGATGGCGATGACTTCCGAAGCCGAGTAGCAGTGCAGATGGACCCTGGGAAAGCGCTGCTTGATGCCGCTCAGCATTTTCTCGTGCCAGTCGATCTTGAGATCGGGATGCAGGCCGCCCTGCATCAGGACGCCGGTGCCGCCCAGTTCGACGGTCTCGCGAATCTTGTCGTAGATGGTGTCGAACTCGAGTATGTATCCCTCTTTGGCGGCAGGCCCCTTCAGCGGCCGGTAGAAAGCGCAGAAGGTGCAATACTCGGTGCAGAAATTCGTGTAATTAATGTTGCGGTCGATGACGTAGGTGGCGACGCCTTCGGGATGCAGCCGGCGGCGCACCGCGTCAGCTTCCATGCCGATGCCGATCAGATCGTCGGAGCGGAACAGGTCGAGAGCTTGCTGTTTGGTCAGAGACATGGTTTTGAACCGCTGTTGAGATTCTAACGGACATGGCGGCAGTTGCAAAACTGTAGTGTACGAAGTTGTCATCCTATCGTAGTGAGCGCAGGGGTGAGCCTGCCCTGAGCGGACTCGAGTGCACATGAGGGGAGTCGAATGGAGACCTGCTCTTGCGCCAACTCGAGCTGCGCCGCCTGCATTTTGATATTCCATGTTCTGGGACAGCGCACTCGCCAACGCCCATGGGTATGCGCTTTAGCCATGAGCCAGAAGCGCTTTATCCACAGGTTGAACCAATTGCGTCACTTCTTGCTGATCGCTGTCGAGTTTAAGTTCTTACTTCGCTTCGGGCAGGAGAACTCAGCAAGATGGACTTGTATAGGTTGCAAGAGGCTCACTTTCTCGGTCTGCAAACCGCGGTGTTTTGCGTGGCCTGCGAATTGATCAGCGAAAACAACACTCCCCGGTGTCTGGCGTGCGGAAGCCAGGCCATGATCAGCCTGTCGCGCGTGCTGGGGGGATCGCTGCGCCGCCAGCAGACGGCGCACCTGATTGCGGACGCCGAACTCGACCGCCTGGTGCACGAACTGCTTCGTACGGTGCCCATGTCGTCGTCTCCAGCCCCGGACCGGCTGCCGGTATCGTTCGCCTCGCTGGCCCCCGGGCGCAGTCACGTCAGGCGTACGGAGCAGTCTGCGGTTGTGCCGATCGATTCCGCGACGTTTTCATATTCTCCGGATGTTGATCTCGAGCCCGCCATCAGCCTGATCGCGGAGCGGGCGCAAACCTTGACGGGCGCGAGCGGCGCTGCGATTGCGCTGCGCAAGGGCGACGAAATGGTGTGCCGGGCACGCGCCGGGCGCAATGCGCCTGACCTTGGAGTCCGGCTGCAGTCGGATTCCGGGATTTCCGCCGATTGCGTGCGTACCGGCCAGGTCGTGCTCTGCCATGACGCGCAATACGATCCCCATGTGGACATGGCCGCCTGCCGGCGGCTGGGAGTGCGGTCCATCCTGGCAGCCCCGCTGCGCCATTTCCGCCGGACGCTCGGAGTGTTCGAAGTTTTCTCCAGTGCGCCGCATGCTTTCGCCGATCGTGACGTTGCTACCATGCAACTGCTTTCGAGCGTCATGGTGGCCGCGCTCTCCCGCCTGGCACCCCGTCGGCAGACAGCCTGAAACCATAACCACAAAGGACACGAAGGTACACGAAGGAAGCTACTGGGGGCCTTTGTGTCCACTATGGTTCGTGGGTTTTGCCGTTGCATCGGGACTTTACGGGCAAGGCGCCGCGTGCTGCACGCTCGTCTGGGTTAATATGTTAAGAACTTTGTATGGAACCCACCGGGACCAACCCTGCCGGTATTTCCCGGCAATCAAGATTGGTAGCTGAACGCCGTCACACTTTGCGGCACAGAACGCACAGTCCTGCCTACGCCCGGGTGAACGAATCTCCGGGAGACTCGCCGGAACTGAGTGAAATTCTCGACATCAGTGAAGCGGGCATGTCCATCCAGACGTCATCTCCGTTGCCAGCCGAACGCGATCTGAGCCTGTGCCTGGATCTTTCGGAAACGAAGGCGCGAATCCGGACCAGGGGACAAGTGGTCTGGTCGGACACTTCAGGACGTGCCGGAATTCGCTTTGCCCGGTTACCGGAAGACTCCCTGGAGCAGCTTAAAGAGTGGCTATTTGTGAACGTACTTACCGCTTTTGATCATGCCGCTGCAGCCTCGCCGGCGGCCGACGGATGGAACAATACTTCCAACGCCGGGCCGGCTTCGCATACTATGGCGAAAGATGCAGATGAAGTGAAATCCGGAGCAGGGGCGGATTCCGGAAATGGCAGTCGTCGTGCAACGCTCGAAGAGGTGCCGAGCGAGAGAGAAAAGGTATTGGAGCCCAACGGGTTCGATCGCGAGACCACGCTCCAGTTGACGGCGGAGCGGGCATTGGCCCTCACCCGGGCCACCGGGGCCGCCATCGCCCTGTCCGAAGGCAGCGACAGCGAGATGGTTTGCATGGCTAGCGCCGGTTCCGATGCCCCGCCTTTTGGCACCCGGCTGCATGTAGGTTCAGGATTTTCCGGGGAGTGCGTGCGCACCGGGCGCTCGCTGCGCTGCGATGATTCCGAGACCGACGATCGGGTGGATCGCGAGGGGTGCAAGGCCCTGGGCATTCGCTCCATGGTGGCGGTGCCGATCCGGCCGGGAAACAAGGTCGCGGGACTTCTGGAAGTTTTCTCTCCCCAGCCCTACGCTTTCAATGCCAATGACATCAGTGCCCTCCAGCAATTGACCGGAAGCATTCTTCCTGCCCTGACTCCTATCCCGATGGGCCACGCCTCACCGGTGCCGGTGGAAAAAGCGCCGGTAAAAGAAAAAACGCCTGTGCCGCGGACATCGCCGGCGCGGGCCGAGCCCGGGCCGGCCGAAGTCCGGAGCGTCAGCGCAGCGCGACCGGTCACTGCGGTGAAACCTTCGGGCCAGGTGCGCTGGCACAAGGTCCTGCTGGTCTCCGCGATCGCCACCTTTGTTTTCGCAGTCTTATGGCTGATCGCACCCTGGATCTCAAGCCAGATGCGTTCGTCCAGCCCGTCCACCGGCCAGGCTGAGCCGCAAGCCGCTTCGAAATCTCTCAACCTGCTCGCCCCGGCCAACGATCTGGCCAGCTTGCGCAAGGTGGCCGAACACGGAGATCCAGCGGCGCAGTTTGCCCTGGGCGCTCGTTACGCCACCGGGGAAGAGGTCAAACAGGATTACACCGAGGCGGTGAAATGGTTCACGCTGGCCGCCGAGCAGGGACACATCCTGGCCCAGGCAACTCTGGGTGCCTACTACTGGGCGGGCCGGGGCGTACCGCAGGACTTGACCAAAGCCTACTACTGGTCAGTGCTGGCACAAGCCGGCGGAGACCAGGCCAGCAAATACCGGGTGGCGGTCCTCGCCTCCCGCATGAGCCGGGGCCAGGTTCTGGCGGCGCAGCAGCAAGCCAACGACTGGCTCAGTAACTTCGCCAGCCGCTCCCCTTCTTCTTCCCGATAGGTCCCTGAGAATCGGTCTAAAATAGAAGTCGAGGTTCTATTTTGTGGCGACCCTTCGCGACATCGTCAACCAGAATGTCCGTGAGGGCGATCTGTACGAGAAACTCGATCGCAACCGGGTGCGCTGCTACGCCTGCGGTCACTGCTGTCCCATACCTGACGGTCAGCCCGGCGTCTGCAAAGTACGTTACAACCAGGGCGGCGTGCTCTACGTGCCCTGGGGCTACGTGGGCGGAGTGCAGTGCGATCCCATCGAGAAGAAGCCGTTCTTCCACGCCTACCCGGGCGCGCTGGCCTACAGTTTCGGAATGCTGGGCTGCGACCTGCACTGTGGGTACTGCCAGAACTGGGTGACTTCGCAGGCCCTGCGTGATCCGGAGGCGGTGTCAGCGCCGCTGCTGGCTTCGCCCGAGGCCCTGGTGCAGGACGCACTACGGCAGGGAGCAAAGGTAGTGGTCAGCACCTACAACGAGCCGCTGATTACCGCCGAGTGGGCGGTTGAAATATTCAAGCAGGCCCGGGCTGCCGGACTCATCACCGGCTTTGTTTCGAACGGAAACGGTACTCCGCAGGTGCTGGAATACATCCGGCCGTGGGTGGATCTCTACAAGGTCGATCTCAAGAGCTTTGACGATCGCCACTACCACGAACTGGGAGGACGGATCGGGCCCATTCTTGAAACCATCCGGGCGCTGTATGACATGGGAGTGTGGCTGGAGATCGTTACTCTGCTGATTCCCGGTTTCAATGACTCCGGCGACGAACTGAGAGGCCTGACCGATTTTCTGGCCGGCATCTCGCCCGATATTCCCTGGCATGTGACTGCATTTCACAAAGACTACAAAATGGATGACCCGGACGATACGCGTCCCGCCGACCTTTTGCGCGCGGCCGAGATCGGCCGGAAAGCCGGTCTGCGCTACGTTTACGCGGGAAATCTGCCCGGCAAAGTCGGCGATCTTGAAGACACGCGCTGTCATCAGTGCGGCGCTACGTTGATCAGGCGCAGCGGTTATTTTGTGCAGGATTACCGCGTAACTACGGACGGCAGGTGCCCTTCCTGCCAGACAGCGATTCCGGGGCGATGGGCGGCCAGGTTCGAAGGCCAGGTCGCGGACCATCCTTTCTTGCCGCGGGGAAGCTCACGTTTGGTTACAATCCCGAGCTAGGATGCGACGACGGCAAGCGGCCTTGATCTTCGCGCTGTTGTGTCTTACCGTTGCCTGCTCACCGCGTGACTTTCTTACGCGGCGGCTGGCGACGGACCTGATCGCGGGCTCCGAAACTTTCAAGATGACGCAGCTGTTCTGGCTGCGCACCGGAGTCATCTCCAACAAGGATTACACTTCGCCGGAGTATCTGGTGCTGCGCCGGCACGGCTGGATTACCGCCACGGGTGCTGCCTGCAGCGCGGATCTTGGGCCCGCGCCCTGCTGGGACGTCGTGATCACGCCTCTGGGAGTTGACGCTCTGCGCGACTGGGTGGCCGCCACCGCCGCCGCTTCACAGTACATCAGCGTGCCGGTGGCGCAGCGCGAACTGCTGGGATTGAGCGGCATCCGCAAGAACGGAAATTTTGCCGATGTTGATTTCCAGTGGCGCTGGGCGCCGGTGAATGAAGTGGGCGCGGCCCTCTACGCCAAAGGCACGGAATACAATTCGACGGTGGGCTTTGTCCGTTATGACGATGGCTGGCGGGTGATCGAAAACGGTCCGTTGAGAAGCAGCCAGGGGCTGAACGATGCCTTGAAGACCGCGGAGCCGGTGCAGTAGCCCCGACGTCGCGCCGCCGTCCCCCGCCCTCACCCCGAGGGCAGGCTGCCCTCGGGACAGCCGGCGAAGCTTGCCCTGAGCGAAGTCGAAGGGAAGCCGGCGCTACTTTTTCGGATTACAGTCCTGAAGGCTTGCTGGCGGCGCTGGCGACGTTCACCGCGCGTGAGGTGGCAGCGTATTGCGCGATGCCTTTGTACAGGCCTTCCGCAATTTTCTGACGATAGCTCGAATTTCTGAGTCGGGCTTCGTCCGCGGGGCTGCTGACGAAGGAGACTTCGGCCAGAATGGCGGGCATGGAAGTTCCGGTAAGCACTACGTAAGAAGCTTTCTTCACGCCGCGGTTGCGCATCTCCGGAATCTGGGTTGCCAGCGCGTGATAAAGAGCATGCTGCACCGCAGCCGCAAAGCGGCGCGACTTCTGCACCTTGTCGCGAATATCAACATTGTTCCAGTTCACGTTTTCGGCGGCGGCGCCTTCGGCATCGGCGTCTGAAGTGCGCGCTTTCACCGATGAATATGTGTTGGTGTAGTAAGTCTCCGAACCGCGGGCAGAAGAATCGTCGCTGGAGTTCGCGTGCACGGAGACGAACAGATCAGCCTGGGCGAGGTTGGCGATTTCGGTCCGCTTTTCGAGCGGAAGGTAAGTGTCGTCCTGGCGGGTGTAAATCACTTCCGCGCCCAGACGGCTCTCGACCAGCTTACCCAGGCGGCGCACGATATCCAGTACCACGTCCTTTTCCATCAAGCCCTTGCGTCCGACGGTTCCCAGGTCCCAGCCGCCGTGGCCGGCATCGAGCACCAGGCGGAACTTCGGCACCCGGGTCCGCAATTGCCCTTCCAGCTTGTTCTCTGTCGCGGGCTGGGGCCGCTGGCAGGAGCGCGGTTTGCGGCTTGGCAGCGGGTTTCGGCAGGTCCGGGACGCCGTGATCCGAGAGCGCCTCTTTTCCGGATTTCCACCACCAGCCGGTAAGGGTTGGATTGCAGGCTGACGGAGAAATCGGAGGCACCCGTGGTTTCGAGCACGACCCGGCTTATACCCTTTTCTCGGCTGGGCGATGCGAACCCGCTCCAGGCGGGCATCTCCAATTTCAATCGTCTTGCCGAACAAGCCGGGAGCCAGCGAGGTATCGTGGAGGTCAATGTAGATCCGCTCCGGAGAGCCCAGGCGGTGGGCCTCGTATTGCACTTCACCCTGCATATCAATAATCACTGTGCTCGTGTCGGCCGACGAAACGTGGTATATGCCGGTCACCAGGGTGCGCGCGGAAGGCTTTTCGTCCGTGCCTGAAGTCGGTTCGTCTTCAGGTACAGGCGGCGCCGCCTCGGGCTCAGGCTGGGTTACAACAGTGGTAGGCGCCGCTGGCGGCGTCTGCGGTGGCGGAGTGGAAGAGTGGCGGAATTTCAACCAGACTCCCGCTGCTATCGCCAGGACCAGGACGAACGCCAAAAGCCCGATGGCCACGCTCAATGTCTGTTTCTTCCCGATCTCCTGAAAAATCTCCGGGCTGATCTTTAGTTTTGGCTCGGGTTCTGCAACTTCCGCGGGCGCGCTTGTATTGGAGGCTTCGCCGGCGGCTGCGGGGTCTTCACCCTGAAGCCGGTCAGACGGAGTCTCGACCTCCGGCTCGGCGACCAGACGCTGCGAAATTTCGGCCAGCCGGTTTTCTTCCTCCGGCTTCATGGCGGCCAGAATCAGTTCAGCCAGCAGGTTCAGACTGCGAACATCGCTGTCGTTAAAGCCGAAGGGCTGGGCGGAAAAAGCTTCCAACAAACCCAACGTGCCATGCGCGGACGCGATCGGCACGGCCACGATGGAGCGGGCGCCCAGGCGGCGGCAGACCTGCACATTCACCCGGAGATCGTTTTCGGTGTCGTCGCAGCGCACGATTCCGCCACTGCGCAGGCAGGCACCGGAAAAACCTGATTTCGGGTCCAGGCGGGCCCCGGGCTCGGGCACGACGGTTCCTGCCCCGGCCCGGCAAACAATGGAGTCTCCCTCAGCCATGGCGACGGCCACGCCATCGGCTCCGGTGAGGGTCAGGGCGCGCTCCGCTACCAGTTGCAGCACTTCGTCGAGGACGAATTGCTCCAACTGCCAGACATCGGCGCTCAAGGGCTCGCCGCTCCGCTCGAGGGCGCGCCTTTGGCGAATCTGCTCATGCAGGCTGGAGAATGCCAGCAAGGCTTGCAGAGCTTCGTGTCCCGGCGCGTGGGTCAGGGATGAAGTGGCAGCTTTGGCGCTTGAAGAGCTGGCAGGGCCGCCGGGCACTCCGTTTTCAGGTAACCGGTTACTCGGTGAACCGCCGTCAGACAATCCGAGGTTCGCGTTGTGTGGATTCGCACTCATTTGTGCAGTGGAATTCCTGTGGATTATTTTTCCTCAGCCGGCACGGCGCCGGAGGGAATATCCTGCATATCCAACATCGCAGATCCACAGATCCGGTACGGCCATTGGGGGATCGCCGTACTGGCAATCTTTAAGTTACAGTGGAATTGATCTGATCGCAATATTGACCGTGGCCCTAAAGGTCTGGGCCGATGGGATTTGATCGGCCAGTCCCGTAACAGGCTGGCCCGGTTCTGGACTGCAAGCCCTTGCACCGTGCCCCGACTTAAAGGTATCCTTCTGAAACATAGGAGTTTACAGGCTGTGGCAGATGAATCGAAGAAAAAAAGATCGCGCTGGCTGTGGCCCCTCGGCGTAACCGCTACGGGCCTGACGGGCGCTGCAGTTGTGCTTTTGCGGGGCTGCTGGCATAGCAAGATGAGCTGGCCGGTGCGCTCCTACGGGCATTCCTACCAGGTCTGCATGGGTTGCGGAATCAAGCGCCTTTTCGACGAAAAGGCATTTTGCGCTTACGGACCCTACCGTTACGACCTCAACGGCTTGATCGCGTGGGACCGCGCCCACCAGGGCGAGATTTATCCTCAGGAAGAACGTCCCGCGTCCTGATTGGTGCAAATCTACGGTGCAAATCTTGCGAATCTTGCAAGTCTGAAGACCGGCCGCTTGAACCAGCGTCGGTACTAAGAAGCGGTCGCGCGCTTGGCTAGAATTTCGCCATGGATTTCCGCGTGGCGCCGTCATCCAGGGAAGCACCTCCCCTCACTCCCCTCGGCCGGCGAGGTCACTACCGTCACCAGATTCAGAGTCTGGCGTATGTCAATCTGGATCAGACCAACGGCGGCGTCATCCGCAATCTGGGTGACAAGGGTCTGGCCATTCAGGCCGTGGCTCCTCTGTACATAAACCAGCAGGTTTTTCTGCGCTTCGATCTGGTCAATCCGCGGGCCCGCATCGAAGCCACGGGCCGCGTGGCCTGGGCCGATCCCGTGGGGCAGGCCGGGGTTGAATTTGTGCTTCTTTCCCCGCGTTCCCGGCGCCTGCTGAAGGAATGGATTCTGACCCAACTCCTGACTGCGGCGCAGAACTCGGCCGGCGATGCGACCTTCTTCCACAACCACAGCGGCCAGGAGGCGACGGAGCTGTTGTTCTCCTCGGCGGCCCGTCCGGCAATTCGCCTGGAAGCAGAAGCGGCCGGCTTGCGACGGAGGGAGGGAAGCGATGCTCAGCCGGGCCCGTTGCATCCCTGGCTTCCGTTTGCCATGCCCGCGCCCGTGCTGGCGCGCCTGGTCGATGGGCTGATCCTGCTTTCCGCGGTGCTGCTTTTCGCGCTGATCTGCGTCGCCATGATGGGAATCGTTCCGGCCTGGCCGGTTGCCCTGCTGATGGGCGTGGGAGTCGCCGTCGTTTTCGCAGCGCTCTATCGGTTTCTGTTTTTATTCTGGCTGGGCGGCACGCTCGGAGATTGGCTGGCGGGAATCAACGGCAGTGGTTTCGAGAGAAGTGAAATGCCAGCCGACGACCGGCCCAGGTTTCGATAAGTGCAGACCTCGGACGTCAAGGCCTTGGACCTCAGACTTCAGATTCATGAAGCTGCTTCCAGACCCGCTTCGCGTATGCCATCCCGGAGTACTTATTCCGAAATCATCCCAATCGTTCCCAGCCACGTCTCCACCAACTGTGGCCATCGCGTGATCGGAAGTTTCGTGCGCCGCAGTCCAAACGCATGCCCGCCCTGCGCATACAAGTGCATCTCCACGGGGACCCCGGCCTTCTTCAACCCAATGTAATAAACCAGCGATTGGCTTACACCGTCCACGTTGTCATTCTCCGCTTGCAGCAAAAACGTGGGCGGCGTCCTGGCGGTAACAGGAATTTCCGGATTCAATTCAAATTCTTTGGTCGTGTTTTCCAGCATGTGCCCTGGATAAATCGCCACCGCAAAATCCGGACGGCAGCTGACTTTGTCGGCCGCATCCACGGGCGTGTAGGCACGCTGCGCGAAGTGTGTGCTGACATTGGCTGCCAAGTGTCCGCCCGCCGAAAACCCCAACACCCCGATCTTGTGTGGATCGATCTGCCACTCCGGTGCGTGGTAGCGCACCAACCCCACCGTCCTTTGCGCGTCTTCCAGGGCTGTGGGTGCTTTCGGATGAATGTGGCAGTGGCAATCGTTATGCCAGGCCGGACCCGAATCCGGCACGCGATATTTCAGCAACACGCACGTAATCCCTCGCGACGTAAGCCAGTCGCAGATCTCCGTGCCTTCAAGATCGATGGCCAGAATTGAATAGCCCCCGCCCGGAAACACAACAACCGCAGCGCCGGTATTCTTTCCCGTTGGCGAATAGACCGTCATCGTTGGCTGCGTGACGTCGCCCACCTCAACCCAAGGCCTGCCGGCTACCGGGTGGCCCTTTACCGTCTTCACAAACTCCGGCCCCGCAACAGGCTGTGCATCAGGTACCACACCGGGCCATATGGGCACTTGCGTATGTCCGGGCGATGGCTGCCAGACAGGCGTCTGGGCGCTCAGACCGCTAAACGCAAATACAACACAGAGAGCAATGAGCAAAGGCTTCATCAAGCTCCTCGCAGCTTGTGGATAGGGAACCGCAGGCGGAGCCAATCAGGGAGAGATCGAGAGCCGCCGGGATGGGCTGCACTTGTCGAAGCGGGCCGGGTGGTTTCTCCACAACCCGCGAGCATGGTTATTCAACTCTCCAGAGCACTGCCATCGTGCGTGGAGTTTCACACAGAGCGAGCTACAGAATGCACCATTTCCAGCTGTCAGATATTTATGAGACTGGTTCTCGTACTCGGAACTTCAGATCTTCCGAATGAGATTTGGCGGGGTCTGACGTCCGAGGTCCGACGGCCGCCTTTAGTGTGTGAAGTACTGGCGTTCCAGCCAGAGTTGTAGTTCGCGTTTCATGCGCGGGGTGGCATCCACGAAGCGGATGCCGGCATTGCCTTGCTTGTCCTGCCATGCCAGTTGGCCGAGGAACTTCATCGCAAGCTTCGTGCCGGGCAGGGTGAAATTTACGTTCACTTTTCCCGTGGCCAGTTGTGGTTTCTGCAGACGAACGCCGATGCCGCCCTGGCTGAGGTTCAGGAGATGCGCACGCTGCCGTTTTCTGGTGGCGCCGGTCAGCGATACCGGAACATCCAGAGTGGCGCGATGATAACGCAACCTCTCATCCAGGATCATGTTCCGCGCCGCCGACAGAGTGTGGACCGCCTGCTCTACCGAGATCGGCTTTTCAAAAACGAACGAAGCGCCCTTGGACTCAAGATGCCTGCGTCCGCCGGAGCCGCTGACGATGATGAGCGGTACGGCGTTGCGGATGCTGCCGTCCTGCAAGCCTTCCAGGAAGCTTGAGGCGCCGCAGAGATCGCAGTCGATGATGAGCGCGTCGATTTTCGACTTGGCCAGTTTGGTGCGGGCGCGCTCCGGCTCCGATTCCACATCGACTCCGATGTGCAGACCGCCGAGAATGCATTCCAGCACGCTGATTTCCTGAAAGTCGCGCGAGACCACCATGGATGAAAGTGTCATCCCGCAACTGTAGCCGGGCGTGTGAGCACTCCCTAGATAACCAAGGTAATGAAGCAGTCGTCGGTCGTCAGTCTTCAGTCGTCGGAGTTCGGACGTCGGGCCTCGGAGTTCGAATGTTGCTCGCCGAGGCCCCGGATCTCTTTATCCGCGGGGATCGCTCGTGTTTGTGGAAGAGCGGCCCTTCCAGGGCCGCGTTCTCCAAGCATCACGCATTGGCCTTCAGGCCGAGTGGCGCCACTCGGGCTGAAGCCCGACATTTATTCCATCGCGACGCGGCGCTGAAAGCGCCGCTCTTCCACGGCACCAAAAGCTGCGCCGCACTCACAGCCCAGGCCGCTGCTCGATGAAGCTCGGACTCTGGCAGAATTTTAGGGCCGAGGGCTGCGGTCCGATGCCCGACGCCGTTCTACGTGATCACAATCGTGACGATGCTCGCGCAGCTTTGTCCCGGGGTGAAGTTGGCTCGGACGACCTGCTGCATGGGGAAGCGGTCGCGCTCGTCGCCGCAAAAGCCGATCGTGGATGAAATGCCGTCACGCTGAAAGGTGACAAATGTGACTTGCACCGTCGTTCCACTGTCACCGATAACGGCACTGACCTGCACCACACTTACAACGCCGCTGATGCTCGACGTGCCGGGGTTCAAAGCGCCGCCGACGAAGAAGACATTTCCGCAGCCCGTGAGCGTGACCATCATGCAAATCGCCAGCAAGAGGGAAAGGGAAAGTTTCATGAGGACACCTGCCGGTGAACTTCGGCAAAAGTGTACACCTTTACATGGCCGAGGTCTGAGGGCCGAGGACAGAGGTCTGGAGTCCGACGTCCGAGGTCTGCCGGCGGATCTCCTGCCACAGTTCCTGGCGTCCGGCTCCGGTCCTCGCGGAAAAAGGCAGGATCGGGGACTGCGGATATTCCTGCGTAAGCTTCTGCAGTGCATTGCGCAACTGGTTGCCGGAGAGCCGGTCGCTCTTGGTGGCGACGATCAGGGTGGGGCGTCCGATGCCGGAGAGAAAATCGAGCAACTGCCGGTCGGCGGGCTGCGGCGGCACGTTCACGTCGATGAGGGTCACGCAGAGCGCGAGGCAGGGACGCTCCTTCAGATATGGATCGATGAAACTCGGCCACTGTTGCGAGATTTCCCGCGAGATTTTGGCGTAGCCGTAGCCGGGCAGGTCGGCAAAGACCAATTCCGGCTCAGGTTTTCCCGGCCAGCGGATTTCGAAGAAATTGATCGACCGGGTGCGGCCGGGGGTAGAGCTGGTCTTGGCGATTTTGGTGCCCAGAAGCGAATTGATGACGCTCGACTTGCCCACATTCGACCGCCCCAGGAACGCGACCTCGGGCAGCGCCGGAGCAGGGAAGCGGCTGGCATCGCTGACCGACATCATGAACCGGGCCAAAACACGCATGAATCAGTTTGCAGTTTTGGCTGGGAAGTTGCAAGCGATGCAGGCTCAAAAAAAGAGATAGGAGCGTGCGGGTTTTCCTGGATAGATGAAGTTCGCACCCCTGCGCCCGTTTCGAGCTTATCTATAAGACGAGATGCCACCTCCTCGATTTGATTTTCTTTGCGATCTTTGCGCCATCCTTTGCGATCTTGGCGGTCAAGAGCTTTTAACCGCAAAGGACGCTAAGGACGACCGCAAAGGTCGCAAAGGGCCGGCAACAAAAAGGCCCGCTTGCGCGGGCCCTGCTTGAGAGTGGTTGTAGGAAGTTACTGGTGGGCCGCTGGGCTCTCCGCGGGCGGAGGGATGGGAGCAATCGGCTGTGCTGTCTCCTCTTCGCCGACGTCCGGCAGGGGGCGTTCCAATGCCACGGCCAGCACCTGGTCCATGGTTTCGACGAAGTGCATCTTCATTGCGGTGCGCAGGTTCTCCGGGACTTCGGCTACATCTTTTTCGTTGTCCTGGGGAAGGATCACTTCGAAGAGCCCGGCGCGGTGCGCGGCCAGCAGTTTTTCCTTCAGCCCGCCGATGGGCAATACCTTGCCGCGCAACGTAATCTCGCCGGTCATGGCCAGATCGCGGCGCACGGGAATTTTGCTCAGAGCGCTGGCGATGGCCGTCGCGATGGTGATGCCCGCCGATGGACCATCCTTGGGAATCGCGCCTTCCGGCACGTGCACGTGGATATCGAGGGAACGGTAAAAGTCGCGTGACAAGCCCAGGCGGTGGGAGCGCGAGCGGATGTACGACATGGCCGCTTGCGCTGACTCCTGCATCACGTCACCGAGTTTCCCGGTGAGTGTGAGTTTGCCCTTGCCGTCAACCACGGTGGCTTCCGTGCTCAAAATCGAGCCGCCGACCTCGGTCCAGGCCAGGCCGGTGACCAGGCCGATCTCGCTCTTTTCATGGGCCAGGGTGTCGCGGAATTTGATTACGCCCAGGAAGTCGTTGACGTTGTCCTGCCCGACGGAGACGTTGTAGGTTTCGCCTTCCTTGACTACCTTGCGCGCTACCTTGCGGCAGACGTTGCCGATTTCGCGCTCCAGGTTGCGGACGCCCGCTTCGCGCGTGTAGGAACGAATCAGGGCAGTGATCGAGTCGTCGTTGAACTTGATGTTCTTGTCGGTCAAGCCAGCTTGCAGCAATTGCTTCTTGACCAGGAACTGCTTGGCAATCTCAACCTTTTCCTGCTCGGTATAACCGTGCAGGCGCAGCACTTCCATCCGGTCCTGCAGGGCGGGCGGGATGGTATGCATGACGTTGGCGGTGGCAATAAAGAAGACCTGAGACAGGTCGTATTCGACGTCGAGGTAGTGGTCCACGAACATGAAATTCTGTTCGGGATCGAGCACTTCGAGCAGGGCCGCCGACGGGTCGCCGCGGAAATCCATGGACATCTTGTCCACTTCGTCCAGCATGAAGACCGGGTTCTTGGTGCCGGCTTTCTTCATCATCTGGATGATCTGTCCGGGCAGGGCGCCGATATAAGTGCGGCGGTGGCCGCGAATTTCGGCTTCATCGCGCACGCCGCCGAGCGACATGCGGACAAACTTGCGGCCCGTGGCTTTGGCGATCGACATCCCCAGCGAAGTCTTGCCCACTCCCGGAGGTCCAACGAAACACAGGATCGAGCCCTTGGGATTCTTGACCAGCTGCCGTACCGCCAGAAATTCCAGGATGCGGTCTTTGATCTTTTCCAGGCCGTAATGGTCTTCGTTCAGTACCTTCTCGGCGCGGCTGATGTTGCGGATTTCCTTGGACCGCTTCTTCCATGGAACCGCCAGCAGCCAGTCGAGATAATTGCGCGAGACTGTGGACTCGGCTGACATCGGCGGCATGGCTTCAAGCTTCTTGAGCTCCTGCACTGCCTTGTCGCGGACTTCCTTGGGCATGCCGGCGGCTTCGATCTTCTTCTTAAGCTCGTCGAACTCGCTCTTCTCGCCGCGGCCCAGTTCCTTCTGGATGGCCTTGATCTTCTCGTTGAGGTAGTACTCTTTCTGGGCGCGCTCCATCTGGCGCTTGACGCGCGACTGGATGGTGCGATCCATGTTCAGCTTTTCGATTTCGATGTCGAGCACGTCGCCGATGCGAGTCAGCCGTTCGCCGGGATCGAAAATTTCCAGTAGTTCCTGTTTCTCTTCGATGGAAAGCTGCAGGTTGGCGGCGATGGTGTCGGTCAGCTTGGCCGGATCTTCCATGCGCACGGCCGCGATCATGGTCTCGTAATTGAGTGACTGGCAGAGTTTTACGTACTGCTCGAACAGGGCCGTTACCCGCTGCATGCCGGTTTCGATCTGCGGAGTGGTCTCGGTGGCGTAGCGGGCCACGCGCAGTGAAACCTGCATGAAGCCTTCACTCTCGCTGATCTGAAGAACTTTGCCGCGTTCGATGCCTTCGACCAGGACCTTGATGTTGCCATCGGGCAATTTCAGGCTCTGCACGATGTTGACGATGGTGCCCACCTGGTAGATTTCGTTGGGCTTGGGCTCATCGATGCTGGCGTCGTGCTGGGTGGCCAGGAATATCTTCTTGTCGGCCGCCAGGGCCTCTTCCAGGGCGCGAACGCTCGATTCCCGTCCTACGACGAACGGAGTCATCATGTAAGGGAAGATGACCACGTCGCGGATGGGCATCATGGGTAGTTTTTTGGTCTCGAATTTTTCCTTGACTATGCTCACTTATTCTCCCGAACACCCGAGTTGCGTTCGTTGTTTTGCAGCTTCTGGCTGCTAGCTTCTGGCTCCTGGCTTAAAGCTTCAGTTCAAACTCGATCGAGCCCTAGTTTACCCCGCCTTTTCCATCATTGCGAGGGTTACGCTGCGCTTCTCTACCATCTCCCGGCTCACTTCGAACTCTTTTACCTTTTTCTGGCTGGGCAGATGGTACATCAGGTCGAGCATTAACTCCTCTAGAATCATGCGCAATCCGCGCGCTCCGACCTTGCGGGCCATGGCCTGGCGGGAGATCGCCTTCAAGGCCTCATCGCTGAATTTGAGGCGCACATTTTCGAATTCAAAGAGGCGCTGGTACTGCTTGATGATGGCGTTCTTGGGCCGGGTAAGAATTTCGATCAGGGCGAACTCGTCCAGGTCTTCCAATACGCCGACCACGGGCAAGCGGCCGACAAACTCGGGAATCAGGCCAAACTTGATCAGGTCTTCCGGCTGGATGTCGCTCAAGAGCTCGAAATTCCGCTTGCGGCTGACGGCTGGAGTTTCTTCCGCCTCGCCCTCTTCCGCTCCCGCCTTGAAGCCCAGGGACTTTTTGCCCACCCGGCGACCAATGATTTTTTCCAGGCCGACAAAGGCCCCGCCGCAGATGAACAGGATGTTGGTGGTGTCCACGGGAGTGAATTCCTGGTGGGGATGCTTGCGTCCGCCCTGGGGAGGCACATTGGCGATGGTGCCTTCGAGGATCTTCAGCAGCGCCTGCTGCACCCCTTCGCCGGAAACATCGCGAGTGATGGACGGGTTCTCGTCTTTCCGCCCGATCTTGTCCACTTCATCGATGTAGATGATGCCGGTCTGGGCGCGCCCCACGTCGCCGTCAGCTGCCTGCAGAAGTTTAAGGATGATGTTCTCGACGTCCTCGCCGACGTATCCGGCTTCGGTCAGGGTAGTGGCGTCCACGATGGCGAAGGGAACATCGAGCATGCGGGCCAGGGTCTGGGCCAGCAGGGTTTTGCCGGTTCCAGTAGGGCCGATGAGCATGATGTTCGACTTGGCCAGCTCTACGCCGTCACCGGCGCGCTGCCGATTCATGTAGATGCGCTTGTAATGGTTGTAAACCGCCACCGCCAGCTTCTTCTTGGTCTGCTCCTGGCCGATCACGTACTCGTCGAGGAAGCTTTTCACTTCCTGCGGCTTGGGCAGTTGATTGGGGGTGGTGGTGGGAGGCGTCGCGGTGCGGTCGTCTTCCAGGATGGAATTGCAGACGGCCACGCACTCGTCGCAAATGTAGGCCCTGGGATAATCGCTGGGGGATGAAATCAGTTTGGCCACTGCGTCCTGCGATTTATGGCAGAACGAACAGCGCAACATCTCCTCGGTACCAGTCCTGTTTTTCACTCGGCTTTACTCCTTCGTTAACCCTCTCTCTCCCGCTCCATGCATCCCTTGCCGGGCCGGCGGGCGAGATCGTTTTCGCGCCGAGACTGATCGGAAACTGATCGGGCGAACCCCGATCATACCTTTATCTCGTCTTATAGATGATATCGTCTATGATTCCGTATTCCTTAGCCTGCTGCGAGTTCATAATGAAGTCGCGCTCCACGTCTTTTTCCACCTTTTCCAGCTTCTGACCGGTGTGCTTTGCCATTAACTGGTTAGTAATCTCTCGCATACGAAGAATTTCCCGGGCGTGGATGTCGATGTCGGTGGCCTGGCCGGACAACCCGCCCATGGAAGGCTGGTGGATCAGGATGCGGGAGTTGGGCAGCGCCAGCCGTTTCTTGGACTCTCCGGCAGCCAGCAGGAGCGCCGCCATGCTGGCCGCCTGCCCGATGCAAATCGTGGTCACGTCATTCTTCACGTATTGCATGGTGTCGTAAATGGCCATGCCGGCGGTGATCGATCCGCCCGGCGAGTTGACGTAGAGCTGGATGTCTTTCTCCGGGTCTTCCTGCGCCAGAAACAGCATCTGCGCAATCACCAGGTTGGCGATGTTGTCGTCGATCGGGGTGCCGATGAAAATGATGTTGTCCCGCAGCAGCCGGGAATAGATGTCGTAAGCGCGTTCGCCCCGGCCAGTCTGCTCGATGACCATGGGGACCAGCATCATTTTGGGATCGTTCACATTCACCGTCCACACTCCTGTTCGTGACCACTTGCTCTATCTGGGAGGATCGAAATGCCCGCGCTAAGCGGACTGGCGATATAGAAAATCGAGGGTCTTTTCGCTGCGGATTCTATTTCGGATTCTATCGAGCGCCCCATCACGTGTCAAACGGGCCCGGATGGCTTCCGGCGTCTGTTTGGACTGGGTGGCGAGCGCATCGATTTCCCGATCGATCTCCTCATCGCTGACCTCGATTTTTTCCTCCTCGGCAATCTTGTCCAGCAGGAGGGAAGCCTTCACTTCCTGCACCGCCTGGTCGCGCTGTCCCACGCGCAGGCGGTTCAAATCCATTTTCTTGATGTCTTCGGCTTTCATGCCCTGCGCCGCCAGGGCGCGCAGGCCGCGCTCCAGACGCACATCGATCTGGCGGTCCACCAGCGCTTCCGGCACTTCGAATTCGCTGCGCTTCACCAGTTCCGCCACCAGTTTGTCCTTGGCTTCATGTTCGGCAGTGTGCTTGCGTTCGGCTTCCATGCTTTCGCGGATGCGCTGGCGGACTTCGTCCAGGGTCTTAAACTCTCCCAGTTGAGTGGCAAACTCATCGTTCAGCTCGGGCAGGCTCTTCTGCTTGATGGATTGCACCTTCACGGTGTAGGTAAAGGTTTTTCCCGCCAGGCGCTGTTCCTGGGCATCCTGAGCATAGGTCACTTCGAATACGCGTTCGTCCCCGGCCGATGCTCCGCGCAAATTCTCGGTGAATTCCGGCATGGTGTTCTTGCCCGCGATTTCGACCAGCACTTCATCCATGTGGACCGGCTTGTCCTCTTTGGAAGCGTCCCTGGGTTCGCCATCGAGCGAGACCTGGGCGTAATCTCCATCGGCCAGCGGCCGGCCTTCCACCGGGGTGAAGGTCGCCTGCTGCTCGCGCAAGCCGTTCAGCGACTGCTCGACTTCTTCATCGGTCACGGTGACTTCGGGCTTTTCGGCGCGCAATTCCTTGTAGCCGTCCACCTTGATCTCGGGCATCACTTCGAAGCTGGCTTTGAAGCGGAGCGGCTCGTTGTCCTTCAAGTGCAGGTCGGTGACTTGCGGCTGGGATACTGGGATCAGTCCCTGCTTGTCGGCTTCTTTACGGAAGTAGCGGGGGACAAGCGCCTCCACCACATCGCTCTTGAGATCTTCGGCAAAACGCTGGCGAATGACGGATGCAGGCACATGGCCGCGGCGGAAGCCGGGGATGCGCGCCAGCTTCTGATATTTCTGGATCAGGGAATTAGTCTCGCGGGCCACTTCCTCAACGGGTATTTCAACCGCGATCTCCCGCCGGGTGCTGCTGCTGGTTTCAGTGGGGCTCACATTTGCCTTTCAGGCTGTGGCCGTTCGAACCGTTCCATTTCGGCACTGGACTCTGAGTCGAACGGCACTGGCTGTAAATCTGAGTGTAAAGACTAGACGAGAGCAGCGTCAAACGGCCAAGGCCGGAAACCGGGTGACAAACGTAACCGGGGCGGAGAATTGAAGCGTGCCGGACTTTCTTCGCGACCTTTGCGATTTTCCTTTGCGACCTTTGCGGTAAAGGGGTTTGAATTTGATCTGCGCCACCAAAAACCTTTACCGCAAAGGTCGCAAAGGAAAGCCGCAAAGGTCGCGAAGAAAGCCTTGCAGGGCGCTGGCATTGCGCGCCCGCTTACAATGATTGCGATGCCGGACTGGCTCGATCGATTGAATCGCGAAGTGATTGTCTGCGCTCGCTGTCCGCGGCTGGTGGAATATCGCGAGAGAATTGCGCACGAGAAGCGGCGCGCCTACCTCGATTGGGAGTATTGGGGAAAGCCCGTTCCCGGCTTCGGGGATCCCAACGCGCGCATTCTGGTGCTTGGCCTCGCTCCCGGGGCCCACGGCTCGAACCGCACCGGACGCCCGTTTACCGGCGATGCCTCGGGAAAATTCATGTATCCGATTTTGTATGAGGCCGGATTTTCCAACCAGCCTGACGCCACTAAACGCGATGACGGACTTGAGCTGCGAGACCTCTACATCACAGCGGCGGTTCGGTGTGCTCCTCCCGATAACAAACCTCTGCCTCAGGAATTGGCCAACTGTGCCCCTTTTCTTGACCGCGAAGTGGAGGGGCTCAAGAGCGTCAGAGTGGTTGTGGCTCTGGGCAAAATTGGATTCGAGGCTTACCTCAATTACCTCAAGCGCCGCGGTCTGCTCTCCAGCAAGAATCCGTATCCGTTTCGACACGGAGCCAGTTACGAGATGCCTGACGGTAAGATATTGCTGGCTTCCTACCATCCCTCGAATCAGAATACCCAGACCGGCAAGCTGACGCGACCGATGTTTGCCGCGATTTTCAAGGAAGCACGGCGCTTTGCTGAGAAGCACGGCGTTTCCCAAAGCAGTAATTGAGTTAACTCATGATAATCTGATTAACTTAATTATGGTTAAGTCAGGCAAAGAATTTCGCGAGGTTCGCTATTCTGCCCTGGTCTTCGCGGCGATTGTCCTGCTGAGTGTCACCTCCCTGGGCCAGCAGGACCCGGCGTCCACCGCCACACCCGGCATCCAGGACAACAGTTTTCTGGTGGAGGAAGCTTACAACCAGAACTTTGGCGTGGTACAGCACATTTCCAGTTTCACCCGCTTCTTCGACAGCAAGGACTGGAATTACACCTTCACCCAGGAATGGCCGGCCCCCGGCGACGAGCGCCACCAGCTCAGCTATACGTTGGTTGCCTTGCACTCTGGGTCCTTTCCCGGCTCCGGCGCCGGCGTCGGAGATGTCTTCCTGAACTACCGCTACCAGTTGGTTGGAAGTGGAGAGACTCGCGTTGCCTTCTCCCCTCGCCTTAGCCTGATATTTCCTGCGGGCGATTCGACTCAGGGTCGGGGCTCGGGCAGTTTCGGTCTGCAAACCAACCTTCCGTTGAGCGTTGTGCTCGCCAGGAAGCTGGTCAGCCACTGGAATGCCGGAGCCACATTCTTTCCCCACGCCCAGGACGCCACCGGCGACCGCGCCGCTACCGCCGGCTACAATTTCGGCCAGAGCTTCATCTGGCTGGTCAGCCCTCGTTTCAATGTCATGATGGAAAGCGTGTTCGCCCGCTCCCAGACCGTGGTGGCCAATAACCACACGGAATGGACAAGCTCGGTCTTCCTCAGCCCCGGGATCCGCTGGGCCTACAACTTCAAAAATGGGCTGCAGATTGTTCCGGGAATCGGCGTCCCGCTCGGGGTTGGGCCGAGCGCGGGGGAAAGAGCCATCTTTCTTTATTTAAGTTTCGAGCATCCGTTCCGCAAGATCCCAAAGAAGTAGTTGGGGATGAAGCGAAGGGAACTTAGAAGCCCACGAACACCGGTTCCGGCTCGAGATGAATGTTCCAGAGTTCTTCCACGCGCTGCTGAATGTGATCTTTCAATCCCAGGATGTCAGCGGCGGTGGCGTCGCCGCGATTCACAATGGCCAGGGCATGCTTGCGCGAAATTCCGGCGCGGCCGGCGTTATAGCCCTTGCTGAAACCCGAGTGCTCCACCAGCCAGGCCGCGGAAACCTTTCTCAGTGCATCGAGCGCGGGATAGCTGGGGACCTGCAATCCCTTGACCTTGGCGCGTAGTGTCAACTCGGTGTACTGGTCCGGCGCGAGCACGGGGTTCTTGAAGAACGAACCGGCGCTGCGACAGTCTTCATCTCCAGGAGTGATCAGCATGGCTTTGGCGGCGCGGATCCGGCGCACGGCCTCACGGGTACTGGTCAATGAGGGGGCATTCTGAAAGCCCGCGAAATGCTTTTTCAGGTCGGCATACTCGATGCGAGGCTTGCCGCCCGGCGTCAGGTCATAGGTCACGCGCAGGATGATGAAGCGTCCGCGTTCGCCGGTGTTGAAGATGCTGGTGCGATATTGAAAGCCGCAGGCTTCGGCGCAGAGTTCGCGCACCTGCCCGTCTTTGAGATCGAACACCAGCACGGACTCGATGGTCTCGGAAACTTCCTGGCCATAGGCTCCCACGTTCTGCACCGGAGTGCCGCCCACACTGCCGGGAATGCCGCTGAGACATTCGACTCCGGCGCAATTCCTGGCGACGGCGCGGGCCACGAATTTGTCCCACTCTTCACCCGCTCCCACTTCGAAGCGGGCTTTGCCGTTTTCCTCGCGCTGGTCGATCCCCGAAATTGCAACTTTCAGCACCAGGCCAGGCCAGCCTGCATCCGCGACCACCAAATTGCTGCCGCCGCCCAGCACAAATAAGGGCAGGTCCCGGGAGCGCGCGAAGTTGACCGCATCGGCCACCTCAGCGACGGATTTCGGCTCGGTGAAATAGCGCGCCGGTCCTCCCACGTTGAGGGTGGTGAGCGGCGCCAGCGCCACGTTTTCCAGAACTGTCATGGTGATATGATGGCTTCACTATATACGACGGGTAGAGGCGCTCGTGGCAGCCTCCGGCGGTACGACGGGTCACATCCTGCTGTGACTTGCGTCTCCGAAATCTTGAGTTTTCCCGTCGATTAGAATGACCCCGAGGAGAAGAAATGTATCCAGAGATCATGGTGATTCCGATGCGCGAAGAGTTGACCCGGCTCGGCATCGAGGAACTCCGTACCGCGGCTGATGTCGATCGCGCCGTGCCCAATCAACCGGGCACGACCATGGTGGTGGTGAACTCGATTTGCGGATGCGCCGCTGGTCGCATGCGTCCCGCGGTCCGCGCGGCGTTGCAGCACTCCAGCCGTCCGGAAAAGTTGTTCAGTGTGTTTGCCGGCCAGGACAAAGACGCTACCGATCGGGCGCGCTCTTATTTTGAGGGATATCCGCCATCTTCGCCTTCGATTGCACTGCTGCGCGACGGCAAGGTTGTCCACATGATGCAGCGCAGCGACATCGAACATCGCGAGGCCGTGGATATCGCCGCGGAACTGAAGAAAGCATTCGATAAATTCTGCGCCAAACCCGCCCCGGTCGGCTAGAGCAGCCCTCAGTTGCCTGAATCACCTCTGAACACGTAGGGGCAGGTGTCCCACCTGCCCGGCGGAGCGAAGCTCCGCAGTTTGGGTTCACTCGAACCGGGGCGAGCTTGGCTCGCCTGCCCGGACGAGGGCGTCCGGGCCTACGTGGGATCAGATCTAGAAGCGAAACAGGTACGACGCTTTCACGAACAGGCCCCGCCCGTCATTCTTCAGCCGTCCGCTGTGCAGCAGGTTTCCGTCCACATCATTCCCCAGAGGTAGCTGTACGTTTTCCAGGTTGCTGTTGTAGCCGACGTAGAACGCGGTGCCGGGGTGCAGCAGATACGTGATCAGGAAATCGACATTGAAATTCCTGGTGGTTTCCAGAAACGTAAAAGCAGGGTTGGCCAGAACGGAGTCGTACTGTCCGATGAAGCGGAATGACAGCTGCCGGTTGTACTGGTAGTTCCACTTGGACCGGATGATGTGATTGTTCATGCTGCCGCTTGGGCCCAGGCGATTGTGCAGCCGCAGGAGCAGGTAGGTGTTATCAATGCGCAGCGCTTTGCTGGGTCGCACGGTCAGTGTGGTGTTGACCGTGGTCCGCCCGGCCAAAAACGGCGCCACGTTATCGGGCGAGTCATAGTTGATGCGGCTGCCAAAGCGATAGTCCAGTTGAAACGAAACTGGCCGGTACTGGCTGGTCTCGAATTCAACCTCCGTCGTATGGCGAACAAATTTTTGATTGCTCGTCAGAATGCTGAAATCCTTCGGACGTAACAGTTCCATCTCCTTCGCATAAAACACTTTGATAAAAGTTTGTCCCACGAACTCCGCTTTCAGGGCAGGGATGTAGCCCGAGTTCAGGTAATTCCCTTCGTGATCGAAGGTGTGGTAAACCTCCAGCTGCGGACCCCAGGAAATCAGGTGTTTGCCTTCGGGCCGAAAACTGTATTGCAACCGGTGAGAGAGATTGTGAATGTCCGGCTGCGGATCGAAGCCGGCGAAGGTGCGAAACCCGTCGCTGCGGTCGGTGTAATCCATGAAGTAATTCAGTTTCCGGCCCTCGCGCTGCAGCGTGACTTCTGCCGCTGGTCCCGCGAGGTAGGTCCCGAACGTACAGCTGTCATTTCGAGTGTCGCTGCACAGCGTGGAACTCACCACGCCCTGAAAAGCGGCCACCCAGTTGGAATTGAGTTTGAAGCGGCCGTCGATGCCGCCCACCCGGTTGAAATAAGGACCCACTTCACGATCGGTGAACATCGCGCCCAGGGAAGACTGGCTTCCAATATCGCGGCTGACCCGTCCCACCGCAAAGTAGGCATGCTTACCAAACAAAGAGTTATCGGGAGCCACTTCGGCGCCGGGAGAGGCATCATCGGCCACCAGCATGCCCACCGCCCACGGTCCGTCTTTTCCGGTCAGACGAACGCCCCACTGGGGATCGACGATGCGGCGGGTGAAGAGCAGGGGAATCGGGGTCTGGAAATAATTAGAGTTCTCCAGGAAGAAGGGACGCTTCTCCGGGAATTGCACTTCAAAGCGCTGATTGACCGTGACCTGCGGCTCGTCTGACTCTACCTGGCTGAAATCGGGATTGGCCGTCGCATCCAGCACGAACTTGTCTTTCAGCACGGCCTTTGCATCCAGGCCGATCTGCCCGTAGGCATCGCGCTGGGTGAACTTGGGATGATCCGGGTCACGCAGATCAAGGTCCCGGTAGGAGCGAAAAAGGCCATAGGGAATGAGCTGGAAATTGCGTCCGGGAGAAATATTCTCCAGGCCCGTGGCGTCGCCTTCCTGATTCAGGCGGCCTTCGATGCGACTGGAGACCCGCGGCCAGAAAGCACCCTCATTGTCCCGCTGGATGTACCGGTTCAGCAGGATTCCCCAACTCTGCGGATCGTCAGAGGCAAAACGCAGGCTGCGAAAAGGGATCGCCATCCTGATCACGAAGCCCTGTTTCGTCACCTTTCCCTCGGTGCTGAAGACGGTGTCAAAAGAGAAATCAAAGTCCTGGCCTTCGGTCCAGAGTGCGTCTGCCTGGATTCCCAGGGGGTTGGAAAAAAAAGCATAGGCCCGGCGGTGGTCGTGGAACGTGTCCAGCATCAGCTCGACGTTGTCGTCATCAAACACTTCTTCCCGCCGCGAAAGATAGGCGCGAACCTTATGGGGCTCATTGTCGAAGCAGATGAAGATGACGTACAGGTTCTTGTCGTCATAGCCAAGGTAGGCCTCGGTGCGCTGCGTGACCGGCTCTCCGTCACTGGGAGTGCGCTGGACGAACCGGTCGATCTTCGCCATCCTGCCTTCCCACGCCGGACTCGGTTTCATTTGCAGAAAATCTTCCAGGCGAGGAGGAGCACTGACCCGGGGGATGGTGATCTTGCCAAAAGTTGGTGGCGGCGCAGCGAGCAGCAGACGCGACAGGCCCATCACCATGATAAGCGCCGCGCAGCCCACACTCTTGCCCATCCAATGCATGTCCGCCTCCGCGGAAGCCGTTTGACTGTTGGATTAGACGCAGGCGGGTGCGCGAAGTCATGAGCGCACTGCCCGCGATGTAGAACGTTGTGAAGCGCTACTGCGACCTTTTGCCGGCCCGCACCGCGCTGAAGGTCATTTCGTTCGCGCGGCTTCGGGTACGCCGCTTCCAGGCGTAGAAGAGTCCGGCGTAGGTGTCTGTCATGTACGATTCGCGGTCGATGCCCAGGAGGCGGGCTGTGCGATCGATCCAGCGTGCCGGGCCTTCGATCTCGCCGAAAAACCCGATGGGAGTTTCATCCAGAACAACGTGGCCCTTGCCGTCGCTCCACTCCGCGCGGAATTTTTCGTAGCGGAAGGAAGGCCGGTAACCCAGGGCCTGCAGGATCTTGTGGAATTGTTCGCCATTGTCGATTCTGGTTTCTGTCTCGATCCGGGTCTTGTGCCGCCCGGCTGTCCCTCTGGCTTTGTGAGTCAGCAGCCAACTGGCTCCGTACTTTCGCAGGCGCAGCAGTTCACCACGTTGGCGCAGCTTCTGGCCAGGGAGATCGTACAGAGTGTTGCTTTCGTGCGTGCGCCGGGTCACCTGGCGGAAGCCGGCCGCCCGCAGTCGCCGCGCCAGTGCCCGGAAATCATCCACACGAAACTTGATCTCGACTTCTTTCGACATGATTAGAGGCGTCAGACCTTGGCACAACCCAACCTAGGGGCAGATGTCCTCATCTGCCCGGCGGAGCCACGCTCCGCTGATTTGTTGCCACCCGCAAAAGATTTGTCGAGCTGCGCTCGACCGGACAGATGAGGACATCTGTCCCTACGTGGTTTGTGGCCTCACGAGAATGTTGGCAGCTTCACCAGATCATCGCGCGGGACCGGCTCCAGCGGATTGCCCGCCTTGCGCCAGGCGGCCAGTCCGCCCACGATTACGAACGCGTTGAAGCCTTCCTCCCGCAGCATATGCGCCACCCGGGCGCTGGTCGCTTCGCGCGCTCAAGTACAGTAAACAAAAATGTCCTTGTCCTTGGGTATGTTCTGCAGTTCTTCTTTCAGCTTGTTGGGTTCAACACGGATCGATCCTTTAATACGCGCCGTCTCTGCGTCGTAGTAGCCATGGCTGCGGACGTCGATGAGCAGGATCTTGTCCTTGTCTTCCGACGCCAGCCGGCGCGTTACTTCTTCTACCTGGACCCGCGGCACCACTCGATAGACGGCATGTTTGCGATAAAGCCACACGCGGTAGAGGGCATAACCGATGAGCGCGAGGACCGTCACCGCCTCGACGGCGCGGCCGGCGGTTTGAAAGCCGCGCATGACGGAAACCAGAAAATCGCGGAACAGGAATCCGACGGCCACGTAAACCGTGGCATACAGCGTTGCTCCCGCGAGATCCAGCCGCAGAAAAGTGTCGAGCGGCATTTTCATGCTTCCCGCCAGCGGCGGCGCCATGGTGTTGATTCCGGGAATGAATTTGGCGAACAGCAGGGTGGCCTTGCCGCGCTTATAGAAAGACTCGGCCGAGCGCAGGATGCAGGTTTCCGGATTGACCGACAGTTTGCAGAGAAAGCCGAGCAGGCCCCATCCCATATATCGCCCGGCTACGAACAGCATGCAATCGCCCAGCAGCATGGCGAGCACCGCCAGCAACAAGAGCCTGTACACGCTGAGCACTCCAGCGGCGGCCGCCGCGCCCCCCGCCACCAGCGCGACGGCTGCGGGAACCGGCAGCCCCATAGCTTCGGCAAGGACGATAACGAACACCAGAATGTATCCGTGGTGTGCGATGAGTGAGATAAATTGGGGCATTCAGGGGCCGTGTGCGGCTGGACTAGTATAAAGAAAAAGGGCGGCCCCTGCCGCCCTCGGTTGGTTCGCTTCGGGAACCGCTACTTCGACATGTTGTCCATCTTGTCCATCTTCTCCGCCTTGAGCATCTTGACGCTCATGACGTGAATCTGGTCCTTGTCGGCGTACACGTGCGCGCTTACTTCCACGTGATGGCCTTCATGTCCCTTCAGGGTTTCCGGATTGACCACGTCCCACGACTTCTTGTCCTTGTCGGCGACAAAAGTCAACTTGTCACCGTCGGCCTTCACCGTTCCCTTGATGTTCTTCAGGGGCGCCGGCGCCGCTTTGGCCATTCCGTGGTCTTTAGACATATCCTGTGCGAAGCTGGCCACCGTAAACATGACGGAGACAGCCAGTGCGAGTACCAATAGTTTCTTCATAGTTTGATCTTCTCCTGGGACTGGGCTTTGGATGTTCCTCGGACGCCCATGAGATGTACGGCGCCGGACAAAGAAACGGATTTCATCCCTCTGACTTGCAGAAAGTTCGCCCGAAGCACTGGCCGGATGGTTGGGGATTTCGGCGGTCTAAGGTTCAAGTGATGGACTAAGTCGCAGTGCTAGTCGATTCCATTTGCTACTTCTCTCTGGCCACCACAAAATCCGGCGCCCACAGCAGGGCGCGCTTGAACTCGCTGTCGGGGAAACTGCAAATTGCGTTTCGCGCCAGCGTGGCATACTGCAGAGCGCGCGCGTTGGCCGCTTCGAGCGAGCCGTAGCGCTCCAGAATTCCAATGATTTCGCGATGGGTCACGCCGTCAAACGCGCGCTCCTGTACCACGGTCTCGATCATCTTGCGTTCGCCCGGCGTGCAGCGCTCCAGAGCGTGGATCACGGCCATCGTGACCTTGCCTTCCCGCAGGTCGCTGGCCACCGGCTTGCCCAGGACTCTCTCCGACGCGGTCAGGTCAAGGACGTCGTCCACGATCTGAAATGCCATTCCGAGGTCGCGTCCGTACTGTCCCAGATTCTCTTCCTGTTCGGGCGTGGCCCCGCCCAGAATTGCGCCCATCCGCATGCACACGGAAAACAGGCAGGCGGTCTTGCGGAAGATCAAGTCAAAATGCTCATCGAGGGAGATGAGCCTCCCCAGCTTTTCCATCTGTAACAGTTCGCCTTCGACCATCTGCTGGGTCAATTCGATCAGAGTGTCGAGAATGCGGAAGTTGCGCTCCTGGACTGCGACCTTGAAGGCTTGCATGTAGAGCCAGTCGCCGGCCAGCACACATTTGGAGTTGCCCCATTGCGTGTTGGCCGCGGGACGGCCGCGCCGCGTCTGGGCCTCGTCGATAATGTCGTCGTGCACCAGGGTCGCGGTGTGAATGATCTCGACCACCGCGCCCAGGCGAATGGCGCCGCGTCCCTGGTAGTTGAATAATTTCGCCGCCAGCAGTAGCAGCGCGGGACGGATGCGTTTGCCTCCGCCATTGCGCAGGTATTCGCCAATTTCGGTGATGGCTTCAACGCCCGACACCGTGTCCCGGCCGAACTCGCGCTCAATGGCGGCCAGGTCCTCGCGCAGAAGCTCGAAGAACTCTTTTCCGTTAATGGCGGCGGGCATGCTCACTAGTTTGTCCGGTAGTTCGTAAACTGCATATCAATCCCAAAATCCTTCTGTTTCAGCAGTGCGATGACCGCCTGTAGTGTGTCGCGGTCCTTGCCACTGACCCGAATGAGGTCTCCCTGAATCGACGCCTGCACCTTGTTTTTCGAACCCTTGATGAGCTGCACAATTTCTTTGGCCTTCTCCATCGGGATGCCCTGCTGCAAAGTGATCTTCTGCTTGGCCGTGCCTCCCAGGGCCGATTCAATGACTCCGTGAGTGAGACCCTTCAATGGTACGCCGCGCTTTGCCAGCTTCTGCTGCAGGATGTCGCTTACCGACTTCAACTTGTATTCGTCAATCGAGTGCAGCACGATGGCGTCTTTTTCGAGTTCGATCCTGGACTTGGAGTCCTTCAAATCAAAGCGGGTGTGAACTTCTTTCGACGCCTGCTGTATGGCGTTCGAGACCTCTTCCAGATCGATCTTGCTCACAATGTCAAAGGTGTTTTCGGGCATGTTCGTAGCGCCTTCTGAAATCTATGAAAATGTAACCTCTGAGGTTATCAGAAGAAGCGGTTTCAGTCGGCAGGTTTTATGGAGGACGGGCGTCATCGCCCTTGGAGCGCAGGCCATTACCCGACGGGCGATGACGCCCGTCGTCCATTGTTGTTTTGGAGTTTGAAAAAGGCGTAGAAATTGGATGCGGTTTGCCTGCCCACCTCGTCCGTCGAAAGCCCGCGGATCTCGCCCAGTTGCCGGGCAACTTCTTTTACAAACACTGGTTCATTGCGTTTGCCGCGGTGCGGCACCGGGGCCAGAAAGGGCGAGTCGGTTTCGATCAGCATGCGCTCGAGCGGAACCTCTTTAGCCGCATCCCGGATGGGCTGTGCTTTGGGAAAGGTAATGTTGCCGGCAAAGGAAATCATGAAGCCCAGATCGAGCGCCCGTTTGGCGTAAGGCCACGTTCCCGTGAAGCAGTGCAGAATTCCTCCCAGACCGCCGGATCGCCAATGCTGTTCCAGAAGATCGAGACAGTCATCCCAGGCGTTGTCGCTGCCGGCGGAGGGACGGCAGTGAATGACAATCGGCAGTTTGGCCGCTCGCGCTGACTCCATCTGCCGCAGGAAAACTTGCTGCTGCAATTCGCGGGGCGAGTGGTCGTAAAAGTAATCCAGCCCGATTTCGCCCCAGGCGATGACCTTGGTCCGTTTCGCTAACTGCTCGAGTTCCTGAAAGTCGGCATCGGTCGCCAGTTTGGCTTCGTGGGGATGAATCCCAATGGTGGCCAGAATAAACTCGTGTTGGTCAGCCAGTTGAATGCCGCAGTCCAAAGAGCCAGGACCAGTTCCACTGCCGATGGCGACAATCTTCTCAATGCCGCCATCCCGCGCCCGCGCGATCATGGGTTCGCGGTCGGAGTTGAACTGCTCCATTTCGAGATGGGCGTGGGAATCTATGAACATGCGGGCGTCTGACCTCGGACGTCGGACTTCGGACCTGAGACGTCGGACCTTTCACAGTAGATCGTGGAGATTCAGATTCTGAGAGTCTGAGTCTGAAGTCCGAGTCAGAGGGCCGAAGTCCGACGCCCGATGCTGGTTTATTTCAGCCTGGTTCCCACCGGCACATCCTCCAAAAACGCCGCCAGCACCGGTTTGCCGCCCTCGGGTGAAGCGGCCACGATCATTCCATTCGATTCCAGTCCACGCAATTTTCGCGGCGCCAGATTCACGACGATCACGACCTTGCGGCCCACCAGCGTCTCCGGCGCATAAGCCTCGGCAATGCCGGCCACTACCTGCCGAATTTCAGTTCCGAGATCGACCTCCAGGCGCAGCAATTTGTCGGCGCCTTTTACTTTTTCTGCGACTTTCACCTGGCCGACGCGCAGTTCAACCTTGGCAAAGTCTTCAATGCTGATCTTGCCATCGGGCACAGTGGCGGACGGTTTGGCCGCGGGCACATTCGTTGGGATGGCGGGAGTGTCAACCGTCTTTACTTTGGTTTCTGCGGCCGACTTTTCTTCGACCACGGTCGCAGTGCTGCGTCCCTGCTCTTCCATTTTCTGCATCCTTTCAATTGTGCTCTTGTCGGCGCGCGGAAAGACGGACTGGACCTCGCCGAGCCGGGTCCCCAACTTGAGCTGTCCCCATTGCAGGTCTGACAGCTGGACCTTCTGGATATCTCCCAGGCCGAGCTGTCCCCAGATTTTTGCCGTGGCTTCGGGAAGCACAGGATGCGCGAGGGCGGTCACGATGCGCAAGGCCTCGGCGCTGGTGTAAAGAATGGTGGCGAGGCGCGAGCGGCTCTCATCATCCTGCTTTTCGCCCAGTGCCCAGGGTTGGGTTTCGACGATATATTTGTCCACCGCCCCCACCAAGCTCCAGGCCACTTCGAGAGCACGAGAAAACTGGTATTGCTCGAACAGCGTGTTGAACTCCGCAATCGTCTGGCGCGCTGTGTCAGCGATGGCGTGGTCTTGCGTGGTAAGAGTTGCGGCGCGGGAAGGATAGGGCACTTCACCCTTGAAATAGCGCGTAATCATGGTCAGCGTGCGGCTGGTCAGATTGCCCAGTCCGTTGGCCAGGTCGGAGTTGTAGCGCTGCACCAGCGCGTCGAAGGAAAACGATCCGTCCTGCCCAAAGACGATTTCGCGCAGCAGAAAATAGCGCAGGGCGTCGCAGCCGAGCACGTCGAGAATGGTCTCGGGGCGCACGATATTCCCGCGCGACTTCGACATCTTGTTTTCTTCAAAGAGCAGCCAGCCGTGCGCCATGATTCGCTGCGGCAAGGGCAGACCCGCGGCCATCAGAAGCGCCGGCCAGTAAACGCAGTGGAAGCGCACAATCTCCTTGCCGATCATCTGCACGTCGGCGGGCCAATATTTGTCGTACTTCGCGGTGTCGTCCGACCCGTAGCCCAGTGCGGTGATGTAATTTGCCAGCGCATCCAGCCAGACATAGATCACGTGTTTGGGATCGTCAGGCACCGGAATGCCCCAGGAGAGCGTGCTCCGGCTGACCGAAAGATCGCGCAGGCCGGAGCGCACAAACGACATCACTTCGTTACGCCGGGTTTCGGGACGGATGAAATCCGACTGGCTGGCGTAGAGCTCCAGCAGTTTGTCCTGAAAGGCCGACAGCTTGAAGAAGTAGTTCTCTTCCTTGACCGTCTCCGTGGGCCGTCCGCACTCGGGGCAAGGCGCGCCGGGCCCGACAACGTCCACGTACAGTTCGTCAAAGACGCAGTACTGGCCGGTGTAGCTGCCTTTGTAGATGTAGCCGTTGTCGCGGATCCGCTTCCACAGCGCCTGCACACCCTGCTTGTGCCGGTCGGAGGTGGTGCGGATGAAGTCGTCGTAGGTCAATCCCATGCGGTCCCAGAGCGAACGGAACTCGGCGGAGACTTCATCGGTGAGCTGCTGCGGAGTCTTTCCCGCAGCCTGCGCGGCGCGTTCGATCTTTTGTCCGTGCTCGTCGGTGCCAGTGAGAAAGTAAGTATCAAAGCCCATGAGGCGCTGGCGCCGGGCAATGGTGTCGCAGGCAATGGTGGTGTAGGCGTGCCCGATATGCGGGCGCGCATTCACGTAGTAGATCGGGGTCGTGATGTAAAACTTTTGGCTCATTGGATTCTGGTATCTGATCCTGGCAGCGCAGCCTTCAGCTTCTGAGGGCCTTCAAATAGGCTTCCATGGCCTCGTTCATGACGCGCTTCAGCGGTACGTGATGCTCGGCCGCGATTTTCTTGCAATCCTCGTACTCAGGCGCGTAGTTGGTGACCGTGCCGTTCATGCTGGCAATCTTCAACCGTATGTCTCCCCAGCGCGTCACCACATTAATCCACTTTCGCGCCAGCGTCTGACGTTGCTCCTCGCGACGCCGCACGCCCAGCGTGCTGGTTTCCGTGAAAATTATCTGCGCCAGCCGGGAAGCGTCTTCCGGTTTCGCCAACACCGTCAGCAATATTCCCGGACGGTTTTTCTTCATCTGCACCGGCGCGGCAAAGGTGTCGAGGGCTCCGGCTTCGAGCAGACGCTCGATCACGTAACCAAAGACCTGGGGATTCAGGTCGTCGAGATTGGCCTCAAGCACGCAGATGGTTTCCTGGGAACTGTTCTCGGCCAAGCCCGCATGCGACTCGCCAATGGTCAGGCGCACCACGTTCGCATGCCCGGAAAAGTCGCGGGTGCCGGCGCCATATCCGGATTTTTCGATCGTCATCGCCGGAAACGGTGCGAATCGTTTGACCAGCGTCTTCACAATTGCGGCTCCGGTCGGCGTAACCAGTTCGACCTGAATGCCGGAGGAATAAACCGGCGCGCCCTGCAACAACTCCACCGTCGCCGGCACCGGCACCGGCAGTACTCCATGCGCGCACTTTACCGTGCCTCCGCCGACATTCAGCGGGGAGCAGACAATTTCATCGACGGCCAGGGCCTCGGCTCCCACGGCGGAGCAAACGATATCCACCATCGTGTCCACGGCCCCGACTTCATGGAAGTGCACCTTTTCGATGTCGCTGCCGTGTATCCTGGCCTCCGCCGCGCCCAACGCTTCGAAGATGGAGATCGCGGTGCGCTTTGCGGCGTCGCTGATGGCGGCCTTGGTGATGATCTCCCGAATCTCGCTCAGACCGCGCCCATGTTCATGCCGACCGGACTCATGCCCGTGTGGCTCATGGGGGTGCGCCTCATGCCGGTGTGGCGCGGGCGCACCCGCCCGCGTGCCGTCATGTCCAGGTTGACTGTAGTTGTGCTCGCGGAGCTCAACATGTTCGGGGGCATGCTTGTGACTGTGATCATTCCCGGGTTCATGCTTCTGCGCACGGCTCTGCTGCTGGAGGAAAACCTCGCGCGGTAATTCCTTCTCGCCGTTTACGAAAACATCCACCTTGGTCGCGCTGATGCCGCTGCGCATCACCCGAGAAATTTCCAGTCGCGCTCCAATGTTCAGAGCGGCGACCGTATCTTCGAAGAGTTTGGCCGGCACTCCGGCGTCCACCAGGGCGCCCAGAAACATGTCGCCGCTCATGCCGGAGAAGCAGTCAAGGTAGGCTATGCGCATGGGAAAACCTTAAACCACGAAGGACACCAAGGACCACGAAGGACCTCCCGTTTGATTTCCTTCGTGCCCCTTCGTGTCCTTAGTGGTCAGTGCCTTTTGGCGGCGCACTCGCGACCGAACCATCATCATAGGGAACCGCGCAACCCGCGTCAAACTTCGCGGGCGCGCGCGGTTTGCTACAATCACTCTTTTCTTCAACAGTTTAGGGGAATTCTTGTATCTCTATCTCGAACGACGGTTGGCCGGGCACGTGCGCGAATTTCTGCGTCGCACCTACGATCTGGATCTGCCGAAAATCGTGATCGAACAGCCGCCCAAAGTGGAGTTCGGCGAATACGCTTTGCCGCTGGCCTTTGAGTTGGCCAGGAAACTCCGCAAAGCCCCGCGCAAGATTGCGGAAGAGATTGTCACTGGAATCGGCTCCATTCCCGGTTTTGAAAAGCTGGAAATAGCGGGCGCCGGCTATATCAACGCACGGCTTCGGCGCGAGGAGTTTGGCGCCTCTCTGGCGGCGGACGAAAGGCGACGCGCCGACGTCACTCCCGGCAAGGTTCTGGTTGAGCACTCCAGCATCAATCCCAATAAGGCGGCCCACGTCGGCCACCTGCGCAACGCCATTCTTGGAGACACCTTTGTCCGTCTGCTGAAATTTGCCGGCAGGGAAGTGGATGTCCAGAATTACATCGACAACACCGGTGTGCAGGTTGCCGACGTGGTGGTGGGATTTCTAAATATTGAAGGAAAGTCACGCGCGGAGATCGAGCAGCTGGCCCGCCAGCCGCGCTTTGACTACTACTGCTGGGACCTCTACGCCCGGGTTTCGCAATGGTATGCCGAGGACAAACAGAACTCGCAGGTCCGTCAGCAGGTGCTGCACGCGATTGAAGAGGGGAACAATGAACGCGCCGCCGTCGCCGACATCATTTCCATCGCCGTGCTGCGACGTCATCTCGAGACCATGGACCGGCTCGATATCGAATACGACTTCCTGCCGCGTGAGAGCGAGATCCTCCACCTGCACTTCTGGGATGCGGCGTTCACGAAACTGAAGGAAGTCGGCGTGCTTTCCTTCGAAACGGAAGGGAAGAACAAAGGTTGCTGGGTGATGCGGCGGGCGGGGACGGCAACACCGGAAGTTTCTGAGGGTGCAAAGAACGAAGAAGACGTCGAGATCAAAGCCGAAGATATACGTGTGGACACCTACGTTTCGCCAAAGCAAGACGCCGTGCGTCTCACCCATGTGCCGACAGGAATTGCGGTGAGCTGCGACAGCGAAAGATCACAGAATGAAAATCGCGAAAAAGCAATGGTCCTCTTGCGGTCTGAACTTCTTGAACTTCGAGCTGGGAAGGTCGCCGAGGAGGACCAGAAAGTCATCGTGCGTTCCAACGGGACTGTTGGCTACGTAGGTAAGGACATCGCGTACCACATGTGGAAGTTCGGAGTGCTGGGCCGCGATTTTGGTTATCGCAAGTTCTATCACTATCCCAACGGGCACGACTGCTGGATTTCGACCGCGGTGGGCGCGCTCGACCATCCCCACTTCGGCAACGTGGCGGAAATCTACAACGTGATTGACGCCCGCCAGTCGGAGGCGCAGAGCACCGTCATCGAAGCGCTGCGCGGGCTGGGATACAACCAGCAGGCCGATCACTACACACATTTCTCGTACGAAATGGTCGCGCTCACTCCGCGGTGCGCGGCCGAACTGGGCTACGAGCTTTCCGATGAAGACAAGAGCCGCCCGTACATTGAAGTCTCCGGCCGCAAGGGATTTGGAGTAAAAGCGGACGACCTGCTCGACCGGTTGATCGCCTCGGCGAAGAACGAGGTGGACGGCCGCCATCCTCAACTGACCGAAGCCGAGCGTACCACCATCGCCACCCAGATCGCAGTTGGCGCGCTGCGTTATTTCATGCTCAAGTTCACCAAGTCGTCGGTGATTGCATTCGATTTCAAAGAAGCGCTGAGCTTCGAAGGCGAGACCGGCCCTTACGTGCAGTATGCCGTGGTGCGCGCCGCCAACATCTTCCGCAAGGGCGGTTTCGATCCCGAGGAATTTGGCAGAAATGCGGCAGAGAGTGTTTCAGCCGCCGATCTGGCCCGGCATCTGACCGGCGAAGCTGGAAACGAAATCTGGGAATTGTGGCTGGCCGCGGCCAAGACTTCCTACATCATTGACCAATCGATTGTCACCACTGAGCCCGCATACCTGGCCAAGCACGCCTTCCAACTCGCGCAACTCTTCAATGCTTTCTACCACCGGCATCCGATCCTGAGCGAAGCGGACGAGGGCCGCAAGAAATTTCTGCTGGCCACCGTGGCCGTGGTCCGCCGGGAATTGACGCGGATATTGGCGGTCATGGGAATCAGCGTGCCGGCCGTAATGTAAGTGGATCTTTTTTTCTTACTTACCCACCACCAACACCACAAAACTGTCCGGCAAAATTGCCGGCCGGGGATGAGGCTGCTCCGCCGTCGGAGCCGGTGGCGGCCCGAACTTCGCGGTCACCAGGAAGATCCGGTGCTTCGCCGTATCGAGCGTCATCGTGCGCGCCCCGCGTTCGGTGGGAACATTTTCGGCGACGCTGAATTTGCCCGGCGAGTCTTCGTGCACGGCCGTGAGCACGCCCTCGCCGCAGGAAGCGAACGCCAACCCGGTCTCGGGATCGAACGCCGTCGCGTCCACACCCTCGCCGATCGGAAGCGTGGAGATTACTTTGCCGCTGTCCGCATCCACGATGGCCATCAGCTTGTTGCTGCAACCGGAAAACAGCCGCCGATGCTTGCGGTCGATGGCTAATCCCGTCGGCTCCTCACACGGAGCCAGCGGCCAGCGTGACTTAATCTCCAACTTGGCCGGATCCAGAGCCAGCAATTCGCTCTTGTCTTCCAGATTAACGAAGATTTCGCCCTTTTCATCACTGACCGAAAACTCCGGTTTCCCATCCAATTTGATTGTGCCCACCACAGTGCCCTTGGCGGCATCGATGGCGGTGGCATCATGGCTCCTGCCATTGAAAGTGAAGACCCGCTTGCTCGCTGGATCATAAAGAATCGCGTCCGGGTTTTCGCCGACCTTGATCTTGTTGAGCACTTTCAGAGTGGCCAGGTCGAAAACACTCACGGTGCCCTCGCGGCCGTTGCTGACGAATCCGCGGCCAAATTCCGGCGCCAGTGCAATACCGTGAACTCCGGGAGTATCCGGAATGTCGCCCACGAGCTCGCCCGAATCGGGATTGATCACAATCACGTGAGTGGACCGGGAAATGTACAGACGGTTTGAGCTGCGGTCGAGTGTGAGATAGTCCCAGCCCCCGTCGCCGCCCAGTTTGTAGGTCTTGATCCGGTGGTAGCCCGCATCCGCGGCCATTCCAGACGTAACCAGCAGCAGTGTGACCAGCGTGACCCGGACCTTTGCCGAACAGAAATGCTTCAAGCGCCTCATTTGTATCAGCCTCGACATAAGGGTAACACCATAGTACTCGACCGTAACTTTACCCTGTCTCGGAACCCTCCTAGACTGCTGGCATGCATTCCTGGGAAGGAGATCCGCGTCCCGAGCCGGTGCCGGAGTACGGCACCCTGCAGTCGAGCTCCGGCCTGAAACTGGATCAGTCCATCGATCCTCAATCAGGAAGCTGGCGCATTTTATTCGCGGTCGCGGTGGGAGTTCTGCTGGCGGCATTCTTCGCCACAGGCAATGCAAAGGCTACGTTTGAGGAGATTACCAGGTTTCTGACCCTGCAAGGCAAACCCGAGCCTGCCTCTCCGGCCGTGCTTTCCGATCACGAACTTGAAAGTCTGGATCGCAAGAGTCCGCAGCAACAGGCCGAAGCGCTGCTGGAGCGCGCCGTCAACCACTACGAAGGCGCTAACGACCAGATTGCCGCGCGGGTGGAAGGCTGGTGGGGAAAGCTGAAATTCACTCCTCAGTTCAACGCGCTGATCACCACCGCGCTCAACTCCAATGACCTTCGGGTAAGGGCCGCTGGAATTGAGTTGGATCTGGCGGCCATGGGCGCGATCAAGTCGCCGGCAACCATCGAGCGATTGGCGCTGCAGGCGGGAAGCGGGCCCCGGGCGCAAAGAGTATGGGCGCTATGGGAGCTGGGCCTGCTGGGCAATCGCGGCGTCGAGCCTGAACGTGTCAACGAGATACTGGTCGGCCAGCTTCACGATCCTGATCCGGAAGTACGCCACTGGGCGGTGGAAGGCCTGGCCTACCTGGGAACCAACGAGAGCATCGCTCCGCTGCTGCAGGCGTTTCACGACGATGCTTCGCCGATGGTCCGCGAGCGCGCCGCGTGCAGCCTTGCCCAATCCGGCATGCTGACCCAGGAGCAGCGCCGCAGCGTGATTCCGCAGCTGCTGGACTACGCCGACGACGCCTCCCTGGACGCGCAGACCCACGGCTGGGTCTATCAGGCGCTGCGCGACATCACCGGACAAACCCTGCCCAATGACACCGCTTCCTGGCGAAGCTGGTACGACGCCAACCGGGGGTAGCAGTTTCCGGTTTCCAGTTTCTGGTTTCCAGTTCCAGCGTCCTCTCTTATAGGGCGCCGATTCCCTAGAACTAGAAACCAGAAACCGGAAACCGGAAACCGTTTCTCACTCGGCCATCTTGGCGACGTGCAGGTCAAACCCGGTTTTGGGTAGCAGCGACGTCAGCTCAAATGCTCTGAAGCCATCGCCCGAGATTTCCGTGTGCCGGTAGAGTCCGGGCTCGCTGTCAACCGTCTCATGCCGTCCGTCGAGGTGGTTGAGAAACTCCTGCGCCTGATGGATGTCAGCCGCGCCATCTTTGGTGCGCGTCACCAGCGCTTCTGCCGCGTAGGATCGCACCAGCTTGGGCCAGTATTTTTCCAGCAGGTTGGTGCTGGCAAAGATATCCGCCCAGACGATCTGGCCGTTCACCGCCACCACCACGCCCACTGCATTCTGATTGCGAAGCTGTTGGATCAGGCTCTGGTAGTTTCGCTGGATGGGTTCCGCCACGGCATCAACTTTCTGTTTCACCTCGCGGTTGTCCATCACTCCCGCGTACGAACTGGTGCCGTTGATGACTCGCGCCGCTCCGTCCACGGTCACAGTTTCAGCCATCGCCGCTCTGGTCCTGCCCACTTCTGCCCAGACTTTTGACTGGTCTTTGTCGGCCATCGCCTTGGCGCGAACATTGGGGGCGGCCATCGGCGCCGCGACCGCGCCGGCAGGCCCTCCCGCTCCAAATCTGTCGCTGCTGCCGGTCCAGCGTCCGGGCTCGACGCAGAACACGCCCAGATCCACAGGATCGCTCTCCGCCGGAATAATGCGATCCTTGCCGATCACACGGTCCTGTTTCCCTCCGGTCACGATCTCGCCCGCCAGCAGGATCAGCGGCCGTTTGGAATTATTCACCAGCACCAACTGGTTGACCTGCGCCCCGCTCTGTGGAACTGGTGTACGACGCCGGCGCATCAGGGGCTGCACGCTGCCGGACTCAGTCACAATCACTTCGCCGGAGCGCAGCCCTTCGTCCAGGGTGAGAAATTCCTGGGTGTCATGGGAATGCGCGGCGACGACTGGGAACACGGTGAGGTTCCCCTGGCGAATGGGTTCGAGCACCTTGTAGCCGGAAGCGAGAGTCGCCTCTCCGGCGGGCGCGGTAGAGGGCGCGAGTAGCGCGATCCCGCCCAGCGCGACTGCAGAAAGCAATGCAAATAGCTTGAACTTCATGGTGTTCCTCCGTAGCGCCGGCGTCTCGCCGGCAGTACGGCGGGCGTCCTCGCCCACCGCCCGCCGGTGCCCGCGCTTACACGAGGAACGGCAAATATTCAGCTTCTTGCAGCACAAATGTTGATAGCATCCGGAATGGCTGCCCGCCATGACTGAGCACGGTGTCCAACCCATAGTGGAAGCTTCCGCGGGGTTGGAATCCCTGGTCACCGAACTCTATGAAAAGAGCGGAAATTCGGGGCTCAGCCGCGAGCAGTTCGCGGCGGTCCTGAAGCAGGTTGCCGCCAAATATTTGCCGGTGGATGCCCCTGCCCGGCAGATCGCGGAACTCTATGCCAGCTTGCGGGTGGAAGAGCTGGCCCTGGCCCGGGCTTGCGCCGCCGGTCAGGAACGGGCCTGGGAAGTCTTCATGGCGCGTTACCGCGAGAAGCTTTATGACATCGCGGCCTATATCGCCAAAGAAAGTTCGGCTGCCCGCGAGCTTGCCGACTCGCTCTATGCCGATCTCTACGGAACGACCACTCGTGATGGCCAGCGGGTTTCAAAACTGGCTTCGTACACCGGCCGCGGTTCGTTAGAAGGCTGGCTGCGCACCGTGATGGCGCAGGAGTTCGTGAACCGCTTTCGCCGCCAGCGCCGCCTGGTCAGCCTGGATGAAGAGAGTGAAGACGGGGCGCAGTTTGCCGCCGCTGATCCCGAGCCCGCCTCCGCGGTTGATCCCAGAGTTGAAGCTGCCACCGATGAAGTTCTGTCCCGGCTCGCGGCGGAGGACCGATTCATTCTGGCATCTTATTATTTGGACGGTCGCACCCTGGCCGAGATTGCGCGCACGCTCACAGTGCATGAGTCCACCATCAGCCGCAAGCTCGATAAACTGGCCAGGACTGTGCGCAAACAAATTGTGGCAGCGCTCGAGGGCAAAGGCATGAGCCGCCGCCAGGCTGCGGAGGCGCTGGAGGTGGATGTGCGTGATTTGCAGGTAAATATTCGCGACCGGTTGGCGCAAGAAACGGCTCCTCAGGCGTTCTCTGATAAGAAGGGGGAAGTGCGGGCGCCGGACGTCGGACCTCGGGCGTCAGGCGTCTGACTCTCGGCACCGGACGCCGACGTCTCTTGCAGGGCTGAATGTTTCGGGGCGGGTGGTCGGCGCGACCGGCGGCGCAAGCCGCGAAGCGGCGTGAGAATGCAGCCCGGGGCGTGAGCCCCGGGTAAGCGGACATGGAAGATAGACCCCCGCAGGGGCGAAAGAAAAATGGAGCAGTTTCCAAAAATCGTACAACAGCGTTTGCGGGGACCGGCGCAGCCCGGAGTCCATCCTGATCCCGATTTGTTGACTGCGTTCGCCGAGAAATCATTGAATGACCGCGAACGCGCCCTGGTGCTGCAGCACCTCGTGGAATGTGCCCATTGCTGCGATGTGTTGTCGCTGGCAATGCCCGAGATCGAGCCCGCACTGGCGCCGGGCCCGGAGCGGTCCAAGTGGTTGAGCTGGCCGGTACTGCGCTGGGGAGCGCTGGCGGCGTGCGTGGTGGTGGTCAGCGCCGCAGTGACGCTGCACTACGAGCATCGGGAATCCCTGCGATCGGTTGCCGAAAACGTTCCCGCCGCGCCAGCCGAGCTCAGGTCGGAGGGCGATGTCGCCGGCCAGCCTGGCCAGAAGCTGGCGGCAAACCTTGCGGTCCCCTCGCCGGCCCGTTCTGACCGCGACTTCGGGGCAGCGGCCAAGTTGAGCAAGCAACGCGAGAAGGGAAGCGAAACCTCGCCGACTTCCGCGCCGGCGGAAGTGTCCGAGGCGAATGGGCTGGCGCTCGATCAAAACAAGAAAGTTCAGGAGAGCGACAACGGGCTGGCCAGCGTCGCTGCGGTCCGGTCGGCGGACAAGCCGGCGAGAACTGTGCCGCCAGCCGCTCCCAAGTCTTCGCTTGCCGCCAGGACAGCAGGGGTCGAGGGGCATGTCCAGGCGCCAAATAGCGCCTCGGAATATTCCGCTCCGGCCAATTCCGAGACGGTGACGGTGGACGGTGCAGCCACTCCCACGCGGGAAGTTGCCGCGCAACCCGCAGAGCGCAAGGCGAAGGACGAGTCAGCCGCGAACGAAGCGCAAAAGGAAATTCAAGCCGTAGGCGGCGCGGCAAGAGCGTCGCTCGCTGATCGGGAGGCTGACACCTTCTCAGGCGCAACCGCACCAGGCGCCGCGACTGACCACGCTGGGCGGCTGCGCGCGAACAACAACGTGCCTCGCTGGACACTATCCCCCGGCGGCGCTCTCCAGCGCTCTTTCGATTCCGGGAAAGACCTGGCAGACAATTTCGGTGGCGGGCAACGTCATCTTCCGCGCGCTGGCGGCCAATGATTCCGACATCTGGGTGGGCGGCGCTGCCGGCGCTCTTTACCATTCTTCCGATGCCGGGCAACACTGGGCCCGGATCACGCCGGTGGCGGAGGGCAAGTCTCTAAGCGCGGATATCGTCAGCGTCGAATTCAGCGATCCTCAACACGGCAAGCTGATTACTGCAGACCGCGAAACATGGAGTACGAGCGACGCGGGAAATACCTGGCAACGGCAGTAACGAATCAGTGGATTTGCGCCACTGGTTACCGGGACAATCCCGATTTTGAACTGGTACCGGTGCGAGTTACCAAAGTGACGTTTACAGCAACATGCGGTGGCCCTAGTATCCATCTCGTGGTTTGGCAGTTCTGGGGGAGGGCTGCCGAGGCGTCCTGAACTGAAAAGTTCAGGGCGCTTTTTGTTTCCAGGGAGAGTGTGGCCAATCAGCAACTTGAAGGCGGAAACGCAGCCTTTGCGACTTCTGTAGCTGCGATGCATCAAATCAGGTGATACGATACATGCAGCCGACGTTGGCTGATCGACCGTTCCCGACCTGGAATCGCGGCGAACGGCACTCCCGGAGGAGAAATGGCAAGCAACGGAATTTTGGAAGTGACGGACGCGAACTTTGACCAGGATGTCCTGAAGTCAGAGCAGCCCGTGCTGGTGGATTTCTGGGCGGCCTGGTGTGGACCCTGCCGCGCTCTCGCTCCCATTGTCGATGAACTGGCAAAGGACTACACCGGCAAGATCAAAGTCGGCAAGATGGATGTTGACAGCAATCAGGCCACGCCCATGCGCTATGGAGTCCGCGGCATCCCTACGCTCCTGGTGTTCAAAGGCGGGCAGGTAAAGGAACAGATCGTGGGCTACGTGCCCAAGGAAACCATCCAGAAGGCCATCGACAAGCACGTTGGGTGAGGCAGTCGTCGGTCGTCAGTCTTCAGTCGTCGGCCAGACAAAACTTCAAGCGCCCGGGTTTAATTGCCCGGGCGTTAGTATTTTGGTGACGGTCTTTCTGGCTTGAGAGGCAGGGAGTGGCTTTTAGCCGAAGCCAGGAGCAGAAGCTTCCTTCAGTACTTCCGCAGCACTCCAATCACTCTCCCCTGCACCTCAACCGAAGCCGCCGGCACGATGATCGGTTGCATGCTGGCATTGGACGGTTGCAGGCGAATGTTTTCGCCTTCGCGATAGAAGCGTTTGAGGGTTGCGTCGGTGCCCTCCACCAGGGCGACCACGATATCCCCGTTGTGTGCCGTCCTGCTCTTTTCGACCATCACGTAGTCGCCGTTGAGGATGGCCTCGTCCTGCATGGAATCCCCGCGGACTTCGAGCACAAACACTTCCTTGGAGCGGACAAAATCTGCGAGCGAAATGGTTTCATTGCTCTGCACCGCTTCAATAGGCTGACCGGCTGCAATCCGGCCGACCAGCGGCAGCACCATTGTTGTGTTCACCGCCATGGCCTGCTTAAGCCGGCCCTTGGGCGGCAGCAGGTCGATGGAGCGGCTGCGATTGTAGTCGCGGGTGAGCAGACCCTTCTTCTCTAGATTGGAAATGTGTTTGTGTACGGTCGCCAGAGAACTAAGGTCCAGACCCTCGCCGATTTCTTCGAACGAGGGCGAGTAGCCGTTCTTCTGCACGAATTCGGAGATGAAGTCGTACACCTGCCGTTGCCGCTTGGTGATTGCCATGCCGATATTGTTGGCGAATATAAGGCGAATGTCAAGAGAATCTAATGCCCGATGTCGGGTACCAAACTGCTGGTTCACAACCGCTGTTCTCATGTCCCGTAGAATTGCGTGCTAACTAACTAATTAGTTGGTGATAAAATCCTGCTATGGACATTTTTCAGACTCCAGTTCACAAGGTTGTTTCCGCCCTGGCAGCGCGGACTCAGTTTGGGCAGATCATGAGGCGCGCACGGGCCGGAGAGGCTCGCTTTGTGGTGGACAAGAGGGGAGAGCCCCAGGTTGTGATCATGGGCATCCGTGACTTCCTGACGACCATCGCGCCGGAAAAGCCGGTGCTCGCTGCCATCCGCGCCGCTGCCCGCAAGAAGGGAAAGAACAAGCTTTCCATGCGGGAGATTGATCGCGAAATCCGCGCCTACCGCCGGGAACGCGCCCTCTAGTGCACCATGAGAACGATTTGCGTGGTACTCGACACCAATGTGCTGGTATCAGCCCACTTGAATGACGAAGGCTATGAGAAGTATGTGCTGGATCTTGCCTTGGCGGGTAAGATTCAGATCGCAGTTTCCGAAAAGACTCTGGCTGAATATGAAGAGGTTCTTCGCCGGCCAAAGCTTGCCATAGCCTCCAGACAAGTCACAAGGTCCCTTCGCCTGTTGGTCAGTGCCGCTCGCAGGGTAAATCCGCGGCGGAGACTGACGGTCGCCAGTGATCCGGATGACAATTGTTTTCTCGAATGTGCGGAGGCTGGACGGGCCGACTATCTGGTTACTGGAAACAAGCGCCACTTTCCCAAAAAATGGCGGCAGACGCTGGTAGTGAATGCAAGGGAGTTGATCGAGTGGATCGCGCCTGAACTAGAGTGATCATCCCCATCCCTGAATTTTTCTCTGTGGCAATTGCTGCCTGTGTACTCTGCGCGGTGTTCCTGATCATCCCCGCCCATAGACCTTCCAAAACGCGTCCACCACTTCGACCGCCAAATCCTTCGGCATGGGAGTGAGAGATTTCTTGCCGACGAAGATGTGCCAATAGAGCATGGGGCCCAGCAACAGCGCCAACCCGGTTTCCAGATTGATTTTGCTGACCAGGTCGCGTTGTTCGATGCCGCGCTTGATCAGGTTCTTCAGCCGGGTTTGCGGCCGTTCGATCACGCGGGAGCGCCACTGCTCTCCGAACTCCCGATTGCGGGCGGCGTAGCCCATCACATGCGGCATCATGCGATCTTTCTTTTCCTGGCGCTCCGGCGCGGGCTGGTAGGTCAGCGCGTCCACCAGGTCCTGGCGCAGATTGCCGGAGTTGAATTTGGGTGCTTCTTCGTCCAGTCCAAACATCAACGACAGGGCTTCCAGGGCCAGCGCATCTTTATCCTGCCAGTGCTTATAGATCGTAGCTTTGCTGACCCCGGACTTCTCGGCGATCGCATCCATGCTGGCGGCGTCGATGCCGCGTTCGCCGAATAGAGCAAGGGCTGCTTCCAGAACTTTCTCGTGGGCTTCCGTGCTCCTGGTTCTAACCATGTTTGCGAACTATGTCTGCGAACCGTGTTTTGTACTACAACTGAATTCTGGAAAACAAATACCCGCCAAGGGAAAGAAATGCGACGGCGATGGCGCAGAGCAGCGAAACATCCAGCACCACTCCGAAGTGGGAGGCATTGATGAGCACGCCACGCAAGGCGTCCACGCCATAAGTGAGCGGATCGAGCCGCGTGATGATGGCCAGCGGCCGGGGCAGATTTTCCAGCGGAAACAATGCTCCCGAGAGAAAGAAGATGGGCAGCACCATAAAGTTCATGATCAGCTGGAAGCCCTGCATGTCCTGGACGATCGAGCCGAACGCCGTACCCAGCGCCGCGAAGACCACGGCGATCAGTACCATGAAGAGAAGTGCCACGGGGACCAGCGCCAGGTGCGCTGGACGGAACCCGGCAACCAGGCAGACCAGGAAGATGAGCGTACCCTGGATCGCTGCCACCGTCGCTCCCCCCAGAGTTCTGCCAATCATCACTTCAATGCGCGGCACCGGCGCGACCAGCGTTTCCTTGAGAAATCCGAACTGGCGGTCCCACAGCATGGCGATCCCGGAAAAAATCGCGGAAAAAAGAATGGTCATGCTGATCACCCCGGGCGCCACGAATTGCAGATAGCTGCCGTTGCCGGCTTTTTGAAATACCGGCCCCAGGCCGAAACCGAGCACCAGAAGATAGAGCAGGGGCTGGCCCAGCGAGGCGACAATCTGCGCCCGCGAGCGCACGTAGCGTTTCAGTTCCCGCAACCAGAGAATGTAAATTGCGCTCATCGGCGTTGGCTCCACATCTTGGCGACTTGCCGCATCTGGTCGGCCGAGGTCGCGCTCTCATCGCGAATCGAAGAACCCGTCAGCGCCAGAAACGCCTGCTCCAGAGATTCGCTATTGGTCTGCTGCTTCAGTTCCTGCGACGTGCCCTGGGCCACGATGCCGCCGTGATCGATGATCGCAATGCGATGGGCCACGCGATCGGCTTCGTCCATATAATGCGTGGTAAGAAAGACGGTCGTCTTCTGGGTCTCGTTCAGGTGCTTGACGTGGGTCCAGAGCTGGTTGCGGGTCTGCGGGTCGAGCCCGAGGGTGGGCTCGTCGAGAAACAGGATCTTCGGCGTGTGCAGAAATCCGCGGGCGATTTCCAGGCGGCGCTTCATGCCTCCGGAAAATGTCTTGACGTAGTCGTCGCGGCGCTCCCAGAGTTCGAACAGCTTCAGCAGGTCTTCGATGCGCGGCGCCCGTTCCTTGCGCGGGACCTTGTAGAGCACGGCATGCAGTTCCATGTTCTCGTAAGCCGTCTGCTCGCTGTCCAGGCTGGGGTCCTGGAAGACGATCCCGAACTTTCTCCGGGCTTCATTCTTGTGGAGTGCGGGATCGAGCCCGTCCAGTTCAATTTTTCCGCTGGTGGGATTCAGCAGGGTGGTGAGCATCTTGATGGTGGTGGTTTTGCCGGCGCCGTTGGGACCGAGGAAAGCAAAGATCTCGCCTGCCGCGACGTTGAACGAAATGTTGTTGACGGCGGTAAGGTCGCCGAATTTCTTGACCAGGCCTTGTACTTGGATCATCGTCGCCCCCCTGGGAGCGAGCAATACTAAACGGTTTAGTTTAGTTATGCAAGGGGGCTTTTGCGATTTCGGCGCCTTCTTTTGCGTCCTTCGCGGTCTAAAGCTTTTGACCGCAAAGGACGCAAAGTTGACCGCAAAGGGCGCAAAAAAGACGCATATCCCCCAATTTACTGGGAGGTCAGAGCTTTCAGGTACCGATAGTAGAAATCGACCGCCCGGTAGAATGCGTCCACCCGGATGCGTTCGTCCTTGCCGTGGGCGCGGATGTCGTCGCGATCGATGGCTTCTCCCGATACGCAATACGTCGGCATGCCGGCGGCATTGGTGTAAATTCCGTCGGAGGCGCCGGTCGCCATGTCGGGGATCACGGCCAGGCCCGGCCACATCCGGTTCACCACTTTCTCCAGCGGTTCGAAGACGTCGGGACGCAGCGGCGGCGGCGGGTACGAGCGCCGGTTGTCCGTGCCGCCAATCGCTCCCATGTCTTTGACCGATATTTTGGGATCGGCCATGACCTTTTCCAGTTCCTGCCGAATTTCTTCCGGTGCATGGCCGGGAATGATGCGGCAATTCACATTGGCCTGCGCCATCTGCGGCAAAGCGTTGTTGGCATGACCTGCATTCAGACGCGTGGCCACGCAAGTGGTGTGCATGATCGAACTATCGATGGGGTCTTCCGACAAGCGAGCGACGGCGGCCATGTCCGGAGGAGTCTTCAGGATCGCACGCATGTCGGCGGCACGCTCGCCGGTTGTGATCTTCGCCGTGCGTTCGTAGTACGCGCGCGTGATGTTGGTCAGTTCGAAGGGAAACTGGTAGTGCTCCAGGCGGGCCAGGCCGTCGGCCAGATGGTAGATGGCATTGTCCGGACGGGGCAGGGAACTGTGGCCGCCGGGATTGGTCACCGTCAGTTGATAGTCGGAATACAGTTTTTCGGACGCGTCCACGGTCATGAACTGCGGCTTGCCCTGCTCCGACAAAATTCCGCCGCCGTCGTGGTTGAGCACAAACTCGGCATCGATCAGTTCGCGGTGGTTCTTGATCAGCCAGTCCACGCCATTCGAAGTGCCGCCTTCTTCATCGGCGGTCAGGGCCAGGATGATGTCGCGGTCCGGAACGAAGCCTTCCTTCTTGAAGCGGATGAGGGTCGTGGCCATGATGGCATCGCCGTCCTTCATGTCCTGCGTGCCCCGGCCGTAGTAGTAACCGTCTTTCTCCACGAACTGAAAGGGATCGGTGGTCCAGTCCTCGCGCCGGGCTTCGACCACGTCGAGGTGTCCGATCAGCAGGACCGGCTTGTGCTTGCCGCTGCCGTGCAGCCGGACGACCAGGTTCTTCTTGCGATCGTTCGGCCCCATGATCTGCATATCGCTGTCGGGAAACCCGGCGTCGCGAAAGCGCTGCGCCATGGCTTCGGCAGCGGTGGTCACATTTCCGACTGAATCCGTAGTATTGATTTCGATCAACTGCTTGAAAATATCGTGAGAAAGCTGCCGGGTAGCGTCATCAATCTGTGCGGGAGCGGCGATAGCCAGAGAAAGAAGTAAGAGAGTGAATGCAAAGTTCCGATATTTCAATCGAGAGCTCCTTGGTAGCGCCGGCGTCCCGCCGGCTGTCCGGAGAGCGTCCCGCCCTCCGCGCTGTTCTAAAAAAGCCCAACTACAGTACCAGAATGATCCCGCCCGAGAACAGGAAGGAAGAAGAAAGATGGAGGACGGGCGTTCCCGCCCGTCCTGGTTTTGAAGGCAAGGCCAATGTTACTTGTTGATCTCAAAACCGCGGAGCTGGCCGCACTGTTATTCTGAGCTGGTGAAGGCTTCCGCAGAAAGGTCCTCCCAGACCCCGCCTGGTCTCTGCCAGGAGTGCTCTCATGCGCGCCGTATTGAGTCCGACCGCGGTTCAGTGTTCTTTCTCTGTGAGCTGGCTCTGACGGATTCTCGCTTCAAAAAATACCCGCGGTTGCCGGTTTTGTCATGCACTGGATACGAGCAAGAGCCGTCTCCAAGTGTGTGACCTGCAAAGGGATTCGCAGGACGAAACTTTTGTCCCTCCCGGAACTCTAATAAACTGCGGCCAGCAGAAGTGCCGCAGGAGTTTCTTCCATGTTCAGATTCTCTGCTCATATCTTCTTATTGTTCATGGTTCTGGTTGCGGGCACGGTGGCCTGCAGTGCGGGAAGTGCCGCAGTGCCGGGTCCGGCTGTCGATGCTGCCAAAGCCTCCTCGCCGAGTCAGCAGACCGCGGTGGTCGCGGGCGGATGTTTCTGGGGCGTACAGGCCGTCTTCCAGCACGTGAAAGGCGTAATCAGCGCGACCTCGGGATATTCCGGCGGCGATGCCAAGACGGCGCAATATGAAATCGTAAGCACGGGCGAAACCGGACACGCCGAATCCGTGAAAATTACCTACGATCCCTCACAGATCACTTACGGAGAGTTGCTGCAAGTGTTTTTCTCCGTCGCCCACGATCCCACGCAACTGAACCGGCAGGGGCCAGACGACGGCACACAGTATCGCTCGGTGATTTTTTACGGCAACGACGAACAGAAGAAAATCGCAAACGCGTATATCGCACAGCTCGACAAGGCTAAGGTGTTTTCGCATGCGATTGTGACCCAGGTGGTGCCGCTGAAGGCGTTCTACCCCGCCGAGGCGTATCACCAGGATTATGCGACGCGCCATCCGGACCAGCTTTACATCGTCTATAACGATGCGCCGAAAGTGGCGCATCTGAAGCAGCAGTTTCCGGAACTGTACACCGGCAAGTAGCGCAGGCAGATCGAGGAGTGAGTTATGTTCGACTCGGATATTGTTCCGGATTCATCGGTGAACGTACGGCGGCGCGCGTTTCTGGGAGTTGCCGCTTCTGCGATAGCCGGCGCCGCCCTCTGGTCGCTGCGCAAGCCGCGCCTGATAGAAGCGGCCATGCCCAAGGGCGATCCCGGCGAAGTCACCATTGTGCAGTTTTCCGATTCCGGGCAGCGGCTGCAGAAAGTCCGTGTCCCCAAAGTGGTGAAGAGCGACCAGCAGTGGCGCGAGCAGCTGTCGCCGGGGCAGTTCGACATCACGCGTCATGCCGACACCGAAATTGCGTTCAGCGGGAAGTACTGGGACCTGCACGACAAGGGTCTCTACCGCTGCATCTGCTGCGACAACGCGCTCTTCAGTTCCGATACCAAGTTTGACTCCGGCACCGGCTGGCCCAGCTTCTGGCAGCCCATTGCCCCCGAGAACGTTCGGACTATCAACGACACCAGTTGGGGCATGGTGCGGAGCGCGGTCGCGTGCACGCTCTGTGACGCGCATCTGGGGCACGTCTTCGATGACGGGCCTCAGCCTACCGGGCTTCGTTATTGCATGAATTCGGCGTCGTTGAAATTCGTGAAGCTGACCTGAGCTTCATTCCGGCTACAACGACAGCAGGTCCCTCGACTAGCCTGCGTCGCGCGTGGCGCGACCCAGGCGGCGCTCGGGATGACAATGTAAAATGGGTTATGAATTCCACCCAGCCTTCGTTTCGTGCGCCCAGCGCGGTTGAGCGCGTGTTCAATCGCGCCTTTGGGTTTGCGGTAGGGCTCGGCCTGGGTTTTTCCTATAACTATCTGCTGCAAGTGCGCGGACGCAAGAGCGGGAAGATCTATTCCACGCCCATCGATCTGCTGGAACGCGGCGGAAAACGGTTTCTGGTGGCCCCGCGCGGCCGCACGCAATGGGTGCGTAATGCGGAAGCGGCAGGAGAAGTTACTCTCAAGAAGGGCGGCCAGCGGCAGCGGTACCGGTTGCGGGCCCTCTCCGATCAGGAGAAGCCGGAAATCCTGAAGGCCTATCTGGACCAGTTCAAGCGCGAAGTTCAACGCTACTTTCCAGTGCAGGCTGGATCGCCGCCGGAGGCTTTTCGTGACCTGCTGGCGAGCTATCCCGCATTCGAATTGATTTCAACCTAGAGGGTGCCCCACCCTCGTCGTTCCGGTGTTTGGAACGGCAGGGTGGGGAAGTTGGGCTGATAGGTCAATCCGTGTTCATCCGCGAAATCCGTGGCCGCCTTTAGTTGTCGAGCTGCGCTCGACCCGGACGGGTCGGAAACCCGTCCCCACACGGACCTTGCCGAGGCCTGATGTCGGAGGTCTGACGTCCGCTACTCCAGGACGCTGTCGTCGAGTTTCTTTTTTCCCCAGTCGGCGGCGGCTTGCACGAACGCCAGCACCAGGGGGTGGGGCTTGCCCGGTTTTGAAGAAAGCTGGGGCTGGAACAAGGTGGCGATATAGAAACGGTGGGTGGGTGATTCGATGGCGCGGATCTCGCCTTGCGGACCGCGTGCGACGATCGGGAACCCAGCTTCCATGGCGGCCCATTCGTAGTCGGGATTGACTTCGAAGTTGCAGAAAAATTCCTCGGCGACCGTCTCCTGCGAATAGTACGACTGCAGGTACGAGCCGGGGCGCAGACGGATTTCCGGTATGGCACCGGAAAGCTTGGGTTTACCCTTGCCGCGATCGGGCACGGCGCAGGCGACGGGGTAAATAATGATGTTTTTCGAGCCGGAATTATTCTCGGCGCTGTCCGCATCCTTGATTCCCAGCACGTTGCGGGCACACTCGATCAGGGCGTACTGGAAACCGCCGCAGGTGCCGAGGAAAGGCCAGTCGCGCCGGCGGGCGAATTCTATGCCCTTCAGCATGCCATCGAAACTCTTGTAGGGACTGCCCGGCGCCGCCCAGATTCCGTCGAAGCTTTCGAGCTTTTTCTGTGTGACGGGATCGAGCAGGTCTGGAGTTGTGATCCACTCGCCTTCGACCGGCAGATTCAGTTGTGCGGCGGCGTGCTGCAGTGACTTCTCGATTGCGGGAAGAGTCGGGGACTTGGGGTCAAAGTCCCCGAGAATTCCAATGCGGACGGGATCGCTCACCTGGGTATTTTAGTTGAGAAGTTCCGGACTGCGGGGCAAGGGAGGTGAGAAGGCTGATGCCCGCCGAGCTTTGCTCGGCCGCACGAGCGGGGCGCTCGCGCCCACATTTTGGCGGGCGAGGGCGCCCGCCCCACACAAACACAGATTATTTCGCGGTCACCGAGCGCTCCTTCAGGATTTCATCCACCGCGGCGATCGCCGTTTCCAGCTCTTCATCTTGATTGTAGAAGTGCGGAGACATGCGCACGCCGGCTTTCGGGCGATAGTCCACCAGGATGTCTCGCTGCAGCAGTTCACGGCAGACTTCCTCGGCGTTGGGCATGTCGATCGAGACCGTTCCGCCGCGCTGGTCGGGGTCGCGTGGCGAATGGACCCGCCATCCGCGCCCTGAGGCCAGCTCGATCAATCGTGAAGTCTGGCGCTTCGACTTCTCGCGAATGCGGTCGATGCCCACCTCTTGAATAATCTTCAATCCGGGGCGCGCCGCTTCCAGAGCCGGGATGTGGGAGGTCCCATTCATGAAGCGGAAAGGTGGCTCGCCATAGCGGATGGCCCCGGTCTCGAAGCCAAAGGGATTCTGGTGAGCAAACCAGCCGGTGAATTTCGGCTCCAGCCGTTTTCCCAGGTCAGGGCGGACATACAGATAGGCGACGCCGGGCCCTCCGCAAAGCCACTTCAAAACTCCGCCACAGGTGAAGTCCACATTCAGCGCCTGCACATCAACCGGAACGGTGCCCAGCGACTGAAAGGTATCGAGCAGCACATGGGCCCCCACCCGATGTGCCTTCTCGATGATTGCCTTCGCATCCTGAATGTAGGCGCTTCTGAAAATCACATGCGACACTGGGACCAGCAAGGTCCGGTCATCGATCGCGTCCAGCAGTCGCTCGGTGGGAACCGCGATCCCGTCGTCGGTGGGGACCATGCGAACGCGGGCGCCACCGGTTTGTTGCGCCTCCCAGAAATACATGACCGAAGGAAAGTTCAAGTCGCTGTACACGATCTGGTTGCGTTTGCCCGAGAAGTCGAAGCAGGACGCGACCACCGCCTGGCAGGTAGTGACATTCTGGTGAGTCGAAACCGAGCCCGGAGCAGCGTTCATGAGCACGCCAATCTCGTCGCCCACTTGTGCGGCCAGCATCCACCAGCGCTCTTCCCATGCCCGTACGCCGCGCGTGGCCCAGATATCCGCGTAGCCCTTCATGGCGTCGTAAACGCCTTGTGGCATGGCGCCCAGCGAGTTGCTGATCAGATAGGTGCTGCGTTCCAGAATTGGGAACTGCGAGCGATAGCGCAGGAGCTCGTCGGCCATTCTGTCATTGTACTTCCGCAGGCCGCCTGCAATACTTCGATCAAACCTGCAGGGAGAATCATTTCGACAACTCCACGACTCTGCGGCGCATCCTATCCCCGACTTTTGCATTCGTTGAATTTTTTAGGAGCGAAATGAAAGCTATGAAGACGATTAGAAACATCGTGGGAACCGTGGGTCTGATTTATGCCGGCTACGTTTTGATTGCGAGCATGAAAGATGTTCGCCGCTATATCAGAATCAGCACGATGTAAATAAAGTGTGTGTGGGAGGTCTGTGAGGGACGGACACTCCTGCCCTGAGCGAAGTCGAAGGGAGTGTCCGACCCACACTTCTGCTGTTGCCGCTAATTCTTTTTCAGCAGGAAATAGGCTGCCGTCAGCACGATCATGTACACGGCGCCACTGATGAGAGTCAGGTGGGAATTCCAGCCGGTCTCCAGTATCGCCACCAGGATAAGCATGAATCCCAGGGCCGAGCCCCAGGCTCCCAGGGGCGAACGCATTGGCAATGCCGCGAGTTGGCTGGCTGAGAGCCTCCGCCGGAACTGGACGTGCGCGGCCAGCGAAACCAGCCAGGACAGCAGCATTCCCACCAGGGCCGCGCCCAGAATCGAGACGAATGCATTCCGGGGCGCCCACTTCTCCAGCACCAGCGCGACCACGATACCGTAGGACGAGGCCAGAACTGCCAGCTTCGGAGATCCCGACGCATTCAGCCGTCCCAGGACCGCCGGGGCCCATCCCGTTCGCGCCAGGGAAAACAGCACGCGGGAAGCGGCGTAGAGCGCCGCATTGGCGCCCGACAGCGCAGCGGTCAGAATCACAAAGGTCATGATGTGCGGCGCCGCCGGGACGTGGGCGTGCCGAAACACGGTGACAAACGGGCTCTCGGTAACCCCGGCGCGGTCCCAGGGCATCACGCCTACCAGGACCACAATCGCTCCCAGATAGACGGAAGCGAGGATGGCGAAAGTCAGCTTGACGGCGCGGGGAATCTCCTGCGCCGAGCGCGATTCTCCCGTGGTGATGGCCACAAATTCAATTCCACCAAAGGTGTAAAGCGCGAAACCCATGGCCAGCAAGGGTGCCAGAGCGCCTCGTGGCAGAAAGCCGCCATGCGCGGTGTATTCCGGCGTCACCCGGCCGCTCAGCAGCAACCCCGCTCCCAGCAGGACAAAGGCCGCAATGGTGGCAACTTTGATCATGGCAAACCAGTATTCAAAGCGGGCATAGTTGCCCACGCTGCGAAGATTGATCAGCAGCAGAAAAACGGAAAAGATCAACACCCAGAAAAAAGCCGGAACGGTAGGGAACCAAAACTTGAGATAGGTGGCGGAAGCCACCAACTCGGCCCCGATCGAAATGGAGATGGCCGCCCAATAGCCGGCACGGGCAATGAATCCAGCCCAGGGGTTGAGGTAAAGATCGGCATAGACCCCGAACGATCCGGCAGCGGGATGCATGCTGGAGAGTTCGCCCAGTGCCAGGGTCACGGTCAGGCCAATAAATGCAGCCAGAACGAAACTAAGGATGACTCCCGGTCCGGCGATTTCAAGAGCTGCCGCCGATCCCAGCAAGAGCCCGGTGCCGATGGACCCGCCGACCGCGACCATGGCCATCTGGCCGGCGCCGAGCTGGTGGCGCAGTCCTCGTTCCTCCGCCTCCACGGGCATCGGGCAGCTATAACAGAAATCATTTCTTCAACAAAGACATATTCGCTCATGACTTTCGTAATCCCCCCGGGCCCTGACTTCGTTGCCGCTGCCGGAAGCGCCCCCTAAAATCTCACTTGGGTTACTACGTACGTTACCCGTGTCTCTCATGCCAGATCCGAGCAAGCGAATGGACCGAGCCGAGATCGCCCGACGTGTAGAACGAGCCGAAAAGCTCTTGCAAAAGGGCAAGACGGGCGAAGCTCTGGACGAATACCTTCAGGTGCTGGCGGAAGACCCGCAAAACGACAATGTGCGACAGATGGCAGCCGATATCTGCCTTTCGTTGCAACGCACTGCGGAGGCGGTCAAGCTGCTGGGAGAGCTTTTCGAACGGCAGATCGCGGCCGGGGAGAACACCCGCGCCAGTCTCACCTACAAGAAGCTCGCCCGGTACACCATTCCCACCAGCATCCAGAGGGTCCAGTTCGGGCAGATTCTCGAGACTTCGAACCGGAAACTCGCGCTCGAGACCTACGAGAGCGCCCTGGAAGACCTGAGCAAGAATGGACGCCAGCAGGATTGCCTCGTGGTTCTGAGGCGACTGGTGGCGCTGGAGCCGGCGGAAAAAAACTTTCTACGGCTGGGCGAACTCTGCTCACAAACTGGAGACAAAGCAGGCGCGGCTGGGGCCTTCCTCAAGCTGGCGGAGATGACGGAAGCTTCCGGCGCCAGCGCCGCGCAGTGGTTTGAACGCGCCTACACGGAGGACTCCGCCGACCCCAAGATTGCGCTGGGCTATGGGAAGAGCCTGATGGCCCAGGGCCAGGTTGGGGCAGCGATTTTTGTCCTCGAACCGCTGGCCAAAGTGAAGGACGCCAGCCTCGAAACCCGCGAGACCTACGTGAAGGCGCTCCTGTCCGCGAATCGTCTTACCGATGCGGAGCCGCTCGTCTGGGAACTCTTTAAGGCAAATCCCTCCCGCCAGCAGGAGGTTGCCGAGCTGATCGGACTTTTAGTGGATGCGGAGCAGGATGCGGAAGCGGTTGCGCTGGCGCGCAAGCTGGAGCAATTCCAGCACAATCGGGGCGACCGCCGCGCTTTTGTCGCGATGATGCAGGATGTGGTGGCCAAGCATCGCGGCTCGCCCGATCTGCTGGAGTTCATGAGCGAGTTGTTCAACTCCTCCAACCGGGAAGGAGATTACTGCCAGACTCTGCTCAAGCTCTTCGATCTGCACTGCAGCATGGGCAACTATGCCAAGGCCGCCGAATGCCTGGATCGCGCCGCTGACGTGGACGCTTACGAGCCCGGCCACCAGAAACGACTGGAATTGCTGCGCGGCAAGATCGACGAGAGCCGGTATAAGGTCATCGCCTCGCGCTTTACCAGCATGGCGAAGTCGGCTTCGGGGCCGGTCAAGACCGAGGGCCCGACGCTGGGCGCCGCCGCCCTGCAGGACCTGATGCTGCAGGCTGAAATCCTGGTGCAGTACGGGATGCGTGCCAAGGCCATCGAACGCCTGCAACGTATTCAGGAACTCTTTCCCCGCGAAGAAGAACGTAATCAGGACCTGCAGCAGTTGTATCTGGCTGCCGGTATGACTCCGCATCGCGCCGACTCAGGCCCGCTGCCACCCGTGGGGACGTCCAGCGCGGCCAGCAAAGCGCCGCCGCCCGCGAAAACGCCGGCCCCGGCGGAGTCCGCCGACGTCAACAGCTTCACCAAAGTGGCCGACATTACCCGCAAGCTTTACCGCCAGACCAATGCGGATGCGGTCATGTCCACGGCGGCTGCCGAAATCGGAGCGCAATGGAAGCTCAGCCGGTGCATCGTGGCCACCCGCAAGCCGGGCATGGTGCCCAGCGCCATCAAGGAGTACCACAGCGAAAACTTGAAGGCTGGAGAAGTAAAAGCTTTAAGCAAGCTGGTCACGGCCGTGCAGGACATCGCCATCAGCAAGGGCACCCTGAGCATTACCGATGCCCCGGCCGCGCCGGAGCTGGAGGAAATCCGGCCGGTCCTGGTGGAATTGGGCATCACTTCATTGCTGGCCTTGCCGCTCAGCGACGGGCAGGACCAGATGGGCGTCCTGCTGCTGACGCAAAGCAGCGCCCGCGGCTGGCACTCCGCCGACGTGGTCGTGCTCAAAACCATCAGCGAACAGATTGTGATTGCGCTGACCAACGCCGGGTTGCGCCGCCTGGTCAAAAGCCTGTCGGTCACCGACGAGCAGTCCGGGCTGCTCAAGCGCGCTTCCTACTTAGATCTGTTGATGGCAGAGACGCGACGGGCGGTCCAGCAAAGCACGCCGGTAACGGTGACCTTGATGCAGTTCGGCAAAAGCGCCGCCATGTTGAAGGAGCACGGAGAAAAAGCCGTGGAGGCCGTCATGCAGCAGATTGGCCAGCTCTTTGCGGCCAACATCCGGCAGAACGATCTGGCTTTCCGCTACGGGAAGACCACGATTGCACTGGTGCTTGGGGAAACCGCGGAGAAGGAAGCGGTGATGGCCATAGAAAAATTGCGCAAGTTGCTGGCGGAAATAAAACTTTCGGACGAGATTCTCCCCTTCAGCGCGGGCCTGGCGGAGGCCGTGGTACGGCAGCAGTTCGATCCCGCGGACATCGTCACCGAGGTCATCAACCGCGCCGACAAGGCGCTCGACACGGCAGTGACGCAGGGCATGGGCCGCATCGTCAGCCTGCCCCCATCGGTGGCCGCGGCGGCCGTCGCGTAGCAGTGGGCCGGAGACTCTTGTCTGCCCCACACACAAGAACAACGCTCCTTCTCTTGCGAATCTTTGCGTCCTTTGCGGTTTCCTTTGCGAACTTTGCGGTAATGGGTTTGACTTCGCATGCATCGTCCCAAAAATCCTAAACCGCAAAGGACGCAAACAAAGACCGCAAAGGACGCAAAGAGTGCTGATGGGCTACAACCTGCAGCCTGCTTGTAGCAGGCACCGCATCCTCGCTGATAAACTAACCAGTTTGATTGTCGCACGCTGAACCATTCTGATTTCAGAGAGCACCAGGAAGCCTGCATGCTTAAACCCGGCGACATCGCCATCGTTAGCGGGGCCCGCACGCCGTTCGGGCGTTATTGCGGCAAGCTGAAAGACTTTACCGCCCAGGAACTGGGAGCCATCGCGGGCAAGGGCGCCATCGACCGCGCCGGGCTCGATCCGAAGGAGTTCGATCACGCGGTTTTCGGCAACGCCCAGCAAACTTCGGGCGACGCCATCTATGGCGCCCGGCACGTGGCCCTGCGCGCAGGCCTGCCTATCGAGACGCCGGCGCTCACGGTCAACCGGTTGTGCGGAAGCGGCATCCAGGCCATCGTCAACGCCGCCCAGATGATCCAGCTGGGCGAGGCCAATCTGGTGCTGGCCGGCGGCATGGAAGCCATGTCGCAGGCCCCGTTCACCATTCGCGGACGTGACGGCTTCAATCTCGCGCCCGGCGGCAAGATGGAAGATTCGCTCATGGTCGCTCTGCTCGACAGCTATTGCGGCCTGTACATGGCGAACACCGCCGAGCTTTACGGTTCGCAACAAGGCATCACCCGCGAGCTGCAGGATGAATTTGCTCTGCGTTCCCAACAACGCGCGGACGCAGCCTATAAAGAAGGACGTCTGCAGGAAGAACTGGTTCCTGTGGCATTGAAAAATTCCAGGGGTGAGGCATCCGGGGAATCGCTGACGGAAGACGACCACCGGCGCCCCCAAACTACCCTCGAAGGCCTGGCCAAGCTCAGGACTGCCTTCGGGAAAAGCGGCACAGTCACGGCCGGCAATGCCAGCGGCATCGTGGATGGCGCAGCCGCGGTGGTCATCATGTCGCTCGATGAGGCGGGCAAGCGCGGCATCCGTCCCCTGGGACGGGTAGTGAGCTGGGGCATTGCCGGCGTCGATCCCAAGGTGATGGGGCGCGGCCCGGTGCCGGCGACCAAGATCGCTTTGCAGAAGGCCGGCCTTACTCTCGACTACATCGATCTCATTGAAGTGAACGAAGCCTTTGCCGCGCAGTATCTCGCCGTGGAAAAAGAACTCGGCCTCGATCGTGAAAAGGTAAACGTCAACGGCGGCGCAATCGCTTTGGGGCATCCGCTGGGAGCGACCGGCACGCGTCTCGTCATCACGTTGCTTTATGAATTGCGCCGGCGAAAGAAGAAATACGGGCTGGCAACGGCGTGCATCGGCGGAGGGCAGGGAATTGCGATGGTGGTCGAGAGCATGCACTAAGGATCACCACGGAGGCACAGAGTCACTGAGAAATTCTGAGGCCTTCTGATTTTCTCTGTGTCTCTGTGCCTCCGTGGTGAATTGAAGGACCAGTATGGACATCAAAAAAGTCGGCGTTCTTGGTTGCGGCCTGATGGGCTCCGGTATCGCGCAAGTGGCAGCCACAGCCGGATTCGACGTCACCGTTCTCGAGGTGGAGCAGAAGTATCTCGACAAGGGTTTTGCCGGGATCGAGAAGTCGCTGGCCAAATTTGCCGAGAAGGGCGCGCTGAAGGAAACGCCGCAATCCGTCCGCGCCCGTCTCAAAGGCACGACCAGCATGCGGGACCTGGCCGACTGCGACATCATCGTCGAGGCCGTGATCGAAAACGTCGATGAAAAGAAGAAGATGTATGCCGCGCTTGACGGCATTGTGAAAAAAGATGCCATTTTTGCGTCCAACACTTCTTCCATTTCGATTACCGAGTTGTTGACTTCGACCAAACGTCCGGAGCGTTTCATCGGGTTGCACTTTTTCAATCCGGTGCCGCTGATGAAACTGGTTGAGGTGGTGCGAACCATCGCCACCGCCGGCGACGTGTACGATACCGCTTACGAATTTGCCAAAAAGCTGGGCAAAGTCCCGGTGCGGACCAGCGACAAGACGGGATTCATCGTGAACCGGCTGCTGGTGCCGTATCTGCTCGATGCCATCCGCGCCTACGAAGAGGGCGTGGGCTCGATCGATGACATCGACAACGCCATGAAGCTGGGCTGCGGCTATCCCATGGGCCCCTTCACGCTGCTCGATTTTGTCGGCCTGGATACGACGTATTACATCACCCACGTGATGTACGACGAATTCAAGGAACGCCGTTTCGCCTCGCCGCCGCTGTTGAAGCGGATGGTGATGGCGGGTTGGTACGGCCGTAAGTCAGGCAAAGGGTTTTACGACTATTCGGATCCGGCGAACCCCAGAGCGAATAGGCTTTAACATCGTGGCCACGGATTTTCGCGGATCAACACGGATTTGCTTTTTGCCTTGTCATCCCTGGCTTCACTCAGGATGACAAACGGTACACGCAGATAGTTAACCTTAGATGATCAAATCTATCGAGATCACGGCGCTCGCGAAGTCCGCCGAGGACTTCAAGCTTCTGATCCAACTATTCGGTTTGTTGGGGCTGCGTAAGGGCTTCGCTGGTGAAAACGAGAAGGCGCGGTCGGCGGAATTCTTTCCTTCGGAGGCTAAGCTACAACTCTTATACCGAAAAAATGACGAATCCGATGTAGATATCACATTGATGATATCTGATCCGGATACTGCCCTCGAGGTCGTCACGACGCGCGGTTTCAGGGTGGTTCACAAACATTCGGGCCCTGAGCCGTCTCATTTGATTGCGTATTTCGACATTGAATTACCGAGCGGGACTCGAGTGCGCGCGATTGGTCCGAGGGTGGCCGAAAATGCGGTCGACACTGATCATCTGGCGTTGGAAGGCAACTTCAATGCATCGGGCAAAACATTTGCGCTGGTAGTGAGTCGGTTCAATTCGTTCATTACCGAGCGTTTGCTGGCGGGCGCTATTGACGGGCTAACGAGATGCGGGGCCACACTCTATAAGAACATCGATATCGTCCGCGTCCCCGGCGCTTTCGAAATTCCGTCCGCGGCCCGCACTCTTGCCGAGACCAAAAAATACGATGCCGTCATCTGTATCGGATGCCTGCTGCGCGGCGACACGGCGCACTACGACGTCATCGTCAACGAAGTCGCCCGCGGCATCGGCCAGTCGGCGCAGGAAACGGGCGTGCCCCATGCCTTCGGTGTTCTTACCTGCGAAAATCTGGAGCAAGCCATCGATCGCGCCGGCCTGAAGATGGGCAACAAAGGCTTCGAAGCTGCGCTGGCGGCGGTGGAGATGGCCAACCTGAAGGCAGTCGTCGGTCGTCAGTCGTCGGTCGTCAGCAAAGCTGTCAGCTCTCAGCTTTCAGCAGTCAGAAAAAAACAAGTGTCAAAAGCTGGTACTCGCCGCGCAAAGCGCAAAACCAATCTTTAACTTCATCGGTTGTACACTGATAGCTGACGACTGACGACCGAAGACTGACGACTTTTTTATGGGAACCCGCCGTAAATCCCGCGAACTTACCCTGCAAATGCTTTTCCAGTGCGACATGGGAAAGCAAACTCCGCAGCAGGTGCGCCAGACTTTTTGGCGCGAGCAGGGGGACGTAGGCGCCGATGTTCAGAGCTTTGCCGAAGACTTGTTTCGGGTCGCCACCGACCGCGCCAGCGAAATTAATGGTCTCATTGAGGGGCATGCCCAGCATTGGCGCATGGAACGCATGGCTGCAGTTGACCGGAATCTGCTGCGCGCCGCGGTGGCGGAGCTGCTTGCCTTCCCCGACACTCCCCGCGCCGTCGTCATCAACGAAGCCCTCGAAATCGCCCGCAAGTTCTCCAGCCCGGAGTCGGTGCAATTCATCAACGGCGTGCTGGACAGCGTAGGCAAGCAGCTGGAAAGCAGCCGTTAGACAGTCGTCGGTCGTCGGTCATCGGTCGTCAGCCCAAAACCGTCTGTTCATCTCTCCAATTCGCACGAGCGAGGACGGTCGCGCCTGCATGGGCAGGGGCTGACGACCGAAGACTGACGACCGACGACTGCTTTACGGCTTTACCGCGATCAAATCCGGATTGCAGGTGAAGGGCACGTCGCCACACAATCCTGCCTGGAAAGTTGTGGGATCGGTAGGAAAGGAAATCTGCAAAACGTCGCCACCGTTCTGGGTATCCAGAATATGCACCTGGCCATCGGCGGCTGCGATGTACAGCCGGCTTCCGTCGGGAGTGAGCGAGGCCTGGATCGGTATGGCATCCCCGGAGAGCGGAATCGCGGACGAGGTCTGGTTGTCGATATTGAACACCAGCACGCTGCCGCGATCGCTGGCCAGCACGTAGGCGCGGGCCGCGTCCTGCGAAACAATCAACTGGATGGGCACAAAGCTGCCCTGGCCCAGGTTGAAGGGGGTCGCGGTGCCGCTGCTCGCGGTCGAGGCGCAGCCGGTTGGCGCCCGGGCCACGCGGAAGAGGTCAATGCCGGGCGAATCTACCGCCAAAACGCTGGTGATCGTTGTGGCGCTTCCGGCGGTCGGTGGGTCCGCCAGATTGACTGCGTCCCGGGGAAGCGCCTTGAGGAATGGCGGGACCGCGGGCAGCACAACGTTATTGGTAAGCGCGGAAGTTAATCCGCATGTGCTCCAGGCCGTCACGGAAGAAGAGCTGGATCCGCCGGCCACGAATGCGAATGCCCCTTCCGGCGAAAACGAGACATCTTTGGCAGGTGCAGTCAGAGGAATCTTCTTCAGCGCATCCTGCGCCGACCACACATACAGATTCGAGCCGGCCGCGATGAAGACCCGCAGATTGTCAGGAGAAAAGTCCGCCGCCGTTGCCCCCGCGATGTTAAGCGTTGTGACGGAATTGGTGGTGGTGTCGAAGATGATCACCTGGGTGGCGGGCGGAGGAGCGTTGCTGCCGGGGACCGGCACCGCATTCGGATTGGCCCCGGATAGGACAACCTTCTTTCCATCGGGAGAAATTGTCAGAACCTTCCCGGTCACGGACTTGAACTGGGAGACTGTGGGCGGGCTGGCGACGGTGATCTTCATCAGCCCCCGGCTTCCGAAAAAGGAATAATCCGTACCCATGTACGCTTTCGCACCCTGGCGGTCGAAAAGCAGAGAGTTCGGAGTGGCCGGCAGGACCACGGCTGTACCCACGGTGTTGTTTGGCGAAGCAATCGGAACCAGGAGGCTGACGCAGCCGACCGTAGTGGCACAGTTGCCGGCAGGAGAGGAAGAAAATCCGGTGCTCGACACGTAAACGGTGGGCGTGGTGGTAGTGGTCGTGGTGGTGCTCGTGCGAGCGGCCACGACATCGACAGCGCCCTCCGGATAGATGGGGAGGAGCGGCTTCAATCCGATATTGCAGGTCGGCGGAGTGCAGGAAGCAATCACGGTGGCGCCGCCGGCTTGCGGAGTGGCGATCGAGCCCGAGGTCGCGGACACCGACGCCGGATTCGATGAGCTCCAGGTCAGGGGCAAGCCGGTGATGGTGTTGCCCTGGGTGTCCACTACGGTGGCGGTCACCGTCTTGCCGCTGCCCGAGGTTACATTGATGGAATTGGTGGTGCTGCCGTTGACGGCCAGCGTGATCGATTGCACGGCGCAAGTGGTGTAATCGAGAGGCTGGCTGTTCACATTGCCGTTGCTGGCAACCAGCGAGGTTATTCCCGGGGTGTGCGCCGTCACTTTGGCTTGTCCAGTCACCAGTCCGGTCACGGGCGCGCTGTCGGTAGCTATGGCCAGCGTGGTGACATCGTTATTGACGGATTGCCACGTAAACGGCCCTACGGTGTTGGTGATATCGAGTCCCCGGCTGAAGGCATTGGCCTGGTAGTTGAAGCTCTGACCTTTGGAAAAGCAAGGGCCGGTCGGCGGGGTCTGCCCCGTGACCGGGCTGATCACGATCTTGTCGATATGTTGATGCACATACACGGTGGTTGGAGGACTGCTGACCCCGTGCGACCTGGCGGTCACCTGGGCCACTCCCACTGGGCCGGGAGTACATATCTGCGGCGCGGTCAATGAATCCCATGTGCCGGCGCATGCCAACCCGCTGGCGGCGATGGTCAAGACCGCCGTATTGCTGGAAAAGAACGTCACCGGAGTAGTGATGGCGGTGTTCGTGCTGTTCCTGGGGCTGGCGGTGAAAGTCTGGGTGGCGCTGCCCGCGTCCAGCGAAACCGGGTTGGCAGGTGAGAGGCCGATATTGGCCGGGGTCGGGAAGTTCGTGGTGTTGGTGGGGCTGGTGCTGCTGCAACCGGTCAACCCAGCGACCAAAGCGACAGCGACAGAGATGAATGCCAGCCGGACTACTATTAAGGACGACCTACCCATGCACCCTCCCCGCCCAGTTTGACCGACGGGGCGAGCTCTTTCTGGAAAGCCCCAAGTGTAGAGGCTAGAATTTTTTTCAGCAAGTTGAGCCGCTTTGCGGGCAGGGTCAGTTTGGTGATCGGAACACGGCAAGTGCCTAAACCACGAAGGACACGAAGTATCACGAAGGCTTCGTTCTCCGGGTTTCCTTCGCGTACCTTCGTGCCCTTCGTGGTTTATGTTTTCCAAGCTGACCCAATCCCCGACCTTCTCCAGGAGCCAGTGCTGCACTTCGCGATGGTCGCATCGCCGGATTTCAGGATTGAAGAATTTGAAAGCCAAAAATCCGGCAATCGGCAATCCGTCAATTCCAGCGATCCGCCATTTCCATCTGATGCACCTCATCCCGGTTGACGATGTGTGCAGCCAGTTGCTATATTTGTAAGGTTCCGCGAGTTAAGTCTGGCTTGCCTGTAGGCGGTGGGTTTTCCCCTCTGCGCTTGCGCGGGTGTGGAAGGCCTGAAACACAGCTGAGCTTTAGCAACAACGTCTCTGATGAAAGACAGACAGAGACGCCCTCGCTGAAACGTCCTGCGAACACCTTTCACCCGTTGAAAGGCTATGCGGGGCGGTGCTGACGAAACGGAGCAGCTCCCGGAGAGTCCGGGCTTGGTGCCACCGTCGGCGGCTTTTAGTTCTGAACGGGAAATCAAAATCTCCCGCGCGCGTGCGCTGCGGGAATCATGGTTGGCGGGTCCGCCATCCAGCCCCTGAAATCGGGGAAGGGCAGATGCTGCGTCGTTCCGCGAGGGTGTGCCTGTCAGGACCCCGGGGAATGGAAGGGCGCGGCTGAGGGCACCGGGAGAGCAGCGGCAGGAACAGGAGCGCCAGAAACAGTATGCCTACTTTCAATCAATTGGTGCGGAGCGGCCGTAAGCGGCCGCGGTACAAGACGGCGAGCCCGGCCTTGCAGGGATGTCCGCAAAAGCGCGGGGTTTGCACCCGGGTGTACACCCAGACTCCCAAGAAGCCGAACTCCGCCCTGCGCAAAGTTGCCCGCGTCCGCTTGACCAACGGGATCGAGGTCACAACCTATATTCCGGGCGTCGGCCACAATTTGCAGGAGCACTCGATTGTCCTGATTCGCGGCGGCCGCGTGAAGGACCTTCCCGGGGTGCGCTATCACGTGATTCGCGGCACCTTGGACGCCGTGGGCGTCGCCGGTCGCAAGCAAAGCCGGTCGAAATACGGAGCGAAAAGGCCGAAAGCATAAAGGGCAGTCGTCGGTCGTCAGTCTTCAGTCGTCGGCAAGAGCAGAATTTAGGGGCGAGCAAGAACGTTTCGCCCGGCAGCTCAAAGCTAGAAGCTAAGAGCCAGGAGCTAGAAGCTTAAATGCCTCGAAAAGGATACATCGCCAAGCGGAAGGTGGAGCCGGACCCGGTTTACGGATCGGATCTGGTGACGAAGTTCGTCAACTCCATGATGTGGCAGGGCAAGAAGAGCACCGCCGAGGGCATCTTTTACGAAGCCCTGACCAAGCTTCAGGAAAAAGGTGGCGACGAGCCCTTGAAGCTGTTCAAGAAGGCGGTCGAGAATGCCAAGCCGCTGCTCGAAGTGAAGAGCCGCCGCGTGGGCGGCGCCAACTATCAGGTCCCGGTCGAAGTGAACGCCGACCGGCGCACTTCGCTGGCCATCCGCTGGCTCATCACGTATTCCCGCGGACGCGCCGAAAAGGGCATGATCGACAAGCTGACCAACGAATTGCTCGATGCCAGCAACAACCGCGGCGCGGCCATCAAGAAGAAAGAAGATGTGCACCGCATGGCGGAAGCCAACAAGGCGTTTGCGCACTATCGCTGGTAGAAACGCAGCTTCTGGCTTCTAGCTCCTGGCCTCTAGCAAAACAGCGAGCGCGAGGCATTCGCTAGTAGCTAGAAGCCAGGAGCCAGAAGCTGAATCAAATGAGTACAGGCACCAACATCGCCGGCGAACAAGAGTCTCGCAAGGAAGAGAAGAAAAAAGCTGTGTCCAGACAAGTCCCACTCGAACGGTGCAGAAACATCGGCATCATGGCCCACATCGATGCCGGCAAGACCACTACGACCGAGCGCATCCTGTTTTATACGGGAAAGACGCATCGCATCGGAGAGGTCCACGAAGGCACTGCGACCATGGACTGGATGGAGCAGGAGCAGGAGCGCGGCATCACCATCACATCGGCTGCCACCACCTGCACCTGGCGCGACATTCGCATTAATATTATCGACACTCCCGGTCACGTGGATTTCACCGCCGAAGTGGAGCGGTCGTTGCGTGTGCTCGATGGCGCGGTGGCGGTGTTTGACGCAGTCCACGGAGTGCAGCCGCAATCGGAAAAAGTCTGGCGTCAAGCCGACAAATACGGTGTCCCCCGCATCTGCTTCATCAATAAGATCGACAAGATGGGTGCTGATTTCGAGCATGCCGTCGATACCCTCCGCAAGCGCCTCAACGCCAAGCCCGTTGCCATCCAGATTCCCATCGGCCAGGAAGACAAGTTCAGGGGTGTCGTTGATCTGATCGAGATGAAGTCGATCGTCTGGCAGGATGACACCATCGGCGCCGAGTACATCACCGGCGAAATTCCCGCCGAGCTGCAGAAGAAAGCCGAAGCCTTCCATACCGCGCTGGTCGAAACCGTCGCCGAAAATGACGACGAGATGCTGCACAAGTTTCTCGAAGGCGAGACTATTTCGCCCGCGGAGCTGCGGGCCTCGCTGCGCAGGTCGACCATCGCGCTGAAAGTTTTTCCGGTGGTGGTGGGCACGGCGTTTAAGAACAAGGGTGTGCAGCCGCTGCTCGACGCGGTCGTGGACTATCTGCCGTCGCCGCTTGATGCCGGCGAAGTCAAGGGCGTCAACCCGGACAACGGGGAAGTGATCACCCGCAAGCCTGCCGACAGCGAGCCCTTTTCCGCGCTGGCTTTCAAGATCATGGCCGACCCCTTCGTCGGCCAGCTGACTTTTATCCGCGTTTACTCCGGCCAGCTTAAGTCCGGGGACTCGGTGCTCAACACCGGGCGCAGCCGCAGCGAGCGCATTGGGCGTCTGCTCAAGATGCACGCCAACAAGCGCGAAGATATCAATGAAATTCTGGCGGGCGACATTTGCGCCGCGGTTGGCCTGAAAAATGTTTCGACCGGCGACACTATCTGTGACGAGAAGCATCCCATTGCCCTCGAGAACATCACCTTTGCGGTTCCCGTGATTTCGGTTGCGGTCGAGCCCAAGACCAAGGCCGACCAGGAAAAAATGGGCATGGCGCTTTCCAGGCTGGCCCAGGAAGACCCCACCTTCAAGGTTCACACCGACCCCGACAGCGGACAAACCATCATCAGCGGCATGGGCGAGTTGCATCTCGAAATTATCGTTGACCGCATGATGCGCGAATATAAGGTCGAGGCCAACGTGGGCAAACCGCAGGTGGCGTACCGCGAAACGATCCGCAAGCACGCGCAAGCCGAAGGCAAATACATTCGCCAGACCGGTGGCAAGGGACAGTATGGCCATGCCAAGATTTATCTCGACCCGCAACCCGCTGGCATGGGCTATGAGTTCGTCAACGACATCACGGGTGGGTCGGTGCCGAAGGAATTTATCAAGCCAATCGATCAGGGCATTAAGGAAGCTCTCGAAGGTGGAATTCTGGCTGGCTATCCCATGGTGGATGTGAAGGCTACGCTCTACGACGGCAGCTATCACGATGTCGATTCGAACGAAATGGCCTTCAAGATTGCCGGCTCGATGGCTTTCAAGGAAGCCGCGCGCAAAGCCTCTCCGGTGTTGCTGGAGCCGGTGATGGCGGTCGAAGTAGTCACGCCGGAAGATTATGCCGGTGTGATCATGGGCGACCTGAGTTCACGCCGCGGACGGATTGAAGGCATGGAGCATCGCGCCGGATCGCAGGTGATCAAAGCGATTGTGCCACTGGCCGAGATGTTCGGGTATGCCACGCACATGCGCTCCAGCACCCAAGGCCGCGCCGAGTACTCGATGCATTTCGCGCGCTATGAAGAAGTGCCGCGCAGCGCGGCGGACGAGATTATCGGACGTTCGCAGGGGCCGAAGCGGTAGAGGCAAGCCGCGGGCGAGTCGCCCGCGACCACACGAACAAGGCATACGGAGCTAGGATATGGCGAAAGAGAAATTTGAGCGGAATAAGCCGCACTGCAACGTCGGGACGATTGGTCACATCGACCATGGCAAGACCACGTTGACGGCGGCCATCACCAAGGTGTTGTCCAAGCACAACCCGAAGATCCAGTTCCGGTCGTTTGACTCGATCGATAATGCGCCGGAAGAAAAGGCGCGCGGCATCACCATTGCCACGGCGCACGTGGAGTATGAGACGGCGAACCGGCATTACGCGCACGTGGATTGTCCCGGGCACGCCGACTACATCAAGAACATGATCACGGGCGCGGCCCAGATGGATGGCGCGATTCTGGTGGTAGCCGCCACCGACGGTCCGATGCCGCAGACTCGCGAGCACGTGCTTCTGGCGCGGCAGGTGGGCGTGCCTTACATCGTGGTGGCGCTGAACAAGTGCGATGCGGTGGATGATCCCGAACTGCTCGACCTGGTCGAACTCGAAGTGCGCGAGTTGCTGAAGACGTACCAGTTTCCGGGCGACGATGTGCCGGTGGTGCGGCTGTCGGCGCTGGGCGCGCTGAACGGGGAAGCCAAGTGGGAAAAGCAGATTGACGAGCTGATGGAGGCGGTGGACAAGAGCGTGCCGCAACCGGCGCGCGAACTGGACAAGCCGTTCCTGATGCCGATCGAAGATATTTTCTCGATCTCGGGCCGGGGAACCGTCGTGACCGGACGGATCGAGCGCGGCAAGGTGAAAGTCGGCGAGGAAGTGGAAATTGTGGGATTCCGCGACACTCGCAAGACGGTGGTGACCGGCGTCGAGATGTTCAAGAAGCAGCTGGACGAAGGCATGGCAGGCGACAACGCCGGCCTGCTGCTGCGCGGCATCGCGAAAGAAGATGTGGAGCGCGGCATGGTTTTGGCCAAGGGTGGATCGATTACCCCGCACACCAAGTTCAAAGCCGAAGTTTACATTCTGACCAAGGAAGAAGGCGGGCGGCACACGCCGTTCTTCAAAGGCTACCGTCCGCAGTTCTACTTGCGGACGACGGATGTGACGGGAGTGGCGGAGTTGCCGGCGGCGACCGAGATGGTGATGCCGGGCGACAACGTGCAGTTGGTGATTGAGCTGATCACGCCGGTGGCGATGGAAAAGGGCTTGCGCTTTGCCATCCGCGAAGGCGGGCACACGGTGGGCGCGGGCACGATCAGCGAGATTATTCAGTAGCGGACAGTGATTACTGGGAACCGAGAACTAAGAAACAAAGAGACAAAGGACAAAGAACGAAAGAGCTGGGAACTGAAGAATTAGAAACCAGTGATCAGTTGCTGGTTCTCAGTTCTCAGGCGGAGTGAGTTAGAAGCTGCAGTTCAGCGGCTCGCAGCATGCCGCCAGTTCTTTTCTCCCGGTGAGCCGGGAGAGCGAAAGAGTGAATCATGGTTGGAAAAGAAAGAATACGCATCCGGCTGAAGGCTTACGACTACCGCATCCTGGACCAGTCCACGGGGGAGATCGTCGATACGGCGCGGCGCACCGGGGCGCAGATCGCGGGGCCGATTCCATTGCCCACGATGAAAAACAAGTACTGCGTGCTGCGTTCTCCGCACGTGGACAAGAAATCGCGCGAGCAGTTCGAGATCCGCACCCACAAGCGCCTGCTCGATATTCTCGAGCCCACGCAGCAGACGGTGGATGCTTTGATGAAACTCGACTTGCCCGCCGGCGTGGACGTCGAGATTAAAGCTTTTGGCAAGGAACACAAATAGCCGTCGGCTTTCAGCTTGAGCTGATTCAGCTCGCGGAGAAGAATTGAAATGGCAAAAGTAACCGGAATCCTGGGCAAGAAAGTCGGAATGACGCAGCTCTTCGACGACAAGGGTGACGTCCATCCGGCGACGGTTCTGCAGGCGGGTCCGTGCGTGATTACGCAGCACAAGACCCAGACCCGTGACGGCTATGACGCGGCGCAGATCGGCCTGGTCGAGTTTATGAAGGAATCGCGCCTCACCCAGCCCATGAAGGGACACCTGGGAAAACACAACTTGCCGCCGGTGAAATTTCTGCGCGAAGTGCCGATCGAAGTCGAAAAGGCGGAAGAGGCGGTCGCGGTGAAGGCTGGAGACCGGGTGCTGGTGGATATTTTTGAAGGCGAGAAGTTCGTCGATATCGTCGGCATCAGCAAGGGGCGTGGTTTTGCGGGCGTGGTCCGGCGCCATCACTTTGCCGGCGGTCCCAAGTCGCACGGTTCGATGTTCCAGATCACCGGATCGATCGGTTCGTCGGCCTTTCCCTCGCGCGTCTTCAAAGGCATGCGCATGTCGGGACACATGGGCGTCGATCGCGTGACTCAGCGCAACCTGCGGGTGCTGGGCGTGGACAAGGACGAAAACCTGCTGGTGGTCGAAGGCAGCGTGCCCGGCCCGAACGGCGGGTACCTGGTAATTACCAAGGCCAAGAAGCCGCCGCGAGAGCGGCGCGGCTTTGGCGGCGCGGCCACGGTGGATCCGTTGAAGGCAGCGAAGCGGGCGGCGAAGAAGGCTTAAGGACAGTCGTTGGCCGTTGGCTGGTGGTCTTTGGCCAACCCGGATTGACGGAAGACATATGGCAACTATCGACATTCATGATCTGAGCGGGAAGAAGGTCGGCACGCTTGACCTGGCCGATGAGATTTTCGGTGCGGTCAATGAAGACCTGCTGTGGGAGGCGGTGAAACACTACCGCGCCGCCCAGCGCGCCGGCACTCACGCCACCAAGAACAAGAAACTGGTCTCGGGCGCGGGCAAGAAGCTGTGGAAGCAGAAGGGCACGGGACGCGCCCGCGTGGGCTCCATCCGCTCGCCGCTGTGGCGGCATGGCGGCACGGTGCATGGCCCGCAACCGCGTTCCTACGACTACGCCTTTCCGCGCAAGAAGCTGCTGGGCGCGTTGCGCTCCGCCCTGGCTTCGAAATTAGCCGAGGGCAAGCTGATCGTGGTCAACGCCTTTGACGTGAAGGAACCGAAGAGCAAGCTGTTTCGCCAGGCCCTGGACGCGCTCGAGGTCAAGAGCACAGCCCTGCTGGTCGAAGTGGCCCGGCACGGCAATCTCAACCTGGCGCTCAGCTCGCGCAACCTGGACGGGGTCGAACTGGTCAACGGCAACGAAGTTCATCCCTACCACCTGTTGCGTTACGATCGGGCGATTTTCTCGCAGCCGGCCATCGAGGCGCTGCAGCTTTCGCTCAAGAATTCGATTTCAAAGCGGCAGCGCAAGCCGAGCGAGAAAGAAAGCACCAAGAAAGCCACCCGCGTTCCGCGACGCCGGGTGCGTCATGAAAAAGCGGCGGAGGTTGCCTGATGAAATCCTCATATCAGATCATTCGCCGTCCGGTCATCACGGAAAAGGGGCTGGCCATCAAGGAAAACCAGAACACGCTGGTCTTCCAGGTGGCGCCGGCCGCGACCAAGACCGAGATCCGGCAGGCGGTGCAGTCGATTTTCAAGGTGAAGGTGCTTTCCGTGCGCACCGCCACCTATCCGGGAAAAGAGCGCCGCCGGGGAAAGTTTGCCGGCTACCGTCCCGACTGGAAAAAGGCGTACGTGCGGCTGAAGTCGGGCGAGAAGATGCCGGAGTACGCGCAGAATTTATATCGACCAAGAGCTGATTTTTATGCCAATCAAGACATACCGACCGACGACGCAGACCCTGCGCTACCGGACCACGCTGGTCAACGACGATATTACGACCCGGCATCCGCACAAGCCGCTGCTCGAACCCAAGCAGCGTACCGGCGGACGCCGTAACAGCGGCGACACCACCATGTGGCATCGCGGCGGCGGCCACAAGCGCAAGCTGCGCCTGATCGATTTCAAGCGCGACAAGAACGGGATTCCCGCGACCGTGGCCTCGATCGAATACGATCCCAACCGTTCGGCGCGCATCGCGCTGCTCGCCTACGCGGATGGCGAGAAGCGCTACATCCTGCAGCCCGAAGGGCTCAAGCTGGGACAGAAAGTGGTGAGCGGGCCGGAAGCCGACATTCTGGTGGGCAACGCTCTGCCCTTGAAGAACATTCCGCCCGGCACCACGATCCACAACGTGGAGTTGAAGCCGGGGAAGGGCGCGCAGATGGTGCGATCGGCCGGCGGTGCGGCGCAGCTGGTGGCCAAGGAAGGCGAGTACGCGCTGGTCAAACTGCCTTCCGGAGAGACTCGCAAGGTTTCGCAGGATTGCATGGCCACGATTGGCCAGGTAGGCAACCTCGATCACGAAAACATCACCATCGGCAAGGCCGGGCGCATGCGCTGGCTGGGACGGCGGCCGGTCAACCGCGGCGTGGTCATGAACCCGGTTGACCATCCGCACGGCGGCGGTGAAGGCAAGACGTCAGGCGGCCGGCATCCCGTCACTCCCTGGGGGCAGCCGACGCGCGGCTACAAGACGCGCAACAACAAGCGTACGGACGCATTCATTGTGAACCGGAGAGGGAAGAAGTAGAAGGGCAGTCGTCGGTCGTCAGTCTTCAGTCGTCGGCAAGATTGGGCCGGCTGAGGCGTTTCGGAATGGCAGGATTTTAAAGGCTGTTGGCTGAAAGCTGACAGCTGAAAGCTGAGAGCTGACTTTATGGCACGTTCAACCAAGAAGGGTCCGTTCGTGGATGGGTACCTGCAGGCGCGGGTGGACGGCATGAACTCGCGTAATGAAAAGAAAGTGCTGCGCACCTGGTCGCGGCGCTCGACCATCATTCCGGAAATGGTGGGTCACACCATCGCCGTGCATAACGGCAAGAAGTTTATTCCGGTGTACGTCACGGAAAACATGGTGGGTCACAAGCTGGGGGAATTCAGTTTTACCCGCCAGTTCAAGGGGCACTCCATGCGGGCGGCCACGGAAACGGCGGCGCGTCCGGCAGGCGTGCCAGGCGGTCCGGGAGCGATCACGCCGGCGGCTGCGCCGGCGGCGCCCAAGGCGTAGGAAGGAGTTCAGGAGATCAACATGGAATTTCGAGCTCAAGTCCGCTTCACCCGGGTTTCGCCGCAGAAGGCGCGCCTGGTGCTGGATTTGATCAAAGGACGCAAGGTGGAAGATGCGCTCAATATCCTGGCCTTCACCAAGAAGCGGGTGGCGGCCACGGTGGAAAAGCTGCTGCGATCGGCGCTGGAAAACGCCAACTATCTGAGCAGCGAAAAAAGTATCGACGTCGATGTGGACAAGCTGTATGTGAAAAGCGCCATCGCCAACGACGGGCCGCGGATGAAGCGTATCCGTCCCGCACCCATGGGACGGGCGTTCCGCTATGTGCGCCGCATCGCGCACATCGAGATTGTGCTGGCGGAGCGGGGCCAGAGCGGCGCAGGGCTGGCGACGGTGGTCGGCGAAGAGACCGCGGCAAAGTCTCCGGCCAAGAGCAAGGCAAAAGCCAAACATAAAGCGCCCGCCGGCAAGAAGAAAGTAGGAGCCAGATAAATGGGACAAAAAGTTCATCCCTACGGTTTTCGGCTGGGCTATACCAAGCCCTGGAAGTCGCGCTGGTTTGTGGAGCGCGATTACGACAAGCTGCTGCTTGAAGACGTCAAGCTGCGCAACGAGCTGAAGGACAAGCTCAAGTCGGCGGGCGTGAGTTCGATTGAAATCGAGCGTCCCGGCAACAAGCTGCGGGTCATTATCAAGACGGCGCGTCCGGGCATCATCATCGGGCGCAAGGGCGCGGAAATCGACAAGCTGAAGGGTGATGTGCAGAAGCGCACCGGCCGCGAAGTCTATATCGATATCCAGGAAGTGCACAAGCCGGAGCTGGATGCGCAACTGGTATCGGAATCGATCGCGCTGCAGCTGGAAAAGCGGGTCGGCTTCCGCCGGGCCATGCGCAAGGCAGTCGATTCGGCGCTGCGCTTCGGTTGCAAAGGGATCAAGGTCCGGGTCAGCGGACGCCTGAACGGCAACGAAATCGCGCGCTCGGAGTGGTACCTGCAGGGCCGTTTGCCGCTGCACACGCTGCGCGCCGACATCGACTACGGTTTTACCGAAGCCCGCACCACCTACGGCGTCATCGGGGTGAAGTGCTGGGTTTACAAAGGCGAAATTTTGCCGGCCAAGAAGCGCGAGCCGCAGCAGGCAGGCGCGTTCTAAAGGTTTTGGCTAAGAGCTAAAAGCTAAAGGCTAAGAGCTGATCTTATGTTGATGCCCAAGAAAGTGAAGTACCGCAAGCAGCAGCGCGGACGCATGACCGGCAAGGCGTGGCGCGGAAGCCAGCTGGCGTTCGGTGATTTCGGTCTTAAGGTGCTCGAGCCGGGCTGGATTACCGACCGGCAGATCGAGGCGGCGCGCGTGGCCATGACTCGCTTCATCAAGCGTGGCGGCAAGATCCAGATCCGTCTTTTTCCGGACAAGCCGGTCACCAAGAAGCCGGCCGAAACCCGTATGGGTAAAGGCAAAGGCGCGCCCGATCACTGGGTGGCGGTGGTGCGGCCGGGCAAGATCCTGTTCGAAATGGAAGGGGTCTCGCAGACCGATGCCAGCGAGGCC
>CAVVYF010000009.1:0-37852 GCA_963752375.1 Terriglobia bacterium
TGGGAGCCATCCGGCGCGCCAACGAATTCGTCGCCTCAACCCCGGGCGCATTCATGGCCGGCCAGTTTGAAAATCCCGCCAATCCCGACTATCACTACGAGACCACGGCCAGGGAAATTTTCGAGCAGATGGAAGGTCGTATCGACGCGCTGGTCATCGGTGCGGGCACGGCCGGCACGTTTACCGGCATCGCGCGCTTCATGAAGGAGCGCCTGCCTCAGGTGCTGGCCTACGCGGTCGAGACCCAGGGCTCGATCCTGGGTGGGGGCAAACCCGGTCCGCACAAAGTCGAAGGCATTGGCGCGAGCTTTATCCCGGGAAATTTTGATCGCTCGGTCTGCGACCAGGTGCTGATGGTCACCGACGCCGACGCCTTCGCCATGGTGAAGGCGCTGGCCGCCCGCGAGGGCGTGCTCTCCGGCTCGAGTGGCGGCGCCAATGTCGTGGCATCCCTGCGGGTGGCAGGCTGGCTGGGCCGGGGAAAAAGAGTGGTCACCATGATTCCCGATTCAGCCGAGCGCTATTTGTCGAAAAAAATCTTTGAAGGTGGAATCTGAAAGGCAGCTCTCAGCCTCTGAGAACCGGGAACTAGAAACTGAAAACTGACAAGATTCAACTCGAATGCAACCTCACAAAATCAATCTGATGAAGCAAAATTGACAGCTGATCGCTGACCGCTGAAAACTCCTCATGAAAAACAAACAACCGGGTTTTGCCACCCTCGCCATCCACGCCGGACAAGAGCCCGATCCTGAAACGGGTGCGGTCGCAGTCCCCATCTATCCCACCTCCACGTATGTGCAGCAGGAACTGGGCAAGAACAAGGGCTACGAGTACGCCCGGGTTTCGAATCCCACGCGTACCCGCCTCGAAGAGAACCTTGCGGCACTCGAAGGCGGGACTGCAGCGCGCGCCTTCGCCAGCGGTATGGCCGCGATCAACGCCATTTGCACCATGTACAAATCCGGCGACCATGTGGTCTGCGGCAATGATCTCTATGGCGGCGTGCCCCGCCTGTTCAACCAGGTCCTGGCCAACTTCGGAATGCGATTTACTTACGTTGACACTTCCGACGCGAAGAATGTGGACCGGGCAATTCGCAAAAATACACGCATGGTGTACATCGAAACGCCCACCAACCCGCTCATGTCGCTCAGCGACATCGCAGCCGTCAGCCAGGTATGCCGCCGGAGAAAAGTGGAACTGGTCGTGGACAACACGTTCATGTCGCCTTATTTTCAGCAGCCCATTGCCCTGGGCGCCGACATGGTAGTCCACTCCACCACAAAATTTCTGAATGGACACAGCGATGGCCTGGGCGGCGTCGTGGTCTGCACCACCAAAGAGCAGGCCGACAAACTCGCATTCGTACAGAAAGCTGCGGGAGCGATTCTTTCCCCATTCGAATGCTGGCTCGTGCTGCGCGGAGTGAAGACCCTGGCGACACGTATGGAGCAGCACGACCGCAACGGCAGGTTCGTTGCCGAGTTTCTGGCCCGCCACAAGAAGGTGAAAAAAGTCTTCTACCCCGGCCTCGAGGAACATCCTCAATACGACCTGGCGCAACGCCAGATGACCGGCTTCGGTTCCATGATCACCTTTGAAACCGGATCGCTCTCCAACGCGAAGAAGATGTTGAAGAAAGTACGGGTGTGTTCTCTGGCGGAGTCCCTGGGCGGAGTCGAGACCCTGATCTCGCATCCTGCCACCATGACCCACGCTGCCCTGGGCGCAAAGGGACGGCGGGAAATCGGAATCACCGATGGTCTGGTACGTATTTCAGTGGGAATTGAAAACGTGGAAGACATCGTGGACGATCTCGACCAGGCCCTGGCGGCAATTTGAAATGTGGGCGCGAGCGTCCCGCTCGTGCGTCTTGAAGCCAATTGGTCGTTGGCCCCTGGTCGTTGGTCGTTGGCACTCGGTCCTTGGCCCTCGCGAAACCCGCAACCGCCCACGGCGAATCATCACTTTCGCTCACCGCTTACGGAAATCGCTCGGGCCATTGGGCCTTCGGCCAACGACCAGGGGCCAACGACCAACGACGGTAGCGAACGCACCAGCGGGACGCTCGCGCCCACATCAAATCTATTTCACCGACTGCCCAATCCAACTCAAATATTCCGCGCTGCCCTCGTCGATCACAATACTGACACACTCCGGCACATCATAAGAATGCAGCTCATTGATGGCATCCCGCACCCGTTCAAACGCTCCACGCGTAGTCTTGACGATCAGCAACCACTCTTCGGCTTCCTCAATCTCTCCCTCCCAGCGGTAAATTGAATCTACCTGGGGGACGATGCTTACGCAGGCCGCCAGCAGCTGTTCCACCAGGGCGCGGCCGATCTTGCGCGCTTCATCTTTTGAACTCGCGGTGGTGAGGACGAGAATCTTGTCGGTCATATAGAATCAGCCTTCAGTTTACGGTGACAGGGTAGCACCCGGTCGCAGGCGGGAGAATTAAGATGGCTACAGAAATTCATTTCGGAACTTCAGGCTGGCGCGCCGTTATGGCTGACGAGTTTACCTTCGCCAATGTGCGCCGCGCCGTGACCGGGATCGCCCGCTACGTGGTTTCGCAGAAAGCTTCCGGGGCGCGAGTGATCGTGGGGCGCGACCCGCGTTTCCTGGGCGAAACCTTCTGCGCCATGGCGGACGAAATTCTGATAGCCCACGGCATCACGCCGCTGCTGATCGCTGAACCCGCTCCCACTCCGGCCATCTCCTACGCCGTGATTCGGGAGAAAGCTGACGGCGCCATCAACTTCACCGCCTCGCACAATCCACCGGAATACAACGGCATCAAGTTCTCCACGCCGGACGGCGCGCCCGCGCTGCCCGAAGCCACGAAACGGATCGAAGCCGAAATCGCCGCCAGCGACGCGGACACTGGGAAGCCGAAGCCCTCAGGAAAGGCCGCGACCGCCCAGGCCCTCGAGCCTCGCAGCGCCTACCTGGCGCGCTTGCGCGAGATCATCGACTTCAAAGCCATTCAGAAAGCAAACCTTCGGGTGGTCTTCGATCCCTTCTGGGGCGCAGCGCGGGGCTACTCCGACTCATTGCTGCGCGAGGCCGGCGTGGACGTCTCCACTGTTCACGATTGTCGCGACGTCCTCTTTGGCGGCCATGCCCCTGAGCCCGACGACCACCTGCTCGAGGGCTGCCGGGAACAGATGCGGGCCACGAAGGCGCACATCGGCATCGCCACCGACGGCGACGCCGACCGCTTTGGCATCGTGGACGCCGACGGCACTTTCTTTACCCCCAACTACATCGTCGCCCTGCTCTTCGACTACCTGGTGGAGAGCCGGGGATGGAAAAACGGCGTGGCCAAGTCGGTCGCGACCACCAACCTGATCAATGCCGTCGCCAAACATCACGGCATCGAATTGCACGAGACCCCGGTGGGATTCAAGTACATCGGAGAGTTGATCAAGCAGGACAAGATTGCGATCGGCGGCGAAGAGAGCGCCGGTCTCTCCATCCGCCATCACGTCCCTGAAAAAGATGGCGTCCTGGCCGGCCTGCTGTGCTGCGAGATGGTGGCCCGCCGCGGCCAGTCGCTCGCTCAGCAATTGCAGCAGCTATTTGCCGAAGTTGGTTCCTTTTACAGCCTGCGCGAGAACTTCCACTTGACGCCGGAGGTGAAGGAGAAGTTCACTGGAAAGTTACAGGGAGAGCCCCGCGATCTCATGGGCCGGAAGGTCACCGAGGTGGTACGCACCGACGGCCTGAAACTGCTGTTCGCGGATGGCTCGTGGGTGTGCTACCGATTATCCGGCACGGAACCGGTCGTGCGGGTTTACTCTGAAGCCCGCAGCCAGGCCGACCTGGAGAAATTGAGCGCAGCAGGCAAAGCATGGATCTTCGAATAAAGCGGCCAAAAATACGGATCGTGCCACGGGCCCAGCGGGGATTTAGCGCGCTGGTTGACCGCGCCCCGCAGGCCGAAGCCGTCGGCCAGCGCATCAAGGAGAAACTGCGTCCCGCATCCACCTGGCTGTATGCTTCCCGGCGCCGTCTGGCCACGGTGGGTGTGGCTGTGGTCACGGTTTGGCTGTTCCTTCACGTCATGTTCGGGGCCAATGGCATGGTGGTTTACCGGCAGAAGCGCGCCGACTACCAGAGCCTGCGCCACGAAATCGACCAGTTGCAGAAAGAGAATGCCCATTACAACGGCCAGATCAAGGCCCTCGAGACCGATCCCAAAACCATCGAGAAAGAGGCCCGCGAACAGTTGCATTATGCCCGCCCTGGCGAAGTAGTTTACGTAGCTCCCGCTCCTCCTCCACTTCAGATTCCCGGAACTAACGCCGCCCAGAAGTAGAAGCGGACTTCGGCCATCAGACCTCGGATCTCAGCCCGCGTAGGGACAGATGTCCTCATCTGTCTAGCGGAGCCACGCTGCGCCGGGCCCATGCCCGGTCAGAGGCGGGGAACGCGGTAGTGGCTCAGTTTGAAATTTCTTCTTATCCATGTGCGTCATCCTGAACGGCCTTCAGGCCGTGAAGAGCCTGCCCTGAGCGAAGTCGAAGGGATCTGGCGTGAAGCAGATATACCCTTTACCTCTGCGTTGCTGCTGATGCACGCCAGATCCTTCGGGACTGAAGTCCCTCAGGATGACGCCGCGGGAAAGGGACGGTTTTCAAACTGATCCACTGCCGGAACACGGCTTAGTGACCCCAGAGGCCGCCCCGGTGTTATACTTTCTCAAACTCCAGTTGGGAAAATTTATGAGTAACCAACTGCTACCTCGTAACGTCAATCCAAGTAGCACAGAAACGCTCGCAGCGGGGCGTTGCTACAATCCGCGGCTCCGGGCCGCCCAAAAATCGAGGAACTCAGTCATGAAGAAACTGCTCGCAATCTGTTTCGCCCTCTCCTTTTTGTTCCTGATGGTGGCTGTCGTGTCAGCCGATGACATGGGCAAATCCCAGACGGTAAAGGGCTGGGTCAGCGATTCCAAGTGCGGAGTCAAAGGCGCCAACGCCGGTGCCGAAGCCTGCACTAAAAAATGCATCGCAGCCGGCGCCTCCGCAGTCGTGGTCACCGACGGCGATAACAAAGTCCTGACCGTGGACAACCAGGACGCTCTCAAGGGCCACGAAGGCCATCACGTGGCCGTCACGGGAGAAATCAAAGGCGATACCATCCACGTGGAAAGCGTAAAGATGTTGTGAAGTAACGTAGCGCCGCCGTCCCGGCGGCTGTCGTGAGGGCGTCCCGCCCTCGCACCCGAGGGCAAACCAAAATGCCCGCAGGGCAGCCGAAGAGACAGCGGCGCTACACCGTTATCTCGGCGCCGCCGGCCGCGTCCCATCCGCCAGATTCTGCAGCGCCTGCCGGATCAACTTCTTGTGGTTTCATCCGTCAAAATTCTTTATCAAACCGCCGGGCGCTATTGCCAATCATCACTTTGGCAGCCGGAAACATATTCAGAAACACGAACACCTGCGCAGGCATCCGGCCACGCCCGGCAAAAATCCCGACGAACAGCGATCGGCACTCGCAGGCCGACATATGCGCTGCACGCCAGTTGATGCCTCGGGTCTATACTCACCCTGTCCGATGTTTCCCGAAAGGAGAGCTGTCATGAAGATCAAGAGCTTCCTGCTCGTCATGATATTCGCTTTGACGACCGCGATGTGGGCGCAGGACAAAACAACACAAGCACCTCCCGGCCCCGGCAGTGGAAACCAAATGCGGGCCGAGCATCACCAAAAAATGATGGAGATGCATCAACAAGAGATGGAGGCCATGAGAGCTGACCTCGAGAAGATGAAGGCCTCGCTCGCTCAGATGAAGGCCAACGTTCTCACGATCAGGGACCCGAACGAGCTATCACGCTGGCGAGACAACGTGAATATGTGGGAAACGGTGGTTACCCACATGGACCGAATGCAGAAGAACATGGAATCGATGGGAGCCGGTATGATGCACGGCCATGGCATGGGCAGCCCGCGTCCTGCTCCGCCAACCGAAAACAAACCTGAGTAAGCGTACGCGGTACGGTGAGCCGCGGGCGGGGGACGAACGAAGAGCCTCCGTGTTCTACCTGCGAGAGGTTTTTCCATTTATAGAGTTTCGTCGAAGCCAATTAAGGAAGGGCTAGAGCTTGACTTTGCCCCTGCCGTCGCGCAGAATCCCTGCGCTACAAGGAGGCACTATGCGAAGCAAGTTTTTCCTGATTCTCGGACTGGCCCTGACCCTGGCGCCCGCCGCCAGCAGTCAAACCAGGATCACCGGCACCATTTCCTGCGGTAAGCCCGATCCCGCTTATTCCATCGAAGTCGACGACCGTCCCGGCCATTCTGTTGCCATCAGCAAGTTCGCCTGCACCTGGACTACACCGATGCAATATGGCGAAGTGCAAGCCAAGGACGGCTATGACGTCGCCTACAGCGACGCCAGCGGCGCAAAAGTACGCGGCTCCGGCTACCACGTCTCCAACCTGTCCAATGGCGACAAGGTGTTCGTTCACTTTCAGGGAAACGACACCATGAAGGACGGCAAGCCCAGCACCACCGAGGGCACATGGAGTTACACCGGCGGCACCGGCAAGTTCAAGGGCATCAAAGGCAAGGGAACTTATAAAGGCAAAGCTGATTCCTCGGGCAACATAGTCAGCGAGATCGAAGGCGACTACGAGCTGCCCTCAGCCATGAAATAGCAGACCGCGGGTGACCCGTCCTCGTCGTTCCGCACTTTGGAACGACAGGGCGGGGACGTTCAAATCGCGTTAAGCTCCTACCCTGTCTCTCCAAAACGGAGAGACGAGGATGGAACACCCCTTGATGAAATCCATCCCGGCCGCTCACACGATAAGGTTCTGCTAAGCTGTGGCCAAGCCGGTGTCACAGGCCTTAGGAGAAAATCGTGCCAGTCGTGGCTGGAATCGATCTGGGCGGGACCGCCATCAACTATACGTTGCTGGACAAGCAGGAGAAGTTCCTCATCGAAGGATTGCTCGAGCATCCGGCTCTGGCAAAGCAGGGGCCGGATATCTGTCTGCAGCAAATCGCGGACGGCCTGAAGATCGCTGCTGAAAAAGTCGGCGTTCGCCTCAACGAAGTGGTTGCCGTCGGTCTCGACACTCCCGGCCCCGCCAGCGCCTCGGGCCAGCTCAGCGTCCGCGGCTCCACGAATTTTGTCCACCCCAACTGGGCCGGCTTCGACATTCGTGAAGGCCTGGCCCACAAGCTCGGCAAACCGGTTTCCTATTTGAACGACGCCAACGCCGCGGCGCTCTGGGGACACTACGCCATCTTCGGCTCCAACAGCCGTGAGACTTCGATTTCAAGCGTCATCGGCACCGGTAACGGCGGCGGGGTCATCCTCGAGGGCAATGTGGTGAAAGGCAAGAACGGTTTCGGGGGAGAGTTGGGCCACGTGCTGATTCCGTATCAAAGCATCGCCGGAACCAGCGGCATCAAGCCGCAATGCAACTGCGGACGCACCGGTGACCTGGAGTCGCTGTGCTCGCTCACCGCCATCGAAAAAAATATCCTGCCCTATTTTCTGCCGCGCTATCCCGGTCACGAACTGGGAAAAGTCGATCTCCACCAGGCCGCCAAACTGGTGCGCGGCCTGGCGGAAAAAGGCGATGCCTTGAGCAGGGAAGTCTTCCGCGTGCAGGCTCACGCCCTGGGTCTCTTCTTCGACGAGATGGTAAATACCTTCGACCCCGATGCCTTCATCGTAGGCGGAGGCGCCCTCGAAACCGCTAAGCCGTTTCAGGATTGGTTCATCGAGCAGATCCGCGCCGCCATGCCGGTGCAGCGCGAAGAACAGGCCGGCATTCCAATTTACGTGATGCCGAATGGTGACACCGCCGGAGCGCGTGGCGCCGCCATCGAAGCGCTGAAACTTGCCCGCGAAGGCGGCCTGGCCTAAGTGATTTCTCTGTGACCTCTGTGTCCTCAGAGGTGATTGGGTTTGACTTTCAGTGCCGGCGACTGCTGGGCATCGGGCGCGTCACTGCTGATTGAACGAGGCTGTAAACCCGCGGACGCTGCGGAGTTACGCCTTAGCTGGCCATTCTGGACTCCGCCAACTCCTGACACTGCGGGCAGCGGCAGGAATACGCTGCATCGTCCGGATACGCTGTATGACCGCACTTGCCGCAGATGTACCTGCCATCCACGTGGGCGACCATGGCGCAAGACTCAGAGCCTGACACGCAATAGGGGCATCGGACGGTGTCTCTCATTTTCTGAACCTCCGGGGACAGGGTCTTGAGGCCCAAGTTCAATCGCCGATCTTCGCTCTCTTCACTTCCCCGAGTGCCGGCCCCTGTTCATGCAACCTTGGGAGGCTTTTTCGGTTCCGCGCCGCGGCGCGCCGCCTCCGGGTCATGGCGTTTCAGCAATTGCTCGATACGCTGGATCGTGCGCTGCAACTGGTGGATCAACTCATCATCGGAAACCGTGAGCAAATCGGCAAGCAGCCGCCGGATTTGTGCCCGGATTTCCGCATATTTTTCGCTCCGGGTCTGCATCTCAAGAAGGTATTTGCGATAGACCACATACCCGATGGCCACGCTCACTCCCATGAACAGAGCCCGAAAACCCTGCAACAGCCAATGCGGTGCACTCTGGATGTGTGTCACCAGGAAATCCACATCCATGCTGACGAACCAGGCACATCCACCCCAGAGCGCGGCTGCGGCCAGAATTTTCTGCTTTCGCTTCACCAGTGTTTCCCTTCTTCAATGCAAGGAGCAATTTAGCCCTTATCAGACTGTGGATAAGCTGTGAATTCCTTCGATTTTCTGTTCAAAAAGGAAATCTCGCCTCAAGGCGAGAGGAAACGGAGCAGGAACTCCAGATTCTTGCCGGAGCGCCAGGAAGCATGTTCCTGCACGACCGGCCTTCCATCGCATCAACGCAAAGGAGTTCAGCCTTAGGCCCGATGGAGCCATCGGGCCCAAAGACAGGTAATCAGGTCGATTAATGCCGGTTGTCGTATTGAACGCCGGCCTCGACCTCCGCGATGGCCTGGTTGACCAGCCTCACCGCATTCGCCCGGTGGCCACCCTTGTCGCGCGAAGCCAGTTGCAGGTTCCGCTGGGCCTCGCGCAGGTTCTGGAGCGCTGCATTCATCTCGGGCTGTGGTTCACGCCCGCCGCCCTCCCAGTTGCCGTTCCAGCCGCCCTGGCCCCAGTCGCCGCGGCCCCAGCCGCGGAACTGCGAGCCGTCCACTGTGCTGCCTTCGCGAAACTCAAACGTGCGGACCTGCCCGTTCGGCCCGCGGGCGAAAATGCGGAGCGTCTTGTCCCGCCCCTTGTCGGGATCCACGCCAAAAGTGCTGTTGCCCATGCGGAAGCTGCGGTCCTGGCGCGCCAGCTCCTTCAGACGGTTGGTAACGTCCACGTGGTGCTGGGCGGTGCCGTATTGCGCGCTCAGGATGACGTACTCGCCGGAGTCACCGTAAGAGTGCTGGGCTGCAAGGCTACCGGGCAGAAAGACCACTGCCGCTAACATAGCCAGAATGAGATGGATCTTTAACATGAGAACCTCCCTGCGATTTGTCGACACACTACGCGAAACGCATTCTCTGGACACGCCGCGGGATTGTCAAGGAGGAAAGTCCGGGAATCGTCTGCAGGAAACGAACGGAATCGTTTGCAGTCTCAGCGATCAGCACTCATCGTGTTTCGCGCGTTCTGGGCAGCATGAGTGTCTCCGCTCCCGCTCACCGCACCACGCCTTCCAGCGGCGAACTCGCCGTCGCGTAAAGTTTTCGCGGCATCCGTCCCGCCAGATAAGCCTCGCGCCCGGCCAGCACGGCATGCTTCATGGCCTCGGCCATCAGCACCGGGTCCTGGGCATTCGCAATTCCCGTATTCATCAGCACCGCGTCCGCTCCCAATTCCATCGCCAGGGCGGCATCGGAAGCCGTGCCCACGCCCGCATCCAGGATCAGGGGCACCCCGGTAATCATTTCCCGCAGGATGCGAATGTTGGCGGCGTTCTGAATCCCCAGGCCGCTCCCAATCGGCGCCCCCAGCGGCATGACCGTGGCCGCCCCGGCATCGAGCAGACGCTTGGCAAACACAATGTCATCAGAAGTATAGGGAAGAACCGTAAAACCTTCCTTTACTAATACGCGGGTCGCCTCCAGCGTGGCCTGCACGTCGGGATAGAGCGTCGCCTGGTCGCCGATCACTTCCAGTTTCACCCAATCGGAAAGCCCGACCTCGCGCCCCAGCCGCGCCGCCCGAATGGCTTCATCCGCGGTGTAACACCCGGCGGTATTGGGCAGCAGAAAATATTTTTTCGGATCCAGATAATCGAGCAGCGATTCCTTGCTGCGATCCAGATTCACCCGCCGCACCGCTACGGTCACCATGTCCGCGCCGCTGGCTTCCAGCGCCCGCGCCGTCTCCTGAAACGATTTGTATTTCCCCGTGCCCACAATGAGCCGGGATCGAAACTCGCGACCGGCGATGATCAATGGATCAGTCATGCATCATATTGTAATGAAAACCGATCCGTGTGGCATGTGGCGCGGGCGCCCTCGCCCGCGTATGCCCGCCCAACCAGTCCCCACGTGGGGACAGCCGCCCTCGGCTGTCATGTGTCGCAAGCGCCGCGAAGCGGCGTAAGAATGCAGCCCACGGCGCAGCCGCGGGTATGAAAGTGGACCGCGAGCCAGTCCCGAAGGGGCGAAAGAAGCGTGTGACGTACTCTCGTTAGCCCGCGGCAAAATGAGCGAGCGCCGAATGCGTCGGGAGATGATTACCCGGTTACGACAGTAACCGGGTTACTCCCCTGAAGCTCCATCGATCGACACACCGGATGCCTCTGCATCTCGCCCACGCCGTGTGCAAGCTTTTTCCTCACAGTTGCAACTCCCCGCGCGATTTTCCCGCCACGCTAGCCAAATGAGCCAGTTCCATCGCCAATACTTTGGCAACAGACCTGCGCCAGTATTCCCGTAGGTCGATCGGCTCCAGCCGAGACCGAGGAGTAATCAACATGACTGATCAAGCCTGGCGCCACGCGAATCTGGTTCGTCTTCAAAAGGCAGTTTTGTGCGCCAACTGCGAGGTCATCAGCGAAGGCCTGAACGGCCACTGTGCCGGCTGCGGAAGTCAGTCCCTGCTCGGCCTGAGCAGTGTGCTCGGTGGCATGATTGAGCCGGAACTGTCGTTCAGCGTCGCCAATTCTACCCAGGCCGGCGATGATGTGCGCGCTTACTCCCTGGCCGCAGCGGCGTAGTAGCTGAATGACCCAAACCAGGTCCGGGCAATCCACCCCACGAGACCTCAGCTGGCCGCCTTGAACTTCGCCACGATCGCCGTAATGTCGTCGTGTTGCTCCTGAAAACTGAATCGCCGGACCCCATCCACGAGTGCGGTCAACAAAGCCTGGCACGGCAGGTCCCGATGTTGCTGCAGCGATTCAATCAGGAAGCGCTCGCCAAATTCCTCTCCGTGCTCGTTACTGGCTTCGGTAATCCCATCGGTGTAAAGTGCGAGCACGTCCCCGGGAGAGAGCTCCTGCTCCCGCATCGAGCAATTCCACTCTCTGAACAATCCGAGCAGCGTGCTGGTGGACTCGAGCCGGTCCACCTTACCGTCGCTTCTTACCAGCAGACCGCACAAATGGCCGCAATTGACATAGCGCAGTCGTCGCGCCGCCTCGTCGTAATCGGCAAAGAAAAGCGACGCATAGGCACTGTCGCCGGTGTTGTCATAGAACACACGGTTCACAGATCGGAGCAGCGCCTCGGGCTGATCGAAGGCCAGCGCCGATTGGCTGCGCAGGCTGGCCTGCAAATTCGCCATCAGCAGAGCTGCGGCGATCCCCTTGCCGGAAACATCGCCGATGATCAGGCCCAGCCGCTGCGGCCCCAGATTCAGGAAATCGAAATAGTCCCCGCCCACCTGGCGGGCCTGCAGGCAGACACCCGCGTACTCCACCGTTTTCATCTCCGGCTGAATCTGCGGAAACAACCGCGCCTGCACCTGCCGCGCTATTTCCAGTTCCTGGGCAGTGCGGCGTTCGGCTTCGAGTTTCTCGGCGTGCGCCCGCCGGCGCGATTCCAGGCTTTGCCTTACCTCGTCGAAACCTTCCAGTCCAAACGCATTCCCGTCGGGGTCTTCAAAACGCGCATAGGTGCCGCCCCACCCCGGGGTCTCCGGAGCACTCAGGAAACGGACCCCGCGTTCGCTCCATTCCTTGTATTTGGCGTGGACGTCTTCGGTCATGAACAGCACCCAGCGGTAGCCGCCAATCAGCTTGTATTCCGGCGCGTCGAGCTTTGGCTCCACCAGCGCCAGATTCGCGCTGCCATCGGGAGGCGCTACTTCGATCCACCGTTCGCCGGTGGGCAGACGCTGTTCTGTGAGCAGTTCGAAGCCCAGTTGTTCCAGGTAGAACCGCTTGCTCACGTCCAGATCGCGAACGAAAACCACGATGTCCTGGATCGACAGGTAAGGCTCTTCGCGGCCCGGACGAAGCACCGTCCGTTTCGCCCACGAGAAAAAGGAATCGCTGGCCATCGGCGTGATTATAGCGGGCCCGACACCTTGAAATCAGCCGTTCCCACTCACAACCAGCCCAAACCAAGCTCTTTCCCGCGGGCCTCCTGCTTGGGCAGTGACTCAGTGAGGCACTACCAGGATTCCGCTTGCGTTGACGGGGATAGCCACTGGGCGCCGGGTAAATTCCCACACCCCAGGGTACAAGCCGAATGAGTTTGACGTTTCCGCAGCCGGTTAGAGTCAATGAGTGAAATCGCGATTTGGACTAAGCCGCTGACGCGGCAGGTGTTGTAGGGACGGTGCGTAAGTACAGTGATGGATACCTTGAAGGAGGTATCCATGACTGCACTTCGCGAACGCATGCTGGAAGAACTACGGCTGCGTAATTTCACTCCTCGAACCATCCGTACCTATACGGCAAGCGTAGCCGACTTCGCACGCTACTTTCACCAGTCCCCTGACAAGCTTGGGCCCGAGCATGTTCGTATCTATCAGCTCTACCTGCTGAACGAGCGCAAGCTGGCCTGGCATAGCATCCAGGTTCGCGTCTCTGCACTGCGCTTTCTGTACGTCCGTACGCTCAAGCAACGCTGGTTCGACACCGAAGTTACCAAGCCCAAGATACGCCGCAAACTACCCGTGGTCTGGAGCCGTGAAGAAGTCGCCGCACTGCTCGACATCACCAGAAACCTCAAGCATCGCGCCCTGCTGGGCCTGCTCTACGGAGCTGGCCTGCGCATTCAGGAAGCCCTGGATCTGAAAGTCACCGACATCGACAGCAAGCGGATGATCATCAACATTCGCGAAGGCAAGGGCGGGCATCCTCGTCAGGTGATGCTTTCGCCCAAGCTGCTGGAGTGGCTTCGTGCCTACTGGAACCAGTGCAAGCCCAAGGACTGGCTCTTTCCCGGAATGAGGTCCGACCGGCCGATGTACGCCAGCGCCGTCAACGCTTTCTGCCATCAGTTGCGCAAGAAGCTGGGCATGGGCAAGCGGCTTTCCGCCCATGTGATGCGCCATTCCTTTGCCTCTCACCTGCTCGACAGCGGAACCGATCTGCGCACCATTCAGCTGCTGCTCGGACATTGCGACCTGGAGACGACCGCGCGCTACCTCCATGTCTCCGAGCACCGGCTGCACTCCACCGTAAGTCCGCTCGATGAGCTTCCAGCTCGCGAAGCAGAGGCCGAAAAAAAATGAGAGAGCATCGGCTCGAAGTGGCCGATGTCTTTCACGCGCACCAGCAAGAGTTTCTCGAGCGCTGGGGCCATGTTGTCTCCCGCCAGCAACGCAAGGTGCTCGGAGCCATCGGTCGATGCCGTACTGCCGCACTCGGCAGTCATCTCGAACGCTGTGACAGCTGCTCCTATGAGTACGTGGCTTTCGACTCATGCCGCGATCGCCACTGCCCAAAGTGCCAGTCGACCGCTCGCGATCGCTGGCTGCAGAAGCAGGCGTCGAGTCTGCTGCCCGTGCCCTACAGCCATGTCGTCTTCACGCTGCCCAAGCAACTGGCTGCACTCGCACTCAGAAACCAGCGTCTTATCTACGCTCTGCTGTTTCGTGCTGTCTCCGAGACCCTGATGGAGATCGCCGCCGATCGACACCGCCTCGGTGCTCGCATCGGCATTCTCGCCGTACTCCATACCTGGAATCAGCAACTGCAACATCATCCCCACCTGCACTGCCTGGTTCCGGCCGGCGGCCTGGCACCCGACCAATCACGCTGGATCGCTTGTCGGCCTCGCTACTTCCTTCCGGCGCCGGTGCTCAGCTGCATGTTTCGGGGCAAGATGCTGGCCTTCCTGAAACACGCTTACGACAACCACCAACTGCGCTTCCCAGGCATTCTAGCTGCGTTCTCCAAGCCAGGCCCATTCCACGCAATGCTCTCCACCCTGCGCCATCAGAAATGGGTCGCCTATGCCAAGGCACCTTTCGGCGGTCCGGAGTATGTGCTCAAGTACCTGGCACGCTACACTCATCGTGTTGCCATCGCCAATGGCAGGCTCTTGGACCTGAACAACGGGCAGGTGTGTTTTCAATGGCGCGACTCCAGAGACAACAACCGCATCAAGGTGATGAGCCTCGATGCGGTTGAGTTCATCCGTCGCTTTCTGCTTCACGTTCTGCCTTGTGGCTTCGTCAAGATCCGCCACTTCGGGCTGCTCGCCAACCGCAATCGCCGTCAGGCGCTGGCTCTTTGCCGTCACCATCTCAAGGCCGTAGCTCCACAAGGCACTGACCTCGTTACCCCTCCGCAACAGTCGGCAATCAATCGCTGCTGCCCCAAGTGCAAACGCGGCACCTTGCACGTCGTCGTTCGCTTCACGACCCTTGTGCCCGCAACCGATGGCTCGCATCTCGCGGAGATCAACTCGTCATGATTACGATCTCGCTCACGCCACGAACCCGGATCGCTGCTGCAATGCGCGTTGTGTGCGTGCGTGCCGCAGTGTGTCCGCATGCACCTAAAGCAGTTGCCAACCTCCCGAAACGCCGCTTCATTCACCTCGTAATCGGTCGCTCCGCACCCACCACAACCCTCCGCTCACATCCCCTGCAATGCGCTTCTTCGCTCTCCGCACCACCACCAACCCATTCAAAACCCATAGCGCCTGGGTTCCCGGAAGCGGCTTAGTCCAAATCGCCGTATCGTCAATGCTCCGCCTCGACTGCCCGCCTTCAACACAGCTCTATCTGCGGAGCACTGTCGATACGGCACTACAGATTTTGCGCCAACCAAGACAGTGTGAGTTAGGAGACCTCGGGTAGAGCAGGAAAAGTGCGGAGTCGACGAACTCCGCACAAGGTTTATCGAACTTGCGTTAAGCTGCGACTACGCTGCTTTTGTTAACTCTTTGCGCAGTGATCCGAAGCCTGCCCGCACTTCTTCGGAAAGAAGTTGGGGCTGCTCAAATGCCGCGAAGTGCCCGCCTTTGGGGAGCTTGTTGTAATAGACCAGTTTGGGATAGGCCCGCTCTGCCCAGCTCCTCGGGGCTGGATAGAGTTCGTCAGGGAAGACGCTCACGGCAACCGGGATGGAGACGCCTTTGACATTGAAATACCCGAGTTTGCCCCAATTCTCCCAATAGAGACGGGCGCCAGAAAGCGCCGTGTTCGTCAACCATGTGATCGTGATGTTGTCGAGGATGTCGTCGCGCGTGAGGCCTTCGGATTTCCCCTCAAAGACGCGTGCGATCAGCTCGTAGCTGCGTGCGTCGTGATCGAGGAAATAAGCCGCCAGGCCGACGGGTGAGTCCGCGATTCCGTACAACGTTTGCGGTCGCAGCCCCATCTGGAATCCGTAGGCAATTCCCTTTTGATATACGAACTGCAAACGCTCGTAAGCGACCTTCTCATCGGCTGAGAGACTCGATGGCGCCGGTGCCCCGGAAAAAGCCGCCTTGTCAATGTCGGCTGGAAAGATGCCAGGCATGTTGGTGTGAATGCCGAGCAACTCCGGAGGCGCATCCACTCCCATTTGTTCGGTAATGACCGCGCCCCAATCGCCGCCTTGCGCCACGAATTTCGTGTACCCGAGGCGTTTCATCAGCACGACCCAGGCACGCGCGATGTGGGCTACATCCCACCCGGTGGTGGCTGGTTTTCCTGAGTATCCGTAGCCCGGCAAGGACGGGATTACCAGGTGGAACGCATCGGACGCGCTGCCGCCATGTGCCGTGGGGTTGGTCAACGGATCGATAATCTTCATCTGTTCGACGATCGAGCCGGGCCATCCGTGCGTCACGATCAGCGGCAACGCATTTTCGTGTTTTGAACGGACGTGGATGAAGTGAATGTCCAGCCCATCGATTTCGGTAATGAACTGCGGCAGGGCGTTCAGTCTTGCTTCAACCTTGCGCCAATCGTATTCTGTCGCCCAATAGCGTGCGAGTGCCTGAGTCGTCGCAAGCTGTACGCCTTGCGTGGCATCTGCGACTGTTTCCCGTTCAGGCCACTTTGTAGAATTAATGCGTCTGCGCAGTTCGGTGAGTTCCGCTTCTGGAACATTCACTTTAGGTAACGGGCGAATTCCCGTTTGGTCAGATGTCTCCTGGCTGCCTTGTTGTGGATTACTGGTTTGGGCCATGGTGTCCTCCTTCTGAGTGATTTTGTATTTTGGTCCAACGCCTGAAGTCATCGAACAAGGCAGGAAAAGAAACGGTAAACCACAATGCATGATCTGTTCTGACCTTTGAAATCCCTTCCGACGTTTGGAAGGCACAAGTCAGCAGAGTCCGAGTTGCAGCATCCTAGAGCACAATAACCACATGTGCAACCGGTAAACACGGTAGTTTTTTCAGGCTGGCTGTTGAACAGGCGATAGCGCTCATTGACCCCGGCCCCATCCCTAAAAACCGATCTCGGCTTGTACCTGGGGTGTAGGAAGTTCCCGGTGCCTATAGCTATCCCCGCTTGCGTTGACTTGCCCCCGCTGTCCGCCTAAGATGAGGCGCCGGAGCTGCGCATCTTCAGCCCTGACCATCACCCATAAACCATCGCCCATAAACGATCCGCTCATCAATGATCGGCCAAACCATCTCGCACTACCGCATTGTTGAAAAGCTGGGTGGTGGCGGCATGGGTGTGGTTTACAAGGCCGAAGACACCCGGCTCGATCGCTTCGTCGCTCTGAAATTCCTCCCGGAAGACGTCGCCCAGGACCGCCAGGTCCTGGAGCGCTTTCGCCGCGAGGCCAAGGCGGCCTCGGCCCTCAACCATCCCAACATCTGCACCATCTACGACATTGGCGAAGAGAATGGCCAGGCCTTCATCGCCATGGAGTACCTGGATGGCCTGACCCTGAAGCACCGCATGCCGGCCGCCCGCTGGACCTGGATGTGCTGCTTGGCCTGGCCATCGAGATCGCCGACGCCCTCGACGCAGCGCACACCGAAGGCATTGTCCATCGCGACATCAAGCCCGCCAACATTTTCGTCACCAAGCGCGGGCACGCCAAGATTCTCGACTTCGGCCTGGCCAAAGTTACTTCACCCGCCGCCAGTTCCTCCGCGCCGGTCGGCTCCCATACCGAGGTCACGACCGGCGTCAGCCTGGAGTATTTGACCAGTCCCGGGACTGCCATCGGAACCGTCGCCTACATGTCTCCTGAGCAGGCCAAGGGAAAAGAACTCGACGCCCGCAGCGACCTCTTCTCCTTCGGGGCGGTGCTCTACGAGATGGCGACCGGCATCGTTCCCTTCCGCGGCGATACTTCCGCGGTCATCTTCGACGCCATCCTGAACCGCGAGCCGACACCCGCCGTCCGCGTCAACACCGATCTCTCCCCGAAGCTGGAAGAAGTCATCAACAAAGCCCTGGAAAAGGACCGCGATCTGCGCTACCAGAGTGCCGCCGAGATCGGCGCCGATCTGAAGCGCCTCAAACGCGACTCCACTTCAGGACGCGTTCGCGCCGCCCATGATTCAACTCCGAGCGTCGCCGCCACGGAAAACGCAGTCGCCTCGTCCTCGCACTCAGTCTCTCTGCCCGTTCCGCCTGCGCCCGCGAAAAAGGGTTTGCCCAGGCTGGCTATCGCCGCCGCAGTCGCGGTCATACTCGCGGCGGCCGGTTTCGGCGGCTACAAATTGCTCACCCGCCCGCGCGCCTTCAATCTGCAAAACATGCAGATCACCAAGCTGACGGAAAACGGTAAAGCCAACCAGGTGGCAATCTCGCCCGACGGACGCTACATCGTGTACGCCTTGCGTGACGCCGAGAAGCAGAGTCTGTGGGTGCGCAACGTCGCCACCAAAAGCGACGTTCAGGTCCTCGCCCCCGATGTTGTCGAGATCCCGGGACTGAGTTTCTCTCCCGACGGCAACTACATTTATTTCGTGCGTTCCGATAAGAGCACGGAGAACTACCGCTACCTCTACCAAATGCCGGTGCTCGGAGGCTCGCCGCGGCAGCTGATAAAAGACATCGATTCTCCCATCGACTTTTCCCCCGACGGCAGCCACTTTGTTTTCGAGCGCGGAGTTCCCGACCGCAACGTCATTGAAATCTGGACAGCGCAGGCGGATGGCGGCGGGGAGCGCCTCGTGACCACGCTCCCAGCCTCTGCGGGATTCATATTCGGCGCTACCTGGTCTCCGGATGGCAACACCCTCGCCGCGCCAACCCTGGGCGTGGGCAACGACGCCATTTGGCAATTGAATGCTGTCAACGTCGCCGACGGCCGTGTTCGCACATTGTTCTCTGGGGGCGGAAGATACATCGGGCGGGCCGTCTGGATGCCTGACGGCGACTCTCTCATAGCCGCGGTCGGAGAGACCACACTGGGCCGGGGCCAACTGCAAAGCATCGACTATCCCAAAGGCGAACTGCATCGCTTTACCAACGATCTCTCGGACTACACCCCGGCCCTCGACGTCACCCACGATGGCAAGACCCTGGCTGCCATACAGCGTACTCGCGTGTTCAACATCTGGACTACTCCGGCGGCGGATTCATCTCAAGCCCGCCAACTGACCTCGGGCGAGCGGCCTTACACTCTGATTGCGCCCGGCCCGTCCGGCAAGGTTCTCGCCACCAGCGCAAATGGTGATGTCTGGCTCATGAATGCGGATGGCAGCCAGGCCGCGGTTCTGATTCCGGACGCCCACAATATAAATTCCATCTCGTCCTGTGGCGACCGCTACGTACTGTACGACAGCTACCGTAATGGCAAGTTAGAAATCTGGCGCGCTGACGCCGACGGTTCGAATAACAAAAAGATAATGGATGCGGACGCCCAGGCCGGGAACTCCCTGTGTTCGCCCGATGGCAAGTGGATGTTCTACAGCGCCAAGGACAAGATCTATCGCATGCCGGCCGAAGGTGGCGAACCGGTCGCACTCGTGACCGTGCCCGAGGGCGGCAATTCACTTCAAGTCTCACCGGATGGGACTCAGTTGGCCTTTGGCTACCAGGAAGGCCGCCCCGTTCCCATACCTAAAATTGCGACCGTCCCGATCGCGGGCGGCCCCATGCATTTCATAAGCCAGGTGCCTTTGGGTACACGCGGCCTGGCCTGGTCGCCTTCCGGAAAGGCCCTCCAGTACGGCCTCACCAGAAACGGCGCCTCCAACCTCTGGGAGCAACCGCTCTCCGGCGGCCCGCCCCGCCAGATTACGAACTTTGCCTCTGACCTGATCTTTGGTTTCGCCTGGTCGCGCGACGAAAAACAGCTGCTCTTGATCCGAGGCAACGTAACCAGCGACGTAATCCTGATCAGCAACTTCCACTAACCGGGTGCCCCGTCCTCATCGCCAACGACAGCGGTGGTACGATCTTTGCCCATGTGAGCCCACTGTGATGGGATGAACGGGTTCGCCTGTCACGGTTTAAGAAGGAGCTTTTGGTGGAACCATTTCGGATTCATATCACCGATGAAGTGCTCGACGATCTGCGGGCGCGGTTGCGCCATACGAGATGGCCAGATCAGGTACCTGGCATAGGCTGGAGACAGGGTACCGAATTGGGTTGGCTGCAGAATCTGGTGTCGTACTGGACCCATGAGTTCGACTGGCGCGCCTGGGAGAAGAGGCTGAACACTCTCGAACACTTCCAATGGGAGGGCATCCACTTCATGTACCAGCGCGCGGCATCGGGGCGCGGTGTTCCGCTCATCCTCACGCACGGCTGGCCCGGCAGTTTTTTCGATTACATCGACATGCTGCCCATGCTGAAGGATTTCGAAGTAGTCGTACCCTCCCTGCCCGGCTATGGATTTTCGGCGCGCCCAGCCCAGGTCGGTATCAACTACCGATACGTTTCGGAGCGCTGGCATCGGCTCATGTCCGAGCTTGGATATTCCCGCTATGGCGCGGGTGGCTACGATTTTGGGGCCGGAGTGACGACGATCCTCGGGCTGGACCATCCCGAATCAGTGGTCGGGATTCATCTCACTACGCTGGAGTCTGACCTTACACCCGTGGTCGATGACCTGGAGCTGTCCGATCTCGAGCGTTCGTACCTTGCGGTCAACCGAAACTGGGACCTCACGGAGCGAGGCTACAGCGCAATACAGTCGACCAAGCCACAAACCATCGGCTATGGACTGAACGATTCTCCTCTGGGGCTGGCCGCATATGTTGGCGAGAAATGGCACTCGTGGAGCGATGTCACACCGCCCCATGACTTCCTCTGCGCCACACTCACTCTGTACTGGGTCACGCAAACCATCACTTCCTCGATGCGAGACTATTGGGACAATCGCTGGTACCCGGTAGACCGGGCCTACGTCGGCACGCCCACGGCGTTTGGTGTCTTCGCACACCAAACCGTTCCCGAGGGTGAGCCCCCGCGCTCGTATCTGGAGCGGGTTTACAACATCCAGCGCTGGACAGTTTTTCCACGTGGCGGGCACTTCGCACCGGCTGAGGAGCCCGCGGCCGTAGCGGGAGATTTGGCCGCTTTCTTCCGTGACCTGGGCTGAGGCCCAGTTCGACGATCCGGTTCTCTCACTTGACCCAAGCAGGCGATTTCACCAGGTTCGATGCCCGGATGGGCGTGGGTGAGGTTCTGAGTGAAATCCCGATGTTACGCCAATCGTACTAAACCATGCAGGAAGGTATGATTACGGTTTGCAATGCTCGGCTGAAAACACCTCATGCCCACCGACGAAACCGAACGGGATTCCGTGAGCGAAGACGATCGAATACGCGGACTACGTGAATCGATTCGTCGATTCTTTCCCGCACAGCCATATAAAGGGAAGGTGACTGACCACGATGGTGAATTTCCCGATCACTTCGACGAGGAAACTGCGATTCTGGATGACGAAAAAGAACTCTATGAAGCCTTACGAGGAAAGGCGTGGACGGCGGTGCCGAACGAGATTTTTCAGCACCAACCATCCGGCTATGGATTGCTCACGGATGAAGCATTTGCTGCTTTTCTTGCCGCATGGCTGATGCGCTCGTTAGACAACATGGATGCCGAGAACGAAGTCCGCGACTTTGTTGTGTACTCGTCCCAGACCATGCGACGGTTCCGCGTTTTGAACCCAGAGCAACAACTCACTGTACGTTCGCTGCTCGTAGAATTTGCTGAGCGTGGAACGAGTAAATTTGTCGCAGACCTTGCCAAGGAAGCGGTGGCACTGATTGACAGGCGCAGGTACTAGTGCATTTCAGCTTCGCATTGAATGACTGACGCTGGCGATTACACTCAGAACCCGATTCGGCTCAACCTCGTTCGGCCCGGGGTCAATGCATTATGAAAAAGCGCCCCGGTTCAGAAGGTCGAAGCCGGATGAGGCGCGCCGCCTCCGCCGGGCTGCGCTGTGCAGGGCTTCGCTCCGCTACGGCGGCGCTCGAGAGTAACTGCAGTAGTGTGGCGGTGCGAAAGGACTACAGGAGAGCTAGTCAAATTAGCTGGAGAATGGCATTTTACCTTGAGGGAAAGACAAGCGTCGACACGAATGAGCTTTCCCCCAAGGAGGCAACTCAAATGAGTCACGACGTCAAATATATCGGAATGGACGTGCACAAGGAAGCCATTGTGATCGCCGTCCTGAATGAGAGCGGGAAGCAGGTGATAGAGTCGGTCATCGAAACCAAAGCCAGCAGCATTCTGCAGTTTCTCCACGGTCTACGGGGCGAGCTGCATGTGACCTGGGAAGAAGGAACCTGGGCGGCCTGGCTGTATGATCTTCTGCAACCGCAGGTGCAGCACATGGTGGTGAGCAATCCGCGGCGCAATGCCTTGTTAAAGGAGGGCAGCAAGAGCGACAAGGTGGATGCGCGCAAGCTGGCCGACTTGTTACGCACCGGGATGCTGCGACCGGTCTACCACGGGGAAAACGGACTACGGACGCTACGCGAGTTGGGGCGCAGTTATCAGACCATCAGCAAAGATTTGACGCGAGTGATGAATCGCCTGAAGGCGCTGTATCGCGGTTGGGGCATTGCTTGTGCCGGCACCCAGGTTTATGCTGCGCGCTCTCGCGAGGAATGGTTGAGCAAGCTTCCACACGCCGGGGTGCGGCGCCGCGCGGAGCTGCTCTATCAACAACTGGATGGATTGCAGGCCTTGCGGCGAGAGGTGCGACCCGAGTTTTTGGCCGAGAGCCGGAAACATAAGGCCGCGAAACTGCTGCGCCAGATACCCTGCATCGGTCCGATTCGAGCGGCGAGATTGATCGCGCTAATGCAAACCCCGCACCGGTTCCGCAGCAAGCGGCAACTCTGGACCTACAGTGGACTGGGCATTGAGACCCACGACAGCGCGCAATACCGTTTTGTGCGTGGACAATTGCAACTCTCCAAGAAACCTCAGCAGCTCCGTGGTCTGAATCGAAATCACAACCATGAGATGAAAGAGATCTTCAAGAGCGCGGCCACCCGGGCCAGCTGTGGCAGGGGACCGTTCTACGATTTCTACGCGGCTTTGCTGGCCAAGGGCATGAAGCCGGAGATGGCGCGTCTGACACTCGCGCGCAAGATCGCGGCCATTACCTTGACACTTTGGAAAAGGGAGGAACGTTTCGACGCCGAACAACTGAAGACGCAAGCAGCTTGAGCATCGAATAGAACCCAGGGGATCTCCCAAGGTTTTCATGCCTCGGTGGTAGCCAATCGGTTCTTGCGATGCTCCGGTTCGAGGGAGAGTATCCATACACTCATTCAGGCACTCTGTGTGCTGTAGTCCAGCACCGAGTCTCCGGGTCAATCCTATGCCCCCTCGGATAACCGAAAAAAGCTATAGGCCTCGAGCCTCACATAGGATCATGGTTGGCACTTAAGCCAACGCTTAGCTTGCGTAGCTTCGGAACCAAACGGCGTCGTGCGCCACTGACTTCATGAAACCGTCGAGTTGGGACAAGCAACTGGGGTTGGCATCGCCACGGGAAAATGCGGCGAGCCAAAGCGACCAAACCAATAACCCCTCTAAGAATGAGGTGAGGAATGAGGTGGGGCTGGATGTAAGTCACCACGCCCGCATCTCTCAGAGGGGCGGGGAGATGCTTTTTTCCTTGACATCCTTTTTCATAGGATGGTTGGCACTTAAGCCAACGCTTAGCTTGCGTAGCTTCGGAACCAAACGGCGTCGTGCGCCACTGACTTCATGAAACCGTCGAGTTGGGACAAGCAACTGGGGTTGGCATCGCCACGGGAAAATGCGGCGAGCCAAAGCGACCAAACCAATAACCCCTCTAACCCGCATTATTCGTGAAGACATCGCAAGCGCCCAGTTATTGGTGCGCAGTGGGTTGTAAATCCCGATAGTTGGGTTTGGTCGAGCAAAGGAGCAAAGGAATCGAAGAGTTCCAAGATCGGGATGTTCAAGTTGCCGGATGGAGAGACAGGGGCGCCGTGACCGTCGTCGGTGTGGAATTCGGTTGAGCTAGTAAACCGGAAAAGGGATTTAGCCGGTTGCCGCGCCGAGCGCCAGAGCCACACGACGGAAGGCGGGTAGAAACGGGAAGGAAGCGGGCAGATGGACGACGACGCGTCGTACCGAGACCAAGACCCGAGCGCCTAGCTTCAGCAATCGTTCGCGCAGCGTGCCAACTTGGGCGCGGGCACAAGCGGTGCCGGCAGCGCGCAAGCGCAATTCCTGCATTAGCACGTACGCCGCGGCGGTGAGTAGGACGCGAAACTGGTTGGCCCAGAAGCTGCTGCAACTGGTGCGGTCGATGTCGAGCTCGTGCAATTCTTTTATGCGATTTTCGATGTCCCCGCGCTGGCAGTAGACCCGTTCGTAAATCCATTGCGGGCTCTGTTTCATGTTGGTGATGACAAACCGGGGATTGTCTTTGGGGTCCTTATCGGCAGCGCGGACGACCTCGGCTTTGATGATGACGCGGCGCAGGCCTGGCCACTTCCCGGCCTTGTAGCGGACTTCCCCGTAAATATGTTCGGTCTTTCCGCTGCGCCGCGAGAGCTTGCGCGCTCGCTGCATTCCGCTTTCGACCACGCGCTTCAACAATGTATTCTTGGCCATCGCGACTACATATTCCAGTTTCGGCTGGGCGTCCAGAAACTCCAGCACGGCAGGATGCGCAAAACCGCCATCCAGGCGTACCCGAATCTGTACTCCAGAAAGATGGTGACGAATCATCCTCACCAAACGCCGCAGGATGCCAACTGCTCCCGCCGCTGCGCTCACGTTGCCGGGCCGTAACACCGCGGCGCAGAGATACTGTTCGGCTTCGTCGTTGAAGCTGACAAAACCCATCACCGGCAGGTAGCACCAGGTGTCGTAATGTCCGTTGAAGAACGACAACTGCTGCGCGCCGTGCGTGGGATCGTCGGTCGGGTCCAGATCGATGGTGACGCGATAAGTGCGATGACGCAGCCGCTTGGCGTGACGCCGGATCACACTCTCGGCCATGAACTCGCCCGAACGATAAAGTTCCTTTACCCCAACTCCGTTCTCGAAACGCGACAACGTCGGCTGCGAAGCCAGGCTCCGACCCTCGATCGGATCGCGATCCAGAAGTAGTTTGTGAATCGGATCCTCGGACAGGCGGGCTGAATCGTTGGTGTCCGGGTAGCCGCAGGCGATCGCAAACACTCGCTGCGCCACCAACTCGCACAACGAATGATCGACCTTGCCCGCTTGCCGATCATCTCGAAGGCAGGAACTCAGTCCAGCCACCAACCCATAGTGTCGATCCGCGGCCTTCAGCAGCAGAGCCCCGCCGTCGGAACTCCCCTCGCGCTGATCGAACTGGGCAACGATTGGCTTGCGAAAAATTCCTGGGAACAACAAACACTGTGTTGTGATATCGTCTGACATTAAGGAAGCCTTTTTTGTTGCTCAAACATTGTCTAGTCAACATGTTTGTAACAGAGGAGGCTTCTTTTGTCTTCCGATCTCTTTACATTCACGAATAATGCGGGCTAGGAGTTGCTGAACCTCAGGGCACGATTCTAGCGAACGGCGACAGATTTCAAGGTAGTTGATTCCCACCCCAGTAGAAGCGGGCCTTGCTCCGTTCTCATGAGCGAAGCGAATCCAGGATTCATTCACGTACGTGATGTTGCCGTGCCGATCAAGTACGGCAATATGATCGTCAAGTGCGGACAGGATTCGCTGTTCGAGTGCTCGCAAAATAACGCCATCCTAACGAAGCGCCGAGTTCGGCACCAGCATTCGTATGTCAGAGCATACCAGCACCCCAGAACTAATGCCTTCTTGCGAGTACAAGCAGGAATCCAAGTTGCTTCTAAACGCAGGTGAACAGACCAAACTGATTGCTGTTGTAATCAGATTTATCGCCAACTACCCGTTTAATGCCGGTCAAAGTCTTCACGCTCATTGAATTAAGATTTGCGATATCATTGTGGCTGGCTGGGGGCAACGATGAAGTTGCCTGCATCAATAGCTCCCAGCGCCCCGAATACTCTTTGTGGGGCGTATAGTCAGGTGCGGGTTTAGTGATGAAAGAATGATTTCGCGCTTCTCATACGTAGTCTTATCCGTCTTCTTCCTGTTGTTGCTCCCAACGACCTCCTTAGCCCAGGCAGTTCCGCCTCCCTTGCCGCCGGATCGCTTTGGTGGGACCGAGCGCACCATGGGCGTTTCCACTTACGGAAGAGGCGCAGTTCTGCTACTCACTGTCCTCAACAACACTGGAGCCCTTCTTGATCGCCAGGCAGTAGTTAAGCTTTCGAATAAGAAAGACAACAGCGTTATCTGGCGAACCACAGGGGACAGGTCGATCGCCACCTTTGAAGATATACCCTTCGGGACTTACGACATCGAAGTGAGTGCCGTCGGATATCTTCCCGAGCATCAGGAACTGAAAGCTGACCTTCAATTTTACAGCTATCACCTTGAAATGAAGGTAAAGCCGGATCCCAACGCTGTTGAATTCATTACACCGCCCGCCTCGCAGATATCTTCCAAAGCCCGCAAGCAAATGAATCGGGCAATCGCGGATTTGAAGTCCGGAAAATGGAAAGCGGCGCAGAAAAAACTCGAGGCAGCCGACATGCTCGCGCCGTCCAACTCCGAAGTAAATTTCTTGCTGGGCTATCTTTTCTTTCAGAAAACAGATTACGAACGGGCCCGAAGCAGCCTGGATAAAGCGATCGCCTCCGACCCTCACAACTCGCAGGCTCTGATCCTGTCAGGCCAGGTGCGCCTCCGGAGCCACGACTTCGCCGGGGCAAAGCCGATGCTGGAGCAAGCAGTGGCCGCCAATCCCGACTCCTGGATGGCTCATTACCTTCTCGCTGAAACCTGCCTGAAGTTGAAGGAATTCGACAAATCACGGGAGCAGGCTCAAATGGCTGTGGAACGAGGTAAGGGCGGAAGCAATGCCGCTCAAATCGTTCTCGGCGAAGCGCTGGCGAATCTGGGCCGGGACCCTGAAGCGATTCAATCACTCAAAACCTTCCTGGATGGCACGCCAGACAGCCCTTCAGTTCCGGCAGTCCGCGAATTGGTCGCCACCCTCGAACGCCGCGAAGCGGATCGAGATACCACTCCTAAAACGATGTTCCAGCCGCCGCTGCATTTGACCGATGTCGATCCTTCACCGGCCACCGCGTTGGGCTTATCGGCAAAAGAATTCTCCATACCAACCTGGGAGCCGCCCGGCATCGACGCGGTAAAGCCATCGGTGGCGGCCGGCGTCGCCTGCCCCTACCAGCAGGTAGTCGACAATGTCGGGGAGCGAGTAAAACAGTTCGTCGACGATGTGGTTCGATTCAGCGCCATCGAAGAATTACTCCACGAACAACTCGACGAATTGGGCAATCCTGTTACTAAGGTGACCCGTAAATTCGACTATACGGCGTCAATTTCAACAACCGCCGCCCACGGCTACCTCTCAGTCAACGAATATCGCATCGAGAGGTCGGGCCGCGAAGAGTCCCCCGACCACATTGCAACTCGCGGCTTGCCCACGCTGGCATTTGTCTTCCACCCCGACCTGCGTGACAGTTTTCAGATTGTTTGCGAAGGCCTGGGCCAATGGAACGGGCAAGCCACGTGGCTGCTCCACTTCCGGCAGCGCGATGATCGTCCTAACCGGTTTCACGAATATGAGGCCCGTGGTTCCACTTACCCAGGCAACCTGAAGGGCCGCGCCTGGATCGCCGCGAGCACCTTCCAGATCGTACGTATTGAATCAGAACTGGTGAACCCGATTCCCCAACTTCAAATTCTCAACGAACATCAGACGGTTGAATATGGCCCGGTGCGTTTCCAGAAGACCAACACCGAACTTTGGCTGCCAAAGAAGGCTGATCTCTACCTTGATGTTCACCGGCACCACTACTTCCGCCGCGAAAGCTTCGACCACTTCATGCTGTTTTCCGTTGATTCGGAAGGAAGGGTCGACGAGGTAAAACATTCCCTGCCAAAGTAACGCTCTACAGGTGCTGCAGTGATTGTTCCGCGTGCTCCTGCGACCACGAACTGACCGGGCATCCCTCACTTCGACAGCGCGTGCAGTTCGATGTAATCCAGAGGCGCGTGTTCTTCTCCATCCGGGACTCCTTCGATGCGAATCTCATCCCCCGCATGAAGTTCCACCCTCGCCATCCGGCGTCGCGTGGAGGAATCGCCGCCTGGTTTGGTGGCGGGAAGGTGATCGTTGGCGATCCACTCATCCACTTTCGTATCGCCCACCCAAACACCAAACTTCGACACGCCATTGTTCTGATCGAAATACTGCACATCGATTTCATATCGTCCGGGCGCCCGGTCGAAGCGGAATGTAGCCGTACATCCTGAGGCCTTCACGCACTCAATCCCCTTGCCCCCGGAAGCGTTCTCCCAGGACTCGACGTCAATCGGCACGAAGCCCTGGAGCTGCATGGCTTCCGCCTCGATACGGTCAGGATGATTCCCCACGCGCCCCTTCTCATCCGCAATTCCTGAAGTCCGAAAGAACCAGTTGCAGATGGCATCCCGCCAGACGATCGCGTGCCCAGCCTGATATTCCAGTCGCGCCAGCACTGCGGCATAGCGCTCGTCGTCGATCAACTGCCGTAAAGAGTTCCATCGCCGCACGAAATCCGCCGCCTCTTCCGCTCCCTCGTGGTGCGAGTCATAGATATGCTGGATCACCGTTTTGCCCGAATGCAGCACGTAGGTGTAAGGAACGTGATGAAAAAATAAAAGCAGATTATCGGGAGTGGTTTTCTCCGACTCGTACAGGCTCGCAATCGCGGCCGGATATTGTCCGACGAAGCCGGTCCCGGTCGCCATGCTTCGATCCATGCCGATGCCTTCATGGTCGGCGCGATGCCACTGTCCCCAGCCATTGCGCTCCGACGATTCGATTCCCGGCCCGTAGTGACTGCCCAGGATGTCAGTCAGTGTTTGTGCCCCTAACGGCCCGGTATAACTTTCATACGCGTGCCACGACGCCATTTGCATTCCGGTGATGGTCTTCACCACCGCTGGATTATTGCCAAAAGTCAGCCGCGTCCACTCCTCCGCGATCGTTTCTGCGCTGAGATTCGGGTCCCACGCCAGCCGGCCGAATCCGTAAAGATTCGCCATGGCCAGGGGATGCCCCAGCCAGTTTGCATCCATGCCCACATTCACCACGCCCACAAACGCGCCCGTCGGGCGATGAAAAGTCTGCCCCGCGACCAGTTCCTTCACCGGAGTCGAGCCGCCCTTCACCCGCAGATCGAAATCCAGGATCTCTTTCCACATCGGCGCCAGAAAACACAAATGCCGCTGTTGCCCGGTGTACTCCTGCGTGACTTGCAGTTCGATGCCCTGGTTCGTCTTTTCCAGTCCTCCAAAAAGCGGCGACACCGGTTCGCGGGCCTGAAAATCAATGGGACCATACTTGATCTGGATGATGACGTTATCGCCGAACTTTCCATCCAGCGGATGGAAGATGTCATAAGCGGCGCGGGCACGATCGTTCTTCGGATTCCGCCAATCCAGGTGATGGTCATAAACAAATGCGCGATAAAAAAGTACGCCGCCATGCGGCCGCAGCGCGCGCGCAATCACGTTGGCCGCGTCCGCCGACGTCCGCCCGTACGATGACGGACCCGCGCGCCCCTCCGAATCGGCCTTGACCACAAACCCGCCAAAGTCGGGAATCTGCCGGTAAATCTTGTCCACCTTCGTCTTCCACCATTCGCCGACGCGCGGATCCAGCGGATCAAAAGTGTCCAGACCCCCCTCCGCCTTGGGGCTGCTCAGATCAACCGACACCGCCAGCCGCACTCCCCAGGGACGAAAAACATCCGCGATCCGCGCCAGTTGTGGAATAAAGCTGTCGTCCAGAATCCGCAGGTCGGCATTCACATTATTAACGGTGCACCCGTTGATGCCGACCGAAGCCAGCAGCCGCGCGTATTCCCCGGCGCGGGTCAGATCGCCGCGCACCCGGCCGTTCTCGAAAAAAATCGATGGCCCCGCATACCCGCGTTCAATCGTGCCATTCAGGTTGTCCCACTGATCCACCCAGCGCATCGAAACCAGGGGCTGGCTGACTTCATCGACAGCGGCGACGTCCTCGCCACGCGCCATCTTGCTCAAAAACGCGAACACGCCATACAAAACGCCCCGCTCCGAAGCCGAAGTAATAAGGATGCAATCAAAGCCGCGCACTCGCCTGCTCGCCAGCGCAAAGCCATCGCCTTCGAGCCGCCTGGAAGATTCAAATCCCGGGACGATTTTCCGAATTGCGGTAACGGTCCCAAGAATGATGGCCTTCTCTTTGACCTTTCCGTCGAGGCGCAAGCGGCCTCCCAACATTCCCATCACCCCGCGGAGCATCTCGTCCCTCGCCGCCGTCAGCACGGCCGAATCCTCCGGCACAACCATCGCCGCGGGGAGCGCGTCATATCTTGCGCGGGCCACAGCCTCCAGCGGTGCGTAACGCAACCATGCCTCCTGCCCGCTGTCGGCCTGCAGGGCGGCCGTCGCCCCGCCTCCGAGCAGCATCGCTCCGAGTAGTCCCACGCTCAGGAATCGATTCATGAGTCCAGTTGAAAATCTAACATGGCCTTGGGACGGATCAGGAGTTCTGAGGAAGATAAACTTGTCGTTCGTATTCACGCTTGAGGGTGCCCCGTCCAGGCTCTGCCTGGGCGGGGATTTTCGGCAGGAAAAAGAGACGATCCTCAGGAAGCGCCAGGTCCTCGTCGTGATGAATGGCGGACCGCAAAGGCCGAGACCCGCGCCTGCCACTCAGCGCCGTTCTCCAAATCGTCGTCGCCCTGCGACCTGCCCGTCCGCGGCATTTGCTCGAGTCTTTCGATCCTCTTCGGGCTCACATTCGCCGAAGCGGCGAAGCCCCCGGGCTCCACGGTTTCCACCCACGCCACCAGGCGCTCCAGGGTCCAATTCCTTTTGACCATGACATGCCAGTCGAAGAGGTGCGTGATGATGTCCTTGATTCGCATCTCGCGCGCGATCCACAAACGCCAGCAATCGCACGGGCGCGCCACCTTCTGCAGTACCCAGTTTCCCCAGATACCTTCGGTGCCAATCGTCCGCCGGTCGCGCTCGTCAAATTGCTTCACCGTGTGAAAGGTGCACCCGTTGGCGATGGCCGCCATGCCCAGCGCGCAGCCCGACTGCGTCTCCGGAAAATGCTGACCGCCCGCCCTGGGCGCCAGCACCGTACTGCCTAATAAAATTGCCTCGCTGAGTTTCATGGCTGCTCTCCACTTCGTGACGCTGACCGGTCACGATTCAAATCTGGACAGGAATTACCGGGCATTATAAACCCGCCGGCAAACCAATTGCCGCTTTGATTACGCTGACCCGATCCATCAGGCTTCCCGCCTCGACTGACACTGCTTCAAAGCCGAAGTCTCGATAAGTCTCCTCGTGAATCTTTTCAAAGCGCACCGTTTCCTCAAAGCTGATCCGCCGCGCCTCTGTAGGCGTGACGAAGCCGAGATGGCGAATGAAGAAGACGCGCTTCTGGTAGATTGCTTCTTTTTTGATGCGTTCCAGTTCGCCGGCCAGCAAGGGCGAAAAAGGGTATCCCAGATAGACCGCCAACGCCGCGGTACACACTGCGCAACGGTCGTGAAACTGGACCTCATCGGGTTGACGGGACGCTCGAATCTGACGCTCCCGTTGCAGATTGACGATCACATCGATGAACGAGGGATGCGTCCAAGGCTCGACCGTTCCTCGGGCCTGTGCGGCGGCGATGACGTCAGTCGCTGCCTCTTCGACCACGCTGAAACCGTCGAGCTCTAACTGGCGGACGATCGCCGTCTTCCCCGCACCCGGCGCGCCGGTAATGATGAACCTTCTCATCTGGTGTCCTTCTTTGGGGAGTGTGGCCTGGGTCGAAATACTTTCAGAAAAGAATCATCCGGGCAAGGACCCGCGAGTAGAGATAAACCGGTGGCCCACTCAAACCCGGTTTTGGCTTGGAGTGGGGAAGTTTTATTTCTGGGAAATGCCGGGCCAGACCGGACCCTCCCCAGTTTCCTGAATATGAGGAATCATGTTGGGTAAGTTAAGAGGCCAGTGCCGGGTGACCCACACATCGCGTACTTGTGATGTGTCGAAGTGGCGGCCCCACCCTAACGCCCGAAAAACCGCGGCTTCCAGACGAAAGCCAGCCGGGCAAAGCACAGTGGAATCGCTTCGTCCCCTGGGTCTTCATCCCCGGCCGTCCCACCCGCGTCCGTCCCGATCGCCGCCATCTGCTCTTCGCCTCCCCGACCCTCACCGCCCCGAAAAAAATCCCAGCCTTCCCGATACTTCTCAAACCGCGCCGTCTTGCACCCATCATCCGGATAAAGCCGCAAACTCTTCCCCTGCGCCAGCGCCGCCACCGGCACCACGTACCAAACATCCAGGGGGACAATGTGCGCCGCCAGCACATCAATGTCCTCCGCCGTATAAACCACTTTGCTCTTCCCATAAACAAAATGGATCGGCTGAATATGGTATCCCCCCGCCCGCTCCACCGCCGTGCACTTGATCTGCACCCGCCACAACCGTCTCCCCGAATCCAGCACAAAGTCATAGCGCTCGCTGTCGCCCCAGGGCTTGGTCACCCGGAACCCGAGCCCCACCGCCTTATGCAGAAATGCCGCCTCCGAAAGCTCCCCCGTCCGCTTGCTGTTGCGAGGCGCCGCCAAATTCAACGCCGTATCTGGATCATCCAATTGTCGTGCCATGATGGCTAAACCTTGAATAATAAGCTTTGTATAACAGTGTCCTGCCCCGGAAATTCGTTGAATGCGTACTGTCATCCCGACCGGAGCGGAGCGAAGCGAGCGCAGTGGAGGGACCTGCTGTTTCATCCAAGTCGACCTGCGCTCCTTACATTTCGATATCCCATGTATTTCTGGGACAGCACACTAGCTGAAACTAAAACGCATAGTCAGTAGCGAAATCATCGCAAACAACTCCACATTCCGTTATCCCGCAATCCAAAAGTGAGGTCAAGAAAATAGACCAGGCCCGTAAATAGGAAGGACATCCAGGGCCGATGTGGTCGCGGGCGACTCGCCCGCGCGAACGCATTCTCCACCCCAACCCACGTAGGGACGGAAAATGCGCTAGTCCCCATGGCACGAGGACAATCTGGAATTCGCCTCATAAATAGTTTTGTGGAAGGGCACGGCTTTAGCCGTGCCGTTTAGGCCCCGCAAACCATGAGCTTTAGCCCCTGAAGGTTTGCTCGTAAGCTCCGGAAACCATTTAGGAGACCACATCTGGACGGGGGGAAACCTGGGACGCGGTTTCCAGGCGCTAACTGCCAATTGCTAAAGGCCGAACTTCGATATTACAGGCCGGAGAAAACGAGGGACACCTCACGTTTTGTGCGAAATTCGATTTCCTGCCGCACGGTGACCCCATAGGCTCGATCTTCTAGCTGCAGAAGCGCCAGAACTATGATGTGTTCGAATTCGCCGAGGGAATCGCGACCAGACATTATCTGTACAATATAGAATAAACCCCCGCCCGTCAAACGATCCCCCCTAACTGTCGTTATCAGGCGTTAGCAAAAGCTTGCGCCGTTTGTTCGCCAAAATCCGGGTCAATGAGTGAAATCGCGATGTTACGCCAATCGTACTAAACCATGCAGGAAGGTATGATTACGGTTTGTAATGCTCGGCTGAAAACACCTCATGCCCACCGACGAAACCGAACGGGATTCCGTGAGCGAAGACGATCGAATACGCGGACTACGTGAATCGATTCGTCGATTCTTTCCCGCACAGCCATATAAAGGGAAGGTGACTGACCACGATGGTGAATTTCCCGATCACTTCGACGAGGAAACTGCGATTCTGGATGACGAAAAAGAACTCTATGAATCGGAGAAGTCACATTTCGACTGGACTAATTTCCGGGGGGCAGGTCAGACCGTTATCACCAAGATCAGTTCAATACCCATGTTGTCAAACTCCAGACTTCAGAACGTCTTACACCCCGTGTAGCCATACGTCGCTTGGATTCCCGGAGAGGTCGAAACGGGGGCTGGCCCACCCTTTGTCTTCGATTGTTCTCGCCTAATTCTAATTGAGGCTGCCCCACCCTCTGCGATTTTCAGAGGGTGGGTGGCTGTGCTGCCGACACCGCCAGCCGCGCCCGCCGCGCCGCGCCGCTTTCAGCTTAGTTTGGAGTGGAGAAATTCAGGCACAGCCGAAACGTTCCCATCAACTAGTTTGAATCGCACCCCAACGAGAACCGCAGGGCAGCACACACTTCATTCATTCGTGCGGAACTAAGCTGGGCCACACGTTTCCCCAGGCGCTGTTGCGACACGGTAACTGCATTGTGCAGGTTCACCGCGCACGGGGACTTCATGCCGTCCTCCTCGTCTAGAACGACTTCCGATGGCACGCCGCGAATCGTGGAAGTGACCGGCGCAACCGTGACTGTGGATAAATACGCGATGGCGCTGTTGCGGGTGAGCACCAGGGCCGGTCGTTTCTTGTCGGGCGCGGCAAACTGGTAGAGCCGAACCTCGCCTCGGGCTATTCGTCCTCCGGCTATTCTTGCGGCCACGTGGCCTCCGATTCCCAACCCCGCGCTTCCGCGTCGCCTTGCGGATGTCGCGAGTAGCCTTGGCGGTCGCGCTCTTCACTGGCTCGCAGCTCCAACTTGCGGAGATGTTCCCGCAGAGCGTCGCGCACCAGAGCGGACCGGTTTCGCCGAGTCCGTTTCGCGGCTTGGTCGGCTGCCTGCAATAGCTTCTTGTCCAGCACGATTTGAACGATTTGCATGATGTGGAATCTATTACACAGCATACTCCACATATAGAACATTTCAAAGCCGGGTGCCCCACGTCTCGCGCTTTTCGAGACGTGGGATTACACCGGCCGCCTGCCTCAAGTCCCTACTCAGCGAGTTTCACGGGGAACCCCAGATCTTCGACCAGTTCGACGAACCACTGACTGTTCCCCGTGGCCTCCATGCCAATCAGCACCGGCGCCGCCAGTTGCTGATAAAACATTTTGGCGTCACCGTTGGCATGCACCAGCTTCCGTTCTCCGCAATCGCCCGTCTCCGTCTCGAGCCACGAAACTTGCTGCCAGCTGGGATGGAAATCACATCCTATAGTCATCATCTGCGAAGGCTCCTTTCTTCCCAGCGTCTTTGTCCTCAAACCAAGACTACCGGGTCAATCGAGCCTTCGCTCTTATCCAATCAACCCTCGTCTCTCCGTTCTGTGGGGAGACCGGGCGGGGAATTTCACCGGATTTTTCAAGCAGGCCGTCACTATCGTTTCTCCTCTCGTGGGTGCCCCGTCCAAGCTCCTTTGGGCGGGTGTCTTTCTGGGCAGGTTTTCGCGTTGACACCGCTACTCGTTGAACCTTAACCTAACCCTATGGAGGTCCGCCTTAACCCCGACCTGCAAGCCAAACTGGCTGAGCTTGCCTCCCAGCAGGGTCGAGATACGGAAGAGCTCGTAGTTGACGCGGTCGAACGCATGGTGAACTACGACCAGTGGCTTATGCGCGAAGTGGAGAAGGGATTATCCGCGGCCGACCGGGGCGAACTGGTTGACCATGAGGACGTGGAGAAGCTTATCAACCGTCGGTACCCCGGCTGATGCGGATCCGCTGGACGCTACCCGCAGCCGGCGATCTTACCCAAATCTGCGATTACATTCAGAAGCACGGTAGCAGCGCGACCGCTCGCCGAGTCGCACTTTCCATCTACGAGGGCGTCGGTTTACTCTCGAAATTTCCCGGGCAGGGTCGCACAGGTCGCAGTCCAAACACCCGCGAACTCGTACTTACAGGCCTGCCATACCTGGTTGTCTACGCCTCGCCGACGACGTCGTGGAAATCCTCCGCATCCTGCACGGCGCGCAGCAGTGGCCATAATTTCGGGATTAAGCCAGAATTAGCAGACGCGGGTGTTTCGGAGTGTGCCGTCACGATCCGAGTGTACACAGATTACGGTCGACCTGACTGCTCCCGACCCGTGGCCTTCGAGACGCGGGATTTTTACGGTAGCCGGACCTGACTTACTTACACTTCTTACTCGTTCGTCGCCGGCCCGGCCCCTTCCGCCTGCTCATACATCTCTTCAATCTGCTGCCGGTAGCGCTCCTCTACCTTATGCCGTCGTAGCTTCAGGCTCGCCGTCAGCGTTCCATCCTCGGTGGAAAATTCATCCGCTACCAGCAGAACTTTCTTCAGCTTTTCGAACCGGGCCAAATTTACGTTCAGGTCTTCCACAATCCCCTCGTACAGAACACGTACCTCGGGCGATGCCACCAGTTCCTCACGAGAGCCGAAAGTTACCTCATTACCGCGGGCCCACTCTTCCAGCAACGGAAAATTCGGTGCAATCAGTACCGCCGGGAACTTGCGTTTCTCCCCCAGCACCACAGCTTCTGCGATCAGCGCATTGTGCTTGAGCGAATTCTCAACCGGCTGCGGCGCGATGAACTTCCCCCCCGAGGTCTTGATCAAATCCTTCTTGCGATCGGTGATGGAGAGAAATCCATCTGCATCCAGGTTGCCGATGTCGCCGGTCTTGAACCAGCCGTCCACGAAGGCTTCCTGGGTTTCTTTCGGCTTGTTCCAGTATTGCTTGAAGACGGAAGGACCCCGCACCAGGATCTCGCCGTCTTCCGCGATACGCACCTCTACGTTCGGGAGCGGCTTTCCCACCGTACCCATCTTGTGTGCCCGCGGCGTATTGACCGCGATCACGGGAGAAGTTTCCGTCAGTCCATAGCCCTCATGAATGCGGATCCCGATGGCGGCATACCATTCCGCCAGTTCACGCCCCAGGGGCGCCCCGCCCGCAATGAAAACCTCAATGCGCCCGCCCATCGCTGCCCGCACTTTCGAATACACCAGCCGATTGGCCACCTTCCACGCCCGGGAGGTCGGCGTCCGGCCCGCCAGGACCTCTGCCCGATTTTCTCTCCCCACCGACATCGCCCAGTTATAAAAGGTTGAGTTGGGGAACCCCTGCGCTCTTTGTTCGGTTTGAAAGTGTATTTTTTCGTACACCCGTGGCACGGACACAAAAAATGTGGGCTTCACCTCCAGCAGCGCCTGCGGTAACTGGTTCACCAGGGCCAGATGCGCCAGCGTGACCCCGCGATACAGCAGGGCGAAATCCACATGGCGGGCCGTGACATGGGAGAGTGGAAGAAACGAAATGCTGACATCGCCCAATCGCACCGGAAATTCCGCCAGCGAGCAGTTGAGGTTCGAGGCCATGTTGCCGTGCGTGAGCATCACTCCCTTGGGAGTGCCGGTCGTGCCCGAGGTATAGATAATGGTAGCGAGATCGTCCGCTGAAACCGCCCGGGCCGTGGCTTCGAGCGCCGAATCCTGGTTGCCCTCGCCCCCGGGCCCAATCTCCGACATGCGCACCGCCCCCTCGCTTTCGGAAGCGTCCATCACGACCAGTTTCTCCAGCGCAGTCTGGTCGCGGACGGAGAGAACTTTCCGCAGCTGCATTTCGCTGGAGACAAAAATAACGCGCGCCCCAGAGTCCCGCAGAATGTAGGCCGTCTGTTCGCCTGTGAGTGTGGCATAGATCGGGACCGTGACCGCTCCCAGCAGCAGGGAAGCAAAGTCGGCAATTATCCACTCCGGGCGGTTCTCGCTCAGAATGGCAACCCGGTCGCCGTGACCGATGCCCCACCTCCGCAATCCGCCCACCACACCTGCCACCCGGCGGCGCAGCGCCTCCGAAGATATCGGGACAAATTCGTCCCCCATCCGCTCCAACATCACCTTGGGATGCTGGCGCTCCACCACGGCAAAAAACACATCGTTAAGAGTACGCAGGCTCATTCGAAAGAAGGGGAGAAGCCGAGACTCTAAAATGTACTGGTTCACCCAACCATTAAGCAAACCCCAGAAGTTTGACCGCTCCACAAAGACATTGCTATGATGATTCCGCGGGGTGGAGCAGTCTGGTAGCTCGTTGGGCTCATAACCCAAAGGTCGGTGGTTCAAATCCACCCCCCGCAAC
>CAVVYF010000010.1:0-21523 GCA_963752375.1 Terriglobia bacterium
TCGGCGAGAGATGTAGGGTACATGGAAGGCTCGAAGACTGCCCTGACCAATGGAAAATAACAGAAATATATAAAAAGTAAACGAAAATATGACAAAGCATGGGTGAGTGTGAGTTTTGCCCGCGGGAGCACCAGCCTTCAAGGCTCCATCCCCTGTCAACCGGGGGACGAAGCGAATCCAGCGGGCGCTCACGGCAAATGCATAAACCACGAAGGATACGAAGTATCATGAAGGCTTTGTATTCCAGGGTTTCCTTCATGTACCTTCGTGCCCTTCGTGGTTCATGGTTTCCAAACTGACTCACTACGGGCTTGCCCGTCGCCTTTGACTCTTTCGTTTTCCTTTGTATACTGTGCTTTTCTAACTGACAGCGAACACGTCCTTATGAATCGCCGAGAGTTGCTGAAGAGCGCCATCCTTTTGCCCGCCCTGGCCGCCAGGGCTGACGTCCCGCCGCACTTGTGGCAAGGCTATGAGTTCGGATCGGGCCCTCCGGTCCGCGACCGGTTGAATCAAGGTCCCTTTGGCATCGACCAGGATGAGGGCTGGCAGACGGTACTATTTACCACGCCCTCCGAGGGCCCGCTCCGCAATCCCGGGCTTGGCCTGGTTGGCTATACCTGGGAGGAGAGCGGACCGTCGCTGGCAGCGCGGGCCGGCCGGGAAACACTCGCGCAACACGTAGAGAAGATCTCCAGCCTGCCTTTTGTTGATGTGCTCTACATCCGCTGCGACTGGAGGAACGTACAGTCGCGTCCCGGGCGTCTCGATCTGGATCCGGTCTGGCAACTTACCCTGGATGCAGCCCGGAGCAAGAATCTGCGAGTTGCGTTCCGGATCCAACTCTCCAACCATTCCTTTCAGCCTGAGCAGGTCGCCCTCCCCGAGTTTTTGCGCGACCGTGTGCCCCTGGTAAACATTGGCCGAATCCCAGGAAAAGGTGACGGAGAATACCGGGAGCCCCGTTATGACCACCCCGAATTTCAGAAAGCGTTCGCCGAACTGAACGAGTTGCTGGCAGCGCAGTTCGAAGGCAATCCTCTGATTGAGTGGATGGACCTGATGCAGTATGGATTCTGGGGCGAGGGCCACACCAGCAATTTTCCCAACCCGTTTCCTGATTATTTGACGGCAGAGCGCACTTTCGTCGCCATGACCGAGCGCCAGCTCGATACCTGGAAACGGACGCCCCTGGCGGTAAACACTCAGCCCGACATCAGCGGTGTGGGCAATCGGACCGTCATCGACATGGCGGTACGCGCCGGCGCCTGGCTGCGTTCCGACAGCATCATTGTCGAAGAGCCAATCCAGATTGAAGAGCTCGCCAACCGTCCGCCCTGGCTCGCCGCCATTTTGGAAGATGGCGGTTTCCGGCAATACGATATTCAGAAGCTTAAGCTCGATGCGGCGGGAATCAACGAGCTAGAAAATTACATGTTGCACGTACTGGACTTGAAGGCCAACTATTGGGCGTTATGGACAGAAGCCGACAACCTGGCGCACTACAACCAGAAATACCCGCGCGGCTTTGACCGCTTGCGAGCCCATCTGGGCTACCGCCTCCGCCCTGCCTGGGTCTGGCAGCGAAAAAGATATGGCACTTCGGAGCTGATCATCTGCGTTTCCAACCGGGGCGTGGCCGGAGTTCCTGGAGTACTGTGGCTGCAGGTGCAGAGTCCGGACCGGAAATTGAATCTGAGCGGCGCGCTCGATGCCGGGCATCCTCATGGTGGCGGCATTCGGCAAGCCTCATTTCTGCTCCCCAAGGGCTATAGCGGTAAGATCGAGTTGTCGGTGCAGATTGAGATTCGACCTGGAGTCAAAAAGCCGGTGGCGTGGGCGTGCGAGCAGCCGACAAACCCCGATGGTTCCATCACGGTGGAACTCAAAAGTGACAGCGATCGCGGCTGGCGAAAAGGAGTTTAGTCTCAAAGATCCACGCAGGAGATCCGTTGTCTCGCTGCGGCCCTGGCCATTTCGCGTTTGTCGTCGAAACGCTTGATCGGCGTTTTGATATCGCCCCTTAGTCAGATTTTTTCGGTAACAAGTCTGCTGCGTTCTCCGCCGCGGTTTTTGCCATCGCGAAGCAGAGTTCCACGGAAGGAAATACGTCTTCAATCGAGGGGTGGAGGGCGTCCTTGCGCGCGAGAGCCCGGACGAATTCCGCGAGTTCGTCATAACAGCCATTCAGCACATCTTCCGCCATGCCCTCGGGCGCAACTTCCTCGTTGACCAGACGATTGTCCCGGAAACAGCGCCAGGCGCGCTGCGGGCCGAACGGGCAAGTCACCGAAGCGCGAAAGCTGTCGCCGACCAGTTCGTAAGTTTCTTCCAGCATTCCTGAGGTCGGGAGAACCTCAACCCGTCCGGAAACGCTGCCTTCAAAGCGCAGATCCATGCCATACCATGCCACTGCCCCGGCTGCATTTCCCAGAGTCTGGATCTTCGCTTCCGCCACTGGACCCGCGATGTAGCGCATGGCGTCGAGAGCATGAACCGCGGTTGTCCACAGAAATTCAGGCTCCCGGCGGGCGTGCCGCGCCAGGGTGCAGCGCACGTAGCGCAGACGTCCGGCGCCGCGGGTCCACTCGATAGCGCGGTTGAGAAACGGCATGAAGCGCCGGTTGACAGAAACCATGTTCGGCGTACCCGTGGCTCTGGCCGCATCGAGCAATGCCTTCGCTTCTGCGAGCGAGGCGCCCAACGGTTTCTCCACCACGCAGGGAATGCCCGAGCCAAGTAACTTCACGCCGAGCTGAGAGATTCTCTCCACCGGCACAACCGCGATGCAGCCATCGAGGGTTTGTCCGGCCAGCATTTCATCGAGGTCACTATAGGCACTGCGGAAGCCGTAAGCGCGGCGAAAATATTGCGCTCGCTCGGGCTTGAGATCGCACACCGCGGCCAACTCAATCTCGCCGGGGTGGGCATCTTTATACCGGGCAAGAGGAATGGCATGTCCGTTCTCCGAATGCTCGCCGCAGCCAATCAGGCCTAGCCGGATCATAGAAATTGTGAACTGTTTTTCACGGGTGCGAAGCCAGGGATTCGCCGTCGCTGCCAGAGCCGGCTTTTTGCGCCACTCCCGGTTGACCTCGAACCAGATGCAGAGTTCCCCCTACTGAAAGAGTGAGAACGGCAAACCACAAGACTGTGCCCCGTTGATCGGCGGGAGCGGTCAACAGCAGGAGCAAGCTCAGCATTCCAATGCACAAGATCGTCCGGCTGAGAAAGCGGAATACGGGTGCCGTGTGGTCGGGCGAATCCTTCAACTCCACGGCGACGTTTATGGGAGTGTTCAGATTCCTGAACAACTGTGCCCGCGCCGGCGTGTCACCGCGGTCGAAGAGCATGCTCAAGAAAAAGACCCCGAAAGATGCAGGAACAATGATGGCGACCTGCTCAATCAGTGACCAGTGGTAAACGAAGGCGCCCAGGATTCCCAGAATGAGCCCGGTGGCAAACGACGCCAAGCCGGACCAGGGCGGGGTTCGCCGCACCACCAGGCCCAGCAGGGCAGGAGGTCCATAGGCGAGCGACATCAGAGTATTAAATGTCAGCATGATCTGGAAAATGCTCTGCCCGCTGGAGGCCATGACGGCGGCAATCACGGTGGTTGCCCCTCCGACCAGAAACGTGGTGATCCAGCCCACTACCAGTAATTCGTGCTCTCCAGCGCTCTGGCGAAAGAGGGCCTGATACACATCCTTGGACAAGATCGCCGACTTCAGATTGAACTGGGCAGAGAGGTTGGCCATGGTGGCGCTGAACATCGCCGCCAGCATGACTCCGATCAAGCCATGGGGCAGCAGGGTCAGACTGGCGACCGCATATGCAGCTTCGCTGGGGTTGGCAAGTCCGGGCCAGACCGCGTGCAGATCAGGATAAATGACCCGCATGGCCATGGGCGGGATAAACCACAGGAACGCGCCCGCGAAAAACAGGCCACAGCACAACAACGCGACTTTACGCGCCGAACGCTCGTCGTCAACGCTGAAGTAGCGCTGCGCCATGGCACTGGTGTTGTAGCCGAATGACACCATGATGGTCCAGGAGACAAGGTAGATCCAGCCGAATTCCCCTGAAATGTGCATCGTCTTCATCTCCGGAGGCAACGAATGGATGAGCCCGCTCACTCCTCCCACCCGCGCCAGAGACGTAACCACCAGCACCAGGCAAAAAGGCATGAGGATGGAGGCTTGAAGGAAATCGGTGATGACCACGGCCCAAAGCCCGCCCAATACGCAGTAGAAGACGATAATGGCGCCGGCCCCGAAGATGGTCCAGGTGATGGGAAAGCCACAGGCGGAAGAGACGAACAAGCCCAACCCATACAGCGTGCTGGCGGCGGTAAACAGCTGAAAGAGAATTGTGGTCCAGGAGAAGGTTTGATGGGTGACCGAGTTGAATCGGCCGGAGAGATATTCCATCACGGTTGTGATCCGGCTGCGCCGCCAGCGCTGGGCGAAGATAAAGTAGCCCAGCAGGAAACTCAAGGCGTTGCCGATGTAGAGCCCGGTCGCGGCCACTCCGGCCCGGTAAGCCACTCCGGCTGCGCCGGTAAAGGTCCAGGCGCTGAATCCGGACATGAAGCAGCTCAGACCCGCCACCAGCCAGGGAATGCGGCTTCCTCCCCGGAAATATTCCGCTGCGCCCCGATTAAAGCGCATCACGTAGAGCCCAACCAGCACCATGAGCAGTGCATATATGCCGATGACGGCATAGTCCACGGAATTCGCGCTGCTCATGCCCATGGGAGACTACTTCTTATACTGTGTCGTGAAATAAAAGAGAAGCGAATAGATACTAAAAGAAAGATTAAATAGCAAAGCGATGCTAAACTGGCGGGGAATGCCACGCCCGCAGCTACTTGTCTGTGCTGGCCCTGACCTGTTCGCGTCTTTTTTTCCGCCGCCTGAACAACGACGACTGTCCCGATTGTTCCGGTGGCAGAGGGACGGGGGCCGCACCCTAACTCCTGCGCTCCGGCGAAAGCTGACGACTGCGCGGGCCCTGATCACTACCTGGGACAGCCCCCAATTTGGGGAAGATTTGCCTGGTCTGGCGCCGCAACTGCGCATCATCGCGCATTGCGGCGGCGAGGTGAAATCGCGTTTTGCCCGCCCGCTCTTCGATAAGTTGACGATTACGGCTGCCCCCGCACCGATGGCGCGCGCCACCGCGGAGTTGGGTGCAGCGTTGCTCCTCTACAGTGCGCGCAATGTGGATTTCTATCGTAACGAACTGCGCAAACATTCCAACCGCATTTATGAAGATCTGCATCTTCATGGCGCCACTGAAGCGCTGGTCGGACGCGAGATTGCCATGATCGGATTCGGCCGCATCGGGCGTGCCCTGGTGGATTTGCTGCGCGGCTTCGATCTGAGCTGGCTGGTTTACGATCCGTACGCGCCAAGATCGCTGGCCAGGCGCTATCCCGTGCGCTTCGCTGGTTTGCAGACCCTCCTGACCCGTGCCCATCTGCTTGTGTTGACCGCCGCCTTAACCGAGGAAACGCGCGGCCTTTTAAGCCGCGACCGTCTCTCGCGCCTGCCGGATGGCGCGGTCGTGATCAACATCGCCCGCGGAGGTCTGCTCGACCTTGCGGCGCTGACCGGGGAAGTGCGGCGCGGGCGGCTTCGCTGCGCCCTGGACGTCACCGATCCGTGGGAACCGCTCCCCGTCAGGCATCCATTGCGTACCCTGCCCGGAGCGATCGTCACGCCTCACATGGCGGGAAGCAACCGGCGAGTACGGCACGAGATGGCGCAGGTGGTGATGAGTGACCTGCAAAGCTTTTTTCGCGGCGAAGGAGTACAGAACCGTGTGACCGCCGCCATGCTCGACCGGATGACGTGAGCATGAAAGTATCGTTCTCTACTCTCGCCTGTCCGGATTGGACCCTGTCCCAGATCATTGCCTGCAGCGCGGGCTACGACGGCATCGAACTCCGTTTTGTGGAAGGCGAAGACTCGCTCTGGAAGCTACCTGGTTTTTCCGGCAGAGAATTGCCCGCCACAAGACGAGCATTGTCCGATCACGGATTGACCATTTCATGCCTGGATACGAGTTGCCGTTTTCATTCGCCCGATGCCGCCGAGCGCGAGCGCTGGCTCACCGAGGGCAAGCGCATGGCTGACCTGGCAAGTGCGCTGGGCGCTCCAGGGTTGCGGATTTTCGGGGACACGATCCAACCCGGCGCGGACCGGGCCTCAACCCGAAGCTGGATTGCCGAATCGATCCGCGAGCTTGCTGAAAACAGCGTCCCGAAAGGGGTAGAAGTGTGGCTGGAAACCCACGGCGACTTTGCCAGCGCTGGCGAGACTGTGGCGATTCTGATGGAAGCCGCGTGCCCGCAGGCGGGAGCGGTTTGGGACCCGGCGAACTGTTTTCTGGAAACCCAGGAGCGGCCCGGTGAAGGCGCAGTCCGGCTGGGGGCAAGTATTCGCCACGTGCATATAAAGGATATGCGACCGAACCACGAAGGCTGGAAACCGGCCCTGACCGGGGAAGGCGATTTTCCCCTGGCAGAGGTCCGCTCCGCACTGCGCCGACTCGGGTACGATCGCTTTGTGTCCTTCGAGTGGGAGAAGAAGTGGCATCCTGAAATCGCAGACGCTGAAATCGCCCTGCCGCATTTCGTGCGCTGGTTCCGGGAGAACTGGGACCCATGAGCCACCTCGGCAATGCCATCTTGCGGCGGATGAATGCAAGCGACATTTCTGCAGCGGTGCAATTGTCGGCGCAGGCGGGATGGAACCAGACAGATGAGGACTGGCGCCTGCTGATTGAGCTGGCGCCGGAGGGGTGCCTGGCGATGGAGCTCGACGGCGAGCTGGCCGCAACCACCACTCTGTTTTGCTATGGACGTCAGTTGGCATGGGTCGGCATGGTGTTGACCAAGCTGCCCTATCGCGGCCGCGGTCTGGCGAGACGCTTGCTGACAGAGGCTCTCGCTTTGGCCGATCGAAAGGGAATCGAAACGGTGAAGCTCGACGCTACCGACCAGGGGAAGCCGCTCTACGAGAAGCTGGGGTTCCGTTCCGAACAAGCCGTGGAACGGTGGGCGCGGCCCGGTCCCGCTGACGGTCCAGTACCGTCTGCTGGCGCGCATCGCGCGGAAGAATGGCGCGATTCAGACTCCAAGGTATTTGGAGTGGACCGCTCGCAACTGTTAGAGAAGCTGGCGTCCCGGAATCCGCCTTTCTCGGCCGGACACTCGTACTTATTCACGCGGCCCGGCCGGCAGGCAGCTTATCTGGGGCCCTGCGTGTGCGACGGTCCCGGGACTGCTCGAATTCTGGTTGAGCGTGCTCTGCAGATCGCATCCCCCGCCTGGTATTGGGATTTGCTTCGTAAGAACGAGAACGCCGTTGCCATCGCCCAGGAACTCGGTTTTACTCCGAACCGGCGCCTCCTGCGGATGATCCGCGGAAAAGATCTGCCGGCAAGGGAAGAATCGATTTACGCCATCGCGGGTTTTGAGCTTGGCTAATGACGAAAATCCAGAACATTGCGGAATTGGAAGAGCGGCTCTCGCGTCCCTGTGATGCGGACGTTGCCGCCATGGCCGGCCTGGACGGCGACCTCCTGATTCTGGGCGCAGGCGGCAAGATGGGGCCGAGCCTGGCCCGGAGGGCGCGCCGGGCTGCAGATCAGGCCGGGAGCGGAAAGCGCGTCGTCGCCGTGGCGCGATTCAGCGAAGCCAGTCTGTTCAGCCAACTGTCAGCCGAGGGAATCGAAACCATTGCCTGCGATCTGCTCGAGCCCGGCGGGTTAGCCAAACTTCCCGACATTCCCAACGTCATATTCATGGCGGCGCGGAAGTTCGGGACCACCGGCGCGGAGCACCTGACCTGGGCCATGAATACTTATTTGCCGGGTCTGGTCGCCGAACGGTATCGCAGATCACGCATCGTGGCCTTTTCGACCGGCAACGTTTACCCGCTGCGCTCCCTATCCGAGGGCGGAGCGACGGAGTCCACGCCGGTCGGTCCGGTCGGGGAGTATGCGCAGTCGGCGCTCGGCCGCGAGCGGATGTTTGAATACGGGTCACAACGGTGGGGGACCCTAGTCGCAATCCTACGTTTGAACTACGCCATCGATTTACGCTACGGCGTTCTGCTCGAAATCGGACAGGCGGTCTTCGAGCGCCGCCCAGTCGATCTGCGCATGCCGCGGGTGAATGTGATCTGGCAAGGGGACGCGAACTCCTGGTGCCTGCGTTCGTTCGCGCATTGCCAGTCTCCGCCTTTCGTCCTGAACATCACTGGTCCGGAGACTCTTTCTGTACGCGAGGTCGCAATGGAATTTAGCGGTTACTTCGGGATCGAGCCCGAATTTATCGGCGAGCCCGGGCCTACCGCCCTGCTGAACAACGCTGCCCGCGCGCTTAGTCTTTATGGCGAACCCGCGGTTGGCCCTGCTGAAATGATCGAGTGGACTGCCCATTGGATACAGCAAGGGGGCGCCGTGCTGAACAAGCCTACTCATTTTCAGGCGCGCGACGGGAACTTCTGATGCAGGTTCGCAAAAAACTCTTCGAAGGCCTGGTCATACCGGCACACCCGCTCGCTCTGAACTCGCACCGCAAATTAGACGAGCGGGCGCAGCGCGCCTTGACGCGCTACTATCTCGCCGCCGGCGCGGGCGGAGTCGCGGTGGGGGTCCACACTACCCAGTTTGCCATTCGCGATCCGAAAGTAGGATTGTTGAAGCCAGTGCTCAGCCTGGCAGCGGAAGAGAGCCGTGGAAAGGACGTGGTGAAGATCGCCGGAGTATGCGGAAAGCCCAGCCAGGCCATCGCGGAGACGCGGCTGGCGGCCGAGTTGGGCTACGATGCCGTGCTCCTCAGCCTCGCGGATGTCAAAGATGAAAACGACGCGGCGCTTCTGGCGCATGCCCGCTCCGTTGCCTCGCTGATGCCCATCATGGGTTTCTACCTGCAGCCTTCAGTCGGCGGGCGCGTTCTGAGTTTTGAGTTCTGGCGGAGTTTTGTGGAGATCGAAAATGTGGTTGCCATCAAGATCGCGCCATTTAATCGATATCAAACGCTGGATGTGGTGCGGGCCGTCGTTCAGTCCGGCCGCTCCCGGGACATCGCTCTCTACACCGGAAACGACGACCACATTCTGACGGACCTCTTGACCCGTTTCGATTTCGGCGGTGAATCCGCTTGCATTGTCGGAGGCTTGCTGGGGCATTGGGCAGTGTGGACGAAGTCTGCAGTCTCCCACCTGGCGCTGGCGGCGCGTCACGCCGATGTAATTCCTGGCAACCTTTTGACCCTGGCCGAGCAAATCACCGATGCCAACGCCGCACTATTCGATCCTGCGCATGGCTTTCGCGGCTGCATTCCCGGGATTCACGAGATTCTGCGCCGCCAGGGATTTCTCCAGGGCCGCTGGTGTCTTGATCCCAAGGAAGACCTCTCTCCAGGTCAGATGGAGGAAATCGATCGCGTATGCCGGCTCTATCCACATTTACAGGACGACAGTTTCGTCCGGGAGCATCTCGATGAATGGCTCAGCTGAGCTGGCCGGGCGATAATAATTGCAGGCTGCACCTTCGCGATGGCCGCGGATCGCGCGGTGGTTTTGGGGAAGCGACGGGTAAAAGGCGAGAGTTCAACACGGTCGTCGCGAAGAGGATAAGCTCCTTGTCCGACCAGATCCTTGAAGTCATGTCGAAGGTGGTGCCCAGAGATGGAATGGGAGTGGTGAGAAGCGTTCTACAAGACGTTTTAATTACGAATGGCGGTATCCTTTCCGCGAGCATTCTGGGCGCGATCTTTGCCGCGTCAAGCGGGTTCAGTTCGCTGATCACAGTTCTAAATATTGGGTACGATGTGCGCGGGCTTGCTTACTGGAAAAACGCCTGCTGGCATTCGGTCTTACTCTGCTGGTCGGAGTGATGACGGTTATCGCTCTGGTCTGCGCAGTGCTCGGTCCGCAGTTTGGAAGCTGGCTGGCAGTTCAGAAGTTGGCAGAGCCTCTCCGATTTGGCCGGATATTTTCATGTTGGTTCATTCTGGCGAAAATTGCGGCCCGGGAAGGAGGATGGATTGATGACGGTAGAAGGAGAAGCTCAGCTGTGGTAAAACACGTTGTATCAAGCGATGGATGCTCCGAAAGGGGATGGTGGGTGCTCGAAACCCAGTGTTCATCATCCTTTTGGTTGAACCAATTGAACCTGGGCGGCGTTCAGATGGCGGTGAAGTAGGTACCAGCGTGGTGCTTCCTGGTGGATAAGGTAGTTCTCGTCGCTGGAATTGTGTTCTGCGAAGTGGCGTAGCGCACAAACCACCAACACTCACGTAGCGGCGGACGCCCTCGTCCGCCCCGCGGAGAGCAAGCTCCGCATTTTTCTTTGGGACTTCTACCTGCTGTAATAACCTCAGACCCAGGCAGATTCTGTTACTCTCCCGCGTGATGCGCGTCTCACCACAAGGGTAAGCTTCCGCTTGGGAGAAAGAAGCATGATTCAATTCACGAAAGAGACCTGTGGCGACCTGGATGCCGCACTGCGCCGGGAATGGCTTGAGACCAACGGTCTGGGAGGCTTCGCTTCCTCAACGATTGTCGGGCTGAACACACGCCGCTACCACGGGTTGCTGGTGGCCGCCACCAAGCCGCCGGTCGGCCGCATTGTCATGCTTTCCAAGCTGGAGGAATCTCTTTTCATCGAAGGACAACCGTTTGATCTCTCGGCAAACCGCTATCCGGGCGTGATTCATCCGCAGGGGTTTCGCTATCTCGGGCACTTCCGCCTCGATCCATTCCCCGTTTTCACCTACGAAATTGAGGGCGTAGAGATCGAAAAAACGGTATTCATGATCCAGGGTGAGAACAGCACAGTGGTGCAGTACGAGTTGAAGAAGAACAATCATCCCGAGCGGATCAGGAAGTTGCGTCTTGAACTCAGGCCCCTGATCGCGTTTCGCGATTACCACAACACCACTCACGAAAATGGAGCCATCAATGGTCAGGCGGAACGGCACCCTGGACTGATGACCATCACTCCTTACGAGGGCTTACCCTCTCTGCATCTGGCTCACAACGCCGTCGAGGTGCGGAAGGCCGGCGACTGGTACCGCAACTTTGAATATGATGCCGAACGGGAACGCGGCCTCGATTTCACCGAAGACCTGTTCAATCCCCTGGTCTTGCGTTTTGATCTGGACGCGCATCGCCTGGCAACGGTCATTGCCTCCACGGAGCGGCGCGATGCAGCCCAAGCGGCCGAATTTCGCCAAGCAGAGATCGTCCGCCGCCTGAAGATAGCCGTATCGTCCCCGCTTGCGGACATGTTTGCCCAGGACCTTACTGCTGCTGCCGACCAGTACATCGTTGCCCGCGGCGACAAGAAAACCGTGATCGCCGGCTATCACTGGTTCAGCGACTGGGGCCGCGATACGATGGTGGCCTTACCCGGTCTCACTCTGCCGACCGGCAAGCCGGAGGTCGCGCGCAGCATCCTGCGCACTTTCGCCCAGCACGTAAACCAGGGGATGCTGCCCAACCGCTTTCCCGATGCCGGTGAAACCCCTGAATACAACACGGTGGACGCCACGCTATGGTTTTTTGAGGCCGCGCGCGCCTATCTTGCCTACACCGGCGATCGGGAGTTTGTGCGGAGTGAACTCTATCCCGTATTCGCCGATATCATTGCCTGGCATGTGCGCGGTACGCGTTATGGAATCAAAGTGGATTCGAGCGGCCTGCTCTCCTCGGGCGAACCTGGTGTTCAGCTGACCTGGATGGACGCCAAAGTCGGCGACTGGGTGGTAACGCCGCGGCGCGGCAAGCCGGTGGAAATCCAGGCACTGTGGTACAACGCGCTTTGCATCATGGACGACCTGGCGCAGAGCTTTGGTGACGAGGCCGGTCAAAAGCGCTACCGCAACATGGCGACAGTTGCGGGCTGGAGCTTCAATCGCCTGTTCTGGAATGAGGCCACCGGATGCCTGTTCGATGTCACAAACGGCGCCCCGCCAGACCCTTCGATCCGCCCGAACCAGATTTTTGCCGTCAGCCTGACTCACAGCATGTTGTCATCTGAACGCGCGAGGAGTGTGGTGGAGAAAGTTCAAGAACATCTGCTCACGCCGTACGGCCTGCGTACGCTGGCGCCCAGCGACCCGCAGTACCGTGGTCGATATACAGGCGGACCCACCGAACGTGATGGCGCTTACCATCAGGGCACGGTGTGGCCCTGGCTGATGGGCCCCTTCATCGCGGCATATATAAAGGTGAACGGAGGTGGTGAGGCTGCCCGCCGCCAGGCCGCCGAGTGGCTCGAGCCTTTGAAAGTTCATCTCGCAGATGGCGGCCTCGGTCACATCTCCGAAATCTTCGACGGTGACGTACCGCAGCGGCCTTGTGGATGCATAGCACAGGCCTGGAGCGTGGCTGAAATCCTGCGGGCCTATGTCGAGGACGTAAAGAACATTCGCCCGGCTAAGCCAGTCGAGGCTGATTCTATGCAAAACAAGGAAAAAGAAGTGCCTTTGCGGGACATGCCAGGTTTTCAGGCAGCCCGGTGAGACGCCGGGGCAAACAAATTCGTTAGCCCCAGCGGGGTTGTTCATCGAGGCTGATGCCCAATGCAGTTTTCGCAACTACTTCATGGGCCAGGAAGGAATTGGCGGGATGGATTCGACCCAGGCGCGCATCGCGAATCAATCGCTCGTAACCTGCCGCGCGAAAGATTCCCTGGCCGCCGGCCACGTCCAGCCCGAGATCCACGACGCGCCATGAGCCTTCGACGGCACGGTATTTCGCGGCAAAGATTTTTGCGGGCCAGGCTGCGCCGTGATCTACGCCATTCGACCACTCCTCGGCGACGGCGTCCAGATGGGGTCCAATCGATTCCAGTTCGATGACCATCTCGGCAATGGCGTGCTGGACCTCCGGGTGATATGCCATCGAACGCGTGAGCGCCAGCGACCCCTTGCTTTTCACCGATGCAATGCTCTGATCGAGGGCGTGTTTGGCCAGTCCATAGTAAACATTTCCAAAGCCTGTCAGCGCCCAGGCAAAGGCCGTGAGCACGAAGGAATCGATTCCCGCGCCGCCTGGAGGCAGCACCCGGACGATGTAGCGGTCCGGAATAAACACGTTTTCGAGAACGGTGTCATCGCTTCGGGTCGCGCGCATGCCCAGAACGTCCCAGGTTTCCTTGATTTTGTAGCCTGAACTATCGCGAGGCATGAAGGCGTGAACGATCTTCGGTTGGGCGGGATTGCTGGTATCCATCCCGTGCATACCAAACCGGGTCCACACTGGCGTCAGGCTGCTGAAATGCTTATGGCCGGTAAATCTGTAGCCGCCCTCGACGCGCTCCGCGTTCGTGGTCGAAAGCAGGATCGGGATGTCATTGCCGCTCTCGGCGTGGCCGGCAGCAAAGATCTCGCCCGCTGCTGCCTCACGCAGGATCCATTCCAGCGAGGCATCTCCGCGGCGCCAAAGATCGGCGGCAACGCCGAGCCAGTAAAGATGCATGTTTACGGCCAGGGCAGTGGCGGGCGCGTGATACGCCAGCACGCGTTGCTCGCGGCAAACCTCCGCCAGCGTCATGCCCGCTCCGCCGAATTCAGAGGGCAGAGGCAGCAACAGATATTTCGCTGCCCGGAGCTCCTCGAAATCTTCGTCGATGAAGCGGTTCTCCCGGTCGCAGGCGGCGGCGCGCGAAGCGAAACGCGCGAGCATCTCTTCGCTCAGCACCGGCCTGAGCAGCCGCGGCGAAGACGCCGCATGATTGGAATCGCCATTACTGCCCGAGCGCTCTCTCGAAACCGTTATGTCATTGACTGAATTCATATCGCACTTCCTGCTGAAATCAGATTTTCCAGACATATTACTCGCAGCCCCCGGGATTTCCCACCCGGTGATGCGATCAAGTTCAAAGGCGTGAAGTCGTGCGAGGGCGATTGCCGTCACCCTCGCACGACCAGGCCTGCTTAGTTACGGACGAGCTTCGTAAACGATGTTGAAGGGTGTTTCCGTGGCTCGCCGGAAACGGCTGAATCCCGCCGAAGTCACAACGTCGCGAATTTTCGCCTCGCCCGCCTGCGCTCCCAGGCAGAGTCCAACTTCCTGTGAGCGTGAGCAAGGCGTGCACAGCAGCGTTGAAAACGAGTAGTAAACGCGGCCGACAGGATTCAGGTTGTCCTTCAACTGATCGTTGGCAAAGGGCTCGACGATCATCCACGTGCCGTCCTTGGCCAGGGACTGCCGGACGTGCGCGGCGGCCCCGATCGGATCGCCCATGTCGTGCAGGCAATCGAAGACAGTTACAAAGTCATAGCCCTTGCCGGGAAACTCTTTTGCCTTCGATACCTCGAACGTGACCCGGTCGGCGACGCCCGCTCGCCTGGCGGACTCGCGCGCAGTCTCAATCGATTTGTCGTGGTAGTCAAATCCGAAAAACCTGGAATTGGGGAATGCCTGGGCCATCAATATTGTGGAAGCCCCCAGGCCGCATCCCACGTCGGCGACCCGCGCCCCCGCCTCCAGCTTCTGTTTGACATCGCTCAAGGCAGGAATCCATGCGCTCACGAGATTGGCGGCATAACCGGGACGAAAGAACTTTTCGGTGCCATGGAAAACGCCTTCGGCATGCTCGTGCCAACCCATGCCGCCGCCGGTGTGGAAGGATTCCGCGATGCGCGGGACCGCCGTGAGCGCGGCCAGGGCGAGTTCAAATGCCCCGGGGAGGTAGGCAGGGCTATCTTCCCTGGCCAGCGTGAAAGCCTGTTCCTCGCTTAAGCTGAATTTGCCGCTCTTGTCGTCATAGGAGACGTAGCCTCCGGCAGCCTGGGAGGCCAGCCATTCGCGCAAATAGCGCTCATCGGTCTTCGTTTTAGCGGCAAGTTGAGCCGGCGTCATGGGCCCCCCGGCGAGGGCCTTGTAAAGCCCCAGCTTCTCCCCAATGACGACCATGCCGGAATGAACCGTGGCCCCGAGGTCAGTCACGAATTGGCCGATAAAAGCATTCAGTTTGTTCATGTCAAGCGTAGGAACCTGTGCTGTACTCATTGGATTTATCTCCTTTTTTGTGGATCGGTCAGCCCCGGTGGCTCTGTCCTTGCCTTCCTCGGCAACTGGCCCTTTGCTAGAATCCGCTCTGCGGAGCTTCTTCCAGCCCAGCGCTCAAGGAAGATGCGCACCGGAGTGCCGAGCCTCGCCTAGCCAGTGCAGGATAGCTGGCATCAGGACGGAAAGTAACGAAACAACGCCAAAGAAAAGCCGAAATTCAGGATGCACGCGCGGCCTGGCTTTACTGAGACCGGAGCCCAATTGGAGACCACTCCTCTAAAGTATCAATTCGGCGATTTCACCCTGGACGTCGCTAAGGGTTGTCTATTCAAGGCGGGAGAAGAGATCAAGCTTCGTCCGAAGGTGTATGAAACCCTCAGGTATTTCCTGGAGCATCCTGGAAGGTTGATTGGCAAGCCGGAACTGATGCAGGCGGTGTGGCCCGACGCCTTCGTTACCGAGGATTCACTGGTGCAGTGCACCCTCGAGTTGCGTCGCGCGCTGGATGATCGCAGTCAGCGGTTGCTCAAGACGGTTCCTCGTCGCGGATATTTGTTTACGGCGGAGGTGATTCAACTTCCCGCGGGGCCGGACCTTCTGCCTGTCAATGACTCCTTCAACCAGGCCCATGAACCTGAGCTGCCCGCGGCGAAGATTGCCGGAAGACGTCACGATCTGCCACTCCCGCGTACTTCTCTGGTTGGGCGCGACCAACAAGTGACTGAAGCCACTGCATTGATACTCCGGGAGAGTGTCCGGCTGTTGAGCATCACGGGCCCGGGCGGTGCCGGGAAAACCCGCCTGGCGGTGGCTGTGGCCACCTCGATTGCAGACCGGTTCACGGGTGGGGTGCAATTTGTCAATCTGGCGTCCATTACGAACCCCGACCTGGTGCTGACCGCGCTCGCGGGCGCGCTTCAAATCCAGCAAGTCGTCCACCGCACCATCCCGCAACTCATCGGCGATCAGTTGCAGCACGCAGGGCCATTTTTACTCCTGCTTGACAACTTCGAACAGGTCCTTCCGGCTGCGGGTGTAGTGGCCGAAACGCTGGAAGCATGCCCGTCTCTCAAGATCATGGTCACCAGCCGCTCCCGCCTGCGTATTTACGGAGAACAGGAATTCCCTGTAACTCCGCTGGCGCAGAGTTCCGCCATCGAGTTGTTCGCGCAACGGGCAGCGGCGGTCTGGCCCGACTTTGCCGTTACCTCAGAAAATGAAAGCGCGGTCCAGGAAATCTGTTCACGGCTGGATGGATTGCCCCTGGCCATTGAACTGGCGGCTGCCCGAACCAGGCTCCTGCCACCCGGCGCCATACTGGAGCGGCTGCAAAGCCGCCTGCAACTGTTGACGGGCGGCGCGCTCGACCTGCCGGAGCGGCAACAAACGCTCCGCAAGACCATTGATTGGAGTCACGATCTTCTGAATGAGGCTGAACGGAAACTCTTCCGGCGGCTTTCCGTCTTTGTCGGAGGATGCACTCTGGAGGCGGCGGAAGCGGTCTGTAATACGAGCCGCGACCTGGGTATCGATCTGTTCGAAGGGTTGACGTCCCTGGTGGACAAGAATTTGGTCCAGCGAGTGGACCGGGCCGAAGCCCAGCCGCGGTTTGCGATGTTGGAGATGATTCGCGAGTATGCTCTCGAACGCCTCATCGAGAGCGGCGAGGAATCCGCGGCGCGCCGGGCACATGCCGCCTACTGCCTGGTCCTGGCCGAGGAAGGCAATCCGGAACTGAGTTCCACAGACCGGGCCAGCTGGCTGTCGCTATGCGACGTTGAGATCGATAACTTGCGCTTCGCTCTCGACTGGTTGTTTCAGGCTCGGGACCTGGACTGGGGGCTGCGTCTATGCGTGGCCCTGTTTCGATTCTGGGACATGCGCGAACACCTGGTCGAGGGCCGGGCCCGGCTGGAAACCGTTTTGCGTCTGGCCGGAGCCGAGCACGCAAAAGAAAGGGCCAGGATCTCGCTTTTTCTGGGAGCGTTGGCTACCACTCAGGGCGATTATCCCGCGGGCGAGCGTGCTCTGGAGCAGAGTCTCTCTCTTTATGAAGACCTGGGTGATGAGTCGGGCATCGCCGCGTCATTGAATGCCTTGGGAGTGACGGCGCGGGACCGCGGCGACTACCTTACGGCCCAGAGAAATTTTGAGCGCAGCCTGGCCTGCTGGAGGCTGCTCTCGGACCGGTTGGCAACCGCGCGCTGTCTTCACAACCTGGCAAACGTGGTCAAGGTTCGCGGCGATTATCCACGCTCTGAATGGGCCTTGCGCGAGGCTACGGAGATTTTCGAGGAGCTGGGTGATCGCACCGGTGCCGCCTGGTGCATCAGCCAGCAGGGCGACCTGGCGTGCGCCCAGGACAACCTGAATGCCGCTCGAGGATTGTATCAACGCGCTCTTTCAATCTTCCGGGATACCGGAGATCCGTGGGGTTCGGCTCGGTCACTGACGGATTTGGCCTATATCGACTGTGAGCAGGGAAATCATTCGGCGGCCCACGCCGCATGCTGTGAGGCCCTGGAGATTTTTGCGGACTTGGGGCACCGGCGCGGTATCGCACGGGTGCTGGAAGGCTCCGCTTGCCTGGCCCTGGCGCAAGGACATGCCGAACGTGCACTGAAGCTGGCCGCCGCCGCCGCGCACTTACGAAAGCTGATCAGCGTTCCTTTGCATCAAGCGGAACAATCCAAGCTCGAGCAGACACTGCTGCCTGCCTGGAAATCGCTCAATGAAACGGAAGGGAAGCGCGCGTGGGCCGAAGGTTCCGAGATGAGCATGGAGCAAGCTATCCAGTATTCCCTGGAGGGGCCGGAGTTCCCGGTTTCAGGTTAGAACGGTCAGGCCAGGTACCTGCCGATTCTGCTTTTACTGCCTCAGCGCAGCACTTCCTCATAGACCGCTTCTACCCTTCGAGCGGTCTGCTGCAGGGTGAAGTGGTCCGCTACTCTTTGCCTTGCCCGAATACCCATCGCTCTTGCTTCCACGGGGTCGGAAAGAATCTTTGAAATGGCCTCGGCCATGGCCTGCACATCGCCCATTGGAACCAGGATTCCGGTGCGGCCATCTTCCACAATCTCGGGAACGCCCCCGCCATTCGTGGCGACGACGGGTTTTCCCGCCGCCATCCCCTCAATGATGACCTGACCGAAGGGCTCACCTTTGGTGGAGGCATGCACCACCAGGTCCAGCTCCGCGATGGCGCGCTTCACGTCGCTGCGGAAGCCGGTAAATTCCACGATGTCTTCGATCCCAAGTTCGCCGGGCAAGCGCCGCACCTTCTGCTCGTACTCGTCTTCCCCGAACAAGGCCGCTCCGATGATAAAAAAGCGGGCGTTAGGAAATCGCCGGTTCACCAGCGCTGCTGCCTGGATGAAAATGTGCTGGCCTTTCCAGGGAGAAATGCGTCCCACCAGGCCGACCCGGCGCTGGGAACGCAGGCCGGTTCTGCCTGTGGGCACGGCTGTAGTAGCGCCGTCGTGGACCACGGCAGTCTTGCCGTTCAGTTCAATGCCGGATGGAATCGATGTGCCGCGCGCCCCCTTCCCCAGGTGAAGTGTGCGCAGAGTGGCACGTGAGTTTGCGATCACGTAGTTCGGGATCACCCGCGATAACAGCCTGAAGATCCGGACCACGGGCCGGGGAAGGTAATCGTCCTCGATGCGGTCACGAATGTGCCAGACCACGGGACAGCGCGACAATCGTGCTGCCAGACCCCCGATTACGTCCGTCTTCAAAGAATTGGTGTGGACCAGTCGGATTTTCTGCTGGCGAATGAAAGTTGCCAGCCGGCAGATGTACGCCAGGGCAGCGAGCACGTCCCGGACCCGAAACAGGGTCCCGATTCCAAGCTTGTCTTTCTTCTGGGCGGCCACGCGCGGAGACAGAGGCAACACATGAGTGTCAGCGATGGCGCGCAGCTTTTCCGCCAGCGGACCCTCGGCTCCGAGCACGACCACGGGCGTGACCTTCTCCGGATCGAGAAATCGCAGCAGGTTGAAGAGCGCAATTTCTCCGCCGCTCATGGCCGCGGTGTGGTCCAGGAACAATACCCGGGTGCCGGTAGGGGGTATAGCCCCCGCGGAAATTGCCGCTTGGGTCAATTCGTCCTCGATGATTCCAGGTTCATATAGCTGCACCGAAGCTCTTCGCTGAGACACGACGTGGTGCAGCATGCAAAGATTCAGCTCTGTAGATGACAAAGAAACGACCTCACATAAATCTCAGTTTGATGATCCGGCCGGCGATGTAGAGCGATACCGTCAGTGGCGCCAGGCGTATGCAGAGGATGGCGCAGGCTAAGAGCGCGCGTTTCACCGGATTGCACCCCGCCCTGAAAGCGGACCCTAGATTGAGGGCGAGAGTCGGCGCTTCTCCCGCGCCCGAAATGCGCCGGTTCAGATAGCCCAAAGTGAGGAGCCGCCAGTTGTCGGCTCTCCACTCGTCCGCCCGCGGCTGCCCCCCCAGCAAAGATATAACGCTCTCGAGCCATGCGGTTCGCACCTTATACTGCGCAAGCACGACGCGAATGTTCTGCCCCGTCATTCCGACCAACTTCCCGTTCATGTTGTCGCTGTGCACCCGGTAGATCACCCAGGGCTGGTGTTTGAGAGTCACGATCCTGCCGAAAAGTGGTGCGGCGTCCATCAGGAAAGTCTCTCCTCCGACCGCCCGGAGACGGTCGGGAAGCGGAAATACCTGGTCGAGAAAATGACGTGACCATGCATTGCCCGAGTTCGGCGACGAAACATAAGCGCCAGGGCCCCTCTGTAGGACCAATTCACGCAGATCGCCTTCGGCCGCCTGGGCGCCGGGAATCGTGCTCTGTTTTAAAGCCTGGCTTTCATCCAGTACCGTCATGAAAGCCTGCGACCTGATCACCCCCGGTTGACCGAGCGCGGCAGAGTGCGCGGAGATGGCACCGGGCAACAGGTAGTCGTCCGAATCCACAAACATGATCATGGCCCCATGCGCCAGCCCGAAGCCGTGATTCATCGCCGAGACCATGCCGCCGTTCGCTTTGAACGAAGCCACCAGTCGTTCGCCATAGGATTCGATCACCACCCGCGAATTATCGGTCGAGCCGTCGTCAACCACAATCAACTCCACCGCCGGGTAGTCCTGGGCCAGAACGCTTTCAATGCACTGCCTCAGATAGCGGCCATAGTTGTAGTTCAGGATGATGACACTCACCAAAAACCGCTCCACGCCATCAGATAAGCGGAGGTCGCGCTCGTTTTGGACGATGGTCGGCATGATTGCTCCTGTTGCTTTCAAACAGCGAGTTTCTTCTGCAATGAGGACGGCCGAAACGACGAGCGCGTGATCAGCCCCAAACCGCGCAAGACGTCAGCCGCGCCATAGCCTTCCCAGCAGGCTTCGACCATGCGCGCCGCCACTGCCGGAGACAGAAGCCCTTGCCACCAGCTCATGAATCCCCACAGAAGTCCGTCCATGGTGTGGACTGCGCCCGCCAGCTGCAAAGCGGTTTTCCGGCTGACCGGAGACGACGCGCTCCCGCCAGTGCGGGTGGAGCGCGCTTTCATGCGGGCGAGGGGTTGTTCCAGCTGGCCCAGAGTTTCGTCCCACGACAGGTGCGGATACACCGACGATCTCGCCGACGTGCCGATCTCCCGGCACAGTTCGCTCGACTGGGCCAACTCACCCAGTTGCCGGACCAGGGAGTCTATGTCTCCGATCTCGGCGGAAAAACCGTTCTTGCCGTCCACGATGGTGTTAGGCACCAGGCCCACACGAGTGGTCACCACCGGGGTCTCACAAGCCATTGCTTCCAATATGGTCACCGGACCGCCCTCGATTCGTGAAGTGACCAGATGGACATCGATGCTGGAATAGAACGCGGGCAGCCAGCTCTGCGGAATGAATCCGGTGTAGTTGGCCGAGATGCCCTGCTGCTGGAACTCGCGGACTTCTTCATCCCATCCGAGTCCCAGGAAACAGACGTGCAGGTTCGGAATGCTCTTGCGTGCTTCGCGGGCCACGATTTCCAGGGTGTCCAACCCTTTTCGGCCTTCATCGTAGTTGCTGGTCTTGTTGCCGATGAACCTCCTCGACGAGGAGGTGGCCGATCGGATTATCGCCCAGGTGCTCGCGAGCGACGACGCGGAGCGTCTGCTCGCGACAAGCCTTGAGGGGCCGGAGCTGGAGCGATTGGTCGTGATGGCGCTGGACAGTCCCGCCACCGACCGCATCGTCCAGCGGGTTCTTGAAAGCCCGGGCGTGGAGCGCGCCGTCCAGCGCGTGCTTGACAGCGATCTCGTGTACGTGACCACGGAGCGCGTGCTGGAGAGCTCTGAGCTGCAGCGGGTCGTGGAGCACATCGCCACCAGCCCGGAGGTGCGGAACGCGATCGCTCAGCAGTCGCTGGGACTCGCGGACGTCGTGGCCGAGGAGGTTCGGACACGCAGTGTGAGCGCCGACGACACCGCGGAGCGGCTGGCGCGCTCGATCCTTCGCCGCCGGTC